>NZ_JBEPLG010000001.1:0-1202262 GCF_040545115.1 Burkholderia sp. 567
GACCAGGACGTTGATAGGTCAGGTGTGTAAGCGCAGTAATGCGTTCAGCTAACTGATACTAATTGCCCGTAAGGCTTGATCCTATAACAAGTCTGTTTCGCGCTGACAGAGCGCGTCGGACAAGTTGGATTCTCGTGTGTGATACACACAACCTAAATTACTGCTTCTTCCCAGATTGGTTCTATTGGCCACGCCAGCAGAACAACCCTCTTTGCCTGATGACCATAGCGAGTCGGTCCCACCCCTTCCCATCCCGAACAGGACCGTGAAACGACTCTACGCCGATGATAGTGCGGATTCCCGTGTGAAAGTAGGTAATCGTCAGGCTCCCTAAGCCAAGAACCCCCGCCCGACAAGGCGGGGGTTTTTGCATTGGCGCGACGGAAAAGCGATGGATCCCGATCGGTTATCCCCGATCGAACCTGCGACCCGTATCGGCGCAGCGATGCCACCACCAGGGTTGCATCTAACCCGTACCGCCGCCGCACCGGCCGTTAGAAGCCGCTCAACTGTCGATACTCCCCATCCTCCGCTTCTGCTTTTCTCCAAAAATAGACGGGAAATTCATACGAATCGACGTCTTATTCGGCCCGTCCACGTAAAATTTGCGAATCCTCTCCACGCAGTCGCATCCGAAACGATGAACGCCGCCACTCAGATAGCTCGGGCCGTATGCCCACACGATTGTCCGGACACCTGCGCAATGCGAGTGACCGTCGAAAACGGCCGGGCGATCAAGGTCACGGGCGATCCCGATCATCCGCCCACGCAAGGCGTGTTGTGTACGAAAGTCAGCCGATACGCGGACCGCGTTCATCATCCGGACCGTCTTACCGTTCCGCTCAAGCGCATCGGAGCGAAGGGAGAAGGGCGATTCGCGCCGATCAGCTGGACCGAAGCGCTCGACGAGATCGGCCGCCGTCTCGGCGAAATCGCCGCGCGCGCGCCGGAGGCGATCCTGCCGTACAGCTATGCGGGAACGATGGGGCTCGTGCAGGGCGAAGGCATTGCGCAGCGCTTCTTCCATAAAATCGGCGCGTCGCGGCTCGAGCGGGCAATTTGCTCCGCGGCCGGCGCGGCCGGCCTGCGCTATACGTACGGCGGAAACGTCGGCATGCATCTCGAGCATTTCGAGGAAAGCGAGCTGATTCTGATCTGGGGCGCCAATCCCATCGCATCGAGCCTTCACTTCTGGACCCGCGCGCAGGAAGCCAAGCGTCGCGGTGCCCGTCTCGTTGCGATCGATCCGTACCGCTCGCTGACGGCGGAGAAATGTCACCAGCACATCGCCTTGAAACCCGGCACCGATGGTGCGTTCGCGCTCGGGATGATGCATGTGCTGATTACCGAAGATCTGCTCGATCACGACTACATCGCGCGTCATACGCTCGGCTTCGACGCGCTCAAGGCGCGAGCCCTGTCCTATCCGCCGGAACGTGTCGCCCGGATCTGCGGCATCGAAGCGTCGGAGCTGATCGAACTCGCACGTCGTTACGGTGCGACTCGCAAGGCAGCGATCCGGCTCAATTACGGGATGCAGCGCGTCCGCGGCGGCGGCAATGCCGTGCGCGCGGTCGCGAGCCTGCCTGCGCTGACGGGCGCGTGGCGCGACCGGGCAGGGGGCCTGCTGCTGTCGTCGTCGGAGTCGGCGCCGGTCAATCACGCGGCGCTGCTGCGCCCCGATCTGATGCCCGGCTGGCCGCACAAGCTCCCCCGCATCATCAACATGAACACGATCGGCGATGCGTTGCTGAATCCGGGCGACGCGGCTTTCGGGCCGAAGGTCGAAGCGGTAATTGTCTACAATTCAAATCCGGTCGCGGTCGCGCCCGACTCGTCGAAAGTAGCGGCGGGGTTCGCGCGCGACGATCTGTTCACGGTCGTTCTCGAACACTTCAAGACCGATACGGCCGATTTCGCCGACATTGTGTTGCCGGCTACGACCCAGCTCGAGCATCTCGACGTCCACAAGTCGTACGGCCACACCTATGTAATGGCGAATCTGCCGGCGATTCCGCCAGTCGGCGACGCCCGCCCGAACACCGAAATCTTTCGTGGCATTGCCCGCAGTATGGGGCTCGACGAGCCCGCGCTTTTCCACAGCGATGAAGAGGTCGCGCAGGCAGCGCTCCGTTGGGACGACCCGGCGCTCGACAGCAATTGGGATACGTTGAAGCGTGCCGGCTGGCTGAAGTTGAAGGTGGCGGACGCGCCTTTCGCGAACGGTGGCTTCCGTACGCCGTCCGGCAAATGCGAGTTCCATAGCGCGCGACTCGAACAGATGGGCATGGACCCAGTGGCCGATTACCTGCCGCCGTTCGAATCGGCGGAGGCCGCGCCTGAACTCGCCGCCCGCTATCCGCTCGCGATGATTTCGCCGCCGGCGCGGCACTTCCTGAACAGCACGTTCGTCAACGTGGACAGCCTGCGCAGCACGGAAGGCCAGCCGCACCTCGACTTGCATCCGGCCGACGCCGATGCGCGCGGCATCCACGAGGGCGATGTCGTACGCATCTTCAACGACCGCGGCTCGATGCAGGCGGTCGCGAGAGTGACCGATCGCGCGCGACAAGGCCTCGTCGTCGGGCTGTCGATCTGGTGGAAGAAGCTCGCGGCGGATGGGCGAAACGCAAACGAAGTGACAAGCCAGGCGCTGACCGATCTCGGCAACTCGGCGACGTTCTACGATTGTCTGGTCGAAGTTGAGCGGATTTGACCGAACTTCGAGATATGATCAGACGAAATCGCTCGAAAGTTGGAAGTGAGCATCTAACCCTGTTGTCGCGGGACCTGCGAGCCGCTACGATGCGTTTTAGCACGACCATTCGAAAATCTGTGAGGAGACGCGCAGTATGGAAAAAATTTGGCTGAAATCGTACCCACCCGGCGTTCCAGCCGAAATTGACGCGTCCCCGTATCCTTCCATTCCGGATCTCCTCGACGAAAGCTTCAGGCAGTATCGCGACCGCAAGGCGTTCGTCTGCATGGGCAAGAGCATCACGTACGGCGAGCTCGATGCGCTGTCGCGCCAGTTCGGCGCATGGCTGCAATCGCGCGGTCTGGCGCGCGGCGCGCGCGTCGCCCTCATGATGCCGAACGTGCTGCAGTATCCCGTGGCGATCGTCGCGGTGCTGCGCGCGGGCTACACCGTCGTCAACGTCAACCCGCTCTATACCCCGCGCGAGCTCGAACATCAGCTGAAGGACAGCGGGGCGGAAGCGATCGTCATCCTCGAGAACTTCGCGTCGACGTTGCAGGCCGTCATCGCCAATACCGCGGTCAAGCATGTGGTGGTCGCGTCGATGGGCGATCTGCTGGGCATCAAGGGCTGGCTGGTCAATTACGTCGTGCGCAACGTGAAGAAGATGGTGCCGGCCTGGCAGCTTCCGTCGTTTACGCGCTTCAAGGCCGCGCTGTCGGAAGGCGCGCGCCAGACCTTCAAGCCGCAGAAGCTCGGCCCCGACGACGTCGCGTTCCTCCAGTACACGGGCGGCACGACGGGTGTCGCGAAAGGCGCGACGCTGCTGCACCGGAACATCGTGTCGAACGTGCTGCAGGCCGGCGCGTGGCACCATCCGGCGCACGAGAAGTACCCCGACGTGAAGCAGTTCGTGACGGTCGTCGCGCTGCCGCTCTATCACGTGTTTGCGCTGACGGTCTGCGGTTTCCTGACGATGCGCACGGGCGGTATGGGTATCCTGATTCCGAACCCGCGCGACATCGGCGGCATGATCAAGGAGCTGAAGGGTTACCAGATCTCGACGATCCCGGCCGTCAACACGCTGTACAACGCGCTGCTGAACCATCCCGACTTCAACCAGCTCGACCTGTCGAAGCTCGCGATCGCCAACGGCGGCGGCATGGCGATCCAGGAAAGCGTCGCGAAGCGCTGGTATGAGAAGACCCATACGGCGATCGTCGAAGGGTATGGCCTGTCTGAAACGTCGCCGGTTGCCACCTGCAATCCCGTGACGGCGACCGAGTACAGCGGGACGATCGGCTTGCCGCTGCCGTCGACCGAGGTTGCCATCCGCGACGATGCCGGCGCGGACGTCCCGCTCGGCGAGCCGGGCGAGATCTGCATCCGCGGACCGCAGGTCATGGCCGGCTACTGGAACCGTCCGGATGAAACCGAGAAGGTCATGTTCCCGGACGGTTTCTTCAAGACCGGCGACGTCGGCGTGATGGACGCGCGCGGTTACGTGAAGATCGTCGACCGGAAGAAGGACATGATCCTGGTATCCGGCTTCAACGTGTATCCGAACGAGGTCGAGGACGTGGTGGCGTCCCACCCGGGCGTGTTCGAGGTGGCGGCGGTCGGCGTGCCGGACGAGCACTCGGGCGAAGCCGTGAAGCTGTTCGTCGTGAAGAAGGATCCGGCGTTGACCGACAAGGACATCCTCGCGTACTGCAAGGAGCGGCTCACCGGCTACAAGCGGCCGAAACTCGTCGAGTTCCGCACGGAGCTGCCGAAGACGAACGTCGGCAAGATCCTGCGGCGCGAATTGCGCGACGGACGCGCGTAACACCGAAGTCGAACAACGAGCCCGGCCTGTGCCGGGTTTTTTATTTGTGACGCCGGCATCGGGGCTGCGGCGCACCGATGTGGCTATCGCCGGAACGACGCGCGTTCGACCGGGCGCGTCGCAGCCGACGGAACGCCTCAACGGGGTTGTCAGCGCGCGGATGGCGCTCGGTGCATTCCGCGAGCAATCGGCCAAGGCGTACGCGTCGATGAAGCCCGCGAACGGTACGTTGCAGTCGCCGCGATGTGCTGCGACCGTCCCGCTCACCGCTTCGCTTCCCGGGCTCCACAAAGAAAAAGGCGCCCGAAGGCGCCTTCAATATGCTGCGGCTTGTCAGACAAGCTGATTAGAACTTGTGACGGATGCCGACGCGAGCTGCGACCTGGTTGCTGGTCGTCGACGGGTCGAGACCGTTGATCGAAGCATGTGCCTGAACGACGTTGCCTGCTGCGTCGAGCGCGTTGCCCGATGCATGCTGGTACACGCCGATCACGTAGACGTCCGTGCGCTTCGACAGGAAGTAGTCGACGCCCAGCGAGCCCTGGTGGTACTTGGCTGCCGAGTTGCCGTCGATCTTGCTGCCTTGCGTGTAGTCGTACGCGGCGCCGACGATCAGCGCCGGGGTCAGCTGATACTTGAAGTTGATTTCGCCGTTGTTGAACGTCGCGGTCTGGTTCACGAACGGACCCACCGAGAAGCCCTTGAACTTCGTGTTCGAGTACGTCGCGCCGATCGTCGCCGCGCCGAACGTGTACGCGCCGCCCGCACCGATGACCTGGTACGTGTTCGCGCTGTTCGCGTACGCGCCGTACACCGGCGACGACACGGCCGTCGTGGCAGCCGACGCGCCGGTGTTGAACATGCCGCCGAAGTTCGCCGGCGTGCGGGCGTTCAAGTAGCCGACACCCAACACCAGCGGGCCGTTGTTGTAACCGGCGCCGAGCGACCAGACCTGGTTCCGCGAGAACTGGCCGGCCTGACCGCCGAAGCTGTACATGCCGCCGAACGAGAAGCCGCCGTAGGTCGGGCTCGTGTACTTGACCGCGTTGTTCACACGGTACGCGTTGTTGAAGTTGTCGAGGTCGCCCGGGTGAGCAGCGATGTAGCCGCCCCACTGATCGCCTGCCTCGAGCGGGCCGACGAAGTCGACGACGGAGTCGTACTGACGACCCAGCGTGACCGTACCGAACTGGCTCGACAGGCCGACGTAAGCCTGGCGGCCGAACATCAGGCCGCCCTGGCCGAGCCTGCCGGAGTTGACGTCAAAACCGTTCTCGAGCACGAAGACCGCCTTCAGGCCGCCGCCCAGATCTTCGGTGCCGCGCAGGCCGAAGCGGCTGCCTTGCATCACGCCGCTCGACAGACCGTACAGATGGCCGCCCTTCGCATTGTTGTTGAAGATGAAGCCTTCATCGATGATGCCGTAAAGCGTCACGCTGCTTTGCGCATGAGCTGCGCCAGCGAACGCGCCCAGCGCGACGAGCGCGAGAAGCGACTTTTTCATTAACGGATCTCCAAGAATCACTGAATTTTTTTGGCGGGGCGGATAGTTATGTTCTGTTGACGGGCCCCACCAACTTCGCAAGAAGTCGCACGTAATGTAGCAAAACCGATTTTTCGGACAAAGCGAAATGCCGTCGCTCAAGGTCGCCATGTTTCCTTTATGCAACAATGGTTAAAATCACGGGTTAACCGCAATTTCCGCTGAATAATCAAGTCGGTTACGCAGCGGAGCACGTGCCTTTGCCGCCCGCGGCGGCACACGCAGCCAGGAGAACAGGATGGTGTTGGATGAACTGATCAGCGAATTCGATCGCGGCTTGCGCTCGCTGACCGGCATTAGCCGGATGAGCCGCCCGGTGCCCGTGCCGACGGAGCCGCCCGCCGGCGAACTGACGCCCGCGGAGCGCGCGCATGCCGCCGGGCTGATGCGCGTGAACCATGTCGGCGAGGTCTGTGCGCAGGCGCTTTATCAGGCGCAGAAGCTGACCGCGCGCTCGGCATCGTCGAAGGCGATGTTCGAGGAAGCAGCACGCGAGGAGGAGGATCACCTCGCGTGGACCGCGCATCGGCTGAAGGAACTCGATTCGCGTCCGAGCCTGCTCAACCCGCTGTGGTACGCCGGCGCGCTCGCGATCGGCGTCGCGGCCGGCACGCTGGGCGACAAGGTCAGCCTCGGCTTCATGGCGGAGACGGAGCGTCAGGTCGAGAGCCACCTCGACGGGCACCTTTCCGAGTTGCCGGCCACCGACACGGCGTCGCGCGCGATCGTCGAGCAGATGCGGGTCGACGAGGTCAAGCACGGCAAGGCCGCGACCGACGCCGGCGGCATCGAACTGCCGCTGCCCGCGCGCATGCTGATGCGCGCCGCGTCGAAAGTCATGACGCGCACAGCGTACTATCTCTGACGTCCGGGGCCGGCGCGACGCACGACGCCGCGCCGGTCCGCCGAACCCGATACCGCCCGTTTTTTCCGCGTTTTCCCGCCCCCGAAAGTCCCGTCCGCACGCCAGTCTGGCCCGCCTTTCTCACGTATCACCTTCACAAGCTTCCCTAGCCCGTTCATTTATAACGGTTTTTGGTATGAGGGGTGGCATGAGCATGTGCGCGTAAGTCCTTGTTCTAACTAACAAAATTCGTCAAAAAAGCGGGCCGCTCCCTTGACCGTGCCAAACCCTTCCTCTAAAGTGGGAGACAGTGTGAGAAAGTGTATTTTTGTGTGATTTGGCGGGCTGTTCGGGCTAAATTCTTGAGCGTTGGGCGGGTGCTTCGGTGCCCTGAACGGGAGAGCGGAAAGTGTTCCAAGGGGCGTCGGCGCTGACGCTCGATGCGAAAGGGCGGATGTCGGTGCCGTCTCGCTATCGCGAAGCGCTGCAAGGACAGGCAGAAGGACGGGTGACTGTGACCAAGCACCCGGACGGCTGCCTGTTGCTGTTTCCGCGCCCCGAATGGGAAGTATTCCGCGCCAAGATCGCCGCGCTGCCGATGGACGCCCATTGGTGGCGGCGGATTTTTCTCGGCAATGCGATGGATGTCGATCTCGACAGCGCGGGCCGGATTCTCGTATCGCCCGAGCTGCGGATGGCAGCCGGACTGGAAAAGGAAGTCATGTTGTTGGGAATGGGTAGTCACTTCGAGCTGTGGGATTCGCAGACCTACATCGCGAAGGAGCAGGCAGCGATGGCGCAGGGCATGCCCGATGCGCTCAAGAACTTTACGTTCTGATTGCGGTGACGGAGACGCCCGCGATGGGAAATGAATTGCAGCATCGGACCGTGCTGTTGGACGAAGCAGTCGAGTCGCTCGTGACGCGCCCGGACGGCATTTATGTCGACGGCACGTTCGGGCGCGGCGGCCACAGCCGCGCGGTACTCGCGCGGCTGGCGGAGGCCGGCCGGCTGATCGCGTTCGACAAGGATCCGAGGGCGATCGAGACGGCGCAGCGCATCGAGGATGCGCGCTTCTCGATCGTGCATGACAGCTTTGCATCGATGCGCGACGCGCTTGCGGCGCGCGGTATCGAGAAGGTGTCGGGTGTGTTGCTGGACCTGGGCGTGTCCTCGCCGCAGGTGGACGATCCGGCGCGCGGTTTCAGCTTTCGCGCCGATGGTCCGCTGGACATGCGAATGGATCCGACGCGTGGGGAGTCGGCGGCCGAATGGCTCGCGCGGGCTTCGGTGCAGGAATTGACGGAGGTGATACGGGATTATGGGGAAGAACGGTTTGCTTTTCAGATTGCAAAGGCGCTTGTTGCTCGCCGGGCAGAGTCCGACCGTCTTGGGCCTCTCGACACCACGGGCGAGCTTGCCCAAATCGTGGGTCACGTCGTCAAAACCCGTGAGAAGGGCAAGGATCCGGCAACCCGCACCTTTCAGGCTATACGGATTCACGTCAATCAAGAGCTTGCGGACCTGCAAGTCGTACTAGACGCGGCATTGTCGTTGCTGGAGCAAGGGGGGCGGCTGGTGGTCATCAGCTTTCATTCACTCGAGGACCGGATCGTCAAGCGATTCATGCAGGCGCACGCGAGTGCGCCCGCGGTCGATCGTCGCCTGCCGATCCGTGCCGTCGACCTCCCGAGCCCGCCGCTCAAGATAATCAGCCGTCAATTCCCGAGCGAAGCGGAAGTCGTCGCGAATCCGCGCGCCCGGTCGGCCGTGATGCGCATCGCGGAGCGCGTCACGCCATGAGCCGCTTCAATATCTTCCTGCTGATCATCGTGATGGGTTGCGCGCTGTCGGTCGTCAACTCGACGAACCAGCAGCGCCAGATCTTCATCCAGCTGCAGCGCGCGCAGTCGCAGGAGCGTCAGCTCCAGCAGGACTATGCGCAGCTTCAATATCAGCAGAGCGCGCTGTCGAAGACGTCGCGCATCGAGCAACTCGCGAACGATTCGCTGAAGATGCAGCCGATCACGACGGGCCGCACCCAATACCTGACGCTGCCGCCGGGCGCCGTGAAGGCGATCGACGCGCCGATTCCCGCGTCGGCCGACGCGGCCACCAAGGGCAAGGGGGGCGCGCGATGAAGCCGTCGCAAAAGCGCCAGGACGTGAAATTCTCGTCGAGCCCCGTGCTCGGCGTGCACCTGCCGATGTGGCGCTCGAAACTCGTCGTGTTCATGTTGTTCATGGCGTTCGTCGCGCTCGCCGCGCGGGCGTTCTGGATCCAGGGGCCCGGCAACGCGTTCTATCAGAAGCAGGGCGAAAGCCGCTATCAGCGCACGCTCGAACTGCCCGCCACGCGCGGCAAGATCCTCGACCGTAACGGGCTCGTGCTCGCGACGAGTCTGCCCGTGCGCGCGATCTGGGCGATTCCGGACGCCGTGCCGGACGATCTCGGCGCGGACAAGATCAACCAGCTCGGCAAGCTCCTCGGCATGACGCCGAAGGAACTGCGCGTGAAGCTGTCGGAAGACAAGGGTTTCGTCTACGTGAAGCGCCAGGTGCCGATCGACGTCGCGGACAAGGTCGCCGCGCTCGATATCCCCGGTATCTATCAGCGCAACGAGTACAAGCGCTTTTATCCGGAAGGCGAGATCACCGCGCACCTGATCGGCTTCACGAACGTCGAGGACGAAGGTCAGGAAGGCGTCGAGCTCGGCGACCAGAAGCTGTTGTCCGGCACGTCCGGCGTGCGCCGCGTGATCAAGGACCGGCTGGGGCACATCGTCGAGGACGTCGCCGAACAGGTTCCCCCGCACAACGGGACGGACGTCGGCCTGTCGATCGACAGCAAGATCCAGTACATCGCCTATGCGAACCTGAAGGCCGCCGTCGAGAAGTTCAAGGCGAAGGCTGGCGCGGCGATGGTCGTCGACGTGCGTACCGGCGAAGTGCTCGCGCTCGTCAACTACCCGACGTACAACCCGAACGACCGCTCGCGGATGACGGGCGAGCAGTTGCGCAACCGGATCATGACCGACGTGTTCGAGCCGGGCTCGATCATGAAGCCGTTCACGGTATCGCTCGCGCTCGACCTGCACCGCGTGACGCCGAACACGCTCGTCGAGACGGGCAACGGGCATTTCGTGCTCGACGGCGCGCCGATCACCGACGACGCGGGCTTCGGCACGCTGACGGTCGGCGGCGTGATCCAGAAGTCGAGCAACATCGGCGCGACGAAGATCGCGATGACGATGCGGCCCGAGGAAATGTGGAATATGTATACGAGCATCGGCCTCGGCCAGGCGCCGAAGGTCGGGTTCCCGGGCGCGGTAGCCGGCCGCCTGCGTCCGTGGAAGAGCTGGCGCCGCATCGAGCAGGCCACGATGTCGTACGGCTATGGCCTGTCGGTGTCGCTGTTCCAGCTCGCACGCGCGTACACGGCGATCGCGCACGACGGCGAGCTGATGCCCGTGACCATTTTCAAGACCGACCCCAATCAGCCGATCGCCGGCACGCAGGTGTTCAACCCGACCACCGCCCGCGAAGTACGCGCGATGCTCGAGACGGTCGTCGCGCCGGGCGGTACGTCGCCGGACGCCGCCGTGCCGGGCTATCGCGTCGGCGGCAAGAGCGGTACCGCGTACAAGCATGAAGGCCACGGCTACACGCGCAAGTACCGCGCGTCGTTCGTCGGGATGGCGCCGATGCCGAATCCGCGCATCGTCGTCGCGGTGTCGGTGGACGAACCGACCGCCGGCAGCCACTTCGGCGGCCAGGTGTCCGGCCCCGTATTCTCAGCGATCGCCGGCGATACGATGCGCGCGCTGAACGTGCCGCCGAACATGCCGATCAAGCAGCTGGTCGTGTCCGACGACGCACCGGGCGCGCCCGCGAAGCCGGGTCCGCAAAAGCTCGCCGCGGGCAGCGGTGCGAAGCATATGATCGTATCCAGCACGACACGTAATTCACCAGGAGTTGTTCGATGAGCGCCGCTCGCAGTTCCCATCCGGCGCATCAGCAGATCGCAGCCGCGCTTGCGTGGCTGCGCCAGCATGTGGCCCCCGCGGCGCAACTGCATGCCGACACGCGCAGCCTGCGGGCCGGCGACGTGTTTCTCGGCTATGCGGTCGACGGGGCAGACAATCGCGCCTTCATTGCCGATGCCGTCGCGCGTGGCGCGGCCGCCGTGCTGTATCAGCCGGAAGGTCTCGCGGCCGCGCCGGCCGTGCCCGTCGCACTCGCTGTGCCGGCGCTCGACCAACTGGCCGGCGAGATCGCCAGCGGCTGGTACGGCGACCCGAGCGACAGCATGCTCGCAATCGGCGTGACCGGTACGAACGGCAAGACGTCGTGCACGCAATGGATCGCCGCCGCGCTGACGGCGCTGCACCAGCCGTGCGCGGTGATCGGCACGCTCGGCAGCGGCATGCACGGGCATCTGGTGCCGACCGGCTTCACGACGCCGGACGCGCCGCAGCTGCAGCGCAGCCTCGCGCAGCTGCACGACGCGGGCGCGAAGGCCGTCGCGATGGAAGTGTCGTCGCACGCGCTGCATCAGGGCCGCGTGAACGGCACGGCGTTCGACATCGCCGTGTTCACGAACCTCACCCAGGATCACCTCGACTATCACGGCACGTTCGAGGCGTATGAAGCCGCGAAGGCGAAGCTGTTTGCGTGGCGCGGCCTGCGCGCGGCGGTCGTCAATCGCGACGACGCAGCCGGCCGCCGGCTGCTCGAGAAGCTGGCCGGCCGCGTGCGCACGATCGCATACGGGATCGGCGACGCGCAGGCGCCCGACGCCGATCGCGAACTGGTCGCGATCGACGTGCGCGCCACCGCCACGGGCACGGCGTTCCACCTGCGTTCGTCGTGGGGCGACGCGGACGTCGAGGTCGGCACGCTCGGCGCGTTCAACGTCAGCAACCTGCTCGCGGTGCTCGGCTCGCTGCTCGCGGCCGACGTGCCGTTCGACGCGGCGGTCGCGGAGATCGCACGGCTCGAGTCCGTCAATGGCCGCATGCAGCGCCTGGGCGGCCGGCTGCAGAACGACGAACCGCTGGTCGTGATCGACTATGCGCATACGCCCGATGCGCTCGAGAAGACGCTCGACGCGTTGCGCCCGATCGCGGCCGCACGCGGCGGCCGGCTCGTGTGCATGTTCGGCTGCGGCGGCGATCGCGATGCGACGAAGCGCCCGCTGATGGGCGCGATCGCCGAACGGCTCGCCGATGAAGTCGTCGTCACGAGCGACAACCCGCGCAGCGAAGATCCGCAGCGCATCATCGACCAGGTCATCGCGGGCATGACGGCGCCCGATCACGCGCGCCGCATCGAGGATCGCGCAAGCGCGATCCTGCAGGCCGTGCGCGGCGCCGCCCGCGAGGACGTCGTCGTGCTGGCCGGCAAGGGGCACGAGGCGACGCAGGAAATCATGGGCAAGAAGCGCGCGTTCTCCGATCAGGATCACGCGCGGCTCGCGCTCGCGGCACGCGCGACGCACGTCAAGGGAGGTGCCGAATGACGATGCTCAGTCTCGGCGAAGCCGCCCGCCTGATTCCCGGCGCCACCGTCCACGGCGATCCGGACACGACGTTCGAGCGCGTGTCGACGGACAGCCGCACGGTCGGCCCGGGCGACCTGTTCGTCGCGCTGAAGGGCGACCGCTTCGACGCGCACGACTTCCTGGGCGACGTGGCCGCGCGTGGCGCAGCCGCGGCGCTCGTCGCGCACGTGCCGGCGGGTCTCGCGATGCCGGTCGTCGAGGGCGGTGAAACGCGTGCCGCGCTCGGCGCGCTCGCACACGGCTGGCGCAAGCGCTTCGCGGTGCCGCTCGTCGCGGTGACGGGCAGCAACGGCAAGACGACCGTCAAGGAAATGATCGCGTCGATCTTCGCGGCGGCAGTCGGCGCCGACGCGCGACTGGCGACGGCCGGCAACCTGAACAACGACATCGGCGTGCCGTTGACGCTGCTGCGCCTGTCCGGCGCGCATCGCGTCGCGGTGATCGAACTCGGGATGAACCACCCGGGCGAGACGGAAATCCTCGCGCGCCTCGCGGCACCGACCGTCGCGCTCGTCAACAACGCGCAGCGCGAGCACCAGGAATTCATGGCTACCGTCGAAGCCGTTGCGCTCGAGCACGCGGCCGTGATCCACGCGCTGACGCCGGACGGCGTCGCGGTGTTTCCGGCCGACGATGCATACGCGAGCATCTGGCGCGTCGCGGCGACCGGCAACCCGATCCTCGATTTCGCGCTGCACGATGCCGAACGGCAGGTCGAAGCGCAGGTCACGGGCCGTCTGCACGGCGGCGGGCTTGCGATCGACACGCCGTCGGGCGCGGTGACGGTGCGCCTGCGCGCGCTCGGCGAGCACAACGCACGCAACGCATTGGCTGCTGCTGCTGCTGCGCTCGCGGCCGGTATCGAACTGGCCGCGATCAAGCAGGGCCTCGAATCGTTCGAACCGGTCAAGGGTCGTCTGCAGGTCCGGCAGGCGGACGTCGGCAGCCTCGCGGGCGCGACGGTCGTCGATGACACCTACAACGCGAACCCCGACTCGATGCGCGCGGCGATCGACGTGCTGGCTGCGCAACCGGCGCCGCGCGTGCTGGTGATCGGCGACATGGGCGAGGTCGGCGACGAAGGCCCGGCATTCCACCGCGAGATCGGCGCGTATGCGCGCGAGCGCGGCATCGATGCGCTGTTCGCGCTCGGCGACGCGTCGCGCGATGCGTGCACGGCGTACGGCGACACGGCCCGCCATTTCGGCGACGTCGGCGCGCTGGTGACGGCGCTGCTCGCGGCGGGCTACGGCGCGCAGGCGACGGTGCTCGTGAAGGGCTCGCGGTACATGAAGATGGAGCGCGTGGTCGACGCGCTGACGAACCAATCCGCGGCGGGCACGGTGCCCGCCGCACACTGAGTAGAAGGAAGGAAGCATGCTGCTGGCGCTGGCGCAATGGCTGCAGGGCGACGCAAGCTTTTTGCGCTTGTTCACGTACCTGACGTTCCGTGCGGTGATGGCTACCATCACCGCGCTCGGGATCGGGCTCGTGTGCGGACCGTGGGTGATCCGCAAGCTGACGCAAATGAAGGTCGGGCAGGCCGTGCGCAAGGACGGCCCGCAGAGCCACCTCGTGAAGTCCGGCACGCCGACGATGGGCGGCGTGCTGATCCTGATCGGCATCGCGGTCGCGACGCTGCTGTGGGGCGACCTGACCAACCGTTTCATCTGGATCGTGATGCTCGTCACGTTCGGTTTCGGCGTGATCGGCTGGGTCGATGACTATCGCAAGGTCGTCTACAAGGATCCGCGCGGGATGTCGTCGCGCGAAAAGTATTTCTGGCAGTCGGTGATCGGGCTGTTCGCGGCGGTCTACCTGGCATTCAGCGTGTCCGAGGCGAACAACGTGCGCGTGTTCGACCTGTTCATGGCGTGGGTGCGCAGCGGCCTGTCGATGGGGCTGCCCGCGCGTGCCGACCTGATGCTGCCGTTCCTGAAGTCGATCAGCTATCCGCTCGGCGTGTGGGGCTTCATCGTGCTGACCTACTTCGTGATCGTCGGCGCGAGCAACGCGGTGAACCTCACCGACGGCCTCGACGGCCTCGTGATCATGCCGGTCGTGCTGGTCGGCGGGTCGCTCGGCGTGTTCGCGTACGTGATGGGCAGCTCGGTCTATTCGAAATACCTGTTGTTCCCGCACATTCCGGGCGCGGGCGAACTGCTGATCTTCTGTTCGGCGATGGGCGGGGCAGGGCTCGCGTTCCTCTGGTACAACACGCACCCCGCGCAAGTGTTCATGGGCGACGTCGGCGCACTGGCGCTCGGCGGCGCGCTCGGCACGGTCGCGGTGATCGTGCGCCAGGAAATCGTGCTGTTCATCATGGGTGGCATCTTCGTCGCGGAAACCTTGTCGGTGATGCTGCAGGTGTCGTGGTTCAAGTACACGAAGAAGCGTTACGGCGAAGGGCGGCGCCTGCTGAAGATGGCGCCGCTGCATCACCATTTCGAATTGTCCGGCTGGAAGGAAACGCAGGTGGTGGTGCGTTTCTGGATCATCACGCTGATGCTGTGCCTGTTCGGTCTGTCCACCCTCAAGTTGCGGTAAAGGAAAGGTAAAAGGATGTCTGGCGAGATGTTTGGAGATCGGCAGCGGCCGATGGTGCTCGTACTGGGGCTCGGGGAATCGGGCCTCGCGATCGCGCGATGGTGCGCGAGGCACGGGTGCCGGCTGCGTATTGCCGATACCCGCGAGGCGCCGCCTAACCTTGCCGCGCTGCAGGCCGAAGGCATCGATGCCGAGTTCGTCGGCGGGCCGTTCACGCCCGCGCTGCTCGACGGCGGTGTCGAGATCGTCGGCCTGAGCCCTGGCCTGTCGCCGCTCGAACCGGCACTCGCCGCGCTGATCGCAGCCGCGAACGAGCGCGCGATCGCGGTGTGGGGCGAGCTCGAATTCTTCGCGCAGGCGCTGCGCGCGCTCGGCACGAGCGGCTACCAGCCGAAGGTGCTCGCGATTACCGGCACCAACGGCAAGACCACGACGACGAATCTCACGGGCCTGCTGTGCCAGCGTTCGGGCAAGAAGGTCGCCGTCGCCGGCAACATCAGCCCGGCGATGCTCGACCGGCTCGCGCGCGCGATCGACGAGACGGCGCTGCCCGACGTCTGGGTGCTCGAACTGTCGAGCTTCCAGCTCGAGACGGCGCGCACGTTCGCGCCCGACGCGGCCGCGATTCTCAACATCACGCAGGATCACCTCGACTGGCATGGCAGCTTCGACGCGTATGCGGCGGCGAAGGGCCGGATCTTCGGCGCGACGACCACCCGCGTGCTCAATCGCGACGATGCGGCCGTGATGAAATTCGCGCCGGCCGCCGGCGCGGCCGATGCGGCGCGCACGGTCACGTTCGGCCTGAACGAACCGGCGCAGCAGGGCGACTACGGCCTGTCGCGCGACAACGGCATCGCATGGCTGGTCGAGGCGGTCGACCGCGACGCGCCGGACGAGACGACGAGCCGCCGGCGCAAGCGCGACGGCGCGCATACGCCGGACATCGCGCAGAAGCGCCTGATGCCGGCCGACGCGCTGCGCATCCGCGGGCTGCACAACGCGGCGAACGCGCTGGCCGCGTTCGCGCTCGCGCGTGCGATCGACCTGCCGGCCGCGCCGCTCTTGCACGCGCTGCGCGAATACCGCGGCGAAGCGCATCGTGTCGAAGTGATCGCGACGATCGACGACGTGGACTACGTCGACGACAGCAAGGGAACCAACGTCGGCGCGACGGTGGCCGCGCTCGACGGGCTCGCGCAGAAGATCGTGCTGATCGCGGGCGGTGACGGCAAGGGGCAGGATTTCGCGCCGCTCGTCGCGCCCGTCGCGCGGTGGTGCCGCGCGGTGATGCTGATCGGCCGCGATGCGCCGGCGATCCGCGACACACTCGCCGAGACGGGCGTGCCGCTTGCCGACCACGCGACGCTCGAGGCGGCGGTGCATGCGGCGGCGGAGCTCGCGGAGCCGGGCGACGCGGTGCTGCTGTCGCCCGCGTGCGCGAGCCTCGACATGTTCAGGAACTACGCCCACCGCGCTGACGTGTTCCGCGCGGCCGTGGACGAAATCGCCATCGACAAAGGAGCGACGACATGAGCTGGTCCGATCGCCTCGTCTCCCGTTTCAACGACCGGCGCGGCACCGGCGGCAATGCCGCGGGCGGCCGCGTCGCATCGGCCACGCGCGCCGCGACGGGCGGCCTGGCCAGCGTCGTCAACGGCGTGCGGCCGAGCCGCTCGCGGATGCTCGATTTCGACTACTCGCTGCTGTGGGTCGCGATCGCGTTGCTCGGGCTCGGCGTCGTGATGGTGTATTCGGCGTCGATCGCGATGCCCGATTCGCCGAAATACGCGGCGTATCACGATTACGCGTTCCTGATGCGTCACTGCGTGTCGCTCGGCGTCGCGTTCATCGCGGCGGTGATCGCGTTCCGCGTACCGGTGTCGACGTGGGATAAATACGCGCCGCATCTCTTCCTGATCGCGCTCGTCGGGCTCGTGATCGTGCTGATTCCGCACGTCGGCAAGGGCGTGAACGGCGCGCGCCGCTGGATTCCGCTCGGCATCACGAACATGCAGCCGTCGGAAATCATGAAGCTCGCGGTGACGATCTACGCGGCGAACTACACGGTGCGCAAGCAGGAATACATGCAGAGCTTCGCGAAGGGCTTCCTGCCGATGGCGTTCGCGGTCGGTCTCGTCGGCGCGCTGCTGCTGCTCGAGCCGGACATGGGCGCGTTCATGGTGGTCGCCGCGATCGCGATGGGCGTGCTGTTCCTCGGCGGCGTGAACGGCAAGCTGTTCGGCGGCCTCGTCGCGACGGCGGTCGGCACGTTCACGATGCTCGTGTGGCTGTCGCCGTGGCGTCGCGAGCGGATCTTCGCGTATCTCGATCCGTGGGACGAACGCTACGCGCAGGGCAAGGCATACCAGCTCACGCACTCGCTGATCGCGTTCGGCCGCGGCGAGTGGTTCGGCGTCGGCCTCGGCGGCAGCGTCGAGAAGCTGAACTACCTGCCGGAAGCGCATACCGACTTCATCCTCGCGGTGATCGGCGAGGAGCTCGGCTTCGTCGGCGTGCTGGTCGTGATCCTGCTGTTCTACTGGATCGTGCGCCGCGCGTTCGAGATCGGCCGCCAGGCGCTCGCGCTCGACCGCACGTTCGCGGGCCTCACCGCGAAGGGCATCGGCATCTGGTTCGGTGCGCAGACGTTCATCAACATGGGCGTGAACCTCGGCCTGCTGCCGACCAAGGGCCTGACACTGCCGCTCGTGAGCTACGGCGGTTCGGGCATTCTGCTGAATTGCGTCGCGCTCGCGGTGCTGCTGCGGGTCGATTATGAAAATCGCGTGCTGATGCGGGGAGGGAAGGTATGACCTCCCCGCGTCAGTACGCGATTTCGGCGAAGGCTAACTTCGTGCGCGCAGCGTGCGAAGTTAAGCGTAGCGGCCGTAGCCAAAACATTGATTCATTCTTATTGATGCGCGGAGGCAAGGTATGACCGCGTCGCGACGCACGCTGATGGTGATGGCAGGCGGCACCGGGGGCCACGTGTTCCCGGGGCTCGCTGTCGCGCACCGGATGGAAGCGGCGGGGTGGCGCGTCGTATGGCTCGGCAATCCGGCCGGGATGGAAGCGACGCTCGTGCCGAAACACGGCATTCCGATGGAATACGTGCGCTTCGGCGGGCTGCGCGGCAAGGGCCTGAAGACCAAGCTGACGCTGCCGTTCAACCTGCTGCGTGCGTGCTGGCAGAGCCTCGGCGCATTGCGCCGCGTGCGGCCCGACGTCGTGCTCGGGATGGGCGGCTACATCACGTTCCCGGCGGGCGTGATGGCCGCGCTGTCGGGCCGGCCGCTCGTGCTGCACGAGCAGAATTCGATTGCCGGCCTCGCGAACAAGGTGCTCGCGAAATTCGCGAAGCGCGTGCTCGTCGCGTTCCCCGGCGCACTGCCGCACGCGGAATGGACCGGCAACCCGATTCGCGCGGAACTTGCGCGCACGGAAACGCCCCAAGCACGCTATGCATCGCGCAGCGGCCCGCTGAACCTGCTGGTGGTCGGCGGCAGCCTGGGCGCGGCCGCACTGAACGAAGTCGTGCCGCGCGCGCTGGCGCTGCTGGCGCCGGGCGAGCGCCCGCGCGTCGTGCACCAGGCCGGCGCGAAGCACATCGACGCGCTGAAGGCGAATTACGAAGCGGCCGGTTTCGCGGGCGGCGACGCCGTGCGGCTGGTGCCGTTCATCGACGACATGGCGAGTGCATACGCGGCGGCGGATCTCGTGATCTGCCGCTCCGGCGCGATGACGGTGTCGGAGATCGCGGCGGTGGGCGTGGCGGCGCTGTTCGTGCCGTTCCCGTACGCGGTCGACGATCACCAGACGACCAACGCCGCGTTCCTCGCCGATGCGGGCGCGGCGGTGCTGGTGCAACAACGCGACCTTTCGGCCGAGTTGCTCGCCGACTGGCTGCGCAGCCAGTCGCGGGCATCGCTCGCGGACATGGCGGAGCGTTCGCGCTCGCTGGCCAAGCCCGAGGCCACCGACGAAGTCGCGCGCATCTGCGCGACGGTGGCTGGCGCGAACCTGGAAGAAATCAAATGAAACACATCGTCAAACAGATTCATTTCGTCGGGATCGGCGGCGCGGGCATGAGCGGCATCGCCGAAGTGCTCGTCAACCTCGGCTACGAGGTCAGCGGCTCGGACCTGTCGCGCAACGCGGTGACCGATCGTCTCGAGGCGCTCGGCGCGCGGATCGCGATCGGCCACGACGCGGCGAACATCGCGGGCGCGAACGCGGTCGTCGTGTCGACGGCCGTGCGCTCGGACAATCCCGAAGTACTGGCCGCACGGCACCAGGGCGTGCCGATCGTGCAGCGCGCGGTGATGCTCGCGGAGCTGATGCGCCTGAAGCAGGGGATCGCGATTGCCGGCACGCACGGCAAGACCACGACGACGAGCCTCGTCGCGAGCGTGCTCGCCGCGGGCGGCCTCGATCCGACCTTCGTGATCGGCGGCCGGCTGATCAGCGCCGGCGCGAACGCGCGGCTCGGCACGGGCGACTTCATCGTCGCCGAGGCCGACGAGTCGGACGCATCGTTCCTGAACCTGTATCCGGTGATCGAAGTCATCACGAACATCGACGCCGACCACATGGACACCTACGGCCACGATTTCGCGCGGCTCAAGCAGGCGTTCATCGAATTCACGCAGCGCCTGCCGTTCTACGGCAGCGCGGTCGTGTGCGTCGACGATCCGAACGTGCGGCAGATCATCCCGTTCATCTCGAAGCCGGTCGTGCGCTACGGCCTGTCGCCGGATGCGCAGGTGCGCGCCGAAGACATCGACGCGCGCGACGGCCGCATGCACTTCACGGTGATCCGCGAAGGCCGTGCGCCGCTCGCGGTGGTGCTGAACCTGCCGGGCCTGCACAACGTGCAGAACGCGCTCGCGGCGATCGCGATCGCAACCGATCTCGGCGTGTCGGACGACGCGATCCAGCAGGCGCTGGCGGAATTCAACGGCGTCGGCCGGCGCTTCCAGCGCTACGGCGAGGTGCCGAGCGCGGACGGCGGCCAGTACACGCTGATCGACGACTACGGCCACCACCCGGTCGAGATGGCCGCGACGGTCGCGGCCGCGCGCGGCGCGTTTCCGGGCCGCCGCCTCGTGCTGGCGTTCCAGCCGCACCGCTACACGCGCACGCGCGACTGTTTCGACGATTTCGTCAACGTGCTGTCGACGGTCGACGCGCTGGTGCTGACGGAAGTCTATGCCGCGGGCGAAGCGGCGATCGCGACGGCCAACGGCGATGCGCTGTCGCGTGCGCTGCGGGCGGTGGGGAAGGTCGACCCGGTATTCGTCGCGTCGGTCGACGACGTGCCGGACGCCTTGGCGGGGGTCGCCCGGAATGGCGACGTGGTGATCACGATGGGCGCGGGTTCGATCGGCGGCGTGCCGGCGAAGATCGTGCAACACATTCAACAGAAGGCATGACATGAAACGACCCCCACGCTCACTTCGTTCGCTGCCCCCCGCGGGGGCGGTCAGCCTCCTTGGGGCGGCCCGGCGGAGGCTGACATGAGCGGAATCGATCCGAAACGTTTCGGCAAGGTGGCAGTGTTGTTCGGCGGCGAATCCGCCGAGCGCGAGGTGTCGCTCACCTCGGGCCGCCTCGTGCTGCAGGGCCTGCGCGACGCGGGCATCGACGCGCATCCGTTCGACCCGGCCGAGCGGCCGCTGTCGGCGCTGAAGGATGAAGGCTTCGTGCGCGCGTTCAACGCGCTGCACGGCGGCTATGGCGAGAACGGCCAGATCCAGGGCGCGCTCGATTTCTACGGGATCCGTTACACGGGCAGCGGCGTGCTCGGCTCGGCGCTCGGCCTCGACAAGTTCCGCACGAAGCTCGTGTGGCAGCAGACGGGCGTGCCGACGCCGCCGTTCGAGACGGTGATGCGCGGCGACGACTACGCGGCGCGCGCGACGGACATCGTCGCGAAGCTCGGCCTGCCGCTGTTCGTGAAGCCGGCGAGCGAAGGCTCGAGCGTCGCGGTGCTGAAGGTCAAGACGGCCGACGCGTTGCCCGCCGCACTGTCGGAAGCCGCGACGCACGACAAGATCGTGATCGTCGAGAAGAGCATCGAAGGCGGCGGCGAATACACCGCGTGCATCGCCGGCGATCTCGATCTCCCGCTGATCAAGATCGTGCCGGCGGGCGAGTTCTACGACTACCACGCGAAGTATGTCGCCAACGACACGCAGTACCTGATTCCGTGCGGACTGCCGGCGGAGCAGGAAACCGAACTGAAGCGCATCGCGCGCCGCGCGTTCGACGTGCTCGGCTGCACCGACTGGGGCCGCGCGGATTTCATGCTCGACGCCGCCGGCAACGCGTATTTCCTGGAAGTGAACACGGCCCCCGGGATGACCGACCATTCGCTGCCGCCGAAGGCCGCGCGCTCGATCGGCATCAGCTATTCGGAGCTGGTCGTGAAGGTGCTGTCGCTTACGCTCAACGATTGACGCAGGAACGGAACGACGTATGTGGAACAACGTTCGCCAACTCAACCTTGCCGCCAGCGCGCTGTACGCGCTGCTGCTGCTCGTGTTGGCGGCGGCCGGCTGCTACTGGCTGATCCAGCGTCCGACGTTCGCGTTGCGCGAGATCCGGATCGACGGCGACACCGAGCACATCAACTCGCCGACGGTGCGCGCGGGCGTGGTCGGCCGGCTGAAAGGCAATTTCTTCACGGTCGATCTCGACTCGGCGCGGGCCGCGTTCGAGCAGATGCCGTGGGTGCGTCACGCGAGCGTGCGCCGGGTGTGGCCGAATGCGCTGGCTGTCACGCTCGAGGAGTACAAACCGCTCGGGACCTGGGGCAGCGCGCAGCTCGTGAGCGTCGACGGCGAGCTGTTCACCGCGAACCAGGGCGAGCTCGATCAGGAACTGCCGGCGTTCGACGGCCCGGAGGGCAGTGCGAAGGAAGTCGTCACGCGGTATCGCGACTTCGCGAATTGGTTTGCGCCGCTGAAGGCGGCGCCGGAAGAAGTGACGCTGTCGGCGCGCTACGCGTGGACGGTGAAGCTGTCGAACGGCATGCAGGTCGAACTGGGCAAGGAGCGCACCAGCGAGACCCTGCATGACCGGAGCCAGCGCCTCGTCGCCGCATGGCCGGCCGTCACGGAGCGTTGGGGCAACGACATCGAGTACGCGGACCTGCGTTATCCGAACGGATTCGCGATTCGCGCGGCAGGCATGCGGTTCCTGACCGATACCGACAAGCGCAAGAAGTAACGAGAGATCACACGCAAGAGCACTTTATGAGCAAAGACTACAAGGATCTGCTGGTTTCCCTCGACATCGGCACGTCGAAGGTGGTGGCCATCGTCGCCGAGCTGAAGGGCGAAGGCCATTACGAGGTCATCGGCCTCGGCCAGAGCGAATCGAAAGGTCTGAAGAAGGGCGTGGTGGTCAACATCGAGGCCACCGTGCAGTCGATCCAGCGCGCGCTCGAGGAAGCCGAGCTGATGGCCGACTGCAAGATCACCAACGTGTTCACGGGGATTGCCGGCAGCCACATCCGCAGCTTCAACTCGAGCGGGATGGTCGCGATCAAGGACAAGGAAGTCACGCAGACCGACGTCGCGCGTGTGATCGAGACCGCGAAGGCGATCAACATCCCGACCGACCAGCAGGTACTGCACATCCTCACGCAGGAATTCATCATCGACGGCCAGGAAGACGTGCGCGAGCCGATCGGGATGAGCGGCATCCGCCTCGAGGTGAAGGTGCACATCGTGACGGGCGCGGTCAGCGCCGCGCAGAACATCGTCAAGTGCGTGCGCCGCTGCGGGCTGGAAGTGAACGACCTGATCCTGCAGCCGCTCGCGTCGTCGCTGGCCGTGCTGACGGAAGACGAGAAGGATCTCGGCGTGGTGCTGGTCGACATCGGCGGCGGCACGACCGACATCGCGATCTTCGCCGAAGGCGCGATCCGCCATACCGCGGTGATTCCGATCGCCGGCGACCAGATCACGAGCGACATCGCGATGGCGCTGCGCACGCCGACGCCGGACGCGGAAGACATCAAGGTCGGCTACGGCATCGCCAAGCAGGCACTCGCCGATCCGGACGAGATGGTCGAAGTGCCGGGCCTCGGCGAACGCGGTCCGCGCACGCTGTCGCGCCAGGCGCTCGCGGCGGTGATCGAGCCGCGCGTCGAGGAATTGTTCTCGCTCGTGCAGCAGGTCGTGCGCGAGTCGGGTTACGAAGAACTGCTGAGCTCCGGCGTGGTCATTACCGGCGGGGCTTCGATGATGCCGGGCATGGTCGAGCTCGGCGAAGACATTTTCCTGAAGCCGGTGCGCATCGGCGCGCCGGAATACGCGGGCGGCCTCGCCGACGTCGTGCGCAATCCGCGCTATTCGACGGCGATGGGCCTGCTCGTCGAAGGCAGTGCGCAGCGCATGCGCGGCCGCAAGGTCGCCGTGCAGTCCGGCAACGCGGGGCAGATCTTCTCGCGGATGAAGGAATGGTTCCTGAGTAATTTTTGAGTACCCCACGGCTCGGTACGCCGAGCCTGCCCCCGACGGGGGCCAGGAAAACGCGGGGCGGCCCGACGTTGTCCTGAGGATGAACCGAATCGAAATTCGCGCCGGTGCCGGCGGCTGGCGCGCGACAGGGGGTTGCCCGATCTCCTGCCGAATAACGGCCGAGTAGTCTTATTTTCTTGACGGAGGCAACAATGGAATTCGAAATGCTGGAAACCGAAACCAACGGCACCATCATCAAGGTGGTCGGCGTTGGCGGCGCTGGCGGCAATGCCGTTCAGCACATGATCAACCGCGGCGTGCAGGGCGTCGACTTCATCGTGATGAACACGGACGCCCAGGCGCTGTCGCGTTCGCGCGCATCGTCGGTGATCCAGCTGGGCAACACGGGCCTCGGCGCCGGTGCGAAGCCGGAAATGGGCCGTGCCGCGGCGGAAGAAGCGCGTGAGCGCATCGCCGATGCACTGCGCGGCGCGCACATGGTGTTCATCACCGCTGGCATGGGCGGCGGCACGGGCACGGGCGCGGCGCCGGTGGTCGCGCAGATCGCGAAGGAGATGGGCATCCTGACGGTTGGCGTCGTCAGCAAGCCGTTCGAATTCGAAGGCGGCAAGCGCATGCGCGTCGCGGAAGCAGGCTCGCAGCAACTGGAGGATCACGTCGACTCGCTGATCGTCGTCCTGAACGACAAGCTGTTCGACGTGATGGGCGATGACGCCGAGATGGACAAGTGCTTCCAGTGCGCGGACGACGTGTTGAACAACGCGGTCGCGGGCATTGCCGAAATCATCAATGTCGATGGTCTCGTGAACGTCGACTTCGAAGACGTGAAGACGGTGATGGGCGAGCAGGGCAAGGCGATGATGGGCACGGCGACGGTCGCCGGCGTCGATCGCGCACGCCTCGCGGCGGAACAGGCCGTGGCGAGCCCGCTGCTCGAAGGCGTCGATCTGTCGGGCGCGCGCGGCGTGCTGGTCAACATCACGTCGAGCCGTTCGCTGCGCCTGTCGGAAACGCGCGAAGTGATGAACACGATCAAGAGCTACGCGGCGGAAGATGCGACGGTGATCTTCGGTGCGGTGTACGACGACGCGATGGGCGATGCACTGCGCGTGACGGTCGTGGCGACGGGTCTGGGCCGTGCGGCGAAGAAGCAGCAATCGGCTCCGATGACGCTGCTGCGCACGGGTACCGACAACCAGCCGGTCAGCGCGGTCTCGCACGGTTACGCGCAGCCGCAACACGTCAGCACGGCCGACTACGGCGCGCTCGATACGCCGGCGGTGTGGCGCAATTCGCGCGAAACCGCGGCATCGCACGTGCAGGCGCTGCAGGAGAAGGGTGTCGATACGTACGACATCCCGGCTTTCCTGCGCAAGCAGGCTGACTGACGACGCACACAGGCGAAGCCGCGGCACAATCGCTGAGATTGCCGCGGTAACGCCGGCGTGACGGATGCCACGGACCACGACAGGCCGCGTCGGATGCGACGCCGGGCCGGGAAACGTGCCCTCTTCGCATGAGCGGAGCGGGATGGGACGTGCTGTCCGCAATACGCTGAAAAACCGTATCGCTATGAGGGACCAGCCATGATTCAAGTGGGCGACGCGCTGCCCGACGCGCAATTGTTCGAGTTCATCGACGACGCGCGCGCAGGCTGCACGCTGGGGCCGAACGCCTTCAGCGTGCGCGACCAGGTGGCGGGAAAGCGGGTGGTGATCTTCGGATTGCCGGGTGCTTTCACGCCGACCTGTTCGGCGCAGCATGTGCCGGGCTATGTCGAGCACGCCGAGCAATTGCGCTCGGCGGGCATCGACGAGCTCTGGTGCGTGTCCGTCAACGACGCATTCGTGATGGGCGCATGGGGACGTGATCTGCACACCGCGGGCAAGGTGCGCATGATGGCGGACGGCAGCGCTGCTTTCACTCATGCGCTGGGGCTGACGCAGGATTTGTCCGCGCGTGGCATGGGAATCCGTTCCCTGCGCTACGCGATGGTGGTCGACGACGGTGTGGTCAAGACGCTGGCCGTCGAAGCACCGGGCAAGTTCGAAGTGAGCGATGCGGCGAGTGTTCTCGCGACGTTGACGTCCTGATCGTGCGGTGCGCCGTTGCCTGCCGGCAACGCTGCTCACCGCCGTCGGGGCAGTTGTAACACGGGCCGATGACCGGAAACGCCTCCGTTCCGGGCATCGGCCCGTCCCGTATCGGCGCGGGTAAACAGTCGAAACAGATTGATACGCAGTTTCCAACAGCGTTGAATAGGGAATTACGCTATAATCTCACCTATCGAATATAACTCCTGATTGATATTCTCAATCAAGTTGAAGAAGACCATGCTGAAGCAGCGCACCATCAAATCGATCGTGAAGACCGTCGGTATCGGTCTGCACTCGGGCCGCAAGGTTGAACTGACGCTCCGTCCGGCCGCGCCGGGCACGGGGATCGTTTTCTCGCGCGTCGACCTGCCCACGCCTGTCGACATTCCGGCATCCGCGATGTCGATCGGCGACACGCGGCTCGCGTCGGTGCTGCAGAAGGATGGCGCGCGCGTGTCGACCGTCGAGCACCTGATGTCGGCCTGCGCCGGCCTCGGCATCGACAATCTCTATGTCGACGTGACGGCCGAGGAAATTCCGATCATGGACGGCAGCGCCGCGTCCTTCGTGTTCCTGATCCAGTCCGCGGGCATCGAGGAGCAGAACGCGCCGAAGCGCTTCATCAAGGTGACGAAGCCGGTCGAAATCCGCGACGGCGACAAGTTCGCGCGTCTCGAGCCGTATTTCGGCTTCAAGCTGAAGTTCACGATCGACTTCCGTCATCCGGCGGTCGACAAGACCGGCCAGGAACTCGAGGTCGACTTCGCGAACACGTCGTACGTGCGCGAGATCGCGCGCGCGCGCACGTTCGGTTTCGCCCACGAAGTCGAAATGATGCGCGAGCTGGGTCTCGCACGCGGCGGCAGCATGGACAACGCGATCGTGCTCGACGAATACCGGATCCTGAACAACGACGGGCTGCGCTACGACGACGAGTTCGTGAAGCACAAGATGCTCGACGCGATCGGCGACCTGTACGTGGTCGGCCATCCGCTGCTGGCGTCGTACACGGCATACAAGTCGGGTCACGGGCTGAACAACGCGCTGCTGCGCGAGCTGCTCGCCCACGAAGACGCGTACGAGATCGTCACGTTCGACGATCCGCAAGCCGCGCCGAAAGGATTTGCGTTCGACGCGCAGACGGCCTTCGCCTGATCGGCGTTCGTCCCGAGCGAATAAAAAAAGCGACCTTCGGGTCGCTTTTTTGCTGGGCGGCCGCGGTCGGCGGCGCGTTCAGCGCGACGACTTCGCGCCGTGCCGCGCGGCCATCCGCGCGAGCGCGGCCTGCAGCGGCGACGGCTCGAGGTGATCGGCGAGTTCGCGCAACGCGGCGGCGCCGACGGTCGTCATGCGCGCCTGCTTCACGTGCGGCGGCTCCGGCGCGTCCTTCGGCCGCACGCGCACGCGCAGCGCCGAAACCGGCCAGCCGCGCTTCTGCAGTTCGGCGAGCAGCCGCGGCTCGACCTGCCGCAGCCGGGCAGCGAGCGCATTGTGCGCGGCAAAGAGGGTCAGGGTGCCGTCCTTGATCGAGCCCGGTTCGACATGATTCGCAAGATAGTCGGGCAGGAGCGCGGTGAGGTCGCGCTGCAGCGACGCGACCTGTTCGACGCCGGCGCGCAGCGCGGCGAACGCGTCGGTGCGGTTGAGCACCTCGGACACGGGTTGGGGGCGATACGCGGAGAGCGGGCCGAAACGCTTGGAAAATCGGTTCATCGAGGCATTGTTCGGGCGCGCACCTGCGCGGACGTTGACGCCGATTGTACCCGCGCCGGCCCTCGCACGGGCGGCTTTCGGGCCGTGCGCCCGGTGGCCCGCGCGGGTCCGGCGCGCGGCGCGCGTCCAGCCGGCACACGGGCGCATGCGTCCCCGCGTGCTAAAATTCCTCGTTTGATTCCACTAATTCGCTAAGCCGCCGAGGCTCGGGCGTCGGGGCGCGCAACACGCGCCGGGCGCCGGTGCTGCGACGCAGGATCCGATCCGATGACAACCGGTTTTCTCCAGAAAATTTTTGGCAGCCGCAACCAGCGGCTCGTCAAGCAATATCAAAAGACCGTCGAGACGATCAATGCGCTCGAAACGCAGATCGAGCAGCTGACGGACGACCAGTTGCGCGGCAAGACGGACGAGTTCCGCCAGCGGGTCGCGGCCGGGGAGTCGCTCGACAAGCTGCTGCCCGAGGCGTTCGCGGTCTGCCGGGAGGCGAGCCGCCGCGTGCTGAAGATGCGCCACTTCGACGTGCAGCTGATCGGCGGCATGGTGCTCCACTACGGCAAGATCGCGGAAATGCGCACCGGCGAGGGCAAGACGCTCGTCGCGACGCTGCCCGTGTACCTGAATGCGCTGGCCGGCCGCGGCGTGCACGTCGTGACGGTCAACGACTACCTCGCCCAGCGCGACGCCGAATGGATGGCGCGTCTCTACAACTTCCTCGGTCTGTCGGTCGGCATCAACCTGTCCGGCATGGAGCACGAGCAGAAGCAGCAGGCCTACGCGTCGGACATCACCTACGGTACGAACAACGAGTTCGGCTTCGACTACCTGCGCGACAACATGGTCTACGAGACCGAAGCGCGCGTGCAGCGGGCACTGAACTTCGCGGTCGTCGACGAAGTGGACTCGATCCTGATCGATGAGGCGCGTACGCCGCTGATCATCTCGGGCCAGGCCGAAGATCACACCGAACTCTACGTGCGGATGAACGCGCTGCCGCCGCTGCTCGAGCGCCAGATCGGCGAGGAGAAGGCCGACGGCACGGGCGTCGAGAAGCCGGGCGACTACACGCTGGACGAAAAATCGCGCCAGGTGTTCCTGACGGAGTCGGGCCACGAGAAGGCCGAGCGGCTGCTCGCCGAGTGGGGCCTGATCGGTGAGGGCGAGAGCCTGTACGCGCCGCAGAACATCACGCTGATGCACCACGTGTACGCGGCGCTGCGCGCGCACACGCTGTTCTACAAGGACCAGCACTACGTCGTGCAGAACGGCGAAGTGGTGATCGTCGACGAATTCACGGGCCGCCTGATGGCGGGCCGCCGCTGGTCCGACGGCCTGCACCAGGCGGTCGAGGCGAAGGAACACGTGAAGATCCAGAGCGAGAACCAGACGCTCGCATCGATCACGTTCCAGAACTACTTCCGGATGTACGCGAAGCTCGCGGGCATGACGGGTACGGCGGACACCGAAGCGTACGAATTCAACGAGATCTACGGCCTCGAGACGGTCGTGATCCCGACCAACCGCCCGCCAAAGCGGATCGACAAGCAGGACCAGATCTACAAGACCGCCAAGGAGCGCTACGACGCGGTGATCCGCGACATTCGCGAGTGCTACGAGCGCGGTCAGCCGGTGCTGGTCGGCACGACGTCGATCGAGAACTCGGAACTGCTGTCGCACCTGCTGAAGCAGGCCGGGCTGCCGCACGAAGTGCTGAACGCGAAGCAGCACGAGCGTGAAGCCGCGATCGTCGCGGAAGCCGGCCGTCCGAAACGCATCACGATCGCGACCAACATGGCCGGCCGCGGTACCGACATCGTGCTCGGCGGCAACGCCGAGAAGCAGGCGGCGTTCATCGAAGCCGACGAAGCGATCCCGGCCGACGAAAAGGCGCGCCGCATCAAGCAGCTGCACGACGAGTGGGAGACGCTGCACGAGCAGGTGAAGGCCGCGGGCGGCCTGCACATCATCGGCACCGAGCGCCACGAATCGCGCCGGATCGACAACCAGCTGCGCGGCCGTGCAGGCCGTCAGGGCGACCCGGGTTCGTCGCGCTTCTACTTGTCGCTGGACGATCCGCTGCTGCGCATCTTCGCGGGCGACCGCGTGCGTTCGATCATGGATCGCCTGAAGATGCCCGAAGGCGAGGCGATCGAGGCCGGCATCGTCACGCGTTCGATCGAATCCGCGCAGCGCAAGGTCGAAGCACGCAACTTCGACATCCGCAAGCAGCTGCTCGAATACGACGACGTGTCGAACGACCAGCGCAAGGTGATCTACCAGCAGCGCAACGAACTGCTCGAAGCCCACGACATCACCGAGACGATCTCGGCGATGCGTCACGGCGTGATCACTGAAGTCGTCCGCCAGTTCGTGCCGGAAGGCAGCATCGAGGAACAGTGGGACGTGCCCGAGCTCGAGGAAGCGCTGCGCAACGACTGGCAGCTCGATCTCGCGATCCAGGAAATGGTGAACGAGTCGTCGTCGATCACGGCCGACGAGATTCTCGACGCCGTGACGACCGCCGCCGACGAGCAGTACGAAGCGAAGGTCGCGATGGTCGGCCGCGAATCGTTCAGCGCGTTCGAGCGTTCGGTGATGCTGCAGACGGTCGACCGCCTCTGGCGTGAGCACCTCGCGGCGCTCGATCACCTGCGCCAGGGCATCCACCTGCGCGGCTATGCGCAGAAGAACCCGAAGCAGGAATACAAGCGCGAAGCGTTCGAGCTGTTCGCCGCGATGCTCGATGCGATCAAGCAGGAAGTCACGCGCATCGTGATGAACGTGCAGATCCAGTCGCCGGAGCAGCTCGAGGAAGCCGCCGAGCAGATCGAGGAGCGCAGCGGTCATCTCGAGAACGTCGAGTATCAGCACGCCGACTACGCGGAATCCGGCGCGCCGGTGGCGAACGTCGCGGCCGCCACGGCGGCCACCGCGACGGCCGACATGGTCGGCAGCGCGATGGCCCACGGCCACGGCGGCGAGCTGCCGAAGGTCGGCCGCAACGACCCGTGCCCGTGCGGCAGCGGCAAGAAGTACAAGCAATGTCACGGGAAGCTGTCATGATCGGCGGCGGCGCGCATCGGCGTGCCGCTTCATCCGCAGCTTCGAGTCAGTGAAGTGAGTTGCGGCGGCCGCTCGTGCGGCCGTCGGTTCTTCCAATCAATGCCGGCGCGTGCCGGCATTTTCCATCCGGCAGGTGTGCCCCATGGCTGTCAATTTTCCGTCGATCGATCCCGCCCAACTGCATCCCGTCGCCGGCGTCACGCTCGGCTGGGCGGAAGCGAACATCCGCAAGCCGAATCGCAAGGACGTGCTGGTCATCTCCGTCGAGGAAGGGGCGACGGTCGCCGGCGTATTCACCGAGAACCGCTTCTGCGCCGCACCGGTGATCGTATGCCGCGAGCACCTGGCCATCGTGCGTGCGGGCGGCGCGGGCATCCGTGCGCTCGTCGTGAATACGGGCAATGCGAATGCGGGCACCGGCGAGCCGGGCCTCGCGCACACGCGCGAAACCTGCGCGGAACTCGCGCGCCTCGCGGGCATCGACGCCGCACAGGTGCTGCCGTTCTCGACCGGCGTGATTCTCGAGCCGCTGCCGATCGACCGCCTGAAGGCAGGGCTGCCGGCCGCGCTCGCGAACCGCCAGGCCGCGAACTGGTACGACGCCGCGCAGACGATCATGACGACCGACACGCTGCCGAAGGCCACGTCGCGCCAGGTGACGATCGACGGTCACACGGTCACGCTGACGGGCATCAGCAAGGGCGCGGGCATGATCAAGCCGAACATGGCGACGATGCTCGGCTTCCTCGCGTTCGATGCGAACGTCGCGCAGCCGGTGCTCGACACGCTCGTGAAGGAAGTGGCCGATCGCTCATTCAACTGCATCACGATCGACGGCGACACGTCGACCAACGACTCGTTCATCCTGATCGCGTCGGGCAAGAGCACGCTGCCCGCGATCACGTCGACCGACTCGCCGGCCTATGCGGCGCTGCGCGAAGCGGTCACGCAGGTCGCCCAGGAACTGTCGCAGCTGATCGTGCGCGACGGCGAAGGCGCGACGAAATTCATGACGGTGCAGGTCGAAGGCGGCAAGAGCGTCGCCGAGTGCCGCCAGATTGCCTACGCAATCGGTCATTCGCCGCTGGTGAAGACGGCCTTCTACGCTTCCGACCCCAACCTGGGCCGGATTCTCGCGGCGATCGGCTATGCGGGCGTCACGGATCTCGATGTCGACAAGATCGATCTCTATCTCGACGACGTGCTCGTCGCGAAGGCCGGCGGCCGCAACCCGGCCTACCAGGAAGAGGACAGCCAGCGCGTGATGAAGCAGAGCGAAATCACGATCCGCGTGCTGCTCGGCCGCGGCGACGCGCAGGCTACCGTCTGGACGTGCGACCTGTCGCACGATTACGTGAGCATCAACGCGGATTACCGCTCCTGATCGGGAGCGCTCGGACGACATGGACAAGCTCGAACAGTTTCTGACGCGGGCCGAAGCGTTGCTCGGCCGCCTCGAGGGGATGCTGCCACCCGCACCGGCGGCTGTCGACTGGAATGCCGCCACCGCGTTCCGCTGGCGCAAGCGCCAAGGGCGCGGCTATCTGCAGCCGGTGCCGGCCGCGTCGTCGATCACGCTCGACGATCTGCACAATATCGATCGGCAGAAAGGGCTGATCGAACAGAACACGCGACAGTTCGTGCAGTGCAAGCCGGCGAACAACGTGCTGCTGACCGGTGCGCGCGGCACCGGCAAGTCGTCGCTGATCAAGGCGTGCCTGAACGCGTATGCGAAGGACGGGCTGCGCCTGATCGAAGTCGACAAGGACGACCTGCACGATCTCGGCGACATCGTCGACCTGATCGCGCAGCGTCCGGAGCGGTTCATCGTGTTCTGCGACGATCTGTCGTTCGAGGAAGGCGAATCGGGCTACAAGGCGCTGAAGGTCGCGCTCGACGGCTCGATCGCCGCGCAGTCCGACAACGTGCTGATCTACGCGACGTCGAACCGCCGCCATCTGCTGCCCGAGTACATGAGCGACAACGAGTCGTACAAGCATCTGCCGGACGGCGAGATCCATCCCGGTGAAGTGGTCGAGGAAAAGATTTCGCTGTCGGAGCGCTTCGGCCTGTGGGTCAGCTTCTATCCGTTCAAGCAGGACGACTATCTCGACATCGTCGCGCACTGGCTGCGCCATTTCGGCTGCGCGGACGGTGAGATCGAGACGGCGCGCGGCGACGCGCTCGTGTGGGCGCTCGAGCGCGGTTCGCGCTCGGGGCGTGTCGCGTGGCAGTTCGCGCGCGATTGGTCGGGTCGCAAGGAGCAGGCATGAGCACGGATTCCGCAGTGGGCGCCGTGCGTGCGCCTGACGGCCGCAAGGTGACGGAAGTCGCGGTCGGCGTGATGGTACAGCCCGGCAGCCCGCTCGGTGGCTGCCGCTACCTGCTTGCGCAGCGGCTGCAGGGCAAGCCGTACGAAGGCTACTGGGAGTTCCCGGGCGGCAAGCTGGAAGCCGGCGAGAGCGTCGAGGACGCGCTGGCGCGCGAGCTGCACGAGGAACTGGGCATCGTCGTCACCGCGAGCCACCGCTGGCATACGCTCGAGCACGACTATCCGCACGCATACGTGCGGCTCTATTTCTGCAAGGTGACGGGCTGGACGGGCGAGCCGCACAGCAAGGAAGGCCAGGCGTTCGTGTGGCAGCAACTGCCGGTCGACGTCGCGCCGCTGTTGCCGGCGGCGCTGCCGGTGCTGGAATTGCTCGAGAAGGAAGCGGCGTCGCAATGACGCCGCGGCGGCTCGCCTGAAAAGCGGGCCGCATCCGCCTGCGGCGGTACCGCGCGACGCTCAGCTGTCGCGGCGGTCGTCGGTGCCGTCTTCCTCGGACGACGGACCTTCGTCGGCGGACCCGCCGATCCGGTACTTTTCCGCGGCCCATGCGCCGAGGTCGAGCTGCTTGCAGCGGGCCGAACAGAACGGGCGGAACTTGTTTTCAGGCGTCCAGCGCACTTCTGCGCCGCACGAAGGACATTTCACAACGGTAGTCATACGAAAGCGTCGAACCGGCGCGGGGCCGTTACAGATTGCACAGTGTCAGATGGAACGGCACGTCGATGTCCACCGCGCGCGGCCGCACGTCGCCGTCCTGCATGGTGAACCGTACCCACAGCATGTATTTGTTGGCGCTTGCTTCAGGAATCACGCGCAGTTCGGGCGGCACGCGCACCTGCATCAGCTGGTAGCTGCGCCCCGACAGCATCTGCTGGTAGCTGCCCTGCATCGCCATCACCTTCGACGCCTGACCCGATTCGCGAGCGAGCCGCAGCACGATTGCCGCCGCGTCGCGCAGCGGCAGCAGCGGCATGATCCATTTCGCGATGTCCTGGCGCCGCTGTTCCGCGGGCCATTGCTGCCACGCATAGTACGACGGCAGGTCGAACTTGCACGTGCCGCCGGGAATCACCGCGCGGCTGCGGATGCTGGCGAGCCACTCGTTGTCGACCAGGTGCTGCCCGGTCTTGCCCTGCATCTGCGCAAGATTGGCGAGCGTCTGCTCGATTTCACCGAGCACGGCTTCGAGCGCATTCTGTTCGATGCCCGGATTGCCGCGAAAGGGAGCGAGCGTCTGACGTTGACGTTCGAGCTCCTTCATCAGATCCGATTTCAGGTCCGCGCGGCCCGTGACCTCGGCGATTTCGAACAGCGTCGTCAGCGCGACGTGATGTTCACGCGGGTCCTCCTGAGCCAAAAAGAACGCGAAGCGCTCGAACAAGTCTTCGAGGCGCAACAGCGTGCGAATTCGCTCGTTGAACGGATACTCGTAAAGAATCAAGCGCGCTCGCCTCTCGGGGTAGGAATTGAAACAATGCAGGACATTCTAATGCTCACTCTCTACCCTAGCAACGCGCCAATTTCGTACACCATCACGATTGCGGCGGCGGTCAGTGCGCGGCGGCCGCGAATCCGAGATAGCGTTGGTGCAGTGCATCGACCTGCGCGGCAAGCATATCGGGCGCCGTCGCATCATTGACGATCACGTCATCGGCCGCCGCGAGACGCGCTTCACGCGTCGCCTGTCTTGCGATGATCGCTTCGACCTGTTCGCGCGTGAAACCATTGCGCCGCATCACACGTGCGATCTGCGTTTCGACCGGACAGTCGACGACCAGCACGCGATCGCAGCGCGCCTTCCAGTTACCTGACTCCACGAGCAGCGGTACGACGAAGATCACGTACGGGCCCCGCGCTTCACGGGCCTCGCGATCGGTCTCCGCGCGGATCAGCGGATGCGTGATTGCTTCGAGGCGCCGGCGTGCGTCGTCGTCGCTGAAAATCAGTGCGCGCATCTTCGCGCGATCGAGCGAGCCGTCGGCCGCGACGAAGTCCGGCCCGAATGCGTGTTCGATCGCCGGCATCGCGAGACCGGCCGGCGCGGTGATGCGGTGCGCGATCAGGTCGGTATCGACGAGCGATGCACCGCGTGCGGCGAACAGGTCGGCGACGGTGGTCTTGCCGCTGCCGATGCCGCCCGTGAGTCCTATTGCAAACATGTGAGCCTCCGCCGGGCCGCCACGAGGAAACGAACCTCCTCCCTGCGACGCAGCGAACGAGTCGGACGGGATCGGTGCGTCATGTCAGCCGCCGAGCGCCAGATAGAAAGGGGTGCCGAAAAACAGTGTCGCGACGCCGCCGGCCGCGAGGAACGGGCCGAACGGAATCGGCTCCTCGAAGCGCATGCGCCCGCGCCAGGTCGCGACGAGCCCGACGATCGCGCCCGTCACCGCGGCGAACAGCACGACCTGCGGCAGCGCGGCCCAGCCCATCCATGCGCCGAGCGCGGCGAGCAGCTTCAGGTCGCCGAAGCCGATGCCCTCGATGCCACGCAGCCATTTGAACAGCCAGTAGATCGACCACAGGAACAGGTAGCCGGCCATCGCGCCGACCACGGCCGAACGCAGCGACGTGAACGTGCCGCCGAGATTCAGTGCGAGCCCTGCCCACAGCAGCGGCAGCGTCATCGAATCGGGAAGGTAGCCGGTCTGGATGTCGATCGCGCTCATCGCCAGCAGCGCGGCGCAGAGCCCGAACGCGGCGAGTGCGGCGGCGGTGGGGCCGAACGCGGCGAGCGAGCCGGCGGCGAGCAGCGCACCCGCGACCTCGACGAGCGGATAGCGCACGCCGATCGCATGGCCGCACTGTCGGCAGCGCCCGCGCAATATCAGATAGCTGACGAGCGGGATGTTTTCCCACGCGCGCAGCACGTGGCCGCAGTGCGGACAGGCGCTGCGCGGGCGCCACAGATCGTAGTGCGGCGGATAGCCGTCGTCCGGCGCGGCGCTCGCGCTGCCCGTCGCTTCTGCGATTTCGGCCTGCCATGCGCGCTGCATCATCACCGGGATCCGGTGCGCGACGACGTTCACGAAGCTGCCGACGCACAGCCCGAGCACGACGGCGAATGCATATTGCACCGCGGGCGGCAGCATCGCCAGCGCGAGCAACGTGCTGTCGGGCGAATCGAAAACGGTGGTCAGGGGCGCGGGCGTCATGGGCTCGGGTTCGGGCTTGAAAGGCGACAGAATCGGTTGCGATGCTACACCACGTTGCCCAGCTGAAGGATGGGCAGATACATCGCGATCACGAGGCCGCCGACGAGGGCACCCAGCACGATCACGATCAGCGGCTCGCCGAGCGCGGCGAGCGCATCGAGACGCGCGTCGAGCTGACGCTCGCAGAGCGCGGCGATGTCGGCGAGCATCGTGTCGAGTGCGCCGGTTTCCTCGGCGACGGCGATCGGCTGTACCACGTCGTCCGGGAAGCAGCCCGCCGCATGCATTGCATCGGCAAGACGCGCGCCGCGCAGCACGCGCGCGGCGATCTGCGCGGTGGCCTGCTCGAACACCGGGTGGCCGGCCGTGCGTTCGAGCGTGGCGAATGCATCGGCGAGCGGTACGCCGGCACCGAGCAGCGTGGCAAGCGAGCGGCACCAGCGCGCGGCCGCGAACCGCGTGAGCGCGCTGCCGACCAACGGCGCATTCAGCACGTGCCGCGCGGCCGTGTAGCGCAGCGACGGCGAGCGCCGCAGCGCATGGCGTGCGACGAGCCCCGCCACCGCGGCGCCGGCGACGAACGTGCCGCCCCAGGCCGATGTCGCGGAGGACAGGGCGAGCAGCGCGCGGGTCGGCGCCGGCAGTGCTGCGCCGAAGCCGTCGAAGATCTGCCGGAACGTTGGCACGACCCACACCATCAGCGCGGCCGAGATCGCGAGCGCGAACACGATGACGGCGACCGGGTACGCGAGCGCGGCACACAGCTTGCGCCATTGCGCGTCGGCGCGTTCGCGGTGCTCCGCGACGCGGGTCAGCACGGTGCCGAGCGCCCCCGATGCTTCGCCGACCTCGATCAACTGGCGATACAGCATGCCGAACTGGGACGGATAGCGTGCCAGCGCGGCGGCGAAGCGCTGGCCGCCGACGATCTCGCGTGCGAGACCCGCGGCGATGCGCGGGAGCCCGTCGCGCGTGCGGGTGCGGGCAAGCATTTCGAGCGACGGAGCGAGCGGCAGTCCGGCTTGCAGCAGGCTCGCGAGCTGACGCGTGAAGCGCGTGACCTCGCGTGTGCCGGCCGCCGGTGGCCGGGCCGTGCCGCGGATGTCGAGCGACAGCACCGCGACGCCGTCGCGCGCGAGCGCCGCGCGTGCGGCGGCTGCATCGAATGCGATGACGTTGCCGCGGCACGGCGTGCCGTCGCGACGACGGCCGCGCCACGCGAAGCGGGTTTCGTGAGGCGGCGCATGCATGGCGATCACGCGTCGGGCGTCGCGGCCAGGGCTTCCGCGACGCTCGTCGTGCCGTCGCGAACGTGCGCGAGTGCCGCGTCGCGCAGACTGCGCACGCCTTCGGCCGCCGCGCATTGCGTGAGCGCACCGACGCTTGCGCGCGCGACGATGCGTTCGGCCATCTCCGGTGAAACCGGCATCGTCTGATGCAGGCCGATGCGGCCTCGATAACCGATACCGTGACAGGCGGCACAGCCGCGTGCGACGAACGGGCGCCATCCGGATGCCAGTGCCGCAGGATCGCAGCCCGCATCGCGCAGCGCGTGCGCCGGCGCGTCCGAACGCGCGCGGCAGCTTACGCACAGACGCCGCACGAGCCGCTGCGCGGTGACGAGGCGCAACGCGGCGGCCAGGTTGTACGGCGCGACGCCGATATCGAGCAGTCGCGCGACAGCGGCCGGCGCGTCGTTCGTATGCAGCGTCGACAGCACGAGATGCCCCGTCTGCGCGGCCTTGATCGCAACGTCGGCCGTCTCCGCATCGCGAATCTCACCGACCATGATGACGTCCGGATCCTGCCGCAGCAGCGCGCGCAGCGCGGTGGCGAAGGTCAGCCCGGCTTTCTCCGCCACGCCGACCTGGTTGATGCCGTCGAGCTGAATCTCGGCCGGATCCTCGACCGTGCATACGTTGTGCGCGTCGCGATCGAGCATCTGCAGCGCGCAATAGAGCGACAGCGTCTTGCCGCTGCCGGTCGGGCCGGTGACGAGCACGAGACCGTGCGGCGCGCGTATCGCGGCCTCCATTGCCGCGGCCTGTCGCGCGTCGAAGCCGAGGCGCGCGAGCGTGAGGTCGGGCGGCAGCGTTTCGAGGCGGCGCAACACGAGTTTCTCGCCGAACAGCGTGGGCAGCGAACTGACCCGGTAATCGCCTCGCAGGCCACCGTCGACCGCGATGCGCAGCCGGCCGTCCTGCGGAAGCCGGCGCTCGGCGATGTCCATGCGTGCGAGCACCTTGATGCGCGTCACGAGCGCGTCGCGCAGATGGACGGGCGGTCGCGCGTGTTCATGCAGGACGCCGTCGACGCGCAGGCGAATGCGCCAGCCTGCTTCGAATGGCTCGACGTGGATGTCGGACGCGTCGCGCACGCGGGCGGCGTGCAGCGTGTCGGTCAGCAGCCGTACGGCGGGCGAGTCGTCGAGTTGCGCCGCATCGAGCGAATGGGGCGGCTCGGCGGGCGATGCGTCGGTGGAGGCAGGGGGCCGCTGCGTGCGCAGCGGCGCCCCGGGAGGTGGGAAGTGCATGTGAGCCGGCGCTCGGCCGCCTGTTGATCGTGACCGGTCAATGGTCGCGTATCGCGGGCGGCGCCGACAGTCGGCCGTTCGGCTAGCGCGCGACGGCGCGTGCGCGCGTGCTGCGCGGCTTGAAGAGCTTGACGGTGCGCACGGCCTGGTCGTCGCTGCGCATGACTTCGAGCATCACGTCGCGGATTTTCAGGCATACGTCGCCGTCGGGAATTTCCTCGAGGATCTCGAGGATCAGGCCGTTCAGCGTCTTCGGCCCGTCGGTCGGCAGTTGCAGGTGCAGCCAGCGGTTCAGTTCGCGCAGCGGCATCCGGGCGGCGACGATGCATTCGCCGTTTTCATCCCAGCCGCCCGCGCGTTCGCCGCGCGGCATCGACGTCGTGAATTCGCCGATCAGTTCCTCGATGATGTCCTCGGGCGTGACGAGCCCCTCGAGCTCGCCGTACTCGTTGACGACGAGCGCGGTGCGCTGCCGGCTTTCCTGGAAATACTGCAGCTGCTGGACGACCGGCGTGCCCGACGGCACGTAGTACGGCTCCGCGAGCAGCGTGCGCAACGTTTCGCGGTCGAAATCCTGGTTGTGCAGCGCGGTGAGCGTCTTGCGCACGTGCAGCACGCCGAGCACCTTGTCGATGTCGCCTTCATAGACGACCAGCCGGTTGTGATAGCAGGTCTCGAGTTGATGCAGGATGTCGTCGAGCGGCGCGTAGAAGTTGAGCGACTCGATCTGGCGGCGCGGCACCATCACATCGTCGACCGTGATGTTCTCGAGGTCGAACAGATTGAGCAGGATGCTGCGGTGCTTGGTCGGCATGAAGCTGCTCGACTCGAGCACGATCGCGCGCAGTTCGTCGGCCGACATCCGCTGGTCGCGGCCCTTCTTCGTATTGATGCGCAGCACCCAGAGCACGCCGTTCGCGAGCGCGTTGACGAACCAGACGATCGGCTTGAACACGCGCATCAGCGGCGCGATCACGAGACTCGCGGGCAGCGCGATGCGCTCGGGAAAGGTCGCGCCGACGATCTTCGGTGCGATTTCCGCGAACACGATGATCAGGAACGCGACGATGCCGGTCGCGATCGACAGCGCGAGGTTGTTACGGCCGAACGTGTGGAGCGCGAGCGACGTCGTGAGGACCGGGATGATCGTGTTGAACAGGTTGTTGCCGATCAGGATCACGCTGAGCAGCAGGTCGGTGCGCGTGAGCAGACCTTGCGTGGTCTTCGCGCCGAGCACGCCCTGGCCGGCGAGATGCTTCAGCCGATGACGGTTGAGCGCCATCATCGCGGTCTCGGAAATGGAAAAGAAACTGGAGCAGAGGAGAAGCAGGAAGACGGCGCCGATTTGCGCCCATAAGGGAATTTGGTCCACGCGTCAGAATGGGCAGTGAAGGACAGGGATGGAGGGAATATAGCAGAGGCCGGCGGCCGTGATGTGTCGCGCGCGGCACGAGGGCCCGCGCGATCAGGCTAAAGCAGGCAAAAAAAAACCGTGCACGTGGTGCACGGTTTTTTTAAATCTGGTCGGGGTGAGAGGATTCGAACCTCCGGCCTCTACGTCCCGAACGTAGCGCTCTACCAGGCTAAGCTACACCCCGATTTGGACTCTTCCGACTTCGCCGTCTTCTTCAAGACCGCTGCGTCGTCGAGCAAGAACATAACTATAGCGATGTTTTTTTAAAAAGGGAATACCTTGGTGAAGAAATTTTTCGAGGCAGCATATCGCCTCGTGTTTTCCTCGCGCTTACGACTGCCGCGACGTCGAGTACGAGCACAACGCGAGCAGGCTTTCCTTGTAGATCGAATCCGGGAACGCGGTGATCGCGGCAGCGGCGGCCTGTGCTTCCTGGCGCGCGCATTCGAGCGTATGGTCGAGCGCGCCCGAACGCGTGATCGCGTCGAAAATCGTGTCGAAGCGATCGGTGCCGCCTTGTTCGATCGCCTCGCGGGCGAGCGCCGACTGTTCGGGCGTGCCGCGTTCGATCAGATAGATGAGCGGCAGCGTCGGCTTGCCTTCGCGCAGGTCGTCGCCGGCGTTCTTGCCCATCGCTTCGGCCGTGCCCGCGTAGTCGAGCCAGTCGTCCATGATCTGGAACGCGGTGCCGATCCGGCGGCCATATTCGGCCGCGGCGGCTTCGGTCGGCGCATCGGCGCCCGCGAGCACCGCGCCGAGGCGGGCCGATGCTTCGAACAGCTTCGCCGTCTTGTAGCGGATCACCTGCATGTAGCGCGTCTCGTCGACGTCCGCGTCGTGCATGTTCAGCAACTGCAGCACTTCGCCTTCGGAAATGATCGTCGTCGCTTCCGACAGGATTTCCATCACGCGCATCTTGCCGACGCCGACCATCATCTCGAACGAGCGCGAATACAGGTAGTCGCCCACCAGCACGCTCGCCGCGTTGCCGAACAGCGCGTTGGCCGTCTGGCGGCCGCGCCGCAGCTCGGATTCGTCGACGACGTCGTCATGCAGCAGCGTGGCCGTGTGGATGAACTCGACGACGGCGGCCAGCACGTGCCGCTGGTGCGACGTCTCGCCGAGCGCGCCGGCGACGAGCAACAGCAGGGCCGGACGCAGCCGCTTGCCGCCCGCGCCGATGATGTACTCGGCGATCTGGTTGATCAGCAGCACGTCGGACGCGAGGCTTTGCCGGATAACGCGATTCACCTGCTCCATGTCGCTTGTGATCGGGGCGAGCAGGTGGGCGGCGCTGAGGGTGGGGGAGGCGGTGGACGACGACATGATGATCGAAATGGGTGATGCGGCGGATTATAAGTCCAATCCGCGATATCCCGGTCTGTCGGACGCGCGTGCACCGTGATTTTGGCCGTCCGGCCAAGGCCTGCGCGCGGCAATCGTGGATCGGCTTTGACTTGGGTGCTAAGCCCATGTATAATCACGTGTTTTCCGCGCGTGGTGTGCGGAAAATTTGGATCCAGAGTGAGGTTCTCAATGTACGCGGTCATAAAAACCGGCGGCAAGCAGTACAAGGTTGCCGTTGGCGAAAAACTCAAAGTAGAACAGATACCGGCTGACATTGACGCTGAAATCACGCTCGACCAGGTTCTCGCAGTGGGCGAAGGCGAATCGATTAAGTTCGGTACGCCGCTGGTCAGTGGGGCTTCCGTCAAGGCCACCGTTGTGTCGCACGGTCGTCATGCCAAGGTCACCATCTTCAAGATGCGTCGCCGGAAGCACTACCAAAAGCACGGCGGCCACCGCCAGAACTACACTGAGCTGCGCATCGACGCGATCAACGCGTAAGCGCCTCGGTAAAGGAGCAATCAGATGGCACACAAAAAGGCAGGCGGCTCTTCCCGGAACGGCCGCGACTCCGAGTCGAAACGTCTCGGCGTGAAAGTGTACGGCGGCCAGGCGATCAACGCTGGCGGCATCATCGTGCGTCAGCGCGGTACGCGCATGCACGCTGGCGAGAACGTCGGCATGGGCAAGGATCACACCCTGTTCGCGCTGGTCGACGGTCACGTCAAGTTCGCGACCAAGGGCGCGGACAAGAAGCATCTGGTCATCGTTGTCCCGGCGGCTGCCTAAGTTAGTTAGGCACCCACGGGCTTCGTAGCCGAAAGGCCCCGCAGTCTTCGCGGGGCCTTTTTTTATTTGGCCGCCGGGCGCATGTGCGCGCCGGCGGCTGTCGCGAAGCGGCGGGCAATCGGCCGAACGGCAGATTGTTCAAGCGTGCCGGCGCGCGGCACAATAGCGGAAATACTGGTCGGAGTAACGAATGAAGTTCATTGACGAAGCACGAATCGAAGTCATCGCCGGCGACGGAGGTGATGGGAGCGCGTCGATGCGCCGCGAAAAGTTCGTTCCGTTCGGCGGGCCGGACGGCGGCGACGGCGGCCGGGGCGGCAACGTCTACGCGATTGCCGACCGCAACATCAACACGCTGATCGACTACCGTTACGCGAAGAAGCACCTGGCGCGCAACGGCGAGAACGGTCGCGGCTCGGATTGCTACGGCAAGGGCGGTGACGACGTCACGCTGCGCATGCCGGTCGGCACGGTCGTGACCGACATGGATACCGGCGAGCTGATCGCCGACCTGACCGAGCACGGCCAGCAGGTGATGCTTGCGCAAGGCGGTGCGGGCGGTCTCGGCAACCTGCATTTCAAGTCGAGCACGAACCGTGCGCCGCGCCAGAAGACCGACGGCAAGCCCGGCGAACGGCGCATGCTGCGGCTCGAGCTGAAGGTGCTCGCCGACGTCGGGCTGCTCGGCATGCCGAACGCCGGCAAGTCGACCTTCATCTCGTCGGTGTCGAACGCGAAGCCGAAGATCGCCGACTATCCGTTTACGACGCTCGCGCCGAACCTCGGCGTCGTGCGGGTCGGCCCGAGCAAGAGCTTCGTGATCGCCGACATCCCGGGGCTGATCGAGGGCGCCGCCGAAGGCGCGGGCCTTGGCCACCAGTTCCTGCGACATCTGCAGCGCACGGGCGTGCTGCTGCATCTCGTCGATCTGGCCCCGTTCGACGAAAACGTCGACCCGGTCGCGGAAGCGAAGGCGATCGTCGGCGAACTGCGCAAGTACGACGAGGCGCTCTACGAGAAGCCGCGCTGGCTCGTCCTCAACAAGCTCGACATGGTGCCGGAAGACGAGCGTGAAGCGCGCGTCGCCGATTTCCTCGCCCGCTTCGAGTGGGACGGCCCGGTGTTCGAGATTTCGGCGCTGACGGGCCAGGGCTGCGAAGCGCTGTGCTACGCGATCTACGATTACCTCGCCGAGCATTCGGACGCGCATCGCGCGGCGGAAGAGGAAGATCTGGCCACGGACGTGCGGTTCCGCGACGCGCCGCCCGCAGTTGGCGGGACGACGCCCGGCGACGACGCCTGAGCGGACCCGAAACGCACCGGGCATCGCGCCCGGTGCCGGAATTCAATCGCGCCCGGCCGGGCAGGCATCAGATACAGGAGACGGCGCACGATGCGTTCGATCATCGCGGATTCGAAGCGATTGGTGGTGAAGGTGGGCTCGAGCCTCGTGACCAACGACGGCAAGGGGCTCGATCATGCTGCAATCGGCCGCTGGGCGGCCCAGATCGCCGCGCTGCGCGCGCAGGGCAAGGAAGTGGTGCTCGTCAGTTCGGGCGCGATTGCCGAAGGGATGCAGCGGCTCGGCTGGAGCAAGCGTCCGCGCGAGATCGACGAGCTGCAGGCTGCCGCCGCGGTCGGCCAGATGGGGCTCGCGCAAGTCTATGAAAGCCGCTTTACCGAGCACGACATCCGCACCGCGCAGATCCTGCTCACGCATGCCGACCTCGCGGATCGCGAACGCTACCTGAATGCACGCTCGACGCTGCTCACGCTGCTGCGCCTCGGCGTCGTGCCGATCATCAACGAGAACGACACGGTCGTCACCGACGAAATCAAGTTCGGCGACAACGACACGCTCGGCGCACTCGTCGCGAACCTGATCGAAGGCGACGCACTGATCATCCTGACCGACCAGTCGGGGCTGTTCACCGCCGATCCGCGCAAGGATCCGAACGCGACGCTCGTCGCGGAAGCCAGCGCGGGCGCGCCGGACCTCGAGGCGATGGCGGGTGGCGCAGGCTCGAGCCTCGGCCGCGGCGGGATGCTGACGAAGATCCTCGCGGCGAAGCGCGCGGCGCATAGCGGCGCGAACACCGTGATTGCGAGCGGCCGCGAAACCGACGTGCTGGTGCGGCTCGCGGCCGGCGAGGCGATCGGCACGCAGCTGATCGCGCGCACCGCGCGGATGGCCGCGCGCAAGCAATGGATGGCCGATCACCTGCAGGTGCGCGGGCACGTCGTGATCGATGCGGGCGCGGTCGAGAAGCTGACGGCCGGCGGCAAGAGCCTGCTGCCGATCGGCGTGATCGGCGTGCAGGGCGCTTTCGCGCGCGGCGAGGTCATTGCGTGCGTCGGTCCCGACGGACGTGAAGTGGCGCGCGGCCTCACGAACTACAGCAGCGCGGAAACGAAGCTGATTCATCGCAAGCCGAGCGGCGAGATCGAGACGGTGCTCGGCTACATGCTGGAGCCGGAGCTGATTCACCGCGACAACCTCGTGCTGGTGTAACGGTTCGGCCCGGCGTCGCGAGACAGCCAAAAAGCCAAAACGCAAAAAAGCCCGCATTTGCGCGGGCTTTTTCGTTGCGACGAAGCGGAGCAGGGCCGGCCAGGCGGCCTGCGTTGCGCCGTCAGCGCAGCTGGCTCATCGCGGTGCGGTGGAACTTGATGTTCTCGATGATCTGCTTGGTCGTGCCCTGCGGCATCTTGTTCGAGCAGAAGTAGTCCTGGTACAGCGCCGAGTGATACGAGTTCAGTTCGCCGTTCTCGATGCGACGCCAGTCGTTCTCGACCGTGCGGTCCCAGCCGTCGTGATCCGAATTCAGGCCTGCATACTGACGCCATTCGTAGGTGTCGCAGCGGATGCCTTCGTAGTTCACGTTGCGCGCGCCGGCCGGGCTCGTGATGACGACCGCGTAGCGCACGATGCCGTCGGTGCCGACCGTGAGCGACTTCGCATCCACGAAGAACTTGAGCGGCGTGTTCTGCGACACGGTGAACGGCAGCAGGTCGCCCGCTTGCGGCAGCGGCGGCAGCGTGTCGACCGGGTTTTCCTTCCACTCACCCTTACGGTCGAGCAGATAGACGAACTCGCTGTCGTCCTTGTTGGACGGCGCTTTCGAATTGGCGCAACCGGCCAGCGTGGCCACCGCGACAACCGATGCGAGCGCGAGAGCAATCGCTTTCAATATGCATTCCTCGTAAAAAAAGGGCGCGACACCAAGGTCGCGCCCGGTCATGCAGTCCGACTCGTCATTTGCCGACGATCACGCGGGGCGGCATCTCATCGAGCGTGCTCGCCTCCACTTCGATCTCCGAACAGACCACCGATGTGTCGACAATCGTCAGCGTCTGCTGGGACTGCGTGCCGATCACGCGCGGATAGCGCGACGACGGACGCGGCCCCTGCGGCTTGTCGGCTCGCTGCGCCGGGCGGCGCAGGAAGCGTGACAGTTCCGTCAGCGCCAACTGATAGACATCCCGCTTGAACTCGATCACCGCATCGAGTGGCACCCAGTACTCGTTCCAGCGCCACGCATCGAACTCCGGGTGATCGGTCGCGCGCAAGCAAATGTCGCAATCGCGTCCGACCATCCGCAGCAGGAACCAGATCTGCTTCTGGCCGCGGTAATGGCCGCGTACTTCGCGTTTGATGAACTTGTCAGGCACCTCGTAACGCAACCAGTCGCGGGTGCGGCCGATTATCTTGACGTGTTCCGGGTGCAGGCCGGTTTCCTCGTGCAGCTCCCGGTACATCGCCTGCATGGGGGTCTCGCCGTACTTGATCCCACCTTGAGGAAACTGCCAGGAATGCTCGCGGAGCCGCTTGCCCCAAAACACCTCGTTGCGCGCGTTCAAGAGGATGATGCCGACGTTCGGGCGAAAGCCTTCACGATCCAGCATACAACCACCTTCGAATCCTTTAAAATTGCTTTGATTATAAACAGATAACGGGCGCTGCGCACCGTGACGGAGCGAATCCGCGCGGGGTACGGCGGCTGAATTGTCCCTGATTTGTCTGCTACGTCATCTGCGCCATCGTCGTTCGTCGCGCGCAGCTTTTTCACCTTGAAACTTTTTCGGGCGCCCCGCCTGGGGGCGCCGTATTTGGAACCGTCCGCATGAAAGCTTCCCGTTTCTTTATCGGCACCCTCAAAGAAGCACCGGCCGACGCAGAGATCGTCAGCCACAAGCTGATGGTGCGCGCCGGCATGATCCGTCGTGTCGCCGGCGGCATCTATAACTACCTGCCGGTCGGCCTGCGTTCGATTCGCAAGGTCGAAGCGATCGTGCGCGAGGAAATGAACCGGGCAGGCGCCATCGAGCTGCTGATGCCGGCCGTGCAGCCGGCCGAGCTGTGGCAAGAGTCGGGCCGCTGGGAGCAGTACGGCCCCGAGCTGCTGCGCTTCAAGGACCGCAAGGACAACGACTTCGTGATCGGGCCGACGCACGAGGAAGTCGTCACCGACATCGCGCGCAACCAGATCAAGAGCTACCGGCAGATGCCGGTGAACTTCTACCAGATCCAGACGAAGTTCCGCGACGAGATCCGTCCGCGCTTCGGCGTGATGCGCGGCCGCGAATTCATCATGAAGGACGCGTATTCGTTCGACAAGGACACGGCCGGCCTGAACGAGTCGTATCGCAAGATGTACGACGCGTACGTGCGCATCTTCACGCGCCTCGGCCTCGAGTTCCGGGCGGTCGCGGCCGACAGCGGCTCGATCGGCGGCAACTTCTCGCACGAGTTCCACGTGATCGCCGATACCGGCGAGGACGCGATTGCCTACTGCCCGACGTCCGATTTCGCGGCGAACATCGAAGCGGCCGAAGCGCTGCCGTTGATCGCCGAGCGTGCGGCGCCGGCCGAGGCAATGGAGAAGGTCGCGACGCCCGGCAAGGCGAAGTGCGAGGCGGTCGCCGAACTGCTGGCGATCCCGCTCGAGCGCACGATCAAGTCGATCGTGCTCGCCACGGAGAACGAAGGCGCCGAGCCGACCATCTGGCTCATCATGCTGCGCGGCGACCACGACCTGAACGAGATCAAGGTGTCGAAGCTGCCGGGGCTGAAGAACCACCGCTTCGCGACCGAGCAGGAAATCGTCGACTGGTTCGGCACGCCGCCGGGCTATCTCGGCCCGGTCGGCACGAAGAAGCCGGTGAAGGTGATCGCCGATCGCACGGTCGCGAACATGAGCGACTTCGTCGTCGGCGCGAACGAGGTCGACTATCACATCGCGGGCGTGAACTGGGGCCGCGACCTGCCGGAACCGGAAGTCGCCGATGTGCGCGACGTGAAGAAGGGCGATCCGTCGCCGGACGGCAAGGGCACGATCGACATCTGCCGCGGCATCGAAGTCGGTCACGTGTTCCAGCTCGGCACCAAGTATTCGGACGCGATGGGCGCGACGTTCCTCGATGAATCGGGCAAGCCGCAGCCGATGCTGATGGGCTGCTACGGCGTCGGCATCACGCGGATTCTCGGCGCGGCGATCGAACAGAACTTCGACGACCGCGGCATCATCTGGCCCGAGTCGATCGCGCCGTTCGAGGTCGTGCTCTGCCCGATGGGCTACGATCGCAGCGACATGGTCCGCGAGGCCGCCGACAAGCTGTACGCGGAACTGGCCGCCGCCGGCATCGACGTGATCCTCGACGATCGCGGCGAGCGCCCGGGCGTGATGTTCGCCGACTGGGAACTGATCGGCGTGCCGCATCGCCTGGTGATCGGCGAGCGCGGCCTGAAGGAAGGCAAGATCGAGTACCAGGGCCGCCGCGACGCGGAGGCGACGCTGCTGCCGGCGGACGAGGCTGCGGCGACGGTGACGGAGAAGATCCGCGCCGCGCTCGCGCACTAAGCGCCGCGACCGGGGGACACGGTGGAATACACCTTCCTGTCGGCCACCGTGCTCCTCGTGCTGATTACGGATCCGCTCGGCAACATCCCGCTGTTCATCACGGCGATGCGGGACGTGCCGCGCGAGCGGCGCGTGAAGCTGATCCTGCGCGAGGTGGGGATCGCGTTCGTGATCCTGCTGTTCTTCATGGTGGTCGGCGACCGCTTTCTGCGGATGATGAGCCTCACCGACCTGTCGCTGCGGCTCGGCGGCGGGATCGTGCTGTTCCTGATCGCGCTGCGGATGATCTTTCCGCATCCGGACGGCGCGCTCGGCACCGATCCGCGCGCGGGCGGCGAGCCCTTCATCGTGCCGCTCGCGATTCCCGCGCTCGCCGGGCCGTCCGCGCTCGCGACGGTGATGCTGCTGACGTCGCAGGCGCCGGGCAAGATGTTCGAGTGGGTCGGCGCGCTGACGGTCACGATGATCGTCTGCGCGATCACGCTGGTGCTGGCCGAACGGATCCAGCAGTGGCTCGGCGAGCGGACCGTCGCGGCGTTCGAGCGGCTGATGGGCCTCGTGCTCGTCGCGATCTCGGTCGAGATGCTGCTGGCCGGCGTGCGGGCGTTCGTGCACCAGCTGTAGCACGGGCGGCGCGGCCGACAAAAAAGCGGCGCTCCGGGAAACCGGAGCGCCGCTTTTCTTTATTGCAGGCCGGGCAGTCAGACGTTCGCGGTCAGCGCGCGGATCGTCGGCAGGTTGCGCCAGTAGCCCTTCGCGTCCATCCCGCAGCCGAACACGTAGCGGTCGGGCACCGGGAAGCCGCAGAAGTCGGGATGCAGCGGTTTCGCCTTCGCGAGCGTCTTCTCGCACAGCACGGCGGACATGAAGCGCGTCGCGCCCATGTCGAGGATGCGGTCGCGGATCGCGGCCATCGTCTCGCCTTCGTCGAGGATGTCGTCGAGCACGAGCACGATCCGGTCCTTCACCGATTCGCGCGGCGCGACGCGCCAGTGCATCTCCGGGCTGCCCTGCGTCGTGTTGCGGTAGCGGGTCAGGTGGATGTAGTCGAATTCCAGCGGGAAATCGAGGCGCGGCAGCAGCATCCCGGTAAACACGGCGGCGCCGCCCATCACCGAAAGCACGAGCGGGAACGCGTCGCCGATCTCGGCGCGGATCGCGTCGGCCATCCGGGAGATCGAAGCATTGACGGCGTCTGCCGAGACGATCTCTTCGGAGTGGTCGAAAATGTGGAGGGCTTCTTCGCGGTTCATGTGTTCTGGCGAGCAGTCGGTATACAAATAAGAATGAAGCAGAACGGACGGCGCGCGCTACAGCAAAAACCCGCGCGCCGGCCGATGGGCGCGATCAGCGCATGCCGGGCATCATGCCCTTCAGGCCGCGCATCATCTTCTGCATGTTGCCGCCCTTCAGCTTCTTCATCATCGTACGCATCTGGTCGTACTGGTTCAGCATCCGGTTGACTTCCTGCACCGGCACACCCGCGCCGGCCGCAATGCGGCGCTTGCGCGTCGCCTTGATGATTTCGGGTTTCGCGCGCTCGGCGGGCGTCATCGAGCTGATGATGCCTTCCATCCGGCGGATCGACTTCTCGGCCTGGCCCATGTCGGCACCGGCCGCCGCCTGCTGGAATTGCGCGGGCAGCTTGTCCATCAGCGACGACAGGCCGCCCATGTTCTTCATCTGCGAGATCTGCGCGCGGAAATCGTTCAGGTCGAAGTCGCCGCCTTTCTTCACCTTGTCGGCGAGCTTCTGCGCGGCCTGCACGTCGACGCCGCGCTGCGCTTCCTCGACCAGCGCGAGGATGTCGCCCATGCCGAGGATCCGGTTCGCCATGCGATCCGGGTGGAACACCTCGAGGCCGTCGAGCTTTTCGGCGACACCGACGAACTTGATCGGCTTGCCCGTGATGTGGCGCACCGACAGCGCGGCACCGCCGCGCGAATCGCCGTCGAGCTTGGTCAGCACGACGCCGGTGAGCGGCAGCGTGTCGTTGAACGCCTTCGCGGTGTTGACCGCATCCTGGCCGAGCATCGCGTCGACGACGAACAGCGTTTCAGCCGGCTTTAGCGTGCCGTGCAGCGCGGCGATTTCCTGCATCATCGCCTCGTCGATACCGAGGCGGCCGGCCGTATCGACGATCAGCACGTCATGGTAGTGACGCTTCGCCCAGTCGACGGCCGCGACCGCGATGTCGACGGGCTTCTGGTCCGGCGTGGACGGGAAGAAGTCGGCGCCGACCTGTTCGCTCACCGTTTTCAACTGCATGATGGCGGCCGGGCGATACACGTCGCACGAGACCGTCAGCACCTTTTTCTTGTGCTTCTCGCGCAGCAGCTTCGCGAGCTTGCCGACGGTCGTGGTCTTGCCGGCGCCCTGCAGGCCCGCCATCAGGATCACGGCGGGCGGCGTGACCGCGAGGTTCAGCTCGGCGGCCTTGCCTTCGTAGTCGCCGCCGATCACGGCGGTCAGTTCCTTCTGGACCACGCCGACGAGCGCCTGACCCGGCGACAGGCTGCTGATCACTTCCTCGCCGAGCGCCTTTTCCTTGACCTTGGCGATGAATTCGCGCACGACGGGCAACGCGACGTCGGCCTCGAGCAGCGCGAGACGCACCTCGCGGAGCATTTCCTGGGTGTTCGCCTCGGTAAGCCGGGCCTCGCCGCGCAGCGTCTTGACGACGCGCGCCATCCGTTGAGTGAGATTGTCGAGCATGGGGAGCGTTGGACAGTGGGGCCCGAAGGCGCAACGGAACCGAACAAAGGGAGCCGTCGCGGGAAGGGGGCCTAGTGTAAACTTCGAACATGGATATTGTACTGTATGCCCTCACCGCATTCCTGTACGGCGGCCTCGCCGTCGCAGGCTGGCGCACGCACCGCCAAGGCGCGACGCCGCTCGTCGCGAGCGTGCCCGCCGTGCCGGTTCCGGCGTCCGCCGCGTCGGGGATGAGCGCGGCCGGCCGCGCGCTGCTGTTCGCGGCGCTCGTCGCGCACGGCGTGCTGCTGCACATGACGATCTTCCCGCACGACGCGATGATCTTCGGGTTCGCGTTCGCGTTGTCGGCGATGTTCTGGCTCGGCGCCGGCATCTACTGGATCGAGAGCTTCTTCTTCCCGCTCGACAGCCTGCGCCTGCTGGTGCTGCCGCTCGCATGCGGCGCGTCGCTGCTGCCGCTCCTGTTCGGCGGCGTGCGGGTGCTGCCTTATGCCGCGGCGCCGCTGTTCAAGATGCACTTCCTGATCGCGAATATCGCGTACGGCCTCTTTGCGATCGCCGCGCTGCACGCGGTCCTGATGCTGATGGTCGAGCGGCGCCTGCAGTCGCTCAGGAGCGGCGGGCGCGACGGTTCGACCGGCTGGATCGCGAGCTGGCTCGAAACGCTGCCGCCGCTGCTCACGCTCGAGAAGCTGCTGTTCCGCCTGATCGGCGCCGGCTTCGTGCTGCTGACGCTGACGCTCGCATCGGGGATCCTGTTCAGCGAGCAGGTCGATGCACGCGCGATGCGGCTTGATCACAAGACGGTGTTCGCGGTGCTGTCGTGGCTGATGTTCGGCGGCCTGCTGGTCGCCCGCAAGACGTCGGGCTGGCGCGGGCGCGGCGCCGCGCGCTGGGTGCTCGTGTCGTTCGCGGCGCTGCTGCTCGCGTATGTCGGCAGCCGGTTCGTTTTCGAGGTGCTGCTGCACCGCTCCGTGGTTTGAACGCAGGTTTCCGATGCGACAGATTCTTCTCCTGATTCTTCTTCTCTTCGCGGGCTCGTGGCTTGCGCGCAAGCTGCGCCAGGCCCAGGAGCAAGCGCACGCGCGCACCGGCCGCGGTGACGGCGCCGACGCGCCCGGTCACGGCGGCGCGGGTGCGGCACGCCCGAACGGCGGCACGCGCTCGCTGCCCGAACCGATGGTGCGCTGCGCGGAATGCGGCGTGCATGCGCCGAAGGGCGACGCCGTCGCCGCGGGCGGCGAATACTTCTGCAGCACCGACCATGCGCGGCGCCACGGCGCACGCGCGAGCGGCCACGACGCGCGATGAGCGACGCAGCGCCGCTGTCGGTCGACGCACACGGCTGGGTGCGCGAAGCGCGCCACGCGCCGTCGCCGAATTTCGAGGCGCGGCCCGCGGGCGCGGTGCCGACGCTCGTCGTCGTCCACAACATCAGCCTGCCGCCCGGCGAGTTCGGCGGCGACGCGATCGAGTCGCTGTTCCTGAATCGCCTCGATTGCGATGCGCATCCCTATTACCAGAGCCACCTGCGCGGCGTGCGCGTGTCCGCGCACTTCCTGATCCGCCGCGACGGCGAGCTCGTGCAGTTCGTGTCGTGCGACGAGCGCGCATGGCATGCGGGCTCGTCGGAGTTCTTCGGCCGGCCGCGCTGCAACGATTTCTCGATCGGCATCGAGCTCGAGGGCGCGGACGACGTGCCGTTCGACCCGGCGCAGTACGCGACGCTCGGCGTGCTCGCCCGCACGCTCGCCGCGCGCTACCCGATCGATGCGGTGGCCGGGCATTCCGACGTCGCGCCGGGCCGCAAGACCGACCCGGGTCCGCATTTCGATTGGCAACGCTTCGCAGGCGATGCCGGCTTTTCGGCCGAATACTTTCCTTTCCGTCAGCACTGAGCGCAGGGTTTTCGAGCGCGCGAAAAAAATTTTTCCGACCAATGCCTTGTCACGTCTGCGCCTGCGCGGGGCGGGGGTGATGTCAATACCTTCAGCGCAAATTATCCGTTTTGACCTCGTCCGAATGTCCACTATACTTGGTGCCAGTTGAGCGGTTCTGTACTAGATATAGTGTGTGTCGCAGGGGAAACCCGAGCGGCACCGGCCGGCGGCCAACGCCGGCGGACAGGGTTCTCAGGGCGGCGCGCCAGGGCCGGGCGGTCCGGGCGTCGCGATCAAGCGCAGCGAACTTCGACGGGGCAGGGGTACACATGACGAAGCACACGACCGGCTCGGTTGTCGCGCATCGACCGCACCGGCGTCCCCGCCGCATCGCTCGCCTCTTACCGCTCGCGCACTCCATCGCGCAGCGTTCGTTTTAATCCGCGGTTCTCTCCGCACCATCCAACACCAGGAGCTTTGCACATGCAAACCACCGACAACGCGACGTCCCAGTACGAGAGCGCCTCGAGCCGTCCGCTCGGCGGGACCGAACAGGGCGCGAAGGCGCTCGCGCCGCAGGCCACGTTCGCCGACTACAAGGTGATCCGCCGCAACGGCAGTGTGGTGTCGTTCGAGCCTTCGAAGATCGCGATCGCGGTGACCAAGGCTTTCCTGGCCGTCAACGGCGGGCAGGGCGCGGCATCGGCGCGCGTGCGCGAGCAGGTCGAGCAGCTCACGCACAACGTCGTGCGCGCGCTCGTGCGCAGCCGTCCGAACGGCGGTACGTTCCATATCGAAGACATCCAGGATCAGGTCGAACTGGCGCTGATGCGCGGCGGCGAGCATAACGTCGCGCGTGCGTACGTGCTGTATCGCGAGAAGCGCCACCTCGAGCGCCAGCACGCAGGCGAAGAAGCGGCCGCAGCGGGCGGCGAGGCGAGCGCGGGCATCAACGTGGTCGACAACGGCGTCACGCGCCCGCTCGACATGAACGCGCTGCGCGAGCTGATCGTGTCGTCATGCGCCGGTCTCGGCGCTGCGGTTAACTCTGAGCCGATCGTCGCGGAGACGGTGAAGAACCTGTACGACGGCGTGCCGATGAGCCAGGTCTACGACTCGGCGATCCTCGCGGCGCGCACGATGATCGAGAAGGACCCGGCGTACAGCCAGGTCACGGCCCGCATCCTGCTGCACACGATCCGCCGCGAGATCCTCGGCGAGGAAGTGCTCCAGGCCGAGATGGCGACCCGCTACACGGAATACTTCCCGCAGTTCCTGAAGCGCGGCGTCGATGCCGGCCTGCTCGACGACAAGCTGCTGCAGTTCGACCTGAAGCGTCTCGGCGAAGCGCTCGACGCGAACCGCGACCTGCAGTTCGGCTACCTCGGCCTGCAGACGCTGTACGACCGCTACTTCCTGCACGTCGAAGGCACCCGCATCGAAATGCCGCAGGCATTCTTCATGCGCGTCGCGATGGGCCTGTCGCTGAACGAGATCGACCGCGAAACGCGCGCGATCGAGTTCTACAACGTGCTGTCGAGCTTCGACTTCATGAGCTCGACGCCGACGCTGTTCAACTCGGGCACGCACCGCTCGCAGCTGTCGTCGTGCTACCTGACGACGGTCGCGGACGACCTCGACGGCATCTATGAAGCGCTGAAGGAAAACGCGCTGCTGTCGAAGTTCGCCGGCGGTCTCGGCAACGACTGGACCCGCGTGCGTGCGCTCGGCTCGCATATCAAGGGCACGAACGGCAAGTCGCAAGGCGTGGTGCCGTTCCTGAAGGTCGTCAACGACACGGCCGTCGCGGTCAACCAGGGCGGCAAGCGCAAGGGCGCGGTGTGCGCGTACCTCGAATCGTGGCACCTCGACATCGAGGAGTTCCTCGAGCTGCGCAAGAATACCGGCGACGATCGCCGCCGCACGCACGACATGAACACGGCGAACTGGATTCCCGACCTGTTCATGAAGCGCGTGATGGAAGGCGCCGACTGGACGCTGTTCTCGCCGTCGACCTGCCCGGATCTCCACGACAAGTTCGGCGCGGAGTTCGAGGCGGCTTACACGGCTTACGAAGACAAGGTCGCGCGCGGCGAGATCAAGCTGTTCAAGAAGATCCCGGCGCAGCAGCTCTGGCGCAAGATGCTCGGCATGCTGTTCGAAACGGGCCACCCGTGGATCACGTTCAAGGATCCGTGCAACGTGCGTTCGCCGCAGCAGCACGTCGGCGTCGTCCATTCGTCGAACCTGTGCACGGAAATCACGCTGAACACCAGCGACACCGAAATCGCGGTGTGCAACCTGGGCTCCGTGAACCTCGTCGCCCACCTGGTGAAGCAGGCCGACGGCAGCTACGCGCTCGACCACGACAAGCTCAAGCGCACGATCAGCGTCGCGATGCGCATGCTCGACAACGTGATCGACATCAACTACTACGCGGTGCCGAAGGCGCGTAACTCGAACCTGAAGCACCGTCCGGTCGGCATGGGCATCATGGGCTTCCAGGACTGCCTGCACCTGCTGCGCACGCCGTACGCGTCGGAAGCGGCGGTCGAGTTCGCCGATCGCTCGATGGAAGCGGTCTGCTACTACGCGTACTACGCGTCGACCGAGCTGGCCGAGGAACGCGGCCGCTACTCGAGCTACCGCGGCTCGCTGTGGGATCGCGGCATCCTCCCGCAGGACACGCTCAAGCTGCTGACGGAAGCACGCGGCGGCTACGTCGAGGTCGACACGTCGGAGTCGCTCGACTGGACGTCGCTGCGCTCGCGGATCGCGGCACACGGCATGCGCAACTCGAACTGCGTCGCGATCGCGCCGACGGCGACGATCTCGAACATCATCGGCGTGTCGGCGTGCATCGAGCCGACCTTCCAGAACCTGTACGTGAAGTCGAACCTGTCGGGCGAGTTCACGGTGGTCAACGAGTACCTCGTGCGCGACCTGAAGGAACGCGGCCTATGGGACGAAGTGATGGTCGCCGACCTGAAGTACTTCGACGGCATGCTGTCGCGCATCGACCGCATCCCGGCCGACCTCCGCGCGATCTACGCGACCGCGTTCGAAGTCGACCCGACGTGGCTGGTCGAAGCGGCATCGCGTCGCCAGAAGTGGATCGACCAGGCGCAGTCGCTGAACATCTACATGGGCGGCGCGTCGGGCAAGAAGCTCGACGAGGTCTACAAGCTCGCGTGGCTGCGCGGTCTGAAGACGACCTACTACCTCCGCACGATGGCGGCGACGCACGTCGAGAAGTCGACGGTCGCGCACGGCGCGCTGAACGCGGTGCCGACGGGCGGTGCGGGCGGCTCGAGCAGCGGCGGCGCGCAAGGCGCGGCAGGCGGTTTCGGTGCGGCAGGTGGCGATGCCTCGTCGGGCGCGGTCAATGCGGCAGCGGCGCTGGCGCCGGTCGAAGCAGACGGTCCGGTATGCACGATGCGTCCGGGCGATGCGGGTTTCGACGAGTGCGAAGCCTGCCAGTAACGCAGCGCGTATGAACTAAGGTTCGTGCGGCGCGCACGACAACCGATGGAGGTTGAAGTGTGCGCCGCTCTCAACTAAAAAAATGATAAGGAATCTGTAACGCGGCATTCGCGTTGCAGGCAGTGACGAGCGATCGAAACATCCCCGACGACGTCGCGTTTCGATCAGCGTTCGATGCGTCGAGCGCACCTCGCGATACATGTGCGACACGCGTCGCGCTCTGCATGAACGACGATGCGTTGCTCAAAGTGTTGTATCGAGGTCGCAACGCGAATCGAAAAAAGGATTTTTCGTGAGCGAACCCTTTTATCGCTCAGGAAAAGATGGTACAAACCGTTCTAAATTGATGGTGAGAATTTATGCTCAACTGGGATGACGAGAAGACTGCCGTAACCCCCGCGAGCGGAGCGCAGCAGAACGCGTTGCGCACCTCCGCTGGGATGGCTGTCGGACTGCAGGCGACAGCGCCTGCCGCCCATCAGGTCCGCGACATTTTCGAAGGCGATCTCGCGGTGCCGCCGCAAGCATCGGCTGTTCCCGCTGCGGGTTCGGAAGCGCGGGTCAACGTTGCGGACAAGCGCATCATCAACGGCCAGACTGACGTCAATCAGCTGGTGCCGTTCAAGTACAAGTGGGCGTGGGAAAAGTATCTGGCCGGTTGCGCGAACCACTGGATGCCGCAGGAAATCAACATGTCCCGCGACATCGCCCTGTGGAAGGACCCGAACGGTCTGACCGAGGACGAGCGCCGCATCGTCAAGCGCAACCTCGGCTTCTTCGTGACGGCCGATTCGCTCGCCGCGAACAACATCGTGCTCGGCACGTACCGCCACATCACGGCGCCCGAGTGCCGGCAGTTCCTGCTGCGCCAGGCGTTCGAAGAGGCGATCCACACGCACGCGTATCAATACATTGTCGAATCGCTCGGTCTCGACGAAGGCGAGATCTTCAACGCGTACCACGAGGTCACGTCGATCCGCGCGAAGGACGAATTCCTGATCCCGTTCATCCACACGCTGACGGATCCGGCCTTCAAGACCGGCACGCTCGAAGCGGACCAGAAGCTGCTGAAGTCGCTGATCGTGTTCGCCTGCATCATGGAAGGCCTGTTCTTCTACGTCGGCTTCACGCAGATCCTCGCGCTCGGCCGCCAGAACAAGATGACGGGTGCTGCAGAGCAATATCAGTACATCCTGCGCGACGAGTCGATGCACTGCAATTTCGGCATCGACCTGATCAATCAGATCAAGCTCGAGAACCCGCATCTCTGGACCGCGGAATTCCGCGCCGAGATCCGCGAGCTGTTCAAGCAGGCTGTCGAACTCGAATACCGCTACGCCGAGGACACCATGCCGCGCGGCGTGCTGGGTCTGAACGCGTCGATGTTCAAGAGCTATCTGCGCTTCATCAGCAACCGCCGTTGCCAGCAGATCGGCCTCGACCCGCTGTATCCGAACGAGGAAAACCCGTTCCCGTGGATGAGCGAGATGATCGACCTGAAGAAGGAACGCAACTTCTTCGAGACGCGTGTGATCGAGTATCAGACGGGCGGCGCGCTGTCCTGGGAATAACCCGCAGCAGCGAACCCGTCACATGATGTGAGCAGCCGGCGGCCTCTCGGCCCCGGCCCAAGGTTTAGGAGCAAGAACGCCTGATGCAAAGCATGCCCGGTGCCTTAACGGCCCAACGACATGATCGGCACTTTGCGAACCCTTCAGTGGGATGGGCAAACTTCCCTCCGGAAAAAGCGGACGGCCGTGTGGCGGTCTGCTTTATCAAGCGATTAGGGGTAGCGGCGCGAGGTGCGCCGGCTACCGACTTGATTTGGCGCGCGAGGCCATGGGGTCACGCGCGCCATACCGTATTCATTAGCGTAAGCGCGCGGTATCCGCGTACGCCGATGAATAGCCCGCTTCGAAGCGCACGTGCTGAACAGCGTCCGCGGGAAGCGGGTTTTGACGAAGGGTGTAGTTTGAACTGACTCTCATCTGAACCTGAAGGAGAACAACATGGCTACTGCCAAGAAAAAACCGGCTGCGAAGAAGGTTGCCGCCAAGAAGACCGTTGCGAAGAAGGCTGCTCCGGCCAAGAAGGCTGCCGCGGTGAAGAAGGTTGCTGCCAAGAAAGTCGCGGTGAAGAAGGTTGCCGCGAAGAAGGCAGCACCGGCGAAGAAGGCCGCTGCGAAGAAGGTCGCGGCCAAGAAGGTCGCAACGAAGAAGGTTGCAGCCAAGAAGGTCGCTGCGAAGAAAGTCGCGGTGAAGAAGGTTGCCGCGAAGAAGGCAGCACCGGCGAAGAAGGCCGCTGCGAAGAAGGTTGCAGCCAAGAAGGTCGCAACGAAGAAGGTTGCTGCGAAGAAGGCCGCACCGGCGAAGAAGGCTGCTGCGAAGAAGGCCGCGCCGGCGAAGAAGGCTGCCGCCAAAAAGGCTGCGCCTGCGAAGAAGGCTGCTGCGAAGAAGGCCGCGCCTGCCAAGAAGGCTGCCCCTGCGAAGAAGGCTGCCGCACCGAAGGCTGCTGCCCCGGCGAAGAAGGCTGCTGCTCCGAAGAAGGCCGTCGTGAAGAAGGCTGCACCGGCAACCACCGCGTCGACCGCATCGGTTGCGCCGGCATCGGGCGTGAAGACCGCGCTCAACCCGGCAGCGGCATGGCCGTTCCCGACCGGCAGCCGTCCGTAATCGCGGCTGGCCAGTACCACCCGGACACTCATGCGGTGTCCGTGGGTTGAGTAGCGCTACTCAATCGATCCCGCCATCTGGCTCAGGTGGCGGGATTTTTTTCGTCCGTATTCATCGAAGCGCCGACCCGCGGCCGGCGGCCGCCAGCGAATAGCGGACGAAAAAAAACGCATGTGCAGCTTCGCACATGCGTTCGACCGCGGCTTGCGCCGCGTGCTGAGGATGCTCGTTAGTGCGTGACGCGCGTGACGCCGCCGCTCGACAGCAGTCGCACACGCTCGCCGGCGCGGAACATTTCGCCGCTTGCCGCCTGCGTGATCGAGCGCAGGTCGCCGTTATCGAGGCGCACGGTGATTTCGACACCGTTCGCCGTGCCGAGGTTTTCGCCGACCGCATTGCCCGCGACCGCGCCGACGAGGCCGCCCGCGATGGCCGTCAGGATCGACCCCTTGCCGCCGCCGATCGCGCTGCCCGCGACCGCGCCGAGCGCGCCGCCGCCGAGCGTGCCGATCGCGCTGCCGCCGCCGTCGGACTGGATGCGCACCGCACGGACGCTTTCGACCGTACCCATGCGGACGGTCTGCTCGCGCTGCGCCTGACCGACGCTATAGACATCCGCCGAGCCCGGCGCCGTGAAGCAGCCGGCGAGCGTCAGCGTGGCGGTCAGCATGGCCGCGAGCGTGAGGGTTTTTTTGGTCAACATCTTTGCTCTCCCACAATATTCATTTGAGACTGTACCCGAAGGCAGCCTCGAAGCGCGCGTCGATTTCGGCGCGCGTCAGTGCGTAAGTCTGGGGCCCCTGGTGGGCAATCTTGATCGAGCCCATCAGGCTCGCGAGACGGCCCGTGGTTGCCCAGTCGAGGCCGTTCTCGATGCCGTACAGCAGGCCGCCCCGGAAGGCGTCGCCGCAGCCGGTCGGATCCACGACACGTTCTGCTTGCACGACCGGAATCTGTTCTTCGCCGTTTTTGTGAAGAATGGTCGAGCCGTGCTCGCCGCGCGTGATGATCAGCGCCTGAACCCGGCTGGCGATGTCCTGTTCGGACCAGCCCGTCTTGTCGCTGACGAGCTTGCCCTCGTAGTCGTTGACCGCGACAAAGGTCGCGAGTTCAATGATGCGGCGCAGCGTCGCACCGTCGAACAGCGGCAGGCCCTGGCCCGGATCGAAGACGAACGGGACGCCGGCCTTCGCGAACTGCTCGGCGTGCTGGACCATCCCGTCGAAGCCGTCCGGCGCGACGATGCCGAGCTTCACGCCCGCCACTTCGTCCGCGCGGTTCAGGTGCGACACCATCATCGCGCCCGGGTGGAATGCGGTGATCTGGTTGTTGTCGAGATCGGTCGTGATCATTGCCTGCGCGGTGTGCGTTTCGGGCACCACGCGCACGCTGGCCTTCGACAGGCCGAGGCTGTCGAGACGCTCGAGATAGCGATCGGCGTCGTTCGCGCCGACCGTCGCCATGATGCGCGCGTCGCCGCCGAGCATGTGCAGCGCGTAGGCGATGTTCCCCGCGCAACCGCCGAATTCGCGACGCATCGTCGGCACGAGGAAGCTCACGTTCAGAAGGTGAACCTGGTCGGGCAGGATGTGCTCGCGAAACCGGCCTTCGAAGGTCATGATGTTGTCGTAGGCGAGCGAGCCGCAAATCAGCGTAGTCAAGGCGTGCGTTCCTGTAGAGAGCAAAGGGGAGCGGCCACCCGACCGGCGCGCAGGCCGTCCGGCTTCGCGCGGCAGGGGGGTGGCAGCGGATTACTTCAGTGCGGCGAGCGCTGCGTCGTAGTTCGGCTCGTCCTTGATCTCGTCGACGAGTTGCGCGTGAATCACCTTGTCCTGCGCGTCGAGCACGACGACCGCGCGGGCCGTCAGGCCGTTCAGCGGGCCGCTCGTCACGTCGACGCCGTAGGCGTTCGCGAAGGCGCGGCCGCCGCGGAACGTCGAAGCCGTCACGACGTTCGCGAGGCCTTCGGTCGTGCAGAAGCGCGTGGCGGCGAACGGCAGGTCGCCCGACACGACGACCACGACCGTGTTGTCGAGCGACGACGCGGCTTCGTTGAACTTGCGGGTCGACGTCGCGCAGGTCGGCGTGTCGAGGCTCGGGACGATGTTCAGCACCTTGCGCTTGCCGGCGAAGCTGGCGAGCGACAGATCGGCGAGGTCCTTGCCGACCAGCTTGAAGTCGGGGGCTTGCGAGCCGACGGCCGGGAACGTGCCGGCGAGATCGATCGGGTTGCCACCCAGCGTAACTTTGCTCATGTTCGTGCTCCGAAATAGCGCGCCGCTGCGGCGCGCGGGTTGAGACGGCGCGCATGCGCGCGCCGCGGGGCGTCACGGATAGAAGATCTGGACGCGGAAATTCGAGGCGGGCGTGCCGTTCGTGTCGAGACGGACGACCATCGTCTGCGTCGAGCCGGGCGGCAGCCCGGCGTCGATCGGCGTGCCCGGACGCACGTAGTCTCGCGGCGCGAGCACGCGGCGCACGGTCACGTGATTCGTGTCGTCGAGCAGCGTCAGCTCGAGCGACGGATAGGCGAGCGCGACGCGGTAGCGGTTCGTCAGCGGCACCTTCAGCTCGAGCGTGCGCGGGCCGTCGATCTGGCGCAGGTCGGTCGCGTCGAGCCGCAGGCCGTCGATCGCGCGCGGCGGCGTGAGCCTGCAGCCGAGCGGCGCGCACGCCTGCCGGAACCAGCCCTGCGTGGCGGGCCAGTAGATCATCACGGTTTCGCGCTGCCACCATGCGAGCTGCGCGACGAGCAGCACCGCGAGCGCCGCGGCGACGAGGCCGCCGAAAAAGCCGCCGAGCATCCCGCGTCGCTGCGGCGCGCCCGTCTCGCGCGTCTCGCGCGTCACGGCGAAATGTGGGCGGTCGTCGTCGGTCAGGGCGGCGGGGAAGGGGAGGGCCGGTTGGGCGGCCGGTTGAGCTGCGGGGTGGATGTCCGGTTCGGCGGCCGGTTCGCTGGCGGCCGCGGTCGGTGCGGGCGCGCGTTCGTCGGCGTGGATGTCGGGTCCGGATTCGGGTTCGGATACGGCTTGCGCCGGCCTGAACGCGAAGCGCGGTTCGCGCGGTGCGTGCTCGTCGTCCGGCACTGCGAAGCGCGCATTGCCCACCGGTTCGGCGGGCTCCGCTGCGGCGGGTTCGACCGACGGCGTGTGCGCGACGAAGCGCGGTTCGCGCAGGTCGGGCTCGGCAGCGGACGCGGCGAACGACGTGCCCGACGCGTCGGTTTCGTGCAGCGTCGCGTCCGGCTCGGCCGCTTGCGTGTGCGCGGCGTGCAGCTCGGCAGGGGCGGAGGCAATCGGTGCGGGCGTGCCGGAAAGGCGCACGACACCGGCTTCCATGGCCGGCAGCGCGAGCGGCACCAGTGGCTCGGCGCGCACGGTCTGCACCGTGTGCTGCAACGATGGATCGACGCCGGCATCGAGCCACGGCGCCCACATGTCCCAGCCTTCGGGCTTGTAGTCGATACCGGACGCCGGCTCGACCGGGGGGGCGGTGCCGAAGAGCCGCGCGGGCGCGGCGTCCGGCCCGGCCGGTGCCGCTTCGGTCAGCGCCGGGTCGGGCTGCCGCGCCGGATCGGGTACGAGTGATTGCGAGGCGTTGAAGACCTGCTGGCAGTGTCCGCAGCGCACGAGCCCGTCATGCAGCGAGAGCTGTTCCTGCTGCAGCCGGAAGACGGTTTCGCAATGAGGGCAGCGCGTCGCAAGAAGCATGTCGAGCCGGGCGGCCTGCTGGCCAGAGTGAAGGACAGCGCTATTCTAATGGCTTTCGCGCCGGGTTCCGGCGAGGCATACCCAACCTTCGTGTTCGCGCCAGACCGAGATGTCGACGTAGCGCGCATAGACGGCCGCGACTTCGTCCGCCTGGCGCGCGAGCACGCCCGACAGCGCGATGCGCCCGCCCGGTTTCACCTTCGACGCGAGCATCGACGCCATCAGCTTCAGCGGGTTCGACAGGATGTTCGCGACGACGATGTCGAATTCGCCGGCCGGGCACGCGTCGGGCAGCCCGTACGTGACTTCCGCGTGGTTGCGTTCGCTGTTCTGCCGCGCCGACTCGACCGCCTGCGGATCGATGTCGATGCCGACCACGGGGTTCGCCCCGCATTTGCGCGCGAGGATCGCGAGAATGCCCGAGCCGCAGCCGTAGTCGAGCACCGACTGGCCGGGTTTCACCGACTGTTCGAGCCATTCCATGCACAGGCGCGTAGTCGGATGGCTGCCGGTGCCGAACGCGAGACCGGGGTCGAGTTCGAGGATCAACGCGTCGGGGTCGGGCGCGTCGTGCCACGACGGCACGACCCAGATCCGCTCGCCGATCGGAATCGGCTCGAATTGCGACTGCGTGAGCCGCACCCAGTCCTGTTCCTCGACTTCGCGTACGTCGAACTTCGGGGTTTCGGCCACGCCGATGTCGTTCACGGCCGCCGCGAGCAGCACGGCCGGCTCGTGATCGGGCGACAGCAGCGCGATCACGCGCGAGTGCTGCCACGCGGTGCGATCGGGAACCAGGCCGGGCTCGCCGAAGAGCGGCTGTTCGTCGGGCGTGTCGGCGTCGGCGTCTTCGACGGACACCGACAGCGCGCCGAGTTCGAGCAGCGCGTCGGACAGCGCCTCCGCATGCTCACGGGCCAGTTCGACGACGAGTTCGCGATAGCTCATGCTTACGCTTCTTCCGGTGCGACCTGCTGCTTCTGGGCGAGCCGGTGTTCGAGGTAGTGGATGCTGGTGCCGCCTTCGACGAACTTCGAGTCGATCATCAGCTCGCGGTGCAGCGGGATGTTCGTGTGGATGCCTTCGACGACCATTTCCGACAGCGCGATGCGCATCCGGCGGATCGCCTGGTCGCGTGTCGCGCCGTAGGTGATCAGCTTGCCGATCATCGAATCATAGTTCGGCGGCACGAAATAGCCATTGTATGCATGCGAGTCGACGCGCACGCCGGGGCCGCCCGGCGTATGCCACGACGTGATCCGGCCCGGCGACGGCGTGAACTTGAACGGATCTTCCGCGTTGATCCGGCATTCGATCGCATGTCCGCGGAACTGGATGTCGCGCTGGCGCAGCGCGATCTTCTCGCCGGCCGCGATGCGGATCTGTTCCTGCACGATGTCGACGCCCGTGATCATCTCGGACACCGGGTGCTCGACCTGCACGCGCGTGTTCATCTCGATGAAGTAGAACTCGTTGTTCTCGTACAGGAATTCGAACGTGCCCGCGCCGAGGTAGCCCATCTTCTTGCACGCGTCCGCGCAGCGGTCGCCGATGCGCTCGATCAGGCGGCGCGGAATGCCGGGCGCCGGCGCTTCCTCGATCACCTTCTGGTGACGGCGCTGCATCGAGCAGTCGCGCTCGCCGAGCCAGATCGCGTTCTTGTGCGCGTCCGACAGCACCTGGATTTCGATGTGGCGCGGGTTCTCGAGGAACTTCTCCATGTACACCTGCGGGTTGCCGAACGCACGGCCGGCTTCCTCGCGGGTCATGTTGACCGCGTTGACGAGCGCGGCCTCGGTGTGCACGACGCGCATTCCGCGCCCGCCGCCGCCGCCCGCCGCCTTGATGATGACCGGATAGCCGATCGTGCGCGCAATCTTGACGATCTCCTTCGGATCGTCCGGCAACGCGCCTTCCGAGCCCGGCACGCACGGCACGCCGGTCTTGATCATCGTCTGCTTCGCGGTGACCTTGTCACCCATCATGCGGATCGTTTCCGGGCGCGGCCCGATGAACGTGAAGCCCGACTGCTCGACGCGCTCCGCGAAATCGGCGTTCTCCGACAGGAAGCCGTAGCCGGGGTGAATCGCTTCGGCATCGGTGACTTCCGCGGCGCTGATCAGCGCGGGCATGTTCAGGTAGCTCAGGTTCGACGGGGCGGGACCGATACAGACGGCTTCGTCCGCGAGGCGCACGTACTTGGCTTCCTTGTCGGCTTCCGAGTAGACAACCACCGTCTTGACGCCGAGTTCGCGGCACGCGCGCTGGATGCGCAGCGCGATTTCACCGCGGTTGGCAATGAGGATTTTTTCAAACATAGCGAGTATTCGTCTCTTCGAGGGGCGCGCGAACGGCGCCTGGCGAGCATCGGCGGCGCGCGGCCGGCAGGGCCGCGCGGCGGAGTTAGCCGATCACGAAAAGCGGCTGGCCGTATTCGACGGCCTGGCCGTTCTCGACGAGGATTTCCTTGACGACGCCGGCCTTGTCCGACTCGATCTCGTTGAGCAGCTTCATCGCTTCGATGATGCAGATCGTCTGGCCTTCCTTGACCGTGTCGCCCACCTGGACGAACGGGTCGGCGCCCGGCGACGGCGCGCGATAGAACGTGCCGACCATCGGCGACGTCACGACGTGGCCCTGCGGGACGGCCGGTGCGGCTGCCGCGCCTGCGGCCGGCGCGGCGGCGCCGTCGGTCGGCAGCGCGGCCGACGGAGCGGGCGCGCTGACCTGCGGGGCAAACCCAGCCGTCTGCTGCACGTAGACCGGCGGCGCGTTCTTGACGATGCGCACCTTGCCTTCACCTTCCGTGACTTCCAGCTCGGAGATGCCGGATTCGGAAACGAGGTCGATCAGAGTTTTCAGCTTACGAAGATCCATCGGGAATTCCCCTTTCAATACGTGAAAGCGCCGGTTAGGGGCCGGCGCTGAATCTAGATCGCGAAATCAGCCGCGCGACGCGCCTTGCAGCTTATCCAGCGCGTACTCGAGCGCGTACAGATAACCTTTCCAGCCGAGCCCGCAGATGACGCCTTCGGCCTGGTCGGAAAAGTAGGAGTGATGCCTGAACGCTTCGCGGCGGTGCACGTTCGACAGGTGAATCTCGACGAACGGGATGCCTACGCCGGCGATCGCGTCCCGGATCGCGACGCTGGTGTGCGTATACGCGGCGGGATTGATCAGGATGAAATCGGTCTGTTCCTCCCGCGCGGCCTGGATGCGGTCGACGAGCGCGCCTTCATGGTTGCTCTGGAACGACGACAGCTCGGCGCCGGCTTCCTGCGCCCGCGCGGCAAGCGCCTGATCGATCTGCGCGAGCGTGACGCGGCCGTACACCTCCGGTTCCCGGGTGCCGAGAAGGTTCAGGTTGGGGCCGTGCAGCACCAGCAATCGTGTCATGGTCGCTTCTATTTCTGCGGAATTGCGCGAACTTTAGCGCTATTTAGAGAAATTTGTCTAGTTTTGCCGAACGGCCGAGCGCGCCGGACCTGCAAGAATTACCGGCAGGACCACAAAGTATCGGCGAATTTCCGTGAAATTGCGGCGATCGACGCACAAATCGCCGCCAACGTGCGGGCGGCCGTTCAGGACGATCACAGCGCGTCGAGGGTCTTTCTCAGCTCGGCCGGCTGGATTTGTCCTAATTTTGTCTCGCGAATCTTGCCGGTTTCGTCGATGACGACCGTAAACGGCAGCGCGCCGGCCGTATTTCCGAAATTGCGGGCCAGATCGGCACCCGCATAACCGCTGACGAAAACCGGATAGTCGACCTTCACCTTCTGGAGAAAGTTCTTCACGTTCTGGTCGGAATCGACGCCGATCCCGATGAAGCGGACGCCTTTCTGCTTGTATTGATGCGACAGCGCGACGAGTTCCGGCATCTCCTCCACGCACGGGCCGCACCACGACGCCCAGAAATTGACCACGACCTTCTGGCCCTTGAAGGAGGCGAGCGACGCCGGCTTGCCGTCGACGCCGGTCAGCGACGCGGCCCACAGCTGGTCGACCGGGTTGCCCTGCGCGGCGGGCGCCGCGACGGCGACGCCGTCATCGGCGCTGCCGCCGCGGAACCAATGGCCGGCGGCGAGCCCGCCGGCGACGGCGGCGGCCGCGACCACCGCGAGCGCCAACATGCGTTTCGTCATCATCGTTGAATCATTCCGGTTCGGAAGGAGCGTTGCTGGCCTCGAGCAGCGCGCGCAATGCGGTGGCGTCCGCGCGCGCGACGCGGCCGCGCGCGTCGGCCTTGACCGCACCGCGCAGGTCGTCGCTCGCGTAGAGCGCGACGTGAATGCCGATCGCGTCCACGTCGCGCCGCGGGCGCCACAGGAAACTGAGCGTCTCGACGTCGGCGCGGCCGGCGAAATGTCGCGTCTCGGATACGTCGTACTGAACGTTCTGGTTCAGCAGGTAGATCGCAACGTCCTTCGGGTTGTCGGTGAATATCTGCAAATGGATGTCCGAATGCTCGTTCGCGGTGCCGTGCAGCACCGCGCCCGTCACATACGGATTGAACTCGGCGAGCCGGCGCATCCACTCGAGCGCGAGCTCGCGCAGGCGGCGCAGTTCGTCCGGCTGCGTGTCGCTCTGGAACAGGGCGAGATACTCGCGCAGTTCTTCTTCGATCAGGTCGTTATCGGGCAGCCATTCGCCGGCAACGCGCGCATCGCCGAACAGCTGGCGCGCGGCCTTGCGCTTCGCGCTGGCGTAATCGAGGCCGTCCTCCGCGATCAGGCGGGCGGCGGACTGGGCGATTTCCTCGCGGGCGCGCCGCGGGTCGACAAGGGGTTTGCGAGACATGATCCGGCAATCATACTCGATCGCCGTCGCGCCCGAACGTGGTGCCGGTGCGTGCCGGGCGGCGTCCGCGATCCTCGTTCGGGCCGCCGGTCACGGCGGGGCGTCAGTTACAATGGCGGTCTTTGTGTCGCGGCGAAAGTCGTTGGCCGGGCGGCCTGTCCGGCGTGCCGCAGACCTTCCTTTCCGAATCGACGGCGCCCGGCGGCGCGAAAGCATTCATCTATGCACATCCACATTCTTGGCATCTGCGGCACCTTCATGGGCGGTCTTGCCGTGCTCGCGCGCGAGGCGGGCCACACGGTGACGGGTTGCGACGCGGGCGTCTATCCGCCGATGAGCACGCAGCTCGAGGCGCAGGGCATCACGCTGATCGAGGGCTACGGCGCCGAGCAGATCGACCTGAAGCCCGACCTGTTCGTGATCGGCAACGTCGTCACGCGCGGCAACCCGCTGATGGAGGCGATCCTCGATCGCGGCCTGCCTTACGTGTCCGGCCCGCAATGGCTCGGCGAGCACGTGCTGGCCGGCAAGTGGGTGCTGGCGGTCGCGGGCACGCACGGCAAGACGACCACGTCGTCGATGCTCGCGTGGCTGCTGGAAGATGCCGGCCTGAACCCGGGCTTCCTGATCGGCGGCGTGCCGCTGAACTTCGGCGTGTCGGCGCGGCTGACCGATTCGAGCTTCTTCGTGATCGAGGCCGACGAATACGATACGGCGTTCTTCGACAAGCGCTCGAAGTTCGTCCACTACCGGCCGCGCACCGCGGTGCTCAACAATCTCGAATTCGATCACGCGGACATCTTCCCGGATCTCGCCGCGATCGAAACGCAATTCCATCATCTCGTGCGTACCGTGCCGGGTGTCGGCCGGCTCGTGACCAACGGCCGTTCCGACGCGCTGGAGCGCGTGCTCGCGCGCGGCTGCTGGAGCGAGGTCGAGCGCTTTGGCGTCGACGGCGGCTGGCAGGCGCTGCCCGCCGAGGACGGCGTGCCGGTCGACGAACGGTTCGCGGTGTATTCGCAGTCGGAGCGCGTCGGTGAAGTCGCGTGGCAGGTGCAGGGCGACCACAACCGGATGAACGCGCTCGCCGCGATCGCCGCCGCGCGCCACGTCGGCGTGCCGCCCGCGCAGGCCGCCGAATCGCTCGCATCGTTCCGCAACGTGAAGCGGCGCATGGAAGTGCGCGGCAGCATCGACGGCGTGACCGTGTACGACGACTTCGCGCACCATCCGACCGCGATCGAAACCACGATCGCCGGCCTTCGTGCGCGCATCGGCCGTCAAAATTCCCGCATTCTCGCGGTGCTCGAGCCGCGCTCGAACACGATGAAGCTCGGCGTGATGAAGGCGCAACTGCCGGCCAGCCTCGCGGACGCCGATCTCGTGTTCGGCTATGGCGCGCCCGCCGGGCGCGACGTGCTCGGCTGGAACCTCGCCGACGCGCTCGCGCCGCTCGGCGACAAGGCCCGTGCGTTCGACGATCTCCATCTGCTGGTGAAGTCGGTCGTCGAGGCCGCGCGTCCGGGCGACCACGTGCTGGTGATGAGCAACGGCGGCTTCGGCGGCGTGCATCAGAGGCTGCTCGACGCGCTCGGGAGCCGCGCGTGATCCTGTACCTGCACGGGTTCCGGTCGTCGCCGGAGTCGCAGAAGTCGCGGCTGCTCGCCGCGCGCATGGCCGAGCTCGGCCGCACGCACGAGTGGCGCTGCCCGTCGCTGTCGGTGTCGCCGCTCGATGCGATCGCCGTGGCGGAAGCCGAGGTGGCCGGGGCGCGCGACGTGACGGTGATCGGCAGCTCGCTCGGCGGCTACTACGCGACCTGGCTGGCGGAAAAGCACGGCTGGAAGGCGGTGCTGCTGAATCCGGCGATCGTGCCGCAACGCGATCTCGAACAGTATCTGGGCGAACAGCCGTTGTGGCACGGCGGCGGCTCGATCGTCGTCGAACGCCGTCACCTGCAGGAGCTCGATGCGCTGCGCGTGCCGGCGATTTCGCGTCCCGAGCGCTACTATCTGTTCGCGGCGACGGGCGACGAAGTGCTGGACTACCGCGAGATGCTCGCCCACTACCCGGGCGCGAAAACGCGCGTGATCGAAGGCAGCGATCACGGAATCAGCGAATTTGCCGACTATGTCGACGACGTTCTCGCTTTTTGCGACGACACGACGTCATGAGCCCGGCGTCATGCCGATCGAATTCCCATCATCATGCGGCGCCGCCAATGCGGCGCCCGGCAGTCTGAACGAGAGTACTGAGTGAACGTTTTCTTCGAGGAATCGGGCAGTTTCAAGGCGGGCAGCGTGCTGTCGCGCCAGGGCGACGCGTTTCAGGTCGAGTTGCCCGGCGGGCGGCGGGCGAAGGTGCGCGCGAAAGACGTGCTGATCGAATTCGAGAAGCCGGCCGCGAGCGAACTGATGCAGGAAGCCGACACGGCCGCGCAGCAGATCGACCTGGATTTCCTGTGGGAATGCGCGCCGGCGGAAGAATTCACCTACACGGCGCTGGCCGCGGAATACTTCGGCGCGACCTACGGCGCGGTCGAGCGCGCGGCGCTGGTGCTGCGGCTGCACGGCTCGCCCGTCTACTTCCGCCGCAAGGGGCGCGGCCAGTACCAGCGCGCGCCGGAAGACCAGCTCAAGATGGCGCTCGCGTCGCTCGAGCGCAAGCGCCAGCAGGCGCTCGTCCAGGTCCAGTATGAAGAGGAGCTGAAGGCCGGCAAGCTGCCGGAGGCGTTCGCGGGCAAGGTGCTCGGGCTGCTGACGCGGCCGGACAAGAATTCGATCGAATACAAGGCGCTCGAGGCGGCGGCCGGCGCGCGCGGCGTGTCGCCGGCGCGGCTGATGCTCGACTGCGGCGGCGTCGCGTCGGCGCGTGCGCTGCACGAGGCGCGCTTCCTCGCGGAATTCTTCCCGCACGGCACGGGCTTTCCGCCCGTCACGGTCGGCCCGCTGCCGGACGACCTGCCGCGCGCGGACGTCGAGGCGTTCTCGATCGACGACGTCACGACGACCGAAATCGACGACGCGTTCTCGGTCGAGCACCTCGCCGACGGTCGCGTGCGGATCGGCGTGCACATCGCGGCGCCGGCGCTCGGCATCGTGCGCGGCGACGCGGTCGATGCGATCGCGCGTACGCGCCTGTCGACCGTCTACATGCCGGGCGACAAGATCACGATGCTGCCGGACGACGTCGTCGACGTGTTCACGCTGAAGGAGGGCGACTACCGCCCGGCGCTGTCGCTGTACATCATCGTCAACCGTGAGACGCAGGACATCGTCGCGAACGAGACGCGCGCCGAGCTCGTGTTCGTGAAGAGCAACCTGCGCCACAACACGCTCGACGAGCTCGTCAACGAAGAGACGCTCGCGGCCGGCACCGGCGACTACCCGCACAAGGACGACATCGCCGTGCTGTGGCCGCTCGCGCAGGCGCTGTTCGAGAAGCGCCAGGTCGCGCGCGCGGGCTATGGCCTGAAGCGCGAGGTGCAGCGCAACACCGACTACAACTTCTACGTCGAAGGCGAGCACGTGACGATCACGCCGCGTCGCCGCGGGTCGCCGCTCGACCTGATCGTGTCGGAGCTCGCGATCCTCGCGAACTCGACGTGGGGCGCGTTCCTGCACGATCACACGGTGCCGGGCATCTACCGCTCGCAGCGCGGCTTCGGCGCGCCGGGCCCAAAGCGCACGCGGATGCAGACGACGGCCGCGCCGCACGAAGGCCTCGGCGTCGCGCAGTACGCGTGGAGCACGTCGCCGCTGCGCCGCTACGTCGACCTCGTGAACCAGTGGCAGCTGCTCGCGTGCGTGCAGCACGGCGTCACCGCGAAGCTCGCCGCGCCGTTCAAGCCGAAGGACGCCGACCTGTACGCGGTCGTGCAGGGCTTCGACGACACCTATACCGCGTACGCCGACTACCAGCGCCGGATGGAATACTTCTGGTGCCTGCGCTGGCTTGCGCAGGAGCAGAAGAAGCAGGTCGTCGCGAGCGTCGTGAAAGGCGATCTCGTGCGTCTCGAGGAAATTCCGCTGCTGCTGCACGTGCCGGGGCTCGGCGTGCATGCGCGCGGCACGCGCGTGCTGCTCGACGTGATGTCGCTCGACGAGCTGACGATCGAGGCGTCGGTGCGGCTCCTGAACGTGCTCGACGCGCCGACCGTGACGACCGGCGAGGCGGCCGAGGACGAAGACGAAACCGAAGGCGGCGACGACACGCTGGTCGATGCGGAAGACGCGTCGGCGCAAACCGAGGCCGAAGCGCTGGCCGAATCGGACGGCGCGGCGGCCGAAGGCGGCGATGCCGCGACCGGCAACGGCCAGGTAAGCGAAGAGGGCCGCGCATCATGACTGCGATCGCGCCGACGAGCGGCCCCGACCGCTACGTGGTGTTCGGCAACCCGGTGGCGCACAGCAAGTCGCCGTTCATCCACGCGCAGTTCGCGGCGCAGACGGGCGAAGCGATCACTTATGAGCACCGGCTCGCGCCGGTGGACGGCTTCGAGGCCGCCGTGCGCGCGTTCGTCGCCGAAGGCGGGCGCGGCGCGAACGTCACCGTGCCGTTCAAGCTCGATGCGCATGCGCTTGCCGACACGCTGTCGCCGCGCGCGGCGGCGGCCGGCGCGGTGAACACGCTGCGTATCGACGCCGACGGCAGCATTTACGGCGACAACACCGACGGTGTCGGCCTCGTGCGCGACATCGAATCGAATCTCGGCGTGTCGCTCGCAGGCGCGCGCATCCTGCTGCTCGGCGCGGGCGGCGCCGCCCGCGGTGTCGTGCTGCCGATGCTCGAGCGCGCACCGCTGTCGATCACGATCGTGAACCGCACCGCGAGCAAGGCCGAGACGCTCGTCGGCCAGTTCACGCAGGCCGCGCACGATGCGGGCTGCGTGCTGGCGGGCGGCGGCCCGGACACCGTCCGTGCCGAACCGTACGATGTGATCGTCAACGCGACGGCCGGCAGTCTCGATGCGGCGCTGCCGGAGTGCGACGCCGCCGCGTTCGGCGCGGGCACGCTGGCCTACGACATGATGTACGGCGCGCAGCCGACGGTGTTCATGCAGCATGCGGCGTCGCTCGGCGCGCGCACGGCCGACGGTCTCGGCATGCTGGTCGAGCAGGCGGCCGAATCATTCTTCATCTGGCGCGGCGTGCGGCCGGACGGCGCGCCCGTGCTGGCCGCGCTGCGCCAGGCGCTCGCGGCGGCCTGAGCGGAGCGCGGCAGGTGGCGGCGGTAAGCGGCATGCGGCGCACGCGCACGGTCAGCCCGACCCGCTGGGTCGTCTACGCGGGTTCGGTGCTCGCGGGCGCGTGGCTCGCGACGCAGCTGTTCTATCTCGTGCAGATCGCGCTGTGGTCGTTCATCAACCCGGGTTCGACCGCGTTCATGCGTACCGACGCGTGGTGGCTGTCGCGCGACAAGCCGCCCGCGCAGGTCCAGCACCAGTGGGTGCCGTACGACCAGATCTCGCGCAACCTGAAGCGCGCGCTGATCGCGTCGGAGGATTCGACCTTCGCGACCAACAACGGCTACGACGTCGACGCGATCCTGCAGGCATGGGAGAAGAACAAGGCACGCGGCCGGATCGTCGCGGGCGGCTCGACGATCACGCAGCAGCTCGCGCGCAACCTGTTCCTGTCGCGCGAGAAAAGCTACATCCGCAAGGGGCAGGAGCTGATCATCACGTGGATGCTCGAGACGGTGCTCGACAAGGAGCGGATCTTCGAGATCTACCTGAATTCGGTCGAATGGGGCCGCGGCGTGTACGGCGCCGAGGCCGCCGCACGCTATTACTACCGGATTCCCGCGAGCCGGCTCGGCGCGTGGCAATCGGCGCGCCTCGCGGTGATGCTGCCGAAGCCGCGCTGGTTCGACGCGCACCGCGGCTCGGCCTACCAGGCGCAGCGCGCGGCCGTCATTGCCCGCCGGATGGGCGCGGCCGAGCTTCCGCAATCGCAGTGAGGCAGTGAGCGGCGCGCTCGCGCCGTTGCATTGTCCGTTCCGTCGCCGGCGCGCGATTGGTGCGCTGCAGCGCATGGGTATCGCCCGGATTTCGGGTCGCATTGTTTAGACGAAATCATCTATTTCGCTTTACTGAGCAATCCCCGCAGCCGCGCGGTTTTGTTTGCCGATATGGCACGAAATCCCCTCGGTTTCTCCGTTTCAACGGTCACGCGCCATGCGCTGAAAGCCGGCTGAAAAACGATGGTGTGCGAATCGAAGCATTCCTGAAAGGTGTGCGCCGCACCGACCTTCGCTCGAATATTTCCAAATTTTTCAAAGCCGACCCGCTCGCGTATATTGGCCAGCGCCTCGGCTTATCGGCCGCAATCGAGGCGGGGGGCGGCGTACCCGGCTGCTCGACATAAAAAACATTCGAGAGAAGGAAAGCAACGATGCCAGCGAGCAAAGCGAAGCTGTTGTTGGGAGTTGTGTTCTCTTCGCTGATTCTGACGGCCTGCAACGACGACGTGACGTCGTCCGCCGCAACAGGTGCCGCCAACTCAGCCGATCCCGCCGCTCAGGTGGACAGGCCGTACAACGATCCCAATAGTTATTCGTCGAGCGCGACCGCGTCGCTCGATGCGTCCGCCGCGGTCGAGAAGGCCGCCGTCACCCATCACCAGATCACGCTGAGCGGCCAGACGATCCGCTACACGGCCACCGCCGGCCACCTCGTCTCGCGCAATCCGCAGACGGGCGCACCCGAGGCATCGTTCTTCTACATCGCATACACCGCCGACAACCAGCCCGCCGCGAAGCGGCCCGTCACGTTCCTGTACAACGGCGGCCCCGGTTCCGCATCGGTGTGGCTGCATCTCGGCTCGTTCGGTCCGAAACGGATCCAGACGGGCGATCCGAACGCGAACACCTCGACGTTCCCGTTCGTCGACAACGCGGAAAGCCTGCTCGATACGACCGACCTCGTGTTCGTCGATGCGATCGGCACCGGCTTCTCGGAAGCGATCGCGCCGAACACGAACCAGACGTTCTGGGGTGTCGACCAGGACGGCGGCGCGTTTCGCGATTTCGTGATGCGCTACCTCGCCGTGAACCAGCGCAACGATTCCCCGAAATACCTGTTCGGCGAATCGTATGGCACGCCGCGCACCGACGTGCTCGCGAACCTGCTCGAAACGGCTGGCGTGAAGCTCGCCGGCATCGTGCTGCAGTCGTCGATCCTGAACTACAACGCGAACTGCGACATGGCGAGCGACTACATCGGCAACTCGAACAACGGGTCGAGCCCGGTGAGCTGCGCGGGCTTCGTGCCGTCCTACGGCACCGTCGGCGCGTACTACCAGCTCGACAATCCGAACCCGTCGAGCCTGCCGCAGTATGCGGACCAGATGCGCCTGCTGACGGCCGGCAGCTACGCGCCTGCCGTGAACGCGTATCTCGCGAGCCACACGCCGCCCCCGTCGACGCTCGTCACGACGATGGTGAATTCGACCGGCGTGAAGCAGTCGCTGTGGAATGCGGACTTCAACGTGGTCCCGACGTTCTTCGACAACAGCTTCCAGGTGGCGCTGATCCCGGGCACGCTGATCGGTCGCTATGACGCACGCGTGAACGTGCCGTCGTCGAGCCCGCTCGCGGCCGACGGCGACCCGTCGAGCACGTTCATCACGAAGCCGTTCACCGACACGATCGGCAGCTACCTGCCGAACGTGCTGAAGTACAGCGCGCAGTCCGCGTATTCGCTGAGCAGCAACGCGATCAACACGTGGGACTGGTCGCACGACGGCCTCGCGATGCCCGACACGATCCCCGATCTCGCCGCGGCGCTGACGCTCAATCCGTCGCTGAAGGTGCTGTCGCTGAACGGGTATCACGACATCGCGACGCCGTTCTACCAGACCGAGCTGGACCTCGCGCGGCTCGGCTCGCAACCGAACCTGACGATCAAGGACTATCAGGGTGGACACATGGTCTATCTCGACGATACGTCGCGTCCGCAGGAGAAGGCCGACCTCGTGACCTTCTACAACGCGGCCGCGCATTGATGCGATGGGCGGGCCTGGCGACGCGCGCGTGGCCGCGCCGTTCGCCGGCCGTCGACGACCTCATTCCAGACTGGAGCCTGACATGAAGAAACGTTTCATCGTCGTTGCCGCGGCGCTTGCATGCGCCGGCGCTGCAACATCCGCATCCGCGTTCGCGCAGGCGAGCGACGCCGCCACCCCGGCGCGCGCGCGCCAGGCGCAGCTCGGCGATCCGTACGTGCCGCCGGCCGCGCGCAAGCCGACCGCCGGCACGCAGACGACGGGTGCCGCGCTGCACGCGCAGGTGGTGCGCAAGCTCGCGCGGCAGTTCGGCGCGGCCGATACGCAGAACACCGGTTCGATCACCGAAGCGCAGGCGCGCGCGGCCGGCCTCGGCTACGTCGCGAACCACTTCCGGCAGATCGACGCGAGCGGCAGCGGCCGCGTGTCGTTCTCCGACGTGCAGCGCTACATGCAGGCGCGCAGCACGAACCAGCAGTAAGCGCGGCGCGCGTGGATAACGGGGGCGGAACCCGCGACGCGTCGGGTTCCGCCCCCGTGCACGTGGCGCGGCCATTTCGTTGCCACCGCCGGCCTTTCTCATTATCTGGACAACGCATTCAAATATTGGAGACGAGTGCGTGCGCTCCTACAATCCGAAGCACATCGACAGCTTCGGACCCACGCATCGCGCGGCGCCCGACGCACACGGAGACACATTCCATGAAGTTCGCCGGGCGCTTTCCTCGGTGCATCGACCGCCGCGTTGCCGCGACGCCCGACCTCGTTCCGGCTTCGCGACCGCCGCTTCACCGATTCCGTTGAAAGCCCGTTCCATGACCAAGATGCCCGAATCCCTTGCTCTCGACGCCCGGCGTGCGACGCCGGACGATGCGCCGCTGACCGACAGCATCGGCGCGACCAGCACGCCGCTCGATCTCGCCGCGCAGCAGGCCGGCACGCAGACGCTGTTGCGCGGCCTCGCGATCCTCGAAGCGATCGCGAACGGCGCGCGCGACATGCGTGCGATCGGCGCCGCGCTCGGCACGACGCGCAGCACGACGCACCGTCTCGTCAGCAGCCTCGTGCAGGCGCGCTACCTGCGACAGGTGCAGGGCGGTTACCTGCTCGGCCCGAAGCTGATCGAGCTCGGCACGATCGCGCTCGAGCAGATGCCGCTCACGGCGGTCGCGCGGCCGCACCTCGAAGCGCTCGCGGAAGCGACGCTCGACACGATTCACCTCGGCGTGCGCGACGGCGACGACGTGCTGTACATCGACAAGATTCCCGGCACGCGCGGCCTCGAGATGCGTTCGCGCGTCGGCCACCGGATGCCGCTCGCATCGACCGGCATCGGCAAGGCGATGATGCTCGACCTCGATCCGGACGTGTGGCGCTCGCTGTTCGAAGCGGCGCGCCGCGCGCTGGCCGGCGTCAATTTCAAGCCGGACAACCGGCCCGAGACGAGCGCGTTCCTGCAGCGCATGGCGCACTACGCGGCCGGCGGCTACACGTTCGACCTCGAGGAAAACGAGGCGTCGATCCGCTGCGTGGCCGCGCCGATCCGCGACGCGTCGGGCGCGGTGGTCGCGGCCGTGTCGGTCGCGAGCACGATTCCGTACATGCCGCACGATCGGATGGATGAACTGATTCCGCTCGTGCAGCGTGAAGCGCGAGCCATTTCCGCTGAACTGGGCTGGAGCCCGCCGCAAGGTACCCGCAGGATCAAACGATGACCCATCCGACCCGGACCGCTCCGGACGCCAACTCCGCCGCCCCGTCGTTGATTGCGCTCGACTGGGGCACGACGTCGCTGCGCGCGTATCTGTTCGATGCGCACGGCGCGCTGCTCGACACGCGTAGCCGCGCGGCGGGCGTGATGCACGTGCCGGCCGGCGGCGCGCGTGCGTTCGACGTCGTGTTCGAGGAAGCGTGCGGCGACTGGCTCGACCGCGCGCCCGGCGTGCCGGTGCTGGCCGCCGGGATGGTCGGCAGCGCGCAGGGCTGGCGCGAGGCGCCGTATGTGGCGGTGCCGGCCGGCGCCGATGCGCTCGTCGCGGGCCTCGTCACGGTGACGACGGCGCGCGGCACGGCGGTGTCGATCGTGCCGGGCGTGATCGCGACGGGCGAATTGCCTGACGTGATGCGCGGCGAAGAAACGCAGATATTCGGCGCACTCGCTAACGATTCTCTGCTTGATGCCGATCGTTCAGGGCTACTGATCGGCTTGCCGGGCACGCATGCGAAGTGGGCGTGGGTGAAGGACGGGCTCATCGAGCGCTTCCAGACCTTCATGACGGGCGAGCTGTTCGCGGCGCTGCGCGACCACACGATCCTCGGCCGCACGATGCGCGCGAGCCCGACGCCCGACCGTGCGGCATTCGCGCGCGGCGTCGCGGTCGCCCGCGGCGCGCAGCGCGCGGGGCTGCTCGCGACGATCTTCAGCACACGCACGCTCGGCCTGACCGACCGGCTCGCGCCCGATGCACAGGGCGACTACCTGTCCGGCCTGCTGATCGGCCACGAACTCGGCGCGCTCGACGCGATGCTCGCGGAGCGCGGCGTCGCGCTCGCGAACCAGCCGCTGCTGCTGATCGGCGACGACGGATTGTGCGCGCGCTATGTCGATGCGCTGCGCGTGTTCGGCTGCCTGCATGCGCGCGTCGTCGCGCAGGCGACCGAGCGCGGCCTGTGGTGGATCGCATCGCGTGCCGGACTCGTGCGCGCGGACGGCGAGCCCGTCTGCGCCGATCAATGAACCGATTGAAGAGGAACCATCGATGTCGTCCGAACTGACCTTGCCCGCGCCGTACACGCCGCATCCCGCGTTGATGCGGGCGTTCGACGCATGCCCGCTGATCGCGATCATGCGCGGCATCACGCCCGCCGAAGCGGCCGACCACGGCCTTGCGCTGCACGAAGCCGGCGTGCGGATCGTCGAGGTGCCGCTGAACTCGCCCGATCCGTTCGACAGCATCGCGGCGCTGCGCCGCGCGTTGCCGGACGACATGATCGTCGGCGCGGGCACCGTGCTGCGCGCCGAATTCGTCGACCGCGTGCAGGACGCCGGCGGCACGCTGATCGTGATGCCGCACAGCGACGCCGCCGTGATCCGCCGCGCGCGCGAGCGTGGGCTCGCGAGCGCACCGGGCGTCGCGACGCCGACCGAGGCGTTCGCCGCGCTCGCGAACGGCGCCGACGTGCTGAAGATGTTCCCGGCCGAGCAGCTCGGCGTGTCCGTCGTCAAGGCGTGGCGCGCGGTGATCGACCGCGCGGTGCCGCTGCTTCCGGTCGGCGGGATCACGCCGGACAACATGCAGCCGTTCCTCGCGGCCGGTGCCAACGGCTTCGGCCTCGGCTCGGCGCTGTACCGGCCCGGCCAGTCGGCGGACGCGACCCTCGCGAATGCACGCGCGTTCCAGGCCGGCCTGCGCGCGGCGCTGGGCGGAGCCGCATGATGGGACGGCTCGCGGGCAAGGTCGCGGTGGTGACGGGCGCGGGCCGCGGGATCGGCGCCGCGATCGCGCAGGCGTTCGCGCGCGAGGGCGCGGCCGTCGCGCTCGTCGACCTCGACTTCCCGCAGGCGCAGCGCACGGCGGCCGCGATCGCCGCCGGCATCGACGGCGCGCGCGTGCTCGCGCTGCATGCGGACGTCGCGCGGCAGGACTCGGTGCGCGACGCGTTCGCGCAGACCGAAGCGGCGCTCGGCCCGCTCGACGTGCTGGTGAACAACGCGGGCATCAACGTGTTCGCCGATCCGCTGACGATGACGGACGACGACTGGCGCCGCTGCTTCGCGGTCGATCTCGACGGCGTGTGGCACGGCTGCCGCGCGGCGCTGCCCGGGATGGTCGAACGCGGTCGCGGCAGCATCGTGAACATCGCGTCGACGCATGCGTTCCGGATCATCCCCGGCTGCTTTCCGTACCCGGTCGCGAAACACGGCGTGCTGGGCCTCACGCGCGCGCTCGGCATCGAATACGCGGCGCGCAACGTGCGGATGAACGCGATCGCGCCCGGCTACATCGAGACGCAGCTCACGCGCGACTGGTGGGATGCGCAGGCCGACCCGGCCGCCGCGCGCGCCGAGACGCTCGCGCTGCAGCCGATGAAGCGGATCGGCAAACCGGAGGAAGTCGCGATGACGGCCGTGTTCCTCGCGTCCGACGAGGCGCCGTTCATCAATGCCGCGTGCATCACCGTCGATGGTGGACGCGCGGCGCTGTACCACGATTGACGCAACGATTCGAAAGACCGCACGTGCGACGGCCGCGCGCACGCTGCGTCGAAACCAACAAGCGGCTGCATCCCGTTCGATGAAGACAAGGAGACACTGGAGATGAAACGCAGAACGTTCGTAACGCTGGCCGCCGCGGCGGCGGTGGTGATGGGCAGTCCGGTCGCGCACGCGGCCGATCCGGTCAAGATCGGCTTTCTGGTGAAGCAGCCGGAAGAGCCGTGGTTCCAGGACGAATGGAAATTCGCCGAGATGGCCGCGAAGGACAAGGGCTTCACGCTCGTGAAGATCGGCGCGCCGTCGGGCGAGAAGGTGATGAGCGCGATCGACAACCTGTCCGCGCAGAAGGTGCAGGGCTTCATCATCTGCACGCCCGACGTGAAGCTCGGGCCGGGCATCGTCGCGAAGGCGAAGTCGCACAACCTGAAGATGATGACGGTCGACGACCGCCTCGTCGACGGCGCGGGCAAGCCGATCGAGTCGGTGCCGCACATGGGCATTTCCGCGTACAACATCGGCAAGCAGGTCGGCGACGGCATCGCGGCCGAGATCAAGAAGCGCGGCTGGAACATGAAGGAAGTCGGCGCGATCGACATCACGTACGAGCAGCTGCCGACCGCGCACGACCGCACGAGCGGCGCGACCGACGCGCTGGTGGCGGCCGGCTTCCCGAAGGCGAACGTGATCGCGGCGCCGCAGGCGAAGACCGACACCGAGAACGCGTTCAACGCGGCGAACATCGCGCTCACCAAGAACCCGCAATTCAAGCACTGGGTCGCCTACGGCCTGAACGACGAAGCCGTGCTCGGCGCGGTGCGAGCGGCCGAAGGGCGCGGCTTCAAGGCGGACAACATGATCGGCATCGGCATCGGCGGTTCCGATTCGGCGCTCAGCGAATTCAAGAAGCCGCAGCCGACGGGCTTCTACGGCACCGTGATCATCAGCCCGAAGCGCCACGGCGAGGAAACCTCGGACCTGATGTACGCGTGGATCACGCAGGGCAAGGCACCGCCGGCGCTGACGCTGACGACGGGCATGCTCGCGACGCGCGACAACGTGTCGAAGGTGCGCGACGAGATGGGGCTCGCATCGAAGTAAGCGGCTTGCCGGCTGCCGCGGCGATGCGGCAGCCGGCGATCGATGGATCTGCAAAGTGGGGAGACGACGTGTCAGCGGCACTGCGTTTTGACAATATCGGCAAGGTATTTCCCGGCGTGCGCGCACTCGACGGCATCTCGTTCGACGTGCATGCGGGCGAGGTGCATGGCCTGATGGGCGAGAACGGCGCGGGCAAGTCGACGCTGCTGAAGATTCTCGGCGGCGAATACCAGCCCGATGCGGGCAGCGTGCTGGTCGACGGCCAGCCCGTGCATTTCTCGAGTGCGGCCGCGTCGATCGCGGCCGGCATTGCAGTGATTCACCAGGAACTGCAGTACGTGCCCGACCTGACGGTCGCGGAGAACCTGTTGCTCGGCCGCCTGCCGAACGCGCTCGGCTGGGTGAAGAAGGGCGAGGCGAAGCGCCATGTGCGCGAGCGGCTCACCGCGATGGGCGTCGATCTCGATCCCGACGCGAAGCTCGGGCGGCTGTCGATCGCGCAGCGGCAGATGGTCGAGATCTGCAAGGCGCTGATGCGCAACGCGCGCGTGATCGCGCTCGACGAGCCGACGAGCTCGCTGTCGCATCGCGAGACCGAGGTGCTGTTCAAGCTCGTCGACGACCTGCGTGCGCAGGGTCGCGCGCTGATCTACATCTCGCACCGGATGGACGAGATCTACCGGCTGTGCGATGCGTGCACGATCTTCCGCGACGGGCGCAAGATCGCGTCGCACGAATCGCTCGCCGACGTGCCGCGCGAGCAGCTCGTCGCCGAGATGGTCGGGCGCGAGATTTCGGACATCTACCATTACGCGCCGCGCGCGCTCGGCGACGTGCGGTTTTCGGCCGAAGGCGTCGACGGCCCGGCGCTGCGCGAACCGGCGAGCTTCTCGGTGCGCGCGGGCGAGATCGTCGGGTTCTTCGGGCTGGTCGGCGCGGGGCGCAGCGAACTGATGCGGCTCGTGTACGGCGCGGACCGCCGGCGCGCGGGCGAGCTGACGCTCGACGGCAAGCGCATCGACGTGAAACGCACCGGCGACGCGATCCGCCACGGCATCGTGCTGTGTCCGGAGGACCGCAAGGAAGAAGGGATCATCGCGATGGCGTCGGTCGCGGAGAACATCAACATCAGCTGCCGCCGGCATTCGCTGCGCGCCGGGCTCTTCATCGACCGCAAGACCGAAATCGAGACGGCCGACCGCTTCATCCAGCGGCTGAAGATCAAGACGCCGAACCGCCGGCAGAAGATCCGCTTCCTGTCGGGCGGCAACCAGCAGAAGGCGATCCTGTCGCGCTGGCTCGCGGAGCCCGACCTGAAGGTCGTGATCCTCGACGAGCCGACGCGCGGGATCGACGTCGGCGCGAAGCACGAGATCTACGACGTGATCTACCGGCTCGCGGAGCGCGGCTGCGCGATCGTGATGGTGTCGTCGGAACTGCCGGAAGTGCTCGGCGTGTCCGACCGCATCGTCGTGATGCGCGAAGGCCGCATCGCGGGCGAGCTGGCGCGCGCGCAGGCGAACGAGCACGCGGTGCTCAGCCTCGCGCTGCCGCAGACGAGCGTCGCCGAGGCGGCCTGACGCGGTGTCAGGTCGCCGCTGGCGATGCAGGATATTCGAATCGATCACGCGCGGCGCGGGCCGCGCGATGCAGGAGCAGGAGACACAACCATGCAAGTCCGGGAAAACCTCGCCAGCGCAGCCGTGAAGCCGTCGGCCGACGCGCTGGTTCCACAGCAGAGCGACCGCCAGAAGTGGTGGCAGCACCTCACCGAATACAGCCTGATCGCGATCTTCGCGGTGATGTTCCTGACGATGTCGCTGACGGTCGATCACTTCTTCTCGATCGACAACATGCTCGGCCTCGCGCTGTCGATCTCGCAGATCGGGATGGTCGCGTGCACGATGATGTTCTGTCTGGCCTCGCGCGACTTCGACCTGTCGATCGGCTCGACCGTCGCGTTCTCCGGCGTGCTGTGCGCGATGGTGCTGAACGCGACCGACAACACGTTCGTCGCGATCATCGCGGCGGTCGCGGCGGGTGCGGCGATCGGGTTCGTGAACGGCGCGGTGATCGCATACCTGCGCATCAACGCGCTGATCACGACGCTCGCGACGATGGAAATCGTGCGCGGGCTCGGCTTCATCGTGTCGAAGGGGCAGGCGGTCGGCGTGTCGTCGGACACGTTCATCGCGCTCGGCGGGCTGTCGCTGTTCGGCGTATCGCTGCCGATCTGGGTCACGCTGCTGTGCTTCATCGTGTTCGGCGTGCTGCTGAACCAGACCGTCTACGGCCGCAATACGCTCGCGATCGGCGGCAACCCGGAGGCGTCGCGCCTCGCGGGGATCAACGTCGAGCGCACGCGCGTCTACATCTTCCTGATCCAGGGCGCGGTGACGGCGCTCGCCGGCGTGATCCTCGCGTCGCGCATCACGTCGGGCCAGCCGAACGCCGCGCAGGGCTTCGAGCTGAACGTGATCTCCGCCTGCGTGCTCGGCGGCGTATCGCTGATGGGCGGCCGCGCGACGATCTCGGGCGTCGTGATCGGCGTGCTGATCATGGGCACCGTCGAGAACGTGATGAACCTGATGAACATCGACGCGTTCTACCAGTACCTGGTGCGCGGCGCGATCCTGCTCGCGGCCGTGCTGCTCGACCAGTTGAAGAACCGCGGCGTACGCGACTGACCGATTCCACGGAGACGATTCGCATGACCATCGAAACTTCCGCGCAGGATCCGCGCGCCGCGAGCGACGCGCGCTATGCGCGCTACCCGAGCCTGGCGGATCGCGCGGTGCTGATCACGGGCGGTGCGACCGGGATCGGCGCGGCGTTCGTCGAGCACTTCGCGCGGCAGGGCGCACGCGTCGCGTTCGTCGATCTCGACGCGCAGGCGGGCCAGGCGCTCGCGGAAAGCCTCGCGCAGATGCCGGAGGTACGCCACGCGCCGCTGTTCCTGCCGTGCGACCTCACCGACATCGATGCGCTGCACCATGCGATCGACGCGATCCGCGCGCGGATCGGCGCGATCGCGGTGCTCGTGAACAACGCGGCGAACGACACGCGCCACGCGATCGCCGACGTGACACCGGCGTCGTTCGACGCAGGCATCGCGGTGAACCTGCGCCACCAGTTCTTCGCCGCGCAGGCGGTGATCGACGACATGAAGCAGCGCGGCGGCGGCGCGATCATCAATCTCGGCTCGATCAGCTGGATGCTGAAGAACGGCGGCTATCCCGTGTACGTGATGGCGAAGGCGGCCGTGCAGGGGCTCACGCGCGGGCTCGCGCGCGATCTCGGCCCGTTCGGGATCCGCGTGAATTCGCTGGTGCCCGGCTGGGTGATGACCGACAAGCAGCGCAGGCTCTGGCTCGACGACGCGGGCCGTGCGGCGATCAAGGCGGGCCAGTGCATCGACGCCGAGCTGCTGCCTGATGATCTCGCGCGCATGGCGCTGTTTCTCGCGGCCGACGACAGCCGGATGATCACCGCGCAGGACGTGGTGGTCGACGGCGGCTGGGCCTGATTGTAGGTATGGGTGCCGGGGTTCGCTCGGCACCGTGCGACGACCCGTATCGTTTCATCGACGAAGGAAAGGAGTTCACCATGACCGCCACGTCCTCGCGCACCTTGTCGTCCACGAGCCAGTCGCGCCGCGCGCGCCTGGCTGCCGCCGCGCAGCCGGTCAGCGCCGGCCCGCAGACCGCCGCGTTCGCGCAGGGCGTCGGCGCCGCGCATGCGGCGGCCGTCACGCTGTCGAACGCGGCGCTGCGGCTCGACGTGCTGCCGCACCTCGGCGGCGGCATCGCGCGCTTCGACTGGCGCGGCGACCATGGCGCGCTGGTGCCGGTGTTCCGCCGCTGCGAGCATCCGGAAACGGCCACGGATCCGAATGAACTCGCGTGCTATCCGCTGCTGCCGTATTCGAACCGGATCGGCAACGGCCGCTTCGAATGCGACGGGCGCAGCGTCGCGGTGCCGCGTAATCGTCGCGACGAGCCGCTGCCGATTCACGGCGATGGCTGGCTCGCGCCGTGGCAGGTGGACGACGCGACCGACACGACGCTGCAGCTGTCGCTCGATCGCGCGAGCGGCGCGCCGTATGCGTTTCGCGCGATCCAGTCGTTCGCGCTCGACGACACGACGCTGTCGATCGCACTGACGATCGAGAATGCGGGGCGCGCGCGGCTGCCGTTCGGTCTCGGCGTTCATCCGTTCCTGGTGCGCGACGACGTGACCGAGCTTGCCGCGGCCGCGGGCGGGCTGTGGCTGTCGGGCGCCGATTTCCTGCCGGTGCGGCACGTGAGCGTGCCGCCGGCCTGGCAGTTCGGCGTCGCGTATCCGTTGCCGGCGACGCTCGTCAATCATGCGTTCACCGGCTGGGGCGGCCACGCGGCGGTGAGCTGGCCGCGCCGCGGGCTGTCGCTGACGGTGGCGGCCGATGCCGATGCGTACGTGCTGTATACGCCGCCCGGCGAGGATTTCTTCTGCTTCGAACCCGTCGATCATCCGATCAACGCGGTGAATTTGCCCGGCGGTGCCGCCGCGCACGGCATGACGCTGCTCGCGCCGGGCGAGCGGCTCACGCGGCGTTTCGCGTTCACCGTCGAGCGGGCCGATACACGCGTCGATGCGGCCGCACGCGAAGGGCGCCGGCGACGCGGGTAAAATACGCGGTCTACCAACGGTTTGCCGCGAGTATCCGCCATGTCTTCCCCGCTTACTTTCATCGAATCGCTGCGCGCCGCGTGGCAGCGCACGAATTCGCTGCTGTGCGTCGGCCTCGATCCCGAGCCGTCGCGCTTTCCCGTGCAGTTCGACGGCCAGCCCGACGCGATCTTCGAATTCTGCCGGCAGATCGTCGACGCGACCGCACCGTATGCGAGCGCGTTCAAGCCGCAGATCGCGTACTTCGCCGCGCATCGCGCCGAAGACCAGCTCGAGCGCCTGATCGCGCACATCCACCTCCAGCATCCGGGCTTGCCCGTGATTCTCGACGCGAAGCGCGGCGACATCGGCAGCACCGCCGAGCAGTACGCGCGCGAGGCGTTCGAGCGCTATCGCGCGGACGCCGTCACCGTGAACCCGTACATGGGCTACGACTCGGTCGAGCCGTACTTCGAGCATGAAGGCAAGGGCGTGATCGTGCTGTGCCGCACGTCGAACCCGGGTGGCTCGGATCTTCAATTCCTCGACACGAACGGCCGGCCGCTGTACCAGGTCGTGGCCGATCTCGCGGCGAACAAGTGGAATGCAAAGAACGGCCAGCTCGGCCTCGTGGTGGGCGCAACGTTCCCGAACGAAATCGAGATCGTGCGCGGGATCGTCGGCGACATGCCGCTGCTGATTCCCGGCATCGGCGCGCAGGGCGGCGACGTGGAGGCCACCGTCAACGCGGGCCGCACGGCCGACGGCACCGGGATGATGATCAACTCGTCGCGCGCGATCCTGTATGCGAGCAAGGGCGAGGATTTCGCCGAAGCCGCGGCGCTCGCCGCGCAGAAGACGCGCGACACGATCAACGCGCATCGCTGACATACCGGCCGCCCGTCCGGGCGGCCTTTCACCGCCGCGCCCGCATTCGCGGGCCGCGCGCGTGCCTCCCGCGTGCCTCCCGCGCCTGCCGCATTGGCGCACGCGAACAACTTCCCGTCGCTTTCCCACCGCATGCCCGCGCCGCAATCGCGCGATGCTGCCGGGGATCAGGCCCTCGTCATCGATTTGTCACCATACTGTCACGAAAGGGAGCGACGTCATGCCCAAGCTGTCCCGCCGTATTCTGAGCGCGCTTGCCGCGTCGTTGTGCATGTCGTTCGCCCACGCGGCGGACCTGTCGCACTGGCCGGCGGACAGCGCGAAGGCGCTGAACGCGATGATCGCCGCCCATGCGAATCGCGGCGACTACGCGGTGTTCGACGCCGACAACACGACCTACCGCTACGACCTCGAGGAATCGCTGCTGCCGTATCTCGAGAACCGCGGCGTGCTCACGCGCGACTCGCTCGATCCGTCGCTGAAGCTGATCCCGTTCAAGGATTCCGCCGACTACAAGGAATCGCTGACGAGCTACTACTACCGGCTTTGCGAGATCGACGACCTGGTCTGCTACCCGTGGATCGCGCAGGCGTTCGCGGGGCTGTCGCTCGCGGATCTGAAGCGTCACGTCGACGCGATGCTCGCTGACGGCAAGCCGGTGCCGATCCGCTACTGGCAGGGCGACAAGGTCGTCGACGGCGCCGCGAATCCGCCGCGCTTCTTCCGCGGCATGCAGGAGCTGTACAACGCGCTGCGCGAGAACGGGATCGAGGTCTACGTGATGACCGCCGCGCACGAGGAGCTCGCGCGGCTCGTGCTGTCCGATCCGAAATACGGCTACAACGTGAAGCCGCAGAACGTGATCGGCGTGACGACGCTGCTGCGCAATCCGGCGACGGGCGCGCTGACGACGTCGCGGCTGCAGATCAAGGCCGGCAAGTACGACGAGGCCGCGAACCGCAACCTCGTGATCACGCCGTTCCTGATGAACCCGATGACCTGGTACGAAGGCAAGCTCGGCTCGATCGTCGGCTGGATCGATCAGTGGAAGAAGCCGGTGCTCGTCGCGGGCGACACGCCGACGTCCGACGGCTACATGCTGCTGAATGCGACCGACGTCGCGCGCGGCGGCGTGCGCGTCTGGGTCAACAAGAAGGACAAGCAGATGGCGCAGATCCGCGCGTGGTCGGACGAATCGGCCGCGAAGCAGAAAGCGCTCGGGCTGCCAGTCACGGCGGACAAGAACTGGATCGTCGTGAAGCCCGACGCGATCCAGTAAGCGGGGAGGGCGCCGGCCGCCGCAGCCGGTGCGGCGGCAAATCAGCGTGGGTTCGGCCTTCGCTCAGCCTTCGCGCTCGTCGAGCAGCTTCAGCAGCCCGCGCAGCGCATGCGCGGCGGCCTGCGTGCGAATCTGCTCGCGGTCGCCCTTGAACACGCGCGTCTCGACGTCGGTATGCAGCCGGTTGCTCCACGCGAACGACACGGTGCCGACCGGCTTTTTCTCGCTGCCGCCTGCCGGGCCGGCGATGCCGGTCACGGACAGCGCGACCTGCGCGCGGCTGTTGCGCAGCGCGCCTTCGGCCATCGCACGCGCGACCGGCTCGCTGACGGCGCCGTGTTTGTCGATCAGGTCGGGCGGCACGCCGATCATCTCGATCTTGGCCTGGTTCGAATACGTGACGAAGCCGCGCTCGAACCACTGGCTGCTGCCGGAGATGTCGGTGATCGCCGCGGCGATCATGCCGCCCGTGCAGGATTCGGCGGTGGCGAGCGACAGGTGCTCGTCACGCAGCTTGTTGCCTGCGCGGATCGCAAGCTGATGGACGACGGAATCGGTTGGCATGCGCGTCGGGAAACGGGAGTCGGGAACAGCGGTCAGCTGACGGCGGAGCGCCACAGGGCGATCACGAGCAGCGTCATGAACGCGGCGATCAGGTCGTCGACCATGATGCCGAGCCCGCCTTTCACGCGACGATCGAAATAGCGGATCGGCGGCGGCTTGAGCATGTCGAAGAAGCGGAACACGACGAACGCCCACAACTGGCCGATGAAGGTCGCGGGCGTGACGAACAGCATCACGAGCCAGATCGCGACGATTTCGTCCCAGACGACGGCGCCCGGATCGGTCGTGCCCATCCTGCGTGCGGTGAAACCGGTGATCCACGTGCCTGCGACGAACCCGACCGCGATCAGCGCCCACCATTCGGGCACCGTCAGGTAGCCGTTCAGCACGACGAACGTGAGCCACCCGAACAGCGAGCCGAACGTGCCGGGCATGAACGGCGCGAGCCCGCTGCCGAAGCCGAGCGACACGATGTGCGCAGGGTGCGACAGCATGAAGCGCACGGTGGCGCGCTGCGGCGCGTTCCGGGCGGCGCCGGGCGCGGCCGCGTTCGGTGCGGTCGTCGGGTCAGTCTGCATGGAAGTGGTCGAAACCGTGCAACGTGAGAGTCAGGGGCGTGCCGGCGGCGTCGCGCCACGCGATCGCGGGCTGCTCCGACGGCGAGGACAACGCGTGTATTGTACCGACTCGCGTGACCCGAACGCCGCTGCTTGTACCCGCCGCCTCGACCGCCGCGCGGGCCGCGGCCGGTGCCGTGAAGCACAGTTCGTAGTCGTCGCCGCCGGCCAGCGTGCAGCGTCGCTGCACATCGGGCGGCAGCGTCGCGAGCGCGGCCGAGCGCGGCACCGCGTCGGCGTCGATGTCGGCGCGCACGTTCGAGCGGGTCAGGATGTGCCGAAGGTCGCCGGCGAGGCCGTCCGAGATGTCGAGCGCCGCATGCGCGACGCCCGCGAGTGCCAGCCCGAGCGCGATGCGCGGCTCGGGACGCTCGAGCGCCTGCCGGAACGCGGCGGCTTCGGCCGCGCCGGCGCTCCATTCGCCGCGCGCGAGGCCGAGCCCCGCGCGCGCGTCGCCGAGCGTGCCGGACACCCAGACGTCGTCGCCGTCCCGCGCGGCATCGCGCCGCAGCGCCGCATCCGGCGCGACTTCACCGAACACGGTCACGCACAGGTTCAGCGGCCCGCTGGTCGTGTCGCCGCCGATCAGCTCGCAGCCGAACCGTTCGGCGAGCGCGAACAGCCCGTTGCTGAACGCCTCGAGCCACGCGGCGTCGGCGCGCGGCAGCGCGCACGCGAGCGTGAACGCGCGCGGCTCGGCGCCCATCGCCGCGAGATCCGACAGGTTGACCGCGAGCGTCTTGTGGCCGAGCGCGTCGGGCGCGACATCGGCAAAGAAATGGCGGCCTTCGACCAGCATGTCCGTCGAAATGGCCAGCAATTTTCCGGATCGCGGCGCGATCAGCGCGCAATCGTCACCGATGCCGAGGGTCGACGCACGTGCGCCGCGGGCCGCGCGGCGCGCGAAGAAGCGATCGATCAGCGAAAACTCGGACAAGGCGGCTGGCACGGCGGACGGACCCGGAAGCGGTGAAAGGAACGGCATTGTACGCAGCGAACGGCGCCGTTCCTGCACCGTTCAGACCATTTTTGTCGCGGCTGTCGCACCCGAATCGCCGGTCTGGCGGCCTTGGATTGGCGCTACAATGCCGTCGAACAGTTATTCTAATCCGCCCGCCAAGAGACACATGTCGACCCAAGCCTCCTCCAAAGCCAAGCTCCGCGAAGCCGCTCTCGATTATCACGAATTCCCGACTCCCGGGAAGATCGCGATTGCCCCGACCAAGCAGATGATCAACCAGCGCGACCTCGCGCTCGCGTATTCGCCGGGCGTCGCGTATGCGTGCGAGGAGATCGTCGAGAACCCGCTGAACGCCGCACGCTTCACCGCGCGCAGCAACCTGGTCGGCGTGGTCACGAACGGCACCGCGGTGCTCGGGCTCGGCAACATCGGCCCGCTCGCGTCGAAGCCGGTGATGGAAGGCAAGGCCGTCCTGTTCAAGAAGTTCGCCGGCATCGACGTGTTCGACATCGAACTGAACGAGTCCGACCCGCACAAGCTGGTCGACGTGATCGCCGCGCTGGAGCCGACCTTCGGCGGGATCAACCTGGAAGACATCAAGGCGCCGGACTGCTTCATCGTGGAGCGCGAAGCGCGCAAGCGGATGAAGATCCCGGTGTTCCACGACGACCAGCACGGCACCGCGATCGTCGTGGCCGCGGCCGTCACGAACGGCCTGAAGGTCGTCGGCAAGGACATCAAGAAGGTGAAGCTCGTCGCGTCGGGCGCCGGTGCGGCCGCGCTCGCGTGTCTGGACCTGCTGGTCGACATCGGCCTGCCGATCGAGAACATCCTGGTGACCGACCTGGCCGGCGTGGTCTACAAAGGCCGCACCGAGCTGATGGATCCGGACAAGGAGCGTTTCGCGCGCGAAACCGAAGCCCGCACGCTGGCCGAGGTGATCGAAGGCGCGGACATCTTCCTCGGCCTGTCGGCTGCAGGCGTGCTGAAGCAGGAGATGGTGAAGGGCATGGCCGAGCGCCCGCTGATCCTCGCGCTCGCGAACCCGACGCCGGAAATCCTGCCGGAACTGGCGCTCGAAGTGCGCCCGGACGCCGTGCTGGCCACCGGCCGCACCGACTATCCGAACCAGGTCAACAACGTCCTGTGCTTCCCGTTCATCTTCCGCGGCGCGCTCGACGTCGGCGCGACGACGATCACGCGTGAAATGGAGATCGCGGCCGTCAACGCGATCGCCGAGCTCGCGCAGCAGGAGCAGAGCGACATCGTCGCGACCGCATACGGCATTCAGGATCTGTCGTTCGGGCCCGACTACCTGATTCCGAAGCCGTTCGATCCGCGCCTGATCGTCAAGATCGCGCCGGCCGTCGCGCAGGCCGCGATGGACGGCGGCGTCGCGACGCGTCCGATCGAGGACATGGAGGCGTACCGCGTTCATCTGCAGCAGTTCGTGTATCACAGCGGCACGACGATGAAGCCGATCTTCCAGATCGCGCGCGCCGCGCCGGGCGAGAAGAAGCGCGTGGTGTTCGCGGAAGGCGAGGAAGAGCGCGTGTTGCGCGCCGTTCAGATCATCGTCGACGAGAAGCTCGCGACGCCGATCCTGATCGGCCGCCCGTCGGTGATCGAGCACCGTATCCAGCGCTACGGCCTGCGCCTCACGCCGGGCACCGACTTCACGGTCGTCAACACCGAGCACGACGAGCGCTACCGCGACTTCTGGCAGACGTACTACAAGATGATGTCGCGCAAGGGCATCAGCGAGCAGCTGGCCCGCGTGGAAATGCGCCGCCGCACGACGCTGATCGGCTCGATGCTGGTGAAGAAGGGCGAAGCGGACGGGATGATCTGCGGCACGATCAGCACGACGCACCGCCACCTGCACTTCATCGACCAGGTGATCGGCAAGCGCCCGGGCTGCAGCGTGTACGCGGCGATGAACGGCCTCGTGCTGCCGGGTCGCCAGATTTTCCTGGTCGATACGCACGTGAACGTCGATCCGACGCCGGAGGAACTCGCCGAGATCACGATCATGGCCGCGGAAGAAGTGCGCCGGTTCGGTATCGAGCCGAAGGTCGCGCTGGTGTCGCACTCGAATTTCGGCACGAGCAACGCCCCTTCGGCGAAGAAGATGCGCGATACGCTCGCGATCCTGCAGGAACGCGCGCCGGAGCTGAAGGTCGACGGCGAAATGCACGGCGACGTGGCGCTCGACGCGGCGCTGCGCAAGGAAATCCTGCCGGAATCGACGCTCGAAGGCGACGCGAACCTGCTGATCCTGCCGAACATCGACGCCGCGAACATCGCGTACAACCTGCTGAAGACGGCCGCCGGCAACAACATCGCGATCGGGCCGATCCTGCTGGGCGCGGCCCAGCCGGTGCACGTGCTGACCGAATCGGCGACCGTTCGCCGCATCGTCAACATGGCGGCGCTGCTGGTCGCCGACGTGAACGCCGCACGCTGAGCCGGGACGAACGGGCGGCCCCGGTCAACCGGTGCCGTGCGTCGGGCGAAATTGTAAACAAAAGCAAAAAGAGGCGTGCCCGCAACGGGCACGCCGTCAGGTAGGGCGCAAACGCGCTTCCTATAAGCAACAGCAGCATCTCTCCACTCCGGGTAGCGAGCGCGGCAAGGAGGCAGGGTCTTGCCATGCGAGAGATGCTGCGCGTATTTTATCCTATGTAAGATAAATGTAGTTCGATTTCGGTAAGAAATGCGCGATTTGGGGCGGCGCCAGGCTTTCGATTCCCAAACGAACATTGATTCGCAAGGACAATAGCGCTACGCTAACGCCTTTGGTTGGTCGTCAACTACTTGATTTAACAGCGGGAACCCTGGTTCATGGCACGCAAGTGGCTCCGCAACGGCGCGCTGGCGTCCGTCTTCGCGATGTTCGCGATGGGTATCGTCGGTACACCGACGGGCAGTCTGGTTTCCGCCGCTTACGCACGGCAGGCCGTTTCGGCCGACCTGGCCGTCGGCGGGGTCGATACGATCCCGACCGCCCGTCTGCCGCGCGAGGCCGTGACCACGCTTGGCCTGATCGGCGCCGGTGGCCCCTATCCGTACGAGAAAGACGGCGTCGTCTTCGGCAACCGCGAGCGGATCCTGCCGAAGGCGAAGCGCGGCTACTACCACGAGTACACGGTGCCGACGCCGCGCGCACGCAATCGCGGCGCGCGCCGCATCGTCTGTGGCGGGCCGTTGCGCCGGATCGACAACTGTTATTACACGGACGACCACTACAACAGTTTTAAACGTATTGTTGAATGACTTCGGGATGAATGGCATGAGCGACTCCATCTACGCGCACGACACGGCGGGGGCGGAACTGTTCGCGGCCGGCGACGGCAATCTGTTCCAGCGCGTGATGCAACTACACGCGGTGGCGCAGGCTGGCGGCGCGTCGGAGCAACAGGAAGCCGAGCCCGGGCTTTCATCGAACGAGGAGCCTATGAGCCTTTTCACGACCGTGCGACCCAACCTCGTGCAGTCGATCCGCGCGTTCCGCGTGCAGGATCTCGCCGACGAAGCCAGCCGGCTCGGCCAGCATTTCCTGTACGCGTATTGCGGCGCAGCGCAGTCGAAGCAGGAGGTGATGGAGACGATCGCGACGTCGTTCCTGTTTCCGAAGCATTTCGGGAAGAACTACGACGCGCTGTACGACTGCCTGACCGACCTCGTCGCGAAGGCCGGCGCGCAGCCCGGTTTCGTGATCGTCCTCGAAGGGCTGCCGATCGCGCAGAAATTCGACAAGGAAGGGCGCGAGACGCTGCTCGACGTGTTCCGCGAAGCCGCCGAGTTCTGGGCCGAGCGCAAGGTCGCGTTCCGCGTGTTCTATTCGTTCGCGTAAGCGTGTATCCGTCGGCCGCGCACCTGCGGCCGATCCGCCGAAAAGCCCGCGTCGAGCGGGCTTTTTTGCGTCCGCGCAGGCGGCACGTCTCGCCCGTTACCACCCGCCCCAGCGCGCCGCGAGCGCGGCGAGCACGGCCGCGCCGGCCGTCTCGGTGCGCAGCACACGCGGCCCGAGCGACAACGCGGTGAACCCGTGCGCGCGGGCCGCGTGTTCTTCGTCCGGCGACAGTCCGCCTTCCGGCCCGATCAGCAGCGTGACTTCAGCCGCGGGCGGCGCGTCGGGCAGCGACGCGAACGGGATGCTCGCGCGCGGCGACAGCAGCAGCCGCAACTCGCCGTCGGCTGGCGCGGCCGGCAGCGTGTCGAGCCACGCGCCGAAGCCGCGTACCGGCGCGACGTCGGGCACACGGTTGCGTCCGCACTGTTCGCACGATGCGCGCACGACGCCGCGCCAGTGCGCGACGCGCTTGTCCGCGCGCTCGCCCGACAGTTTCACGACGCCGCGCGCGGTCGTCAGCGGCACGACCGCCGCGACGCCGAGCTCGACGGCTTTCTCGATGACCCAGTCCATCTTGTCGCCGCCGGCGATGCCCTGCGCGAGCGTCACGCGATACGGCGGCTCGGCCTCGGCCGGGTCGAACGCCTCGATCTGCGCGAGCGCGTTGCGCTTGTCGATCTCGACGAGCCGCGCGCGGTACTGGCCGCCGCTGCCGTCGAACAGTGCGAGCGTGTCGCCCGGCTGCAGCCGCAGCACCTGCGCGTGACGCGCGACCTCGGCCGGCAGCGTGAGCGTCGCATCGGCGCGCAGCGCCGCTTCGACGAAAAAGCGCGGCACGGCCGCGGTGGTGGTGGCTTCACTCATGTGGGGCGCGGCTCCGTTCATGCGCTCAGGCGGCAACCGAGCGCCCACCGGTAGCCGTTGAGATCCTCGACCTGTGCGAAGCGGTCGCCCCAGAACTGGTCCTGCGGTGCGGTCAGCGACTTCGCGCCCGCGTCGAGCGCGCGCTGCCAGGTCGTGTCGACGTCGTCGACATACAGATAGAACGATTGCGGGGCGGTTGCGTCCGCACTCTTCGGCGTGAGCGCGGTCGAGCCGAACGCGCCTTCGGGCGCGAACATCACGACCAGCTGCCCGCGGTAGGTCATCTCGACGTGCATGATCGCGCCGTCCTCGTCGTGGACGTCGCGCAGCTCGAAGCCGAATGCGGCTTTGAAGAATTCGATGGCCGCCTGCGCATTGCGCACGGCCAGATAGGGTGTCAACCAAGGCACGTTGGCCGGACGTGGATCGGTCATGAAAATCTCCTGTCGAACGGTGTTGGCGCTTGAGCGGCTACGCCGGTCCCATGCTTTGCGGTCCAACGGGTATGGGCGCCCGGGCGCCCGGTCCCGCGCCATGTCGCGAATACCGACGCAGGCCCTGAGCGTCGCAGGTCCAGCGCGGTAAAACGCGCGACCAACCTGCGGAACGATGCGTTCGCCCGTCAGCTCAGCGGCGAACGCCCAGTGTATCGCGCAGCGCGCACGGCAGGGCAAAGAGGGCCGCATGAAGTCGCGCATCGTAGTAGCGCAATCCCTGCACGCGGCGTGCGGCGAGGCGTTCGTCGACGTCGTGCGCGAACAGCGCGGCCGCATCGAGCGTATCGCTCGCGATCGCCATCAGCCATTGGGAGCCGTAAAGCGGCACATGCGCGGACAGCGGATCGACGAACGCGAAGCTCGCGCGCAGATCGTCGAGCAGCGCCGCGATGCGCGCCGCGTGGAACACCGGCGAGCCGAGGTGCATCGAGATCGCGCCGCGCGGCGTGAGGATCCGCTTGAGCTGCGCATAGAACTCGCGCGTATAGAGGCCGGCCGCGGGCGAATCGGGCGGCGTGAGGTCGAACACGACCAGATCGAAATGCTCGATGGTCGACGTGACGAAATGCGCGGCGTCGCCGATCACGACCTCGACGCGCGGGTCGTCGAGTGCGCCCTGGTGCACGTCGTCGAGATAGCGGCGCGCCATGCCGACCACTTCGTCGTCGAGCTCCGCGACGACGACCCGCTCGATGCACGCGTGCTTGAGCAACTGGCGCGCGGCGCCGCCGTCGCCGCCGCCGAGCACGAGCGCCTTCTTCGGGCACGGATGCGCGAGTGCGGCCGGGTGCGTCATGCACTCGTGATACACGAATTCGTCGCCGACCGACGTCATCGGCCGGCCATCCAGCGTAAACAGGCGGCCGAGCTGCGGCGTTTCCCAGACTTCGATGCGCTGGTGTGGCGACGCGACGTGCGCGAGCCGGCGTGCGTTGGGGAAGCCGTAGGCGGCGTCGGGGGTGGGATGGAAGAGGAGAGTCGTGCTCACGGGTGGGCCGCCGGTGGCGGGGAGTTCCGACGCCTGAATTATAGGAGGCGCGCGGTTGTACGGAAAAGCGTGCCGGAACACCGCGTATCGACAAGGGAAATGTCGGCCCATCTGTTAAAATGACGAGCTTTGCAGCCCCGTCCGTAGGCTCCGTCCGCTTCGCGTCCGTCAGGCGCCGCACCGCGCGCCGGGAACGATTGACGCTCGAGCTTCCGGATGCCGCCGTGCCCCCGTTTCCTCGACTCGTTCTCCGGACTCGACATGACGACTTCGTCTCCCGCCTCTACCACTCTGATGGCCAACGCGATCCGTGCGCTCGCGATGGACGCCGTCCAGCAAGCGAACTCCGGCCACCCGGGCATGCCGATGGGCATGGCCGAAATCGGCGTTGCACTCTGGTCGCGCCACCTGAAGCACAACCCGACGAACCCGCACTGGGCAGACCGCGACCGGTTCGTGCTGTCGAACGGCCATGGCTCGATGCTGCTGTACTCGCTGCTGCACCTGACCGGCTACGACCTGCCGATCGAAGAGCTGAAAAACTTCCGCCAGCTGCACTCGAAGACGCCGGGCCACCCGGAATACGGCATTACGCCGGGCGTCGAGACGACCACCGGCCCGCTCGGCCAGGGTCTCGCGAACGCGGTCGGCATGGCGCTCGGCGAAGCGCTGATGGCCGACGAGTTCAACCGTGACGGCGCGAAGATCGTCGATCACCACACGTACGTGTTCCTCGGCGACGGCTGCCTGATGGAAGGCATCTCGCACGAAGCCTGCTCGCTCGCGGGCACGCTGAAGCTGAACAAGCTGATCGCGCTGTACGACGACAACGGCATCTCGATCGACGGCGACGTCGTGAACTGGTTCCACGACGACACGCCGAAGCGCTTCGAGGCATACGGCTGGAACGTGATCCCGAACGTGAACGGCCACGACGTCGACGCGGTCGACGCGGCCATCGCGAAGGCGAAGCTGTCGGACAAGCCGACGATGATCTGCTGCAAGACGGTGATCGGCAAGGGCGCGGCGACCAAGGCCGGCGGCCACGACGTGCACGGCGCGGCGCTCGGCGCGGAAGAAATCGCGAAGACGCGCGAAGCGCTCGGCTGGAAGTGGGAGCCGTTCGTGATTCCGCAGGAAGTCTATGCGGCCTGGGACGCGAAGGAAGCCGGCAAGCGTGCCGAGACCGAATGGGACGCGACGTTCGCGCAATATCGCGAGAAATTCCCCGCAGAAGCCGCTGAATTCGAGCGCCGGATGGCCAACCAGCTGCCGGCCGACTGGGCCGAGAAGGCCGCGGCGATCATCGCCGGCGCGAACGAGCGCGCCGAGACGGTCGCGACCCGCAAGGCGTCGCAGCAGGCCATCGAAGGGCTCGCCGCCGCACTGCCGGAACTGCTCGGCGGCTCGGCCGACCTGACCGGCTCGAACCTGACCAACTGGAAGGCATCGAAGGCGGTGCGCGCGAATCCGGAAGGCGCGGGCGTGCTGCTCGGCAACCACATCAACTACGGCGTGCGCGAATTCGGCATGAGCGCCGCGCTCAACGGCCTCGCGCTGCACGGCGGCCACAAGCCGTTCGGCGGCACGTTCCTGACGTTCTCCGACTACAGCCGCAACGCGCTGCGCGTCGCGGCGCTGATGAAGGTCCCGACGATCTTCGTGTTTACGCACGATTCGATCGGCCTCGGCGAAGACGGCCCGACGCACCAGTCGATCGAGCACGTGTCGAGCCTGCGCCTGATCCCGAACCTGGACGTATGGCGTCCGGCCGACACGGTCGAGACGGCCGTCGCATGGACTCACGCGGTTGCCGCCGACCGTCCGTCGAGCCTGATCTTCAGCCGTCAGAACCTCGCGTTCAACCCGCGTACCGATGCGCAGATCGCGAACATCGAGAAGGGCGGCTACGTGCTGAAGGACTGGGACGAAGAGATCGTCGCGCGCAAGATCATCCTGATCGCGACGGGCTCGGAAGTCGAACTCGCGATGAAGGCGGTCGAGCCCCTCGCGCAGCAGGGCATCGCGGCCCGCGTCGTGTCGATGCCGTCGACCAACGTGTTCGATCGCCAGGACGCCGAATACCGCGAACGCGTGCTGCCGCACGGCGTGCGCCGCGTCGCGATCGAAGCGGGCGTGACGAGCTTCTGGCACAAGTACGTCGGCCTCGAAGGCGGCGTCGTCGGGATCGACACGTTCGGCGAATCGGCACCGGCCGGCGTGCTGTTCAAGTACTTCGGTTTCACCGTCGAGCACGTCGTCGAGACCGCGAAGGCCGTGCTGGCCTGAAAGCATACGCGACGCGCGCCACCCGTCGCGCGCGTCGCACCGTGAAGCTGCACGTAACTAATTTTTTTCAGCCATCAGGAGATAGACCATGACGATCCGCGTCGCAATCAACGGCTACGGCCGCATCGGCCGCAACACGCTGCGCGCGTTTTATGAAAACGGCAAGAAGCACGATCTCGAGATCGTCGCGATCAACGACCTGGGCGACGCGAAGACCAACGCGCACCTGACCCAGTACGACACCGCGCACGGCAAGTTCCCGGGCGACGTGTCGGTCGACGGCGACTACCTCGTCGTGAACGGCGACAAGATCCGCGTGCTGGCCAACCGCAATCCGGCAGAACTGCCGTGGGGCGAGCTCGGCGTCGACGTCGTGATGGAATGCACGGGCTTCTTCACGACGAAGGAAAAGGCGAGCGCGCACCTGAAGGGCGGCGCGAAGAAGGTGATCATCTCGGCGCCGGGCGGCAAGGACGTCGATGCAACGATCGTCTACGGCGTGAACCACGACGTGCTGAAGGCCGAGCACACCGTCATCTCGAACGCATCGTGCACGACGAACTGCCTCGCGCCGCTCGTCAAGCCGCTGAACGACCGCATCGGCCTCGAAACCGGCCTGATGACGACGATCCACGCTTACACGAACGACCAGGTGCTGACGGACGTCTATCACGAAGACCTGCGTCGCGCGCGTTCGGCCACCCACAGCCAGATCCCGACGAAGACGGGTGCTGCATCGGCCGTCGGCCTCGTGCTGCCGGAACTGAACGGCAAGCTCGACGGCTACGCGATCCGCGTCCCGACGATCAACGTGTCGATCGTCGACCTGTCGTTCATCGCGAAGCGCGACACGACGGTCGAGGAAGTCAACGCGATCATGAAGGAAGCATCGGAAGGCTCGCTGAAGGGTATCCTCGGTTACAACGACGCGCCGCTGGTCTCGATCGACTTCAACCACAACCCGGCTTCGTCGACGTTCGACGCGACGCTGACCAAGGTGTCGGGCCGCCTCGTCAAGGTGTCGAGCTGGTACGACAACGAGTGGGGTTTCTCGAACCGCATGCTGGATACGGCAGTCGCATTCGCGAACGCGAAGTAATCCCGCACGTTGCGTGGCCGCCGTCAGGCGGCCTGCGCGGCGAACGAGCCCGGCCCGGTTTTCCCGGCCGGGCTTTTTTTATTTCACGGGAAGGGCCGCGACGGTGCCGGCGGACGGCGTCGGGAAAAAGATGCCCGCGCGCTGCGCGGCATTCGCGATGTGCGTCTCGATCGCGAGGCCGGCCGCGGCCGCATCGCGGGCGATCAGCGCGTCGAGGATCGCGCGGTGCTCGTGCCACGTCGACAGCAGCAGCTCGCGCCGGTAGAACGGCATGCGCTGGCTTTCCTTCATGATGTCCGCGCTGCTGCGCAGCACCGACTCGATCGCCGCGTTGCCGGCGAGATGGATGATCCGCATGTGGAAGTCGAAGTCGAGCCGCGACGCTTCGTCCAGCTCGCTGTCGGTGAGCGCGACGTGGAGGTCGGCGAGGTTGTCCTCGAACCACGCGATGTCGTCGTCGCTGACGACGTGCGCGGCCATGCGCGCGGCGAACCCTTCGAGCGCATAGCGCATCTGGTACGTGTCGGGCGGCGACGACTGCTCGGCGAACTGCCACGGATGGGCAGCGCTCGCCTGCGCGCTTTCGACATAGACGCCCTTGCCGGCGCGGATGCGCAGCATCCCGAGCGCCTCGAGCGTGGAGAGCGCCTCGCGCAGCGACGCACGGCTGATCTCCAGCTCTTCGGAGAGCTGGCGCTGGGCCGGCAGCAGGCTGCCGACCGGATAGACGCCTGCCTCGATCCGGTCGCGGATCGTCGCGATGGCGGCGTCGGTCACGGTGTGCGGAACGTTTTTCATGATGTGAGCGTTTGGCCGGTCTGACCGGCATTGTAATCCGCACGCGTGCGGTGCATCGGCGCCCTACGGGTAAGCCACGACCAGCCCCTGTTTGGTGCGCCGGAAATTCGGGGCGACGGGGGCGGGAAATCCCTATTTTGATCGTCCTTGACGCCACTATATCGGCTTCCTACTATCCACCATAACATCACTGGTCTTACCAGTATGAACAGACGAAACTGCAACCGTTGGATCGGGAGAGCGCCGTGTCGAAATTCCTCAATTCGCTGTTTGGCCGGGTAGTCGTCGCATTGATACTGGGGGTCGCGCTCGGCGCGTTCTTCCCGCATTTCGCCGAGTCGCTGCGACCGCTCGGCGACGGCTTCCTGAAGCTCATCAAGATGGTCATCGGCCCGATCGTGTTCTGCGTCGTGGTGAGCGGGATGGCCAATGCGGGCGACCTGAAGAAGGTCGGCCGGGTCGGCCTGAAGGCCGTCATCTACTTCGAGGTGATGACCACGCTCGCGCTCGGCATCGGGCTCGTCCTCGCGTGGCTCACGCGCCCGGGCGTCGGGATGAACATCGACCTGCGCTCGCTCGATGCAGCGTCGCTCTCGTCGTACGCGAAGAATGCCGAAAGCCTGAAGGACACGGCCGGCTACCTGATGAAGATCATCCCCGAAACCGCGATCGACGCGTTCGCGAAGGGCGACATCCTGCAGATCCTCGTGTTCGCGGTGTTGTTCGGCTCCGCGCTGTCGCTGCTCGGCGACAAGGCGCAGCGCGTGAACAGCCTCATCGAGGAACTGTCGCACGTGTTCTTCCGGATCATCGGCTTCATCATCAAGCTCGCGCCGCTCGGCGTGCTCGGTGCGATCGCGTTCACGACCGGCAAGTACGGCGTCTCGTCGCTCAAGCAGCTCGGCTACCTCGTCGCGGTGTTCTACCTGAGCTGCATCGTGTTCGTCACGGTCGTGCTCGGCGTGGTGATGCGGCTCGCGGGCTTCTCGGTGTTCAAGCTGATCCGCTACCTGCGCGAGGAACTGTCGATCGTGCTCGGCACGGCGTCGTCGGACGCGGTGCTGCCGCAGGTGATGAGCAAGCTCGAATACATGGGCATCAAGGATTCGACGGTCGGCCTCGTGATCCCGACCGGCTATTCGTTCAACCTCGACGGCTTCTCGATCTACCTGACGCTCGCCGTGCTGTTCATCGCGCAGGCCACCAACACGCCGCTGTCCACGCATGACCTGATCGTCGTGCTGCTCGTGTCGCTCGTCACGTCGAAGGGCGCGCACGGGATTCCGGGTTCGGCGATCGTGATCCTCGCGGCGACGCTGTCGGCGATTCCCGCGATTCCGGTGCTCGGCCTCGTGCTGATCCTGCCGGTCGACTGGTTCGTCGGCATCGCCCGCGCGCTGACCAACCTGATCGGCAACTGCGTCGCGACGGTGGTCGTCGCGGTGTGGGAGAACGACATCGACCGGGCCCGCGCGACGCGCGTGCTGAACCGCGAGCTGCGCTACGTGGCGGTCGACGCGCAGGGCAGCAGCGCACCGGTCGCCGGCGACCAGGCTCACGCGCTCTGAGCATCACGCGCGCGCAGCGGCTTTCCCTGGCCGCTGCGCGCGATTGCATTTCCCGCGGCCGGCGCCACGACGCGCCGGCCCATTTCGAAAAATAGTGGAGACGACATGGCAGCCCCCATCCTCGATCCGAACGCGCCGGCCTTCACGCGGCGCTACATGAACCTCGCCGACCCGCGCCTGGGCGCGCAGGCGCTCTTCGCGAGCGACGAATTCTTCGCGCCGAAGGAGCGCATGCTCAATCCCGAGCCGGCCGTCTTCATCCCCGGCAAGTACGACGATCACGGCAAGTGGATGGACGGCTGGGAAACGCGCCGCAAGCGCACCACCGGCCACGACTTCTGCGTGGTCCGGCTCGCGCGGCCGGGCGTGATTTACGGCGTCGATCTCGATACGAGCCACTTCACCGGCAACTTCCCGCCGGCTGCGTCGATCGACGCATGCGCGGTGGAGGGCGACACGCCGCCGGACGACGCCGAATGGCGTACGCTCGTGCCCGCGACGACGCTGCAGGGCAATTCGCATCACTATGTCGGCGTCGACGACGCGCAACCGGTCACGCACCTGCGCGTGAACCTGTATCCGGACGGCGGGCTCGCGCGCTTGCGCGTGTATGGCCAGCCGCAGCGCGACTGGCGCCACGTGCCGGCGGGCGAGCTCGTCGATCTCGCGGCGATCGAGAACGGCGGCTACCTGGTGGCCGCGAACAACCAGCACTTCGGTCCGGCCTCGCAGATGCTGATGCCGGGGCGCGGCGCGAACATGGGCGACGGCTGGGAAACGCGGCGCCGCCGCGAGCCCGGCAACGACTGGGCGATCGTCGCGCTGGCGCGGCCGGGCATCATCCGGCGCGTCGAAGTCGATACGGCATTCTTCAAGGGCAACTTCCCCGACCGCTGTTCGCTGCAGGCCGCGCGGGTCGCGGGCGGCACCGACGACTCGCTCGTCACGCAGGCGATGTTCTGGGCCGAACTGCTCGGCGAGCAGAAACTGCAGATGGACCACGTGCATACGTTCGACCAGCTCGCGGCACTCGGCCCCGTCACGCACGTGCGCTTCAACATCTTCCCGGACGGCGGCGTGTCGCGCCTGCGTCTGTGGGGCGAGCCGGCTTGAAGGAGGGCAATGGCATGAGCGGACCCCATATCCTGCGCGTCGAGCGCCTGACCCGCGAAGCGTTCGCGCCGTTCGGCGACGTGATTGCGCTCGAAGGCGCGCGGCATTTCCCGATCAACGGCGGCACGACCGAGCGCTTTCACGATCTCGCGACGATCGACGTCTGCGCGGACGGCGGCCGGCCGCTCGTCAGCGTGTTTCGTGCGCAGCCGCGCGCGCTGCCGGTCGCGATCACGCTGATGGAGCGCCATCCGCACGGCAGCCAGGCGTTCATCCCGCTTGCGGCCGTGTCGCGCTACGCGATCGTCGTCGCGCCGGCCGGCGAGTTCCGGCCCGACGCGATGCGCGCGTTCCTGGCCGAAGGCTGGCAGGGCGTGAATTACGCGAAGGGCGTCTGGCACCATCCGCTGCTCGCGCTCGACGCGGTCAGCGACTTCGTGATCGTCGACCGCGGCGGCCCGCAGCCGAACTGCGACGAGATTCCGCTCGACGAACCATTGGCGCTCGAGTTCGAGCCGGCCTGCGCGAGCGCGACCTGACGCACGGCGAAGGGCCGCATCAGGCGTCGACGATCGCGCGGCGGCAGCACGGCTCGCCGCCGCACGCTTGCTTAAAAACATCGTTCCGACCCGGCCCGCAGCCGACACGTGCGGGCCGCTTTCATTCCGGCTCCGAAAACAACACGGCCCGGGCGGCGGGATGCCGGCCGGGCCGTGGCGCTTGCGCGAAGGGTTCGATCAGTGCTTGCGGTGCGGGCAGTTCTCCGTCGTGCACGAACCGTACATCGCGAGCGAGTGTTCCTGGAGCCGGAAGCCGCGTTCCTTCGCGATCGCCTGCTGGCGGCTTTCGATCTCGGCATCGAAGAACTCCTCGACGCGGCCGCAATCGAGGCAGACGAGGTGATCGTGGTGCGAACCTTCATTCAATTCGAACACGGCCTTGCCGGATTCGAAGTTGCTGCGCGTGAGCAGGCCGGCCTGCTCGAATTGCGTCAGCACGCGGTAAACGGTGGCGAGCCCGATGTCGAGCTGCTCGTTGAGCAGGTTGCGGTAGACGTCTTCGGCAGTCAGGTGACGCACGGGGCTTTGCTGGAAGATCTCGAGAATCTTGAGGCGCGGTAGGGTGGCCTTTAGCCCGATATTCTTGAGATCCGTCGGATTGGTCATGGCTAGGCATCCCTAGAGTACAATGCAGGGCTTCATGTTACCGGCTTTTCGCCGTTCCAGAAACACGCGCGGCTCGCGACGCGGGCCTGCACGGTGACGGAAATGTTCCCGGAATCTCTTTCGCACTTTCAGAGGAGTCGCATGCGGAGTGCCATCATCGCTGCCGCCGCCGTTGCCGCGCTGGCTGGTTGTTCGTCGTACGACAGCGTGACGCAGCGTATCGCGCAGAGCATCACGCCCTATCGGATCACCGTCGTGCAGGGCAACTTCGTGTCGCAGGAGAAGGCCGCGCAGCTGCAGGCCGGCATGACGCGCGAGCAGGTCCGCGCGCTGCTCGGCACGCCGCTGCTGGCCGACATGTTCCATGCCGACCGCTGGGATTACCTCTTTTATTTCAAGCGCGGCTCGACGTCCGTCGTCCAGCAGCGCGATCTCGTGCTGACGTTCGCGAGCGATCGCCTCGCGAGCTGGACCGGCGCCGACAATCTGCCTTCCGAGCTCGACCTGCTGGCCGATATCGACGGCGACCGCGGCGGCAAGAAGGCGAAGGCCGCCGCCGAGGCGAAGCGGGCGGCCGAGGCCGCTGCCGCCGCGAGCGCCGCGCAGGCTGCCGAGGCCGCGAGCCCGTCCACCGGACTGGCGTCCGGCGCGGTGGTCGACCAGGATGCGAACGCCCAGGCGGCGCGCGCGGCGAACCGCGCGACCAACCAGGTGTCGGGGCAGGGCTCGGCCAGCCGCCGCTTCACGCCGTCCGCGCAGGCTTCGGGCGGCGCGCCGGTGCCGGGCGGCCAGCCGCCGGGCGCCGCGCCGGCGATCCAGCCGCAGTTCCAGTTCCACCGCCCGCCGCAGCCGAACGCGTCGAACGAAGCGGCGCCGCCGGTCGGCCCGCAAGGCTCCGACAACCTGCAGAACCAGCCGCTCACCGCGCCGGCCCAGTAAGCGTCCGGCGTGCGGAAACAGGGCGGCATGCGCCGCCCGCCTTTAGACCTGTCGTGTAGAAAGCCATGAAGATTGCGATTGCCGGTGCATCGGGCCGTATGGGCCGGATGCTGATCGAAGCCGTTCTCAACGATTCCGACGCGCAGCTCGTCGGCGCGCTCGACCGCGCCGATTCGCCGTTCCTCGGCCAGGACGCGGGCGCGTTCCTCGGCAAGGAAACCGGAGTCAAGCTGACCGACGACCTCGATGCCGTGTTCGCGCAGGCCGACTACCTGATCGATTTCACGCGGCCGGAAGGCACGATCGCGCACGTCGCGGCCGCGCTGCGCCACGACGTGAAGCTCGTGATCGGCACGACCGGCTTCACCGCCGAGCAGAAGGCCGAGCTGCAGGCCGCCGCGGCCCGGATCGGCATCGTGTTCGCGGCGAACATGAGCGTCGGCGTGAACGTCACGCTGAAGCTGCTCGAGTTCGCGGCGAAGCATTTCTCGCACGGCTACGACATCGAAATCATCGAGGCGCACCACCGTCACAAGGTCGACGCGCCGTCGGGCACCGCGCTGATGATGGGCGAAGCGGTGGCCGGCGCGCTCGGGCGCTCGCTGGAGGACTGCGCGGTGTACGGCCGCCAGGGCGTGACGGGCGAACGCGATCCGTCGACGATCGGCTTTGCGGCCGTGCGCGGCGGCGACATCGTCGGCGATCACACCGTGCTGTTCGCCGGGATCGGCGAACGGATCGAGATCACGCACAAGTCGTCGAGCCGCGTGTCGTACGCGCAGGGCGCACTGCGTGCGGTCCGCTTCCTGTCGGCGCGCGGCGCCGGCCTGTTCGACATGCAGGACGTGCTCGGCCTGCGCTGACCCTCACGGGGAAACTCCGATGGCGATTCCCACCGGCGTTGTCCACTACCTCGAAAGCGGCGATGCGATCACGCACGCCGTCGCCTATGTGCTGCTGGCGATGTCCGTCGCCAGCTGGTGCTTTCTCCTCATGAAGGCCTGGCTGCTGGTCCGCGCGAAGCGGCAGGGGCCGCGCGCGCTCGCCGCGTTCTGGCGTGCGGCGTCGCTCGACGCAGGCATCGACGCACTCGCTGGCGCCGATCGCGAGCGCGTGTTCGTGCCGCTCGCCGAAGCCGCGCGCGACGCGGCCGACGAACACGATCCGGCCGCGCTGGCCGCGCGCGTCGAGCGCAGCGAACGCGTGCTGCGCGCGCTGCGTCACGCGATGCTGCGCTCGCAGCGGCGTCTCGAATTCGGTCAGGTGCTGCTCGCGTCGATCGGCAGCACCGCGCCGTTCGTCGGGCTGCTCGGCACCGTGTGGGGCATCTATCACGCGCTCGGCAGCATCGCCGCGAGCGGACAGGCGCAGATCGAGAGCGTCGCGGGGCCGGTCGGCGAGGCGCTGATCATGACTGCGTTCGGGCTCGTCGTCGCGATCCCCGCGGTGCTCGCCTACAACATCCTCGGGCGGCTCGTGCGCCAGCTCGCCGAGGAACTCGACGGCTTCGCGCGCGACCTGCACGTATTCGTGTGCGCGCAGGGCGCCTGACGCGCAGCCGGGAGGAGCGACCATGGCATTCGGCGGACTGGAGCACCACAAGACGTCCGCGCCGATGGCGGAGATCAACATGACGCCGCTGATCGACGTGATGCTCGTGCTGCTCGTCATCTTCATCATTACCGCGCCGCTGATGACGCATGCGATCCGGCTCGACCTGCCGAAGGTCGCGGCCGGCGTCGCGCGCGATACGCCGCAATCGGTCACGCTGTCGATCGACGACGCCGGCAAGCTGTACTGGGACGACACACCCGTCGCACTCGACGCGCTACCGGCACGCTTTCAGGCCGCCGCCGCGGGCGCCGCGCCGCCCGAGCTTAGGCTGCGCGCGTCGCGCGCGACCCGCTACGACGTGATCGCGCAGGTGATGGGCGCCGCGCAGGCCGCGGGCCTCACGCGGATCGGCTTCGTCACCGACGTGCCGCCGGCAGGCGCCGCCGCGCCGGCCGCCCCGGGCGCGAAACCCTGACCTGCCGGCCGCCTGCGAGCCCGATGCAGGCAAGAATGCGCCGCGGCCCGCGACACCCGGCCGTACGGCCCGCCACGGACGGTATAATCGTCGTTTCCGCCCGGTTGGCAGGGTTTCGCCGGGTAACCTGGAGACCTTCCGGGTTACCCGGCGAATATCCGGAACCATGATGCAGGCCCGAGAACCGTGAGCCTGCTCCCGCCGCCGGGCTGCCCGATTTCGTCCACTTCCGCGTGCCCGCCTCGTGGCGCGCTGCTTAAAGCCTAGTCCGAACCACACCATGCACGAGAGATACGTACCCGCCGACGTCGAAGCCGCCGCCCAGGGCGACTGGCGCGCAGCCGATGCCTACAAGACGAGGGAAGATTCGCAGAAGCCGAAGTTCTACTGCGTGTCGATGCTGCCGTACCCGTCCGGCAAGCTGCACATGGGTCACGTGCGCAACTACACGATCAACGACGTGATGTACCGCTATCTGCGGATGAACGGCTACAACACGCTGATGCCGATGGGCTGGGACGCGTTCGGGATGCCGGCCGAGAACGCCGCGATGGCGAACGGCGTGCCGCCCGCGAAGTGGACCTACGACAACATCGACTACATGAAGGGCCAGATGCAGTCGATGGGCCTCGCGATCGACTGGTCGCGCGAAATCGCGACGTGCAAGCCCGACTACTACAAGTGGAACCAGTGGCTGTTCCTGAAAATGCTCGAGAAGGGCATCGCGTACAAGAAGACGGGCACCGTGAACTGGGACCCGGTCGACCAGACCGTGCTCGCGAACGAGCAGGTGATCGACGGCCGCGGCTGGCGCTCGGGCGCGCTCGTCGAGAAGCGCGAGATCCCGATGTACTACCTGCGGATCACGCAGTACGCGGATGAGCTGCTGAACGATCTCGACGGCCTCGGCTGGCCCGAGCGCGTGAAGATCATGCAGCAGAACTGGATCGGCAAGAGCTTCGGCGTGAACTTCGGCTTCCCGTACGAACTCGACGGCGAGAAGGCGCTCCTGCGCGTGTTCACGACGCGTGCCGACACGATCATGGGCGTCACGTTCTGCGCGGTCGCGGCCGAGCACCCGCTTGCCACGCGCCTCGCGCAGGGCAAGCCGGAACTGCAGGCGTTCATCGACGAATGCAAGCGCGGCGGCGTCGCCGAAGCCGATGTCGCGACGATGGAGAAGAAGGGCGTCGCGACGGGCTTCTCGGTGTCGCATCCGCTCACGGGCGAGCCGGTCGAGGTCTGGATCGGCAACTACGTGCTGATGAGCTATGGCGAAGGCGCGGTGATGGGCGTGCCGGGCCACGACGAGCGCGATTTCGCGTTCGCGAAGAAGTACGGCCTGCCGATCAAGCAGGTGATTGCGAGCGAAGGGCAGACGTACTCGCTGGATGCGTGGCAGGAATGGTACGGCGACAAGGAAACCGCGGTCTGCGTGAACAGCGGCAAATACGACGGCCTGCGCTATGCGGATGCGGTCGACGCGGTCGCGGCCGACCTGAAGGCCGGCGGCTACGGCGACAAGCAGGTCACGTGGCGCCTGCGCGACTGGGGCGTGTCGCGCCAGCGCTACTGGGGCACGCCGATCCCGATCATCCACTGCCCGTCGTGCGGCGACGTGCCGGTGCCGGAGCAGGACCTGCCGGTCGTGCTGCCGGAAGACCTCGTGCCGGACGGCTCGGGCAACCCGCTCGCGAAGTCGGAAGCGTTCCTGAACTGCTCGTGCCCGAAGTGCGGCGCGGCCGCGAAGCGCGAGACCGACACGATGGATACCTTCGTCGATTCGTCGTGGTACTTCTCGCGCTACACGGCGCCGGACGCCGACACGATGGTCGACGCGCGCACCGATTACTGGATGCCGATGGATCAGTACATCGGCGGCATCGAGCACGCGATCCTGCACCTGCTGTATTCGCGCTTCTGGACCAAGGTGATGCGTGACCTCGGCCTCGTGAAGTTCGGCGAGCCGGCGAAGAACCTGCTCACGCAGGGGATGGTGCTGAACGAGACGTTCTACCGCGAAGACGCCTCCGGCAAGAAGACCTGGTACAACCCGGCCGACGTAACCGTCACGCACGACGACAAGGGCCGCCCGGTCGGCGCGACGCTGAACACGGACGGCCAGCCGGTCGTGCTCGGCGGCATCGAGAAGATGTCGAAGTCGAAGAACAACGGCGTCGATCCGCAGGTGCTGATCGACCAGTACGGCGCCGATACCGCGCGCCTGTTCACGATGTTCGCGGCGCCGCCCGAGCAGCAGCTCGAGTGGTCGGGCGCGGGTGTCGAAGGCGCGAGCCGCTTCCTGCGCCGCGTGTGGAGCTTCGGCGCGACGAACCGCGAGGCGCTCGCCGCGCGCGCGGGTTTCGACGCGGCCGCGCTCGGCGACGCCGACAAGACGCTGCGCCGCGAAATCTACAGCGTGCTGAAGCAGGCCGATTTCGACTACCAGCGCCTGCAGTACAACACGGTCGTGTCGGCCGCGATGAAGATGCTGAACGCGATCGACGGCGCGAAGGGCGCGACGCCCGCCGTGCTGCGCGAGACGTACGGCGTGCTGCTGCGCGTGCTGTACCCTGTCGTGCCGCACGTCACGTTCGAGCTGTGGAAGGCGCTCGGCTACGCGGACGAATTCGGCCCGCTGCTCGACGCACCGTGGCCGAAGGTCGACGAGGCCGCGCTCGAGCAGGCCGAGATCGAACTCGTGCTGCAGGTGAACGGCAAGGTGCGAGGCGCGCTGAAGGTCGCGAAGGACGCGAGCCGCGACGCGATCGAAGCCGCGGCAGTGGCCGACGAAGCGTTCGCGAAGTTCAGCGACGGCAAGCCGGCGAAGAAGATCGTCGTCGTGCCCGGCCGCCTCGTGAACATCGTCGTCTGACGGCCATTGGCCGTCGGGCGCACACAGAAGGAGCGAAGGTGATCCGCAGATCGTTTTTGGGGCTCGTCGGCAGCGCGGTCGCGCTGTCGGCATGCGGTTTCCAGTTGCGCGGCCGGCAGGACTACGCGTTCAAGCGCCTGCTGGTGGCCGGCGCGCCGGCGCCCGTCGAGGCGCGGCTCGTGCGCCTCGTCGAGGCCGGCAGCGACACGAAGATCGTCAAGTCGATGGACGAAGCCGATGCCGTGCTGCGCATGTCGGAGTCACGCGGGCAGAACACGCTGACGCTCAACAAGTACGGCTCCGCGCAGGAATATGCGCTCTACTACACGTTGAACTTCACGCTGACGAGTCAGGACGGCACGCTGCTGATCCCGCCGAGCGCGATCGCGCTGAACCGCGCGATGACGTACAGCGATCAGTACACCAACGCGAAGGCGCAGGAAGCCGAGATTCTGTACGCCGACATGCAGAACGACGCGGTCGACCAGCTGATGCGGCGTCTCGCGATCGTCCACTCGCTGACGCCGGCGCCGGAGGACGTGGTGCCGGGCGTCGCGCCGCGCGCGCCGCTGCCGCCGCCGCCGCTGTGATCGCCGGCGCACGCACCGATGCAATTGCGACTTGATGCGCTGGAGCCGCACCTCGCGAAGGGGATGGCCGGGCTCTACACCGTCTACGGCGACGAGCCGCTGCTCGCGCAGGAAGCGTGCGACCGCATTCGTGCGGCCGCGCGCGCGGCCGGCTTCACCGAGCGTTCGGTGCATACGGTCGAGCGCGGCTTCGACTGGAGCGTGCTGCTCGGCGCGACGCAGGCGATGTCGCTGTTCGGCGAGCGCCAGCTGATCGAGCTGCGCATTCCGTCGGGCAAGCCGGGCAAGGAAGGCGCCGACGCGCTGAAGACGCTCGCGGCGACCCCCAACCCCGACGCGCTGATGCTCGTCACGTTGCCGCGCCTCGACGCGGCAACGCAGAAATCCGCATGGTTTACCGCGCTGCAGAACGGCGGCGTCGCGCTGAAGATCGATCCGGTCGAGCGCGCGCAGCTGCCGAACTGGATCGGCCAGCGTCTGTCGATGCAGGGCCAGCGCGTCGCGCCCGGCGACGACGGGCGGCGCGCGCTGCAGTTCATCGCGGAGCGCGTCGAGGGCAACCTGCTCGCCGCGCATCAGGAAATCCAGAAGCTCGGGCTGCTCTATCCGCAGGGCGTGCTGTCGTTCGAGCAGGTGCACGATGCGGTGCTGAACGTCGCGCGCTACGACGTGTTCAAGCTGAACGAGGCGATGCTCGCGGGCGATGCCGCGCGGCTCGCGCGGATGATCGACGGGCTGAAGGGCGAGGGCGAGGCGATCGTGCTCGTGATGTGGGCCGTCGTCGAGGAATTGCGCACGCTGCTGCGGATCAAGCGTGGCACGACGGCCGGCAAGCCGCTCGCCACGCTGCTGCGCGAGAACCGCGTGTGGGGCCCGCGCGAGCGGCTGATCGGCCCCGCGCTGAACCGCGTGTCGGAACCCGTGCTCGAGAAGGCGCTCGCGTTCGCCGCGAAGCTCGACCGGCAGGTGAAGGGGCTGTCGGCGATCACGCCGGGCCGCCGCTCGCAGGACGATCCGCCGCCCGACCCGTGGGACGGCCTGTTCCAGCTCGCGATGACGGTCGCGGGTGCACGCGGCGAGCGACCGCCACCCGCGGATCGCGTGCGGCGTTAAGCCCCGTCCGGGCCTTCAGCGCACGCATCGCAACCCGCTTACAATATTTCGATACGCTGGCGCGACGGGCCTGCCGCCGCGCCTCACGCTTCCCCACGAATTCACGCCGCGCCAAGCGGCTCGCTTCTCGAGTCACACGATGGATATCGACCAGTACATGACGGACCTGGGCCGCCGTGCCCGGCACGCTTCCCGCGCGATGGCGCGCGCCAGCACGGCCGCGAAGAACGCGGCGCTCGACGCCGTGGCCCGCGCGATCGAACGGGACGCGCAGGCGCTGAAGGATGCGAACGCACGCGACGTCGCCCGTGCCCGTGAAAAGGGTCTCGACGCGGCGTTCATCGATCGCCTGACGCTGTCCGACAACGCGCTGAAGACGATGGTCGAAGGCCTGCGCCAGGTCGCGTCGCTGGCCGATCCGATCGGCGAGATCGGCAACCTCAAGTACCGCCCGAGCGGGATCCAGGTCGGCCAGATGCGCGTGCCGCTCGGCGTGATCGGCATCATCTACGAGTCGCGCCCGAACGTGACGATCGACGCGGCCGCGCTGTGCCTGAAGTCGGGCAACGCGACGATCCTGCGCGGCGGCTCCGAGGCGCTCGAATCGAACGCGGCGCTCGCGAAGCTGATCGGCGAAGGGCTCGAGGCGGCCGGGCTGCCGCAGGATGCCGTGCAGGTCGTCGCGACCGCCGATCGTGCCGCGGTCGGCAAGCTGATCACGATGACCGACTACGTCGACGTGATCGTGCCGCGCGGCGGCAAGAGCCTGATCGAGCGTCTGATCAACGAGGCGCGCGTGCCGATGATCAAGCATCTCGACGGCATCTGCCACGTGTATGTCGACGATCGCGCCGATCTCGCGAAGGCGCTGACCGTGTGCGACAACGCGAAGACGCACCGCTACGGCACCTGCAACACGATGGAAACGCTGCTCGTGGCGAGCGGCATCGCGGCGACCCTGCTGCCGCCACTCGGCAAGCTGTATCGCGACAAGCAGGTCGAGCTGCGCGTCGATGCGGCCGCGCGCGCGGTGCTCGCCGAGGCGGGCGTCGGCCCGCTCGTCGATGCTACCGACGAAGACTGGCACACCGAATATCTCGCGCCGGTGCTCGCGATCAAGGTCGTCGACGGCCTCGCCGCCGCGATCGAGCACGTCAACCACTACGGCTCGCATCACACCGATGCGATCGTCACCGAGGATCACGACCGCGCGATGCGCTTCCTGCGCGAAGTCGATTCGGCCAGCGTGATGGTCAACGCGTCGACGCGCTTCGCGGACGGCTTCGAATTCGGCCTCGGCGCGGAAATCGGCATCTCGAACGACAAGCTGCACGCACGCGGCCCCGTCGGCCTGGAAGGGCTCACGTCGCTGAAGTACGTCGTGCTCGGGCACGGCGAAGGCCGTCAGTAAAGCGAGGCGCACAATTGATGGCAATGCTCTGGGTCAAGACGTTCCATATCGTTCTGATCGCCGCGTGGTTCGCGGGGCTGTTCTACCTGCCGCGCATCTACGTGAACCTGGCCATGGAGACCGATCCGGCCGCGGTGCGGCGCCTGCTGCTGATGGCGCGCAAGCTGTTCCGCTTCATGACGATGATCGCGGTGCCGGCGCTCGCATGCGGGCTGTGGCTCTGGCTCGTGATCGGCATCGGCCAGGGGCAGGGCTGGATCCACGCGAAGGTGACGGTGGTGCTGCTGCTCATCGTCTACCACGCGTATTGCGGCCACCTGCTGCGCGTGTTCGAGCGCGGCGAGAACCGCCGCACCGACAAGTGGTATCGCGTGTTCAACGAGCTGCCGGTGCTCGGCATGCTCGCCGCGGTCGCGCTGGCCGTGATCAAGCCGTTCTGAGCCCTTCCGGCGGCTCTTCCGACGAGCATGCCGGCGGTCGATCGACGCACACATGGAAACGGCGCCCCTCGGGGCGCCGTTTTCATATGCGCGTCGTGCGCGTCAATCCTTCGTCGGATCGTCGATCCGGCGGCGCGTGATTGCCTCCTTCGCGCGGCCGACGCGCTCCATCAGCGCCGGCCCGCGCGACAGCGCGACGCCGACCGCGAGGATGTCGCCGATCGCGAGGTGCGACATCCGCGACGTCATCGGCGAGAACACGTCGGTTTCCTCGGCCACGTTCGACGCGAGGCTCACCGTCGCGAGTTTTGCGAGCGGCGAATGGCTCTGCGTGATCGCGACGACCTTCGCGCCGCACGCGAGCGCGGAGCGCGCGGCATCGACGATGTCGCGCGTGCGGCCGGTGTTCGAGATCGCGACGACGACGTCGTGCGGCCCGAGCAGCGCCGACGACATCGAGAACGTGTGCGGGTCCGAATACGCGACGCTCGGCACGCCGAGCCGGAAGAACTTGTGCTGGATGTCCTGCGCGGCGATGCCCGAGCCGCCGGCGCCGTAGAACTCGATGCGCGACGCGTTCGACAGCAGCGCGATCGCGTCGGCGACGCTGCCGGCCGACAGGCTGTTGCGCACCTCGATCAGCGCCCCGATCGTGCGGTCGAACACCTTGCCGATGATGCCGGGCGCGGGCTCGTCGGGCTCGACGTCGCGATACACCGACGACACGCCGGGCGCCACGCTCTGCGCGAGCCGGATCTTGAATTCGCGAAAGCCGCTGCAGCCGAGCGCCTGGCAGAAGCGCGCGATGGTCGGCTGGCTGACGCCCGCGCGGGTCGACAGCTCGGTCATCGCGAGGTCGAGCACCTCGCGCGGCGCGGCGAGGATGTAGTCGGCGAGCTTGCGCTCGGACGGGCGCAGTTCGGCGCGGATCGCTTCAATGCGAGGCAGCATGGGGCGGCGGATGGAAATGGGGTTCGGGTAGGGAGTGTATCGCAATCAAATTGTAGAAAATCTACATGAAAATGCTAGCTCCAATGCCGGTAATTTCTGCTTCAATTGGGGTGGTGAATTAGGGTTTTCACTAGGTAAAGCCTTACTGGTGGCGGGAATGTGGGTTGCACGCCGGTTGATCTGCATTGCGTCTATGTAGTTTTTCTACTAGACTTGCTTCGTTCGTTCGACGTACTCGACCGTCCCCACGATTCCAACCGCCGGTGTCGTCCGGCATACAGGAGCGCCCAGCATGACGTCGCTGCACCCCACTCTGGCGAAAGTCACCGAACGCGTGATCGCCCGCAGCCAATCGACCCGTTCCGCCTATCTGCAGCGCATCGACGGCGCGCAAGGCAAGTTCCCGGCGCGCGGCGCGCTGTCGTGCGCGAACCTCGCGCACGGCTTCGCGGGTCTCGAAGGCAGCGACAAGTTCCAGATCAAGGCAATCCGCGAGCCGAACATCGGCATCGTGTCCTCGTACAACGAGATGCTGTCCGCGCACGCGCCGTACAAGGATTTCCCCGACATCATCAAGGCCGCCGCGCGCGAGAACGGCGGCGTCGCGCAGTTCGCGGGCGGCGTGCCGGCGATGTGCGACGGCGTCACGCAGGGCAACCCCGGGATGGAGCTGTCGCTGTTCTCGCGCGAGGCGATCGCGATGGGCACGGCGATCGCGCTCACGCACAACATGTTCGACGCGGCGCTCTGCCTCGGCATCTGCGACAAGATCGTGCCGGGCCTGCTGATCGGCGCGCTGCAGTTCGGCCACCTGCCGACCATCTTCGTGCCGGCCGGCCCGATGACGAGCGGCCTGTCGAACGACGACAAGGCGAAGATCCGCCAGCAGTTCGCGACCGGCCAGGTCGGCCGCGACGCGCTGCTCGAAGCCGAATCCGCCGCGTATCACGGCCACGGCACCTGCACGTTCTACGGCACCGCGAACAGCAACCAGATGCTGATGGAGCTGATGGGCCTGCACCTGCCGGGCTCGGCGTTCGTCCATCCGCACACGCCGCTGCGTGACGCACTGACCGCCGAAGCCGCGCGCCGCGTGCTCGACCTGACGGTCGAGCGCGGCCAGTACACGCCGATCGGCCATGTGATCGACGAGAAGGCGATCGTCAACGGGATCGTCGCGCTGCTCGCGACCGGCGGCTCGACCAACCACACGCTGCACCTCGTCGCGATCGCGCGTGCGGCCGGCGTGCTGATCGACTGGAACGATTTCGACGAACTGTCGGCCGTCGTGCCGCTGCTCGCGAAGATCTACCCGAACGGCAAGGCGGACGTGAACCATTTCCACGCGGCGGGCGGCGTTGCGTTCCTGGTGCGCAACCTGCTCGAAGGCGGGCTGCTGCACGAAGACGTGACGACGGTCGCCGGCAAGGGCCTGTCGCACTACACGAAGGAGCCGAAGCTGATCGACGGCAAGCTGACGTGGGTCGACGGCACGGCCGAGAGCCACGACACGAAGGTGCTGCGCGGTATTCGCGAGCCGTTCCAGCCGGACGGCGGCCTGCGCCTGATGCAGGGCCGGCTCGGCCGCGGCGTGATCAAGATTTCGGCGGTCGCGCCCGAGCACCGCAAGGTGACGGCGCCCGCGATCGTGTTCGATTCGCAGGAAGCCGTGCAGGCGGCATTCGATCGCGGCGAGCTGAAGCGCGATTTCGTCGCGGTGGTGCGCTTTCAGGGCGCGCGCGCGAACGGGATGCCCGAGCTGCACCGTTTGACGCCGCTGCTCGGCGTGCTGCAGGATCAGGGCTTCCACGTCGCGCTCGTCACCGACGGCCGCATGTCCGGCGCATCGGGCAAGGTGCCGGCGGTGATCCACGTGTCGCCGGAAGCGCTGCTGGCCGGCCCGCTCGGCAAGGTGCAGACGGGCGACACGCTCGTGATCGACGCGGAAGCCGGCATCCTCGACATCGAGGTCGACGAGGCCGAGTGGCAAGCGCGCGCGGTCGCGCAGCCGCTGCACCAGGCCGACAACGAGACGGGTTTCGGGCGCGAACTGTTCGGCGTGTTCCGCGCGGCGGCCGCGCCGGCCGAGCAGGGCGCATCGGTTTTCGGGACGCTGGTCGGCGAAACGGCCGTCGGCGTCGCTGCATGAATTTCAAGGAGTGTCATCAATGAAGAGGATTGGCGAAATCGTGAAGCTGGGCCCGGTGATTCCGGTGCTCGCATTCGACTCGGTCGAGCAGGGTGAACACGTTTCGCGCGCGTTGCACGCGGGCGGCGTCAAGGTGCTCGAGATCACGCTGCGTACGCCGGCGGGCCTGGAGGCGATCCAGCGCGCGAGCCAGCTCGCGGAGGACATCGTCGTCGGCGTCGGCACGATCACGAAGCCCGAGCACTGCGCGCAGGCGAAGCGCGCGGGCGCGAAGTTCGGCGTGTCGCCGGGCCTGACGAAGGACCTGCACCTCGCGTCGCTCGACGCGGACCTGCCGCTGCTGCCGGGCGTGATGACGCCGAGCGACATCATCCAGGCGCTCGAATTCGGCTACGAGATCGTCAAGTTCTTCCCCGCGCAGCAGGCCGGTGGCGTGCCGATGCTGCAGGCGTTCCACGGCCCGTTCCCGGCGCTGAAGTTCTGCCCGACGGGCGGCATCACCGCCGAAAGCGCACCGAGTTTCCTGAAGCTGCCGAACGTCGTGTGCGTCGGCGGCTCCTGGCTCACGCCGAAAGCCGCGCTCGCCGCGCAGGACTGGGCCGAGGTCACGCGCCTCGCGCAAACCGCGAGCCAGCTCCCCCGCTAAGACTTGTACGAAATGATCGTTTGGCCCTCGGTAAACGAGCGCTTAGTGCTTGTTTTACCGAGGGTTTTTGCTGATGGAACCGGTTCTATCCGCGGGCCGCAAAGATAAGTAAAATTCAGCGTCCTCACGGGGGTACCCCGTGTTTCGGAGACCTGCATAGCCGGGCATACTCGCAACACCTCGCCCGGTTCGAACAAATTCTAGGAGGAGTGCCACATGGGGGCTGTCCAAGGCAGCATGCTGCTCGTATTCACGCTGATCGCGATTGCCGCGCTGATCCTGATGATCGCGCGCTACAAGATCTACCCGTTCCTGGTGCTGATCATCGTTTCGCTGGGCCTCGGTCTCGTCGTCGGCATGCCGATGGACAAGATCGTCAAGTCGTTCGAAACGGGCACCGGCGGCACGCTCGGCCACATCGCGATCGTCGTCGGCCTCGGCACGATGCTCGGCAAGATGATGGCCGAATCGGGCGGCGCCGAACGGATCGCGACCACGCTGATCGACTGGTTCGGTGAGAAGAACATCCACTGGGCGATGATGTTCGTCGCGATCATCGTCGGCCTGCCGGTGTTCTTCGAAGTCGGCTTCGTGCTGCTGATCCCGATCGCGTTCAACGTCGCGAAGCGCACCGGCAAGTCGCTGCTCGTCGTCGGCCTGCCGATGGTGGCCGGCCTGTCCGTCGTGCACGGGCTGATCCCGCCGCACCCGGCCGCGCTGCTGGCCGTTCAGCAATACGGCGCCGATATCGGCAAGACGATCGCCTTCGGCCTGATCGTCGGCGTGCCGACCGCGATCATCGCCGGTCCGCTGTTCGCGCTGGCGATCTCGAAGTTCGTGAAGCTGCCGGAAAACAATCCGCTCGCCGCGCAGTTCGTCGATACGCACACGGAAGGCCGCAAGCGCGAACTGCCGAGCTTCGGCATCACGCTGTTCACGATCCTGCTGCCCGTCGTGCTGATGCTGGTCGGCAGCTGGGCCGACCTGGTGTTCGCGCCGAAGTCGCTGCCGAACAACCTGCTGCGCTTTGCCGGCAACTCCGACGTCGCGTTGCTGATCGCCGTGCTGGTGAGCTTCTTCACGTTCGGCAAGCTGCAAGGCTTCAACCGCGACCAGATCCAGAAGTTCTGCGGCGAGTGTCTGGCGCCGATCGCCGGTATCACGCTGATCGTCGGTGCGGGTGGCGGCTTCGGCGGCGTCCTGCGCGACAGCGGGATCTCGCAGCAGATCGTCGAGACCGCGAAGCACGCGCATCTGTCGCCGCTGCTGCTCGGCTGGTTCGTCGCGGCGCTGATGCGTCTCGCGACGGGTTCGGCGACGGTCGCGATGACGACGGCCTGCGGCATCGTCGCGCCGATCGCGGCGGCGTCCGGCGCGGCGGTCAGCCCGGAGCTGCTGGTGCTCGCGACGGGCTCGGGCTCGCTGATCTTCTCGCACGTGAACGACGGCGGCTTCTGGCTCATCAAGGAATACTTCGGGATGACGGTCGGTCAGACGTTCAAGACCTGGTCGCTGCTTGAAACCATCATCTCGGTGCTCGGTCTTAGCTTCACGCTGGTGCTGAGCCTGGTTTTGTAACAAAGGGGTAGTCAATGATTCTGATCGCAATGGGCGTGTCGGGCGCGGGCAAGTCGCGAATCGGCGAAATGCTGGCGGAACGCCTGTCGTGCAGCTATACCGACGGCGACGCGTTTCACAGCGCGGCGAACAAGGAAAAGATGCATCACGGCATTCCGCTCACCGACGACGACCGCTGGCCGTGGCTGCGCACGATCCGCGCGGCCATCGAGGAAAAGCAGCGCGCCGGCGAGACGGCCGTGTTCACGTGCTCGTCGCTGAAGCGGTCGTACCGCGACGTGCTGCGCGGCACCGACACCGACGTGCGGTTCGTGTATCTGAAGGGTTCGTTCGAGGTATTGCAGGAGCGCCTGAAGAGCCGCACCGGCCATTTCTTCGATCCGTCGCTGCTGAAGAGCCAGCTCGACACGCTCGAGGAGCCGGGCCCGGACGAAGCGATCGAGGTCAGCATCGAGTTGACGCCCGAACAGATCGTCGATGAAGTGATGGTGAAGATCGGCTTCGCGCAGCAGCACTGAGCGCGGTTTGCCGCAATCTTCATGAAAAAGGCGCCTTCGGGCGCCTTTTTCGTTGGCGGCGCGCGCCGGTCAGGCGGCGTGCGCGTGCCGCGCGATGCCGTCGAGCAGCACGTCGAGCATCGTGTCATGCACGACGGCCGGATCGAGCCGTGCATAGAGCGGCGCGGCCGATTTGACGAGCGGATGCGCGGTATCGGACAGCGCATCCATTTCCGCGAGCTCGACGTCGTTCGCGGGCCGCGTGAGGCCGCCGGCCTCGGCGGCGGCGAGCCCGATCACGCTCGCATACCAGCCGACGCACACGGCCGGCAGTGCGGTGCGCGCGATGCCGGCGTCGGCCAGCGCGCGGTGCACGGCCTCGATGTGCGCGAGATCGGCCGGCCCGGTGCTCATGTGCCGCTGCAGCAGCGCGAACGCGGCCGGGTAACGCAGCGCGAGCGCGCGGTACTGGCGCGCGAGATCGCGCAGCCGGTCGCGCCACGGCAGCGTGTCGTCGACCGGCACGAGCGAGCGCGACAGCGCATTCGCGATCGCACGGGTCAGGCCGTCCTTCGACTTGAAGTGATACAGCACGCTCATCGGGTCGCAACCGACCGACTGCGCGAGCTTGCGCACGCTGAACGCGGCTTCGCCGACCTCTTCGAGCAGCGCGAGCGCGGCTGCGACGATCGCATCCTTGTCGAGGCCGCGCGGGCCTTGGGCGGGTTTGTCTTTCATGGGGGCGGTGGTGGCGTGCGACTGTCAGCTTGACGAAAGCATATTCTACGCTGTAGAATTATTTCTGCGGTGTAGAAATTGGGTGTCCCGGCACCTTTCAATACGTGCTTTCGCACAGTCCCGGGATCCAGGCAGACATACACGTGTCTGCCGTCAACACGGGCCATCGCGCCCTTTATCTCGTTGACACCCAAGTGGAACCGGCTGCCCCACCCGCGAAGCCTCACGGCCCTTCGACTGGCGGCCCAAGACCATGCAAGTGCAATCATGACCACCAACAACAAACCCCTGATCCAGGGCGAATCGCGTTTCGACCAGACGCAACTGAACATCGAAAAGGACAACTGGAACTGGAGCGAGCCGTCCCGCTACGACGGCGAGCGTCCGGCCAACTGGTACGAGGCGTCGCTGTCGCGCCATGAAAACAGCGCGCCGCTCGCGCACGACGCCGTGTGCGACGTGCTGGTGATCGGCTCGGGGCTGCTCGGCGCATCGGCCGCGCTACATCTCGCGGAAGCGGGCGTCGACACGATCCTCGTCGACAAGCATCACGTCGGCTCCGCGGCGTCGGGCCGCAACGGCGGCCAGCTCACGCCGGGCCTCGCGCGCTGGGAAGCCGCCGACATGATCGACTACCTGTCGCACGACGATGCGAAGCGGCTGTGGCGCTTCGCGTCGACCGAATCGATGGATCTGATCGACGAAATCGGCGCGCGTTACGCGCTCGACCTCGATCGCAAGAACGGCCACGTGACGGCGGCGGTCCACCCGGGCCACATGAGCGCGCTGCTCGACGGCGCGGACGCCCGCCGCCATCTCGGCGACGCCGGCGTGACGCTGGTCGGCCGCCATCAGCTGCACGACGAATACGTGCGCTCGGGCCTGTATCACGGCGCGGCGATCGACGCGCTCGGCGGCCAGCTTCATCCGCTCGCGCTGGTGCGCGGCCTCGTGCACGGCTTCCAGTTGAACGGCGGCGCCCTGTACGAGGGCACCGAGGTGCTCGAGCTCGACGAAACGCCCGCGGGCGTCGTCGCGACGACGCCGGGCGGCACGATCACCGCGCGTCGCGGCGTCGTGCTCGCGCTGCACAACACGACGTTCCGGCTACTGGACGACGGCGGCGCGACCACCGTGCCGTTCTTCACGTATGTGAGCGTGACGGCGCCGCTCGACGTCGATGTCGCGACGCTGATGCCGGCCGGCATGCCGGTGTACGACACGCAGTTCCAGATCGACTACTACCGGCCGGTGCGCGGCAACCGGCTGCTGTTCGGCGGGCAGGGCACCGGCTCGTGCTGGCCGCAGCAGGACGTCAACGCGTATCTGCTGACGCGGCTGAACACGGTGTTCCCGCAGCACGACGGCCGCTTCGCGCTCGACTACTGCTGGAGCGGCGTCAGCGACTTCACGCTGAACGGCGCGACCGACAGCCGCAAGACCGACGGCCGCGTGCCGATGTACATGGTGCAGGGCTGGAGCGGGCACGGCGTCGCGCAGACGGTGCGGATCGGCAAGGCGATCTGCGATGACTTCGTCGGACGCAACGACGATTTCTCGATGCTGACCGGCATCGACCATCGCGAGATTCCGCTCGGCCGGCAGCTGTCGCCGATCGCGATTCCGGCCGCGAAGGCGGCGATGAGCGTGATGAGCGCGCTGAATCCGGGGCGGATGATCTCGTTCTGAGGTGCCGGTGTTCCGACGCGCTGGCCGCGCGCCGGTCGCCAACGAAAAAGCCCGATGCGAACTTCCTCGCATCGGGCTTTTTTCCGTCCGTTTTCCGTCCGGTAACGGCGGCGCTTACGCGATCCGCTTCGCCAGTTCGACGGCCTTGCCGATGTACGACGCAGGCGTCATCGCGAGCAGGCGATCCTTCGCGTCCTGCGGAATCGCCAGCGTGCCGACGAATTCCTGCAGCGCTTCGCGCGTGATGCCCTTGCCGCGCGTCAGTTCCTTCAGCTGCTCGTACGGGTTCTCGATGCCGTAGCGGCGCATCACCGTCTGCACCGGCTCCGCGAGCACTTCCCAGCAGTTGTCGAGATCTTCGTTCAGGCGCTGCGGGTTCACTTCGAGCTTGTCGAGGCCGCGGATCAGCGAATCGTACGCGAGCAGCGAGTAGCCGAGCGCGACGCCCATGTTGCGCAGCACCGTCGAGTCGGTCAGGTCACGCTGCCAGCGCGACACCGGCAGCTTGTCGGCGAGGTGGCGCAGCGTCGCGTTTGCGAGGCCGAGGTTGCCTTCCGAGTTCTCGAAATCGATCGGGTTGACCTTGTGCGGCATCGTCGACGAGCCGATTTCGCCGGCCTTCGTCTTCTGCTTGAAGTAGCCGACCGAGATGTAGCCCCACACGTCGCGGTCGAGGTCGAGCAGGATCGTGTTCGCGCGCGCGACCGCGTCGAACAGCTCGGCCATGTAGTCGTGCGGCTCGATCTGGATCGTGTACGGGTTGAACGTCAGCTTCAGGCGGTTCTCGATCACGTCGCGCGAGAACGCTTCCCAGTCGAATTCCGGATACGCGGAGAGATGCGCGTTGAAGTTGCCGACCGCGCCGTTCATCTTGCCGAGGATCTCGACCTTCTCGATGCGCGCGATCGCGCGCGCGAGCCGCGCGGCGACGTTCGCGAGTTCCTTGCCGAGCGTCGTCGGGCTGGCCGGCTGGCCGTGCGTGCGCGACAGCATCGGCTGCTCGGCGTGCGCGTGCGACAGCGCGACGAGGCGCTGGTGGACCGTGCGCAGCGCCGGCAGGATCACGTGCTCGCGCGCGCCGGCGAGCATCATCCCGTGCGACGTGTTGTTGATGTCTTCCGACGTGCACGCGAAGTGGATGAATTCGCTGGCCTTTTCGAGCTCGGCCTGGCCCTTGACCGATTCCTTCAGCCAGTATTCGACGGCCTTCACGTCGTGGTTCGTCACGCGCTCGATTTCCTTGATGCGCGCGGCGTCGTGCGCGGTGAAGCGCTCGGCGAGCTGCAGCAGGAATTGTTCGGCGGCGTCGGAGAAGCGCGGGACTTCCGCGAAGCCGGCGCGCGACAGCGCGATCAGCCAGTGCACCTCGACGGTGACGCGGTGGCGCATGAAGGCGGCTTCGGAGAGCCAGTCGCGCAGCGCTTCGGTCTTGCTGGCGTAGCGGCCGTCGATGGGCGAGAGCGCGGTGAGGGCGAAAAGCGTATCGGGACGAGTGTCGGACATGATCGGGCGGGGCCTTGGAGCCGGGGCGAACGAGGGGGAGGAGAATCCGGCATTTTACCATTGGCGCGGGTCAATTCCGGCCGAACCGGTTCGGCCGGCCCTGCTGCGGGCGACCGGCGTGCACCCGGCGGCCGGCCGTCGCGCATCCGGCCTGGCGGCGGGCGCCTGGGCCGGCTCGCCGGGTCCGCCTGTCACACCGCCGCCGCCCGCCGGCCCCACCGCCGACCCCACCGCCGACCCCACCGCCGACCCCACCGCCGACCCCGCCGCCGGCCCACACCCGCCCGCCGGTAGAATGCAGGCTTCTTCCCGACCGCCGCCCGCCGCGCCCGCCTGCATGGAACTGAAATGGCTCGAAGACTTCGTCTCGCTCGCGGAAACGCGCAGCTTTAGCCGGTCCGCCGAACTGCGGCACGTGTCGCAGCCCGCGTTCTCGCGGCGCATCCAGGCGCTGGAAGCCTGGCTGGCGACCGAACTGATCGACCGTTCGGTCTATCCGACGCGGCTCACGCAGGCCGGCCAGATCTTCTACGAGCAGGCACTGACGATGCTGTCGCAGGCGCACGAGGCGCGCACGCTGCTGCGCGGCCACGTCGGCGCGCCGGTGCCGACGATCGAGTTCGCGGTGCCGCACACGCTGTCGCTCACGTATTTCCCGCGCTGGCTGCAGCGGATCGAGGCGAAGATGGGGCAGGTCCACACGCGGCTGCGCGCGCTGAACGTGCACGATGCCGTGCTGTCGCTCGTTGAAGGCGGCTGCGATCTCGTGATGGGCTACCACCACCCGAGCCACCCGGTCGCGCTCGACCCGGCGCGCTACGACATGCTGATCCTCGGCAGCGAGCCGATCAGCGCGTTCTCGGCGCCGGGCCGCGCGGGCCGGCCGCGCTACACGCTGCCGGGAACGGCCGATGCGCGCGTGCCATACCTGTCGTATACGCCGAACGCGTATCTCGGCCGGATGACCGAAGTCATCGTTGCGAACGCACCGACGCGGCTGTTCCTCGATCGCGTGTACGAAACCGACATGGCCGAAGGGCTGAAGGCGATGGCGCTCGCGGGCCACGGCGTCGCGTTCCTGCCGCACAGCGCGGTCGAGGACGCGGTGGCCAGCGGCCGGCTGATCCGGCTCGACCGCTCCGCGCGCGGCGGCACGCATCCGTACACGCTGACGATGGAGATTCGCCTGTACTGCGACAAGCTCGCGCTGCAGGGGGACGATCCGCGCCAGAAACTCGTGCGCGCGTTGTGGGAAGTCGTGCGCGACGAATTACGCGACACGGCCGAATGATGGAACCGAACACGGCCGCGCGCGGCTGACGACGAGCTTGCCGCGCCTGTCGGACGGCTGTCCGGCGGGCGTCCCGCATATTGCACCAACGATTTTCGCGCAGCGCGATGCACGACCGATCGCGGGCGTTCTTGCGCAAATCGACCGCGGATTTGCGAAAAATCCCGATCATGCAAGAAACGCATAATCGAATAAGCAAACGGCATTGGATAAAAAAAATGGCTTTTTCGACAATGTGCGCAATCCGTTGAACGTTGGAGCATCCATGTCTTCGCAACTGCAGTCCATCCCGTCCTACCTGCACGCCGACGATCTCGGCCCGTGGGGCAACTACCTTCAGCAGGTCGATCGCGTCGCACCGTACCTCGGTTCGCTGTCGCGCTGGCTCGAAACGCTGAAGCGTCCGAAGCGCATCCTGATCGTCGACTGCCCCATCGAGCTCGACAACGGCACCGTCGCGCACTTCGAAGGCTATCGCGTGCAGCACAACGTGTCGCGCGGTCCGGGCAAGGGTGGCGTGCGCTACCACCAGGACGTGACGCTGTCGGAAGTGATGGCGCTGTCGGCATGGATGTCGGTGAAGAACGCGGCCGTGAACGTGCCGTACGGCGGCGCGAAGGGTGGCATCCGCGTCGACCCGCGCAAGCTCTCGCGCGGTGAGCTCGAGCGCGTGACGCGTCGCTACACCAGCGAAATCGGCATCATCATCGGACCGAACACCGACATTCCGGCGCCGGACGTCAACACCAACGAACAGGTGATGGCGTGGATGATGGACACCTACTCGATGAACCAGGGCCAGACGTCGACCGGCGTCGTGACCGGCAAGCCGATCTCGCTCGGCGGTTCGCTCGGCCGCAAGGAAGCGACGGGCCGCGGCGTGTTCGTCGTCGGCTGCGAAGCGGCGAAGAAGAAGGGCCTGGAAATCGAAGGCGCGCGCATCGCGGTGCAGGGCTTCGGCAACGTCGGCGGCATCGCGGCGAAGCTGTTCCAGGAAGCGGGTGCGAAGGTGATCGTGGTGCAGGATCACACGGGCACGATCTACCGGCCGGCCGGCCTCGATTCGAACAAGCTGCTCGACCACGTGGCACGCACGGGCGGCGTCGCGGGCTTCGAAGGCGCCGAGCCGATGCCGAACGACGAGTTCTGGACGGTCGAGACCGACATCCTGATCCCGGCGGCACTGGAAAACCAGATCACCGAGAAGAACGCATCGAAGATCCGCACGAAGATCATCGTCGAAGGCGCGAACGGCCCGACGACGACGGCGGCCGACGACATCCTGAGCGCGAACGGCGTGCTCGTGATCCCGGACGTGATCGCGAATGCGGGCGGCGTGACCGTGTCGTACTTCGAGTGGGTGCAGGACTTCTCGAGCTTCTTCTGGACGGAAGACGAGATCAACCACCGTCTCGAGCGCGTGATGCGCGAAGCGTTCGCCGGCGTGTGGGCGGTTTCGGAAGAGCACAAGGTGTCGGTGCGTACGGCGGCGTTCATCGTCGCGTGCAAGCGCATCCTGATGGCGCGCGAAATGCGCGGCCTGTACCCCTGATCGGGCGTCGCCGATCGGCCATTGCCGATCGGCGATCGGTTGACTACGATCACAGCGTGACGCAATCCACCGATTGCGTGCATGATCCCTCGCGGGCGGTGCCGAAATCCGGCACCGCCCGCGCGTGCATTCATGCGTCACAAGCGCGCCCGAAGCCGGGAGGAAGGCTTCGTACAGGGCGATTCGTAGTGCGGTAAACAACCAGTTCTTTCAAAAATATTACTTTGATACACTGGCGCGGGTTTTAGCAAAGGAGATGACCAAAATGAAATACCACAAGGCAGTCCTGATGGTCGCGGCGCTCTGCGCGTTCGCGAGCGGCGCGCATGCACAGGAGACCGGCACGCTGAAGAAGATCAAGGACACGGGCGTGATCGCGCTGGGGCACCGCGAATCGTCGATCCCGTTCTCCTACTATGACCAGAACCAGCAGGTCGTCGGCTATTCGCGCGAATTCCAGATGAAGGTCGTGGACGCGGTGAAGAAGAAGCTGAGCCTGCCGAACCTGCAAGTCAAGAACATCCCGGTCACGTCGCAGAACCGCATCCCGCTCGTGCAGAACGGCACGGTCGACATCGAGTGCGGCTCGACGACCAACAACACCGAGCGTCAGCAGCAAGCCGCGTTCTCCGACACGATCTTCGTGATCGGCACGCGCCTGATGACGAAGAAGGATTCGGGCGTGAAGGACTTCGCCGACCTGAAGGGCAAGACGGTCGTGACCACCGCCGGCACGACGTCCGAGCGCCTGCTGCGCAAGATGAACAACGACAAGCAGCTCGGCATGAACATCATCAGCGCGAAGGATCACGGCGACTCGTTCAACACGCTCGAGTCGGGCCGCGCGGTCGCGTTCATGATGGACGATGCGCTGCTCGCGGGCGAGCGCGCGAAGGCGAAGCAGCCGGGCGAGTGGGTGATCGTCGGCACGCCGCAATCGGAAGAGGCTTACGGTTGCATGATGCGCAAGGGCGATACCGACTTCAAGAAGGTGGTCGACGACGCGATCTCGCAAGTCGAGAAGTCGGGCGAAGCCGCGAAGATCTACGCGAAGTGGTTCGAGAGCCCGATTCCGCCGAAGGGGCTGAACCTGAACTTCCCGCTGTCCGATTCTATGAAGAAGCTGTACGCGAACCCGAACGACAAGGCGCTCGACTGACCACACGGACGTTGACGCAGTAATGACGCTACTGAAACGGAAGAGGCCATGCTTCTTCCGTTTCTTTTTGCTGGAGTCTTGCCTATGTCTTACCACTGGAACTGGGGCATCTTCCTGAGCCCCGTCTCGACCGGCGAGCCGACGACTTATTTCGGATGGCTGATGTCGGGCTTCTGGGTGACGATCGAAGTGTCGCTCGTCGCCTGGGTCATCGCGCTGATCGTCGGTTCGCTGTTCGGCGTGCTGCGCACGGTGCCGAACAAATGGCTGTCCGCGATCGGCACAATCTATGTGTCGATCTTCCGGAACGTCCCGCTGATCGTGCAGTTCTTCATCTGGTACCTCGTCGTGCCCGAGCTGCTGCCCGCGTCGGTCGGCACCTGGATCAAGCAACTGCCGCCGACCACGCAGTTCTTCACCGCGTCGATCGTCTGTCTCGGCCTGTTCACCGGGGCGCGCGTGTGCGAGCAGGTGCGCTCCGGCATCAACGCGCTGCCGACGGGCCAGCGCGCGGCCGGCCTCGCGATGGGCTTCACTCAATGGCAGACGTATCGCTACGTGCTGCTGCCGGTGGCCTACCGGATCATCGTGCCGCCGCTCACGTCCGAGTTCCTGAACATCTTCAAGAACTCCGCCGTCGCGTCGACGATCGGCCTGCTCGATCTGTCCGCGCAAGCGCGCCAGCTCGTCGACTACACCGCGCAGACCTACGAGTCGTTCATCGCGGTGACGCTCGCGTACGTGGTCATCAACCTCGTCGTGATGTCGTTCATGCGCTGGATCGAAGGCCGTACGCGGCTGCCCGGCTACATCGGAGGCAAGTGATGCATCAGTTCGACTGGAGTAGTATTCCCGGCGCGATGCCGACGCTGTGGTCCGGCGCGATCGTCACGTTCAAGATCACGCTGATCGCGATCGTCGTCGGTATCGTCTGGGGCACGCTGCTGGCGCTGATGCGGCTGTCCGGCGTGAAGCCGCTCGCGTGGTTCGCGAAAGCGTACGTGACGGTGTTCCGCTCGATCCCGCTCGTGATGGTGCTGCTGTGGTTCTTCCTGATCGTGCCGCAGGTGCTGCAGGGCGTGCTCGGGCTGTCGCCGACGATCGACATCCGGCTTGCGTCGGCGATGGTCGCGTTCTCGCTGTTCGAAGCCGCGTATTATTCCGAGATCATCCGTGCCGGCATCCAGGCGGTGCCGCGCGGGCAGATGAACGCCGCGTTCGCGCTCGGCATGAACTACGCGCACGCGATGCGCCTCGTGATCCTGCCGCAGGCGTTCCGCGCGATGGTGCCGCTGCTGCTCACGCAGGCGATCGTCCTGTTCCAGGATACGTCGCTCGTGTACGTGATCAGCCTCGCGGACTTCTTCCGCACGGCCGCCAACGTCGGCGATCGCGACGGTACGACCGTCGAGATGGTCCTGTTCGCGGGTGCATGCTATTTCGTGATTTGCTCGGTGGCGTCTGCCCTCGTCAAAGGTCTCCAGAAAAAGGTCACAAGATGATTTCCATCAAGAACGTTTCGAAGTGGTACGGCCAGTTTCAGGTCCTCACCGATTGCACGACCGAGGTGAACAAGGGCGAAGTGGTCGTCGTGTGCGGTCCGTCGGGCTCGGGCAAGTCGACGCTGATCAAGACCGTCAACGGCCTCGAGCCGTTTCAGCAGGGCGAGATCCTCGTGAACGGCCAGTCGGTCGGCGATCGCAAGACGAACCTGTCGAAGCTGCGCTCGAAGGTCGGGATGGTGTTCCAGCATTTCGAGCTGTTCCCGCATCTGTCGATCACCGAGAACCTGACGCTCGCGCAGATCAAGGTGCTCGGCCGCGGCAAGGACGAAGCGAACGAGAAGGGCATGAAGCTGCTCGATCGCGTCGGCCTGAAGGCGCATGCGCACAAGTTTCCGGGGCAGCTGTCGGGCGGCCAGCAGCAGCGGGTCGCGATCGCGCGTGCGCTGTCGATGGACCCGATCGCGATGCTGTTCGACGAACCGACGTCCGCGCTCGATCCGGAGATGATCAACGAAGTGCTCGACGTGATGGTCGAGCTCGCGCAGGAAGGGATGACGATGATGGTCGTCACGCACGAAATGGGCTTCGCGAAGAAGGTCGCCCATCGCGTGATCTTCATGGACAAGGGCGCAATCGTCGAGGACGACCGCAAGGACGATTTCTTCTCGAATCCGAGGTCGGATCGCGCGAAGGACTTCCTCGCGAAAATCCTGCACTGAGCGTTCGTGCATCGCGCGCTTCGTGTGCGCGAATGCGGAAAACCGCCCGGCCGAACGCCGGGCGGTTTTTTTTCGTCGGCAGCCGGCCAACGGCCGGGTTCGCGTCGAGCGTTACCAGCTGTAGCGGTAACCGACCTGCCCGGTGACGCCGCGCCGGTAATCGCCACCGAGGTTGCGCGCATATTTCACGTTCGCGTACAGCTCGCCCGACTTGCCGAAGCCCGCGGTCACGCCGAGGCCCAGCTCGTACCAGGTGCGGCCCAGGTGCGTCGCGAACGGCGTGCCGCCGACGACCGTCTGGCCCGGCGACAGGAAGTCGTGCAGCACGTCGGCCGTGAAGTACGGCGTCGCGGCGCCGCCGCCCGCGTTCGCGTCGAGGTTCGGCCGGAAGATCCGCACGCCGACGCGCCCGCGCAACGCGTTCGTCGTCGTGCCCGATACGGCCGACACGTTGTCGTTGAACCCGTTCAGTTTCAGGTACTGATACATCAGCTGCGCCTGCGGCTCGACCGCGATCGGCGTGCCGCCGATCCCGAACGGCTTGCCGACTTCCTGCGACAGCGCGATGCCGAAGCCGTTCTGCGATGCGTCGTTGCCGTAGCTGTCGCGATAGCGGTTGCCGTAGTGCGTGACCTGGCCGACGCTGTCGAAGTAGGTGCCGGCGGCGAGGTAGCGCGTCCAGTAGCCGCCGACGCTCTGCGCGTGCATCTCGACCGAGCCCGTCGACGTCGACAGGCCCGGCGTATCGGCACGCGCGATGTCGTCGAAGCTCGCGTTCGCGACGCCGATGCTCGCCGTCACGCCCGCGTGCGTGCTGCCGCCGGCCGCAGCCTGGTCGAGCGTCCAGTCCTTGCCGAACTGCGCGAAGAACGTGCGCTCGTCGGCCGCGAAGCGGCCCGCGTTCGCGTCGAGGCTCTGTCCGCCAATGCGCCCCCACACGCCGTCGCGGTTGCCCGGCGCCTGCTTATCCAGGTTGTAGATATCGCCGACGCGTTCGTGCAGCTTGCCGAGCGTCGAGAAGCCGTAGTCGGCGTTCAGCAGCGGCGTCATCGCATAGCCGGCGACGCCCGGGCGATACGCGAGATTGCCGCCGTTGCCGTTGCCATTGGCGTTCCCGTTCCCGTTGCCGGACGGATGAATCGAATCGTCAGGATCGGTCGGGTCGAGTTGCGAGCGCAGGTACCAGCCGTTCGCATCGCTCTGTCCGCCGCGATAGAGCCGGTATTCGTATGCGCCGGCCTGCACCGGCCCCGCGAGATGGAACGCCGACGCGGCGGTCGTGCCGCCGTTGGCCGTGACGACCACCGGGATCCCGTCGCCGGTCGTCTGCGCGCCGGTGCCGGCCGTGTTCGCGATCTTCAGCCCCGTCGTGCCGCTCGCGGTGCCGCCGTTCACGATCAGCCGGTCGGTCGGCGACGCATCCGCGCCGAGGTAGGTGTTCAGCGCGATCGTGCCGCCGTAGCCGACGTAGCTGCCGGTGGTCAGCGTCCGGTAGCTGCCTGCCGCCGTCGGCGCGCCGGACGGTGCGGCGAATGCAACGAGGCCCGCGTTGTTCAGGCTGCTCAGCACCGAACTGCCTGTCATGTGCCACGCGCTCGAGCCGTCGATCCTCAGTGCGACCGGGTCGATCTTGCCGGTGAGCGTCGTGCCGTTCGCCAGGAACACGTTGCCGTTGCTAGACGCGTCCGACACGATGTCGCCGCTCAGGTTGACCGCCGATGCGTTGAAGGTCGCCGTGCTGCCGTTCGCGAGGTCCAGCAGCGTGCCGTTGCCGGCCGTCACGACGGTGCCGTTGCGCACCGCGATGTCGACCGTGCCGCCGCGTGCAGCAAATGCCGGCCCCGCGACGGACGCGACGCTGCCGCCGTCGACCAGCACCGCGCTCGTCGCGCCGGTCGCGAGCGTGTCGGTGCTCAGCACGCCGGCGGTCGCGCCCTTGAGCGTCGTGCCGGTCAGCGCGAGCACGCCGCCGCCGTCGACGTTCGCGCCGCTGCCGGCCGCGCTCGCGATCGACGAACCCGTGTCGCCGATGCGGCCGCCGTTCTGCGCGACGAGGCCGTCGGCCGACGCACCGGCCGTGGAAACCTTTGCGCCCGACAGCCACGCGCTCGCGCCGCTGCCCGCGACGATCGCGTGCGCGCCGGCGCCCGTCGTCGCGACCGTCGTGCCGTTGGCCGCGAGCGTCGAATCCGCGCCCGCCACCACGAGGCCGCGTGCGGTGTCGCCGGCGGTGCGCACGACGGTCGCCGCGTCGGTCACGATGCGCGCGCCGGCGCCCGTCGACGACAGCCCGTCGGCGCCGTTGCCGGTCGTGCCGATCTGCGTGCCCGACAGCGCGATCGTCGTGTTCGTGCCGAGGTTGTCGATGCCCTTGCCGGCGCCGCCCACCACGATCGACGTCGCGCCGGCCGCGATCCCGCCGTCCGCGACGCTCGAATCGACCCGCACGCCGTCGGCGCTCCCATTGGCGATGACGGTGCCCGCGCCCGACAGCGCGACCGACGCGCCCGCGCCGGTCAGGTGCACGCCCGCGACGCCGTCGTCGGCCTCGATCGTGCCTGCGTTGGCGAGCGTCGCCGACGCGCCCTGCACGAGCGCGCCGGTGCCGTTCGACACGCGGATCGCCGACGCGTTGTTCACCGTGCCGAGCGGGCCGATCACGACGCCCGTCGAGCCGGCGCCGGTCAGCAGCACCGAGCCGCGGTTCTCGAGCGTGCCGAGGTTGCGCGCGACGAAACCTGTCACGCCCGCGCTCGACGAGGTGACCGCCGCAGCGTTGGCCAGCGTCGTCGCGACCGGCGCGCCGGCATTCGCGCCGGCGAGGTCGTGCGCCTGGCCGTCGACGACACCCGCCGTCGCGCCGGCCGCATTCAGGTTGATCGTCGCGCCGGCGTCGATCGAGCCCTGCGCGCCACCTTCGACCGCCACCGCGATGCCGTTCGCGCCGTTGACGTTGTAGGTGGCATTGCCGGTCGACAGCGTCGTGCCGGCGCCGGTCGCGAGCACGCCGCGCGCACGCTGGCCGGTCACGTCCGTCGTCAGCGTTCCGGCGGCCGACGCGCCCGTATAGGCCGCGCCGCCCGCGATCCGGAACAGCGTCGAATCGTCGGTATCGACGCTCAGGTGCTGCGCGGCGACGTTGATCCTCGAGCCCGCGCCATACGCATAGAAGCCGATCTGGTTCGTGCCCGACATGAAGCGGGGCACCGCGTTCGCGCCGACGTCGATGGTCGCGCCCGAGCGCGCATGGACGCCGATCGCGCCGTTGCCCGTCAGATTCAGCGCGCCGTCGACCGTGGCCTGCGCGCGCGACCCTTCGGCCCACACGCCGTAGTTGCGCGTGTCCGAGGCCGGATCGAGCCCGCCGGCCACGTTGATCGTGCCGGTCGACGTCGCGGCCGTCGCCGTCGAGGTGCCGACCACCATGATGCCGATCCCGTTCACGCCGTTCAGCGTGATCGTGCCGGTGTTGGTGACGGTCGCGGCCGAATTGGCCGCGAGCATGCCGACGTTCGCGAGCGGCGTGCCGGGCGCCGCGCCGTTCACGACGATCGAGCCCGCGTTGCGCAGCGTGCCGGACGACGAGCCGACGCTCGCCATCCCGGCGCCGTTCTGCGTCTGCGAGCCGATCACGATCGAGCCGAGATTGCTGGCCGTGCCCGACGCGCCGAGCAGGATCCCGTACGCGCGCGCGGACAGCGCGACGTCGTTCGCCGCTGCCCCGGGCGCGTACTGGGCCGCGCGGCCGAGCTGGATCGTGCCGCCGGCCTCGTTGGTGAAGGTGCCGCCGGCCGCGAAGCCGCCGATCACCTGGCTGTCGAGCGTCGTCGCGTTGACACCCACGTTGATCGTGCCGGCGTTGGACGCATTCGCGCCGCCCGTCACGCCCACCGCGTAGTTCTGCAGGTCGGGGCGGTTGCCGTCGAGCGTCCAGGCGCCGACGTTCATCACGCCGTTGTTCACGAACGTCGTGCCCGTGCCGCTTGCGTACACGCCGTTGCCCTCGGTGTACGCGTGGAACCCGAAGTTGTCGGGCGGCGTGCTGCTGCTCGTGTCGACGTTGTCGCCGGACGCGTAGCCGGCCGAGATCACGCCGTTGTTGACGCCGCTCGCGCCGCTGAGCAGGCGCACCAGCGTGAAGTCGCCGGACAGGCGGCCGTCGTTGACGAAGTGCGCGCCGTTTTCCGCGAGGACGGCCGAACTCGATTCGATCGTGTTGGTGCCGCGGAAGTCGATCTGGCCGTCCTTGCCGATCTGCAGCGTCGCGTTCGCGCCCGTGCCGTGCATCACCGACAGATGGTCGATCGGCAGCGTGTTCTTGTCGCCGGCCGACACGTTGTTCGCGTACTGGAAGGTTTCCTGCGTGGAGGTGACGGCCTGGCCGAACGCGGTGTCGTACGCGGCTTGCGAGCCGAGCGCGCCGCTGCGCACGGCGCGCGCGAGGAAGTCGTTGTACGCGGCGAGCGACGCGGCGTCGCTCACCGTCCACGTGCTGCCGTCGAACGCGGTGAAGGTGCCCGCATAGGTCGGCACGTCGAGCTGGACCTGGCCGACGGCGCCGCCGCTCGCGAGATAGTCGCCGGTGCCGAGCCAGATCTGGTTGCGCGAATTCCAGTTGACGACGCTTTTTGCGGAGCCGGTGCCGTCCGCGAAGGTGAGGTCCGTCTGCTTCGGCGCGATCGAGATCGCGTTGCCGGCCGCGTCGGGCGCGTTCGCCGGATTGCCGATCGACACGTTCAGCGTGCCGCCGGTGCGGTCGACGGTGCCGAGCCGAAGGTTCACGTACTGGTTGCCGTTCACGTCCTGGTAGACGGGTACGTTGGTCGCGCCGGCCGTCGACGCGGCGAACGCGGACGAGTCGTAGGTGGCGATCGACGTATGGGTGCCCGTGATCGAGTCGGGCGTGCTGACGCTCTGCGTCTTGCCGCCGAGCGACAGCAGCGGCTGGTTCGGGTTGCCCGACACGATCGACGTATTGCCGATCGGCGTGAGCGTATAGCCGGGGTCGCCGGCGGCGCTCGTCCATGCACCCGTCACGCCGACCGTGTCGCCGCCCGACACGGTCGTGGCGCCGGCCAGGTTGTCATTCACGGTCGGGCTGTAGCTGCCGAGCGCGCACGTGCCGCTGCTCGCGACCGCGGAGCCGTCGCCGCACGTCGATGCGTGCGCGGAGCCGGCCGACAGCGCGGCCAGCGCGGCGCCGAGCGCGGCGACACGCAGCGGCGAGCGGCGGGCGGCCATGCGGCCGGCACGGCGGCTTGCGCCCGATTCGCCGCCCGAACGCTTGCCGCGCGCCCGGGCCGTTTCCGCGACCGCCACCCAGCAGCCGGCAGCTTCGCTCCATATCGATCGAAATGAGTGATTCACGACAAGCCCCTCTCTCTTTTTTGAAGTGGTGTCCACCGCGGTACGGTGAAAGCGCATTCCACGGCGGGAAAATGGCTCGAATGGGCGTGCGGCGGCCGTTGCCGCATTGCGGATGTCGCGCCAATCGTGATCCGTTACACCGGGGATGGGGCGAGTCTACTAATGGAGTTGGCAATCGATTATCAAAAAAATAACGAATGTGGCGATAATGCCGATTTCATTCTGTATTTTTTGATTGTGTGGTTAATCGAACTGAAAGCCTTGTGGGGCAAGGGTTTGTTCGATTTTGAAGGGGTCCCGTATTTATGCCGTGCGTCGGTGGCCTGCCGCACTGTTCGCGGAAAATTGCCGCGATAAAATGGGGCTTCAGGATTATGTAATTGTGAGCGCGGATATTTATTTGTTTCGCGTATGTATTATTTTCGCTTGAACGTTAATAAAATCAAGTGAATGTTGGGTGAGGTCGGCTCGATACGCGGAATTGTGGTTCAGATGAAACGAAAGCCGGAGTGCGGATGGAAAAGCGGCGCGATTTTCCGCGAGAGTGCACGGGCCGGATTCGGGCGCGGATAATCGGTCATGCCAAGCCGGCATGACCGGCGATCACGCCGTCGCGTGGTGACGGCAACGGAAGCAGGGTGCGCGAGCGCGCGTGGCTCAGAAATCGATCGCGTCGTCGCCGTCGTCCGAGGCGCCGGCCGCCAGCGCTTCGCGAATCACACCGCCGCACGGCGCGGACGCCGATGCATCGAGCGCCGGGTTGCGCAGCTTCTCGAGCACGCGCTCGGGCACCGGAATCTGCATCCGCGCGGCGACGTCGCCGCACTGGAACATGATCAGCTCGCCCGGTTCGAACGACGTCCAGATTTCGTTGTCGGTCAGCGGCTGCGTGGCGATCACCGCGACGCGATCCTCGGGCGTCGTGTATTTCGCGAAGTCGATCGACAGGTCTTCGTCGACCAGGTGCGCGGTCGAGAACGGCCAGCGCCGCACGAGGTAGTGCAGCCGCGTCGAGCAGTGCGCGAAGAGCGCCTGGCCGTTCGACATCAGGAAGTTGAACACGCCGTGATCGGTAATGCCGCGCGTCAGCTCGCCGACGCGCTCGAACAGCTCCGGCAACGGCGGCTGCGCGCCGGGAAACGCTTCGCGCAGCCCCTGCATCAGCACGCAGAACGCCTTCTCGCTGTCGGTCGTGCCGACCGGATGGTAGACGCTGCCGTCGAGGTCGGGTTCGTAGTCCTGCAGATCGCCGTTATGCGCGAAGATCCAGTGCCGCCCCCACAGCTCGCGCATGAACGGGTGGCTGTTCTCGAGCAGGATGTGACCCTGCGTGGCTTTGCGGATGTGCGCGATCGTGTTCTTCGACTTGATCGGGTAGCGCTTCACCATTTCGGCGATCGGCGACGTGGCCGATGCCTGCTGGTCGATGAAGAGGCGACAGGCCTTGTCCTCGAAGAACGCGATTCCCCAGCCGTCGGCATGGTGATCGGTGAGGCCGCCCCGGGCCGCGAAACCTGTGAAGGAGAATGTGACGTCCGTCGGCGCGGCGCAGTTCATTCCTAGGAGTTGGCACATTTTACTTGGGGGCGGGGGCGGAAGCGGGGTAACCAACCGGGGGAACCCCGGTACAATGTGGTTTCTAGCATATCACCGAGCCTTGAGCGGTAAAAAGCGGATTCCGCCGGCCGAAGGCCTCGTGTTGCGGTTTGCCGTCAGTCGGTCCGCGCACGTGCGTTCCGGCCCCGCAGATGGCCAGCCCGTTCCTCACGACGCCTCCTATGACTGCCTCGAACGCTTCCTCTCCGGCGACGCTCACGCTCGCCCGTCCCGACGACCTGCACCTGCACCTGCGCGACGGCGACATGCTGGCCGCGGTGCTGCCGCACACCGCGCGCCAGTTCGCCCGCGCGATCGTCATGCCGAACCTGAAGCCGCCCGTCACGACCACCGCGCACGCGCAGGCCTATCGCGAGCGGATCCTGGCCGCGCTGCCGGCCGGGATGACGTTCGAGCCGCTGATGACGCTGTACCTGACCGACAACACGGCGCCCGACGAAATCCGCCGTGCGCGCGACAGCGGCTTCGTGCACGGCGTGAAGCTGTATCCGGCCGGCGCGACGACGAACTCCGACCACGGCGTCAGCGATCTCGCGAAGTGCGCGAAGACGCTCGAGGTGATGCAGGAAACCGGCATGCCGCTGCTCGTGCACGGCGAGGTGACCGATCCGTCGGTCGACATGTTCGATCGCGAGAAGGTGTTCATCGATCGCGTGATGACGCCGCTGCGCCGCGATTTCCCGGGCCTGAAGGTCGTGTTCGAACACATCACGACGAAGGACGCGGCCGACTACGTGCGCGACGCCGACGCGGCGCCGGGCCTGCTCGGCGCGACGATCACCCCGCAGCACATGCTTTACAGCCGCAACGCGCTGTTCGTCGGCGGCATTCGCCCGCATTACTACTGCCTGCCGGTGCTGAAGCGCGAAACGCATCGCGTCGCGCTCGTCGACGCCGCGACGTCGGGCAACCCGCGCTTCTTCCTCGGTACCGACAGCGCGCCGCACGCGCGCGGCGCGAAGGAAACCGCGTGCGGCTGCGCGGGCTGCTACACGGCGCTGCACGCGCTCGAGCTGTATGCGGAAGCGTTCGACCAGGTCGGCGCGCTCGACAAGCTGGAAAATTTCGCGAGCCGCTTCGGCGCGGATTTCTACGGGCTGCCGCACAGCACCGAAACCGTCACGCTGCGTCGCGAGACCTGGGAATTGCCGCGCGAGGTGTTCGCGGGCGATACGCCGGTCGTGCCGCTGCGCGCCGGCGAGGCGATCGGCTGGAAATTCGCGTAACCGGGGCGGCCGGCGCACCGCCGCGTGACGCCGGCCAGACGGCCGGCGGCGCGCGGTGCTAGAATGCGCGTCGCAAAGCAGGCCAGGCAGTCGCGGCCTCGCCGCCTTCGGGCGGGCGGGGGCGAGGAAAGTCCGGACTCCACAGGGCAGGGTGATGGCTAACGGCCATCCGTGGCGACACGCGGAACAGGGCAACAGAAAGCAAACCGCCGATGGCCCGGCGCAAGCCGGGATCAGGTAAGGGTGAAACGGTGCGGTAAGAGCGCACCGCGGCGACGGCGACGTTCGCCGGCACGGTAACCTCCACCCGGAGCAATTCCAAGTAGGCAGGCGCGCATTTTCGGATGCAGGACGGGGCCCCCGTCTCGTCTGCGGGTAGGAAGCTTGAGCGCGTCAGCAATGGCGCGCCTAGAGGAATGGCTGCCACGCGCTGCGCGCTTCGGCGTGCAGCGTGCACAGAATCCGGCTTATCGGCCTGCTTTGCCGTTCGAATGTGAAAGGGCCGGCGCTCCACCAGGAGCGCCGGCCCTTTTTTTCATGCGTGGCTGCCGTGCGTTCAGTCCGCGACGATGTCGAACGAATGCGTGAGTTCGGCCGTCTTCGCGATCATGATCGACGCGGAGCAGTACTTGTCGTGCGACAGGTTGATCGCGCGCTCGACCGTGGCCGGGTTCAGGTTGCGGCCCGTGACGGTGAAGTGGAAGTGGACCTTCGTGAACACCTTCGGATCTTCGCTCGCGCGCTCGGCCTTCAGCGTGACCGAGCAGCCGGTGACTTCCTGGCGGCTCTTCTTCAGGATCAGCACGACGTCGTACGCGGTGCAGCCGCCGGTGCCGACCAGCACCATTTCCATCGGGCGCGGCGCGAGGTTATGGCCGCCGCCTTCCGGCGCGCCGTCCATCGCGACGAGATGCCCGCTTCCGGTCTGGGCGGAAAACGCCATGCCGTCCTGACCCATCCAGCTTACTTTGCATTCCATGCTTGCACTCCAGCGTTGCCTGATTCGGATTCGATCCGGCATTGTAGCCCGCCGGGCAATGGTCGGCTGATGCGCTGCACGACGCGTAAGGGCGGGCCGGGGCGTGCGGCGCCCAGTTGGCCTCGGACGCCGATTTCCCTGCGGGTTTTAGGGGTTTTACTCTAGCTTCGATGGGCTTCTGCGCGTACGCTCGCTAACCAATCTATTGATTTTAAAGAGAAAAGTCGACTCGCCTCGCGAAATGGCGTGCATCCCACATTGTGGTTTGCGATTTCTTAATGCGAATTTTCTTGTGAAGTCGACCCCCCATTCGTATAATGAGCCTCATTGGTTGTCGCGGTGCGACAATCTCCGCATGTCTCCTCCACCCTCCTCCTGAGGTGGATTAAGCCCGAACCAGCCGTTCGGGCTTTTTTTCGTCCCATGCAAAGAGCAGCGCGCAGTTTGCGCGCTCCGACATCCGTTACGGGTGGTGATTACGCGGGCTGTCGTGCGGCCGGCCGCGACGCCGCGTCGGGTGGCGACTCCGCGGCACGGGCGGCGGGCGCCGGCGCGGGCGCGCCCGAGGCATCGCTGTAACCGCGCGCGCAGAAGTGCTGCACGCGCGCGCGTACCGCGCGCAAGCGGGCGACGCGATCTTCGGCATGGGCGCCGCGGGCCTCCGCGATGCGGGCGTCGAGTGCGTCGAGCTTGGCTTCGCAGCCGGCCGGGGCCGCGATGGCGGGCGCGACGGCGGCCAGCCATCCGGCCGCGAGAATAGGCGTAAGTCGTTGTTTCATCATGCTTGTTGGTCGTTTTTCCGTGGTCGGCCGATCGGGCGCGGCAAGGTCTGGTGCCGCACGTCGATGGGTGCCTCCCCGGGCGCTCGGTTCGCCTGGTGTGTCGGGGCACGACCGAATTCTGGCTCATTTCGGGCGCGGCCGGTGCGGGACGTGGATTCCCTTTGACCGCGTTGCCGTATTTCCTTTATAATTCAGGGCTTTTCCGCATTCATGCCCACGGAAAAAGAAACAGGGAGAGCCTGCACCGCGCCTCGAAGCGCACACAGACAAGCAGGAAGAACACATCGGGCAAAGCATTTTTTTTGGATCGATCATGAAGACGTTTTCCGCAAAAGCCCATGAGGTGACGCGCGAATGGTACGTGATTGACGCGACGGATAAGGTTCTCGGCCGTGTTGCCAGCGAAGTGGCACGCCGTCTGCGCGGCAAGCACAAGCCTGAGTTCACCCCGCACGTCGACACTGGTGATTTCATCATCATCATCAACGCGAGCAAGTTGAAGGTCACGGGCAACAAGACTCTCGACAAGAAGTACTACCGTCACTCGGGCTACCCGGGCGGTATCTATGAAACGACGTTCGGCAAGATGCAAGAACGCTTCCCGGGCCGCGCGCTCGAGAAAGCGGTCAAGGGCATGCTGCCGAAGGGCCCGCTCGGCTACGCAATGATCAAGAAGCTGAAGGTCTACGCTGAAGCCACGCATCCGCATTCGGCGCAACAGCCGAAGGCGCTCGAGATCTAAGGGGAGCCCATATGATCGGTAACTGGAACTACGGTACGGGCCGCCGCAAGAGCGCTGTCGCACGTGTCTTCATCAAGGCTGGCAAGGGTGACATCATCGTCAACGGCAAGCCCATCGCTGACTACTTCTCGCGCGAAACGTCGCTGATGATCGTGCGTCAACCGCTGGAACTCACGAACCACGGCCAGACGTTCGACATCAAGGTGAACGTCACGGGCGGCGGTGAAACGGGTCAGGCAGGCGCAGTGCGCCACGGCATCACCCGTGCACTGATCGACTACGATGCGACGTTGAAGCCGTCGCTGTCGACCGCAGGCTTCGTCACGCGCGATGCACGTGAAGTCGAGCGTAAGAAGGTTGGTCTGCGCAAGGCACGTCGCGCAAAGCAGTTCTCGAAGCGTTAATTCCGCTTCATGGCCTCGCCGCTTTCGGGCGGCGTCCGCCGAAAAAACCGCCAGCTTTCGCGCTGGCGGTTTTTTTATGCCCGCGCGACGGCCACCCGCGGGGCCACGCGATTGAAATCAACAAGAACCTATTGATTTCATGGACATCAGCACGATCTTCTGATCGGCCCTACAATAGCGGCTAAAGCTTTTTGGAGAGTTCGCATGAACGCTGTTACCGAATCCGCAGCAACGACGGCCGAAATGCCGGTACCGTTCGTCTTCACCGACGCCGCGGCCGACAAGGTCAAGCAACTGATCGACGAAGAGGGCAATCCCGACCTGAAGCTGCGCGTGTTCGTGCAGGGTGGCGGCTGCTCGGGCTTCCAGTATGGCTTCACGTTCGACGAGGAAGTCAACGAGGACGACACCGTGATGAACAAGAACGGCGTCCAGCTCCTGATCGACTCGATGAGCTACCAGTACCTGGTCGGCGCCGAGATCGACTACAAGGACGACCTCAATGGCGCCCAGTTCGTGATCAAGAACCCGAACGCAACGACCACCTGCGGGTGCGGCTCGTCGTTCTCGGTCTGAGCATCCGGCAGATCCGCGCCGGTTCGCCGATATGAAAAATGGGGCTTCATGCCCCGTTTTTTCATTCCCGTCTGCGATGCAGCGCCCGCCGCGCGGCGGGCACCGCGTCAGCGCGGATAAAGCGCGCCGAGCACGCGGTTGCCGGCCGCGCCGGTCACCGTCGCAAGATTGCCGGGCTCGCGCGCGGTGAAGCGGTACGCGAGCCACGCAAAGGCGAGCGCCTCGACCTGTTGCGGCGGCACGCCGAGCGCGGCGGTCGTATCGACCGAGGCCGGCACGCCGGCCTGGTGCAGCGCGTCCCGGAGCGCGTCGAGCAGCACTGGGTTGCGTGCGCCGCCGCCGCATACGAAAAGGGCCTTGCAGCCCGATGCATGCGTGGCGACCTCGCGTGCGACCGACGCGGCAGTGAGCGCCGTGAGGGTCGCCTGCACGTCCTGCGGCGCAACCTGCGCGAACGCGGCGAGCTTCGCGTCGAGCCACGCGGGATTGAACAGGTCGCGGCCGGTGCTTTTCGGCGGCGGCGCCGCAAAATAGGGCTCGTCGAGCAGTGCGTCGAGCAGCGGCGCATGCACGGTGCCGCGCGCGGCGAACTTGCCGCCGTCGTCGTACGGCTTGCCGAGATGGCGGGTCGCCCATTCGTCGAGCAGCGCATTCGCGGGGCCGCAGTCGAAGCCGCGCACGTCGCCGCCTTCGGCGGGCAGGATCGTGATGTTGCTGATCCCGCCGAGATTGCAGACGACCCGCGTCTCGCCGGGCGCGCCGAACACCGTCGCATGGAACGCCGGCGCGAGCGGCGCGCCGTGGCCGCCAGCGGCCACATCGCGGCTGCGGAAATCGGCGATCACGTCCACCTGGGTCAGCTCGGCGAGGAGCGCCGGGTTGTTGAGCTGCCGCGTATAGCCGCGCTCGGGGCGATGACGCACCGTCTGGCCGTGCACGCCGATCGCGCGAATCTCGTCGCGCGACAGCCCGGCGGTGCGCTGCAATTCATGGCAGCACACCGCGTAGCGCGCGACGAGCGCGTTCGCCGCGAGCGATTCCCGGTCGATTTCATCATTACCCGGCTGCTGCAGCGCGAACAGCGCGTCGCGCAGCGATTGCGCGAAGCCGACGAACGCTTCCGCGAGCACGACCGGTGCGTGGCCGGTTTCGAAACGCACGGCGACGCCGTCGACGCCGTCCATGCTGGTTCCCGACATCAGCCCGAAGTAGATGCCGTCGGCCGGATGGGCAGGTTGCGGATGTCGTTGCGGCACGTTGGGTTCTCCTGGATCGAGCGGCGCGGGCCGGTGCCACGCGCCTTGCGCCCGATTATCCGCGCAACCTGACGCATCGTTAAGCGATGCACGCGCAAGTTATGGGAAAATCCCTGTCTTTGCGACATTCTTCCCGGCACCGATGAGCACCGAACCCAGTTCCAAGCCTGTTTTCCCGATCACCGACGAAGTCCGCCATGCGCTCGCCGTCACGAAGCGCGGCGTCGACGAACTGCTGATCGAGGAAGAGTTCGCGCAGAAGCTCGCGCGCAGCGCGGCCACCGGCACGCCGCTGCGCATCAAGCTCGGCCTCGACCCGACCGCGCCCGACATCCACATCGGCCATACGGTCGTGCTGAACAAGATGCGTCAGTTGCAGGACCTCGGTCATACCGTGATCTTCCTGATCGGCGATTTCACGTCGCTGATCGGCGATCCGTCGGGCCGCAACGCGACGCGTCCGCCGCTCACGCGCGAACAGATCGAATCGAACGCGAAGACCTACTTCGAGCAGGCCGCGCTCGTGCTCGACCGCGAAAAGACCGAGATCCGCTACAACAGCGAATGGTCGATGCCGCTCGGCGCGGACGGGATGATCAAGCTCGCGTCGCGCTACACGGTCGCGCGGATCCTCGAGCGCGAGGACTTCACGAAGCGCTTCCAGGGCGGCGTGCCGATCTCGATCCACGAATTCCTGTACCCGCTGATGCAGGGCTACGACTCGGTTGCGCTGAACGCCGATCTCGAGCTCGGCGGCACCGACCAGAAGTTCAACCTGCTGGTCGGCCGCGAACTGCAGAAGCAGTACGGCCAGGAACAGCAGTGCATCCTGACGATGCCGCTGCTCGAAGGCCTCGACGGCGTCGAGAAGATGTCGAAGTCGAAGGGCAACTACGTCGGCATCAGCGAGAAGCCGACCGACATGTTCGGCAAGCTGATGAGCATCTCGGATACCCTGATGTGGCGTTACTTCGAACTGCTGTCGTTCCGCAGCCTCGACGAGATCGCCGGCTTCAAGCGCGACGCCGAAGGCGGCCGCAACCCGCGCGACTTCAAGGTGCTGCTCGCGCAGGAAATCGTCGCGCGCTTCCACTCGCAGGCCGACGCCGAGCGTGCGCTCGACGACTTCAACCACCGCGCGAAGGGCGGCGTGCCGGACGACATCCCGTCGGTCACGCTTGCGGGCGCGCCGCTCGCGATCGGCCAGTTGCTGAAGCAGGCCGGCCTCGTGCCGTCGACGAGCGAAGCGCTGCGCAACATCGAGCAGGGCGGCGTGAAGATCGACGGTGCGACCGTGTCCGACAAGGGCCTGAAGGTCGAGGCCGGCGAATTCGTCGTCCAGGTCGGCAAGCGCCGCTTCGCGCGCGTCACGCTGAGCGCATGATCGCGCTGATCCAGCGCGTGAAGCGTGCCGACGTGCGCGTCGGCGACCGCACGACCGGCGAGATCGGCGCGGGCCTGCTCGCGCTCGTCTGCGCGGAGCGCGGCGACACCGAGGCCGCGGCCGACAAGCTCCTCGCGAAGCTGCTCGGCTATCGCGTGTTCAGCGACGCGGCCGGCAAGATGAACCTGCCGGTGTCGAACATCGATGGCGCCGGTGGCGCTGGCGGCCTGCTGCTCGTGTCGCAGTTCACGCTTGCGGCCGATACCAACAGCGGGCTGCGGCCGAGCTTCACGCCGGCCGCGCCGCCCGACGAAGGCGCGCGCCTGTTCGACTATTTCGTCGCGGCCGCGCGCGAGCGCCATCCGATCGTCGAGACGGGCGAGTTCGGTGCCGACATGCAGGTGTCGCTCGTCAACGACGGCCCCGTGACGTTCTGGCTGCAAGTGCGGCCCTGACACTTTCCCGGAGACGCGCCGCGATGGCCACCACGCAGATTCTGTTCATTCGCCATGGCGAAACGACCTGGAACCGCATCAAGCGCATCCAGGGCCATATCGACATTCCGCTGGCCGAAACGGGGCTCGCGCAGGCGCGGCGGCTGGCCGTCCGGCTCGCGCGGGAAGCGCGCGAAGGGCAGCGGATCGACGCGATCTATTCGAGCGACCTGATGCGTGCGCAGCAGACCGCGCAACCCTTTGCCGATGCGCTCGGGCTGCCGCTGCAGTTGCGCGAAGGGCTGCGCGAACGCGCGTACGGCGTGTTCCAGGGGCATGACAGCACCGAGATCGAGACGCTGTTTCCGGACGCCTACGCCGCGTGGCAGACCCGCGACCCGGGCTTCGCGCCTGATGGCGGCGAGTCGCAGAGGGAGTTCTATCACCGTGTGCTGCATGCGCTCGAGCCGATCGTCGCGGCGCATCCGGGCGGCCGGATCGCTTGCGTCGCGCACGGCGGCGTACTCGACTGCGTGTACCGCTTTGCAAACGGTCTCGAGCTGTCGGCTCCGCGCAGCTATCAACTGCTCAACACGAGCATCAACGTCGTCGATTACGTCGATGGCCGCGCGCAGGTCGTGCAATGGGCCGACGTGTCGCATCTGGACGCCGCGAGCGACGACGACGGGTATCGCAAGGTACTCTGATCCGATCGTATCGGCCCGGCCTGGCGTGATGGGCGGGGGCGCTTCGTACGACCGTGCGTGGAGGCAAGCGCGTCAGCTTGTCACCGTATTTCCCAGCAAATCGAAATGATCCGAAGGATCGTCAGGCGGGCGGATCGCCGTCGGGCGGTGGCGCGGCTGCGCGGCGGCGTGCGCGTTTCGACGCGCCGTTGACGAGCGCCCAGCGCAGCACGGGGGCGACCACCCGGACCCCGGGCCGGACCACCGCACGCCGCAGCGGTGCGAACGTCGATACACCGAGCATGCGCTGCGCCCACGGCGGCAACAGGTCGATTCCCGCATGCATGATCAGTGACGCGGCCGGCCGCAGCGCGGGCGTCGCGACCGGCACATTCAGCAAGATGTCCACCACTTCGAAGGTGCGCGGCCCGGCCGCGAGCTCGGGCTGCATGCGCGCGAGATAGGCCGCCACCTCGACCCGCGAACGAGGAACGTCGCGGGCGCCGAGCAGCTCGGCGACCAATGCCGTTTCAGCGTAGTAGCCATCCTGCAACTCGCCCGGCAGAGACGGATTCACATAGCGCAGATGCGCGGCGAGGAAGCTCGATACTTCCGCGACATGCACCCAGGTTAGCAACGCCGGATCGTCGGCCCGGTACGGCCGGCCGTCGGGCGCGGTGCCCGATATGCGCGCGTGGATCGCTTTCACGCGCTCGATCAGCGCGAGTGCGTCCGCGCGGCTGCCGAACGTCGTGCCCGTGATGAACGTGGCGGTACGCCGCAAGCGGCCAAGGATGTCGGTGCGAAACGACGAGTGATCCCAGACGCCCGCGAGCGCGAGCGGATGAAGCGCCTGCAGCAGCAGCGCCGCGATGCCGCCCGTCATCATCGACGTGAAATCGGCATGCACGCGCCAGCAGATGGCGTCGGGGCCGAACAGCCCAGGATCGCCGGGCGGCGACGACAGATCGAGCGACGGACCGCCGCCGCCTGCCGTCAGGTGCGTGACGCCGGCCACGAGCCGCTTGCGGATCGGCTCGGCCCAGCGCGGGCGGGGTGCGGGGCGAGGGCTGGGCGGCGTGGTCATGGCTGGCTTGGCGCGGGCGGGAGGCTACTTTCCGGCGGGGGTGTCCCACATCCCGCGTTCGTTGCCGGCGTCGGGCGCGGAGAGGCCGAAATGGCGATACGTAAGCAGCGTCGCGACGCGCCCGCGCGGCGTGCGCTGCAGGAAGCCCTGCTGGATCAGGTACGGCTCGAGGACGTCCTCGATCGTGTCGCGTTCCTCGCCGATCGCCGCCGCGAGGTTGTCGATGCCGACCGGACCGCCATCGAACTTGTGCAGGATCGCCTCGAGCAGCTTGCGGTCCATCAGGTCGAAGCCGACCGGGTCGACGTCGAGCATCGCGAGCGCGGCGTCGGCGACGGCCGCGGTGATCTGGCCGTCAGCCTTCACTTCGGCAAAGTCGCGCACGCGGCGCAGCAGCCGGTTCGCGATCCGCGGCGTGCCGCGCGAGCGCTTCGCGATCTCCAGCGCGCCGCTCGGATCGATGTGCGCGTTCAGCAGCGACGCCGAGCGCCGCACGATGCGCGCCAGTTGATCGGCATCGTAGAACTCGAGACGCGCGACGATCCCGAAGCGATCGCGCAGCGGGTTGGTCAGCATCCCCGCGCGCGTGGTCGCACCCACCAGCGTGAACGGCTGCAGGTCGAGCTTCACGCTACGCGCGGCCGGCCCTTCGCCGATCATGATGTCGATCTGGTAGTCCTCCAGCGCCGGATACAGGATTTCCTCGACGACCGGCGACAGCCGGTGGATCTCGTCGATGAACAGCACGTCGTTCGCTTCGAGGTTGGTCAGCAGCGCGGCGAGGTCGCCCGCGCGCTCGAGCACGGGGCCCGACGTCTGGCGCAGGTTCACGCCCATCTCGCGCGCGATGATGTGCGCAAGCGTAGTCTTGCCGAGGCCCGGCGGCCCGAACAGCAGCACGTGGTCGAGCGGCTCGGAGCGGCGCTTCGCGGCCTCGATGAAGATCTCGAGCTGGCCGCGCACCTTTTCCTGGCCGACGTAGTCGTCGAGCTGGCGCGGCCGCAGCGCGCGTTCGAACACCTCCTCGTGCGACGAGGTGGGCGTGGCGGCGATGATCCGCTCGGCGGCGAGTTTGTCGGTTTCAATCATGCGGCCATTGTACCGCGCGCCGTCACGCGGCCGAACTGGCCGAACGGCCGACTGGCGCGCGCCGCACGGCGGCGCGACACTGGTTCCGACAGCCGGTTCGGGCGCCTGCCCGGGCCGCCGTTACACCTTCGACAGTGCCTTGAGCGCGAGTTTGATGCCTTCGGACACGCCGGTGCCGGCCGGCACGTTCTTGATCGCGGCAAGGCCTTCCTTTTCGGAATAGCCGAGCGCGACGAGCGCGTTGAGGATGTCGGTCGCGTGATCGGACTGCGATGCGGCGCCGGCGAGCGCACCGAGGTCCGCGCCGAGCTTGCCCTTCAGCTCGAGCAGCAGGCGCTCGGCGGTCTTCTTGCCGATGCCGGGCAGGCGCGTGAGGCGCGCGGCGTCCTGCATCGTCACCGCCTGCGCGAGCTCCTGCACGCTCATGCCGGAGAGCACGGCGAGCGCCATGCGCGCGCCGATGCCCGTGATCTTCAGCAGTTCGCGGAAGGTCGTGCGCTCCTGCGGCGTCAGGAAGCCGTACAGCAGGTGCGCGTCCTCGCGCACGATCTGCTGCGTGAGCAGCACGACGCGCTCGCCCGTCTGCGGCAGGTTGTAGAAGGTGCTCATCGGCACGTCGATTTCATATCCGACGCCGTTGCAGTCGACGAGCAGGTGAGGCGGGTTCTTTTCGAGCAGGATGCCGGCGATGCGACCGATCATGGATGGCGGGATGCGAGGAGGAAAGCGCGAGTGTAGCGCAGGTGCGGCGCGATGCCGATGGGTTCGCCGTCAGGTCGGGGCGATGCACCGCGCATGCGCGACGCGCGTGGCCGCGCGCCGCATCGGGCGATTGGGCGATTGCGTGCCGTCGCGTCAGCCGACGAGCCGTCCGCGCCGCACGCGCAGCCCCTTTTTCGCCAGCGCCGGCGCGAGGCCGCCGATCGCGCCGATCGTGCCGAGCGTACTGCCGCTGTGCGCATGGCAGATCGCCATTCCGAGCGCGTCGGCCGCGTCGCTGCCGGGCTGGCCGGTGAGGTTGAGCAGCCGCGTGACCATCTCCTGCATCTGCGACTTGGTCGCGCGCCCGTAGCCGACGACGGCCTGCTTCAGTTGCAGCGCGGTGTATTCGGCGACCGGCAGGCCGCCGGAGACGAGTCCGCAGATCGCGGCGCCGCGCGCCTGGCCGAGCAGCAGCGTCGACTGCGGGTTCACGTTGACGAACACCTGTTCGATCGCGGCCTGGTCGGGCGCGTGTTCGCGCACGAGCGTCGATACGCCCTGGAAGATCGTGCCGAGCCGCGTGGCCAGATCGGCCGTCGGCGTGCGGATCACGCCGCTTGCGACATAGGCGAGCCGGTGGCCGCTGACGTCGATGACGCCGAAGCCGGTGACGCGCAGGCCGGGGTCGATGCCGAGAATTCGCATGAGTGAGGAGAAAAACCAGATGCAGCGATACTACAACGAATGGTGCACGGCGCCGGCCGCATTGTCGCGTGCGCCGGCGGCGCGCAATAAAAAACCCGGCGGGTGCGATGCCGCCGGGTTTGCGTGCGGCGGCCGCGCGGGCCGCGTGCGATCAGTGACGGAAGTGACGCACGCCCGTCAGGATCATCGCGATGCCGTGCTCGTCGGCTGCCGCGATCACTTCGTCGTCGCGCATCGAGCCGCCCGGCTGGATCACGCAGGTCGCGCCTGCCGCCACGACGACGTCGAGGCCATCGCGGAACGGGAAGAACGCATCCGACGCGACGGCCGAGCCGGCAAGAGTGAGGCCCGCGTTCTGCGCCTTGATGCTCGCGATGCGCGCGGAATCGACGCGGCTCATCTGGCCTGCGCCGACGCCGAGCGTCATGCCGTTGCCGCAGAACACGATCGCGTTCGACTTCACGTACTTCGCGACGCGCCATGCGAACAGCAGGTCGTCCATTTCCTTCGCGCTCGGCTGACGCTTCGTGACGACGCGCAGCTCGCTCGGCTGCACGTTCTTCGAATCGAGCGACTGCACGAGCAGGCCGCCGCCCACGCGCTTCAGGTCGAAGGCGTTATGGCCGTCGCCCAACGCGATCTCGAGCAGACGCACGTTCTGCTTCGCGGCGAACACCTGCTTCGCGGCGTCCGAGAACGACGGCGCGATCAGCACTTCGACGAACTGCTTCGCCACCGCCTGCGCGGCCGCCTCGTCGACTTCGCGGTTGAACGCGATGATGCCGCCGAACGCCGACGTCGGGTCGGTCTGGAATGCCTTCGCGTATGCGTCGGCCGAATCGTGGCCGACCGCGACGCCGCACGGGTTCGCATGCTTGATGATCACGCAGGCCGGCACGTCGAACGTCTTCACGCATTCCCACGCCGCGTCCGAATCCGCGATGTTGTTGTACGACAGCTCCTTGCCCTGCAGCTGGCGGTAGTTCGCCAGTGCGCCGGCCGGCGCCGCGAGGTCGCGGTAGAACGCGGCGCTCTGGTGCGGGTTCTCGCCGTAGCGCAGGTCCTGCACCTTGTCGAACGCCATGTTCAGCGTCGCCGGGTACGCGCTGCGCGACGCGTGCTGCAGCTCGTCGGTCAGGCTCGTCAGGTAGTTCGTGATCGCGCCGTCGTACTGCGCGGTGTGCGCGAACACCTTCGTCGCGAGGCGGAAGTTGGTCGCGTAGCCGATCGCGTTGCCGTTCGCCTTCATTTCGTCGAGCACGACCGCGTAGTCGGCCGGATCGACGACGACCGTCACGTCGCGGTGGTTCTTCGCGGCCGAGCGCAGCATCGTCGGGCCGCCGATGTCGATGTTCTCGATCGCGTCGGCGAGCGTGCAGTCGTCCTTCGCGATTGTCGCGACGAACGGATACAGGTTCACGACCAGCAGGTCGATCGTCGGGATGTCGTGCTGCTCCAGCGCCTGCATGTGCTCGGGCAGGTCGCGGCGGGCGAGGATGCCGCCGTGCACCTTCGGGTGGAGCGTTTTCACGCGCCCATCGAGCATTTCCGGAAAGCCCGTGTAATCAGCCACTTCGGTAACGGGCAGGCCCGCGTCGGCGAGGAGTTTCGCGGTGCCGCCGGTCGACAGCAGCTTGACGCCGAGGTCGGACAGCGACTTCGCGAAGTCGACGATGCCGGTCTTGTCGGAAACGGAAATGAGCGCTTGCTTGATCATGATGGAACCACCAATAGCCAGGGAAACGGGGACGGGACGGCCGGCCTACAGCAGGCCGTGCTGCTGCAGCTTCTTGCGCAGCGTATTGCGATTGATGCCGAGGTACTCCGCGGCGAGCGACTGGTTGCCGCCGGCCTGTACGAGCACGACCTCGAGCATCGGCTTTTCGACGCAGGACATCACCATTTCATAGACGTCGTGCGGATTGGAGCCGTCTAGATCCCGGAAATACACGTCCAGGCTCTCACGGACACATTGTTCGATGTTGTGCTTGCTCATGCTGCTAACTGGTTATGGTCGTCCGACTCGCGCTGGCCGTTTTCCTCTTCGTCATCGACGTAGACGAGGTGGTCCGACAGCGCCTTTTGCGCCTCGAAGAATGCATTGACGGCGGCGAGCTGCTCGCGGGTGGAATCGAGCGTGTTCATCCTGTGCCGGAACCCGTTGGCACCGGAAAGGCCGCGAGTGTACCAGCCGATGTGCTTGCGCGCAGTACGGACTCCCGTGAATTCACCGTAGAACGCGTAGTGGTCTTCCAGGTGTTCGTTCATCACGTGCTGGATCTCGTCGATCCGCGGCGGGGGCAGCAGCTCGCCGGTTTGCAGGAAATGATCGATTTCACGGAACAGCCACGGCCGGCCTTGCGCGGCGCGACCGATCATCAGCGCGTCGGCGCCGGTTGCGTCGAGCACGGCCTTCGCTTTCGCCGGCGACGTGATGTCGCCGTTCGCGACGACCGGGATGCGCACGGCCGCCTTCACGGCCGCGATGGTGTCGTATTCCGCGTCGCCGCGGTAGAGGTCCGCGCGCGTGCGGCCGTGCACGGTCAGCATCGAGATGCCGGCCGCTTCGGCGAGGCGCGCGACCGTGATCGCGTTCTTGTGCTCGCGATCCCAGCCGGTGCGGATCTTCAGCGTGACGGGCACCGCATCCGGCCCCGTGCCGACCGCCGCGACCACGGCCTCGACGATCCGCTGCACGAGCGGCTCGTTCTGCAGCAGCGCGGAGCCGGCCGCGACGTTGCAGACCTTCTTCGCCGGGCAGCCCATGTTGATGTCGATGATCTGCGCGCCGTTGTCGACGTTGTAGCGGGCCGCTTCGGCCATCATCGCGGGATCGGCGCCGGCGATCTGCACCGCGATCGGCTCGACTTCGCCTTCGTGGTTCGCCCGCCGCATCGTTTTCGCGCTTTTCCACAGCTGCGCATTGGACGCGACCATCTCGGACACCGCGTATCCGGCCCCCAGCCGCTTGCACAGCTGGCGGAACGGACGATCCGTCACGCCGGCCATCGGCGCGACGAACAGGTTGTTACGCAAAACGTGAGAGCCGATAACGGGCATCGCAATGGCACCGCCCGCGAGCGCCGGGCGTCGCGGGCAAAAAAGGCGGAGGGAAAACGCGCATTTTACCGTATTCCCATGGCCCGCCGATTTGACCCGGTTTGCGTGATCCGGCTGCGCGCAACCGACGTGCGCAACTCAAGCGCGATGCGCCGCGCGTCAGTTGCGCTGGCCGAACATCATCTGGCGCGCGATCGCCTTCTTCAGCGGCGGCACGAATTCGAGCGCGGTGAGCGCCGCGCCGCGCAGCAGCGGAAGCGGGCCGGCCTCGACCGTGAACAGGCGCGCGAGCGTGTCGGTCGCGCCGATCGTGAAGCGCCGGTCGAGCGCGCGCCGCGCGTTGAAGGTCGCGAGTGCGGTTGCCTCGAAGCCTTGCGTGGACAGCGAGTCGACGAGCGTGTGCGCATCGCGCAGCCCGAGGTTGAGGCCCTGGCCGGCGACCGGATGCAGCGTTTGTGCGGCATTGCCGACGATCGCGATGCGTCCGTTGACGAGCGTCTGCGCCGCGTTCAGCCCGAGCGGGAACGATGCGCGCCCGGCGATCGCGACGAATTGACCCATGCGTTCGCCGAACGCGGCGCCGAGTTCGCGCAGGAACTCGGCGTCGGGAAGGGCGGCGCGGCGGGCTGCTTCGTCGGGCATGCAGCACCACACGAGCGAATAGTCGGCGCCGCCAAGCGGCAGCAGCGCGAGCGGGCCTTCGTGCGTGAAGCGTTCCCACGCGACGTTCGGGCGCGGCGCCGAGACGGTGACCGTGCCGACGATCGCGGTCTGACCGTAGTCCCGGCGATGCTTGCCGGTCTCGGCCTGCTGTTCGTGGAACAGCCCGCCTTCCGCGTTGATGACGATGCGCGCGCGCAGCGTGCGTTCGCCTTGCGGGCCGTCGAGCGTCAGCGTGACGCCGTCGGCGTCCTGTTGCGGCGCGCGGGCGGTGGTCGAAGTAAGCCAGTCGACGCGCGTGCCGCGTACCGCCTGCGCGAGCGCCTGCACGATCGAGCCGTAGCGCACCACGTAGCCGAGCGCGGCGAGGTCGTGCTCGTCCCGGTCGATCAGCGTGCGGCCGAAGTGGCCACGCTGCGACACGTGGATGTGTTCGATCGGCGTCGCGTCGGCCGGCCACGCCAGCGTGTCGAGCAGCACGCGGCTGCCGTGCGACACGGCGATCGCGCGCGGATCGTTCGCGCTCGCGGCCGGCTCGCGCGCGTCGATCAGCGCGATCGACGCGTGCTGCGTCGCGCTGCGTCGTGCGAGCCAGCCGGCGAGCGCGAGCCCGACGGGGCCCGCGCCGACGATGGCAAGGTCGTAGTCCGGCGTGGCCGGGGAGGAAGCGGTCGTCATCAGTGTTCGTGAAACGGGGTAACGGTCAACGGCGGGTCGGCGAGATCGATGGCAGCCTGCGGCACGCTCAGGCGGCGTGCGCCGCGCCCGCGCGCATCAGCGCCTCGATCTCGGCGGCCGCCACCGGCACGTCGCGCGTGATCAGCTCGCAACCGTGCTCGCGCACGATCGCGTCGTCTTCGATGCGGATGCCGATGTTCCAGTATTCGGACGGCACGTCGTCGGCGGCCCGCACGTACAGGCCCGGCTCGACGGTGAGCGTCATGCCGGGTTTCAGCGTGCGCCACGGCAGCGCGCCGTTGGCGTCGCGCTCGGCGGGCCGTTCGCGGTAGTCGCCGCAATCGTGCACGTCCATGCCGATCCAGTGGCCGGTGCGGTGCATGTAGAAGCGTGCGTACGCGCGCTCGGCGATCACGTCGTCGACGCTCGCGAAACGGGTCTTCGGGATGATGCCGGTATCGAGCAGCCCCTGCGCGAGCACGCGCACGGCTGCATCGTGCGGCGCCTCGAACGGCACGCCCGCGCGCGTCGCGTCGATCGCGGCCTGCTGCGCGGCGAGCACGATGTCGTACAGCGTGCGCTGCGCGGGCGAGAAGCGCCCGTTGGCCGGGAACGTGCGCGTGATGTCCGACGCGTAGCCGTCGAGTTCGCACGCGGCATCGATCAGGATCAGGTCGCCGTCCTGCGCGGCCGCGTTGCCGGCCGGGTAGTGCAGCACGCACGCATTCGCGCCGGCCGCGACGATCGAGCCGTACGCGGGCGCCTGCGCGCCGTGCTTGCGGAACGTATAGAGCAGCTCGGCCTCGAGTTCGTATTCGCGGATTCCGGGGCGGCACACCTGCATCGCGCGGCGATGCGCGAGCGCGGAGATATGCGCGGCGCGCATCATGATCGCGAGCTCGTGCTCGTCCTTCATGAGCCGCATGTCGTCGAGCAGCGGCGTGAGGTCGAGCATCGCGTCCGGCGCGGCGACACCCGCGCGCGCCTGCGCGCGCACCGCATCGATCCAGCCGGCGAGCTGGCGGTCGAACTCGGCCGATGCGCCGAACCGGTAGTGCACGGTGCCCGCATCGGCGAGCAGCCGCGGCATTTCGGTGTCGATCACGTCGACCGCGTAGGCCGTGTCGAAACCGAACGCATCGCGCGCGGCCTCGGGCCCGTAATGGAAACCTTCCCAGATCTCGCGGTCGGCGTTCTTCGCGCGGCAGAACAGGATCGATTCCGGCGCGCCGTGCCTGGCCGCGTTCAGCACGAGCACGGCGTCCGGCTCGGTGAAGCCCGTCAGGTAGTGGAAGTAGCTGTCATGCCGGTACGGAAAGGCCGTATCGCGGTTGCGCAGCATTTCCGGCGCGGTGGGGACGATGGCGACGCCGCCGCCCGCGGCGCGCAGTGCGGCAAGCACGCGTTCACGGCGCTGGCGGTAGACGTCGACGGCGATGGCGGTATCGAGGGGCGCATTCATTCGTGCGATTGTAGCGCCGCCGGGCGCGGCGCGTGAGGGCAGTGGCCGCAAGCCACGCCGGACGGGGCTCGGCGACGGCTGTTGCAAACCATCCACAGGCCGGACGGGCGATTTTCTACCCGGCCGCGCCGGCCGGTTATGATCGACGACAACGTATACTCTCGGCGGTTCCCTTAAAAAGGCAGATGATGAAATTAATCGGTTCGCTCAGCAGCCCGTTCGTCCGCAAGGCGCGGATCGTGCTTGCTGAAAAGAAGATCGACTACAAGCTGGAGCTCGAGAACGTGTGGGCGCCGGAGACGAACATTCATGCATCGAATCCGCTCGGCAAGGTCCCGTGTCTCGTGATGGAAGATGGTGCCGCGGTGTTCGATTCCCGCGTGATCTGCGAATACGTCGATACGCTGTCGCCGGTCGGCAAGCTGATTCCGCCGTCGGGGCGCGAGCGTGTCGAAGTGCGTTGCTGGGAAGCGCTGGGCGATGGCGTGCTCGACGCGGCCGTTGCGATCCGTCTCGAACACACGCTGCGTGAAGAAGCCCAGCGCAGCGCGAGCTGGATCGCGCGCCAGCAGCGCAAGATCGACGACGGCCTCGTCGCGATGTCGCAGGGCCTCGGCGGCAAGACGTGGTGCGTCGGTAATCATTACACGCTCGCCGACATCGCACTCGGCTGCGCGCTTGGCTACCTCGACTTCCGGATGCCCGAACTCAACTGGCGCGAGCGCCATCCGAACCTCGACAAGTATTTCGCGAAGCTGTCGCAGCGGCAGACGTTCGCCGACACGCTGCCGCCAGCCTGACCCGCTGCCGGCGGGCAGATCGAGCAGACAAAAGAAAAGCGCCCCGCGGGGTGCTTTTCTCTTTGGCGGATCGCCCGGGCGACGGGCGAGCGCAGGTCTTACGCGTCAGTCGATCGACGCGTAAACGGTTTCGCCGAGCACGAACGAATCGCTGCGCGCGATCGGCCACCACTTGTCGTACAGCGAATAGCCGCAGGTCTGGCCGTCGAGCAGCGCGCCGGGCTTCAGGTACTTCAGCAGCTGCGACATCAGCCGGACCTCGTGCGGCGCGACGCGCTGCACGATGTGATGCGCGCGCAACTCGGACGGATGGCCGAGGCCGGCCGCCTGCACGAGCTCCTGCAGCGCATGCAGCGTATTGCGGTGGAAGTTGTACACGCGCTCGGCCTTGTCCGGCACGACGAGGGCGCGCTGGCGCACCGGGTCCTGCGTGGCGACGCCGGTCGGGCAGCGGTCGGTGTGGCAATGCTGCGCCTGGATGCAGCCGACCGCGAACATGAAGCCGCGTGCCGAGTTCACCCAGTCCGCGCCGATCGCGAGCGTGCGCGCGATGTCGAACGCGGTGATGATCTTGCCGCTCGCGCCGATCTTCACGCGATCGCGCACGCCGATCCCGACGAGCGTGTTGTGCACCAGCAGCAGCCCTTCCTGCAGCGGCACGCCGACATGGTCGGTGAATTCGAGCGGCGCGGCGCCGGTGCCGCCTTCCGCGCCGTCGACGACGATGAAGTCGGGCACGATGCCCGTCTCGACCATCGCCTTCGCGATCCCGAAGAACTCCCACGGATGGCCGATGCACAGCTTGAAGCCGGTCGGCTTGCCGCCCGACAGCGTGCGCAGCCGCTCGACGAATTCGAGCAGCCCGCGCGGCGTCGAGAATTCCGAGTGCGTCGCGGGCGAGATGCAGTCCTTGCCCATCGGCACGCCGCGCGTCTCGGCGATCTCGGGCGTGATCTTCGCGGCCGGCAGCACGCCGCCGTGGCCGGGCTTCGCGCCTTGCGACAGCTTGATCTCGATCATCTTGACCTGCGGATCGGCGGCCTGCTTCGCGAATTTGTCCGGGTTGAACGTGCCGTCGTCGCTGCGGCAGCCGAAGTAGCCGGACGCGATTTCCCAGATGATGTCGCCGCCGTTCTCGCGGTGGTACTTCGACAGCGAGCCTTCACCGGTGTCGTGCGCGAAACCGCCTTTCTTCGCGCCGAGGTTCAGCGAGCGGATCGCGTTCGCGGACAGCGAGCCGAAGCTCATCGCCGAGATGTTGAAGATCGAGATGTCGTAGGGTTGCGCGCGGTTTGCGCCGACCCGGATGCGGAAGTCGTGGTTCGGCAGCTTCGTCGGCGCGAGCGAGTGGCTGATCCATTCGTGCGCGACGGCCTTCACGTTCAGTTCGGTGCCGTACGGGCGGTTGTCGGCGACATTCTTCGCGCGCTGGTAGACGAGGCTGCGCTGCGCGCGCGAGAACGGTTTCTCGTCGGTGTCGTCCTCGACGAAATACTGGCGGATCTCGGGGCGGATGAACTCGAACAGGAAGCGGAAATGGCCCCACAGCGGGTAATTCCGCAGGATCGCGTGACGGTCCTGTTTCAGGTCGTACAGGCCGAGTGCGACGAGGGCGACGGGGATGATGATCCACAGCCAGGAAAGCACGTGGATCGACGCGAGGGCGGCCGCTGCGACGAGCAACAGCACGGCGCACCACATCGCGAGGTAGCGTCTGGAAAGCATGGGGACTCCGTAAGAGAATGCCGCCATGCGTACGCTGCGCGGCGGCGCACCGGCCGCGGCGGAATCGTGTTCCGCCGGGCGCGGCGTGCCGCAAGTCTAAACCGAATGGATGTCAGCGTGCTTCGGCCAGCGCGCCGGTGTGGCCCGCCGCCGGTGCCGGCGCCGTCTGGCCGGGTTGGCCGGTGGCCGCGAACTCGATGATGCCGCCGCCCAGGCAGATCTCGCCGTCGTACAGCACGGCCGACTGGCCGGGCGTCACCGCCCATTGCGCGTCGTCGAATGCGAGCGAGAAGCGTTCGCCGTCGGCGCGGCCGAGCGCGGCCCGACCGAACGTGCACGCGGCGTCGGCCTGCCGGTAGCGTGTCTTCGCGCCGCACGAGAAGACGTCGGCCGGCGGCTCGCCCGCGACCCAGCTCACGTTGCCGGCGACGAGCTGACGCGACAGCAGCCATGGATGGTCGTGGCCCTGCACGACGTACAGCGAGTTCGACGCGATGTCCTTCGCGGCGACGAACCACGGCTCGCCGCTGCCGTCCTTGCTGCCGCCGAGGCCGATGCCCTTGCGCTGGCCGAACGTGTAGAACGCGAGGCCGATGTGCTCGCCGATCACCTTGCCGTCCGGCGTCTTCATCGGGCCCGGTTTCGTCGGAAGATAGCGGTTCAGGAAGTCGCGGAACGGCCGTTCGCCGATGAAGCAGATGCCCGTCGAGTCCTTCTTCTTCGCGTTCGGCAGGCCGATCTGCGCGGCGATCTCGCGCACCTTCGTCTTCGGAATCTCGCCGAGCGGGAACATCGTCTTCGACAGTTGCGCCTGGTTCAGCCGATGCAGGAAGTACGACTGGTCTTTCGTATGATCGAACGCCTTCAGCAGTTCGAAGCGTCCGTCGCGCTCGCGCACGCGCGCGTAGTGGCCGGTCGCGATCATTTCGGCGTCGAGCGACATCGCGTGATCGAGGAACGCCTTGAACTTGATCTCGGCGTTGCACAGCACGTCCGGGTTCGGCGTGCGGCCGGCCGAGTATTCGCGCAGGAATTCGGCGAACACGCGGTCCTTGTACTCGGCCGCGAAGTTCACCGCTTCCACGTCGATGCCGATCAGGTCGGCGACCGACACGACGTCGATCCAGTCCTGGCGCGTCGAGCAGTATTCGCCGTCGTCGTCGTCTTCCCAGTTCTTCATGAACAGGCCGACCACGTCGTACCCTTGTTCCTTCAGCAGCCACGCGGTCACCGACGAATCGACGCCGCCCGACATGCCCACTACTACACGGCGCTTGGTCATTTGCTTACCGCCTGGCGGTCGAATGCGTCCGGACGCGGCGCGACCGAATGCGTATGCAGGAAATCGAGCGGAATGCGCCGCCCGGCGAGATAGTCGTCGACGCAGCGCATCACCGCCGGCGAGCGGTGGCGCTCGCTGCACGCGCGCAGTTCGTCGGCGCTCATCCACAGCGTGCGGACGATGCCGTCGTCGAGCACGTGGCCCGGCAGCGGCTCGCCGGCCGTGCCGCAGAACGTGAAGCGCAGATAGGTCGCGCCGGCGGTGCCGGGGCGGTCGTAGTGCGCGAGATAGACGCCGACGAGCGCGTCGGGCACGAACGGATGCGCGGTTTCCTCGAGCGTCTCGCGGATCACGGCGTCGGCGAGCGTCTCGCCGGCTTCGAGATGGCCGGCCGGCTGGTTGATGCGCAGGCCCGTGGAGGTTTCTTCCTCGATCACGAGAAAGCGACCGGCGCGCTCGACGAGCGCTGCAACGGTCACATGCGGGGTCCAGATTTCGGGTTTCATGGTTCGGCATTTTACCGGTTGCGCCCGGACGCTGCCGGCCCCCATCGTTGGACGGATCCGACCCTGGTCATTTGTGTCGTCGCTACGGGCGGCCGATTTGCCGTGGCGCGGATCGGCGGCGCGGCCACGATCAGCGAACGGCCCGGGCGGCAGGGCGGACCCGAGCCGCCGAATCACGCCCCCATTTTTCACGGCGCGACGATCGCCGCGACACAGCCGGCGATCGTATCCCGCACGCGCACGATCGCCGGGTCGCGCTGCGTGCTCGTGCGCCAGCCGATCTCCACCGGGTAGCGTGGCAGCTCGACCGGGCACGCGAGTGCGCGCAGCGACGTCGACTGCGCGATCGCGCGTGCCGCGTGCGCCGGAATCGTCGCCACCGCGGCGGAGCCGGCGAGCAGGTACGGCAGCGCCGCGAAGTGCGTGGTCGACGCCACGACGCGCCGCTTGTGGTCGAGCGCGGCCAGCGCCTCGTCGACGATCCCGATCACGCCGCCCGACGACACGAGCAGGTGATCGCGCTGCAGGAACTCGGCAAGCGCGAGCGTGCGCGGCGCTCGCGCGCGGCCGGCCGGATCGATCAGGCACGCGTAGCCGCCCGTGGCGACCGCGCGCCGGCTGAGGCCGTTGGCCGAGAACCCGCCCGACGCGATCGCGAGATCGACGCCGTGCCGCAGCAGCGCGTCGCCCGCGATGCCGCTGTGCGTCTGCCGGAAGATCAGCCGGATGCCCGCGGCTTCCCGCGCGATGGCGTCGATCAGCGCGCGGCCGAGCGCGATCTCGAAGTCGTCCGACAAGCCGATCGAGATCGTGCGGCCGACCCGCTCGCCGCCGTCGGCCGCGATCGCGAGGCTTTCGCGGCAGCGGTCGAGCGCATCGGACAGGATCGGCTTGAGTTCGTCCGCGCGCGGCGTCGGCGCGAGCCCGCGGCCGGTGCGCACGAACAGTGGATCGGCGTAGATCACGCGCAGCCGCGCGAGCGCCGCGCTGACCGCCGACTGCGTGAGGCCGAGCCGCAGCGCCGCGCGGCTCGCGCCGCCTTCCTCGTACAGCGCCTCGAACACCTTCAGCAGGTTCAGGTCGAGCCCGGCGATATCATCCGCATTCATGTCAGTTATCGTTGTATCGATTTGATCGATGAAATGATATCGATAAAGATGGCGTCACCTCATTCACCCGGAGACGCCTTCATGTCCACCTCAGTCATCGCCGCGCTGCAGATCGGCGCCTCGCCCGCCGGCACGCGCGCCACGCTCGACACGATCCTCGGCTACGAAACCGCGATCCGCGACAGCGGCGCGTCGCTCGTCGTGCTGCCCGAGGCCGTGCTCGGCGGCTATCCGAAAGGCGAGAGTTTCGGCACGCGGCTCGGCTACCGGTTGCCCGAAGGCCGCGACGCGTATGCGCGCTACGCGGCGCAGGCGATCGACGTGCCGGGGCCCGAAACCGACGAACTGGCCGCGCTGTCGCAGCGCACGGGGGCGAGCCTCGTGGTCGGCGTGATCGAGCGCGGCGGCAGCACGCTGTACTGCACCGCGCTGTTCTTCGACCCGCGCGACGGGCTCGTCGCGAAGCACCGCAAGCTGATGCCGACCGGCACCGAGCGGCTGATCTGGGGGCAGGGCGACGGCTCGACGCTTCCCGTGGTCGACACGGCCGCGGGCCGCGCGGGCGCCGCGATCTGCTGGGAGAACCACATGCCGCTGCTGCGCTGCGCGATGTATGCGAAAGGCGTGCAGATCTGGTGCGCGCCGACCGTCGACGAGCGCGACCTGTGGCAAAGCTCGATGCGGCACATCGCGCACGAGGGGCGCTGCTTCGTCGTCAGCGCTTGCCAGGTGCAGCCGTCGCCGCGCGCGCTCGGCATCGACGTGCCGGGCTGGGATCCCGAGCGGCCGCTGATCCGCGGCGGCAGCGTGATCGTCGGGCCGCTCGGCGACCTGCTGACGGAGCCGCTGATCGGCGAGGCCGGCCTCGTGACCGCGCGCATCGATACCGACGAACTCGTGCGTGCGCGCTACGACTTCGACGTGGTCGGGCACTATGCGCGCGCCGACGTGTTTTCGCTGCACGTCGACGAGCGGCTGAAGCGGCCGGTTGTGTTCGAGGGCTGACGGGCGTTGCCGGGGCGCCGACGTCCCGGCGCTCGAAGGGCGGCTGGGCCGGCGGCGCGGCATCCGGCCTGCTGCTGCCGCGCGCGTCAGCGCGTCAGCGCATCGGCGCTTCCGCGATCCGCATGTAGTCGGCGATCCGCCGGCCTTCCATGTCCGGAAACTGCTCGTGCACGGTGATGTCGCCCATCCGCGCGATGTCGAAGGTGCGGAAGTCGCCGCGCAGTTCGCACCACGCGCCGATCGTCCAGCGTCCGCCCCAGTAGACGAGCCCGAGCGGCCACACGCGGCGCCGCGTGTGCGCGCCGAGCCGGTCGCGGTAGTCGAAGCTGACGATGTGGTGCGTGTCGACCGCCTGATGGATCGCGTCGACCTTCGCGCAGAACGTCTCGTCGATGTGGAACGACGGCGCGAACACCGGCAGGCGGTCGAGCGCCGTGCGCTTGTCGGCCGGCATCGCCGATGCGATCTTCGCGAGCGCCGAGCGTGCGCCACCCGCGAAGCGGGCGCCGCCCCAGGTCTCGAGCATCCGCGCGCCGACCGCGAGCGCCGCGAGCTCCTCGGCCGTGAACGTGAGCGGCGGCAGGCTCGCGTTGCGGTTCAGCCGGTAGCCGATGCCGGCTTCGCCTTCGATCGGCACCCCTGACAATTGCAGGTCGCGCACGTCGCGATAGACCGTGCGCGGCGACACCGACAGCCAGTCGGCGAGCTGCTGCGCGGTCGTGAGACGCCGCCCGCGCAACAGCTCGGCGATCTGGAACAGACGGTCGGCACGGCGCGTCATGGGTGCACCTCGACTCCAACGGCGACGGGAATTTCGCGATGATAGCGCCGCGCCGGCAGGATCGCGGACGCGCTCAGTGGCATTTCGGCGCGTGCAGGCCGACGCGGTTGCCTTCGGTATCGATCAGGTAGCCGATGTAGCCGTAGTTGTTCGGCAGCTCGATGACCGAGCCCTGCACGACGCCGCCCGCGCGTTTCGCACGTTCGAGCGCCGCGACGACCGACTCGCCGGCGTTCAGATACACGAGCACGCCGTTCGCGCTCGGCTTCATCTGCTGCGGATCGAACACGATGCTGCCGCCCGTGCTCGACGCTTCGTGATCGAACATGGCCATCGGCACGCCGCCGATGACTTCGCGCTGCAGCGTCGTTTGCAGCACGGTTTCGTAGAAACGGATCGCCCGGTCGAAATCGAGGGACGGGATGTCGAACCACGCGATCGCACGTTCGAGGGTGGCGGTTGCGGTTGCAGTTGCGGACGTCATGACGAGTTCCTTGTGTTGTTCGGGTTGTTGATGGAAACCAGCCTTGCATTGCGCCGGGATTGCAGTGTGATGGGGGGCTGCTGACAGCGTGCTGTCAGTAGTCGTGGTGGTGCTGACGAAAGGTCGATTCGGCAGCTTCGCCGGCGTCCCGGCCGGGCGGCACCGTATGGGACGGGCGGATCGAAGGGCGGCGGGCGCGGCCCGGCGGCATGCCTCCGCGCCCCGCAACGAAAAACGCCCGGCGGATGCCGGGCGTCGTCAGGGTGTCAGCACGCGGCCGCAGCGGCCGCTTCGCGTGTCAGGCGTCGCCTTCCGGCGCGGCCGGGCGTGCCTTCACGCTGCCGGCGATCAGGTCGAAGCGGAACAGCCGGCATTCGAGCGCGCCGTTGAACAGCGGCGTCTTCGCCGATTCGCGCAGCCGCAGCATGCCCGGCAGCGACCGGTCCGACGTCAGCAGGAACGCCTGCCAGCCGGTGAAGCGCTGCTTGAGCGCATCGCCGAGCGCGTTGAAGAACTCGCTGTCCGGCGCGTCGGTGTGGGTGCGGCGGAATGCGTCGTCGTTGTCGCGGTTGCGGCCCGTCTCGCGTACCTCGCCGCGCGCGCTGCGCCCGCGCACCTCGATCCGCTCGCCGTACGGCGGGTTCGCGAGGATGATGCCCGGGCCGTCGCACGGCGGCGTCATGCCGCGCGCGTCGACCTGCTTGAGCCACACCGACGGCACGCCCGCGCGCTCGAGGTTCGCGCGCGCCTTCTCGAGCATGTCGCCGGAGATGTCGCTGCCGTACACGCCGAGCGCCTCGCGCTTGCCGCGCGCCGCGCGCTTCGCGTCGAGCGCCGGGACCTTCAGGCCCTGCCATGCGGTGATGTCGTACTGCTTGAGCTTTTCGAAGCCGAAGCGGCGCTCGACGCCCGGCGCGACGCCGAGCGCGATCTGCGCGGCTTCCGCGAGGAACGTGCCGCTGCCGCACATCGGGTCGTACAGCGGGGTGCCGGGCGTCCAGCCCGTCAGGCGCAGGATGCCGGCCGCGAGGTTCTCGCGCAGCGGCGCCGCGCCCTTGTCGAGACGCCAGCCGCGCTTGAACAGCGGCTCGCCCGACGTATCGAGGTACAGCGTGCACTCGGTGGCCGTCAGGAACGCGAACACGCGCACGTCCGGCGCGCCGGTGTCGATGCTCGGCCGCGAGCCGGTCTTCTCGCGCATCCGGTCGCAGATCGCGTCCTTCACGCGCAGCGTCGCGAATTCGAGGCTCTTCAGCGGCGACTTGATCGCGGTGATGTCGACGCGCAGCGTCTGCGTCGACGCGAACCAGCGTTCCCACGGCTGCTCGAGCGCGAGCGCGTAGACGTCCTGTTCGGTGCGGTACGGGCGGTGCGCGATCTTCAGCAGGATCCGGCTCGCAATTCGCGAATGGAGGTTCGCGGCCATGCCGGCGGCCCAGCCGCCGCGGAAATGAACGCCGCCCGGCACCTGCGCGCCCGCAGTGAACGGCGCGCCGTCCAGATGGCGGCCGGCGATTTCGGCCAGCTCGGCGGCAAGCACCGCTTCGAGGCCGCGCGGGCAGGGAGCGAAGAATTCGTACAGGGTGGGCGAGGACATAAGACGGGTGAGGGCGTGCAAAAGTCCACCATTGTACGCGGCGCGGGCGGCCGCGGCCGGTGTTGCGTCCGATTCGGGACGCCGGCGCGCGCGCGCCGCCCGCGCCCGCGGACCGGGCAGCCTGCGCGGCGGCGCCCTGGCGGGGCGCCGCGCTACCGTCGCGCGGTCAGTGCGAGTCCGGCTGGCCGGCCCGCACGGCCGGAGCGCCGGCCGGCCAGAACAGCGCGGACGGCTTCGACAGCACCGTGCGGACGATCGCGCCGACCAGCGCGCGCACCTTGGCGCGGCGCAGGCTGCGCGAGCGCACGGCCATCGTGAACGCGAGCGCGAAGCTCACGAGCACGTTGAGGATCGCCATGCTCAGCACGCCGGCGCAGGCCCACCACAGCTCCGGCGTACTCAGCGCGTCCTTGCCGAGCACGCCGAGCGCGATCCCGATCGAGCCGGCCGACAGCGTCACGTGCCGCACCTCGAACGGGAACAGGAACACGGTGACGATCGCCGGCACCAGGCCGAGCATCAGGCCGAGGCCGACGTTCGCGACCACGCCCGCGACGTTCGACCGGCAGAAATGCGCGAGCTTCGCGGCGCCCGAGGCGCCGAGCGTGAGCCGCAGCCGGCGGTTGTACGTGAGCGCGTCGCCGACCCGGTGCAGCACGAACCAGTTGTCGGCCCAGCCCGCGAGCAGGCTCGACGACCACAGCAGCACGCCCGTGAGCGCGGCATAGAACGGCGTCGGGCCCAGCAGCGAGAACGAATGCAGCGTGGCGTGCGCCTTTTCCGGCGAGATCAGGTTGCCGTGCAGCAGGTGGCTCGCGAACAGCTGCACGAGCAGGCACACGGGCAGCACGACGAGCACGTTGCCGGAGATCGCCGCCGCCTGCGTGCGGATCAGCGCGATCACCGACGCGACGAACGCCTTCACGCCTTCGTCGTGACCGGTTTCGTCGAGCTCGCGCGCGAGCGTCGGCGCGGTCATCGCGGGCTGCTTGGTCGCGAGCGTGAAGTGCAGGAAGTGCATCAGCATGAAGCTCGCCGCGTAGTTGATGCCCGCGAGCAGCCCTTCGAGCATCGACTGGAGATGCGCGCCGGTGATCGCGAACTTCACGCACACGGTCACGACGGTGACGAGGCCGCCGCCCGCGGCCATCCGCAGCATCTTCAGGTATTCGGCGCGGCCGCGCGAGATGTAGTGCTCACCCGTGTCCGCGTTGGTCTCGACCAGCTTGCGCGCGAACAGCGAGAAGTTGCTGCGCACGAGGTGCGACACGCTCTGGCTGTTCTGGTTCGCGTCGACGAGCTCGGCCGTCAGGCGCGCCATGCCGCGCAGGTCGTCGCGCGCCATCCACGCGTTGAGCAGCGTTTCGGCGCGCAGGATGCGCATGCGCATCCGCTCGACCTGGAACACGATGTCGACCGACACGCCGTTGCGGTACAGGTGCGAGAACACGTCGTCGACCGCGGTCCGGCATTCGTCGAGCAGCACGCGCAGGTAGTTCACCTCGTGCAGCAGCTTGCTCGGATCGCCGCCGTCCTCGACGGCCGCGTGCGCCGTCTCGACCGCGAGCATCGCGCGCGTGAGGCGGTAGAACGGCTGCGTTTCGAGCGGCTTGCGCGCGTCGTCGTCGGACAGGCGGCTGCGCACCGTCTGCGACAGGCCGGTCGAGCTGATCTGGCAGGTCAGGTTGTGCAGCGCGGCCAGCAGGTCGCGCGAGAACGAGCCGGGCTCATGGCGTTCTTCGTCGGTGACGTCGTACGAATTCAGGTCGGCGAGGCGGGCGAGCAGGTCGTCGGGCAGCGCGTCGATCCATTGCGCGTCTTCCGGCGCCGGGAACATCAGCGTGAACAGCGCGCTCAGCTCGCGGCGGTTCGGCGCGGGCGGGATCAGCGACGAGTCGATCCGCTCGAACAGCGCGCCGAAGAAGCCGGAGTGCACCGGCATCCCCGCGTCGCACAGCAGCGAGATGCCGTCGCATTCGCGCAGGATCCCGCGCAGGATGCGCGCCGCGTGCGATTTCCACACGGGATTGCGGTCGAGCACGTGGAACAGGTAGCGCAGCCGCGCGTGTGCCGGATACGTGCGCGTGTCGGCGTCGTGCGCGGCCGTCGCGTCCGGCGCGGGTTGCACCGCGCCGGTGCGGCGCAGCCAGTGCGCGAGCTCGATCAGCCATTCGCTGCGCTCGGCGTACGACGCGTCCGCGTCGGCATGCGCGAGCAGCGCGTCGAGCTGGTGGCCCGTACTGCGCGACGCGCGCCACTTCTTGATCAGGGTCGTCAGGGAACGAAACATAAACGGAATAGCGAAAGCCCTGGACGGGCGGGTTCGGGGTGCCGGCCGGGAACACGGCACGGCGCCGGGGGAACGGTAAGGCTGGTCAGGTGGCCGGAAATACGCGGCGACCCGCGATGCGGCTGCCCCGATGCGGTGCACGCGGTTCGCGCGCGGGCGCCCGGGAGACGCGGCGACCGCACCGGACAGGGGCGGATCGCCGCCGGCTGGCGCGCACGACAGGCGGCGCGAGCCGGAAAGTGCGTAGGATCGTCAATCGGGCGCGAAAACGCAAGCCGACCGAATGGCATGGCGCCGGTTCCGGCGGATTTTGACAAACAGTGCAAAGCGGCCGTCCGGCCGAGGGATGGCGCGCGCGGGCGGCTGCTCGGGGATGGCGGCGGGGAGGCGTGCGCGGCGGCGCGCACGCGGATCGCCGCCGACGGGCGCTATCGGGCGGCGCGTGCCGAATCCGGTCGCAGGTGCGAATCCACCGGACGCCGGCCCGCGCGCCGCACGCTTACGCGCCGGACTTCCCGTTCGCGCCCGCGTCGCCGCCTGGCGTCGGATTGGCCGGGCAGGGCAGCACGGGCGCGGCGGCCGTTGCCTTGGCCGACGCGCTCCGCGTGGCCGGCGCCGTCGCCGTCGCATCGCGCTGCGCGGCCATCGCGCGCACGCCGGCCGCTGCCTGCGACGCAATCACGTCGAGCGCGCGCCGGTGGCCGGCGACGAGCGCGTCGTAGCCATCGCCGACCGGTTCCGCGACGCTCGTGCGGCACGTCATCACCGCCTGCGTGCCGAGCGCGCGCACGCTCCACACCGCATCGATCGCTGCCCGCTTGCCGGGCCACGAATCGAAGCGCTGCAGGTTCACGCTGATCCGATAGACGGGCACGCCGACCGGGTACGCCGAATTCACGACGTCGATCGTGTCGAGCTGCGTGGCGAGATCGTCGGACAGCGCGCGGCGGATCTCGTCGGCGGGCGGCGCGGCCCAGCGCTCCTGTTCGAGCACGTCGACCTGCGCGCCATTCTTCTGCACGACGAGCTGATTCTTCGCGACCTGTTCGGGCACGCCGACGGACGGCACCTCGATCAGGAACGGCGGGTTGGCCGGCGCGGTGCGCACGGTGGCCGTGGCGCCGGCCGGGCTCAGCGTGTAGAACCGCGCGGGCGGCGAGCTGCACGCGGCGAGCGCGAGCACGGCGACAGCCGCCGCCGCGCCGCTCGCGAAACCGTTCACGCGTGTCGTCATTGTTGATCTCCTGGCTTGCCCTTGAGCAGCGATTCGGGGTGGCGCTCCAGATAGTCGGCGAGCGCGTTCAGGGATTGCAGCGTGCGCGTGAGCTCCTTCAGCGCGCCGCGCACGTCGGACTGCAGCGGCGAATCCTGCTGCAGCGTGGCCTGGGCGGTCGAGAAGGTCTGTTGCGCGGCCGACAGCGTGTCGCGCGCTTGCGGCGCGATCTGCGTGTCGAGCTGCTTGAACAGCTTGTCGGCGTTCGACAGCGCGCTGTTCAGGTTCGCGCCGATCTGGTCGAACGGCACCTTGTCGAGCTTCTTCGCGATGTCGGCGACCTGCAGCTGCAGCTCGTCGAGCGTGTTCGGCACCGTCGGAAGCTCGAGCGGCTGGCGGGTGGTATCGATCTTCGCGGGCGGCGCCTTCGGGAAGAAGTCGAGCGCGACGTACAGCTGGCTCGTCAGCAGGTTGCCGGTGCGCAGCTGGCCGCGCAGCCCGTGCTTGACGAGGCGCTCGACGATGTCGCGGCGGGCCGGTTCGCCCTGGCTCTCGATCGTTTCGCGGAACCGCCGGCCAAGCCGCTCCGGATACACGTTCATCGTGACCGGCATCAGGAAGTTCTTGGTCTTCGGATCGTAGTCGATGCCGATGTTCGTCACTTCGCCGAGCACGATGCCGCGGAAGTCGACCGGCGCGCCCACGGCGAGCCCGCGCAGCGACTGGTTGAAGTTCATCACGACCTGCAGCGGCTGGCCGTCCGGATCGCGCATCGCGTCGCCCTCGTCGGAGCCGAGGCGGAAGGTCGTGTTGTTCGGCGCGGTCGCGCCCGTGCCTTGGTTCGGCGGCGTCTGGAACGCGATGCCGCCGAGGATCACCGTCGCGAGCGACTGCGTGTTCAGCTTCAGGCCGCTCGAATCGAGCCGCAGGTCGACGCCGCTCGCCTGCCACCAGCGCGAGTTCACGCCGACGTACTGGTCGTACGGTGCATTGACGAACACGTTGAAGGTGACGCCGGTGCCGTCCTTGTCGAGGGAAAAGCCGACCACCTGTCCGACCTGCACGCGGCGGTAGTAGACGGGCGAGCCGATGTCGACGGAGCCGAGCGAATCGCCGCGCAGCACGTACTGCGTGCCCTTCTGGTCGCCGGTCACGGCCGGCGGGGATTCGAGCCCGGTGAAGTCGGTCTGCGTATCTTGCCCGTGACCGCCGTCGACGCCGATGTACGCGCCCGACAGCAGCGTGCCGAGCCCCGACACGCCGGTCGCGCCGACGCGTGGACGCACGATCCAGAAGCGCGAGCCCTTGACCGCGAAGTCCTCGGCTTCCTTCTTCAATTGCACCTGGACGAGCACGCGCGACAGGTCTTTCGACAGCTTGATCGTCTTGACCATGCCGATCTCGACGTCCTTGTACTTGACCTGCGTCTTGCCCGGCTCGAGGCCTTCCGCGCTGTGGAAGCTGATCGAGATTTCCGGGCCGCGTTCGCGCACGGACTTGACGACGAGGCCGATGCCGATCAGCGCGGCGATCAGCGGCACGAGCCAGACGAGCGACGGCAGCCAGCCGCTTTTCGTCGAGATCGACGGGTCGGGCGGCCGGGACGCGTCGTGCTGCGGGCCTTGCGGACTATTCATGGTGTTTCCCTGAGGTTTCGACTGGATCCCAGATCAGACGGGGATCGAACTGCATCGACGCGAGCATCGTCAGGATCACGACCGAGCCGAACGCGAGTGCGCCGGGGCCGGCCGTGATGACGGCGAGCGAACGGAAATGGACGAGCGCGACGGTCAGCGTCACGACGAAGATGTCGAGCATCGACCAGCGGCCGATGCGCTCGACGATCCGGTACAGCAGCGTGCGCTGCAGCGGTCGCCATGTGGTGCGGCGCTGCGAACTGATCACGAGGATCAGCAGCACGCCGAGCTTGAGCATCGGCACGAGAATGCTGGCGACGAACACGACGACGGCGAGCGGCCAGTCGCCCGACGTCCAGAAATAGATGACGCCGCTCATGATCGTGTCTTCCTGCGAGCCGACGATCGATGACGTGCGCATGATCGGCAGCAGGTTCGCCGGGATATAGAGGATCGCGGCCGCGAGCAGCAGCGCCCAGGTGCGCATGATGCTGTCCGGCGTACGGAAATGGAGCCTGCTGCCGCAGCGCGCGCAACGCGCATGCGGATGATCGATCGTCTGCACGAGCCCGCATGCGTGACAGCTGGCATAGCCCTCGCGGGCCGCGTTCGGCGTCGTCATCGGCGGGGGTCTTGCGGCGGCGCGGCGCCGTCGGGCTGCCCGGGCGCGCGGCCGGCGCGCAGGTCGTCGGCGATGTCCCACAGCGTGCGCGGATCGAACATCAGCACGACGGCCGTCATCAGCGTCAGCGCGCCGAACGCGAACAGCGCGGCGTCGGGCACGACGCGCGCGAGGCTCACCATCTTCACGATCGTCACGACGATGCCGAGCATGAGTACCTCGATCATCCCCCACGGCCGCACGAGCTGGATCGTGCGCAGCACCAGGTTGAGGCCGGGCGGCACGACGCCGCGGCGGATCGGCAGCAGCACGTAAAGCAGCGCGGCCATCTCGACGAGCGGAAACAGCACGGTCGAGCAGAACACCATGACGCCGACGACTTCCATACCCTGGTGCCACAGCGACTCGATCGCGCCGAGCAAGGTGGTTTGCACGCGCGTGCCGTTCAGGTCCATCTCGAGGATCGGGAAGGTTTGCGCGATGATGAACGTGACCAGGGCCGCGACCGCGAGCGCGCTGATGCGCTCGATCTGCGTGGTGCTGTTGCGGTAGAGCAGCGCGTCGCAGCGCGGGCAGCGCGCGATTTCGCGACCGCTCAGGCGCGGTTTATGCAACAGTGCGTCGCATTCGTGGCAGGCAATCAGGTCGTATCGTTGCATGGAGGAGGCGGTTGCGTGACGGCGGAAACGTGTGCCGACGGGGCCGGAAGCCGCGCCAATCTTACCAAAACGGCCTTTTCGGCGCGTCAACGTTCCGTTATCGGGTGACCGATCGGTAACATGGCATCAACATGGCGGCCGGCTGGCGCGCCTGTCCTCAGAGTCCGCGCAGCACAAAAGGTTGCGGTAGCATGGCGGCCGTGGCAAGCGTCGGACGAATTTACCGGCGCGGCCGTTCGCTCAACTGAGGAAACCAAGATGGCATCGAATTCGCTGCCGGCCCGGCCGGCACGTTACACGCAGACCGCGATCGCGCTGCACTGGCTGATCGCGCTGCTGATCGTCTGCGGCTTCGCGCTCGGCTGGGTGATGACGGACATCCCCGGTTTCACGCCGACCAAGCTGAAGTATTTCTCGTGGCACAAGTGGATCGGCGTGACGGCGTTCGCGCTGGCCGTCGTGCGCGTGCTGTGGCGTGCGACCCATGCGTCGCCGGCGCTGCCGGGCAATACGCCGGCATGGCAGCGGGCGGCGTCGCACGGCGTGCACATCCTGCTGTACGTGCTGATGCTCGTGATCCCGGTGACCGGCTATCTGTACAGCTCGGCGTCGAACATCCCGGTCGTCTACCTCGGCATCGTGCCGTTGCCGCGCCTGATCGACCCCGATCCGGTGTTGAAGGAAACGTTCAAGACGCTTCACGTGTCTTTGAATTACATTCTGCTTGCGCTCGTTTCGCTGCACGTGCTCGCGGCGCTCAAGCACCAGGTGTTGGACCGCGACGGCCTGCTGTCGCGGATGCTTCCCTTTGCCAAATGAAGGATCCCATGAAAGTGTCTTTCTCCCGCTCCATGCTGACCGCGTTCGCCGCGGCGGCACTTGTCGCGTCGGGCGCGGCGCATGCCGACGTCGATCTCGCGAAGAGCAAGGTGTCCGCGGTGTCGAAGCAGATGAACGTGCCGACCGAAGGCGCATTCAAGAAGTTCTCCGCGCAGGTGAAGTTCGACCCGGCGAAGGCCGCGCAGGGCAGCGCGCAGATGTCGATCGACATCGCGAGCTTCGACCTTGGCGACAAGATGTACAACGACCAGGTCGCGGGCAAGGACTGGTTCGACGCGAAGACGTATCCGCAGGCGACCTTCGCGTCGTCGGCGATCGCGCCGGCCGGCGGCAACAAGTACAACGTGACCGGCAAGCTGACGATCAAGGGCAAGTCCGAGACCGTCACCGTGCCCGTCACGGTCACGCAGAGCGGCGCGACGCAGACCTTCGACGGCGTGCTGCCGATCAAGCGTTCGGCGTTCAACGTCGGCACCGGCGAGTGGAAGGACACGTCGATCGTCGCCGACGAAGTGCAGATCAAGTTCCATCTCGTCGCCACGAAGTAAGCGGCGCGCTGTTGCATTACCCGAATGCCGCGCGAGGGCGCGGCGCTGTTCACAGGAGAATGAGTTTGAAAAAGCATCTGATCATCGCCGCCGGCGCATTGGCCGCCTCGCTGTCGTTCTCGGCATTCGCCGACACCGCGACGTACCAGTTCGACCCGAGCCATACGTACCCGAGCTTCGAGGCCGACCACTTCGGCGGCCTGTCGGTCTGGCGCGGCAAGTTCGACAAGTCGAGCGGCACCGTGACGCTCGACCGCGCGGCGAAGACCGGTACGGTCGACGTGACGACCGACATCGCGTCGATCCACACGGGCAGCACGAAGCTCGACGAGCACCTGCAGACGGGCGAATTCTTCGACGCCGCCAAGTTCCCGCAGGCGAACTACAAAGGCACGATCAAGTTCGACGGCGACAAGCCCGTGTCGGTGGTCGGCAACCTGACGCTGCATGGCGTCACGAAGCCGGTCACGCTGAAGATCGACTCGTTCAAGTGCATGCCGCACCCGATGCTCAAGCGTGAAGTGTGCGGCGTCGACGCGATCGGCGAATTCAGCCGCGACGATTTCGGCCTCGACTACGGCAAGCAATACGGCTTCAAGATGAAGACGAAGCTGCTGATCACGGCCGAAGCCGTCAAGCAGCAGTAACGCGCCCGGCCGCACCGGCCGCCGCGTTGCGTGTACACCGCCGCGCCCCCGTTTCCGGGGTCGCGGCGGTTTTTTTTGCGCGCCTATAATCGTCGGCACAGCTCGCGGCGCGGGAACGGCGCGTCGGACAAAACGTACAACGACAAGGAGATCGCCGATGCACGCCGTCACGCAGTCCAGCTCCATTGCCTCGTCGCCGCGCGTGTGGCGCGCGGTGGTTGCCGCGTCGATCGGCAACGCGCTCGAGTGGTTCGACCTCGTCGTCTACGGCTTCTTCGCGGTGACGATCTCGAAGCTGTTCTTTCCGGCCGGCAACGACACCGCGTCGCTGCTGCTCACGCTCGGTACGTTCGGCGTGTCGTTCTTCATGCGTCCGCTCGGCGCGATCGTGCTCGGCGCGTATGCCGACCGCGCGGGCCGCAAGGCCGCGCTCACGCTGTCGATCCTGCTGATGATGGCCGGCACGCTCGTCATCGCGGTGCTGCCGACCTACGGGACGATCGGCGTCGCGGCGCCGCTGATCCTCGTCGCCGCACGGCTGATGCAGGGTTTCTCGGCGGGCGGCGAATTCGGCAGCGCGACCGCGTTCCTGGCCGAGCACGTGCCGGGCCGGCGCGGCTTCTTCGCGAGCTGGCAGGTCGCGAGCCAGGGCCTCACGACACTGCTTGCCGCCGGTTTCGGCACCGTGCTGAACGCGCAGCTCACGGCCGACCAGATGGCCGCGTGGGGCTGGCGCATTCCATTCTTCTTCGGGCTGCTGCTCGGGCCCGTCGCGTACTACATCCGCTCGAAGGTCGACGAGACGCCCGAATTCCTCGCGGCCGAAAGCACCGCGACCCCGTTGCGCGACACGTTCGCGTCGCACAAGGCGCGGCTCGTCGCCGCGATGGGCGTGGTCGTGCTCGGCACCGTCGCGACCTATCTCGTGCTGTTCATGCCGACCTACGGCGTGAAGCAGCTCGGCCTCGCGCCGTCGGCCGCGTTCGCGGCGATCCTCGTCGTCGGCGTGATCCAGATGGCGTTCGCGCCGCTCGTCGGCCACTGGTCGGATCGCTACGGCCGCGTGCGCGTGATGATCGCGCCGGCGCTCGGCATTCTCGTGCTGATCTATCCGGCATTCGCGTACCTGGTCGCGCACCCGGGCTTCGGCACGCTGATCGCGCTGCAGGTGCTGCTCGCGTTCCTGATGACCGGCTATTTCGCGGCGCTGCCGGGCCTGCTGTCGGAAGTGTTTCCGGTGCAGACGCGCACGACCGGGATGTCGCTCGCGTATAACGTCGCGGTGACGATCTTCGGCGGCTTCGGGCCGTTCATCATCGCGTGGCTGATCCGCGCGACCGGGATGAAGACCGCGCCGAGCTTCTACCTGATGTTCGCGGCCGTGCTGAGCCTCGCGGCGCTGTTCGTGCTGCGGCGGCGGTTCGGGTTTCGGTGAGGGGGCAGCCGGCCGGGGGCTGTGATTCAGCCGTCGGTAGCCAGTAGCGTCTTCGCAGTCGCACGTAGCGCTTCGAGATCCGCCGCCGTGACGCGCTTGCCGGTTTGGCTCGCCGCGGACGACGCGTCGATGAAGCGGCGAGCCGCGTCGTATTGCGGCTCCGACAGGAGCAGGCGCTTTGCCGCGAGCGAGTTGCGCGCTTCATCTCGGGCGCGATTCGCTTCGGCTCCGAGCGCGCGATAGTTGTTCCGGAAGATTGCCGACACCGGATTTTGCGGCATCTTCGCCGCCAAATCGTCGAGCGAGGAGAAGTCCTCATATCGCGCCTGCTTCAAGGCGAACAGCTCGGCATGACCCCATACTTCGACGAATGCCGCGCGTTGCTCTGCGAGGCGGGCCGTCTCGCGTGCCGCGTTGACCATGTTGCGGTCGACCATCCAGGTGCCGAAACTGCCGATCAGCGCACCGACGACGGCCGTCACGAGTGAATGCTTGAAGAACTCGCGGAGCGCGCCGCCTGGCTGAGCATGTGTCATCGGGCTGGATCCGGATGATGTGATGGAGCGTTCAATTTACCATTGCGGCGGATGCGTCCGGTCCGGCGGCGCGTCAGTCGTCGCTGCGCTCACATGTCGGCTGCGCCGGCATCAGTCGGGCCGGTGCGTGGGCGGTCCTCACCGGGCGACCGGCGAGTGCATTGATCGCCTGCGTGAGCTGCCAGTCCGCAGCCGTACCGAATGCGCGCTGCGGCAGCCCCGCGCCTTTCGACAGATCGACTTTCGCGCGCACACGCTGCTCGCGCAGCGTCTGCCGCGCGTGGCGGACTTGCGCGAACGGATCGGGCGCCAGCCGGTCCGCATACGGCGCACGGGCGAGATCGACTTCCCGGTACCACAGCAGCACGCCGTCGATGTCCGAATCGCGGCGCGGCGGCACGAATGTCGCCGGCGAGCCGCTTCGCGCTCGCCGGACACGGCTTGACGATCGCACGGCCCGGCGCGAAGGTCAGCGTCGTGTGGTTCGGCCCGCGCCGGACCTTGAGCCTCAGCGGCACGCCCGCGTCGCCCTTCGCGAGCTTCACGACCTCGCTGCTGTCGATGCCCACGACGCTCTGGTCGTTCATCGCGACGACGAGATCGTCGGGCCGCACGCCGGCTCGCTCGGCGGGCGCGTCGGGAATCACGTCGATGATGTGCAGCCCGTCGGGCCGCGTGTCGAACACGATGCGGATGCCCGGCGTGCCGTCGCGCGCGCGGCGTTCGTCGTCGAGTTGCGCCTGCCGCTCCTTCGCGTTGAAGAAGGGTGCGTACGGCAAGGTCTTGATTCCGTCGTGCACGGTGGCGTCGAGTAGCGCGCCGATGTCGACGTCGGTCAGGTGCTGCTGCTTCAGCACGTCGACCGCGGCCTTCAGTTCGCAGAGCTGCGGTTCCCAGTCGGGGGGCAGGGCGATGATTGCGACGCGGCGGCAGGCGCGGAGGCTGACGATGAAGCGGGCGCGGTGGCGGTCGGGGCGGACGCGGGTTGCGCGCGGGCGGCCGATGCGCACGCAACGAACGCGGCCGCGGCGGCGGCGGTACTCCAGGCGGCGATGCGACGAACGACGCGCGTTGCAGGCATCATGAGGACCGCAGGTTCGACGGGCGGCGGGGCGGAATGGTGACGCAATTGTAGCCGACGGGCCCGCGCCGTCGCGCCGGTGGAGGCGGGCGGCGGTCCGCCCATGAAAAAAGGCCGGTCACGAGGGACCGGCCTTCTGCAATCAGCCGAAACGGCGCGGGCTCAAACCTGCGCGCCCGCGTTCGGATCGTCCGGATCGTGTGCGCCCTTCTTTTCCTTGATCAGGTCTTCGCGTTTGATGCCGAGCCACATCGCGAGCGAGCCCGCGACGAACACCGACGAGTAGATGCCGAACATGATGCCGACCGTCAGCGCGAGCGCGAAGTAGTGCAGCGTCGGGCCGCCGAAGAAGAACATCGACAGCACCATCATTTCCGTCGACGTGTGCGTGATGATCGTGCGCGACATCGTCGTCGTGATCGCGTGGTTGATCACTTCCGACACGCTCATCCTGCGTTCGCGGCGGAACGTTTCGCGGATCCGGTCGAAGATGACGACCGACTCGTTGACCGAGTAGCCGAGCACCGCGAGGATCGCCGCGAGCACCGCCAGCGAGAACTCCCACTGGAAGAACGCGAAGAAGCCGAGAATGATCACGACGTCGTGCAGGTTCGCGATGATGCCGGCGACCGCGTACTTCCATTCGAAGCGGATCGACAGATAGATCACGATGCCGATCACGACGCACGCGAGCGCGAGGAGACCGTCGGTCGCGAGCTCGCGGCCGACCTGCGGGCCGACGAACTCGACGCGCTGCAGCGACACGTCGGGGCTCTGCGCCTTCAGTGCGGTCATCACCTGATCGCTCTGCTGCGCGGACGTGAGGCCTTCCTTCAGCTGCAGGCGGATCAGCACGTTGCGCGACGTGCCGAAATTCTGCACCTGCGCATCGGCGTAGCCGAGCTTGCCGAGCGTGGCGCGCACGGGTTCGAGCTGCGCGGCCTGCTGGTACTGAACCTCGATCACCGTACCGCCGGTGAATTCGACGGACAGGTGCAGCCCGCGGTGGAACAGGAAGAACACGGCGGCGAGGAACGTGACCAGCGAGATCACGTTGAACACCAGCGCGTGCCGCATGAACGGAATGTCTTTACGGATGCGGAAAAATTCCATGGCTTCGTCTCCGGGGCCTTATTGGGTCGAGCCCGGTTTCTTCGGCGACACGCCTTGCTGCGCGCGGTTGCGCAGCTGCGGCTTGCCGGCGCGCGGGGCGTTGCCCTTCGCGGGGGCGGCGAGCTTCGCGGCGCGCGCGGTGTCGGTCGATTCGTCGGCCGCGGTGAACGACGCGCCGGCCGTGGCGCCTTCCGGCCTCCACACCTGGCCGATCGCGAGCGACTTCAGTTTCTTGCGGCCGCCGTACCAGAGGTTGACGAGCCCGCGCGAGAAGAACACCGCGGAGAACATCGACGTCAGGATGCCGAGGCAGTGCACGATCGCGAACGCGCGAACCGGGCCCGAGCCGAACGCGAGCAGCGCGAGGCCGGCGATCAGCGTCGTGACGTTCGAGTCGAGAATCGTCGCCCACGCATGCGCGTAGCCGGACTGGATCGCGACCTGCGGCGGCTGGCCGGCGCGCAGTTCTTCACGCACGCGCTCGTTGATCAGCACGTTCGAGTCGATCGCCATGCCGAGCGCGAGCGCGATTGCCGCGATACCCGGCAGCGTCAGCGTCGCCTGCATCAGCGACAGCACCGCGACGAGCAGCAGCAGGTTCACCGACAGGCCGATCACCGAAATCACGCCGAACAGCATGTAGTACGCGATCATGAACACGGCGATCGCGCAGAAGCCCCAGATCACCGAGTGGACGCCCATCTTGATGTTGTCCGCGCCGAGGCTCGGGCCGATCGTGCGTTCCTCGATGATGTCCATCGGGGCGGCGAGCGAACCGGCGCGCAGCAGCAGCGCGAGGTCGGCCGCTGCCTGCGGCGTCGGCTGGCCCGTGATCTGGAAGCGGTCGCCGAGTTCGGACTGGATCGTCGCGACGGTCAGCACTTCGCCCTTGCCCTTCTCGAACAGCACCATCGCCATCGGCTTGCCGATGTTCTCGCGCGACACCGCGCGCACCGAGCGGCCGCCCGCCGAATCGAGGCGGATGTTGACCGACGGACGCTGGTGTTCGTCGAAGCCGGCCGACGCATCGATGATGCGGTCGCCGGTGAAGATCACTTCCTTCTTCAGCAGCACGGGCGCCTGGTTGCCCTGCGTGAACAGCTCCTCGCCCGGCGGCACGGGGTCGTTCGGGTTCGGGTGCGTGTTGATCGGATCGGCGAGGCGCGCCTCGAGCGTTGCGGTGCGGCCGATGATGTCCTTCGCCTTCGCGGTGTCCTGCACGCCCGGCAGCTCGACGACGATACGGTCGCTGCCCTGCTGCTGCAGGATCGGCTCGGACACGCCGAGTTCGTTCACGCGGTTGTGGAGCGTCGTCAGGTTCTGCTTGAGCGCGGCGTCCTCGACGGACTTCTGCACGGCCGGCGTGAACGTGCCGACGACCTGCGTGCCGCCGCCGCCGGGCTGGGTCGCCCATTGCAGTTCGGTGACGGAGGCAGCGAGCACCTTGCGGGCGTCTTCGGCCGTTTGCGCATCGCTGAAGTTGACGACGACGGACTGGTCGACGCGGCTCACGCCGCCGTCGCGGATGTTCCGGTCGCGCAGCAGCGCGCGTGCGTCGGATGCGTCGGAGTCGAGCTTCTTCGTCAGCGCGCCCGTCATGTCGACCTGGAGCAGGAAGTGGACACCGCCGCGCAGGTCGAGGCCGAGATACATCGGCAGCGCGTGCAATGCGGTCAGCCAGCGCGGCGACGCGCTCTGCAGGTTCAGTGCGACGACGTACTGCGGATCGTTCGGATCGGCGTTCAGCGATTTCTGCAGCAGGTCCTTGACGCGCAGCTGCGTATCGGTGTCCTTCAGGCGCACGCGGATGTTCGCGTTGGACGCCGTGTTCTCGAAGGTGATGTCGTCCGGCTTGATCTGCGCGGACGCGAGCGCGGATTCGACCTGGGTCAGCGTGGTCGAGTCGAGCTTGACCGTGGCCTTGCCGCTCGACACCTGCACCGCCGGCGCTTCACCGAAGAAGTTGGGCAATGTGTACAGAAAGCCGATGGCGAGCGCCACGACCATCACGACATATTTCCAGAGTGGATAACGATTCATGAGGGGGCCGAACGGGTGGTTGGCGTGAAAGCGTCGCGTCCGGCGCCGCGGCGGCCCGCTCTCTCAGGCGGGCACGGCGCGGGGAGCCGGACGCTCGGTAAAAGCCTTACAGCGAGCCTTACAGCGACTTGATCGTGCCCTTCGGCAGAATGGTCGTGACGGCGGCCTTCTGCACGGTGATTTCGGTGCCTTCGGCGATTTCGACGCCGATGTAGCCTTCGGTGACCTTCGTCACCTTGCCGACGAGGCCGCCGCTCGTGACGACTTCGTCGCCCTTCGCCATGGCCGCGAGCATGTTGCGGTGTTCCTTCTGACGCTTCATCTGCGGACGGATCATGATGAAGTACAGCACCGCGAACATCAGGATGAGCGGCAGGAAGCTCATCAGGCTCGATTCGGCGCCACCGGCGCCTTGCGCGAAGGCATTGGAAATGAACGGCACGTTGGTCTCTCCGTAGGGGAAGATCGAAAAATAAGCCGGTTATTCTACCACCGGCCCCATGTGCAAACGGCGCGGCAAATGCGCTTTCGGATCAAGCTGTTAAAGCATGAACCCGCACCGTTGCGACTTGTTTGGAAAGGCAATTGTAATGTTTCGCGGTCGCGACCGGCACCTGGAACGCGTTATTTAGTACGTGTCCGATGTGACAGGCGGCGGCGCGGGCAGCGGGGCGGGCAGCGGCGCGGGCAGCCGGCCGCGTCAGTCGACCCCTCTCGCGCGATCCTCCGCGAAGCGCTGGCGGAACGCGTCGAACGTATGGGTTTCGATCGCGTCGCGGATCTCGCCCATCAGCTGCAGGTAGTAGTGCAGGTTGTGGATCGTGTTGAGCTGCGCGCCGAGGATTTCGCCGACACGGTGCAGGTGATGCAGGTAGCCGCGCGAGAAGTTCTGGCACGTGTAGCAGCCGCAGCTCGCATCGAGCGGCTTCAGCGAGTTCTTGTGCGTCGCGTTGCGGATCTTCACGTCGCCGAAGCGCGTGAACAGCCAGCCGTTGCGCGCGTTGCGGGTCGGCATCACGCAGTCGAACATGTCGATGCCGTTCGCGACGCCCTCGACCAGGTCCTCCGGCGTGCCGACGCCCATCAGGTAGTGTGGCTTGTTGGCCGGCAGCTTCGGGCCGACGTGCCGCAGCACGCGCATCATGTCTTCCTTCGGCTCGCCGACCGATAGCCCGCCGATCGCGAGGCCGTGGAAGCCGAGCTCGGACAGCCCCGCGAGCGATTCGTCGCGCAGATCCTCGAACATCCCGCCCTGGACGATCCCGAAGAGGGCGTTCGGGTTGCCGAGCCGGTCGAACTCGTCGAGCGAGCGCTTCGCCCAGCGCAGCGACATGCGCATCGAGTCGGCCGCCTCCTTGTGCGTCGTCGGCACGCCGTTGGTCGCGTACGGCGTGCATTCGTCGAACTGCATCACGATGTCGGAGTTCAGCACCTTCTGAATCTGCATCGACACTTCCGGCGACAGGAACAGCTTGTCGCCGTTGATCGGCGACGCGAACGTGACGCCGTCCTCGGTGATCTTGCGCAGGTCGCCGAGCGAGAACACCTGGAAGCCGCCCGAGTCGGTCAGGATCGGCTTGTTCCAGCCCATGAAGCCGTGCAGGCCGCCGTGCGCGTCGATCGTGTCGAGGCCCGGGCGCAGCCACAGGTGGAACGTGTTGCCGAGGATGATCTGGGCCTTGATCTCGTGCAGCTCGCGCGGCTGGATCGCCTTCACGGTGCCGTACGTGCCGACCGGCATGAAGATCGGCGTCTCGACCACGCCGTGGTTGAGCTTCACGCGGCCGCGGCGTGCATGGCCGTCGGTCGTCAGCAGTTCGAATTCGAGCCCGTTGGCCGGGCGTTCCTGCACGGGCGCGTGCGTATCGTGGGATGAACTTTCGGTCATCGCGTCATTCTCCTTGCCACCGGAAAACAGTCCGGCGCATGTTGGACAGGCCGCCAGGAACCCGGCGGCGGGAAAAGCGGGTGCGCGCCAGCGTGGCGCGCACAGCGGGAAATCTGAGGGCGACGGTCATGCGGTGCGGGACCGTTGCGCCCGTCGCGCTTATGCTTGCGGCGCCTCCGGCGTGTCGCGCCGCGTGAGCAGCATCGCGTCGCCGTAGCTGAAGAAGCGGTAGCGTTCGTCGATCGCGTGCCGGTAGGCCGCGCGGATCGTCTCGACGCCCGCGAACGCGGACACCAGCATCAGCAGCGTCGACTTCGGCAGGTGGAAGTTCGTGACGAGCCGGTCGACGACCCGGAAGCGGTAGCCGGGCGTGATGAAGATGTCGGTCTCGGCCTGCGTCGCCGCGAGCGGGCGGCCCGCTTCGTCGGCGCTGCGCGCCGCGGCTTCGAGCGCGCGCATCGACGTCGTGCCGACCGCGATCACGTTGCCGCCGCGCGCGCGCGTGGCGGCGATCTTGTCGACGAGCGACTGCGGCAGGTCGTACCACTCGCTGTGCATCCGGTGCTCGGCGATGTTCTCGACGCGCACCGGCTGGAACGTGCCCGCGCCCACGTGCAGCGTCAGCGTCGCGCGCTCGACGCCCATCGCGTCGAGCTGCTCGAGCAGCGGCAGGTCGAAATGGAGCCCGGCGGTGGGCGCCGCGACCGCGCCCGGGTTGCTCGCGTAGACGGTCTGGTAGCGCGTCTCGTCGTTCGCGTCGGCGTCGTGCTCGATATATGGCGGCAGCGGCAGCCGGCCGTGATGCTCGATCAGCGTGAGGCACGGCTGCGGGAAGTGCAGCGTGAAGAACGGTTCGACGCGCTCGCCGACCGTCACGTCGAACGCGTCGGCGAGGCGCAGCGTCGTGCCGGCGCCCGGCGACTTGCTCGCGCGGATCTGCGCGAGCGCCGTATGCGTGCCGGTCACGCGCTCGATCAGCACCTCGATCTTGCCGCCACTGGCCTTCTGGCCGAAGAAACGCGCCTTCAGCACCCTGGTATCGTTGAACACGAGCAGGTCGCCGGGCGCGATGCACGACGGCAGCTCGGTGAAGTTGCGGTCGACGAGGCGCGCGGGCTCGACGGTATGGTCGACCTCGAGCAGGCGGCTCGCGGTGCGCTCGGGCAGCGCGGTTTGCGCAATCAGCTCGGGCGGCAGATTGAAATCGAAATCGGAAAGCGTGAACATGCGGGCTGGTTCGAAACGGCCGGCGGGCGCCGCCCACAAGGCGGAAACGCATGAATGGGGCGCGCGAGCCGCTATGATGGCGGGATGCGCGGCCTGGCCGGCGTCGTTCGTTCGGACGACGTGAAAGCCGCTATTGTACTTGCCTTGCGAAGCACCCAGACGATCCGATGCCTGTGTCACCACGCCGTTCCTCCGCTGCCGTTGCCGATTCCGCCGATCCGTTCGACGCGGACGATGCCGCGTTACCCGCGCGAAGCGCGGGCGAGCGCGACTCCGACGCGCGCGCGGCGCCGAAGCGCGCGGGCCCGAAGCGCGGCGCCGACGGGCGGCTCGCGCAACCGGCCGCCGCCGCGCCCGACGTCGAACCGGGCGCCGGCAGCGACGAAGCGGGCGCGGCGGCGGCCTCGGGCGCATCCGATGCACCCGGCGCGAAGCGCAAGAAGAAGCCGGCCGCCGACAAACCCGTGAAGACCGCCGACAAGCTCGCGAAGCTCGGCCTCACGCGCTCGATCGATCTCGTGCTGCATCTGCCGATGCGCTACGAGGACGAAACCACGCTCACGCCGATCGGCGAACTGCTGCCGGGCGGCATCGCGCAGACCGAAGGCATTGTGTTCGACAACGAGGTCGCGTACCGGCCGCGCCGCCAGCTCGTCGTGAAGATCCAGGACGACGACGGCGAGCAGCTCGTACTGCGCTTCCTGAATTTCTACGGCTCGCAGGTCAAGCAGATGGCCGTCGGCCAGCGGCTGCGCGTGCGCGGCGACGTGCGCGGCGGCTTCTTCGGGATGGAGATGGTGCATCCGGCCGTGCGCGTGGTCGAAGCCGGTGCGCCGCTGCCGCAGGTGCTCACGCCCGTCTATCCGAGCACGGCCGGCGTGTCGCAGGCGTATCTGCGCAAGGCGATCGAGAACGCGGTCGAGCGCACGCCGCTGCCCGAGCTGCTGCCGCCCGAGATCGAGCGCGACTACCTGAAGCCGCTCGGCGTGCCGACGCTCGCGCAGGCCGTGCGGATCCTGCATCACCCGGGCGTCGATTCCGACGAAGCCGCGCTGATGGACGGCTCGCATCCGGCGTGGACACGCATCAAGTTCGAGGAGCTGCTCGCGCAGCAGCTGTCGCTCAAGCGCGCGCACGAGGAGCGCCGCACGCGCACGGCGCCCGCGATGCCGCGTCGCGCCGCGACCGATGCCGACGCGCAGACCACGCGCCTCTACGCGGCGCTGCCGTTCACGCTGACGGGCGCGCAGGCGCGCGTCGTCGACGAGATCGCGCACGACCTCACGCTCCCGCATCCGATGCAGCGGCTGTTGCAGGGCGACGTCGGCAGCGGCAAGACGGTCGTCGCCGCGCTGGCCGCGACTCAAGCGATCGATGCCGGCTACCAGGCCGCGCTGATGGCGCCGACCGAAATCCTCGCGGAGCAGCACGCCCGCAAGCTGCGCGCGTGGCTCGAGCCGCTCGGCGTGTCGGTCGCGTGGCTCGCGGGCAGCCTGAAGGCGAAGGAGAAGCGCGCGGCGATCGAGGCCGCGGCGCTCGGCACCGCGCAGCTCGTGATCGGCACGCACGCGATCATCCAGGACACGGTCGAATTCGCGCGGCTCGGCCTCGTGATCGTCGACGAGCAGCACCGCTTCGGCGTCGAGCAGCGTCTCGCGCTGCGGGCGAAGGCCGCGAACGCGGCCAACGGCGCGCGCGATTTCCAGCCGCACCAGCTGATGATGTCGGCCACGCCGATTCCGCGCACGCTCGCGATGACGTATTACGCGGATCTCGAGGTGTCGACGATCGACGAGCTGCCGCCGGGCCGCACGCCGGTGCTGACGCGCCTCGTCGGCGACGCGCGGCGCGAGGAGGTGATCGCGCGCGTGCGCGAGGCCGCGCTGACCGGCCGCCAGGTGTACTGGGTGTGTCCGCTGATCGAGGAGAGCGAGACGCTGCAGTTGCAGACGGCCGTCGAAACCTACGAGACGCTGGCCACGGCCCTGCCCGAGTTGAAGGTCGGGCTCGTGCACGGCAGGCTGTCGCCGGCCGACAAGGCGGCCGTGATGGAAGCCTTCACGCGCAACGAGGTGCAGTTGCTCGTCGCGACGACCGTGATCGAGGTCGGCGTCGACGTGCCGAACGCGTCGCTGATGGTGATCGAGCACGCGGAGCGCTTCGGCCTCGCGCAGCTGCACCAGTTGCGCGGCCGGGTCGGGCGCGGCACCGCGGCATCGGTGTGCGTGCTGCTGTACACGGGCCCGCTGTCGCTCACCGGCCGCGAGCGGCTGAAGACGATGCGCGAGACGACCGACGGCTTCGAGATCGCGCGGCGCGACCTCGAGATCCGCGGCCCCGGCGAATTCCTCGGCGCGCGCCAGTCGGGCGCGGCGATGCTGCGCTTCGCGAACCTGGAGACCGACGGCTGGCTGATCGACCCGGCCCGCGACGCGGCGGCGCGACTGATCGCCGCGTATCCCGGCGTCGTCACGCAGCATCTCGCCCGCTGGCTCGGCGCGCGGGAGCAGTATCTGAAGGCGTGATCGACGTATTCAGGGCGGGTCCCAAAATCAAAATTTGCCGCCGTCCGGCGCATTGCAATACTGAGAAACTTGGCGAATCGGTCCGAGTGGGTGTATAAATTAAACCTATCGCCTGTATATATCTGATTGGCCCACAATGACCCTGACTGAACTGAAATACATCGTCGCGGTCGCGCGCGAGCGGCATTTCGGTCGCGCCGCCGAAGCCTGCTTCGTGAGCCAGCCGACCCTCTCGGTGGCGATCAAGAAGCTGGAAGACGAGCTGAACGTGCAGATTTTCGAGCGCGGCGCGAGCGAAGTGAGCGTGACCCCGATCGGCGACCAGATCGTCACGCAGGCGCAGCGCGTGCTCGAGCAGACCTTCGCGATCAAGGAGATCGCGAAGCAGGGCAAGGACCCGCTCGTCGGCCCGTTCCGGCTCGGCGTGATCTACACGATCGGGCCGTACCTGCTGCCGACGCTCGTCAAGCAGATGATCCAGCGTGTGCCGCAGATGCCTTTGATGCTGCAGGAGAACTACACGCTGAAGCTGCTCGAACTGCTGAAGCAGGGCGAGATCGACGCCGCGATCATGGCGCTGCCGTTTCCCGAAACCGGCCTGATGGTGCGGCCGCTGTACGACGAGCCGTTCGTCGTCGCGCTGCCGGCCGGCCATCCGTGGGAGAAGCGCGCCGAGATCGACGCCGAGGATCTCAAGCAGGAAACCATGCTGCTGCTCGGCAACGGCCACTGCTTCCGCGATCACGTGCTCGGCGTGTGCCCGGAACTGATGCGCTTCTCGCAAACAGCCGACGGCATCCAGAAGACCTTCGAGGGCTCGTCGCTCGAAACGATTCGCCATATGGTCGCCAGCGGGGTCGGCATCACGGTGCTGCCGCGGATGTCGGTCGCCGAGATCGGCCCGCGCGCGAATGGCCCCGACGCCGAACTGCTGTCATACGTGCCGTTCAACGAACCGGTGCCCGATCGCCGCGTCGTGCTGGTGTGGCGCAAGAGCTTCACGCGGATGCCGGCGATCGACGCGATCAGCGACGCGATCGCCGCGTGCGACCTGCCGGGCGTCGCTAAGCTCGACATGCCGGCGACGATGAACTGAACGCACGGCGGCATACGTGACCGCATGATGAACGGGGCTTGCGACCCCGTTTATTTTTGCCTATCGCATAGATTATTTTTATTAAATTACAAACGTCGATAGATATCGATACACTCTTCTACATGGATCGGCGTCGGCTCGCCAGCCCGATTCGCACCGTCAATGCAAGCGTCAAAGGAGGATGTCATGATGCGGTCGGTATTGCAGCACGCGCAACGGAACATCCCGTCGCGCGATGAAGTCCTGAATCGTGCGAGGGCGGCGACCCGCAGCCTGCGCCCGATTGCGTTCGCATACCTGGCGGATCGTGTCTACGGCGGATGAGTGCCGCCGCACGCCGCTCCGGTGCCCCCGATTCCCGTTTCATCCCCCGCAATGCTCCACGAACCGCGCCCGGCAAGTGGGGGCTTACGAGCAAATAAAGGAGAAAAGCATGTCGACCGAAGCGAAATGTCCGTTCAACCACACGGCGGCCGGCGGCACGTCGAACAAGGACTGGTGGCCGAACCAGCTGAACCTGAACATCCTGCACCGGCACTCGGCGCTGTCCGATCCGATGGACAAGGATTTCGACTACGCGCAAGCATTCAAGAAGCTGGACCTCGCGGCGGTGAAGCGCGACCTGCAGGCGCTGATGACGACGTCGCAGGACTGGTGGCCGGCGGACTTCGGCCACTACGGCGGCCTGTTCGTCCGGATGGCCTGGCACAGCGCCGGCACGTACCGGATCGCCGACGGCCGCGGCGGCGCGGGCGGCGGGCAGCAGCGCTTCGCGCCGCTGAACAGCTGGCCGGACAACGCGAACCTCGACAAGGCGCGCCGGCTGCTGTGGCCGATCAAGCAGAAGTACGGCCGCAACATCTCGTGGGCCGACCTGCTGATCCTGACCGGCAACGTCGCGCTCGAATCGATGGGCTTCAAGACCTTCGGCTACGCGGGCGGCCGTGCCGACACGTGGGAACCGGACGACGTCTACTGGGGTTCGGAAAAGATCTGGCTGGAACTCAGCGGCGGCCCGAACAGCCGCTACTCGGGCGACCGTGATCTCGAGAACCCGCTCGCGGCCGTGCAGATGGGCCTCATCTACGTGAACCCGGAAGGCCCGGACGGCAACCCCGACCCGGTCGCGGCGGCACGCGACATCCGCGACACGTTCGCGCGGATGGCGATGAACGACGAAGAGACGGTCGCGCTGATCGCCGGCGGCCACACGTTCGGCAAGACGCACGGCGCGGGCCCCGCGACGGACGTCGGTGCGGAGCCGGAAGCGGCGGGCATCGAGCAGCAGGGTCTCGGCTGGAAGAGCGCGTATGCATCGGGCAAGGGCCACGATGCGATCACCAGCGGCCTCGAAGTCACGTGGACGTCGACGCCGACGAAGTGGAGCCACGACTTCTTCAAGCACCTGTTCAGCTACGAATGGGAACTGACGAAGAGCCCGGCCGGCGCGCACCAGTGGGTCGCGAAGGGCGCGGACGAAGTGATTCCGGATGCGTTCGACGCGTCGAAGAAGCATCGCCCGACGATGCTGACGACCGACCTGTCGCTGCGTTTCGATCCGGCCTACGAGAAGATCTCGCGCCGCTTCTACGAGAACCCGGCCGAGTTTGCCGACGCGTTCGCACGCGCCTGGTTCAAGCTCACGCACCGCGACATGGGTCCGCGTGCGCGCTATCTCGGCCCGGAAGTGCCGGCCGAGGAACTGCTGTGGCAGGATCCGATCCCGGCCGTCGATCACCCGCTGATCGATGACGCGGACGTCGCGGCGCTGAAGGCGAAGGTGCTCGCGTCGGGCCTGTCGGTCGCGCAGCTCGTGTCGACCGCGTGGGCGTCGGCCTCGACGTTCCGGGGTTCCGACAAGCGCGGCGGCGCGAACGGTGCGCGCATCCGCCTGGCGCCGCAGAAGGACTGGGAAGTGAACCAGCCGGCCGCTCTTGCCGCAGTGCTCGAGACGCTCGAAGGCGTGCGCAAGGCGTTCAACGATGCGCAGACGGGCGGCAAGAAGGTGTCGCTCGCCGATCTGATCGTGCTGGCCGGTGCGGCCGGTGTCGAACAGGCCGCGAAGAACGCCGGTGTCGCGGTGACGGTGCCGTTCGCACCGGGCCGGATGGACGCGTCGCAGGAGCAGACGGACGTCGACGCGATGGCCGTGCTTGAGCCGGTGGCGGACGGTTTCCGCAACTACCTGAAGAGTGCGTACAAGACGCCGGCCGAGGCGCTGCTGGTCGACAAGGCTCAGCTGCTGACGCTGAACGGGCCGGAGCTGACGGTGCTCGTCGGCGGCCTGCGAGTGCTCGGCGCGAACGTCGGCGATGTGAAGCACGGCGTGTTCACCGATCGTCCGGGCACGCTGTCGAACGACTTCTTCGTGAACCTGCTCGACATGGGCACGGAGTGGAAGCCGGTGTCGGCCGCGAACGACGTGTTCGAAGGGCGCGATCGTGCGACGGGCCAGGTCAAGTGGACCGGCACGCGCGTCGACCTGATCTTCGGTTCGCACTCGCAGTTGCGCGCGCTGGCCGAGGTGTACGGCAGCGCGGACGCGAACGAGAAGTTCGTGCGCGATTTCGTCGCGGCCTGGGACAAGGTGATGAACCTCGACCGCTTCGACCTCGCGTGAACGTCGTGACGCGCTAGCGCAGTCACGTTGCAACGTGCAGCGGCCGGTCGCATGACCGGCCGTTTTTTCTTCCGATTCAAGGTCTTGTCGAAGGAGTGACGACCATGACGCAAATCGTGCTGAACATGCGCGCCGCCCTCGCGGCGCCCGAGCTGCGCACGCCGGCCGGGCTGGCGCGGCACATCGTCGGATTCGCGATCGTCGTCGGCGGTGCAGCCGAGCTGGTCGCGCAGGCGCTGCACGCGCTCGCGCCGATCGTCTCGAGTGCCGGCGGTTGAGCGCAGCGATTCGCTCGCCGCGCTAGACTGGCACGTGGCGACGGACGCCGCGCGGCGGCATGCCGGTTGCTCGCCGCATTTTCGCCGGTTCAACATTTCGAATGAGGAGTCCCGAAGATGGCCAAGAAAGGTAACGCCACGCAGATCAACATCGGCATCAGCGACAAGGACCGCAAGAAAATCGCGGACGGCCTGTCGCGGCTGCTGGCCGATACGTTTTCGCTGTACCTGAAGACCCACAACTTCCACTGGAACGTCACGGGTCCGATGTTCAACACGCTGCACCTGATGTTCGAAGAGCAGTACAACGAACTGTGGCTCGCGGTCGACCAGGTCGCCGAGCGCATTCGCACGCTCGGCGTCGTCGCGCCGGGCACGTTCGGCGATTTCGCGAAGCTGTCGTCGGTGCCGGAGGCGGACGGCGTGCCGGCGGCCGAAGAGATGATCCGCCAGCTCGTCGAAGGGCACGAGACTGTCGTGCGCACCGCGCGCGAAATCTTCCCGATCGCCGATGCGGCGAGCGACGAACCGACCGCCGACCTGCTCACTCAGCGTCTGCAGACGCATGAAAAGACCGCGTGGATGCTGCGGTCGCTGCTCGCGTAAGGCCGGTGCGGCCGGTCGCGCGCGCCGCGCGGCCGGCGTGAGTGGGTGTCCCGCGCCGAAGCGGCGCCGGGTTGCTATCCGCATCAGATGGAATTCCGGCGACAGCGCGGTACGCGCCTGCCACGCATCTGTCCCCTGATTGACGCGCGGACTGCCCGGCCCGCCTTCAGCGGGCCCCGGCGGCCGGCGCGCGGGTCGCGGCAGCCGTCGCGGGCCTGCCCGACATGACGTGACCCGCCGCTCGGCTCTAAAATGCCGGGATTATCTTCCCGGTGCTTCGCCATGCTTGCCCGCTTTCCCCTGTATCTGCGGCTCGTCCGGATGGACAAGCCGATCGGCAGCCTGCTGCTGCTGTGGCCGACGCTCAACGCACTGTGGATCGCGTCGGACGGCCATCCGCGCTGGCCGCTGCTCGCGATCTTCGTGCTCGGCACGCTGCTGATGCGCTCGGCCGGCTGCGCGATGAACGACTATGCCGACCGCGACTTCGACCGTCACGTGAAGCGCACGGCCGACCGGCCGCTGACGTCCGGCAAGATCCGCGCATGGGAAGCCGTCGCGATCGCGGTGGTGCTGGCCTTCATCTCGTTCCTGCTGATCCAGCCGCTCAATACGCTGACGAAAGAGCTGTCGGTCGTCGCGCTGTTCGTCGCGGGCTCGTATCCGTTCATGAAGCGCTTCTTCGCGGTTCCGCAGGCGTATCTCGGCATCGCGTTCGGCTTCGGCATCCCGATGGCGTTCGCGGCCGTGCAGGACACGGTGCCGATGCTCGCGTGGGTGATGCTGATCGCGAACATCTTCTGGTCGGTCGCGTACGACACCGAATACGCGATGGTCGACCGCGACGACGACATCAAGATCGGCATTCGCACGTCCGCGCTGACGTTCGGCCGCTTCGACGTCGCGGCCGTCATGCTCTGCTATGCGGCGACGCTCGGCATCTATGTGTGGATCGGCGTGACGCTCGGCTTCGGCCTCGCATATTGGGCCGGCTGGGCCGCGGCGGTTGGCTGCGCGCTGTATCACTACACGCTGATCAAGGACCGCGAGCGGATGCCGTGCTTCGCGGCGTTCCGGCACAACAACTGGCTCGGCGGCGTGCTGTTCGCGGGGATCGCCGCGCACTACCTGCTGGCGGGCACGGCAGGCAACTGAAGCGGCCGCGCGCCGGCGCGCGATGCCAACAAAAAAGCGGCCGAGGCCGCTTTTTTGTTGCCGGTGCCGGAAGCCCGGCGCAGCGTGCTGCACTTACGCGCGGCCGAGCTCGTCACCCATTTCCTTCGCGCGTGCCTCGGCGGCCAGCGCGCCGCGCACGATCGCTTCCTTCACGCCCTGCGCGTCGAACGACGCGAGCGCGGCGGCCGTCGTGCCGCCCTTCGACGTCACGCGCTCGCGCAGCACGCTCGCCGGTTCGCCCGATTGCGCGGCGAGCTGCGCGGCACCCGCGAACGTCGCGACCGCGAGCGCGCGGCCCTGTTCGTCGTTCATGCCGAGGCGGCGCGCGGCTTCCTGCAGCGCTTCGATGAAATAGAACACGTAGGCCGGGCCGCTGCCCGAGATCGCGGTGACGGCGTCGAGCTGCGCTTCGTCGTCGAACCAGACGATCTCGCCGACCGCGCCGAGCACGTTCGACGCGAGCTCGCGACCGGCCGCGTCGACGCCCGGCAGCGCAGCGAGGCCCGTCACGCCCATGCCGACCAGCGCGGGCGTGTTCGGCATCGTGCGCACGACGCGCGCGTAGTCGCCGAGCCAGCGGGCGAGGTCGGTGCCGCGGATGCCGGCCGCGATGCTGATCACGAGCTGCGACTTCAGATGCGGGGCGAGCGCCTGCGCGACGTCCTTCAGGACCTGCGGCTTCACCGCGAGCACGATCGCGTCGTAGCCTGCGAGCGTCGCGTCGACGGCCGCGCCGGTGCGGATGCCGAATTGCTGCGCGGCGCGCGCGCGGACGTCCTCGTTGACGTCGATGGCATACAGGCCGTCAGCGGCGACGCCGCGCTTGATCAGGCCGCCGATCAGGGCCGCGGCCATGTTGCCGCCGCCGATGAATGCGATTTTCATGATGTCGATTGAGCAGAAGAGTGAACGGAAAGGCGGAACAGGGGAGGCGCTCAGTGCGAATAGTCGCGTGCGCCGAACAGCGCGGTGCCGACGCGCACGATCGTCGCGCCTTCGAGCACCGCGGCCTCGAGATCGGCGGACATGCCCATCGACAACGTGTCGAGCGGCAGGCCGGCGGCGCGCAGCGTATCGAACAGCGCGCGTAGCGCGCGATGCGGCGCGCGCTGCGCGTCGGCATCGCCGGCCGGTTCGGGAATCGCCATCAGGCCGCGCAGGCGCAGCGTCGGCAGCGCGGCGACCGCGCGCGCGACCTCGGCCACGTCGGCGGGCGCGACGCCGCTCTTGGACGCCTCGCCGCTGATGTTCACCTGCACGCACACGTTGAGCGGCGGCAGGTGCGCGGGGCGCTGTTCGGCGAGGCGCTGCGCGATCTTCAGCCGGTCGACCGAATGGACCCAGTCGAACCGCTCGGCCACCGGGCGCGTCTTGTTCGATTGCAGCGGCCCGATGAAATGCCATTCGAGCCCGGCGCGCAGATCCGCGAGCGCGTCGATCTTGTCGATCGATTCCTGCACGTAGTTTTCGCCGAACGCGCGTTGTCCGGCCGCATGCGCGGCGCGCACGTCGTCGGCGGGAAACGTCTTCGACACGGCGAGCAGCGAGACGGTGGCGGGATCGCGGCCGGCCGCGCGGGCGGCGTCGGCGATGCGGCGGTGAACGGAGTCGAGACGGGCGGCGAAATCGGACATGACGGGCACGGAAGCAGGCACGAGAAGCGGATACCACGGCGGATGCGGCACGGTGCGCGCCGCATCGATTCGCCCATTATACGGACGCGATGCCGTGCGCGACCGGTCGCCCCGGCACCGCGCTAGCCGTACAGCAGATGCTCGACGAGCTGGATCCAGTGCGCGACCGGAATCTGCGTGCCGCTCTGCAGGTGCGCGATGCAGCCGACGTTGCCGGACACGATCATCTGCGGCTCGAGTGCCTGCAGCTTCAGCAGCTTCTGCTTGCGCAGCCGGTACGACAGCGACGGCTGCGTCAGCGAATAGGTGCCGGCCGACCCGCAGCACAGGTGGCTGTCGGCCGGCAGCCGCACCTCGATGCCGAGCGTCTCGAGCAGGCGCTCGACCTTGCCGCGCGACTGCTGGCCGTGCTGCAGCGTGCACGGCGGGTGGTACGCGACGGTATGGATCGCACGGCGCCGCGCGAGCGTCGCGATTTCGGCCTCGAACGCGAGCAGCACGTCGGAGATGTCGCGCGTCAGCGCGACGATGCGCTGCGCTCGTTCCGCATAGGCCGGATCGTCACGCAGCAGGTGCGCATATTCGAGCACCGTCGCGCCGCAGCCCGATGCGTTCATGACGATCGCTTCGGCACCTTGCTCGATATACGGCCACCACGCGTCGATGTTGCGGCGTGCGTCGGCGAGCGCTTCGTCGTGATAGTTCAGGTGCAGGCGGATCGCGCCGCAGCAGCCCGCGTCGGGCGCGACGATCGTCTCGACGCCGAGTGCGTCGAGCACGCGCGCGGTCGCGATGTTGATGTTCGGCAGCATCGACGGCTGCACGCAGCCGCCGAGCATCAGCATCTTGCGCGGATGCGTGCGCTGCGGCCATTCGAGCAGCCGCTGGCGCGGCGGTACCTTGTCGCGCAGCCGTTTCGGCAACAGCGGCCGCACGTGCTGGCCGAGCCGCATGACCGGCGAGAACAGCGCCGCGTTCGGCACGAGGCTCGCGAGCACGCGGCGCAGGATTCGCTGCTGCACCGGGCGCTGCACCTGCGCCTCGACGTGCTTGCGGCCGATCTCGACGAGCCGGCCGTACTGGACCCCCGACGGGCAGGTCGTCTCGCAGCTGCGGCAGGTGAGGCAGCGGTCGAGGTGCTGCTGCGTGCTGCGCGTGACGGGCGCGCCTTCGACCATCTGCTTGATCAGGTAGATGCGCCCGCGCGGGCCGTCGAGTTCGTCGCCGAGCAACTGATAGGTCGGGCACGTCGCGGTGCAGAAGCCGCAATGCACGCACTTGCGCAGGATCGCGTCGGCCTCGTCGCCGTCGGGCGTGTTGCGGATGAAATCGGCGAGGTTCGTTTGCATTTAGGGTCTGTTTACCTATGGAACGCGCATGCGTTGCCGCGAGAACGGCCGCTCGCGAGGCGCGCGCCGCCGCGAATACTGAAGTATTCGCAAGGTGCGCAACGCGGCGAGCGGCCGTTCTCGCGGCAACCCCTAATTAAAAAATTCATTCCACGGGAATGCCCGAAATCGCCCGTATGGCGGCGTCGGTCGTCACTTGTTTGGCTCGGCCAAACGGCGCTCCTCACTTCTTGCCCTACGAGCGATTTCGGGCATTCGCATGTGCGTTCCATAGGTAAACAGACCCTAAAGCTCGGGGTAGAGCCGCCCGCGGTTGAAGATGCGTGCGGGATCGAACGCAGCCTTTAGCCCGCGGTGAATCTTCATCAGCGGCGCGGGCAACGGCGTGAACACGCCCGCGCTGCGGTCGTAAGAATCACCCGCGCGGAACAGCGTCGCATGGCCGCCGGCCTGCTTCGCGCTCATGCGCACCGTTTGCGCATCGGCGTCGGTGATCCACCAGCGCTGCGCGCCGCCCCATTCCATCAACTGGGTGCCCGGCAGGTGCATCGGCTCGGTGATCGACGGCAGCGCGAGGCGCCATAGCGCATAGCCGGGCGGGATGCCGTTGAAGAACGGATCGGCATGCTCGCGCAGGCCGGCCCAGAAGCGCTCGGCCTCGACCGCGTCGACGACTTCGCCGCCGAGCAGCGTCTTCGCCGATTTCACGGCGGCCTCGGCGCCCGACAGCCGCAGCACCAGCGTGCCGTTGCGCCACGCGCTCGCGCTGACGGGCAGCGGATGGCCACCCCATTCGTTGAGCTTGCGCACCGCGTCGGTCGCGGTCATCTCGAACTTCAGCGTGACTTCGGCGACCGGCACCGGCAGCACCTTGATCGACAGCTCGAGCATCAGCCCGAGCGTGCCGAGCGAGCCGGCCATCAGCCGCGACACGTCGTAGCCGGCGACGTTCTTCACGACCTGGCCGCCGAAGCGCAGCAGCTCGCCGCGCCCGTTCATCAGCGTGACGCCGAGCACGAAATCGCGCGGCGCGCCGCAGGTGGCGCGGCGTGGGCCCGCGAGGCCGGCCGCGATACAGCCGCCGACGGTAGCCGTGCGGCCGAAGTGCGGCGGCTCGAACGGCAGCATCTGGCCGCACTCGGTGAGGGCGGTTTCAAGCTGCGCGAGCGGCGTGCCCGCGCGGACCGTGACGACGAGTTCGGCCGGGTCGTACGACACGATGCCCTGCAACGCGCGCGTGTCGAGTATTTCGCCGTCCAGCGCCTGGCCGTACCAGTCCTTGGTACCGCCGCCGCGAATCCGCAGCGGCCGGCCGTCGGCACTGGCGGCGCGGATGCGCTCGGCCCATCCGGCGACGATGTCGTCCTCTTCCATGTTCTATTGCAGTCTCGTCTTGTTGTCCGGTCGATTGTACCGGGGTGGCGCGAATCCACATCGCGACTATCCCTAAGCCCCGTATCACGAACGCAGGCAGGCGCCGCCGCGCGGATGGCCGGCGCGCGGGCAGGGCCGCACGTCGCGGCCCGCGCGTCGGCACGGGGCGCGCCGCCGCGCGGTGCTCAGAAGCGCGGCAGGTCGGGATGCGGCAGCAGCCCGCCGCGCACGTGCTGGCGACCGTATTCCGCGCAGCGCGCGCGGGTCGGAATCCCCTTGTCGGGATTGAGCAGCCCGGCCGGATCGAACGCGCGCTTGACCGCGAAGAACGCGTCGCGCTCCTGCGGCGAGAACTGAACGCACATCGAATTGAGCTTTTCGATGCCGACGCCGTGCTCGCCCGTCACGCTGCCGCCGAATTCCACGCAGCATTCGAGGATTTCCGCGCCGAACTGCTCGGCGCGATGCAGCTCGTCCGGATCGTTCGCGTTGTAGAGGATCAGCGGATGCATGTTGCCGTCGCCGGCATGGAACACGTTGATGCAGCGCAATCCGTATTGCGTCTCGAGCTGCTCGATGCGCGCGAGCAGCGGGCCAATCGCGCGGCGCGGCACGGTGCCGTCCATGCAGTAATAATCGGGGGAAATGCGCCCGGCGGCCGGAAACGCGTTCTTGCGGCCCGACCAGTAGCGCAGCCGCTCGCTTTCGTTGCGCGACACCTGGATGCGCGTCGCGCCATGCTCGCGCAGCACGGCCGTCATGCGCACGACTTCCTCCGCGACTTCCTCCGGCGTGCCGTCCGATTCGCACAGAAGGATCGCCTTCGCGTCGAGGTCGTAGCCCGCGTGCGTGAACGCCTCGACGGCCTGGGTGGCCGGCTTGTCCATCATCTCGAGCCCGGCCGGGATGATGCCCGATGCGATGATCGCGGCGACCGCCTCGCCGCCCTTCACGACATCGTCGAAGCTCGCCATCACGAGCTGCGCGGTCTGCGGTTTCGGGATCAGTTTCAACGTGACCTCGGTGACGATCGCGAACATCCCTTCGCTGCCGATCATCACCGCGAGCAGGTCGAGGCCCGGCGTGTCGAGGCCGAGCGAGCCGAATTCGACGATCTCGCCCTCGATCGTGACCGCACGCACGCGCATCACGTTGTGCACGGTCAGTCCGTATTTCAGGCAGTGGACGCCGCCGGAATTTTCCGCGACGTTGCCGCCGATCGTGCACGCGATCTGCGACGAAGGATCGGGTGCGTAGTACAGCCCGTAAGGCGCGGCGGCTTCCGAAATCGCGAGGTTGCGCACGCCGGGCTGCACGGTGGCCGTGCGCGCGTACGGATCGACCTCGACGATGCGCGTGAAGCGCGCGAGCGACAGCACGACGCCGTTGCCGATCGGCAGCGCGCCGCCCGACAGGCTCGTGCCCGCGCCGCGCGGCACGATCGGCACTTCCATGCGGCGGCAGATCTGCACGATCCGCTGCACCTGCGATTCGGTTTCGGGCAGCGCGACCGCGAGGGGCAGCCGCCGGTACGCGGACAGGCCGTCGCATTCGTACGGCGCGGTGTCTTCGTCGCGGAACAGCAGGCAATGCGTGGGCAGCACGGCCATCAGCGCCTGCACGACTTCGCGCTGGCGCTGCGCGCGGGTCGCGCTCGACAGTTCGACGGAAGCGTTCATTGGGTCTCCTGCGGCCGCGCGGCGGCGCGCCGCCGTGTCAGCACGTGAAGATCTTGCCGGGATTCATCAGGTTGCGCGGATCGAGCGCGAGCTTGATCGCGCGCATCGCGTCGATCGCGTTGTCGCCGTGCTCCTTCGGCAGGAAGCGCATCTTGTGCAGCCCGACGCCGTGTTCGCCGGTGCAGGTGCCGCCGAGGCGCAGCGCGCGTTCGACGATCCGGTCGTTGATGCGCTCGGCTTCGTCGATTTCCTCGGGCTTGTCGGGATCGATCAGGATCGCGACGTGGAAATTGCCGTCGCCGACGTGGCCGACGATCGGGCAGGGCAGCGACGACGCGCGCAGGTCGACTTCGGTCTCCTCGACGCACGCGGCGAGCTGCGAGATCGGCACGCATACGTCGGTCGTCACCGCGCGGCAGCCGGGTTTCAACTGCAGCATCGCGAAGTACGCGTTGTGGCGCGCGGCCCAGAGCCGCGTGCGGTCCTCGGGGCGGGTCGCCCATTCGAAGCCCTGGCCGTTGTTCTGGCCCGCGAGCGCCTGCACGAGCTCGGCTTGTTCCTTCACGCCGGCTTCGGTGCCGTGGAATTCGAAGAACAGCGTCGGCGCTTCGGCGAGTGTCAGGTTCGAGTGGCGGTTGATCGAGCGCACCGCGAGCGCATCGACGAATTCGACGCGCGCGATCGGCACGCCGATCTGGATCGTCTCGATCACGGTGCGCACCGCGTCGCCCATCGACGGGAACGTGCAGATCGCGGCCGACACGGCTTCGGGCAGCGGATGCAGGCGCAGCGTGATCTCGGTGATCACGCCGAGCGTGCCTTCGGAGCCGACGAACAGGCGGGTGAGGTCGTAGCCGGCCGACGACTTGCGCGCGCGCGAGCCTGTCTTCACGACGCGGCCGTCGGCGAGCACGGCGCTCAGGCCGAGCACGTTCTCGCGCATCGTCCCGTAGCGCACGGCGTTGGTGCCCGACGCGCGGGTCGCGGTCATCCCGCCGATGCTGGCGTCGGCGCCCGGATCGATCGGGAAGAACAGGCCGGTGTCGCGCAGCGCTTCGTTGAGCGCCTTGCGCGTGATGCCCGGTTCGACCGTGACCGTCAGGTCTTCCGCGTTGATCGACAGCACGCGGTTCATTTCCGACAGGTCGAGCGATACGCCGCCGCGTACGGCGAGCAGATGGCCCTCGAGCGACGAGCCGGCGCCGTACGGAATCAGCGGTACGCTGTAGAGCGCGCACAGCGACACGACTTCGCGGACTTCATCCGCGCTGCGGGCGAATACGACGACGTCGGGGAGTTGCGGATCGAACGGCGATTCGTCGCGGCCGTGATGGGCGCGGACGGCGTCGGCGGTCGACACGCGCTCGCCGAAGGCGGCGCGCAGCGCATCGAGCATCGCGGGCGGGAGGGGGCGGCGCGTGGCGGCCGGCGTGTCGGGGTGATTCACTCGTGTCTCCTGACGGCTGCTTGTCGAACTTTCGGTTCATTCTACGCTGCAACGTCCGGTGCGGCCCCCGCCGCGGGCTGCGATAATCGCGTACCAACCCCACCTGGCCGCGCTGCGGCCGCGCACGAGAGGACATTCGCATGGGCCACCGCTTGAGCAAGATCGCCACGCGCACGGGTGACGACGGCACCACCGGCCTCGGCGACGGGCGCCGCGTCGGCAAGGACGACGTGCGGATCGCCGCGATCGGCGACGTCGACGAACTGAACTCGGCGCTCGGCGTGTTGCTCGCCGAGCCGCTTCCGGACGACGTCCGCACCGCGCTCGTCACGATCCAGCACGACCTGTTCGATCTGGGCGGCGAGCTGTGCATCCCCGGCCATGGGGTGCTCGACGACACGCATCTCGCGCGCCTCGACCGGTGGCTGGCCGACTACAACGCGACGCTGCCGCCGCTGAAGGAATTCATCCTGCCGGCCGGCTCGCGCGCGGCGTCGCTGGCGCACGTGTGCCGCACGGTGTGCCGCCGTGCAGAGCGCTCGATCGTCGCGCTCGGGCGCACCGACACGCTCAATGATGCGCCGCGGCGATACGTGAACCGGCTGTCGGATCTGCTGTTCGTGCTGGCGCGCGTGCTGAATCGCGCGGACGGCGGCTCGGACGTGCTTTGGGAGCGCGGGCGCGTGCGCTGACGCGCGGCATCGATTTCCGCACTGCGACAATTTGTCCGAGGGGTGCTTGGATTTTAAAGATGTATAGTATGTGCATGTTTAACGGAGAACGCACATGACCCACATCACCGCTGACCAGATGGCCCGTGTGAAGGCCACCGCCCCTGTCCTTGCCGAGCACGGCGCGACGATCACGAAGCACTTCTATCAGCGCATGTTCGCGCGTCATCCGGAACTGAAGAACCTGTTCAACCAGACGCACCAGAAGACCGGCAGCCAGCCGGAAACGCTCGCGAAGGCGGTCTACGCGTATGCCGCGAACATCGACAACCTCGGTGCGCTGGGCGGCGCGGTGTCGCGCATCTCGCACAAGCACGCGAGCCTCAATATCCGTCCGGAGCATTACCCGATCGTCGGCGAGAACCTGCTCGCGTCGATCGTCGAAGTGCTCGGCGACGCGGTCGACGCGGAAACGCTCGAAGCCTGGCGCGTCGCGTACGGCCAGCTCGCGCAGATCATGATCGGCGCCGAGGCCGACCTGTACGCGAACGCCGCATGGAGCGGCTTCCGCCCGTTCAAGGTCGCCCGCAAGGTGCGCGAAAGCGACGAGATCACGTCGTTCTACCTGACCCCCGCCGACGGCGGCGACGCGCCGAAGTTCGAGCCGGGCCAGTACATCTCGGTGAAGCGCTTCGTCGGCGATCTCGGGGTCGACCAGCCGCGCCAGTACAGCCTGTCCGATGCGCCCAACGGCAAGTGGCTGCGCATTTCGGTGAAGCGCGAAGCCGGCAGGCCGGAAGCGATCCCGGCCGGGAAAGTATCGACGCTGATGCACGACGGCGTGGAAGAGGGGGCGATCGTCGAAGTGACCGCGCCGATGGGCGACTTCTCGCTGAAGCGCGATGCCGAGACGCCGGTCGTGCTGATCTCGGGCGGTGTCGGCATCACGCCGATGATGTCGATGGCGTCGACACTGATCGCCGAAGGCAGCCAGCGCGAAGTGCGGTTCGTCCACGCATGCCGTTCGGGCGCGGTGCACGCGTTCCGCGACTGGCTGAACGACGCGGCGCGCGAGCACGCGAACGTGAAGCGCACGGTGCTGTACGAGCTGGTCGGCCCGAACGACCGTGCCGGTATCGATCACGACCTCGAAGGGCGCCTGACGCCGGAGCGCGTGAAGCAGCATGCGCTGGTGCCGGATGCCGACTACTACATCTGCGGCCCGATCGCGTTCATGAAGGCGCAACGCGATGCGCTCGTCGCGCTGGGCGTCGCGCCGGAGCGTGTGAACACGGAGATCTTCGGCTCGGGCGCGCTCGAGTGATGCGCGAACGGACGGTCTCAGGCCAGTAAAAAAGCCCGGCGCGAGCCGGGCTTCGATTTTGTCGCGTGCATGACGATGTCAGGCACGCAGCATCAGCGTGGAGTGGTAGCGCCACACCTTCGGATCGGCACTGACGAGCGGCATGCCTTCATGGAGTGCCTGCGCGATCATCACGCGGTCGAACGGATCGGCATGGTCCGGGAAATCCGGCAACGCGGCGACTGCCTCGGCGTGATCGCTGCTGATCGGCAGCTCGGCAAAACCTGCGAGCCGGAACGCCGAACGTGCATCGCGCGGATGGACGGGCAAATTGCCTTTGCGATATTTGATCGCGATTTCCCAAATCGACGCGGCGCTGACGTACAGCGTGTTTTGGGGATGTTCGATCAATGCGGCCGCGGTTGCCGAAAGTTGCGGCGCGCCTTCAGCCGCCCATAGTGCGATGTGCGTATCGAGCAGCAGCTTCACGGTGCAAGCCCTTGATCCGAGCTGGCATCGAAGTCGGCAGCGATCGATTCATCGCCGGCATTGAATGCCTCGACGCTTGTCGGAATGTTCAATCCGGCAAGCAACTGACGGGCTGCGCCGATCCGCTTCGGCGCGGTGTACGGAACGATCCGGGCGACCGGATGACCATTGCGGGCGATCACGACTTCGGCTTCGCGCCCCGATTCAAGCGCTTCCACGAGGCTGGAAAGCCGCGACTTGGCATCGTGCATGTTGACGGTCGACATGGTCGATCCTCTGGTTAGCTAGACGATGTTAGCTAGTCTAGCAGAGCACCACGCCGACTGCAGGTTGGCCGCATGGCCAATTCGCCGCCAGGCGGGGCCATACGGTCAGCTTGTTGGCGTTCTTCAGTTCCCGCTGCCGCGCGCGACGCGGCGTGCCTTCACCGATTCCGCGAGGCCTTCGAGCACCTTCACGCTGTCGTCCCACGCGATGCACGCATCGGTGATGCTCTGGCCGTAGGTCAGCGGGCAGCCTTCCTTCAGGTCCTGACGCCCCTCGACGAGGTGCGACTCGATCATCACGCCGACGATGCGCTCGTCGCCGGCCGCGACCTGGCGGCCGATGTCCGCGCACACGGGAATCTGGTTCTCGTGCTTCTTCGAGCTGTTCGCGTGGCTCGCGTCGATCATCAGGCGCGCGGCGAGGCCGGCCTTGCCGATGTCCGCGCATGCGGCGTTCACGCTGTCCGCGTCGTAGTTCGGCGCCTTGCCGCCGCGCAGGATCACGTGGCAGTCCTCGTTGCCGGCCGTCGATACGATCGCCGAGTGGCCGCCCTTGGTCACCGACAGGAAATGGTGCGGCTGCGACGCGGCCTTGATCGCATCGACCGCGATCTTCACGTTGCCGTCGGTGCCGTTCTTGAAGCCGACCGGGCACGACAACCCCGACGCCAGCTCGCGGTGCACCTGCGACTCGGTCGTGCGCGCGCCGATCGCGCCCCACGAGATCAGGTCGGCGATGTACTGCGGGCTGATCATGTCGAGGTATTCGGTCGCGGCCGGCAGCCCCATCTCGTTGATCTGCAGCAGCAGCTCACGCGCGGTGCGCAGCCCTTCGTTGATCTTGAAGCTGTTGTCCAGGTGCGGATCGTTGATGAGCCCCTTCCAGCCGACCGTCGTGCGCGGCTTCTCGAAGTACACGCGCATCACGATTTCCAGCTCGCCCTTGAAGCGCTCGCGCTCCTTCACGAGCCGCCCCGCGTACTCGATCGCCGCCTTCGTATCGTGGATCGAGCACGGCCCGATCACGACGATCAGCCGGTCGTCCATCCCGTGCAGGATGCGGTGCATCGACTGGCGCGAGTGGTAGATCAGCTCGGACGCGGCCTCGGAGCACGCGAATTCGCGGATCAGGTGGGCGGGCGGCGTCAGTTCCTTGAGTTCGCGAATGCGGACGTCGTCGGTATTGTGCGGGGGCATGCTGTTTTCTCCTGTGTCGACCGGCTCGAGTGCTTCGGCACTTGCGCCGGCCCCATGCAAAGCTGTTGAGGGCGCCGCCCAATGACTACGCGTGCGGCAAATTCATCGATTCAGACAATTCAGTGGTGTCGATCGGGGCCGCGGACCGCTGCGGCGGCGACCGGCTGGCGAAGGGCGAAAAAAAACCGCCGGGTTCGCCGGCGGTTTTTCGGGAATTTCGGTTGCGCTTCACGCGCCATCAACCCTCTCGATCCGCCAGCGGTCTGAGATGCCAAAAAAAGTAAAAATAAAACTTGGCGGACATGACGGAGATTCGGTTCGTCAAAAAAGTTGATTCGGAATTTATACCGTGTCGCCGTGCGGCTGGCAAGCCGGGGCCTCAAAAAATGCGGACAATCCGCGCGTTTTTGTCAAAATACGCGGATTGTCTGCGTCGCGATGCGGTTATGCCGTACCGCCGACCGTCATCTTGTCGATCCGCAGGGTCGGCTGGCCGACGCCGACCGGCACGCTCTGGCCTTCCTTGCCGCACACGCCGACGCCCGAGTCGAGCGACATGTCGTTGCCGATCATGCTCACGTACTTCAGCGATTCCGGGCCGCTGCCGATCAGCGTCGCGCCCTTCACCGGGTAGGTGACCTTGCCGTTTTCGATCATGTACGCCTCGGACGCCGAGAACACGAACTTGCCGTTCGTGATGTCGACCTGGCCGCCGCCGAAGTTCACCGCGTACAGGCCGTTCTTTACCGACGCGATGATTTCCTGCGGATCCTTGTCGCCGTTGAGCATGTACGTGTTGGTCATGCGCGGCATCGGCAGCGCCGCGTACGATTCGCGCCGCGCGTTGCCGGTGACGGGCATCTTCATCAGGCGCGCGTTGAGCGTGTCCTGGATGTAGCCCTTCAGGATGCCGTCCTCGATCAGCGTCGTGCACTGCGTCGGGTTGCCTTCGTCGTCGATGTTCAGCGAGCCGCGGCGGTTCGGCAGCGTGCCGTCGTCGACCACCGTCACGCCCTTCGCGGCGACCTGCTCGCCGATGCGGCCGGCGAACGCGGACGAACCCTTGCGGTTGAAGTCGCCCTCGAGACCGTGGCCGATCGCCTCGTGCAGCAGCACGCCCGGCCAGCCCGGCCCGAGCACGACCGTCATCGCGCCGGCCGGCGCGGGGCGGGCGTCGAGGTTCACCAACGCTGCGTGCACGGCGTCGTCGACGTAGCGCGACAGCACGTCGTCGGTGAAGTACGCGTAGTCGAAGCGGCCGCCGCCGCCGCCGGAGCCGATCTCGCGGCGGCCGTTCTGCTCGGCGATCACCGTGACCGACACGCGCACGAGCGGGCGGATGTCGGCCGCGAGCGCGCCGTCGCTGCGCGCGACCAGCACGACATCGTATTCGCCGGCGAGGCCCGCCATCACCTGCGTGACGCGCGGGTCGCGCCCGCGCGCCATCTGCTCGATGCGCTCGAGCAGCTTGACCTTGGCGGTCGCGTCGAGCGACGCGAGCGGATCGGACGGCAGGTACAGGTCGCGGCCCGAGATGCCCGTGAGCGACGTCGCGGCCCGGATCTTCTGGCGGCCGCCGCCGGCCGCCGCGATCGCCTTGGTGGCCGCGGCTGCCTGCGCGATGGCTTCAGGCGACAGGTCGTCCGAGTAAGCGAACGCGGTGCGGTCGCCCGCGACCGCGCGCACGCCGACGCCCTGGTCGATGCTGAAGCTGCCCGACTTCACGATGCCTTCCTCGAGGCTCCACGCTTCGCTGCGGGTCGCCTGGAAGTACAGGTCCGCGTAGTCGACGCGATGCGTGAAGATGTCGGCGATCGTGCGCGTGAGCAGGCTCTCGTCGAGGCCGTACGGCGTGAGGAGGATGTCCTTCGCCAGCGCAAGATTGCGGATGCCGGGTTCGATGATGTTCATGCGGGTATCGAGGGTTCTCAAAAAGTTGTCGGGTGCGTTCTGGGCAGATGGGTTGGCCGGGCGGCGTTTCAAGCGCCGGGGCGGTTCAGCGGGTCACGCCAGCACGCGATGTCGCCACGCGGGCAGGCTCTGGCGCACGTCGGCGATCCGCTGCGGATCGAGCTCGCCGGTCACGACGCTCGCGCCTTCGTCGCGGACCGCGACGATCTCGCCCCACGGGTCGACCAGCATGCTGTGGCCCCAGGTGCGCCGGCCGTTCTCGTGCTTGCCGCCCTGCGCGGCCGCGAGCACGTAGCACTGATTCTCGACGGCCCGCGCGCGCAGCAGCATTTCCCAGTGCGCGCGACCCGTCGTATACGTAAACGCCGACGGCACGACGATCAGCGCGCAGTCGCCCATCCTGCGGTACAGCTCCGGAAAGCGCAGATCGTAACAGACCGACAGGCCGACCCGCCCGAACGGCGCGTCGAACGTGACGACCGTCTCGCCCGCGCGGATCGTGCGCGCCTCGTCGAACGATTCGTCGCCTTTCTCGAAGTTGAACAGGTGGATCTTGTCGTAGCGGGCCGCCTCTTGGCCGCTCGGATCGAACACGAGCGTCGTGTTCAGCACGCGATCGGGTTCGGGCGCCTTCAGCGGCAGCGTGCCGCCGATCAGCCAGACGCCGTGACGCTGCGCGGCCTGCGCGAGAAACTGCTGGATCGGACCGTCGCGGTAGGGTTCGGCGAGCGCGAGCTTGTCGGTGTCGCGGTGGCCCATGAAGCAGAAATACTCGGGCAGCAGCACGAGCTGGGCGCCGTCGCCGGCCGCTTCCGCGATCAGGCGGCCGGCTTCGGCGAGATTGCGCGCGACGTCCGGCGTGCTCACCATCTGCAGCGCGGCGACCCGAAAGGGCGTGGCGGAACGGGTGTGATCGGTCATCGCTGGATCGATTGCGTCATAAATAGGGTGCGGCCCGGCACCCTGCGCGCGTCAATGGCTCGCCGCATCGGCCGGACCGTGATTCATCTTACCCTGATCGCCCCGCACCCGCTCGATGTGCGGATGCGCCCACGAGCCGGTGATCGCGTAGTCGAGCGCGAACGCGTGCGACAGCGTCTCCGACAGCGCGTAGTTCGCGGCCAGCACGCCGACGCCAAGCAGCGGATTGATGATCGCGGCCGCGATCGCCGCCGTGCCGGCGCCGATCTTCGGCGCGACGTGCGCGTGCAGGTCCTGCGTCTCGGCGCCGAGATCGACCGCGCCGCGCACCGTCACGTTCGCCGGCGCCGTCGTCATCGAGAAATCGTCGGTGCGCGCGATCCCGTTCGAGATCCGGCTGGTGCCCGTGATCTTGTCGAACGGCAGCCCCTTGCCGACCACGTCGCGGAAATTCAGCGTCAGGAAGCGCGCGAGGCTCTGCAAGCTCAGCACGCCGAGCAGTTTCGCGGCGCCCGGATCGACCTTCAGGATCTGGCCGTGCTCGAGATCGACCGCGACCTGGCCGCCGAGCGACGGCAGATCGACCGCGGTCGGGCCGCCGCGCCAGCCGACCTTGCCGGTCACCGTGCCGTGGCCGTTCGCGACCGTGCGCGGCAGGCCGACGAGATCGAGCAGCGCGCCCGCGTTGCCGATGTCGAGCTTGAAGTCGAACACGCTGCGGCGCGGCGCATCGTTTTCGTCGACGCCGCGGGCCAGCGCACGGCGCGAGGTGCGCCAGTTGCCGGTCGCCGTCAGCTTCGCGGCCGGGTTCGCCAGTTCGAGCTTGTCGAGCTGCCACACCGGCGCGCCGTCCTCGTCGATGTTGCGCGCATTGACGACGAGCCGGCCGATGTCGTGATCGCGCGCGACGACCTGGTCGACGATCAGGTCGACCGACGGCATCGGCCGGTCCGTCGGCGTCGGCAGGTTCATCGCGCGGCCGACGAGGTCGTGCTGCGCGCTTTGCGGAATCACGAGCTTCGCGAGCCGCGCGTTCAGCACGCCCGCGCCGTTGTGGCCGCCGCCCTGCGCCCACGACAGGTAGCCCGAGACCTGGTTCGACGCGATGTTCGCCTGCCACAGCTCGTCGACGTGCGACGCGCCGATGATCACGTTTTCCCAGTTGCGCTTGAGCAGCTTCAGCGTGCCGAAGTGCAGCGCGAAGCGCTTCGGCGTGAAGCTCGCGACGTCGACGCGCGGCGCGGCCGGCTCCGGTGCGCGCGGCGTGTCGTGCTGCAGCGTGCGGGCCAGCGCGAGCCATGCGTCGGCGTCCAGTTCGTCGACGTCGACGGCGGCGCTCACGCCGTCCTGCGGCAGGTCGGGCATCCGGTGGATGCCCATCGCGCCGCGCACCGCGCGCAGCGGCTGGCCGCGCGTCGCGTCGAGCAGGTAGGTCGCGGACACGGGGCCGAGCGTCAGGTCGGCATGTTCGAGGCGCTTGCCGTCGGCCTCGGCGGCCGGCTGCAGCGTGAAGCGGAACGGCATCGGCGTGCCGGCCGGTTTCGCGAACGGCGCGGGGAAGTTCAGCGCGACGCCCGTCAGGTCGGAATGCGCGGTGACCTCCGGCAGGCGGCCCGGCGCGCCGCGCACGGCGACGTGGTACGGCGCGTCGCCGACCACGTGCTCGAGCAGCGCCGCGGCCGTGCCGTGCAGGTTCAGGCCGCGCGTGGCGTCGAGCGCGAGCTTGCCGTCGACGTTCACCGCGTACGGGCCATGCGACTGGAAGTTGCCGTTCGCGCGCACCGGGCCGCCGAGGAAGCGCCCCGACAGGTCGTGCAGCGACGCGCCGGCCTCGCTGAACCGCACGCTGCCGCGCAGCGCGGACAGCGGCGGCACGCCGTCGGTCGACAGCGTGTTGCCGCCGAACGCGAGGGCGCCTTCGACGTGCGTATGCGGATGCGGCACGCGCTGCGGAATCGTGATCTTCAGCGCGAGCGACGCGGGCCCCTGCGCATCGATCCGCTGGCCGATGTGCCCGCTCATCGTGCCGAGCGAGCTGTTGTCCGCGTAGTCGATCAGGTCCGCGAGCGGGCCTTGGGCATGGCCGTCGATGATGAGCGGCGACTTCGACGGGTTGCCGAGATCGTCGATCCGGCCGGCCACCTTGGTCAGCGCGACGCGCTTGTAGCGCGCGCGCGCGATGTCGAAGCGCAGCTTGTTCTGCGCGAGCTCGAACACGCCGTCGATCGCGTCGAGTGCCGGCCAGACGCTCGGCGTGCCGTTCGCGAGCTTGCGCGGCGGGTACGGCGTCGGCTCGAAGCGCCCGCCGGTAAACGGCGCGACGATATGGAACACGCCGGCATCCGGCTCGTGTGAGAACGGGAATTTCTCGAGCGGGCCGCGCGCGACGATCGACGCGCCCTTGGTCACCTGGCCGTCCTGCAGCGCATGGCCGAGATACGCGCGCAGGCGTTCGGACATCCCGGTCGGCAGGTAGCGCGGAATGCGCGCGACCGACGCGCGCGCGAAATCCGCGCGCAGGTCGAGCGAGCCGCGGCCGTGGCCGGGGTTCGTGTACGAGCCCGACACCGCGATTTCGGCATCGGGGTTCGAGACGAACAGGTCGGGCAACGTCACGTCGACGCGCGCGTGCTTGTCGCCCGGCGCCGGCGTGATCACCCATTTCGCGTTGCCGCGCAGCCGGTCGAAGGTCAGGCGCGGCTGGTCGAATTCGCCGGGCACCGTGACCGCGGCGTTGACCGTGTCGAAGTGCGCGCTGCCGCCGGTCTCGTTCGCATCGACGCGGCCCCACAAATTCTCGACGCCCGGCCAGCCGGCGCGCGGGTGACCGCGCGGCGACAAGCCCGGCGGCGGCTCCTGCGCGGCGACGCTGATGCCCTGCAGATCGCCGAGGAAGCGATAGCGCACGATCGGCGCGGCGCCCATGCGCCGCTCTTCGTCGGCGAGCTCGGGCCGCGCCGGCTTCGCGCGCTCGACCTCGATGTGGTAGTTCGACACCATCCCGCGCGGGTCGAGCTTGATCAGCTCGTTGCGCAGGCGTGCCGGCAGCGGCAGCCCTCGGATGAACTCACTGAGGATGCCGAGATCGACGCGGTCGCCGACGACGCTCAGCAGTTGCCCCTGGTCGGCGGCCGGCACGCGGTAGCGGGCGGTCAGCGTCGACAGCGCGAGCGAGCGCGCGAGCGGCGTGCCGTCCGGCAGCGGCGGCTGGCCGAGCTCCGCGTTGAAGCGCGTCAGGTGCAGCGTGTAGTCGCGGCCGGCGTTCAGCGCCATGTCCCAGCCGAACCCGACCGTCGGCACGTCGAGGCGCGGCTGGGTCGGCCGCACGCGCAGCACGACGTCGGCGCCTTGCAGGTCGCCGCCCGCGGAGCGCAGGTGGCCGTCCTCGAAGGTCGCCCAGATCGCATTGTCGATCCGGCCCGCATGGATCGTCAGCGGAATGTCGAGATAGCGGCCGAGGGTCTGCAGGTCGACCGGGCCGGTCGACAGGTATGCGTCGCCGGTCCAGTTCGTCGGCTTGCCGATCGGCTGGAGCGGCTTGTGGCGGAAGCGCGCGCGAAAATCGAGCGGGCCGAGCAGCAGCGTGCCGTTCGCGGGCGCCTGCAGCGCGGCCTTGTGCACGCGGCCGTGGTTGAGCACCGCCAGGCGAATGCCCGACAGCGCGAGCTCCGGTGCGTCGTGCTGCGCGTCGCGCCAGCGCAGCGTGCCGTTGCGCAGCACGATCGCTTCCTGCTTCAGCAGCCACGTGCTGAACGTGTCGTTGCCGCCATGGGTGGTCGCGACGCCGACGCCCGCGACGCTCAGCGAGCCGTCGGCCGCGCGCGCGACGACGAGGTCGGGGTGGTCGACGATCAGGCTCGACAGCGCGGGCGACAGCCGCAGCAGCGACATCCAAGACAGCGCGGCCGTCGCGTGCGGGACCGACAGCGCGATCCGGCCGTCACGGCCGCGAATCGTCAGGTTGGTGACTTCGACGCCCGGCTGCATGCCGGACCAGTGGGGAGACAGTCTGCCGATCGACAGCTGCGCGTGGAGCTTGTCGGACACCGCGCGCTCGATGCGCGGGCGGAATTCGTCGATGCGCGGGAGCAGCACGTAGCGCAGCCCGAGGAACGAGGCGGACGCGACGAAGTAGGTGCCGATACCGAGTGCCAGCGTCACCCTGAACACGCGACGCAGGACAGGATGATCGTGCTTCGGAGGTCCCGCTTCGGGCGCAGGTACGGCGGATTCCTGACGGTCGGACATGCGGCGGAAGGGCGGCGATATGGTAGTTTTGCAGACTGACGTTGAAATGTATCACAGGGGTTCGTGCCGGCGGCCGTTGGGGCAGCATGGCACGGGCTTTCCGGCGCGCGGTTTTCGCGGCGGCGCACCCGCGCCGCGATACCGCGCCGAGTCCAAGGGGCCTGTCGGCAGCGGGGCGCGCATGCGTCGCCCGCGGTGGCGGGCCTTACCGCCAGGCCCGCTTTTCGATGACCGACGCTTCCGCCCTGATCAGCCCATCCTACTCCCGCTATATCGCCCGCGCGGCCGCCGCGCGTCCCGCGCTGTCCGAGCGGATCGCCGCGTGGGCCGCCGCACCGCTGTCCCGCGCGCAGCTCGACGCGCGCCTGAGCGAGCTGCTCGCGGCGCCGGCCGGCACGGCCGCGCCGAGCGACGAGCAGCTGAAGCGCGCGCTGCGGCAGTTGCGTGTCGAAGTGTTCGGCGCGGTCGCGGAGCGCGACCTGCGCGGCCTCGCAAGCGTCGCCGAGGTGACGGGCGCGATGACCCATCTGGCCGAAGCGGCCGTGCAGCGCTCGCTCGCGCTACTCTCGGCCGAGCTCGAGGCGATGTACGGCGAGCCGCGCGGCGCCGACGGCCAGCGCGTCGTGCTCGGCGTCGTCGGGATGGGCAAGCTGGGCGGCCGCGAGCTGAACGTGTCGTCGGACATCGACCTGATCTTCGTCTACGAGGACGACGGCGAGACGGCCGGCGGCACGCGCTCGCCGCTGTCCACCCAGGAATACTTCACGCGGCTCGGCCGGCGCCTGATCGGCGTGCTGTCCGAGGTCACGGCCGACGGCTACGTGTTTCGCGTCGACATGCGGCTGCGCCCGAACGGCGATTCGGGGCCGCTCGTCTGCAGCCTCGGGATGCTCGAGGAATATTTCTACGTGCAGGGGCGCGAATGGGAGCGCTACGCGTGGATCAAGGGGCGGCTCGTGTCGGAAGGCGACAGCGACGCGGCGCGGCGGCTCGAGTCGCAGCTCGAATCGATCGTCAAGCCGTTCGTCTACCGCCGCTATCTCGACTTCGGCGTGATCGGCGCGATCCGTTCGCTGCACCAGCAGATTCGCCACGAAGCCGCGCGCCGCGCGTCGATGCGGCCCGACAAGGCCGACGACATCAAGCTCGGGCGCGGCGGGATCCGCGAGATCGAGTTCAGCGCGCAGGTGTTTCAGCTGATCCGCGGCGGCCAGGATGCGGGGTTCCGCGTGCGGCCGACGCTCGCGGTGCTGCGCCATGCGCAGGCGCGCGGGCTGATCGGCGAGGACGTGCGCGAGCGGCTGACCGACGCGTACAACTTCCTGCGCACGCTCGAGCACCGGCTGCAGTATCGCGACGACGCGCAGACGCATGCGATGCCGGTCGATCCGGACGAGCGCGCGGCGCTGGCCGCGTCGCTCGGCTTTGCGGACTACGCGGCGCTGATGACGGTGCTCGATGGCCACCGCACCTTCGTCGAGGCGCAGTTCGACCAGATTTTCGCGGACAAGGTGAGCGGCGGCCCCTGCGCGGCAGGTGAAGACACGGCGGCCGCGTGGATCTGGAGCGGGGCGCTGGCCGACGACGGCGAAGACGACGCGCTGCTCGCGCGCCTCGACGGGCTGGGCTTCACCGATCCGGCGGCCGTGCTCGCGCGGCTGCGCGCGATCTGGCAGTCGTCGCGCTACGCGGGCCTGCCGGAAAAGAGCCGGCAGCGCTTCGACAGCGTCGCGCAGCGCGCGCTCGAGGCCGCGCCGCGGATCGACGCCGCGCGCCGCGACGAAACCATCGTGCGGCTGTTCGACCTGCTCGAGACGGTCAGCCGGCGCGGCGTGTATCTCGCGCTGCTGACCGAGTACCCGGCGGCGCTCGACCGCGTGCTGTCCGTGCTCGGCGCGACGCGCTGGGGCGGCGGCTACCTGATCCGCCATCCGCAGCTGCTCGACGAACTGCTCGACGACGAAGCGATCGCGAGCCCGTTCGACTGGCCCGCGTTCAAGGATGCGCTGCGGGCGCGTCTCGCGGCGGCCGACGGCCCCGAGCAGCAGATGGACCTGTTGCGGCATGCGCAGCACGCGGAGGTGTTCCGCATCCTGCTGATCGACCTGGCGGGCCAGCTGTCGGTCGAACACGTGAGCGATCGCCTGTCCGAGCTCGCCGACGCGGTGCTCGACGTGACGATCGAAGTGGTCTGGTCGCAGCTCGCGAAGCGCCATCGCGACGTGCCGAAGTTCGCGGTGATCGCGTACGGCAAGCTCGGCGGCAAGGAGCTCGGCTACGCATCGGATCTCGACCTGATCTTCCTGTACGACGATCCCGACGAGCGCTCGGCGGACGTCTACACGACATTTACGCGACGGCTGATCACGTGGCTCACGACCGCGACCGGCGCGGGCGCGCTGTTCGACATCGACCTGCGGCTGCGGCCGAACGGCGAGGCCGGGCTGCTCGTGACCGATCTCGACGCGTTCCGCCGCTACCAGCTGCGCGAGGGCGACGCGGCGAACACCGCGTGGGTGTGGGAGCACCAGGCGCTCACGCGCGCGCGCTACAGCGCGGGCGACACGCAGATCGGCATGGACTTCGAGGAGATCCGCCAGCAGGTGCTGACGACGCCGCGCGACGGCGACGTGCTCGCGAAGGAAATCGTCGACATGCGCGGCAAGGTGTTCGCGGGCCATCCGAACCAGACCGGGCTGTTCGACCTGAAGCACGATCGCGGCGGGATGGTCGACATCGAATTCATCGTCCAGTACTGGGTGCTGCTGCATGCGTCGAGCGATGCCGAGCTGATCCGCAACACCGGCAACATCGCGCTGCTGCGCGAGGTCGCGCGCTTCGGGCTGATGAGCGAGGACGAGGCCGAGCGTGTCGGCGCGGCGTACCGCCAGTACCGGAAGCTGCAGCACAAGCTGCGGCTCGACGGGATGGAGAAGGCGCGGGTCGATCCGGCCCTGGTGGCCGACGAGCGGGCGGCCGTGACGGCGCTGTGGACGCGGGTGTTCGGCGGCGCTTGACGGGCCTTCGGCCGTGGCGTGGGTTGTTGCCCCGGAGGGGGCCGGTTCCGCCGCGTTGAGATTCGTTTGAGATTGTTTGAGCGGAAATGTCTGCATCGAAAGAATGCGGACTTTCCGTTCAACCGGCGCCGTGCGCCCTCAACGAGCTCGTCCCATCTTGAAACCGATTCGTGTTGTCTTTGCCACAACGGCGCTGTCCGCTGCCGTCGTCGGACTGTTCTCCGCTTCCGCCGGCGCCGCCGAGCCGGCATCCACGTCACTCAAGAACCTGTCGCGCGGCGACGATCAGTGCCTGGCGTGGCAACCGGCCGACAACGCAGCGGTGTTCGCCGCGTGCGACGGCGGCGCCGCGCAGGACTGGACCTTCGAGCCGCGCGGCGGCTTCCAGCGCATCGTCAACACCGGCGCGAGCGCCGCGCGCGGCACCAGGATGTGCCTGCATTCGGCCGCGGGTGATACCGGCATGGGGCGTGTGGCGGTCGGCGTGTGCGGCGAAGGCGACCAGACGATGCGCGACTGGCGGGCGGATCGCGGCCTCGACGGCCAGGTGGTGTTCGGCAACCGGTACCGGATCAATACCGGCCGCACGGCCGAGGTGCTGGCGCCGCGCGCCGGCGGCGCCGGCGTCGCGATGCAGAACCTGCGCGGCCAGCCGTCGTCGGTCTGGAGGTCGGCCGTGTCGATTGCGCCGTCGCAGCGCCCGCTGCTCGGCGACAAGTCCGTGCTGCTGATGGTGACGCACTTCAACGACTCGAAGCCTGCCGACAGCGAGGTGGTGCGCAAGGCGGTGTTCGGCGACGGCGATGACCATTCGTCGCTGCGGCGCTATCTCGAGGTCGCGTCGCGCGGCAAGCTGACGCTGCACGGGCAGACGCTGGGCGGCGTCAATCTCGGCGACCGGCCCGCCACCTGCGATTCGGGCGCGATCCGCACGGCCGCGCGCAACGCGGCGCTCGCGCGCGGCGTGAACCCGGACAAGTTCAACTACCTGTTCGTCGATCTGCCGAAAATGAGCAGTTGCAACTGGAGTGCTCTTGCCGCGACGCCGGGCAACTGGATTCTGTCGAATGCGAGCGGCCACGGCTACTGGATGTGGTCGCACGAGTTCGGTCACAACCTGGGCGCGAAGCATCCGGGTTCGCTCGTCGATTGCCCGACGCCGGGCGGCACGGTCGAGGTCGGCGGCGTGTGCCGCGTTGGCAAGGTCGATGATCCGTCCGACACGATGGGCGGCGGCGGCCGGCGTTTGTATCCGGCGAGCTATCAACTGTTCGCTGGCTGGCTGGGCGAGGCCGACGTGCCCGAGATCAACGGCAGCGGCACCTATCGGCTCGCGCCGCTGTGGGGCGATGCGCCGGGCGCGAAGGCGTACCGTATCGCGCGCGCCGACGGCTCGACGCTGTGGCTCGAGTTCCGCCAGCCGCTACGCGGCTTCGACGACTGGAAGGCGGACGATTCGTTCGTCAACGGCGTGATCGTGCGCACCGTCGCGCATGGCGGCAACGTGCTGACGAACACGCTGGTCGACGCGACGCCCGGCAGCGCGAACGGCATGAAGGACGCGCCGCTGATGCCGGGCCATGCGCTGCACGACACGTTGTCGGGCAAGATCGTCACCGTCAAGTCGGTCGGGCCGGACGGCGCCGTGGTCGAGGTGAAGAATGACGGCCTGCTGATGCCCGACGCGGTGGTCACCGGCCCGCAGCAGGCGGCCGCGGGCACTGCGGTCGTGCTGTCGGGCGCATCGTCGGCCGGCGACGCATTGCGCTACAGCTGGGTGGTGCCGGTCGGCGTCGACGCGCAGCCGAACGGCGCGGAATTACGTTTTGTCGCGCCCACGCTCGAACAGGACCGCGACTACGCGTTCGAGCTGACCGTGGCGAACGACAAGGGCTATACGTCGCAGGCGACCCACGTCGTCACGGTGAAGGCGCAGGAGATCGTCGCGCCGCCGCGCGCCACGATCAGCGGGCCGGCGTCGGTCGACGGCGGCGCAGCCGTCACGCTGTCCGGCGCGTCGTCGACGGGCAAGGGGTTGAAGTACGCGTGGACCGGGCCGGCCGGTGTGTCGATCGCGCAGAACGGCGCGACCGCGATGTTCACCGCGCCGAAGGCGGCCGACGAGCGCCGCTATGCGTTCAAGCTGGTGGTGACCGACGCACTGGGTCGCACGGCCGACGCGACCCACGACGTGACCGTGCGTGCGTCCGCGGGCGAGGGCGCGGCTGCGTGGGATCCGAAGAAGACCTACGCGACGCCGTGCCACGAAGTCAGCCATGCCGGCAAGACCTGGCTCAACGGCTGGTGGGTGCTTGGCGACGTGCCGGGCACGGGCGGCGAGTGGGGCGCATGGCGCGAGAAGGGCGTCGCGAACATGCACGCGATGTGCAAGAGCAAGTAAGTGCGGCCGCGATGCGCCAGCGCGGGTAATCACGCTGGCGCGAGTTGTGGCGGTGCGGAGCGAAGTGTTGCCGCGTTCCGGTTCCGGCCCGCTGCGGGCCTTGTGCGGGCTTACGCGGCCAGCATTTCCTTCGCGTGCTTGCGCGTCGTCGCGGTGATCTCGAGGCCGCCGAGCATCCGTGCGACTTCCTCGACCCGGCTCGCCTTGTCGAGCGGGATGACCGACGACACGGTGCCGCCGCGGTCGTCGGCGCCTTTCGCGACCTGATAGTGATGGTCGCCGCGCGCGGCCACCTGCGGCAGGTGCGTCACGCACAGCACCTGGCGGTCGCGCCCGAGCTGGTGCAGCAGGCGGCCGACCACCTCGGCGACGCCGCCGCCGATCCCCGTGTCGACTTCGTCGAAAATCAGCGTCGGGGTCGGGCTTGCCGCGCTCGCGATCACTGCGAGCGCGAGGCTGATCCGCGCGAGTTCGCCGCCCGACGCGACTTTCGCGAGCGGGCGCAGCGGCACGCCGGGGTGCCCGGCGACCCGGAATTCAACCTGCTCGAGCCCATGCGGGCCGCCGTCGGCGAGCGGCACGAGCGCGACTTCGAAGCTGCCGCCCGCCATCGACAGTTCCTGCATGCCGGCCGTGACGGCCGTGCCGAGCGCCTTCGCCGCCTGCGTGCGGGCCTTCGACAGGTGTTTCGCGTCGGCGAGATAGGTTTCCCATGCCTTCGCCTGCGCGGCTTCGAGCGCGCCGAGATCGGCGGCCGCGTCGAGCGCGGCGAGCTGCGCGCGGCGTGCCGCATGTTCCTCGTGCAGCGTGCCGGGCGGCAGCCTGAACTTGCGGGCGGTCGTGTGCAGCGCGTCGAGGCGCGCTTCGACCTGCGCGAGCCGGGCCGGGTCGAGATCGAGGCGCTGCGCGTAGTGCGACAGCGAATAGACGGCTTCCTGCAACTGGATCTCGGCCGGTTCGAGCGACGCGAGCGCATCGCCGAGCGCCGTGTCGTAGTCGGCCAGGTTGCGCAGCTTCGACACGATCGCGCCGAGCTGCGGGAGCATCGCGTCGTCGGCCTCGGACAGCGCGTTGAGCGCGCCCTGCACGCCGGCGATCAGGTTCGCCGAGTGCGACAGCCGCTTGTGCTCGCTGCCGACTTCGTCCCATTCGCCCGGTTGCGGCGCGAGCTTGTCGAGTTCGGCGAGCTGCCACGCGAGCTTTTCACGTTCGAGCTGCAGTTCGCGCTCGTGCGCCTTCGCGGCGTCGATCGCCTGCGTCGCGTCGCGCCATACGCGCCACGCGCGGGCGACGTTCGCGGCATCGGCGACGAGCCCCGCGTGCGTGTCGAACAGCTCGCGCTGCGCGTCGGGCCGCATCAGCAATTGGTGCGCGTGCTGGCCGTGGATGTCGACCAGCATCTCGCCGAGCTCGCGCAGTTGCGCGAGCGTCGCGCTGGTGCCGTTGATGAACGCACGCGAGCGGCCGTTCGCGTCGATCACGCGGCGCAGCATCACGGTGTCCTCGGCGTCGAACGCGTGTTCGTCGAGCCAGCGCGCGACGCGGTCGTGCGGCGTGAATTCGGCGGTGATGTCGGCACGGCTGCAGCCGGCGCGCACGACGCTCGCGTCGGCGCGTTCGCCGAGCGCGAGGGCGAGGGCGTCGATCAGGATCGATTTGCCGGCGCCGGTTTCGCCGGAAAAGACGGTAAAGCCGCTGTCGAATTCGAGATCGAGCGCGGCGACGATGACGAAGTCGCGAATCGAGAGGTGGCGGAGCATGGTGTCGGGCTGTGGTGCGTCAGGACGCCGTGTCGTCTTCGTTCGATGCGTGTTCGTTCCAGTGCAGCTTCTTGCGCAGCGTCGCGTAGTAGCTGTAGCCGACCGGATGCAGGAACGGCACCGTGTGCTTCGAGCGGCGCACCTCGATCGTGTCGTTCAGTTCGAGCGCGGTGAACGACTGCATGTCGAAGTTCACGTTGACGTCGCGGCCGCCGACGATCTGGATCGCGATCTTCGAATCGTCGGGCAGCACGATCGGCCGGTTCGACAGCGCGTGCGGCGCGATCGGCACGAGCACGATGCCCTGGAGTTGCGGGTGCAGGATCGGGCCGGCCGACGACAGCGCGTACGCGGTCGAGCCGGTCGGCGTGGCGACGATCAGGCCGTCCGAACGCTGGTTGTACATGAACCGGCCGTCGACCGACGCGCGCAGCTCGACCATCCCGGAAAAGCCGCTGCGGTTCACGACGACGTCGTTGAACGCGAGCGCGTGGTAGATCGGTTCGCCGTCGCGCACGATCCGCGCCTCGAGCAGCGAGCGCTCCTCGCGCTCGAACTTGCCGGACAGGATCACCGGCACGCGCGCCTGCATGTCGGCGGCCGCGATGTCGGTGATGAAGCCGAGCCGCCCGTGGTTGATCCCGATCAGCGGGGTCTTGTACGGCGCGAGCTGGCGGCCGATGCCGAGCATCGTGCCGTCGCCGCCGAGCACGACCGCCACGTCCGCGCGCGCCCCGATCTCGGCCGGGGTGAGCGCCGGATAGCCGGAGATGCCGATCTCGCGAGCGGTGTCGACTTCGAACACGACCTCGAAGCCCAGCTTCGCGATGCAGCCGGCCAGCGTGGTGAGCGGCTCGGCGATGCCGGGCGTGTTGCTCCGGCCGACGAGCGCGACAGTGTTGAACTGATTACCGGTTTTCATGCCGGCATTACACCATAGCTCGTTGACGAAAAGAACCGGTTGTGCGCAGACGGGGCCGGATCGGCCGGCCCGCACGACTGGGGCCGCTGCCACTCGCCGTGCTGGCGCGGTTGCGCTAAAATTTTCCACCATGCTAGATCCTCGCGCACGAACCCTCCTGAAAACCCTGATCGAACGGTATATCGCCGACGGTCAGCCGGTCGGATCGCGCACGTTGTCCCGTTACTCCGGGCTCGAACTGAGCCCGGCAACGATCCGCAACGTGATGTCCGACCTGGAGGAGCTCGGCCTTGTGTCGAGCCCCCACACATCGGCCGGCCGCGTGCCGACGCCGCGCGGCTACCGGCTGTTCGTGGACACGATGCTGACGGTCGAGACGCCGATCGACGCCGAGGCCGTCGCGCGGCAGGTGCAGCACACGCTGCAGGCCGGCGAACCGCAGCAGCGGGTGGTGGCGGCCGCCGCCAGCGTGCTGTCGAACCTGTCGCAGTTCGCGGGCGTCGTGCTGACGCCGCGCCGCAGCCACGTGTTCAAGCAGATCGAGTTCATGCGCCTGTCGGACAAGCGGATCCTGCTGATCATCGTCACGCCCGAGGGCGACGTGCAGAACCGGATGCTCGCGACGCCGCGCGACTATTCGCCGTCGCAGCTGACCGAGGCATCCAACTACATCAACGCGCATTTCGCCGGGCTGTCGTTCGACGAGGTGCGCCGCCGCCTGCGCGACGAGATCGACCAGTTGCGCGGCGACATGACCACGCTGATGCATGCGGCCGTGACGGCCAGCACCGAGGTGCCCGATACCGAGGACACCGTGCTCATTTCCGGCGAGCGCAACCTGCTCGAAGTGGCGGATCTGTCGTCCGACATGGCGCGGCTGCGCAAGCTGTTCGACGTGTTCGACCAAAAGACGGGCCTCCTGCAACTGCTCGACGTGTCGAGCCACGCCCAGGGCGTGCAGATCTTCATCGGCGGGGAATCGACGCTCGTGCCGATCGAGGAGATGAGCGTCGTCACCGCACCCTACGAGGTGAACGGCCAGATCGTCGGCACGCTCGGCGTGATCGGCCCGACCCGCATGGCTTACAACCGCGTGATCCCGATCGTCGACATCACCGCGCGCCTGCTGTCGCTCACGCTGAGCCAGCAATAACCTGACCGGCACCGCCCCGCCATCGTGCCGCGGTGGCGCGCGCGCCGCCATTCGGCCGAACGGCCAGCCGACCCGAGCGGGGCGGCCCGCTATAATTGAGAGCCGTCCGACTGCGTGCCCCGAGCACGTTCCTGCCCATGCGTTTCGATCTTGAGCCGCCTTCGAGCGTCGCGGCCGCCCATCGTACCGGCGTGCTGCTGATCAATCTCGGCACGCCCGACGCCCCGACGCCGCGCGCGGTGCGGCGCTATCTGGCCGAATTCCTGTCGGATCCTCGCGTCGTCGAAATCCCGCAGGTCGTCTGGCAGGTACTGCTGCGCACGCTGATCCTGCCGCTGCGCGGCCGCGCGTCCGCGAAGAAATACGCGGCCGTCTGGATGCCCGAGGGTTCGCCGCTGCGCGTCTACACCGAGCGGCAGACGGAGGGCGTGCGCCACCTGCTCGCATCGAATGCCTATCAGGTAACGGTCGATTACGCGATGCGCTACGGCAGCCCGAACATCGCGCACGCGCTCGCGCAGTTCAAGCGGGCGGGCGTCGAGCGCGTGCTGCTGATGCCGATGTATCCGCAATACTCGGCGTCCACCACCGCGACGGCATTCGATGCCGCGTTCGCCGCGCTCGCGCGGATGCGCAACCAGCCGGAAGTGCGCACGGTGCGGCAGTACGCCGACCATCCGGCCTACATCCACGCGCTTGCCGAGCAGGTGCGCCAATACTGGGCGCAGCACGGCCGGCCCGATTTCGCGGCCGGCGACAAGCTCGTGCTGAGCTTTCACGGCGTGCCGAAACGCACGCTCGATCTGGGCGACCCCTATCACGACCAGTGCCAGCAGACGGGCGCGCTGCTGATGGCCGCGCTCGGGCTGTCGACGCTCGAATGCCGCGTGACGTTCCAGTCACGCTTCGGCAAGGCCGAATGGCTGCAGCCGTACACGGCGCCGACGCTGCGTGAGCTCGGCGCGGCCGGCGTGCGGCGGGCCGACGTGTTCTGTCCCGGTTTTACGGCCGATTGCCTGGAGACGATCGAGGAGATCGGGATGGAGGTGCGCGACGAGTTCATCGCGGGCGGCGGCCAGGCGTTCCACCGGATTCCGTGCCTGAACGGCGCGCACGCATGGATCGGCGCGCTCGGCGAGATCGTCGCCGAGAATCTGCAGGGCTGGCCGGTGAAGGCCGCGCAGCCCGACATGGTGAACTGAAGGTGAACTGAAATGACGGCCCGCCCCCTGTGCGCACTGCGTTCGCCGTTCGAGCGGGCGTTCGGTGGCGATGGGGTGGCACGGCGGAGGCTGACATGAACTACAAGATTTCGACGGAACCCGGCGCGCGGCTGCGCATCGACAAATGGCTGTGGGCAGCCCGCTTCTTCAAGACGCGCTCGCTCGCGTCCGACGCGGTCGACAAGGGGCACGTGAAGATCGGCGGCGCGGCGGTGAAGCCGGCGAAGGACGTGCGCGTCGGCGACGAGGTCGAGATTGCGATCGACGGTGTCGTCTGGCACATTGCCGTGCTGGGAATTTGCGACGTGCGCGGGCCGGCGAGCATCGCGCAGACGCTCTACGCGGAAACGGAGGCCGGGCGAGCCGCGCGGCTCGCCGAACTGGAACGGCGCCGCACGTATCGGGAGCCGGCGGCGGAACTGCACGGCCGGCCGACCAAGCGTGACCGGCGCATCATCGACAGATTTTCGGGTGGAAGCTGAACATCTGGTCGAACGTCGCCCGCGCGCTTCCGTATTCGGTCGTGCGGTCGGTGACGGCTCCCGACAGGCAGATGGTGGTGGTGCCGGCAATCAGTACCAGCGCGACCACCGATATGGCAAAGGTCAGTTTCACGGTACTCGCCTCGTGGGACGGTTGAATGCGGCGCCAGGTGAATGTCAGGCGGCGGTCAGCTAGGGGTAAACACGCTTTCCGACGCTTGAGTTGGAGTGTAGTGCAGCCCCTCGAGCCGAGCTAGTACTAGTCAGGTAAGCGTTGTTACCGGTCGTTTCGTCCGGTTTGGCGGCAAATGCGCGCAATGGGGCGGCGCGCAGCGCGGTTGTTTCTCGGCATTGGCGAATGCCGGCGAATAACCCTCTTGAAGTCGCAGTTTTCGCCCTTATTTGCACCGTGAATGTGCGGTGCCGCCGGGTATACGGTCCGGCGGTTGCCGATTTGGCTTCAACCTCTAATCGACTTTCAGCGACATGGAAAACACGCAAGAGAACCCGGCTACCCCATCGGCCGATGACATCGGCAGCGAGAAGCAGGCGGCGCAAGGCGCTGCTCCCGCCGCCGAAGCAGCCGACGCGGCGCTCGCGGAGGCTCAAGCCAAGGTCGCCGAGCTGCAGGAGAGCTATCTCCGGGCGAAGGCCGAGACGGAGAACGTCCGCCGCCGCGCGCAGGACGACGTCTCGAAGGCGCACAAGTTTGCGATCGAGAGCTTCGCCGAGCACCTGCTGCCGGTGCTGGACAGCCTCGAAGCGGCCGTCGGCGACACGTCCGGCGACATCACGAAGGTGCGCGAAGGCGTCGAGCTGACGCTGCGCCAGCTGACGAGCGCGCTCGAGAAGGGCCGCGTCGTCGCGATCAACCCGGTCGGCGAGAAGTTCGATCCGCACCAGCACCAGGCGATTTCGATGGTGCCGGCCGAGCAGGAGCCGAATACCGTCGTGACCGTCCTGCAAAAGGGCTACATGATCGCCGACCGCGTGCTGCGCCCGGCGCTCGTCACGGTCGCCCAGCCGAAGTAAGGCTGTCGCGATGATTCCCGCCGGCGTCGATCCGGCCGCGTTCAACGCGTTCGACATGCAGGCGCTGGCGCCCGACACGTTCGACGCTGGTGTCGCCGGCGCCGGCGACGCGCTCGCCGTGGTGTTCTTCTGGGGCGTCGACTGCTTCAATTGCGAGATCGCGAAGAAGGCGATGCTCGCCCAGCCGGGCGCGATCCGCGCGCTGGGCCTGAAGTGGTTCCACTGCAACGTGTACGAATACCCGGAGCTTGGGCGCCGCTTCGGCCTGCACGGCGTGCCGACGTGGTTCTTCTTCCACCGCGGCAAGCGGCTCGGCCGCGCGACCGGCTGGCATGGCCTCGCGCAGTTCCAGGCGGCGGTGTCGGCGGCGCGCGCGAAGTTCGCCGCGGCCGGCGCGCAGCCGGCCGAGCGCGACGGCGGCCCGCACGATCCAGCTACCGGCGGCGATTGAAAAAATTTAATATCCGCATCGCTGGGCGGGTCTTGAAAACGGGCCGGCCGGACGCATTTCGGGAACAGAGTTGAATTCAGGCGCGCGAAACCGCCCAAAAACGCGGGGTTTCGCGCAGCAAACAAGCATTTCTGGAGATTAGGAAAATGGGAAAGATCATCGGTATTGACCTCGGCACCACGAACTCGTGCGTCGCCATCATGGAAGGCAACCAGGTCAAGGTCATCGAGAACTCGGAAGGCACGCGCACGACGCCGTCGATCATCGCCTACATGGACGATAACGAAGTGCTCGTCGGCGCGCCGGCCAAGCGTCAGTCCGTGACCAACCCGCGGAACACGCTGTTCGCCGTGAAGCGCCTGATCGGCCGCCGCTTCGAAGAGAAGGAAGTCCAGAAGGACATCGGCCTGATGCCGTACGCGATCATCAAGGCCGACAACGGCGACGCATGGGTCGAAGCGCACGGCGAGAAGCTCGCGCCGCCGCAGGTTTCGGCGGAAGTGCTGCGCAAGATGAAGAAGACGGCCGAAGACTACCTCGGCGAGCCGGTCACGGAAGCCGTGATCACGGTGCCGGCGTACTTCAACGACAGCCAGCGCCAGGCCACCAAGGACGCCGGCCGCATCGCGGGCCTCGAAGTCAAGCGGATCATCAACGAGCCGACCGCGGCCGCGCTCGCATTCGGCCTCGACAAGGCCGAGAAGGGCGACCGCAAGATCGCCGTGTATGACCTCGGCGGCGGCACGTTCGACGTGTCGATCATCGAGATCGCGGACGTCGACGGCGAAATGCAGTTCGAAGTGCTGTCGACCAACGGCGACACGTTCCTCGGCGGCGAGGACTTCGACCAGCGCATCATCGATTACATCATCGGCGAGTTCAAGAAGGAGCAGGGCGTCGACCTGTCGAAGGACGTGCTCGCGCTGCAGCGCCTGAAGGAAGCGGCCGAAAAGGCAAAGATCGAGCTGTCGTCGAGCCAGCAGACCGAAATCAACCTGCCGTACATCACGGCCGACGCATCGGGTCCGAAGCACTTGAACCTGAAGATCACCCGCGCGAAGCTGGAAGCGCTGGTCGAGGACCTCGTCGAGCGCACGATCGAACCGTGCCGCATCGCGATCAAGGACGCCGGCGTCAAGGTGTCGGACATCGACGACGTGATCCTGGTCGGCGGCCAGACCCGCATGCCGAAGGTGCAGGAGAAGGTGAAGGAGTTCTTCGGCAAGGATCCGCGCCGTGACGTGAACCCGGACGAAGCCGTCGCGGTTGGCGCGGCGATCCAGGGCCAGGTGCTGTCGGGCGACCGCAAGGACGTGCTGCTGCTCGACGTGACCCCGCTGTCGCTCGGTATCGAGACGCTCGGCGGCGTGATGACGAAGATGATCAGCAAGAACACGACGATCCCGACGAAGCACGCACAGGTGTATTCGACGGCGGACGACAACCAGTCGGCCGTGACGATCAAGGTGTTCCAGGGCGAACGCGAGATGGCGGCAGGCAACAAGCTGCTCGGCGAGTTCAACCTCGAAGGCATCCCGCCGTCGCCGCGCGGCGTGCCGCAGATCGAAGTGACCTTCGACATCGACGCGAACGGCATCCTGCACGTCGGCGCGAAGGACAAGGCGACCGGCAAGGAAAACAAGATCACGATCAAGGCGAACTCGGGCCTGACCGACGCCGAAATCGATCAAATGATCAAGGACGCGGAAGCGAACGCAGCGGAAGACCACAAGCTGCGCGAGCTGGCTGATTCGCGCAACCAGGGCGACGCGCTGGTCCACAGCACGAAGAAGGCGCTCACCGAGTACGGCGACAAGCTGGACGCGGGCGAGAAGGAGAAGATCGAGGCGGCGCTGAAGTCGCTCGAGGACGCGCTGAAGGATACGTCGGCCGACAAGGCGGCGATCGACGCGAAGGTCGAGGAACTCGGTCAGGTTTCGCAGAAGCTCGGTGAAAAGATGTACGCCGACATGCAGGCGCAGCAGGCCGGTGCGGCCGGCGCGGCGGGTGCAGCGGAAGGCGCGGCCCACGCGGGTGGTGCGCAGCAGGCCGCCGACGACGTCGTCGACGCCGAGTTCAAGGAAGTGAAGAAGGACTAAGCCAGGTTGCCATGGCACCGCACGCCGCGCGCGATACGCGCGCGGCGCGGTTGAACAGCGGTCTGTCTTTCCCTTCCGGATGGCCGGATCGACTCCACGCCTGGCGGGCTTCGCGGCCCTCCGGGCACATTTGTTTTTTGGCGGGTGCTGCGCGAGCCGTCCGCGGACGGCGCAGCGCCAGACGAGTCGAGAGACTTTACTGCGGGCGAAAGGAGCCGCCGCGCGTGCGACGCGCGAAGGCACATGAATCGATATGGCGAAACGGGATTACTACGAGGTTCTGGGCGTCGCGAAGAACGCGAGCGACGACGAAATCAAGAAGGCATATCGCAAGCTTGCGATGAAGTATCACCCTGACCGCAATCCGGACAGCAAGGATGCGGAAGAGCATTTCAAGGAGGCGAAGGAAGCCTATGAAATGCTGTCGGACGGCCAGAAGCGGGCGGCGTACGACCAGTACGGCCACGCGGGCGTCGATCCGAACATGGGCGGTGCGGGCGGCCAGGGTTTCGGCGGTTTCGCGGATGCGTTCGGCGATATCTTCGGCGACATCTTCGGCCAGGCCGCGGGCGGCGCCGCGCGCGGCGGCCGCGGCCCGCAGGTGTATCGCGGAGCCGACCTGCGCTACAGCATGGAAATCACGCTCGAGCAGGCGGCGCACGGCTACGACACGCAGATCCGCGTGCCGAGCTGGGTGTCGTGCGAAGTCTGTCACGGCTCGGGCGCGAAGCCCGGCACGAAGCCGGAAACCTGCCCGACCTGTCACGGCCAGGGCACGGTGCGCATGTCGCAGGGTTTCTTCAGCATCCAGCAGACCTGTCCGAAGTGCCACGGCACCGGCACCTACATCCCGGAACCGTGCGTGCACTGCCACGGGTCGGGCAAGGTGAAGGAAACCAAGACGCTGGAAGTGAAGATCCCGGCCGGCATCGACGACGGGATGCGGATCCGCTCGGCCGGCAACGGCGAGCCCGGCATCAACGGCGGGCCGCCGGGCGATCTGTACGTCGAGATCCACATCAAGCCGCATTCGGTGTTCGAGCGCGACGGCGACGATCTGCACTGCCAGATGCCGATCCCGTTCACGACCGCCGCACTCGGCGGCGAGATCGAGGTGCCGACGCTGGCCGGCCGCGCATCGTTCCCGGTGCCGGAAGGCACGCAGTCGGGCAAGACGTTCCGCCTGCGCGGCAAGGGCATCAAGGGTCTGCGTTCGAGCATCGCGGGCGATCTGTACGTACACGTGCAGGTCGAGACGCCCGTGAAGCTGACCGACCAGCAGCGCGACCTGCTCAAGCAGTTCGAGAAGTCGCTGGCCGAGGGCGGTGCGCGTCACAGCCCGCAGAGCAAGAGCTGGTTCGACCGGGTGAAGAGCTTCTTCGAGTAACGGCATGACTGAAGGCAACGAGAGCGCGTCATTCGCGCTCTTGGACGATTGCGACTCGACCGCGGTTGCGCGGTCGAGTCGTTTGTATTCCGGTTTCGTGCGCGAACGCGTATGCACGGATCCGGCGCGGCTCGACGAAGTCGATGCGGCGGTGGCGCAGGATCTGCGCGACGGGCTGCATGCGGTCGTCGTCGGCGATTACGAATTCGGACGCAATCTGGAAAGAGCGCAGCCGGGCCATGCCCCGCTGCGCTTTTTGCTGTATGCGCGCTGCGAGCGCCTGTCGCGCGACGAAGTCGACGCGTGGCTCGCGCAGCAGGATGGCGGCGGCGCGCCGTCGATCGCCGGCGTCGCGCACGTCGCGAAGAGCGTGTCGCGTGACGCGTTCGACGCGGCGATCGCCGCCGTGCACGATGCGCTTCGCGCGGGCGACTCGTACCAGATCAACTATACGTACCGGCTGAATTTCGACATGTTCGGCACGCCGACCGCGCTGTACCGGCGGCTGCGCGCGCGTCAGCCCGTGCGTTACGGCGCGCTGATCGCGCTGCCCTGCGGCGCGTGGGTCGTGTCGTGCTCGCCGGAGCTGTTCGTCGAGAAGCACGGCGACGTGCTGCGCGCGCGGCCGATGAAGGGCACCGCGCCGCGCTCGGCCGATCCGCGTGACGATGCGGCGGCCGCCGCGTTCCTCGCGAACGATCCGAAGAACCGCGCGGAAAACGTGATGATCGTCGACTTGCTGCGCAACGACGTGTCGCGGATCGCGCGCACGGGCACGGTCAAGGTGCCGGCGCTGTTCTCGGTCGAGCCGTATGCGTCGGTGTGGCAGATGACGTCGACGGTCGAGGCCGGCTGGCGCGACGGGACGACGTTCGCGCAGATGCTGCGCGCACTGTTTCCATGCGGATCGATCACCGGTGCGCCGAAGCACAAGACGATGGAATTGATCGACGCGATCGAGTCGACGCCGCGCGGCCTCTATACGGGCGCGATCGGCTGGCTCGATGCGCGGAAGGAAGATCAGTCGACAGGCGGCGCGGCGCCGGGCGGCGTGGCCGGCTGCGGCGATTTCTGCCTGTCGGTCGCGATCCGGACGCTGACGCTCGATGCGGTCGGCATCGATGCTGTCGCAACGGTCGACGCGCGCGACGCGGCGGCTCGCCGGGCCGGCCGACGGCGCGGCACGATGGGGGTCGGCGCGGGCATCGTGCTCGACAGCGTGGCCGCCGACGAATATGCGGAGTGTGAATTGAAAGCACGATTCCTGACCGACGCCGATCCCGGCTTCCAGTTGTTCGAAACCATGGCGGCCACCCGTGCGGACGGTATTCGGTATTTCGAGCGCCATCTCGCGCGGCTGCAAGGTAGCGCGGATGCATTCGGCTTCCGTCTCGACGCCGACGCATTGCGTCGCGAGGTCGATGCCCGTTGCGCGGCGCTCGACGGCGATGGCCCGTACCGGATGAAGCTCGCGCTCGCGAAGGACGGCGCGGTCGAGATCATGGCCGCGCCGCTGAAGCCGCTCCCCGCGGGGCCGGTCCGCGTGATGCTCGCGTCCGAGCACGGCTTCGCGCCGACCCGCACCGACGACGCGCTGCTGCTGCACAAGACCACGCGTCGCGCCGAATACGATCGCGCGTGGCAGGCGGCGGATGCGCTCGGCGGCTTCGACATGCTGTTCGTCAACGAGCGCGGCGAGGTGACGGAAGGCGGCCGCTCGAACCTGTTCGTGAAGCTCGACGGCCAGTGGGTGACGCCGCCGCTGGCGAGTGGCGTGCTGCCGGGCGTGATGCGCGGCGTGCTGCTCGACGACCGCGCGTTCGGCGCGGTGGAGCGTATCGTCACGCGTGACGACCTTGCGCGCGCGCAAGCGCTGCTGCTGACCAACGCGCTGCGTGGCGCGCTCGACGCGGTATTGACATGACGCACTGAGGGTTCGGGCCGCGTGCCCGAAGGACCGGTGCCGCACACCTTCGGCAACCGGGCGTCCGGACAAAAAAGCGCGGCACCCCGCAAAGGGTGCCGCGCTTTTTTTGCATCGAGACGACGCCGGCGAACGAGTCGCCGGCCGCGCGTCAGAACGAATGTTCCGGGCCGGGGAACGAGCCGTCCTTCACTGCGCGCACATAGGCTTCGACGGCCGCCTGAATGGTCGGCTGGCCCTGCATGAAGTCCTTCACGAAGCGCGGACGTTTGCCGGGGAAAATGCCGAGCATGTCGTGCAGCACGAGCACCTGGCCCGAGCAGTCGGTGCCTGCGCCGATGCCGATCGTCGGAATCCTGAGCATGTGCGTGACTTCGGATGCGACGAGCGTCGGCACCGCTTCGAGCACGACGAGTTGCGCACCGGCATCCTCGACCGCGCGCGCGTCGCGCAGCAGTTGCGCGGCGCCGGCCTCGGTCTTGCCCTGTACCTTGAAGCCGCCGAACGCGTGCACCGACTGCGGCGTGAGGCCGACGTGCGCACACACGGGCACCGCACGCTCGACGAGGAAGCGGATCGTTTCGGCGAGCCACTCGCCGCCTTCGAGCTTGATCATCTGCGCACCGGCGCGCATCAGCTTCACGGCGCTCGCGAATGCCTCGGCCGGCGTGCCGTAGGTGCCGAACGGCAGGTCGGCGATGATCAGCGCGCGCGGCTGCGCACGCGCGACACAGGCGGTGTGGTACGCGATGTCGTCGAGCGACACGGGCAGCGTGGTCGTGTGGCCCTGCAGTACGTTGCCGAGCGAATCGCCGATCAGCAGCACGTCGACGCCCGAGCGGTCGAGCAGCGCGGCAAAGCTCGCGTCGTAGCAGGTGAGCATCGCGATCTTCTCGCCGGCATCGCGCATTGCCTGCAGCTTCGGCACCGTGACGGCAGGCCGGCTCGATTCCTGGAGATAGGTCATGGGAAATCCGGTTCGATGTGAAAACGACAGGCGAGGACGCGTCAGCGCGTCGTCTCGCCCTTGACGAAGGATTCCTTGCGGCCGCGCATCGTCTCGATGCGCTCGATCAGCAGCGCGAGGTCTTCGGGGGAATCCTGCGGGTTCAGGTGTTCGGCTGCGACCGTCAGTACCGGCGTGCGGTCGTAGTGGTAGAAGAATTCGTTGTACGCGTCGACGAGCGAGCGCAGGTACGCGTCGCTGATCTGCAGTTCCATCGGCAGCCCGCGCTTCTGGATGCGCGAGAACAGCACCTCGGGGCTCGCCTGCAGGTAGACGACGAGATCGGGCGCGGGCGCCTGCGGCACATCGAGGTGCGTCGCGATCGACCGATACAGCTGCCATTCGTCTTCCGGCAGGTTCAGCCGCGCGAAGATGTCGTTCTTCTGCGGCATGTAGTCGGCGACGACGGGCCGGCCCGTATCGAGCGCGCCGATCAGTTCGCGCGCCTGCTGCGCGCGCTCCAGCGCGAACGACAGCTGCGCGGGCAGCGCGTAGCGCGCGGTGTCGCGGTAGAAGCGTTCGAGGAACGGATTGTCCTGCGGGCGTTCGAGCAGCGCCTGCATCGACCAGCGCTCGCCGAGCAAACGCGCGAGCGTCGTCTTGCCGACGCCGATCGGGCCTTCGATCACGAGATAGCGATGGGGGGCGCGCAGGTCGGGGGCGGTGACGGTCAGCGGAGTGGTGTTCATGGGCAGCGGTTCTTGTCGGCGTCTGCGCCGGCGGCCAGGGCCTTCTGCATCAGGCATTGACAGGTCTGCACCTTCTCGACGCGCTGGTCGGCGACGGCGGCGAGGAATGCATCGGCGCGGCCGCGCGCCGGGATGTCGAGCGCCGGCTCGATCTCGACGAGCGGCACGAGCGCGAAGGCGCGATCGGTGAGGCGCGGATGCGGGACGATCAGGTCGGGTTCGTCGATCGAGTCGGTGCCGAACAGCAGGATGTCGAGGTCGAGCGTGCGCGGCGCGTTGCGATACGGGCGCTCACGCCCGAAGTGATGTTCGATCTTCTGGCAGAGCGCGAGCAGCTCGCGGGCCGACAGCGTCGTGTCGAGCTTGACGACGCAGTTGTAGTAATCGTCGCCGCCCGCCTCGAAGGGCGCCGTGCGATACAGGCTCGACTTGCCGAGGATCGAGATGGTGCGCTGCTGCGCAAGGCACACCACCGCGTCCTTCAGGGTCTGGCGTGCATCGCCGAGATTCGCCCCCAGTCCGATATATGCAACCGTCATGGCATCACTTCCTACGTCGTTCGCCGGCGAGCGCGTCAGTCGTCGGAACCGCCCGCGGTACCGCTCGCGGTACCGCCTGCGGTGTCCGGCGCCTGCTCGGCTGCGCCTTCGTCCGGCTTGCGGTTTCGCACACCACCGCGGCGGCGCCGCTTGCGGGGCGATTTTTCCTTCGAGCCGCCTTGCGTGAGAAGTGCCTCACGAGCGGCTGCGTCGCCTTCGATGAAATCCGTCCACCACTGGCCGACAGCTGCTTCCAGCTCGCCGGATTCGCAGCGTAACAGGAGGAAATCATACCCCGCTCTAAACCTTTGGTGTTCCAGCAGCCGCATCGCGCTGCGGCCCGAGCGTTTTTCCAGGCGCAACTGCAGGCCCCAGATTTCGCGCATGTCGGCCGAGTAGCGCTTGTGGATCGCGAGCTTCTCGGTCTGCATGTCGATCACGTCGTCCATCGCGCGATGGAGCGCCGGCACCGGGATTTCGCCTTCGGCCGTGTACTGTTCGAAGCGCTGGCGCATGTCGTGCCACAGCAGCGTCGCGAACAGGAAGCCCGGCGACACCGTCTTGCCGGCGCGCACGCGCGCGTCGGTGTTGTTCAGCGCGAGCGTGATGAACTTCTCGCCCTGCGGCTGTTCGAGCACGACGTCGAGGAGCGGCAGCAGCCCGTGGTGCAGGCCTTCCTTGCGCAGCCGTTGCAGGCACGCGAGCGCCTGTCCCGACAGCAGCAGCTTCAGCATTTCGTCGAACAGGCGCGCGGCCGGCACGTTGTTGATCAGGTCGGCCAACGCGTTGATCGGCTCGCGCGTGTGCGTCTCGATCTCGAAGCCGAGCTTCGCCGCGAAGCGCACGACGCGCAGCATCCGCACCGGATCCTCGCGATAGCGCGTGGCCGGATCGCCGATCATCCGCAGCAGGCGGGCGCGGATGTCGGCCATCCCGTCGTGGTAGTCGAGCACCGTCTGCGTCGACGGGTCGTAGTACATCGCGTTGATCGTGAAGTCTCGGCGCGCGGCGTCTTCGTGCTGTTCGCCCCAGACGTTGTCGCGCAGCACGCGGCCGCTTGCATCGACCGCATGCGTGCGGCGATCGAGTTCGTCGCGCTTCAGCCGCTTCGGCGGCTCGGCCGCGGCGGCTTCGGGCGGCGCGTCGACCATGGCGCGGAACGTCGACACCTCGATCAGTTCCTGGCCGAACTGCACGTGGACGATCTGGAAGCGGCGGCCGATCAGGCGCGCACGGCGGAACAGGCGCTGCACCTCGGTCGGCGTCGCGTCGGTCGCGACGTCGAAGTCCTTCGGCGCGATGCCGAGCAGCAGGTCGCGCACCGCGCCGCCGACGATGAACGCGCGAAAACCCGCCTGCTGCAGCGTATCGGTCACGCGCACCGCGTTCCGCGAGATCAGCGAGGGATCGATCTGGTGCACGCTGGCCGGCACGACGGTCGGTTCGTGATTGCCGCGCGGCTTTTTGGCAGCGCCGCCACCGCGGCTACCCTTCGCGGGGCGTGGAGCGGGGGCCGTTTCGACGGCGGGCGCCTCGACGGGTGACGTTTGTTCGGCGTCGTCCTGGCCGAGCAGCTTGCGAATGAATTTTTTGATCACGACGTTCAGAAGAGATCCAGGATGCGCCAGCCGCGGTTGCTTGCATGCGCACGCAGCGTGTCGTCGGGGTTGGTCGCGATCGGGTCGGTGACTTTCTCGAGCAACGGAATGTCGTTGTGCGAGTCGCTGTAGAAGTAGCTGTGTTCGAAGTCGTCCCAGTGCTTGCCGAGCGACGCGAGCCATGCTTCGGTGCGCACGATCTTGCCTTCGCGATAGCTCGGCGTGCCGGTCGGCCGGCCCGTGTACGGCGAGTCGGGGTGCCCGTCGGTCGTTTCGACCTCGCACGCGATCAGCGTGTCGACACCGAACGCGGTCGCGATCGGACGCGTGATGAATTCGTTGGTCGCCGTCACGACGCAGCACAGATCGCCGGCATCGACGTGCTTGCGCACGAGTTCGAGCGCGGCGGGCGTCATCGCGGGGCGGATCACCTCGTGCATGTACTGCTCGTGCCATTCGGCGAGCTGCGCGCGCGAGTACTTCGCGAGCGGCGTGAGCATCGCGCACAGATACGCATGGATGTCGAGCTTGCCGGCCTTGTAGTCGGCGAAGAACTGATCGTTCTGACGCGAGAAGCTTTCCGCGTCGACGATGCCGAGCTTCACCATGAAGCGACCCCATTCGTGGTCGCTATCGGTCGGGATCAGCGTGTGATCGAGGTCAAAGAGTGCCAGATTAGTCATGGATGCGCATTTTACTCGAAGCGGTTGGGGCCTGTGCCGGGCGGTGCGATGTCGTCGCCGGGGCGCGCCAGCATCCGGCGCAGCAAGGGCAGCGTGACGGCGCGTTTCTGCTCGAGCGAGAAGCGGTCGAGCGCGTCGAGCAGCGCCATCAGGCTGGGCATGTCGCGGCGGAAATGGGTCAGCAGGTACGCGGCGATGTCGTCGGTGAGCGCGATCCCGCGCTCCTTGGCCGCGAGCTTCAGCACGGCGATCTTGCCGGCGTCGGACGGCGGCGACAGGTGGAACACGAGCCCCCAGCCGAGGCGCGTGCGCAGATCCTCGCGCACGTCGAGCGCGAGCGGCGCCGCGGGGCCCGCCGCGACGAACGCGCTCGACGGGTGCGCGCGGACCTCGTTGAACAGGTTGAACAGCGCGACCTGCTGCGTGTCGCTCATCCGGTCGCAGTCGTCGATCGCGTAGATGCCGATGCGCGGGTCGAACGTGAACGCGCCGAGCGGGCTCTGCGGTGTGAGGTAGCGCGCGTAGCCGTACGACGCGTCGCTCACGAGCGCCTGCAGCAAGTGGGTGCGGCCGCTGCCGGGCTCGCCCCAGATGTAGAACGACCGGTCCGGCACGGGCCCCGCCGCGAGCGCGAGGTCGAGCTTCTGAAGCCGCGAGATGAGCTCGTCGTTCTCCTCATTCATGATGAAGTTGTCGAACGTGGCGGGCGGCGGCGTGCCGAGATCGAGCGTCAGTTGACGGGACACAACAGTCACAATGCGGGTCGGTTGATGAAACGCGGGCCGTACGGCGCGCCGTACGCCGGGCACGCGCGAGGGGCTGCTCCGGCGCCTGCACACGCGGCCGCACGCACGGCGGCGCGCGGGTTTCGGCGCGGCTCGCGGGGCGATGAAAACGGGGACGTGTCGACCAAGATGCAATCCCTGACGATTCGGTGCTGGGAATTCCGGCCAACGGGCCGGCTTCGGGTAAAATCGCATTTTACCGACCTTCTCGCATTCCCCCATGAATCCTCCGAAATCCGCTCCCGACGCTCAGGGTCTGTCCTACCGCGACGCAGGCGTCGACATCGACGCTGGCGACGCGCTCATCGACAAGATCAAGCCTTTTGCGAAGAAAACCCTGCGCGACGGCGTGCTCGGCGGCATCGGCGGGTTCGGCGCGCTGTTCGAAGTGCCGAAGAAGTACAAGGAGCCCGTGCTCGTGTCGGGCACCGACGGTGTGGGCACCAAGCTCAAGCTGGCGTTTCATCTGAACAAACACGACACCGTCGGCCAGGATCTCGTCGCGATGAGCGTGAACGACATCCTCGTGCAGGGCGCCGAGCCGCTGTTCTTCCTCGACTACTTCGCGTGCGGCAAGCTCGACGTCGACACGGCCGCCACGGTCGTCAAGGGCATCGCGCACGGCTGCGAACTGTCGGGCTGCGCGCTGATCGGCGGCGAGACGGCCGAAATGCCGGGCATGTACCCGGACGGCGAATACGACCTGGCCGGCTTCGCGGTCGGCGCGGTCGAGAAGAGCAAGATCATCGACGGCAGCACGATCGCCGCAGGCGACGTGGTGCTCGGCCTCGCATCGAGCGGCATCCACTCGAACGGCTTCTCGCTCGTGCGCAAGATCATCGAGCGCGCGAACCCCGACCTGTCGGCCGATTTCCACGGCCGCTCGCTGGCCGACACGCTGATGGCGCCGACGCGCATCTACGTGAAGCCGCTGCTCGCGCTGATGCAGAAGCTGCCGGTGAAGGGCATGGCCCACATCACCGGTGGCGGACTCGTCGAGAACATTCCGCGCGTGCTGCGCGAAGGCCTTACCGCCGAGCTCGACCAGAACGCATGGCCGCTGCCGCCGCTGTTCAAGTGGCTGCAGGAGCACGGCGGCGTCGCCGATGCGGAAATGCACCGCGTGTTCAACTGCGGGATCGGCATGGCGGTGATCGTGTCGGCGGCGGATGCCGACGCGGCGATCGCAGACCTGACGGCCGCCGGCGAACAGGTGTGGAAGATCGGCACCGTGCGTGCGAGCCGCGAAGGCGAGGCGCAGACGGTCGTGGTCTGACGCACCGCACGCAGGATGCAGCAACGAAAGCCGCCCGGAGTTGATCCGGGCGGCTTTTTTTCTGGCGCGGGCCGGCATCTCGACGCGCCCCCGAAGGAGGAACGACGATGACCGAAGACGAACGCGCGATTCGCGAGCTGGTGGAAACCTGGTTCGTGTCGAGCCGGCGCGGCGATCTGGCGACCGTGCTCGACCTGATCGCCGCCGACGCGATTTTCATGGTGGCCGGCAAGCCGCCGTTCGACAAGGCGGCGTTCGCGGCCGCGTCGCGCGACGCGAATGCGGCGGCCGCCAACGGGCCGAAGGTTGATGGCCGCTACCGGATCGACGAACTGCGCGTGATGGGCGACTGGGCGTACCTGCGTAATTTCATCGAGATCGACGTGACGCCGCCGGGCGGCGATACCGTGCGCCGCTCCGGCCATACGCTGACGATCTTCCGCAAGTCGGACGGCCGCTGGCAGCTCACGCGCGACGCGAATCTCGTGACGCCCGCGCCCTGAGCGAGGTGGCGTGAGCGCTTCCGGGCCGCCGGCCGCCGGTCACGTGGACGGCCGCGGGGCGCGCGTCGGGCGCGCGCCCGCCAGCAACGGCGGCACCAGCAGATAGAGCAGCGCCGCCGCGGCCCATACGAGCCCCGGCCACGTGCCGCGGGTGGCCGCGTAGGTTGTCGTGACAACAAGCGGCCCGGCGACGCCGATCAGGCTCGCCACGCTCGCGAGCGTGCCCTGCAGTTCGCCCTGTCGGGCATCGTCGACCTGACGCGCGAGCATCGCCTGCAACGCCGGCAGCGTCATGCCGCCCGCCGCGAACAGCGGCAGCAGCGCGAACGGCACCCATGCGGCCGTCGCGAACGCGATCACCACCAGCCCGAGCGCGTCGCCCGCGAGGCCCAGCGCGAGTGCGCGGCGCTCGCCGAGCCGAGTGATCAGCGGCCCGATCGCGAAGGCCTGCGCGAGCGCGTGGCACGCGCCGTAGCCGGCGAGTGACAGCCCGGCGACCGGCGTGGACCAGCCGAAATGCTCCTGGCCGTACAGAATCCACAGCGTCGCGGGCGCCTGCGACACCAGCGCGACGATCACGTAGATGCCGATCAGCGGCACGAGCGCCGGCGCGCCGCTCAGCCGGCGCAGGCCGGCGAACGGGTTGAGCGTGGCGAGCCCGCGACTTTCCCGGGCCGCGCGCGGACGCGATTCCGGCAGCGCGCGCCATACGAGCGCGAGGTTCAGCGCATTGAGCAGCGCGGCCGCGACGAACGGCGCGCGCAGGTGCAGCGCGCCGAACAACCCGCCGATCAGCGGGCCCGCTATGAAGCCGACGCCCATCATCGCGCCGAGCTGGCCGAAGCGCCGTGCGCGGTCGGGTTCGGCCGTGACGTCGGTCACGTACGCGGTCGCGACCGCGACGTTCGCGCCGGTGATGCCGGCGATCAGCCGCCCGACGTAAAGCCAGATCAGCGTCGGCGCGAGCGCCATCAGCAAATAGTCGAGCGCGGCGCCGGCAAGCGACGCGAGCAGCACGGGCCGGCGGCCGAAGCGGTCGCTCAGCGTGCCGAGCAGCGGCGCGCACAGGAACTGGGCGAACGCGTACAGCGCGAGCAGGATCCCATAGTGGGTGTCGGTGCTGCCGGCACCGGCGAGCGTGCGCAGCAGCCCGGGCAGAATCGGCATCACGATCCCGACGCCGATCGCGTCGAGCAATACCGTGGCGAGGATGGCAATCAGGGACGGATTCAAGGCGAGCACTCTATCGGTGATAGAGTGACGATTATTCCATAGTTTCCCTATCGGTGATAGAGATGAAGGACACGGGTGCGCGGCTCACGCGCGACACGGTGATGCGCGCGGCGCTCGATCTGCTGAACGAGGTCGGTATCGACGGGCTGTCGACGCGGCGGCTCGCGGAGCGGCTCGGCGTGCAGTCGCCGACGCTGTACTGGCACTTCCGCAACAAGGCCGAACTGCTCGACGCGATGGCCGAGGCGATCATGCTCGAGCGCCACGGCGCGTCGCTGCCGCGGCCGGGCGACACATGGGATGCGTGGCTTCTCGAGAATGCGCGCGGTTTCCGTCGCGCGCTGCTCGCCTATCGCGACGGCGCGCGCCTGCATGCCGGTACGCGGCCGCGCACGCTGCATTTCGATTCGATCGAACGGAAGGTGGCGCTGCTGGCTGAGGCCGGCTTTGCGCCGGATGAAGCAGTCGACGTGATGTACGCCATCGGCCGCTTCGTGGTCGGGTGGGTGCTGGAAGAGCAGGCGGAAGCGGAACGCGAAACCGACACGACGCTGCCTGACACGGCCGAGCATCCGCTCCTCGCGCAGGGCTGGACCGCGCTGCGCGAACGTGGCGGCGACGAAGCGTTCGAGCGTGGCGTTGCGTTGATCGTCGATGGCGCGCGCGCGCGTCTGGTGGCGCGCCAGCGCGGCGGTTGACCCGCGCCCGCGCCGGGATCAGGTCGGCAGGCGGTCGTCCAGCACGCGCTCGAGCGTGTCGAGCGCGTGCGCGGTCGCATCCGGCGCGACACAGTCGACGACGATCCGCTCGGGCATCGCGCGCAGCCACGTGATCTGCCGTTTGCACAGCTGGCGCGTCGCGAAGATGCCCTTGTCGCGCATGGTCCGGTAGTCGGTGTCGCCGTCGAGGAATTCCCATGCCTGCCGGTAGCCGACGCAGCGCATCGACGGCAGGCCGAGATGCAGATCCTCGCGGCGGCGCAGCCGTTCGACCTCGTCGATGAAGCCCGCGTCGAGCATCGCGTCGAAGCGTTGCGCGATGCGCGCGTGCAGCACCGCGCGGTCCGACGGTTCGAGCGCAACCGGCACGAAGCGGTACGCGGCGGCCTCATCGTCCGCGCGCCGCGGCGCGGCGAGCAGCACCGACATCGGCTGACCGCTCAGCAGGAACACTTCGAGCGCGCGCTGGATCCGCTGCGAATCGTTCGGCGCGAGCCGCGCGGCCGTCGCCGGGTCGACCTGCGCGAGCCGCGCATGCAGCGCGGGCCAGCCGTCGCGCGCGGCGTCGGCGTCGAGCTCCGCGCGTACGGCCGGATCGGCGGTCGGCAGGTCGTTGAGGCCCTGCGTCAGCGCCTTGTAGTACAGCATCGTGCCGCCCGCGAGCAGCGGCGTGTGGCCACGCGCGGCGATCTCGCCGATCAGGCGCAGCGCGTCCGCACGGAACTCGGCCGCCGAATACGCATCGGCCGGGTCGATGATGTCGATCAGATGGTGCGGCACGCGCGCGCGTTCGTCGCGCGTCGGCTTCGCGGTGCCGATATCCATGTCGCGGTAGACGAGCGCCGAATCGACACTGACGATCTCGATCGGGCGGCGCGCGGCCAGCGCCAGCGCGGCGGCCGTCTTGCCCGACGCGGTGGGGCCGAGCAGGCAGGCGATCGTCGTCGGACGGGACTGCGGTGAAGCGCTCATTGGCCGCGCATGAAGAGGCGGTCGAGATCGTTCAGCGTGAGCTGATACCAGGTCGGCCGGCCGTGATTGCACTGATCCGCGCGTTCGGTCGCTTCCATCTGGCGCAGCAGCGCGTTCATCTCGTCGAGCGTCAGGCGCCGGTTCGCACGCACCGCGTGGTGGCAGGCGAGCGTGCCGAGCAGTTCGTGCTGGCGCTCGGTGAGCACGCGCGAGCCGCCGAATGCGTGCAGGTCGGCGAGCACCGCGCGCGCGAGCGACTGAAGATCCGCATCCTTCAGCAGCGCGGGCACCGCGCGGATCGCGAGCGTCGTCGGCGACAGCACCGCGAGGTCGAAGCCGAGCGATTCGAGCGTGTCGCGCTCTTCCTCGACCGTGCCGATCTCGACCGGCGTCGCCGTCATCGAGATCGGCAGCAGCAGCGACTGCACGGCGATCGTGCGGTCGGCGAGCGCGTTCTTGAACTGTTCGTACAGGATCCGCTCGTGCGCCGCATGCATGTCGACGATCACGAGGCCGTGCGCGTTCTGCGCGAGCACGTAGATGCCGTGGATCTGGCCGAGCGCGAAGCCGAGCGGCTGCTCGTCGTGCGCGGTGGCCGCGAGCGGCGACGCGACGAAGCCCGGCGGCGTGTTCGTCGCGCTCGCCGAATCGTGCGCGATGACGGTCGTGCCGTCCGGTGTGCCGGCGCCCGTGTCCTTGCGGCCGAACAGCGCGTCGTAGAGCGCGAGCGGCTGCGCGACCGGCAGCGTGCCCTGCGTCATGCGCGCCTGGCGCATCCACGTGTTGCCGGCCGACGATGAGGATGACGACGGCGACGAGAAGCCGCTGCCGCCGGTGCCGCTGGCGGCGCCCAGGCCGAGCGGCGTATTCAGGAACGACGCGGGGCCGCCCGGCGCCGGCGACAGTTGCGCGGCGTGGCCGCCCGCGGTGGTTTCCGGCGACGCGCCCGCATGGCGGGCGAGGGCGCGCTGGACCGCGTGGAACACGTACTGGTGGATCGAGCGCGAATCGCGGAACCGCACTTCGATCTTCGACGGATGCACGTTCACGTCGACTGATTCGGGCGGCAGGTCGAGGAACAGCACGTACGACGGGTAGCGGTCGCCGTGGAGGACGTCTTCATACGCCGCGCGCACCGCGTGCGTGAGCAGCTTGTCGCGCACGAAGCGGCCGTTGACGAAGAAGTATTGCTGATCGGCGCGGCCGCGGCTCGCGGTCGGCAGGCCCGCGCAGCCGTAGACGGCGAGCGGCCCGGCCTGCTCGTCGAGCGGCAGGTGCGCGGTGGCGAAGCCGTCGCCGAGGATCTTCGCGACGCGCTGCGCGGGTTCGGTCGCGTTCCAGTGCTCGACGGCCTTGCCGTTGTGCAGCACCGAGATCGCGACGTCCGGCCGCGCGAGCGCCGCCCGGCGGATCATTTCGAGGCAGTGGCCGAACTCGGTCTGCTCGCTTTTCAGGAACTTGCGGCGCGCGGGCGTGTTGAAATACAGCTCGCGCACCTCGATCGTCGTGCCGACCGCACCGGCGGCCGGCGACAGCGCGCCGGTGGTCGCGTCGATCTTCGTCGCATGGGCGACGTCGGCCGTGCGGCTCGTGATCGACATCTCGGCGACCGACGCGATCGACGCGAGCGCTTCGCCGCGAAAACCCAGCGTCGCGACCGCCTCGAGCTCCTCGAGCGAGCGGATTTTGCTCGTCGCGTGGCGCATCAGCGCGAGCGGCAGTTCGTCGGGCGGAATCCCGCAGCCGTCGTCGGTGATCGAGATGCGCTTGACGCCGCCTTCCTCGAGCACGATGCGCAGCGTGCTCGCGCCGGCATCCATCGCGTTCTCGAGCAGCTCCTTGACGACCGACGCCGGGCGTTCGACGACCTCGCCGGCGGCGATCTGGCTGATCAGCTGGTCGGGCAGGGGCTGGATCGCGCGCAGCGGGCGCGCGGCGGGCGCGGCGCCCGCGGCCGTTTCGGTGATTTCGGACATGGCGGAATTATAGCGAGGCGGCGGATGCCTGCCGGCGCCGCCGGTGGTTACGTTTTTTCACGGAGCCTTAAGGTAGTTTCGGTATGATGGCTCCGTTCCGCGCGCCGCCTTGTCTGGCGGGCGCTTCCGCTTTTTCCGGCCGCCACGGCCTTTTCGCCTTCGAGGAATCGCATTTGGATACGCTGCTTCATTTCGTCAACCTGGTCCTGCATATCGACGCGTTCCTCGGCGACTTCATCCGGCAGTACGGCGCATGGGTGTATCTGGTGTTGTTCCTGATCGTGTTCTGCGAGACGGGGCTCGTCGTGCTGCCGTTCCTGCCCGGCGATTCGCTGCTGTTCATCGGCGGTGCGTTCGGGGCGACGGGCGACATGAACGTCGTCGTGCTGATCGTGCTGCTGCTGGTCGCGGCGATTGCCGGCAATACCTTGAACTATGTGATCGGCCGCTGGGTCGGGCCGAAGGTGTTCAATACCCATATCCCGGTGCTCGAGCGCTTCCTCGACCGCGCGGCGCTGGAGAAGACCCACTCGTTCTACGACAAGCACGGCGGCAAGACGATCGTGCTCGCGCGTTTCATCCCGGTCGTGCGCACGTTCGCGCCGTTCGTCGCCGGGGCGTCGTCGATGAGCTTCGCACGCTTCCAGCTGTTCAACGTGATCGGCGCGCTGGTCTGGGTGCTGCTGCTGGTGCTGCTCGGTTACTTCTTCGGCAATATCCCGTTCATCCGCCAGTATCTGAACGTGATCGTGCTGGTGGGGATCGGCGCGGCGATCGTGCCGATCGCGTTCGGCGCGCTGTGGAAGCTGGTGCGCGGGCGGCACTCCGGCGATGCGCGCAAGACGGGCGGGCGCTGAGCCGGCACGTTTCGCTTCGGCGCAGTAACAAGCGTGGCGGTCGCCACGCTTTTTTTTCGTCCGTGCGGTTCAGGTAGTGCGATGCGCGAGCGGCGTTTCGGGCGTCGGGTATTGCGCGTCGCGGAACGTCTCGAGGATCACGCGGTTGGTATCGCAGTACACCTGCCAGTAATTCTCCGGCTGCGTCGACGGGCGCACGAACAGCAGCGGGCCTTCCGGCGTGAACTGCAGCACGCCGACGTCCGGCGCCGGCACCTTCAGCACGTTCGGGATCACCTGGATCTGCGTCTTCAGGCGGTTGATCGCGTCGACGGCATCGACGCTGTTGGCGATCTTCGCGGTCAGGTCGACGCGGCGATGCGGCGATGCGCTGTAATTCGCGATGTTGTCCGAGAAGATCTTGTTGTTGCCGACGATCGTGACGATGTTGTCGGCGGTGATGATCGTCGTGCCGAACAGGCCGAGTTCCTTCACCGTGCCCGTGACGCCGCCCGCGCTGATCACGTCGCCGATCTTGAACGGACGCAGCACCTGCATGAACACGCCGGCGGCGAAGTGGGCGAGCAGGCCGCCCCAGGCGGTGCCGATCGCGAGGCCGAGGCCGGCGAGCAGTGCGGCGAACGACGTGGTCTGAACGCCGAAGATCTGCAGGATCGCGAGGATCAGCAGGATCGTCAGCAGCACGCCGACCACCGAGGTCAGGTAGTCGGTGAGCGTCGGGTCGACCTTGCCGCTGCGGCGCACGACCTTGCCGAGCAGGCGGGTGCCGAGGCGAATCGCCCAGCGTCCGATGAACCACAAGACGACTGCGGCGAGGAGGTTCAGGCCGAGGTCGAGGCCGCGGGTCATCAGGAATTGCTGGGCGGTTTCCAGGTTCGGCATGGGGGCTCCGGGGTGAGAGGTGACGGGATACTCGGCGCGGAAAAGGTCGCACTTTTATAGCCGAGCTGGTTTGCTCTGGCAACTTTGCTGAAGATCCGGACCTGCAGCGCTTCGTCGACGTATTCGACGACCTTCACCTCGTGTCGGCCCTGGCACGCTTCTTCGGCGTGCGCCGCACGATCGGCCAGTTGCTGCGCGGACTGGCGCTCGAGACGAAGATTCCGGCGCCGAAGCGTTCGCAGATCCTCGTCGCGCATTGCGCGACCGACGAGCGCCAGCGGGGTACGGACGTGGTTACCGCGTTGTTTCGCGATGCGCTCGCTGCCGGACGACGGCAGTCGCGACATCGTGCTCGACGTGCTGACCCGCAATGAGCGCGCGCAGCCTTTACGAACGACTTGGTTTTACCGCGGTGCCGAGGCATCGCGCTCGATCGCTCCGGTTGCCGGGCGGGCTCGATTCGATCAGGATGCGATTCGAGCACCGTAGTTGACCGCACTTCCGCAGGCCGATCGCCTCATTACGGCTCGCAGGAATGCTGGGCTGACGATCGTTGAACGGGGGCGGCTTACGGCGCACCGACGTCGGTATCCAGGGGCAATTTCTGCATGATCGTAGCGATGCATTCCGATGGGCTCGTTTCCGCTGTCCGCACGTGCACTTCAGGGGACAACGGGTTTTCATAGGCGGAGCCGATGCCGGTGAATTGCGGGATGGCTCCCTGCCTCGCCAGCACATACAGCCCCTTGGGATCGCGCGCCTCCGCTACCTCCAACGCAACGTCGACGAAGACCTCGATAAACGTGCCGGGCGCAAAGCGCGCGCGAGCTCTACTGCGCGCGTCCCGGAAAGGCGAGATCAGGGCAGCGATCACGATGAAGCCGGCATCCATCATCAACCGGGCAACTTCGGCCGTCCGCCGGATATTTTCGCGACGATCGGCATCGCCAAATCCGAGATCCTGATTCAGCCCGTCACGGAGCGTATCGCCATCCAGCAGATACGTGCGGAGCCCGCGCGCATCGAGTTGCTGCTTCAGTAGATTCGCGAGCGTGGATTTACCGGCACCGGAGACTCCAGTCAGCCATACCACAAAAACTTTATCCTGTTTCATACCGGAACGCGCGGATTGACTGCCCGACAGTTTGATGGGAAGAGGGTGCTTAAAAGCGTGAGTCATCTCGGTGCCGATTGTGCCGGAAATCGAGGGGTTACTTTATTTTGAGTCGATATCCGGCTCGTTTTGTCGGGCGATTATAACGTCTTTTTCAGGATTTGTAACTTGCTTCCTTTGTGTGGGAATGAGCGCAATGCGCATATGGGTGTCGTCGTCGGATAGCGCTGTTGAAAATGATTCGGATGCTGGTAATAATTTGAAATAAAACGCGAGCTAGATTGAAATGAAGCCGAGTAAGGTCTCCCCTCTTGATTGCCCTCCAGCCTTGTCGCCATTCGCGCTGCGTGGGTAGTGAGCCGGGGTATTGGTCCGCATCTGATTTATCAGATGAATGGCGACGACTTTCACGTGGATGCCCGGCCGCGCTATATCAATTGTGAAATCTGACCACGCGAGCGGTGTGAGAGGGAAAGGCTATTAAGTTTGTATTTCGGTACGTCTGAAGAACTGGGGGCGAGTTGCTGCAGGCGTTGTTCCGAATTTCCTTCGCCTCCACACACAGCGCGGATTTACTTCGGACCGCTTTGAAAATGCGAAGTCGTTCGGTAATATTGACGCGCGGTTGATCATAAAGACAATCGCACACACTTGGTGAAAAGCCGCAGGTCCGCAATCGGCATCCGATCAACGCGACTCGCCGGTTATTTTTCAGTTCGACGTTCGCCGCGCATCTTGACGTGCTCGAGCTACCGAATCCAATGGCGCATCATGTGTGCCGCGGATTGAACGGCCGCTGCTGCACATCGGCGCCCTGCGCGACGATCGCCGTGCTTTCGGCCACTTCCTCCCATGCCCCGCGCAGGTCGACGAGCGGCTCCGACACGACCATGAACGCGTCGTCGCCCGCTTCGGCGATGCGCGGATTGTGCGGATAGAGTTCGTGCAGGTGCTTGAACGACGTGGTGTGGAACAGCGAGCGCGATTGCCGTTCGCTCGAGTAGCGCACCGCGATGATCCGGTCGCCGTCCGTCGCGCAGATCGTCATGTTGAGCGGCTCGGCGACGCGATACCGCGCGGCGGTTTCCTCGATCATGCCGACCATCCGCTCGAGCGCGGGCAGCGGCGTCTGTTCGAGGCCGTAGGTCAGCGCGAGTCGAAACATCAGCTCGGAGTCGGTCGAGCCTTCGAGCGTCGGGAACAGCGCCGGGTCGACCTTCATCGTCAGGTCGCGGCGCAGCTTGTGGAAATCGCGGATCAGCCCGTTGTGCGCGAACAGCCAGCGGCCGTGGCGAAACGGATGGCAGTTGGTTTCCTGGACGGGGGTATCGGTGGCCGCGCGGATGTGCGCGACGAACATCCGCGAGCGGATCGCACGCGCGGCTTCGCGCAGGTTGCGGTCGTTCCACGCGGGATGCACGGAGCGGTAGCGAAACGGCAGTTCGTCGGGGTCGCCGTACCAGCCGATACCGAAGCCGTCGCCGTTGGTGGTCGTCGCGCCCAGTTCCGAATGCAGGCTCTGGTCGATCAGCGAATGCTTCGCGCGAAACAGTACGGTCTCGAGATGGATCGGGTTGCCCGTATAGGCGAGCCAGCGGCACATGGAGCGCTCCTTCGCGATGCGTCTTCGCGCATGGTAGCCGAGTTCGTGGCGCCGTTATGCGCGCCCGCCGCGCACCCGCCGGCCGGCAGCGCCGGTCGATCGGCCGCTCAGCCATGAAGGATGCGGCGGGCGCCGCACCCTTCATGCTCCCTGCGCGTCAGTCGCCGAGCGCGTCCATCACCCTGGCCGAGTAGACGAGCGCCGCACCCGCGTTCAGCGCGATCGCGACGCCGAGCGCTTCGGCCACTTCCTCCTTGGTCGCACCATGCTTCGCGGCTTCGGCCGTATGCACCGCGATACAGCCGTCGCAGCGCGTCGTGACAGCCACCGCGAGCGCGATCAGTTCGCGCGTCTTCGCGTCGAGATGGCCCGTCTTGGCGCCCGCGCCGGACAGCGCCTGGTAGCCGGCCAGCGTGTCGGGCGACAGCTTGGCGATGTCGCCGATGCGCGTCGAGAGTTCCTTCCGGTATTCGTTCCAGTTCAGCATGATGCGTCCTTTCGAGAAGTGGTGGGTCGGTCGGCGGATGCCGCGATCTCGGGCGATGCAGCGCCTATTCTGATCGCTCCCACTGAGGGTTTCGATACGCTAGAGTGTCAATTTTTAGCGCAAACGTCTCATGGATGCGTTGAGTCAACTGTTGTCGCTGGGCCGCAGCCATGTCGAACTCGACGTGCGCTGCCTGCTCGACGGCCCGTTCGCGATGCCGCACGACCCGCTGCCGCCCGGCGAGGCGGCGTTTCATCTGCTGCTGTCCGGCACGTGCCGGTTGCGCACCGCCGACGGGCGCACGCTGCGGCTCGTCGACGGCGACTTCGTGCTGCTGCCCGCGGGCGACGCGCACGATTTGTCGGATGGAGGCGCGGGCGGCACCAGGTCGGTCGCGTTACTGCGCGAACCGCGCGCGGCAGGCGGCGCGGTGCTGCCGGTCAAGTCGAACCGCGATCCCGCGGATGACGGCGAGGCGGGCGTCGACCTGCTTTGCGGACGCTTCATCTACGCACGCGGGGCCGGTGAATTGCTGATGCGCACGCTGCCGCGCGTGCTGCACGTCGGGCTGCGAGAGGCGTCGTCGGGGCTGGCGTCGCTGCAACTGCTGACGAGCGTGCTGCGCGCGGAGGCATCGAATGCGCAGCCGGGTGCGCGTGCGATCGTGAACGCGCTCGGACAGGCGCTGCTCGCCTATGCGTTGCGCGCGTACGGTCGCGATGCGCGCGTGCCGGCCGGCTGGCTCGCCCTGGCTGCCGATATGCGGCTCGGACCGTCGGTCCACGCCGTGCTGCAGGCGCCGGCGAAACCGTGGACGGTCGAATCGCTCGGCGCGGCGTCGGCGATGTCGCGCGCGACCTATGCGCGGCATTTCCGCGAGAAGGCCGGGATGAGCGTCGGCGCGTTCGTCGCGCAGATCCGGATGATGCATGCGTGCGCGCTGCTGCAGGACACGCAGCGCGGGCAGGCGGAGATCGGGCAGGCGGTCGGCTATCAGTCGGAGGCGGCGTTCGGCAAGGCGTTTCGCGCGGTGCTCGGCACGACGCCGGGGCGCTGGCGGCGGGCGCAGCGCGGCATGTAAGACTGCAAGCGAGGCTGTCGTGGCACGCGCCAAAGCTGCTACCATGCGCGAAACGCAGTTCAACGAAAAACGATTTCGAACAAGAAGAAAGAGAGGGCAAAGCAATGAACCAGACCACCATCCAGCAGCCGTCATTCGCGTTCGTGGCCGCGTCGTGGGCCGCGCTGCTCGCCGGTTTCGCGGCATTCCTGATCGGTCTCTGGAACGCCGGCATGCAGCTCAACGAGAAGGGCTACTACTTCACCGTGCTGGTGTTCGGTCTCTATGCGGCAATCTCGCTGCAGAAGAGCGTGCGTGACCGCGCGGAAGGCATTCCCGTCACGGGCATCTACTACGGGCTGAGCTGGGTTGCGCTGTTGCTCGCGATCGCGCTGCTGGTCGTCGGCCTCTTCAACGCGACGCTGCAATTGAGCGAGAAGGGCTTCTACGCGATGTCGTTCGTGCTCGCGCTGTTCGGTGCGGTGGCCGTGCAGAAGAACACGCGCGACCTGCAGAACGCGAAGCCACGCTATCCCGACGCCGAATCGGCGCCGTCCGTCCAGGAGTGACGGCATGCGAAGCGGGCGCCTTCCAGGCCGCCCGCTTTGCGACGACGGTCGCGGGCGACCCGCATTCGCCGATGCGCGGCGGGCTCCCCGCCCATTCGTTTCATCCATGCCGGTGCGCATGACGATGGAGATATTCCGGATGCCAGACTTCACAGAAGCCACGCGACACGCCCGCGCGGCGGCCCGCGCCGTGGCGGCGCAGGCCGCGCTCGTGCTGGAGACGAACAACCTGCGCGGCGGCGCGGGGCTCGTGCAGGCCGTCGACAGCCTGAAGCGCCTCGTATCGGCGCTGTCGAAGCAGACCGTACCGCCCGCGGCACTCGCGCAATGGATCATCACGCACGACGGCCTGCCGGCCGATGCGTGCGCGGAGATCGCCGCGCTGGCCGGCCGCCCGATCGACTTCGTCGAGATCGGCGCGAGCACCGGCTACTACGATGCGAAGAACGACGGGTTCGACCACGTCGACGCGGCCCGCTGCGACATCGTCGTGTTCGGCGATGCCGATTGCCGGCCGGCCGACGACTGGCTCGAGCACCTGCTCGCACCGTTCGCGCGCGAAGCGGGCGATGCGCCCGCCGCGGTGGCGGGGCGCACCAGCTATGCGCCGAACGTGCTCGGCATCGCGCTGACGTCGATCGATTTCATGTATTTCCCGAGCCCGCTGCGTGACGGTGCGACACGCAATTTCTACGCGAACAACGTCGCGTTCCGGCGCGACGTATTCGCACGATTCCGCTACGAGCCGCTCGACGGCGTCTATCGCGCGCATTGCCAGGTGATGGGGCTGCGGATGCAGGCGGCCGGCGTGGCCGTCGAGTTCGCGCCGGCCGCGCACACCGAGCATCGGCTGCCGGACACGCATCGCGAATCGCTGAAGCTGCGCTGGATGCGCGGCGAGGACAGCGTCGGGCTGACGCCGTATCTCGTGAACGCGTACCTGCCGCGCGGGTGGCAGTGGCTCGGCCGCAGCGGCCCGCTCGGCCCGTTCTGCGTGATGGCCATGCGGCTCGGCTACAGCCTGCGCGCGCTGAATCGCCAGCAGTTGCCGCGACTGGGCGCTGCCCGCTATCTTGCGGCCGTGGGCGTCACGATCGCCGCGTCTGCCATCGATACGCTCGGCGCGCTCGCGCGCGGTTTCGGTCTCGCCGGGCGTGCATCGGCGCGGCGCGATCTCGAAGCGCTCTCCTATCACCGTCACTGAGCCGGTGCCGCGCATCGCGCGGCCATGGCACGCCGACATCCTGCACCCATCCCGACAACGACCATGTCCTCTCTCGCCACCCGTGTTGCCTGCCTCGCCCTGTTTGCCGCCAGCGCCGGCGTCCATGCCGCGCCGGTCGACCATGCGGGGCGCGGGATCTACCACTTCGCATCGCAAAGCGGCTGCCCGTTCGCGAACGCGGCCGCCGCGGACTGCAATCGCGTCGCGCTCGATGCGCCGGACGTTCACGCGAGCATCGATACCGATGCGCACGCGATCGTCTTCGCAAGCGACGAGACCCGCCGCACGAAGGACGTACTCGGCGACGTGCTGCTGCAGGGCACGGGCGTCGACGGCGACGGCCGGCGCGTGCCGCTGAGCGTGCATGTGCTGCTGCGTCGCGACGGCGCGAAATGGGACCGCGACGTGTACGTCCATGCGCCCGTGCACGGCACGTTCACCGATGTCCGGATCGATCCGTATCGCGTGCGGGTGAAGGAGGGCGACGGCGAGCGCGACGTGCTCACGCCGGACGAAACGCTGGCACTGTTCGCGCATCCGTCGCTAGCATCGCGGCTCGCGCGGCATCTCGTGAAGGTGAGCGCGACCGATCCGAAGCAGCCGTCCGCAGATGACATCACGATTGGGCTTGGCGTCGGCGGCCTGACGAAGTCGGTCGCGCGTGCGAGCTTTACGTCGAATGCGCCGCACGATGCCGACGTCGATCGCGCACTCGCAGCCGGCACGTGGACGATTCGTTTCGATGCGTTGAGCAATCACATTCCGGTGTGGGTCGCCCGGCGCGAGCTGTTCCTGTTCGGCCTGGACGGCAGCGCGCTGGTGAAGGACATGCGCACGCGCGGCTTCAGGAAGAACGACCGGATCGAATTCGGCGCGCGTGACGGAAGCGGCTATCTGCGCGTCAACGGCCGCGAGGAAGCATTTGCGGGGGCGACCGCATCCGCGCACGCGTTCATGCAGGAAAGCTTCATCGGCCTGATCCTCGGATGGCGTCGCGATCCTGCCGGTGCTGCGGCGGCAGCGACGAAATCTGCGTCTGTACGAGGCGAGCCGGCATGAGCGCGGCAGGCGAACTGCCGGCGTCGCCGCAGGCAGCGCACGATGCACGCTTCGACTGTCTCGATGCGCCCGTGCCGCGCGGGGCGGCCCGGGTGCGCGCGTACCTCGTCGATCGCCTCAAGCGGGCCGCGATTCGGCAGTTGCATCGCAGCGTGCATGGCGAGCGCTGGGTGCTGCGCATGTACCTGATCGGCGAGGAAGCGACTGAGTGCGCGTTGCACGAGGACTGGACCGGACGGCCACCGGACTGGCTTGCGCCGCGGATCGAGCAGCACCTCGCGGACGAGCGTCGCCACGCCGCGGCGTTCGCCGATGCGCTGCGCGAGCGCGGTGTCGCGCCGTCGACTGCACCGCATGAGCCCGACTGGTTGAGCCGGCGCAAGATCATGCGATGGCGCCGGCTCGCGCAGCGCCATGCACCGCATTTCTCGCAAGGCGTGCTCGTGCCGGCCTATGCGACGGGCCTGTGTGCGGAACAGATGGCGATGCGTGTGCTCGCGCGTCACTGCGCGACGATCGGCGATGTACATCCGTTGTACCCGCTGCTCTCGCGCGTGCTCGCCGACGAGACGCGGCATGTCCGGCTCTGCTCGGACACGCTGCGCCGTCTGGTTGCGCCGTCCGAGGCAGCGCATCTCGCCGCGTTGCTGAACGAGATCCGCGCGATCGAAGCCGGTTTCGGCGTGACGGGCGCGCTGGCGATGGTCGCGGCCGGCTGGTTCCAGTCGCTTCGTCCGCGCGCATGATGCCGCGGATCGTCTATCTCGCGACGGCCGACGCACGCGGCCACCTGATGCGCGCGCAACTGCTCGTGCATGCGCTGCGTGCGGCCGGCGCGCAGGTCGCCGTGCTGACGACGTCCGATGCGGGGCAGGCGTTCCTGGCTGCGTTCGACATCGACGCGGCCGTGCTGTCCCGTCACTACGCGGTGCAGTTCGACGAACGGCAGAACATGCTGCGCGACGCGACCGATCGCAATGTCGCGCACTACGTGTTCAGGCCGACGCGCATGCCGCGTGACATCGCGCGGCTGCGTGCGATCGTCCGCGATGCCGATCTCGTGATCAACGACTCGTTTCATCCGGCGCTGTTGTTCATGGGCGCGATGCCGGGCTGGCGACGCCGCATCGTCCACGTATACGGCGGCAGCCTGCGCCGCGCGTTGACCGCGAATTTCGACGCACGTCTGCCGCGCGCACTGGCGCGTGCATTTGCACGGATCGTCGACTGGCAGATCGATTCGGCGCGATGCTGCATCGAACACGATTTTGCATACGATGCCGCCGATGACGTCCGGCGATCGCGCACGCATTGCCGGCTGCCGACGCCGGTGCCGATCGTCGCCGAGCGGCCTGCTTCGGAGCCGGCCGCAGCCGCCATTTATCTGAACCCGCACTTTCGCGATATCGCGCTCGCCGATGCGTTGTCCGCCGGCATGCGCGACGCGGGGCTCGCCACCCATCGCGTGGGCGAGGGCTATGCCGGGCACGACGGCTGGACCGGTGTCGACGCCGACTGGGTGACGCGCGCCGCCCATGCTCCGCTGATCGTGTCGGCACCCGGCATGGCCGCGCTGTCGATCGCGCATGTGTATCACCGCCCGATCCTGCTCGTGCAGTCCGATCAGCCCGAGCAGGCGAGCAACGCCGCGCGCGCCGCGCAACTGCAACTCGTGCATCGCGTCGTCACGTGGCGCGGCGACGCGGCCGCGTTCCGGCGGGAAGTCGGGCAGGCTGCAGCCGAACTGATGCGCCATCCCGGTACGCGGGCAGGGACGATCGCCGGCCGTGAGCAAGCACGTGCGCGCGTCGACGCATGGACGTCACGCCTTCTCGCGTTGTGTCCGCATGCGAAGGTGGCCGATAGGGAGACGCGATGCGAGGCGCCGGCACCACGATGAATGCGCTGTCGCTTCGTGACGATCGCCGGCCCGACATCCGGCAGATGCTGGCCGCGACGTTCGGCATGGCAGCCGGCCTCGCGATCTTCTTTCTGCTGGAGCGTAGCGTCACGCCGCGCTACGTGTTTGCCACGTCGATCGATGCGCGGATTCCGTTCATCGCGTGGTCGTGGTTCGTCTATGTCGGCTTCTTCCCGTTCGTGATTGCGCTTGCTGCGTATGCGCGGCCGCCCGCGTTCGCCGCGTTCAAGGAGGCCGTGCTGATCGCGTTCGTGCTCGGTGTCGTGTGTTTCCTGCTGTTTCCGGAGGCCGTGCCGCGGCCCGACGTCGCGGAGATCGGCAACACGTTCGTGCGTCACCGTCTCGCGCGCATGTGGCGGCTCGATCTCGCGGCCAATGGTTTTCCGAGCCTGCATGTCGCGGTGACGTGCCTTGCCTGCCGGATGCTGGTGGACCGGCGACGGCTCGTGACCGTGGCGGTCGGCCTGCTGATCTGCACGTCGACGCTGACGCTCAAGCAGCATACGGTGGCCGATGTGCTGGGCGGCGTGGCACTCGCGATGGTCAGTGCGCTGTGGGTCGAGCGGCGATCGCTGCGCGGGAGGTTCGCGTGACGGATACCCGTGTTCACCAAGCCGGGCCGAATGCCGGGCTTGCGCGGTTCGTGCCCGATCCGGCGTTGTTTCGCGTGAGCGCATCGCGCGTCGGCGCAGCGCTGGCAGGTGACTGGCTGATGATTGCCGCCGCGTTCGCGGTTGCGATCGCGTTTGCGCATCCGCTCGTGTACGCGTTGGCAGCGATCGTGATCGCGCGCAGCCAGCTTGCGCTCGCGGTCATGATGCACGAAGGTGCGCACGGTTTGCTGGCGCGGAACCGGCGCGTCAACGACGCGCTGGGCCAACTGTTCGCGGCCGGCCCGCTGTGGTTGTCGCTGCGGACGTATCGTGCCGGCCATCTGAAACACCATCGCGCACCGATGGAGCCGGACGATCCCGTAGCGCTGCTGTTCGGCGTGCACGACTATCCGGTGACGCGCGGGCGGCTGATCGGCCGCCTGCTCGCGTATGCATGCGGGATCGGCTACGTGACGAGCGTCGTGAAGCTCGCCCGCGGCGAGTTTGCGCATGCAATGCCGAAGGTCGGGAAGTCGCGTGCGTACGCCGCGTGGGAAGTCGCGTCGATGCTGGCCGCCAACGGTGTGCTGTTCGGGGCGCTCGCATGGGCTGGGCATCCGCTGCTGTACGTCACGTTGTGGATCGTGCCGTCCGTCACGCTGCTGCCGCTCGCCGGGCACGTGCGCGCGATCTTCGAGCATGCGGGGCTGCCGGCCTGTGCCGACCAGAGCCGCAACGCGCGCACGATCGTCCGGCGTTCGTGGCAGACGTTCCTGTTCGGCCCGCACGCGATTCATTTTCATATCGAACATCACCTGTTCGCTCGGATGCCGTTCCATCACCTGCCAGTCGTGCATCGGCAGCTTGCGCAGCGGCAGTTGCTGCCCGACGGCAATCTGTACACGGGATATGGTGACGTACTGCGCAACGTGAGCGTGCGCTGATGCACGGGCGGGGCACGGTGCGTGCCCTGTCCGGTAGCGGAGTCGGGAGGGGGCGGCTGAGTGTGTTGCAGACATCACCGGGATGCCGCGGCGATACGGATGCGACAGACGCAAAAAAGCCTCCACTTGGGAGGCTTTAATTTGCACTATCGAAGATAGTTGGTAGGGTGGGAGGGACTCGAACCCTCGACTCTCTGATTAAAAGTCAGATACTCTAACCAACTGAGTTACCACCCCACGTTCTTGAAACTTGTCAGCCCGTTGCGCTAACAACTCGCCCAACGACCTAAAGAGCAAAAAATTATAGCGGCGAATTTCAGGTCAGTCAACAACCTGGCACGCTAATTTATTTGATGCTCTCGATCTTGCCCTGCGCGGTCTGCGCAGCGTTCGATCCGGCGTACTGCGACACGACCTGCTCGAACGTCTTCTTAGCGGCCGCCTTCTGGCCTTGCTCGAGCTGGTTCGTACCGATTGCGACGAGCGCGTCGGCCGCGCGCGGATGCTGCGGATACTTGCTCACGACCGTTTGCCACGTCGCGGTCGAGCCGCGATAGTCGCGCAGCGCGTATTGCGCATTGCCGAGCCAGTACTGCGCGGTCGGCTGGTACGGGCTCTGCGGATACTTCGCGATGAAGCTGCGGAACGATGCCGCGGCAGCCTTGAAGTTGCCGTTGCGGAACTGCTGCTGCGCCGCATTGAGCGCATCCGTTTCACCCGGCTGCACGGTGCCTTCGACACCATCGATCGTCGCCTGTTGCGGCTCGAACTTCTTGAGTCGCGTGTCGAGATCCTGGTAGTACTCCTTCTGCTGCCGTTCGAGCGTCGTCAGCCGGTTCGTCAGGTCCTCATTCTCGCCGCGCAGCGTCGCGACCTGCTGGTTCAGCTGGTCGAGACGGCCGGATTGGTCGAGGATCGTACGCTGGGCGGCCGACAACTGGCTCGCCAGGTTGTCGGTTTTGCTGCGCAGATCGAGCACGGCGCGGCGCGCCTCGTTGTCGTCGAACACGCCGGCGTGCGCCGGCGCGGCCGACCACGCCGCGCCGACGACGCAGAATGCTGCGGCAACGCGCAGCCAGGTTACACAGTGCGTCATACGGCAACTCTTCCGTTACTTACTGCTGGTAGACGAGGTCGGCGCGACGGTTCTGCGCCCACGATGCTTCGTCGTGGCCCGATGCTTGCGGCTTTTCCTTGCCGAGGCTCACGGCTTCCATCTGCGAGTCGTTCACGCCGAGCAGTGCCATCGCGCGACGGACAGCTTCCGCACGCTTCTGGCCCAGCGCGAGGTTGTACTCGCTCGTGCCGCGTTCGTCGGTGTTGCCCTGGATCAGCACGTGACGCTGCGGGTGGCTCTTCAGGTACTGAGCGTGCTGCTGCATCAGCGGCTGGTACTCGTCCTTCACCGAATAGCTGTCGAAGTCGAAGTAGATGCTGCGCTTCGCGAGCGGGCTGTTCGGATCGTTCAGCGGATCGACGTTCACTTGCGCGACGTTGTCGGCGCTCGGCTGTGTGCTCACCGCACCAGCGTTGGCCTTGTCGTCGAGCTTCACGCCCGACTTACACGCTGCGAGCGCGCTGATCATCATCACGGCCAGGGCCAGACGAGCTTTATTCGACATCATGGTTACTCTCCTTGTGGTCATTGCATGAAGGGCCCCCACGACGGCTCGCGAACGGAGCCGCCCTGGACGGACAGGATCTGAGGCGGCGCGCTGCCGTCGGAGGGCACAGCTGCCAGCACGTTGCGACCACCCGACTGGGTCGCGTAGAGAAGGTACTGGCCGTTTGCCGCGAAGCTCGGCGATTCGTCGCGATTGGTATTCGTGATCGCGTTCGCCGCGCCGGTTTGCAGATCCTGAACGTACAGCTTGAAGCCCCCACCCGTGCGGGAGATGTAAGCGAGCAGCTTGCCGTCCGGGCTGATGCGCGGGCTCGTATTGTAGCTGCCGGTGAAGGTCACGCGTTGCGCCGCGCCGGCGCTTTCGCCCTGCGCGGGCATCCGGTAGATCTGCGGCGCACCGCCGCGATCGCTCGTGAAGTAGATCCAGCGGCCGTCCGGCGAGTAGTACGGCTCGGTGTCGATCGAGCTGCTCTGCGTGAGACGGCGCAGGCCGCCGCCGTTCGCATTGACCGTATAGATTTGCGTATTGCCCGTCAGCGACAGCGCGACGGCGAGCGTGTTGCTGTCCGGCGACCACGCCGGCGCGCTGTTGTTGCCCTTCTGGTCGGAGACCATGTAGCGGCGGCCGGTCGGCAGGTCGTGGATGTAGACGATCGGCTTCTTGCGCTCGAACGACACGTACGCGACCTTCGTGCCGCTCGGCGACCACGCCGGCGAGATGATCGGCTCGGTGCTCGACAGCGCGATGCGCGCGTTCTGGCCGTCCGAATCCGAGATCTGCAGCTGGTAGCGGTTGCCCGTCTTGATCACGTACGACAGGCGCGTGGCGAACACGCCGCGCACGCCGAGCAGTTTCTGGTAGATGTAGTCGGCGATCTTGTGGCCGGCCGTGCGCAGCGTCGTGTCGGTGGCCGTCAGCGACAGGCCGCCGAGGCTTTGCTGCTTCACGGTGTCGTACAGGATGAAGTTCACCTTGTACTGGCCGTTCGCCTCGCGGTTCACGCTGCCGGCGACGAACGCGTTCGCGCCCTTGGCCTTCCATGCGCCGAGATCCACCGAAGCGGTCTCGGGCACGGGCGTGCTGCCCGCATCGATGTTGGTGAATTTGCCGCTGCGCGCGAGATCCGCGCGGACGATCGACGTAACCTGCTGCGGCAGGCCTGCCTCGTTCGCGAAGTTCGCGGTGGCGATGGGGAACTGGGTCGAACCGACGCCGGTGATCAACACGTTGACCTGCGCGTTAGCGGCGCCGCCGGCCGCAATCAGACACGAGGCCACGAGTGCCCTGAAACCTAGTTTCGTCATCAATCTCATGCTTCTGCTTCCCATGTGACTTGGATCGCTGCGCAACCGCAGAGACAGTAAAAATACCCGATTCGTTCCCGTCCGGCAGCGACGCACGGAGTGTAAGCGCATTTGCGCTCACTCTGCCGCCTTGAAGGTAATCGTAATGCTGGACGGCGTATGACCGTCAGTATCGGGCGGTAACGGAACCGACGCCTGGATCGCATTGACGACCGCCTGATCCCACCCCGAATTGCCGCTCGGCCGCGAGACCGACACGCTCAGCAGGTCGCCCGAAGGCGTACAGCGGATCTTGACGATCGTCGTGAGCCCCGCACGCTCGCCGCCCCAGACGATGTTCGGCTTCACGCGGCGGCGCACCTTGTCGGCATAGCCGGGCGACGCGGCATTGCCGCCGGAACCCGTGCCGGTGCCACTTTTCGCAAGCCCCTGGCCGCCGCCTTCGCCGGCACCCGCCAGGCCCTGCATCTGCGCGAGTCGCGCATTCCGTTCGCGGTCGAGCTTCGCCTTCGCCGCCGCATCGGCCTTCGCGTGCGCAGCCGCTTCGGCCTTCGCCTTCGCCTGGGCTTCCGCCTTCGCCTTCGCGGCCGCGTCGGCCTTGGCCTTCGCCGCCTCCTGGGCTTCCAGCTGCGCCTGCTTCTGTTGCTGCTGTTTCTGCTGCTGGGCCTTCTGCTGTTCGAGCTTCTGCTGCTCCACGAGCTGTTGTTGCTTGAGCTTGTCCGCCTGCTTCTGCTTGTCGCGTTCGGCGGCCTTCTGCGCGGCGAGCGCGGCGGCCTGCTGGGCCGCGAGCTGCTCGCGCCGGGCTTCCTCCTGCTGGGCCTTCAACTGCTGCGCGCGGCGCTGCTGTTCGAGCAGCGCTTCGCGCGCGGCCGCTTCCTGCTGTCGTTTCTTCTGCTGCAGCGCGATGTCCGCCTGCTCGTCCCGGACCGGGGGAGGGGGCGGTGCGAGCTTCGCGGGCGGCGTGGGCGTGACGACGGGCCGCGGCGCGGGCACGTCCGGCACCTCGGTCCACAGCTCGGCTTCGGCGCCGGCCGGCGTGCTGTTCTGCCACTGCACGCCGTGATAGAGGAACAGCGCGAGCAGCACGTGTATCAGCGCGGCAAGCGCGAACGCGCGCCAGGTGCCTCGCTCGCGAGGCGGCCGATACGGGTACGCGTTGCTGCGCGGAGATTGCTGCCGGTTCATTGCGATTTGACGAGGAGGCCGACGCGCTTGACGCCGCGCGCCTTCAAATCCGACATCACGGTCATGACCGCATCGTACTGCACGGTCTTGTCGGCCGCGATCACGACCGGCTGGTCGGGATGATCGGCCTGCCGGGCCGACATGAAGCTGTCGAGCTCGGCCTTGGACATCGTGTCTTCCTGCGTCGCGCCGGAGTCGCCCTTGTACTTGACGCTCATCGTGCGGTCGGCCTTGATATTGACGACGACGGGCGGCGTCTGTTCCTGCGGCGCCGCATTGCCGACGGTCGGCAGATTGATGATCGACGGGGCCACGAGGGGTGCCGTGACCATGAAGATCACGAGCAACACCAGCATCACGTCGATGTACGGCACGACGTTGATGTCGGCCATCGCGCGGCGCGAGCGGCCGCCGCGCATGCTGGATCGAATGGGACTTCCTGCCATGGCGTGCTCCTTACTGGGCCTGACGCTGCAGGATGTTCGAGAACTCTTCGATGAAGGTCTCGAAGCGGATCGCGAGGCGGTCGATGTCGTGCGCGTAGCGGTTGTACGCGACCACCGCCGGAATCGCGGCGAACAGGCCGATCGCGGTGGCGACGAGCGCCTCGGCGATGCCCGGCGCGACGTTCGCGAGCGTGGCCTGCTGCACGTTCGCGAGGCCGCGGAACGAGTTCATGATCCCCCACACGGTGCCGAACAGACCGATGTACGGGCTGACCGAGCCGACCGACGCGAGAAACGCGAGGTTCGCTTCGAGCACGTCCATTTCGCGCTGGAACGACGCGCGCATCGCGCGGCGCGCACCGTCGAGCACGAGGCCCGGATCGGTGAGGCGCTTTTCCTTCGCCTTCAGGAATTCACGCATCCCCGATTCGAAGATCCGCTCGAGCGCGCCGATCGTATGGCGGTTGTTGGCCGCGCTCTGATACAGCGCCTGCAGGTCGCCGCCCGACCAGAAATCCCGTTCGAAGCGTTCGGTCTGCGCGCGTGCGCGGCGAATCGCGAACCACTTGCGGAAAATGAAGGTCCACGACATCAGCGACAGCAGCAACAGCAGCCCCATCACGGCCTGGGCCAGCACGCTCGCGTTGAGCACGAGGGAAATGATCGACAGGTCTTGAGAAGTGTTCATAGAGTTTTGAGTAACGTCCCATCGGGGGTGCCCGGCGAGGGCGCACGGCATGCGTGCGGCGCGGCGCGCCGGCCAGCCCTGGCGCCGAACCTTGCTTAGTATCGATTCAGGAAGGCAAGTTCATAGGCTTTGTCTAAACGGGGCTCATGCGAGCTTCGTTGACAGTACAGTTTGCCCGGCATCGATGACGGGCCCGCGTTGCAGCGCGTCGAGCACGACCGGCGGGATTGCCGCGGGCCGGATGCCGGTGCGGTCAACGCAGCCGAGGCGAATGTGTCCGGTGACGAGCAGCGTGTCGCCACGCCAGGCTTCCTGCGTGAATTCCACCGATGCGCGGCCGATGCGGCCGGGCCGGCTCGTGACCGTCAGCGCGTCGTCGAGTCGCGCCGGCGCGCGGTAGTCGAGCGACGTGCTGCGGACGATGAAGATCGCGCCCGTGTCGTCGGCGAGCCGACGCTGGTCGATGCCGCACGCGCGCAGCCATTCGGTGCGGGCGCGTTCGAAGAATTTCAGGTAGTTGGCATAGAAGACGATGCCGCCTGCGTCGGTATCCTCGTAGTACACGCGTACCGGCCAGGTGAAGCCGGAGGGCGCGTCCGGGGAGCGGGTAGGCTGAGTCATGGCGCGCATTCTACCGGAAGGGCAAGGCCGGATTCGTAACCGATTCGTAACGGAATGTAGTACGTCGCAGCACGCCGCGGGCCGGCTCGAGCCATGCCCGCGGCGGCGCTCGGACAGGTCAGCCGCGATGGATCGTGAGGCCGGCCGGCGCCTGGGCGACCGGCATCATCTCGATCGTGTTGATGTTGACGTGCGCGGGGCGCGTCGCGATCCAGTAGATCGTGTCGGCGATGTCCTCGGCCGTGAGCGGCTGAACGTTCTGGTAGACATTGGCCGCCTTTGCGTCGTCACCACGGAAGCGGACGTTCGAAAACTCCGTGCCGCCGCACAGGCCCGGCTCGATGTCCGTCACGCGCAACGGCGTGCCGATCAGGTCGGCGCGCAGGTTCAGGCTGAATTGTCTGACGAAAGCCTTGGTTGCGCCGTATACGTTCCCGCCCGGATACGGATAGGTGCCGGCCACCGAGCCGAGATTGAAGATGTGGCCGCGCCCTCGCGCGATCATTCCGGGCAGCAACGCGTGCGTGACGGTCACGAGGCCCGAGCAGTTCGTGTCGATCATGGTCTGCCACTCGTCGAGGCTCGCCTTGTGCGCCGGCTCGACGCCGAGCGCGAGACCGGCGTTGTTGACGAGCACGTCGAGCGCGGCGAATTCGGCGGGAAGTGCGGCCGGCACGGCTTCGACGGCTGCGCGGTCGCGCACGTCGAGCTCGAACGGCAGTAGCGCGTCGCCGAGTTCGGCCGCGAGCGCATCGAGGCGATCCTTGCGGCGCGCGGTTGCGACGACGCGGTGGCCGCCCTTGACGAAGGCTCGGGCGATGGCGGCGCCGAAGCCGGCGGACGCGCCTGTGACGAACACGATCATTGCTGCTCCTGGTCGGTAACAAAGTAGCGGATAGTATCGCGCAAGCGTACTGAGATTGCCGCACCGCGGCAAGGCGCCAACGCATGGCGGCACGGGTGCGCGGAGTCCGGCCCTTATTATTTCGGGGCTGCTGGCGTGCGGTTGCCTATTCATGACGCATCCAATACACTAACGCGCTCATCACCCCTGCGTGACTGGCGATAGAACCCTTCGGGTTCAAGGTGGAGCATCCCACCGTGAAGCGCGGGGCGCCGTTTTTGCCGTTCGCCTGGGCAGCCGTTGTGCGCCGTTGCGTGCATCGCCGGTGGCTGTCCTGCCTCGCGTCATACGGATTCTTCCGCCACGTCGAGCTGGTCCCGCCAGCAACGCAATGTACTCGGCCGCACCGGTCAACCTGTACACACTTAACGGAAACCGTATGTTTGACAGAGCCCAAAGCACCATCGCGAACGTCGATCCCGAACTCTTTGCTGCGATCGAGCAGGAAAACCGCCGCCAGGAAGATCACATCGAGCTGATCGCGTCGGAAAACTACACGAGCCCGGCCGTGATGGCCGCGCAGGGCTCGCAGCTCACGAACAAATACGCGGAAGGTTATCCGGGCAAGCGCTACTACGGCGGCTGTGAATACGTCGACGTGGTCGAGCAGCTGGCGATCGACCGTGTGAAGCAGCTGTTCGGCGCGGAAGCCGCGAACGTGCAGCCGAACTCGGGTTCGCAGGCGAACCAGGGCGTGTTCTTCGCGATGCTCAAGCCGGGCGACACGATCATGGGCATGAGCCTCGCGCACGGCGGTCACCTGACGCACGGCTCGCCGGTGAACATGTCGGGCAAGTGGTTCAACGTGGTGAGCTACGGGCTGAACGAGCAGGAAGACATCGATTACGACGCGGCCGAGCAGCTCGCACAGGAACACAAGCCGAAGCTGATCGTCGCGGGCGCATCGGCGTTCGCGCTGAAGATCGACTTCGAGCGTCTGGCGAAGATCGCGAAGTCGGTCGGTGCGTACCTGATGGTCGACATGGCGCACTACGCCGGCCTGATCGCAGCGGGCGTGTACCCGAACCCGGTGCCGCACGCCGACTTCGTGACGACGACGACGCACAAGAGCCTGCGCGGCCCGCGCGGCGGCGTGATCCTGATGAAGTCGGAATACGAGAAGCCGATCAACTCGGCGATCTTCCCGGGCATCCAGGGTGGCCCGCTGATGCACGTGATCGCGGCGAAGGCCGTGGCGTTCAAGGAAGCGCTGTCGCCGGAATTCAAGGCGTACCAGGAAAAGGTGGTCGAGAACGCGCGCGTGCTGGCTGAAACGCTGGTCAAGCGCGGGCTGCGGATCGTGTCGGGCCGCACCGAAAGCCACGTGATGCTGGTGGACCTGCGCGCGAAGAACATCACGGGCAAGGCAGCGGAAGCGGCGCTGGGTGCTGCGCACATCACGGTGAACAAGAACGCGATCCCGAACGATCCGGAAAAGCCGTTCGTGACGAGCGGCATCCGCCTGGGTTCGCCGGCGATGACGACGCGCGGCTTCGGCCCGGCGGAAGCGGAGCAAGTCGGCAACCTGATCGCCGACGTGCTCGAGAACCCGGAAGATGCAGCGACGATCGAGCGCGTGCGCACGCAAGTGGCCGAGCTGACCAAGCGTTTCCCGGTCTATCGCTGATCCCGCATGCGCTGCCCGTTCTGCCGGCATGAAGACACGCAGGTCGTCGACTCGCGCGTGTCCGAAGATGGCGCCGCGATTCGTCGGCGCCGTCGCTGCTCGGCTTGCGACAAGCGCTTCACGACGTACGAGCGGGTCGAGCTGAACCTGCCGGCCGTCGTGAAGAAGGACGGCAGCCGCACGGAATTCGACCGTCGCAAGATCGTCGCCAGCATGCAACTCGCGCTGCGCAAGCGGCCGGTTGCGGCTGACGCGATCGACGCGGCGGTCGCCCGCATCGAATATCAACTGCTCGCTACCGGCGAGCGGGAAGTGCGTAGCGAGAAGCTCGGCGAACTCGTGATGAATGAGTTGCGCGGTCTCGATACGATTGCCTATGTCCGTTTCGCATCGGTTTACCGCCGGTTCGAGGACGTCTCCGAATTTGCCGACGTGATCGAAGAGTTCCGTCGCGCGTCCCCCTCCAAGCCTTCGCGTAAGCGCTGACGCGCTGCGTCCGTTCATCGTCTTCTCCGTGGGTTCGATTCGCGCCGATTGTGTCGGTCGCGATCGCATGTCGCCAGTCGGCCGTTCGGCCAATGGCGCGCGTTCGCTCGCGTCGCTACAGTCGTCGCATCACGTTGACGGAGGGCGATGGCGATGGAACTGCACCGGCAGGTCGTCGAAAAAGGCATGCGCAGCTGCGGCGGCTTCACGCTCGTCGAGCTGATGGTCGCGATCGCGCTGGCCGCGTCGATCGGACTTTTCGCAGCACCCGCATTCAATCAATGGCACATGCGCGAACGGGTGGATGCGCGCTCGCGCGCGCTCGTCGGTGCGCTGTCGTTCGCACGTACCGAGGCGACGCGTCTCGGCGTGCGCGTCACGCTGTGCCGAGCCGGGCGCGACGGCGACTGCATGCGTTCCGGCGAGCGCTGCGACCCCGCGGAATGGTCGTGCGGCTGGATCGTAAGCGGGCAGTTCGACGGACAGTCGCGCGTGCTGCGGCGTTATCCGCGCGATGCCGACATTGCCGTCGCGGGCGTGGCGCACGATCTGGCGTTCGCGCCGCCGGCAGGGCAGGTGATCGGCGGGATCCGGCGCTTCGAATTGCGTCCGCAGCGCATGCTGTCCGGCGACGACGCACGCGTGTCGCGTTGTATCCGGATCGCGGCGGGCGGCCGGGCGCGCGTCGCCGCCGGGCGTTGCGAGGCGGCATGAAGCGCGTGCGCCGATCGATGCGCGGCACGTCGCTGCTCGAAGCGGTGCTGGCCGTCGCGCTGCTTGCGGTCGTGATGCTGGCCGTGGCCGGCAGCCAGCTTGCGATGACGCGCGCACAGCGGGCGACGATCTGGCGTGAACGCGCGCTGTGGCTCGCCGATGCACGTATCGAGCGCCGGTACGCAGCGGCAGGCGCCGACGACGGCATCGCGGCGCTCGCGGCTGCATCGTTGCCGGGCGGTGCGATGACGCTCGACCATGGGCCGGGCGGTGTCCGCTACATGATTGTCGGCTGGCGCGGTGCGGGCGCGGCGGTATCGACGCGATGCGAAGGCGCGGGGGCGACGGTGACGCCGCCGTCGTGCGTACGGATTCCGTTTCGGGAGGTCGACGTCGATGCCGTTGAACGCTGATCGCCGCAGCCGCGCGCATACGCTGCTCGAAGTGCTGATCGCGATGATCGTCGGTCTGCTCGTGCTTGCCACGGCCGGTGCGCTGTATCACGCGCAGCGCGTCGCGCAGCGGCGGGCGGAAGACGGATTCCGGATGCGCGATGCGGCCGCGACCGCACTGATGCTGATCGGCCAGCAGATCCAGATGGCCGGGTTTCGGCCGCTCGATGTCGAAGGCGCGTCGTCGTTGCCGCCGGTGTTCGGCTGTTCAGCGGGCCGCGTGCGAGGCGATGGCGCGCAGGTGCGCTGCGAAGCCGTGCGCGCGGCGTCCGATGCGGTGCTGGTCCGGTATGTCGGCGATCCCGTATCGACGTGGCCGACCAGCAGCGCACAGGTGTCGGATTGTCTCGGGCAGGGTGTCGGCGCCCCGGGTGAGCGGCCGCTCGTGGAAAACCGTTTCGACGCGCATGTCAGCCCGTCGACGGGCGAGCCCGAACTGTACTGCGAGGGAAGCGGGCGTCCGGGCACGCCGCAACCCGTCGTGTCCGGGATCGACCAACTGCGCGTGCGTTACCTGCGTCGCGACGGTCCACAGTTCGTCGATGCACAGGCGATGGGCGCCGACGACTGGCGCGATGTCGTCGCCGTGCATGTGTGCGTGCGGGCGCGTGGCGAACCGATGCCCGAGGCCGCGCGTCATGTCGATTGCGACGGCCGCACGGCCGTTGCGCCGGAGGGTCGCGCGAATCTCGTGCTGCATCGAATCGTCGCGTTGCGGAATTCCGCGATCGCATTCGCCGATCCTGTTCGTGACGCGGCAACGGCCCACGAGGCGTTGCGATGATTCACGCAAACGGGTTCATCGGTGACCTTGCGATGCGAATCGCTGCAGGACATGCACGACGGGGCGCCCTGGTGCCCTGCGACATGCAGCGCGCGGCGGAGGCTTCATGTTGAGCGGCGGCGCGACGCGCGCCCGCGTTCCGTCCGCGACTCGAAGCTGGCGTCGCGACGCGGGCCTTGCGCTGCCTGCCGTGATCGCGGTCGGTGCGGCGGTCGCCGCGCTGACTGGCACGTGGTTCGAATCCGCACTGACGGAATCGCGCCGCACACGGGCGTTGTCCGACCGGCTGATCGCATTCCACGCGGCCGATGCAGCACTGGCGGCCTGCACAGCGCGATTGCTGCGCGGCGGGGCGCCGTACCTGGACGAACCCGCATCATCCGTCGAGCCGGATGCGTGGCGACGCACGCCTGCGCTGGGTGCCGCCGAAGCGTTCGCCCCGTTCGCGTCCTGGCCGATGGCGGCGCAACCGCCGCGTTGCCTGATCGAAGCCTGGCGAGGCGTCGGTCCGCAACATAGTCGTGCGTACCTCGTCACCGCGCGCGGCGTCGGCGGCCATGCGTCGAGCGTGGTCTGGCTGCAGAGCCAGGTCGCGCTGCGCGACGGACGCATCGTTGCGCAGCGCTGGCGTCGCGTCGCGGCGGTGCATCGATGAAAGGGCCTGCGCTGAAGCGTCGAGCGGCGGCGTTCACGTTGCTCGAACTGATGATCGTGCTCGCGATCGTCGCCGTACTCGCCGGGTGGGGTATTCCGTCGTATCGCGAGCATGTCGCGCGCATGCATCGCGCATCCGCGGTGGCCGCGCTGTATCGTGCAGCCCAATATCTCGAAATGCTCGATGGCCCACCGCCGCAGAGCTTGCCGGACGCCTATGCGCAGGCGCCGCCGGACGGGGCGGCGATCTATCGCGTCGCGCTGCGGCGATCGGTCGGCGACGATGCCGCGATCGTCTATGAACTCGTCGCGAGCCCGCTCGATGCGGGCCCGATGCGCGACGACGCGTGCGGCGCATTCACGCTGCGTTCGGACGGGACGAAAGGCAATGCGGGATCGATTGATGGCGAGGCCGATGCGCAGGCGCGCACATGCTGGGGCGTGCGTTGATCACCGCCGCCGCCGTCGCCGTCTGGCTGCTGCTGCCGCCGCGGCAACCGCTGGAAGGCGCGCGGAAAACGCGCAACGGCCCAGAGCCGTGCGCGTTTGTCGTTACGGATCAGTCGTCGTTGACGGTCGTTGCGCGCTCCTCGCGCGACTGCTTCCAGATCCGATAAACCTCCCACGCGGCGAAGCCGACGGTGCCCCACTTCAGCGCAGGGCCCGCGCTCGCGCGCAGAAGCGAGCGGATGGGTTTCGCCAGCACGAGCGATGCGAGCGAACTCAACATCGGATACTGGTTCACGAGGTGACCGAGGCTCGCGTTCAGGTTCTTGGCGGACTGGCCGAACGTGCCGCCCGACAGGCCGGGAATGAACATCTTGAGCCAGCTGAAGCGCGTGACGGCGTGGCGCACGTCGGCGGCGGCTTCGGCAAGCTCGAGCCGCTCGACCTCGGAGCGCAGGATCAGCAGTTCCTTGCGCAGCGCGCGATGCTGCGACGCGCTCCAGTGCGATCGCGACGAATGGGGGCGGGGGGAATGGCCCGTGACGTTCTGGCTCATGGCGCGTCGGCGAAGTAGGTGAGAGGGGCGAACACGACTGCGTTCACGACTTGCCGCGGAAAATTTCGCGGTCTTTCTCGAGCTCGGCGAGCGTGGACTCGAACACGGTCGGCGCTTCGCGCAGGCCCGAGCGCGCCTTCAGCCCACACGCGAGGGCGGCGATCGTGTACAGCGCGGTAATGCCCGCGAGCGACTGCCAGCGATAGGTGTCCCAGAACGCGATCGCGACGAGCACGGTCAGGCTGATCAGCGCCATCGTCGCGAGCATCATGGCCGCGAGCCCGAGGAACAGCACGCCCATCAGGCGTTCCTTCTCCTCGGCGAGCTCGATGCCGACCAGTTCGAGGCGCGTTTGCAGCAGGCCGATCGCTGAGCCGACGAGGCGGCGCAGCGGTCCCTGGCCGGACGGCTGCGGGTGAGTGTCTGTCGTCATGGATAAGGCGCTTGCGCGCGCAGTAAGCGGCTAGGTCAAAGCCGGCCGGTGGCGAACCACCGGCAGCTTCGGCACCCATGCGCCGCACCGTGCGGCACATGGGTCGGAACGGCGCTGAGCGCGTTACTTGCGGTTGATCAGCAGACCGATCAGCACGCCCACGCCGGCGGCGACGCCGATCGACGTCCACGGATGCTCATGCACGTAATCGTCGGTCGCGCGGGCCGCCTTCTTGCCCTTCTCGACCACCACGACCTGAACGTCGGTTGCCTTTTCCTTGGCCTGCTTCAGACGCGACATGGCTTTCTCGCGCAGTTCGGCCGCACGGTCGCCCGTGCTGCTCGCAGCTTGCTTGAGCAGATCCTCGGCGTCCGCGAGAACGGTTTTGATATCCGACATCAGTTTCTCCTTGTTGATTTCCGACATTGCAACTCCCTTCATGCTGTCATGCTGCAGGTTCACATCGTAACGAAACCCCTGCCTGCTGGCGAGCCGGGAACACACGGCGGTGGTGCGATACCGCATGTTAAACGACTCGTAATCTTCAACAGAGCCGCAAACCGTGCAAAAAGTTCTATCGCCGCCGTCAGGCCTGCTTCGACGCAGGGTAAAAATGACAAAAAAGTATGAATATCAAACGGAATAATCGTTCGCACGGCCCATTGCTTCCCGTAAGCTGATGGACTGTCCCGCGCCATCCAGCGCGCGGTTTCAACCAGCATCGTTCGAGGAGGCAACATCATGAGTCTGCGTCTTGGTGACATCGCACCGGATTTCGAGCAGGAAACGAGCCTGGGCCCGATCAAGTTTCATGAGTGGCTCGGCAACAGCTGGGGCGTCCTGTTCTCGCACCCGGCCGACTACACGCCGGTGTGCACGACTGAGCTCGGGTTGACCTCGAAGCTGAAGGGCGAATTCGAGAAACGCAACGTGAAGGTGATCGCGCTGTCGGTCGACGACGTCGAATCGCACAAAGGCTGGATCAACGACATCAACGAAACGCAGTCGACGGTCGTCGGTTTCCCGATCATTGCCGACTCGGACCGCAAGGTCTCGCAACTGTACGACATGATCCATCCGAACGCGAACGAAACGCTGACGGTACGCTCGCTGTTCGTGATCGACCCGAACAAGAAGGTGCGGCTCATCATCACCTATCCGGCCAGCACCGGGCGCAACTTCGACGAAGTGCTGCGCGTGATCGACTCGCTGCAACTGACCGATAATTACAAAGTCGCGACGCCCGGCAACTGGAAGGACGGCGACGACGTCGTGATCGTGCCGTCGCTGCAGGATCCGGAAGAACTGAAGAAACGCTTCCCGAAGGGCTTCAACGCAGTGCGTCCGTACCTGCGCCTCACGCCGCAGCCGAACAAGTAAGCATCGGCCGCGCGTGACGCGCGCACCGATGAAAACGGCCCGCCCGGCAGCGATGCCGGGCGGGCCGTGTCATTTCAGCGCATGCGGCGCGCGGGCGCCGCGCGTTACGCGCGTTTGATCAGAAGAATGCCTGGATGCCCGTCTGCGCGCGGCCGAGGATCAGCGCGTGGATGTCGTGCGTGCCTTCGTACGTGTTGACCACTTCGAGGTTCACGAGGTGGCGCGCGACGCCGAATTCGTCCGAGATGCCGTTGCCGCCGAGCATGTCGCGCGCGAGCCGCGCGATGTCGAGCGACTTGCCGCACGAGTTGCGCTTCATGATCGACGTGATCTCGACGGCCGCCGTGCCTTCGTCCTTCATCCGGCCGAGACGCAGCACGCCCTGCAGGCCGAGCGTGATTTCAGTCTGCATGTCGGCGAGCTTCTTCTGGATCAGCTGGTTCGCGGCGAGCGGCCGGCCAAACTGCTGACGGTCGAGCACGTACTGGCGCGCGGTGTGCCAGCAGGATTCGGCCGCGCCGAGCGCGCCCCAGGCGATCCCGTAGCGCGCCGAGTTCAGGCACGTGAACGGCCCGCGCAGGCCGCTCACGTTCGGCAGGAGGTTCTCTTCGGGCACGAACACTTCGTCGAGCACGATCTCGCCGGTGATCGACGCGCGCAGCCCGACCTTGCCGTGGATCGCCGGCGCCGACAGGCCCTTCCAGCCCTTCTCGAGGATGAAGCCGCGGATCGCGTCCTTGCCGTTTTCTTCCAGCTTCGCCCACACGACGAACACGTCGGCGATCGGGGAGTTGGTGATCCACATCTTCGCGCCGGACAGTGAATAGCCGCCAGGTACCTTCTTCGCGCGCGTGACCATGCCGCCCGGGTCGGAGCCGTGGTTCGGCTCGGTCAGCCCGAAGCAGCCGATCCATTCGCCGGTCGCGAGCTTCGGCAGGTATTTCTGCTTCTGCGCGTCCGAGCCGAATTCGAAGATCGGCACCATCACGAGCGACGACTGCACGGACATCATCGAGCGGTAGCCGGAGTCGACGCGCTCGACTTCGCGCGCGATCAGGCCGTAGCTGACGTAATTGAGGCCCGGGCCGCCGTATTCCTCCGGAATCGTCGGGCCGAGCAGGCCGACTTCACCCATTTCGCGGAAGATCTCGATGTCGGTGCGCTCATGCCGGAACGCCTCGGTGACGCGCGGCGCGAGCTTGTCCTGCGCGTACGCGTGCGCGGCGTCGCGCACCATCCGCTCCTCTTCGGTCAGTTGCTGGTCGAGCAGCAGCGGATCGTCCCAATGAAAAGTTGCAGCGCTCATCGTGTCATCTCCTGTCGGGGCGCTTCGCCGCTTGCTCTGCCTCGTGCTTCGCGGTTGGTCAGAGTCGGCGGATTCAGCGCTTTGCCTGATTCCATGCTTTGCGGTCGTCCCGGGTTGGCGCTTCGACGCCTTGCCCGATGTCTAAAGTTCGCTTGACTGGAGTTCCGCTGTGCGGAACAATGTTTTGCAAAACGAACCCAGTGTAGCATCAGATGACACTTTCAACCATCGACGAAACCACGATCGACGAGCGCAAGTTCGTCGTTGCGCTCGCGCGCGGGCTCGACCTGCTGCGCGCGTTCCGGCCCGGCGAGACGATGCTCGGCAATCGCGATTTCGCGGAGCGCACCGGGCTGCCGAAGGCGACGGTGAACCGGCTCGCATACACGTTGACCGTGCTCGGCTACCTGCGCTATGACGAAACGCTCGGAAAGTATGCGCTCGACGCCGGCGTGCTGTCGCTCGGCTACGCGCTGCTGTCCGGCTCGGGGACGATCGATCTCGCGCGGCCGCACATGCAGGCGCTCGCGCGCGAAATCGGCGCGGCCGTGTCGCTCGGCTGCCGCGACGGGCTCGACATGATCTACCTGGAGACGATCCGCAGCGAAACCGCGCTGACGCTCGGGCTTGCGCCCGGCTCGCGGCTGTCGATGCTGACGAGTTCGATGGGCCGCGCGTACCTCGCCGTGCAGCCGGAGGACGTGCGCCGCGCGCTTTATGCGGAGTTGCACCGGGCGGCCGGCGGCGCGGCCGACGCGGATGCGCTCGTCGCGGCCGCGCAGCATGCGGTGGCCGAGTTCTCCGAGGGCGGATGCTGCTATTCGTTTCGCGCGTGGCACATGGATGTGAACGCGGCGGCCGTGCCGTTTCGCGAGCCGCGCGAGGGGCGCTGGCTGATCCTGAGCTGCAGCGGGCCCGCATCGTCGATGGACGAAGACGTGTTCCGCACGCAGGTCGGGCCGAAGCTGAAGGCGCTCGCGCAGCGGCTCGGGCAGACGGTCTGAGTGGGGTGCCGCGAGCCCGCGCGTCACCCGGGTTCTGCGGAACGGGGAAGCGCGCAGCCGCCGGTTGCACCGCGTGCGAACCGCGCTCATCATCGTTCGCCTGGTTCCCGACGACGACGAGGTTCGCGATGCCACACCCGGAAACGATGGAAGGCGGTTGCGCGTGCGGGGCGATCCGCTACCGGATCGCCGGGATGCCGGCCGACGCCGGTTTCTGCCATTGCCGGCTCTGCCAGCGCACGACGGGCGCGGCGGTCGTCGCGTCGGCATCGGTGCCGATCGACGCATTCGAATACCTGCAGGGCGAGCCGACGGTCTATGCGTCGAGCGCGTGGGGCGAGCGGCGCTTTTGCGGCCGCTGCGGCGCGCAGCTCGAGTACCGGCTGGCCGATGCACCGACGACCGTGGAAATCAACAGTGCGACGCTCGACGAGCCGTCGCGGCTGCGGCCCGCGTGGCACGTGTGGTACGGGGATCGTTTCCCGGGCGTCGAAATCGGCGACGATCTGCCGAAATACGACGACGGTGGAAGGGCGTAGGCGGCCATCGGCGTCGATGCGCCGGCATCGCATCCCGCGCGCAAGCGCGTCCGACCATTCCACCTGAACGACCGCGAAACCGTCAGCCAGCGAGCGACGATGCCCGCTGCCCCCGATTCCCCAGCAATACGTCACCGAGATCCGCCATCCGGCGCGGCCCCGTCGCCCGCCCGCTTCAGGCCGTGACGACCTTCGCGAACACCGGCCCCTGCATGAACCGTACATCGTGCTGGCGCAGCAGCTCGCACTGCGTCTCGTCGACGACGCCGTCGAAAATCAGCGGAATCCGCACGCGCTGCGCATACGCGACCAGCGCCTTCACCATCCCGTCGCGCAGCGCGATGCCCGCATCCATCTTGATGTAGTCCGGCCGCGCCATGTCCGATTCGACTGCGAGGATCCGGCCCGGGTCGGGCAGCTTGTCCGCGACCTTGAAGCCGTGATGCTGGTAGCTGCGCGTCAGGTAGCCGAGGAAGGTCTTGTGCGCGACCGCGACCGCTGGCAGCTCGATCACGATCCGCTCGGTCGGCAGCCCGAAGCGCTGCAGCACCGACGAGAAATGCTTGCCGTGGTCGTACTTCACGCTCTTGAGCAGCCGCTCGTGCACGCGCAGGAACAGCAGCCCGTGGCGTTGCGCGCCGAAGAAGTTGATCGCGTGCAGCGCGCGCGACAGCCGGTCGATCGCGACGAGCGCCTGGTCGTCGACGGCCGAATCGACCGGGTCGTGCGGGGCGCCCGTGACCAGCGTGACGGCCTGGAAGCCGAGCTCGTCGCCGTAGCGCTCGATCGCATCCGTGAACGACGTCGACTGCGGTGCGCCAGGCATCGTCACGTCGTAGATGGGTTCGTAGGCGCTCGCGAGCGTGCGCTCCGGCAGATTCGCGCACGCGGTGCCGCCCTCGGCGAGTGCAAGGTGTTCCCGCAGATACGGTAGTTGCCCGGCACGGACGACCAGCTCGGGAATGTTGGGCGGAATCATCGGCGTAGGAAGGAAAAATGGCGGCCGAACGGGCCGCCTCATGTCTTGATATTAGCAGTGCGCGCCCGGCTCGGCTTGGCGTTTCGCTCATATCGTTATCCCGTCCCTGCGTCGATGGCTAGGGTTTACGTTGATTTCACTATTCGTAATTGGTTTTACTATTCGTAAATCCAAGGATTTGTCGCCGATCAAGAAAAGCGGCGTTCGGGCGCCGGCAACGGCGCCGTTTCCCGAATCGAATCAACAGGCAGCAAGGAGCGAGACGTGGCGGTTGACAGCAAGTGGGCGCAGCAGCGCGGGCCGCGGCAGCGGCACCGACAGGCAAAGGACATGGGCGCAACGACGCGGCACGCGCGGGCGTGCGCGCGGCAGGGTTGACGAGCGGATGGCGACCATGAGCATCGATTACCAGACGCTGAAGTTCGAGTATCGGCCGCGCGCGGCGCGCGCCGCCGGCGATGACGCGGTCATCCACCCGGTGATCGTCGTCGGCGCAGGCCCGGTCGGCCTGTCGGCCGCGATCGACCTGGCGCAGCAGGGCGTGCCGGTCGTGCTGCTCGACGACGACGACACGCTGTCGACGGGCTCGCGCGCGATCTGCTTCGCGAAGCGCACGCTCGAGATCTTCGACCGGCTCGGCTGCGGCGAGCGCTTCGTCGAGAAGGGCGTGAGCTGGCACGTCGGCAAGGTGTTCCTGCAGGACGAGCAGCTGTACGCGTTCGACCTGCTGCCCGAGGAAGGGCATGCGCGCCCCGCGTTCATCAACCTGCAGCAGTACTACGTCGAAGGCTATCTGGCCGAGCGCGCGTTCGAACTGCCGAACCTGGAGATTCGCTGGAAGCACAAGGTGACGGGCGTCGCGCAGTCGGCGGAGCACGCGGCGCTGACCGTCGAGACGCCGGAAGGCATCGAGACGCTGCACGCGCGGTACGTGATCGCGGCCGACGGCTCGCGCAGCCCGATGCGCGCGGCGATGGGCCTCGAAAGCCGCGGCCGCACGTTCAAGGACCGCTTCCTGATCGCCGACGTGAAGATGAAGGCGGAATTCCCGACCGAGCGCTGGTTCTGGTTCGATCCGCCGTTTCACCGCAACCAGTCGGTGCTGCTGCACCGCCAGCCGGACAACGTGTGGCGCATCGACTTCCAGCTCGGCTGGGACGCCGATCCGGTCGCCGAGAAGCAGCCGGAGCGTGTGATTCCGCGCGTGCGTGCGCTGCTCGGGGCGGACGTCGAGTTCGAGCTCGAATGGGTGAGCGTCTATACGTTCCGCTGCCAGCGGATGGATACGTTCAGGCACGGCCGCGTGCTGTTCGCGGGCGATTCCGCGCACGGCGTGTCGCCGTTCGGCGCGCGCGGCGCGAACAGCGGCGTGCAGGATGCGGACAACCTCGCGTGGAAGCTGAAGCTCGTGCTCGACGGCCGCGCGGACGATCGCCTGCTCGACACCTATGCGAGCGAGCGCGAGTTCGCGGCCGACGAGAACATCCGCAATTCGACGCGCTCGACCGACTTCATCACGCCGAAGAGCGCGGTGTCGCGCGTGTTCCGCGACGCGACGCTGAAGCTCGCACGCGACTGCGAATTCGCGCGCAAGCTCGTGAACAGCGGCCGCCTGTCGGTGCCGGCCGTGCTGGCCGATTCGCCGCTGAACACGCCGGACCGCAACGGCGACGCGTTCGCGTGCGCGATGCGCCCGGGTGCCGCGGCGGCCGATGCGCCGGTGCGCGCGCAGGGCGCGTCGGGCTGGCTGCTGCAGCATCTCGGCGATGGCTTCGCGGGCGTGCTGTTCGGGCTGCCGGCCGACGCACCCGCGCTCGTGCAGGCGCTGGACGGCCTCGCACTGCCGGTGCGGCCGGTGCTCATCGTGCCGGCCGGGCATGCGCAACCGGTGGTCGGCGTGGACGTCGTGGAGGACGTCGACGGCTTCGTCGCGCAGCGCTACGACGCGCAGCCCGGCACGTTCTACCTGCTGCGCCCCGACCAGCACGTGTGCGCGCGGATGCGCACGCTGGAGCGCCAGGCGATCGCCGACGCACTGGCGCGCGCGACCTGCGCGCGCTGAACCTCGTATCGACAAAGACAACGACACCGACACCGGAGACACCCGTCATGCCCCGACTCGACACCCGCCCGCGCCTGGCCGATCCGGACGCGTTCTACGAAGCGCTGATCGACATGCATCGCGACCTGTCGGACGCCGACAGCCAGCTCGTCAACGCGAAGCTGATCCTGCTGCTCGCGAACCACATCGGCGACGCCGACGTGCTGCGCGAAGCGATGGCGCTCGCGCGCCAGGGCGTGACGCCCGTCGTGCATCCGGCCGCCGAGGTCGCGCAATGAGCGCGGCGCCGGCCGACGCGCGCGTGCTCGAAGTCGAGCGCGTGATCGACGAGACCCATCGCCCGGGCTTTCACTGGATGCTGCTCGCGCTGTGCGGGCTGTGCCTCGTGATCGACGGCTTCGATGCGCAGGCGATGGGGTATGTCGCGCCCAGCGTGATCGCCGAATGGGGCGTGCCGAAGCAGGCGCTCGGTCCGGTGTTCAGCGCGAGCCTGTTCGGGATGCTGCTCGGCGCGCTCGGGCTGTCGGTGCTCGCCGACCGGATCGGGAGGCGCCCGGTGCTGATCGGCTCGACGCTGTTCTTCGCGGTGACGATGCTCGCGACGCCGTTCGCGGGCTCGATCCCGGTGCTGATGGCGCTGCGCTTCGTCACGGGCCTCGGCCTCGGCTGCATCATGCCGAACGCGATGGCGCTGGTCGGCGAGTTCAGCCCGGCCGCGCATCGCGTGAAGCGGATGATGATCGTGTCGTGCGGTTTCACGCTCGGCGCCGCGATCGGCGGCTTCATCAGCGCCGCGCTGATTCCGGCGCTCGGCTGGCGCTCGGTGTTCTTCGTCGGCGGCGCGGTGCCGCTGGTGCTGACGATCGCGATGCTCGCGCGGCTGCCAGAGTCGCTGCAGTTCCTGGTGCTGAAAGGGCGCGACGCGCAGGCGCGCGACTGGCTCGCGCGTTTCGCGCCGCAGGCCGGCATCGACGCGAGCACGCGTCTCGTCGTGCGCGAGCGCGCGGCGAGCGGCGCGCCGGTCGCCGAGCTGTTCCGTCATGGCCGGCTGCCGGTCACGCTGCTGCTGTGGGCCATCAGCTTCATGAACCTGATCGACCTGTACTTCCTGTCGAACTGGCTGCCGACCGTCATGCGCGACGCGGGCTATTCGCCGGGCACGGCGGTGATCGTCGGCACGGTGCTGCAGACGGGCGGCGTGATCGGCACGCTGTCGCTCGGCTGGTTCATCGAACGCCACGGCTTCGTGCGCGTGCTGTTTGCATGCTTCGCGTGCGCGGCCGTGTCGGTCGGCCTGATCGGCTCGGTCGCGCATGCGTTGCCGTGGCTGCTGATCGTCGTGTTCGCGGGCGGCTTCTGCGTGGTCGGCGGGCAGCCGGCCGTCAACGCGCTTGCGGGCCAGTATTACCCGACGTCGCTGCGCTCGACCGGCATCGGCTGGAGCCTCGGCATCGGCCGGATCGGCTCGGTGCTCGGGCCGCTCGTCGGCGGACAACTGATTGCGCTCAACTGGACGCACGGCGCGCTGTTCCACGCGGCCGCGGTGCCCGTGCTGTGCTCGGCGCTGTTCGTGCTCGGGCTGGCCGGCGTAACGCGGCGCGGCGGTGCGCAGGCGCCGAACGCCGCCATGAATTGATGGAGAAAGGAAACGATGACGCTTGACCTGTCGAAACCGGCAACCGCCGGCTACCTGAGCGGATTCGCGAACGAATTCGCGACCGAGGCGCTGCCCGGCGCGCTGCCGCACGGCCGCAATTCGCCGCAGCGCGCGCCGTACGGCTTATATGCGGAGCAGCTGTCGGGCACCGCGTTTACCGCGCCGCGCGGCCACAACCGCCGCTCGTGGCTGTACCGGATCCGGCCGGCGGCCGTGCATCGGCCGTTCGAGCCGTTCACGGGCCCGCAGCGGCTCGTGTCGGAATTCGGCGATTCGGCCGACGTGCCGCCGACGCCGCCGAACCAACTGCGCTGGGATCCGCTGCCGATGCCGGTCGAGCCGACCGATTTCGTCGAAGGGCTCGTGACGATGGCCGGCAACGGCTCGGCGGCCGCGATGAACGGCTGCGCGATCCATCTGTATGCGACGAACCGTTCGATGCAGGACCGTTTCTTCTACAGCGCCGACGGCGAACTGCTGATCGTGCCGCAGCAGGGGCGGCTCTTCATCGCGACCGAATTCGGCCGGCTCGACGTCGAGCCGTTCGAGATCGCGGTGATCCCGCGCGGCGTGCGTTTTTCCGTCGCGCTGCCGGACGGCGACGCGCGCGGCTACATCTGCGAGAACTTCGGCGCGCTGCTGCGCCTGCCGGACCTCGGCCCGATCGGCTCGAACGGGCTCGCGAACCCGCGCGATTTCCTGACGCCGCAGGCCGCGTACGAGGATCGCGAAGGCGCGTTCGAGCTGGTCGCGAAGCTGAACGGGCGCCTCTGGCGCGCGGACATCGGCCATTCGCCGTTCGACGTCGTCGCGTGGCACGGTAACTACGCGCCGTACAAATACGACCTGCGCCTGTTCAACACGATCGGCTCGATCAGCTTCGACCATCCGGATCCATCGATCTTCCTCGTGCTGCAGTCGCAGAGCGACACGCCGGGCGTCGACGCGATCGACTTCGTGATCTTCCCGCCGCGCTGGCTCGCGGCCGAGGATACGTTCCGCCCGCCGTGGTTCCATCGCAATGTCGCGAGCGAGTTCATGGGGCTCGTGCACGGCGCGTACGACGCGAAGGCCGAGGGCTTCGTGCCGGGCGGCGCGAGCCTGCACAACTGCATGTCGGGTCACGGGCCCGACGCGGACACGTTCGAGAAGGCGTCGGCGAGCGACACGACGAAGCCCCACAAGGTCGACGCGACGATGGCGTTCATGTTCGAAACCCGCACGCTGATCCGTCCGACGCGCTACGCGCTCGACACCGCGCAGCTGCAGGCCGACTACTTCGAATGCTGGCAAGGCATCAGGAAACACTTCAATCCGGAGCAACCATGAGCGAACCCCAAGACTGGCGCGCGACACTCGATCCGGCTCGCAAGAGCTGGGTCGAGACGGCGAATGATCCCGCCTGCGATTTCCCGATCCAGAACCTGCCGTTCGGGATCTTCAGCGATGCGAAGCAGGCGGCGCGCCGCGCGGGCGTCGCGCTCGGCGACCAGATCGTCGATCTCGCCGCGCTCGCGCGGGCGGGCCTCGTGACGCTGCCAGGCGGCGCGGACGTGTTCGCCGCGCCGACGCTCAACCCGTTCATCGCGCTCGGCCGCGATGCATGGCGCAGCGTGCGCGTGCAGCTGTCGCAGCTGTTCTCGCGCGACGACGCGCGGCTGCGCGATGACGCCGCGCTGCGCGCGCAGGTGCTCGTCGCGCAGCGCGACGCGACGCTGCATCTGCCGGTCGACATTCCCGGCTACACCGATTTCTATTCGTCGAAGGAGCATGCGACCAACGTCGGCTCGATGTTCCGAGATCCGAAGAATGCGCTGATGCCCAACTGGTCGGAGATGCCGATCGGTTACAACGGCCGCGCGTCGTCGGTGGTCGTGAGCGGCACGCCGGTGCGGCGCCCGAGCGGGCAACTGAAGCTGCCCGACGCGGATCGTCCGGTGTTCGGCGCGTGCCGCAAGCTCGACCTCGAACTCGAGACGGGCTTCATCGTCGGCCGCGGCAACGTGCTCGGCGAACCGATCGCATGCGAGGACGCCGAAGCGCACATCTTCGGGATGGTGCTGCTGAATGACTGGAGCGCGCGCGACATCCAGCAGTGGGAATACGTGCCGCTCGGCCCGTTCAATTCGAAGGGCTTCGCGACGACGATATCGCCGTGGATCGTCACGCTCGACGCGCTCGAACCGTTCCGCGTCGCGCAGCCCGAGCAGTCGCCGCAGCCGCTCGCGTATCTGCGGCACGCGGGCAAGCATGCGTTCGACATCGCGCTTGAAGTGACGCTGCGCGCGCAAGGGGCGGCCGAAGCGACGTCGATCTGCCGCACCAACTTCAAGTACATGTACTGGACGATGGCGCAGCAGCTCGCGCATCACACGGTCGCGGGCTGCAACACGCGCGTCGGCGACCTGATGGGTTCGGGGACGATCAGCGGGCCCACCAAGGACTCGTTCGGCAGCCTGCTCGAACTGACGTGGAACGGCAAGGAGCCGCTCGCGCTGAACGGCGGCGGCAGCCGCACGTTCATCGAGGACGGCGATGAGCTCACGCTCGCGGGCTGGTGCCAGGGCGACGGTTATCGCGTCGGGTTCGGCGTGTGTGCAGGCAAGATTCTGCCCGCGCGGAGCGCGTGACACGCTCCGTGTGATCGGCAAGGACAGGACGGCCCGCATCGCGCGGGCCGTTTTCATTGTGCGGGCGGGTGGCGGTGCGGGTGCGTTCGCATGTACCGGTGTGAACGCCGCGCGACGGCGACAGCGTCAGACCGCGCGTTGCAACGCGGTGCGTCGTTCCCACAGCGCGGCCGCGACGAACGCGGCGACGCACGCGACCAGCACGCCGACCAGCGCGTTGCTGCCCAGTTGCTCCATCAATGCGCCCGCAACCAGCGGGCCGCCGAAGCTCGCGGCGCTCCACGACGCCGACACGAGCGAGCTCGCGGTGACGAGCGCGGCGCCGCGAAAGCGTTCGCCGCACGCGACGAGCGACAGCGTATAGATGCTGCCGGCCGCCGCGCCGAGCACGAACAGCAGCGGCCAGCACAGCCACGGATTCGCGATCACGAACGGCAGCAGCGGCAGGCCCGCGAGCACGATCCAGCCGGCGCCGAGGTGCACGCGTTCGCGGCCGAGCTTGTCCGCGAGCCAGCCGATCGGGAATTGCATCGCGGTGTCGCCGAACAGCATGATCGATGCGAGCAGCACGGCGGTCGCGCTCGCGACGCCGTGATCCATCGCGTAGAGCGGCAGCAGCGACAGCGCGAGCGTATCGAACAACGCGAAGAAGCCGGTGCCGATGATCAGCGCGGGCATGCGCGGCAGCACGGCGAGCCAGCTGTCGTGCGCTGCGTGATGCGCGTCGTCGCCGGCGAGCGGCGCGCGCCGGATGGTCGCGAGCGTCGGCAGCGCGAGCAGGAACAGCGCGCCGCACAGCGCGAAGCGGATGCCGGTCGCGCCGGCGATCTGGCTGACGAGCACGGGGCCCGCCATCTGGAACAGCGTGAAGTTGGTCGCGTAGATCGCGACCACGCGGCCGCGCGTCGAATCGTCGGCGAGCTGGTTGACCCACGCTTCGCCGATCGTGAACAGCAGCATCAGCGCCGCGCCGCACAGCACGCGCAGCACGCCCCACAGGATCAGGTTCGACGTGAACTGCATCAGCACGGTGGCCGCGGCGAGCAGCACGACCGACACGACGATGGCGCGGCGCGCGCCGATGCGCCGCGCGAGCGCGGTGACGAACGGGACGACCGCGAGGCCGCCGAGCGCCTGCGCGGCCGTCAGCATGCCGACGACGTTGGTGCCGTGTCCGGCTTCGGTCAGTGCGAGTGCGGTGAGCGGCAGCGTGGCGCCGGTGCCGAGACCGACCACCGCGACGCTCAGGATCAGCGCGAGGAAATCACGATTGAGAATGGCTTTCATCGGCCGCGATGCTACACCGCGGCCCTTGAAAGGTCCATGAAGGCCATCAGGATCGGGTGGGGTTGCGTGCGCAACGAACGTCGCGGCGCGAGGTCGGGCGCGCCGCGCGTCATGCGCGTGCGGCCGGATTCGGCGGCGGGTTCGATCGCAGCGCCGTGGCTGGCTATCGGGGCGGCGCGACACGGTGTCGCGGCCGGTTCACGCGTCGTGCGCTCGGTCAGCGGCCCGGAGGCGTCGGGGCGGGTGTCGAGTCGGAGAGATCGGCCGCTGCGGAAACGCCGGGCGACGGCGACGATCCGGGGCTCGTGCCGCCGCTCGCCGCATGATCGGCGGCCTGCGTGGCCTGCGTGGCCTGCGCGTCCCAGCCGTTTTCGAACAGGCACGCATCGATCGGCATCCGCGCGGCCCAGCGCTCCTCCTCGAGCATCGGCTTCGCATAGAACGCATCGACATGCCCGATGCACAGCACGGCGATCGGCTTCGCGCCGGCCGGCATCCCGAGCAGCGTGCGCAGCGCGTCGACGTCGAACAGCGACACCCAGCCCATCCCGAGCCCTTCGGCGCGCGCGGCGAGCCACATGTTCTGGATCGCGCACGCGGCGGACGCCAGGTCCATCTCCGGCAGCGTGCGCCGGCCGAACACGTGGCGCTCGCGATCGTCGGTGAGCGCGACGACCAGCAATTCGCCGCATTCGCGCACGCCTTCGACCTTCAGCCGCATGAATTCGTCCTGCCGCTCGCCGAGCGCGTCGGCTGTTGCGCGGCGCTCGGCCTCGACCAGCGCATGGATCGCGGTGCGCAGCGCGGCGTCGGTGATGCGGATGAAGCGCCACGGCTGCATGAAGCCGACGCTCGGCGCGTGGTGCGCGGCGCGCAGCAACCGCGCGAGCGTGGCCGGATCGACGGGCGCCGGCGTGAAGTGGCGCATGTCGCGCCGTTCGAAGATCGCGCGGTAGACCGCGGCAATGGCGGAGTCGTCGAAACGCATGGGCGGCAGAAAGCAGGGGAGGTCGGCGCAACGATAGCAGACGCGGCGCGTGCGGCGTTACATCAGTCGAAACAAAATGGCGAATCGTTGACGATCGCGCGCACCGAACGCGCGATGCCGTGGGTCAGCGCCCGGCCGTGACGACGTTGGTCGGCGTGCCGGCGTGCCATGCCTCGATGTTCAGCAGCGTCGTGTGCGCGATCTCCGCGAGCGCCTCGCGCGTGAAGAACGCCTGGTGCGACGTGACGATCACGTTCGGGAACGTCAGCAGGCGCGCGAGCACGTCGTCCTGCAGCGGCAGGTCGGAGTGATCCTCGAAGAAGAGGCCGCTTTCCTCTTCGTACACGTCGAGCCCGAGATGGCCGAGCTGCCCGCTCTTGAGCGCGTCGACCAGCGCCTGCGCGTCGACGAGGCCGCCGCGGCCGGTATTGATCAGCATCGCGCCGTGTTTCATCCGCGCGAGCGTCTGCGCGTTGATCAGATGGTGTGTCGACGGCAGCAGCGGGCAATGCAGGCTGACGATGTCGGCGTGGTGCAGCAGCTCGTCGAGTTCGACGTAGCGCGCGCCGAACGCGATCAGCTCGTCGTCGTACGGCGGCATCGAGTGCGCGAGCACGTGCATCCCGAAACCCATCATGATCTTCGCGAACACGCTGCCGATCAGGCCGGTGCCGATCACGCCGACGGTCTTGCCGTGCAGGTCGAAGCCGAGCAGGCCGTTCAGCGAGAAGTCGCCTTCGCGCGTGCGCGCGACCGCGCGCGGCAGCCGGCGGTTGAGCGCGAGGATCAGCGCGACCGCGTGTTCGGCCACCGCATGCGGCGAATAGGCCGGCACCCGCACGACCGCGATGCCGAGCCGCTCGGCGGCGGCCAGGTCGACGTGGTTGAAGCCGGCCGAGCGCAGCGCGATCAGGCGCGTGCCGCCGTCGGCGAGCCGTTCGAGCACGGCCGCGTCGACGGTGTCGTTGACGAACGGACACACGACTTCATAGCCGTGCGCGAGGATCGCGGTTTCCGCGTCGAGGTGGGACGGCTGGAAGTGCAGCCGATAGCCGAACTGCCGGTTGGCGGCGGTAAACGATTCGTCGTCGTACTGCCGGCTGCTGAACAGGATCACGCGCACGCTGCACCTCCAAGGGCTGACGCGTGCAGTTTACTGCAGGCCCGTCTGCCGGCCCGTGACGAGATCGACGCGATCGGGCGTGCGCAGGAAGCTGTAGCCGGTCGCCTCGCGGGCCGCCTGCACGCCGAAATGCTCGAGCGCGTGTTCGATGAAGCTGCGCGTGCGGGCCGGCACATACTGCCGGTTCGGGTAGACGAGCGACAGCTGCGCGTCCGGGTCGTCGATCTGGTAGGTGGGCAACAGCCGCACGAGCGCGCCGGTGGCGAGCGCGCCGGCGACGCACGGCTCGGGCAGCACCACGATGCCGGACCCGGCGACGGCCGCCGCGTGCACGAGCGCCAGCTGGTTGACCGTGCAGGTCGGGCGTACCGTGATCGAATGCGTTGCGCCGTCATGGCCGACCAGCCGCCACGCGGGCGGATGCTGGTGCGGCGCGAGCGCGACCCAGTCGTGGCCGGGCAGGTCGTCGGGCGCGCGCGGCTCGCCGCGCCGTTCGAGATACGCGGGTGCCGCGCAGGCGACGAACGGGGCCGACGGGAGTGCGTGGCCGATCAGCGTCGGGTTGCCGTCGAGCCGGTTGCCGGTCACGATGCCGACGTCGTAGCCCGAATCGAGCACGTCGAGCGGCCCTTCGGCGACGGTGAGCTGCACGCGCAGCTCGGGGTAGCGGTGCCGGAAGCTGCTGACGAGCGGCGTCAGCGCGAGCGGCGACAGCAGGCCCGACGCGACGACCCGCAGCGTGCCGGCCGGTTCGCGCACCGCATGCGCGACGGATGCCTCGAGATGATCGAATTCCTCGAGCAGCGCGCGGCAGCCGTCGAGGTAGCGCAGCCCGGCCTCGGTCAGCGACAGGTTGCGCGTGGTGCGGTGGATCAACCGCGTGTTCAGGTGAGACTCGAGCATCGCTATTGAACGCGTGACGAGCGCATTGGACACGCCTAGATGGTGCGCCGCGCGGCGGAAGCTCTGCTGCTCGGCGACGCAGACGAACACACGCATGGTCTGAATCTGGTTCATGGCTCGCGAATTTCTGGCCCGGTTGATTGATATCGATTGTGATTTTTCGTTGCACGACCTGGAAAACCGTCGCGCGACACCCGGTTCTCCTTCGTATCGAAAAATCGGTTTTCCATTCTGCAGACGATTGTTCATTATGGAAGCGTTATCCGTCAACCTGCGAGAAAGGTCGGCTTGCGTAAAATCGAAATCACGGGTATCGCTTTAACGAATCGGGGTCGCGGGGGTGCGGCCGGGATAGTCGGTGGCGTATTGAATCAGGGTGCCGGTGATTTGAAATATTTGTCATTTAAATCAGGGCGTTATGCGTGAAGCGTGGCGACCGGATCCGGTAATGGGTGAAATCGCTCCCCAATAGATGCCGCGATAATGGATGTTTTTGCGCAGATCGCGGTTTTCGTGGGTCGATTCCACCTGCGCGATTTTTGGGCGTGATGGCCGGTATTCCGGCCGATACATGCACCATGCTGAAGCCGGGAATCCGGCACTCGTCTCGATATTGCCGGGGAAAATCGCGGCGATCGAACCCCCGATGGAACCGTTTCGCATGCGCACGGCAATGCCGCGGCAATATGGAACCCGGTCGTCCAAAGGGTGCGCGGCCGGTGGCCCGGTCCGTCCACCGGGCCACCGGCACGCTGTCCGCCCGCCGGTGCCTCTTGCGCGCGGCCGCGGAACACGGAATGATCGATCAGTTCGCCATGCCGCGCGGCGGACGACACGTCCGTGCGTTTTCTTCCCTCCACTTTTGCCTGCCATGTCCATCGATTACTCGCCGATTCCCTGTCCCGTCGTCGTGCCGCTCGACGCGATCCTGCCCGAAGAACCGCTGCTGATGATGGGGGCCGGCCCGGTCCCGATCCCGGCCGCCGTCGCGAAGGCGAACACGATCGTGATCAACCACCTCGGCGCGACGATGGCGAAGATCATCGAGCAGGTGAAGGAGATGGCGCGCTACGTGTTCCAAACCCGCACGAAATGGGTGCTCGGCGTGGCCGGCCCCGGCTCGGCCGCGATGGAAATGGCGATCTCGAACCTCGCGTGGCGCGGCACGCGCGTGCTGTCGATCCGCAACGGCTTCTTCAGCGCGCGGATGGCCGAGATGGCGACGCGGGTCGGCGCCGACGTCGCGACGCTCGAAGTGGCCGACCGCGCGGTCGCGAGCCTCGACGAGATCGCGGACGCCATCGCGCGCGAGCGGCCCGAGATCGTCACGATCGTGCAGGGCGAGACGTCGAACACCGTATGGAACCGGGAACTGCGCGAGATCGCGGCACTCGCGAAGGCGGCCGGCGCGCTGGTCGTCGTCGATGCGGTGTGCACGCTGTCGACGATGCCGCTCGAAATGGACGCGTGGGGCATCGACGCGGTGATCACGGGCGGCCAGAAGGGGCTGTCGTCGATCCCCGGCGTGTCGCTGATCGCATTCTCCGACGCCGCGTGGAACCGGATGAAGCAGCGTCCGGAACCGAACGCGCACTGGTGCCTCGACATGGCGCTCGCGGAGAACTTCTGGCACAACGCGGGCTATCACTACACGGCGCCGGTGTCGGGCGTGCTCGCGCTGCACGAGGCGCTGCGCCTCGTCTGCGCGGAGACGCTCGAAAGCCGCTTCGCGCGCCACCTGCGCTGCTCGCTCGCGCTGCAGGCGGGCGTCGAGGCGATGGGGCTCACGCTCTATGCGCCGAAAGAGTGCCGGCTCAATTCGGTGGTCGGGATCGAGACGCCCGAGGGGCTTACGCCCGGGATGGTGTGCGGCCATATCTCGAAGCAGTACCAGGTCGAGATCTCCGGCTCGTTCGGGCTGCCGATCGTGCGGATCGGGCAGATGGGCGAACAGTGCCGCGAACATAACCTGTTCCGCACGCTGCATGCGTTCGGCCGCACGATGGACGATCTGAAGGTGCCGGTCGACCTGCCGGCCGGCGTGGCCGCGCTCGAGCAGGAACTGTCGCGGCGGGGCGCGTAAGCGGGAGGCGAAGGGGCCCGATGCGCGCGGCGGCGCCGGCCGTCGAAACGTGCGCGGGCCTCAGCCGCCCTGCATCGCGCGCCGGTACGCGTTCGGCGTCGTGCCGTGCGCGTCGCGAAAGCGATGGCTGAAGTGGCCGGCGTTCGCGTAGCCGCATTCGGCCGCGACCTGCGCAAGCGGCAGCGCCGTCGTGCGCAGCAGCAGGCGCGCCCGCGCGAGCCGCTGCTCGGCCACCCATGCGTGCGGCGCACGGCCGAACGACAGCCGGAACATCCGCGAGAAGTGGTATTCGGACAGCGCGGCGACGTTCGCCAGTTCGCCGAGCGTCAGCGGCTGCGACAGATAGCTGTCGATATAGTCGCGCACGCGGCGGCGCACGGCCGGCGCGAGCCCGCCGCGGAACGGCACGTCGGTGCGCGTCGTGCTCTGGCCGCGCAGCAGCAGGCTCAGCACGTCGTGCGCGGCCTCGTTCGCGCGCAGCCGCCCGTCGGCATCGTCCCAGCGCTCCAGCGCGAGCGAACGGAACTGGGCCGCCACGCGCGCATCCTCGAAATAGGTGCGGTCGGCGAGCTTCAGCTCGCGCGGCTCGCGATCGAGCTCGCGGATCGCGCGCTGCGTGAAGTGCTCGGGCAGGAAGTACAGGTGGATGAAGTGCATCTCGCCGCGCACCCACCAGCGCGATTCATGATCGCCCGGCAGCGCGCACAGCAGGCTCGGCGCGCCGTAGCGCGGCACGCGTTCGCGCTCGGTCCGGTAACCGCCGTCGAGATAGCACGACAGCGTGTGGTGGCCGGGCTGTTCGTAGATCGTCTCGCTTTCGTCGGTGATGCGTGTCCATTCGGCGATCGCGAGATGGTCGCCGAGCCACGTGAAGCGCTCGAGCGTCGCATTCGCCTCGGCCAGCGTGCGGCACACCGACTGCAGGCCGAACGGCATCGCGCCGCCGGCAGGGGCGGCCGAATGGTCGACGGGTGGGGCGTACAGGGGCGAACTCATGATGCGACGAGTATAAGCGGGCGCGCCGCGCGCCGTGCGGCGCCGCCCAAAAGACCGCAATTCCGGACAATCCGCACCGGCGAGGCGGCGGCATAGTCGGAGCCCATTCCACTCGTTTTGCGTCGTTGCCGCCATGAACCTGTCGCTTTATTTCGTCACCGTGCTGATCTGGGGCACCACCTGGATCGCGATCAAGTGGCAGCTCGGCGCCGTGCCGCCGCCCGTGTCGATCGCGTGGCGCTTCTGGCTCGCCGCCGCCGTGCTGTTCGCGCTGCTGCGCGTGATGCGCCGGCCGGTGCGTCCGCCCCGAGAAGCGTGGCGCTACCTCGTCGCCCAGGGCGTCGCGCTGTTCTGCGTCAATTTCCTGTGCTTCTACTATTCGGAGCAGGTCGTGCCGAGCGGCCTCGTCGCCGTGATCTTCTCGACCGCGCCGCTGCTGAATTCGATCAACGGCCGGCTGTTCATGGGCCGCCCGCTGCGCCCGTCGGCGATCGCCGGCGCGCTGCTCGGACTGACCGGCATCGCATGCCTGTTCTGGCAGCAGATGGCCGGCCATCTCGACGATCACGCGACCTGGACGGGCCTCGCGATCGCGTTCGCCGGCACGATGTGCTTCTCGGCCGGCAATCTGCTGTCGAGCCGGATGCAGTCGATGGGCCTGCACCCGCTCGCAACCAACGGCTGGGCGATGCTGATCGGCGCGGCGATCCTCACGGTCGGCAGCGCGGCGGCCGGGCTGCCGTTCACGATCGACCCGAGCCCGCGCTATCTCGGCGCGCTCGTCTACCTGGCCGTGCCGGGCTCGGTGATCGGGTTCACTGCATACCTGACTCTCGTCGGGCGGATCGGGCCGGAGCGCGCCGCGTACTGCACGGTGCTGTTCCCGATCGTCGCGCTGGCCGTGTCGACGGTCTTCGAGGGCTATCAATGGTCGCCGCTCGCGGTGATCGGGCTGCTGCTCGTGCTGGCCGGCAATCTGGTCGCGTTCGATTTGACGCGGCGGTTGTTTCCGAGGACGGCGCGAGCCTGAGCGCACGGTCGCGGCGCCGCCTGATCGGGTTGGCGCGGTAGGCTCTGATTTCGCTTCAGGGCTGCGCTTGATCCGCCGGTTGGGTCAGGAGGGGATGAGGGGCACGCAGGCGCATGCGGGGGAAGGCGCGGCTGCTGCGATTCTCGATGTCGACACGGCCGGAGGCGCAGTGCCGTCGGCGCGGCGACCGTGCCTGGCCCCGATCGCGCGGAATCGAACCGCGCGCTCAGGGAGGCCGCCGCGTTCCGGCGTCATCCCCAAGCTACCCGCGTATGGCGGGACTTCAATCTATTGTCGCGTTGAACGGCATTGCCGGTGCCGCGACACGGCTCACGCCGCCGCGCCGCTCCCCGCGACCCGCGCCTGCCGCTGATACAGCACCATCGACAGCGCGACACCCGCCGCGGCGGCCACGGCCGCGAACAGGAACACCTGCGGATAGCCGAACGCGCCCGCGATATAGCCGGCGAGCGGCCCGGTAATGCCGAGCGACAGATCGAGGAACACGGAGTACGCGGACAGCGCCGCGCCGCGACTCGCGGGCGGCACGAGCGCGACGGCCTCGACGCCGAGCGCCGGGAAGATCAGCGCGAAGCCGAAGCCGGTCAGCGCGGCGCCGGCGAGCGCGACGTGCGGCACGGGCGCGAGCCACAGCAGCAGGAGGCCCGAGCATTCGAACGCGAACGACACGATCGCGACGCGGAAGCCGCCGTAGGTCTTGATCGTGTTCGCGAACAGCAGGCGCGCGCCGATGAACAGCGTGCCGAACACGGTCAGCGACAGCGCGGCGTTCGGCCAGTGGCGCGCCGCGTAGTACAGCGTGACGAAGGTCGCGATCGAGCCGAAACCAGCCGAGCCGAGCGCGAGGCCGAGGCCGTGCGGCAGCACGCGGGTGAACACGCTCGCATACGACATCCGCTCGCCATGCACGAGCGGCACGGCATCGATCAGGCGTGCGAGGTAGAAGCCGATCGCGGCGAGCGCGATCACGATCACGCCGATCAGCGCCGGGTTCAGCGTATGCGCGATCGCCACGCCGACCGGCGCGCCGAGCGCGAGCGCGCCGTAGGTCGCGATGCCGTTCCACGAGATCACCTTCGCGTTGTGCGCGACGCCGACCCGGCCGATGCCCCACAGGATCGCCCCCGTGCCGCACAGGCTTTCGCCGACACCCAGCACGAGCCGGCTCGCGACCAGCAGCACGAGGCTCGCGACCGGCCAGTGGGCCAGCAGCAGCGCGACGAGCAGCAGCACGCCCGACACGCCGCAGCCGATCAGCCCGCGCAGCACCGTCTGCTTCGGCCCGAGCGTATCGGCGAAGCGCCCCGCGAGCGGGCGCGATGCGAGCGTCGCGAAATACTGGACGCTGATCGCACCGCCCGCGACGATCGCGGAAAAGCCGAGATCGTCGTGGACGAAGCCCGGCAGCACGGCGAGCGGCAGGCCGATGGTCAGGTAGCAGATGAACGTGAAGCTGACGACGGACACGATTTGCAGCGTGACGGCGAACCCGCTGCGCGGCGGTGTGGCGGAATCGGTTGACATGGGGTCGGAACGAATGAGCGAAGCGGAGCGGAAGTTGGCGTAAAACGGAATCGGGATTTTCCCATGGAACCGGTTTTCACGCAGGTACCGCTTAGTTCAACACGCCCCGTTTCCTCGCTGGCGGAGCGCCGGCGGATCGGCGCGGCCCGACCCGAAACGCAAGCGGGGCAACGCCGGAGCGGCGCGGCCGGGCGGCTTTGTCGCTCATATCGCGGCAGTTATATGGGCCGCATGCGTGATGGGCTATGGGTTGGGAAATTTGATGGTGATAGCGTGCAAACTGTCAGATAAACGTCGGTCGAGCGCTCCGCGCAGGCCGCCTTGCCCCCCTTGAAGAACGACAGAGACATGAGTGAGCCGATCCGCTTCTACCATCGTCACGCGGTCCGCGAAGTCAGCGGCGCGGACGTCACCCGCACCGTGCTGCAGTACCTGCGCGAGGATGCGCATTGCACCGGCACGAAGGAAGGCTGCGCGGAAGGCGACTGCGGCGCGTGCACGGTCGTCGTCGGCGAGCTGACCGACGCGGGCACGGTCGCGTTCAAGGCGGTCAACGCGTGCATCCAGTTCCTGCCGACACTCGACGGCCGCGCGCTGCTGACGGTTGAAGACCTGCGCCAGCCGGACGGTTCGCTGCACCCGGTGCAGCAGGCGATGGTCGATTGCCACGGGTCGCAATGCGGGTTCTGCACGCCCGGCTTCGTGATGTCAATGTGGGCGCTGTACGAGAAGCACGGCCACGAAGGTTGCGGCAGCGCGTGTGCGAAGGCGAAGGACGTGCCGACGCGCACCGAGATCGCCGACGCGTTGACGGGTAACCTGTGCCGCTGCACCGGCTATCGCCCGATCGTCGACGCGGCCGTGCGGATGTTCGATGCAACCGGCGAAGGCGCGGCCGGCAAAGGTGCAACCGGCGAAGGCGCGACCGGCGAAGGTGCGACCGGCGAAGGCGCGTCCCAGCCCGTAGCCCCGGTCGACACGGCCGCGCTCGCCCGCACGCTCGCATCGCTCAAGCGTGACGACACATTCGACTACACGACGAGCGACGGCGCGCGCTTCGCGGCGCCGCGCACGCTCGACGCGCTGGCCGCGTTGAAGATCGAGCGGCCCGACGCACGCATTCTTGCCGGCAGCACCGACATCGGCCTGTGGGTCACCAAGCAGTTGCGCCGGCTCGACGATCTGATCTACGTCGGCCAGATCGCCGAACTGCAGACCATCGCGCACGGCGACGACTGGATCGAGATCGGCGCGGGCGTGACGCTCGAGAACGCGTATGCGGCCCTCGCCGGCACGTATCCGGAGCTGACCGAAATGTGGAAGCGCTTTGCGTCGCTGCCGATCCGCAACGCGGGGACGATGGGCGGCAACGTCGCGAACGGCTCGCCGATCGGCGACTCGATGCCGGGCCTGATCGCGCTCGGTGCGCGCGTCGTGCTGCGCGGCGGCGACACGGTGCGCGAGCTGCCGCTCGAGGCGCTCTACACCGGCTATCAGCAAAAGGACATGGCGCCGCACGAATTCGTCGTCAGCCTGAAGGTGCCGACTCGCACCGGCGCGCGCGCGAAGCTGCAGTTCCGCACCTACAAGGTGTCGAAACGGTTCGACTCCGACATCTCGGCTGTGTGCGCGGCGTTCGCGTTCGTCGCGGACGGCGACACGATCCGCGAGCCGCGCGTCGCGTTCGGCGGGATGGCCGCGACGCCGAAGCGCGCGACGCACACGGAAGCCGTGCTCGACGGCGCGCAGTGGCACGAAGCCACCGCGCAGGCCGCGATGCAGGCGCTCGAGCGCGACTACCAGCCGCTCTCCGACATGCGCGCGACGAGCACGTATCGCCTCGATACCGCGAAGAACCTGGCGTATCGATTCTGGCTGGAGACGCGCCCGCACGACCCGCTGCCGCCGCAAGCCGTGAATGTGCGTGAAGTGGCCGCCGAAGCCGGCGCCGACGCCGACGCGCGCGTCTGAAGACGGAGAACACCGAACATGAACCAGCAAGCAGAACCGTTCCTGAACACCCTCGACCAGCAAGCCGACGCCGCGCAGGTGCACATCTCGCGTCCGCACGAATCCGCCCATCTGCACGTGAGCGGGCGCGCGACCTACACCGACGACATCCCGATCGTCGCCGGCACGCTGCACGCGGCGCTCGGGTTGTCGGCCAAGCCGCACGCGAAGATCGTGTCGATGAACTTCGACGCGGTGCGCGCGACGCCGGGCGTCGTCGCCGTGTTCACGGCCGACGACATCCCGGGCGTCAACGACTGCGGCCCGATCATCCACGACGACCCGGTGCTCGCGAAAGGCATCGTGCAGTTCGTCGGCCAACCGATGTTCATCGTCGTCGCGACGTCGCATGACATCGCGCGGCTCGCCGCGCGCCGCGCGCAGGTCGACTACGAGGAGCTGCCCGCGATCCTGACCGCGCAGGAAGCGCGCCAGGCCGAAACCTACGTGATCCCGCCGCTGAAGCTCGCGCGCGGCGACGCGGCCGCGCGCCTGGCCGCCGCGCCGCATCGCGAGTCGGGCGAGATGCTGCTCGGCGGCCAGGAGCAGTTCTATCTGGAAGGGCAGATCGCGTACGCGGTGCCGAAGGACGACGACGGGATGCACGTGTACTGCTCGACGCAGCACCCGAGCGAAATGCAGCATCTCGTCGCACACGTGCTCGGCGTCGCGTCGCACAACGTGCTGGTCGAATGTCGCCGGATGGGCGGCGGCTTCGGCGGCAAGGAATCGCAGTCGGGCCTGTTCGCATGCTGCGCGGCGCTCGCCGCGTGGAAGCTGCTGTGCCCGGTGAAGCTGCGCCCGGACCGCGACGACGACATGATGATCACCGGCAAGCGGCACGACTTCCATTACCGCTTCGACGTCGGCTACGACGACGACGGCCGCCTCGACGGCGTCGCGCTCGAGATGACGTCGCGCTGCGGCTTCTCGGCCGACCTGTCGGGCCCGGTGATGACGCGCGCGGTGTGCCACTTCGACAACGCGTACTGGCTCGGCGACGTCGACATCGCCGGCTACTGCGGCAAGACCAACACGCAGTCGAACACCGCGTTCCGCGGCTTCGGCGGCCCGCAGGGCGCGTTCGCGATCGAGTACATCCTCGATGACATCGCGCGCGCGCTCGGCCGCGATCCGCTCGACGTGCGCTACGCGAACCTGTACGGCAAGACCGAACGCAACGTGACGCCTTACGGGCAGACGGTCGAGGACAACGTGCTGCAGGAGCTGCTCGGCGAACTCGAGACGACGAGCGACTACCGCGCGCGGCGCGCGGGCGTGCGCGAATTCAACGCCCGCAACACGGTGCTGAAGAAGGGCATCGCGCTCACGCCGGTGAAGTTCGGCATCGCGTTCAACGTCACGCACTTCAACCAGGCCGGCGCGCTGGTGCACATCTACACCGACGGCTCGGTGCTCGTGAACCACGGCGGCACGGAGATGGGGCAGGGGCTCAACACGAAGGTCGCGCAGGTCGTCGCGCACGAGCTCGGCATTCGCTTCGGCCGGATCCGCGTGACGGCGACCGACACGAGCAAGGTCGCGAACACGTCCGCGACGGCCGCGTCGACGGGCTCCGACCTGAACGGCAAGGCCGCGCAGGATGCGGCGCGCCAGCTGCGCGAGCGGCTCGCGGTGTTCGCGGCGAAGCAGTTCGGCGACGGCAAGGTCGATGCGGCCGACGTGAAGTTCGGCAACGACTTCGTGTGGGGCGGCGGCGCGAGCGTGCCGTTCGGCGAGGTGATCGCGAAGGCGTATCTCGCGCGCGTGCAGCTGTGGTCCGACGGCTTCTATGCGACGCCGAAGCTGTACTGGGATCAGTCGAAGCTGCAGGGCCGGCCGTTCTACTACTACTCGTACGGCGCGGCCGTGTCGGAAGTCGTGATCGATACGCTGACGGGCGAGATGCGCACGCTGCGCGTCGATGCGCTGCACGACGTCGGCGCGTCGCTGAACCCGGCGCTCGACATCGGCCAGGTCGAAGGCGCGTTCATCCAGGGGATGGGCTGGCTCACGACCGAGGAGCTGTGGTGGAACGCGGGCGGCAAGCTGATGACGCACGCGCCGTCCACGTACAAGATCCCGACGGTCAACGACACGCCGCCCGAGTTCAACGTGCGGCTGTTCCAGAACCGCAACGTGGAGGACAGCATCCATCGTTCGAAGGCCGTCGGCGAGCCGCCGCTGCTGCTGCCGTTCTCGGTGTTCTTCGCGGTGCGCGACGCCATTGCCGCGGTCGGCGACTATCAGGTGAATCCGCCGCTCGACGCGCCGGCCACCGGCGAGTCGATCCTGCGTGCGGTGAACGCGGTGCGGGCGGCGAGCGCCGCGCGGGCAGGTTGAGATGAAACGACGCCCATGCCCACTTCGATCGCTGCTCTCCGAGGGAGCGGTCAGCTTCCTTGGGGCGGCCCGGCGGAGGCTGACATGAACGGACCCGCTCCGTCGCCACATGCCGCGTCGCATGCACCCGCCGCCGGGTGCGACGGCGCGTGCGGCGCGTCACCCGCGCAGACGTTCGCGCAAGGCACCGGCCGGCGCAACCGCGCGAGCGCCGCGCCGCCGCCGATGCACATCGTGTTGTTCGGCGCGGGGCACGTCGGTCACGCGCTCGTCACGCTGCTCGGCGCGTTGCCGTGTGTCGTGCAGTGGGTCGACACGCGCGACGAACTGTTCCCCGACGAATGTCCGCCGAACGTGCAGCCGGAGCCGACCGACACGCCGGAGGCCGTCGTCGACGCCGCGCCGCCCGGCGCGTACTTCCTCGTGATGACGCACAACCACGCGCTCGACTTCTCGCTCGCCGCGCAGATCATGCGGCGGCGCGACTTCGCGTACTTCGGGATGATCGGTTCGCGCACCAAGCGCGTGAAGTTCGAGCGCCGGCTCGCCGCGCGCGGCGTCGATCCGGCGCGGCTCACGGAGATGGTGTGCCCGATCGGCATCGCGGGCATCGTCGACAAGGCGCCCGGCGCGATCGCGGTGGCCGTCTGCGCGGAATTGCTGCAGGCGCGCTCGGGGATGCCGGTGGCCGATGTGAAGGCGACCGCGGCCGGCCGCGTGCGCGACGACGTAAGCTGCGCGCGGTAACGACGAGGGCCGCTGCACCCGACGCGCGCTCGCGCGTTTTTGCCTACACTGCACGGATCGCGCGGCATCGGGCCGTGCGTCTTTCGTGCAGGTACCATGTCCGATCATCAGGTCTATCTCGACGCGCTCCATTCGAGCCTCGTCGCCATCGAGCGCTGGCTGTCCGGCGCCGATACCGCGCCCGCGGCGCTCGATGCGCTGCTCGCGCCTTTCTCCGCCGATTTCACGATGACCATGACCGACGGTCGCGTATTCGACCATGACGGCACGCGCGCGCTGTTCGCGAAGCTGGGCGGCGCGAAGCCGGGGCTGCGCATCGCGCTGTCGGATATCCGCGTGCTCGCGGCCGACGCGTCGCATGCGGTGCTCACCTATCTCGAAGCGCAGCAGGCGGCGTCGGGCGAACTGCCCGCGCGTCGCGCGACCGCCGTGTTCGAACGCGACGCGGCAGGCGTCGTGCGCTGGACTCATCTGCAGGAAACCTTCTGCACGGCCTGAGCGGCCGCGTCGCATGCGCGCGTGCGGGCCGTCCCGCGCGAGTCAGCGCTTGCGGCCGCGCGCGGCCGTCAGCTCGTCGGACACGCTCTGCATCAGCGCGCACAGCCACGCGATGTCGGTCGGCCGATCGGGCTGTGGGTGCGTGAGCAGGTAGCTCTTGATGCGCGGGAACGGCACGGGCGGCGCGACGACGACGAGCGGCAGCAGCTGCGCATAGTGCGTCGCGAAGCGGCGCGTCGTCGTGAAGATCAGGTCCGACTGCAGCAGCACCTGCGGCACGATCCCGAAGTACGGCAGCGTCGTCACGATCCGCCGCGTGAGGCGCGCGCGTGCGAGGCCGATCTCGATCGCGTTGCGCTTGTCGCCGGTGTACGGCGTCGGCGCGACGTGCGCGGCCGACGCGTACGCTTCGCGCGTGAGCGGTTCGCGGGCGAGCGGATGCGCGTCGCGCATCAGGCACACGATCGTGTCGGAGAACAGGTCCTGCCGCGCGAAGTGCGGGTCGGGCTTCGGCCAGTTGCCGATCACGAGGTCGAGCGCGCCCGATTCGAGCGCGCCCGCGTGGTCGAGCGCGGGATTCAGCGAATCGATTTCCAGATGCGCATGCGGCGCCGCGTCGCGAAAGCGCTCGATCAGCGTCGGCATGAAGAAATCGTTCAGATAGTCGGGCGCGGCGACGCGAAACGTGCGCCGCGCGGACGACGGATCGAAGTCGCCATGCGGCGTCGCGATGAAGTCGACTTCGCGCAGCGCGCGCGACGCCGCACCGAGCAGCGACGCGCCGTATTCGGTCGGCACCATCCCCGACTTGCCGCGCACGAGTATCGGGTCGTTCAGCGTCTCGCGCAGCTTGCGCAGCGCGGTGCTGATCGCGGGCTGGGTCTGGTTCAGCCGCAGCGCGGCTTGCGTGACGCTGCGCTCGAGCAGCAGCGTGCGCAATACGCGCACGAGCCAGATATCGAGCGAGGCGGTACGGTCGTCGTCTTCCATCGGGGCGGGCGGGTTCGGGGAAGCGTAACCTTACCGCAGCCGCGCGTCGCCGTGCGTGATACCGGCCATCACACGCGGCCCTTCGGCAGCGTGCTGATCCGCTTGACCTCGCGCGACTCGAGCCAGTTCGGCGTGCGCGCGCAGTACAGCACCATCGGCAGCGCGTCCTCGCCCCAGAACAGCTGCTGGTTCATCCAGAAGGTCGGGACGCCGAACACGCCGAGCGCGATCGCGTCGTCGGTGTTGCGGCGCAACTGCGCGCTCGTTTCCTCGAATTCGATCAGCTCGTCGCCGTGGCTTACGCCGACGCGTTCGCACAGCGCGGCGAAGCCGTCCGGCGTCGACGGATCGTTGCCGTCGTGCCAGATGAAGCGGAACATTTCCAGCACGGTCGCGATATCGGCGCGCAGCGCGAGCGCGAGGCGCAGCACCTTGTCGGAATCGAACGGATGGGCGGGCGGCATCTTGAAGCGGATGCCGAGCTGTTCGGCGCGAAACAGCGCGTGGCGGTACGTGAACACGCGCTTGGCCGGTACTTCGGCGCTCGGGCGTTGTCCCCAGTGGCGCTGCAGGTCGAGCAGCGACACGGCGACGGGTTCGAATGGCACGTCCGGCCATTTGTCGAGCTGTTCGAGCAGCAGGTAGGAGAACGGCGACACGAAGTCGTAGAACCACGCGGGTTGGGCAGTATCGAGGCCGGTTGTCATGGCGATCTCCAGAGGGTGGGGCGTGCGCGCCTGGCGGCGGCCTTCATGTTGCGCGGTGGCGCGGATGCAGCAATGATCGCGGATCGGCCGCTTACGCGGAACCGGGAGTCGCCCGGGGGGGCGCGCCGGCCGGCGGCGACGCTTCCGCGGTTCGCGCCGTCGTGGGCGGCCCGGCGCCGGGCGTACCCGACGTGCCGGACGTACCCGACGCGGCGTCGTGCTCGTGCGCGGTGAGGCGCTCGCGCACGAAGCCGATGTGCTCGCGCAGCACGTAGAACTGTCCCGCGTACGCGAGCGGCATCTTCATGCGGTTCACGGCTTCCTCGATATCGTCGAGCTCGTCGAGCAGCTGTACGCGCTCCTCGGCCGTGTGCTCGCCGAGCGCGCGGCGCTCGAGCGCGATCAGCGCGCCGTACCAGCGGTAGATGCGCGAACGCACGCGCCAGCCGTACAGCGACGGCACCAGCCGCAACCCGGGAATCAGCACGACGATCAGCGGCACCAGCACGACGAGCATCCGGTCGACCAGACTCGCGACCCAGAACGGCAGCCGCCGGTACAGGAAGGTCTTGCCCGACTTGTAGTAGCGCGCCGCGTCGTCCGACAGCGGGAAGCCGCGCGTGACGGCCGACGGGAATTCGCCCGCGTGCTGCAGGATCGTCGCGTGGCCGTGCACCTCGCGCGCGGCCTCGATCAGCAGGTCGGACAGCGCGGGGTGCAGCGTGTCGCGCGCGACCAGCTCGATCGTCGGCGCGACCGTGTGGATGTCGGCGGGCGGCAGGTTGCGGCCGAGATCGTAGACGCCCATCGGCAGCGTGATCGCGGTCAGGTACGGAAAGCGCCGCGCGTACGCCTCGGCCTGCGTGAACGAGTACACGTGCACACCCGGCGCGCGGAACAGCTTCGCCATCACCGGAATCTGGGTCGAGTCGCCGGACAGGAACGCGGCGTCGATCTTGCCGTCGAGCAGCGCGGTCGCGGCGTCCTCGCCGGCGGTCGGCAGCAGCTCGGTCGCGCCGCCCGGCACGATGCCGTTCATCTTCAGCAGCGCCAGGCTCAGTTCGCGGGCGCCGCTGCCCTCCGCGCCGAGCGCGAGCCGCTTGCCCTTGAAGTCGGACAGGCGGGCGACGATCGGGCCGCGGTACATGATCGCGAGCGGCACGTAGCCGATGCTGCCGAGCGAGACCAGATGCTCGTCGCGCTCCTTCGGCCCGATGCCGCTCTGCACGAAGCCGACGTCGACCGGCGCGTTCGGGTTCGACAGCCGCTCGAGGTTCTGCGCCGATCCTTCGGACGACTCGACGTCGAGCGTGACGCCGTTCTTCGCGAGGATCGCCTTGTATTTCTGCGCGGCGTTCCAGTAGGTGCTGCCGGGCGGCCCGGACGAAATCACGAGCGTGGACGGCGGCGCCGGCTGGATCAGCTTGACCGCGAGCCAGACCGCCGTGCCCGCGAGCAGCACGGTGGGGCCGATCGACAGCGCGAGGTCGCGCCACGACACCGCGACGAAGCGGGCGAGGATGCGGCGGGGCGGGCGAGGGCTGGCTGGCTTCATGGCGGCGGCGGATGACACGGGCGTGACGCATCGCTGACGGCGGGCTCGGACGCTGCACGCGATGCATGTTCTGGCGGCGATGGTACCCGGTTTCCCCTGACGTGCGCGAATCCGCCGCCGTGTCGCGCGGGCTTGCCCGGCCGGCCACGACGGCCGGTCGTGTGCGGCGGCGCTCGCCCGCGCGTCAAAAGCTTTGCGCTTCGGCGGGCGCTGGATTACATTGTGCGACGCAGCCGCGCCCGATTCGCGCGCGACCCGGCACGCAATGAGACCGGGCGCGTCCGGCCGGCGGCTGCCCGGCCCGGCCGGCCCGCACTCGCGCGCGCCGGTTGCCGGCCCGTGTCGCCTCTCTCGCATCGCCGTGGAAATCATCGGCCGTCCCGCCCGTTCGCGCGCGGGCCGGCTGCCATTGGGGGTATCCGGCCGTACTGTGCACGGCCGTTCAGGAGTTACAAGGAGATAGCATGAAGTCGATCGTGTTGAGAGCGTTGGGTGTTGCGGCCGTGGCGGCCTGTCTGACGGGCAGCGTATACGCGCAGTCCAGCGATACGGCGGCCACCGAAGCGCCGGCCGCGGCAGCGAGCTCGCCGAAGGCGGCGGCCAAGACCGCGAAGAAGGCGAACCGCAAGCTCGGCTACGCGGTGCGCAAGGCAATCACGAAGGCAGGCGGCATCGACGTGGCGAACCTCGTCGTGCGCTCGAAGGGCGGCGCGATCACGCTGGAGGGCACGGTGCCCGACCAGGCACAGATCGACAAGGCGGAAGAGGCAGCGAAGGGCGTGAGCGGCGTGACGTCGGTCTCGAACAAGCTGACGGTTCAGCAGCAATAATGCCGGGCGGGCGGCGCGCGAGCGCCGCCCGCGCCTGCTTTCAGACGGGCTCCGGCATGCCGGGGCCCGTTTGCGCCGCAGCGTGCCCCAGCTGTCGCTGCGCGCCAGCCCTCAGGGAGAGCATCTCCCAGGGGGACTGCCTTCGGGGCGGAATATCAGGAGCGGCCCGGTGTTTTCCCGACAGGCCGCGAGCCGCGCACGACGCAGCGGCGCAGCGATAGCGATATCCATACTGATAGGGGGCGGCAATGACGACGCACGGGTGGGGCACTCGGATTCTTCTCGGCGCGGCGCTGGCCGCGCTCACATTGCTCGGCGGCTGCAACGACGCCGATTCGGGCGAGCGCAACCGGTTGCCCGGTTTCGTGTCCGGCAGCGTGCGCACGACCGCCTATGACGGCACGAGCGACGACCTGCTGACGGCCGGCCTCGGCAAGACGGGCCTCGCCTCCACGGCGCCCGCGTTCGCGAATCCGTCCCGGCCGACGAGCGCCGAGCTGCGCCGGCTCGCGATCTGGTCGAACTACCGCGCGCTCGTCGACATGAGTGCGAACGGCGGCTACGGCCGCTTCTGGGGGCCGAACGTCGACCTCGACGGCAACGCCACGCTCGGCGAAGGCAAGATCCCCGGCACCGAATATCTCGCGTACTCCGACGACGGCAGCGGCCGCAAGAACGTGACGCTGCTCGTGCAGGTGCCCGCCAGCTTCGATCCCAAGCAGCCGTGCATCGTCACCGCGACGTCGTCGGGTTCGCGTGGCGTGTACGGCGCGATTTCGGCGGCCGGCGAGTGGGGCCTCAAGCGCGGCTGCGCGGTCGCATACAACGACAAGGGCGGCGGCAACGGCGCGCACGAGCTCGGCTCCGACACGATCACGCTGATCGACGGCACGCTCGCCAACGCGGTGCTCGCCGGCAATGCCAGCCTCTTTACCGCGAACGTGACGAGCGGCGACCTCGCTGCGTTCAACGGCCGCTTCCCGAACCGCTACGCGTTCAAGCACGCGCATTCGCAGCAGAATCCCGAGCAGGACTGGGGGCACGCGACGCTGCAGGCGGTCGAATTCGCGTACTGGGCGCTCAACGAGCAGTTCGGGCCGGTGCTCGACAGCTCGCATCACGGCGTGCGCTACCACCCGGGCGACATCACGACGATCGCCGCGTCCGTCAGCAACGGCGGCGGTGCGGCGCTCGCGGCGGCCGAGCAGGACACGCGCCGCTGGATCACCGCGGTCGTGGTCGGCGAGCCGCAGGTCAACGTGCGGATGTCGCCGAACGCGATCGTGCGCGAGGGCGGCCAGCCGGCGCCGTCGTTCGGCCGGCCGCTGGCCGACTACGCGACGCTCGCGAACCTGCTGCAGCCGTGCGCGGCCGCGTCTGCGTCGCTCGCGGGCGAGCCGTACCTGAGCGGGCTGCCGGCCGCCACCACGCAGTCGATCCGCACGCAGCGCTGCGCGACGCTCGCCGCGGCGGGGCTCGTGTCGGGCGCCGACACGCAGAGCCAGGCCGCCGACGCGCTCGCGCAGCTGCATGCGGCCGGCTATCTCGCCGATTCCGACCTGCTGCAGGCGTCGATGTGGGATTCGCAGGCGATTCCGGCGATCGCGGTCACCTATGCGAACGCGTACACGCGCTCGCGCGTGACCGACAATCTGTGCAATTTCAGCTTCGCGACCACCAGCGCGCCGACCGGCACGGTCGCGGCGCCCGCCGCGTCGCCGATGCCGGCTATCTTCGGCGTCGGCAACGGCGTGCCGCCGACGGGCGGCATCGACCTCGTGTTCAACACGGGCGCGGGCGTCGATCACCGGCTCGCGACCCCCGACGCAAGCTTCGCGGGCGCGCTGTGCCTGCGCCAGCTGTGGACCAACGGGATGCTCGGCATGCCGGCCAACGTCGACGCCGTGCGCGTGAACGCGAACCTGCAGGGCAAGCCCGCGATCATCGTGCAGGGCCGCAGCGACGCGCTCGTGCCGGTGAACCACGCGTCGCGCGCGTACGTCGCGCAGAACAGCATCAGCGAAGGCAGCCGCAGCCAGCTCGTGTTCTACGAGGTGACGAACGGGCAGCACTTCGACGCGTTCCTGCCCGTCGCGGGCTTCGATACGCGCTTCGTGCCGGTCCACTACTACAACGTGCAGGCGCTGAACCTGATGTGGCGCCATCTGAAGAACGGCGCCGCGCTGCCGCCGTCGCAGGTGATCCGCACGGTGCCGCGCGGCGGCACGCCGGGCGCCGCGCCCGCGCTGACGAGCGCGAACCTGCCGCCGATCGCGACGTCGCCCGGCGCGAACGCGATCACGGCCGGCGCCGGCGCGATCGACGTGCCGCTCTGAGGGCATTCGCCGTACCGGGTTGATGAAGCCGGCCTGTCATGCACACGTCAGCCACCCGACCCGACCGGCGCGCGAACAACGGCGGCGGCAATACGCCGCCGCCGGCGATCTGGCGGCGATGACCGACATCTGCACGTCGGGCCAGATGAGCTGGGGGACCGGCGAGCCCGCCGTGGCGCTAGCGCTGCATCGACTCCCACACCTTGTGCAGACGCTTGACAGAGACAGGCATCGACCTGAATGACGCGCCGCGGACCGCGCTGCGGCGCGTGCTGATGCTGGACGCGTGTACGCGGCAGTTCAAGCAGCAGCAATTGAAGCAGCAGGGGCGGTAAGCGTCGCGTTGCGGCCGGCGCGCCCTGGTCTTGCGCCGGGCGGGGCGAGTTCACGTGGCGCCGGATGGACGACAGCCCGATCGGCGCAGGCCGGTCGGGCTGTGTTTTTATGGAGAGGGTGCCGGCGCGCGAGGCGCCGCAAGCGGCGCGTCCCGCGGCGCGGAAACCGCCGGCCGCGTCGTTACGCGAGCACGAGCCGTATGCCGACCGCGACGAGCGTCGCGGCGAGCAGGTTGCGCAGCAGCCGCTCGGGCGCGCGCGCGGACAGCAGGCTGCCGAGCACGATGCCGGGCAGCGAGCCGAGCAGCAGCGACAGCAGCATCGACCAGTCGACCGACCCGAGCAGCCAGTGGCCCATGCCCGCGACGAGCGTGAGCGGCACCGCATGCGCGATGTCGGACCCGACGATGCGGGTGGTCGCCAGCGCCGGGTACAGCAGCAGCAGCACGGTGACGCCGATCGCGCCGGCGCCGACTGACGTCATCGACACGAGCACGCCGAGCACGGCGCCCGTCAGCACGGTCGACCACAGCGTGCGCGCGGGGCTCGGCGCGAGCGGGTTGCGCGTGGCGAGCGCGGTCAGTTGCGGACGGAAGATCAGCGCGAGCGACGTGAGCAGCAGCGCGATGCCGAGCACCAGCTGGATCATCCGCGCGGTGCCGGGCGAATTCACGCCGTGCGTGTGCAGCACCCACAGCGTGACGGCCGCGGCCGGGACGCTGCCGGCCGCGAGCCGGCCGGTGATGCGCCAGTCGATCGACCCCTTCAGCCCGTGGACGAGCGTGCCGGTCGCCTTGGTCGCGGCCGCGTACAGCAGGTCGGTGCCGACCGCCGTCGCGGGGTGGACGCCGAACAGCAGCACGAGGATCGGCGTCATCAGCGAACCGCCGCCGACGCCCGTCAGGCCGACGAGAATGCCGACGAACAGGCCGGACAGGGAGTACAGCAGATCGATATGGGGGAGCGACATCGGAAGCAGGCGGTTATGCGACGTTCGGCGGTGGCGCGCGGCTGCGGCGCGCGCATTCAAAGTCCGCCATTGTCGCAAAAGTGGCGCGTTGGTGTACGACTACGTTAAAAATCGGCCGGGAAGGGCTGCCGGGCGGCCCGTTCGCGGTGGATAAAACGTGCGTTTGAACGGGCGCCGGGCCCGACAGGGCCGCGCGCCGGTATCCGCGAGCGGGTGGCCCGGCAGCCTTCTGATAGTGCTTTGAGAGGCTGAATGGCAGACATCATTCGCGCGCGCTTCCTGCCGGTTCATGGCAGGAGCGACGCGTAGCGGCCGCGCGTGTCGCGCGGCGCCCGACGCCCGGATGTCAGCCGCGCGGCGGCAGTTCGCAGCCGTCGGGGCCGCACGCGGCCGCGTCGTCGCCGGCGAATTCGACGATCGCGCCGTCGCGCCACGCCTGCTCGAGCGCCTGCGCGAACACGTCGGCCGGCTGCGCGCCCGACACCGCGTAGCGGCCGCCGAACACGAACAGCGGCACGCCGCGTCCGCCGATCTGCGCGGCCCGCGCGATGTCGGCCTCGACTTCGTCACGGTATGCGTCGCTGCGCAGTACGGCTTCGACGGCCGAGCGATCCAGCCCCGCTTCGACCGCGAAGTCGATCAGCGCCGCGTGGTCGAACAGCGAGCCGTGCTCGCAGAAATACGCGCGGTACAGGCGTTCGGTCAGCGCATGGGCGCGGCCGGTCGCTTCCGCGAGCTTCACGAGCCGGTGGGCGTCGAGCGTGTCGCCGACGGACGTGCCGGGCAGGTCGTAGTGGAGCCCGACGCTCGTGGCCGCGTCGGTCACCTGGCGCAGCATCTGGTCGACCTGGGCGGGCGACATCCGGTACTTGCCCGCGAGCATCGCCTCGACCGGCTCGACCGGCTGGCCCGGCATTAGCCGATACGCGCGCAGCACGACGTCGACGTGCCCGGCGTGCGCGAACGCCGCGAGCGCCTCGTCGAAGCGGCGCTTGCCGATCCAGCACCACGGGCAAATCAGGTCGGACCAGATCTCGACGGTCAGGGTCGGGCGGGCAGTCGGGGCAGGGGTGGTCGTCATGGGCGGTAGGGCGGCAAATAAATGTAACCGCGACTATATCACTTTATGCTTCGACGCTCCGTCATGGCCTGGCGCGGACGAAACGGGCCCCTTACGCGTCGCCCTGCGTTTCCTTCAGATGCTTCAGATGCTTGTAGACGGTCGCTCGCCCCATCCCGAGCACGTTCGCGACGTAGTTCGCGGCGCTCTTGCCGCGGAACGCGCCTTCCGCGTGCAGCGCCTCGACGAGTTCGCGCCGGTGCTCGCGCGTGAGGCCGTTCAGGCCGACCTGCCGTTCGCGCAGCCAGCCGTGCAGGAACGTGTTGATGCGCTCCTGCCAGTCGTCGCGGAACAGCTCGTCGGGCTGCGCGACGATGCCCGCGCCCTTGATGAATACGTCGAGCGTCGCGCGGACGTCGTCGAACACCGCGATGTTGAAGTTGATGCACATCATCCCGGCCGGGCGGCCTTCGTCGTCGAACAGCACGTTGCTCACGCAACGCATCCGCCGGCCGTCCCAGTTCAGCTTCTCGTACGGGCCGATCACGCGCTCGCGCGCCGAATGATCGATTTCCTCGAGCGCCGAGTCGTCGCCGACCTCGCGCTTCGACAGGTTGTTCGCGAGGTACAGCACGGTCTGGTCGTGCAGGTCGTGGATCACGACTTCCGCGTACGGGAAGAACAGCGCCGCGATGCCATCGGCGATCGGCGCATAGCGGGTGAGCAGCAGGTCTTTGACGGGGGATTGCTTCTTGCGCATCGGAATCGCCATCTCGGGTGAGCGGGGGCCGGGCGGTGCGTCGGCGCGGCGCGCCGGCGTACCGTCGACCGGCATGTCCGTGCGCCCGCGCGCTGCCGCCGCGGCGGTTGCGCCATTGTATCGGCCCCGCGTGCGCGTGCTGCTCATGCGCGCGTCAGATGCGTGTACAGCGCGTGCGCGATCGCGATGTCCTCGAGGCCGAGGCCGATCGAGCGGAAGAACGTATGACGCGTGCGCGACGGTGCCGCGCAGGTGCCGCCGACGAGCGCGGGCAGGTCGCCGACGATCCGCTCGGGCGTCCAGCCGTGCGCGTCCGCCGCGATCTGCATCTCGCCCGCGCTGGCGGGCGTCGTGTGGCGGTAGTCGCAATACACGTCCATGTCGGGCAGCCACGCGGGCGGGATCTCGTGGGCGCGCGCGACGTTGGTGCTGATCGACGTGACGAGCGCGGGGCGCGTGAGCATGCCGTCCGCGAGCACCGGCGTGCCCGACGACGTGCACAGCATCACGACGTCGGCGTCGCGCACGCATGCGTCCATGCTGGCGGCCGGGCGGGCGCGCGGATCGATCCGCGCGAGCGTCGCCTGCAGCGCCGGGTCGCCCGCGAGCGCGGGCGAATGCACGCTGATCGAGGCCCAGTCGCGCAGTGCCGCGGCGTGGCGCAGATGCGCGAGGCCGACCGCGCCCGTGCCGATCACGGCGAGCCGGCGCGCGTCGCGCGGCGCGAGGCAGTCGACCGCGAGCGCCGTCGTGCCGGCCGTGCGCTCGACCGTCAGCAGCCCCGCGTCGCACCACATCAGCGGCTGGCCGGTGCGCATCGACATCAGCGCGGTCCACGCGGTCACGATCGGTTTGCCGCCGGTCACGACGTACGGCGACAGCTTCGCGCCGAACACCTGTTCGTCGGCGAGCGCGCCGAGATACGTGATGAAATCGCCGGCCTGTTCGGGGAACAGCGTGAGGGTTTGCGGCGGCTGCACCGCGCGAGCCGACGCGAGCGACGCGAACATGCGGCGCAGCGTGCCGAGCACGTCGAGCGACGGCAGTGCCGCGCGCACCGCGGCTTCGTCGACGGTGAGCGGCACGGTCGGGGCGGGTTGCGTCATGGGACTTCTCCGGTCAGGGCCGGACGGGACTGTCTCGATAGAGTACGTCCGGCAGTGTTCGTGATGGATTAAAAGTCTAATATAGACAGAAGTGGTCGGGTGGATTTTTCTTTCCACGACGCGTGCGCAAGGAAAAACATAGATAAATCAAACGGGTTTTGCGCAAGCGACGGCATGGCAAGGGACGGCGTCAGCACCGCGATTATCGTATCCCCTATAGTCTATAGTAGACTAAGAGTCTATATTTGGCGTGCGGACCAGCGTGTCGCCGCACGGCGGCCGGCTGCATCGCAAGCCGATCCGGCACGGGCGCAGCGCCCGGCAACGGCGTCGCGCGACCGGTCTTCATCGCCTCAATCCGGAATCGAAGGACATCCGTCATGAACTGGAAGCTTTCCCTCTGCGCCGTCGCGGCGCTCGCCTGCGCGGCCGTCACGGCCCACGCGGAACAGACCACGCTGCGCTTCGGGATCGAAGCCGCCTACCCGCCGTTCGAGAGCAAGTCGCCGGCCGGCCAGCTGCAGGGCTTCGACGTCGACATCGGCAACGCGGTGTGCGCGAAGCTGAACATGAAGTGCGTGTGGGTCGAGAATGCGTTCGACGGGTTGATCCCGGCGCTGCGGGCGCGCAAGTTCGACGCGATCAATTCGGCGATGAACATCACCGCGAAGCGCAAGCAGAGCATCGACTTCACGCCGGCGATCTACGTCGTGCCGATCGTGATGGTCGCGCACCGCGGCTCGCCGCTGCGGCCCGATGCCGCGAGCCTGCGCGGCAAGCACGTCGGCGTGCTGCAGGGCTCGTCGCAGGAGGATTTCCTGAAGGCGCACTGGGCGAATGCGGGCGTGGCCGTCGTGTCCTATCCGGACCAGGACCAGATCTACGCCGATCTCGTCGCCGGGCGTCTCGACGCGGCCGTGCAGGAAGCGCAGACCGCGCAGGACGGCTTCCTCGACAAGCCGGCCGGCCGCGACTACCAGATCGTAGGCGAGCCTTTGAAAGATCCCGCGACGCTCGGCGAAGGCACCGGCTTCGGGATGCGCAAGGGCGACAAGGCGCTGCAGACGAAGATCGTCGGCGCGCTCGACGCACTGAAGAAGGACGGCACGCTGAGCGCGCTGTCGCAGAAGTACTTCAAGCGCGACATCGTCGCGAAGTAAGCCTGGCCGCGCGCCGGCCGCCGTGCCGGCGCGCGTCGCACCGAATCTCGACGCAGTACGGGGAAGCATGGATTTCGACGTCATCGTTCTGGGGGCCGGCATCGTCGGCGTGTCGTCGGCGCTGCATCTGCAGGATCGCGGGCTGCGTGTCGCGCTCGTCGACCGGCGCGCGCCCGGCGAGGAAACGAGTCACGGCAATGCCGGGCTGATCGAGCGCTCGTCGGTCGTGCCGTACGCGTTCCCGCGCCGGCTCGGCACGCTGCTGCGCTACGCGCGCAACCGCTCGGTCGATCTCTATTGGGACTACAAGGCGCTGCCTGCGTACGCGGGCTGGCTCGCGCGCTTCTGGCGCGAATCGTCGCCGCAGCGCCTCGCGGCTGCCGCGCGCGACATGCTGCCGCTCGTCGCGGCGAGCGTCGTCGAGCACGACGCGCTGCTCGCGCGCACCGACGCACAGCCGCTCGTGCATGACGGCGGGTGGCTCGAGGCGTTCCGGTCGCCCGCGCTGTTCGATGCGGAAACGCGCGCGCAGCAGCGGGTGGCCGACGCGCACGGGTTGCGGATGAGCGTGCTCGACGCGCGCGCGCTGCGCGAGCGCGAGCCCGGCATCGGCGATGCATTCTGCGGCGCGTTCCACTGGCAGGACCCGAAGACCGTGTCGAGCCCCGGCGGCCTCACGAAGGCGTACGCGCGGCTGTTCGAGCGCGACGGCGGCACGTTCGTGCGCGGCGACGCGACGACGCTCGCGCAGGTGCGCGACGGCTGGCAGGTCGATACCGAACATGGGCAGATCTCGGCACGGTCGGCCGTGGTCGCGCTCGGGCCGTGGTCCGATCACGTGTTCGCGCCGCTCGGCTACCGGATTCCGCTGCGCGCGAAGCGCGGCTATCACATGCATTACTTGCCGACCCGCGCGCCGCTGAACGTGCCGGTGTGCGATACCGAGGCGGGTTTCGTCGTCGCGCCGATGGAGGGCGGCCGCCTGCGGCTCACGACCGGCGTCGAGATCGCATTGCGCGATGCGCCGCCGACCGGCGTGCAGCTCGCGCGTGCCGAGCCGCTCGCGCGCGACGCGTTCGGCATCGGCGAGCGGCTCGATCCGGCGCCGTGGCTCGGGATGCGGCCGTGCACGCCCGACATGCGGCCGGTGATCGGGCCGGCGCCGCGCCACCGTCATCTGTGGTTCGCGTTCGGTCATTGCCACCACGGGCTCACGCTCGGCCCCGCGAGCGGACGGCTGCTCGCCGAAATGATCACCGGTGCGCCGACCTACATCGATCCCCATCCGTACCGGCCCGCGCGTTTCGGCTGAGCCAGTGGCCGGGCGACGGCCGCCGCGGGTGCGGCCGTTGCAGTGCACAACGCGGCATGACGGCAAGGTCATGCCGCGTTTTTCTTTGGATTCCCGATGGGCTTGTTGGACGAATGGCGGGCGATCGGCGCGCTGCATGGAATAACCGCCCGCGGCCGTCCGTTTATATACCGAGTCGCGGCGCAATCGGGCAGCGGGATAATGACCATGACGAAGTCGACGCCCGTCCGGCGGTGCCGTGCCGTAATGCCATGCCAAGGAGAACGGGAATGAAGACGATGCTGTTCGCCGTCGCGCTGACGGCCGCGATCGCGCGGCCCGCGGCCGCCGAGCCGCCGCAGGCCGGCAACGGGAGACTGGTCGACGAAGATCACATGACACTGTACGTGTTCGACCACGACGCGCCGGGCAAGAGCACCTGCACCGGCACCTGCGCGGCCAACTGGCCGCCGGCGCTCGCCGACGCATACGACAAGGCGTCGGGTGCACTGAGCCTCGTCACGCGCGACGACGGCAAGAAGCAATGGGCGTACAACGGTCGCCCGCTGTATCGCTGGAAAATGGACCACAAGGCTGGTGACGCGGGCGGCGACGGAGTCGGCGGCATGTGGCACGTCGCGCGTCCCTGAAAACTGAGTGACTGACGGACGGATCGACTGACGGCGCGGCGACGCGCGAGGCATCCGGATGAGCTACGAATCGGACCTGCTGGTGTGGCTGCCGCATCTCACGCGCTATGCGCGTGCGCTGACGGGCGACCGCGCCTGGGCGGACGATCTCGTGCAGGACACCCTCGAGCGCGCGCTGAACCGGCCGCCGCGCGACGGCGGCAACCTGCGCGCGTGGCTGCTGACGCTGCTGCGCCACCGTTTCATCGACCAGTTGCGCGCGCGGCACGAGATCGCGGTCGACGACGCGACCGCGCCGTGGCAGACGATGGCCGCGCCCGCCGACGAGATCAGCGGTCTGATGCTGCGCGACGTGCAGCGCGCGCTGTACCGGCTGCCGGTCGAACAGCGCGAGGTGCTGCTGCTGGTCGCACTGGAGGAGTTGAGCTATCGCGACGCCGCACAGGTGCTCGGCGTGCCGGTGGGGACGGTGATGTCGCGGCTGTCGCGGGCGCGTGAACAGATGCGTGCGTTGCTGTCCGGCGAGCCGCCGGCGCACGGCACGGCCGCGTTACGGGTGATCGGGAAGACATGATGGACGACGATCCGCGCAAACCTTCGGACGATCGGGACGATGCTGCATCGGCCCAGCTGCTGTCGGCGCTGCTCGACGGCGAGCTGTCCGGGCAGGAGCGCCGCGAGGTGCTCGAGCGGCTGCAGTCCGATCCGCGGGAAGCCGACCGGTTCGCGCATTACGGCGCGCAGCGCGACGCGTTGCGCGCGCTGTTCCCGCTGCCGGGCGCCGCATCGGCATTGTTCGTGCAGCGGCGCGCGTCGCGCCGGCGCGTGGTTGCCTATGCGTTCGCGGGGCTGGCGGCCGGGCTGGTGCTCGGCATCGCGCTGCACGCGGGCTGGACGGCGTTCGGCGTCGAACCGGCGTTCGCCGCGCGCGCGGATGTCGCGTATGCCGTGTACGCGGCCGATCGTGAACACCCGGTCGAAATCGACGCCCGCGATCCGGCGCGCCTGGCCGGCTGGCTGTCCGCGCGTCTCGGCCGGCCCGTGCGCGCGCCGTCGCTCGACGAATACGGCTACGCGCTGCTGGGCGGGCGGCTGCTGCCGGGCGACGCGGGGCCGGCCGCGCAGCTGATGTACCAGCGCGCGGACGGCGCGCGCGTGACGCTGTACATGACGGCCTACGATGCGCGGCGCCTCGCGCCGCAGGCGATGTCGGCGGACGGACGCTACACGTATTTCTGGTCGGATCGCGGCATGGGCTACGCGCTGTCCGGCCGTGGCGACGAGCGGCGGCTGCGCGAGCTCGCGATCGACGCATGCGGCGCGCTCGGCGGGCCGACCGACGCATGGAAGGGGTGACGCGCGCGGCATCGGCAAGGAGCAGAAGATGAACGCGAAGAAGACGGCGATGAAGGCGACGGTGGTGGCGGTGCTCGCGGCAGGCGCCGGGCTCGCGCGGGCGGACGGCGACGCGCCGGTGCGCGTGCCGGTCGACGCCGACGGCGTGCAGCGGGTGACGATCGTCGGCGGCAGCTATTTCTTTCGGCCGAATCACGTGATCGTGCGCGCGCATGTGCCGGTCGAACTGACCGTATCGGCCGAACCGGGCCATGTGCCGCACAGTTTCGAAATCGATGCGCCGCAGGCCGGCATCGCGGTGCACACCGAACTGGCCACGACCCCGCGCACGTTCCGTTTCACGCCGACGCAGCCCGGTCGCTTCGCCTACTATTGCACGCATCGGCTGCTGTTCTTGCGCAGCCATCGCGAACGCGGCATGGAGGGCGTGCTCGACGTCGAGGCGGCGCCATGATCGCCGCATTGCTGGCCGCGAGCCTGATAGGAGCGAGCATGACAGCCGACCCGGTGACCGTTGCGCAGGCACATTTCGACCAGGTCCGCTCGTACCGCGCGACGATCCGCTCGTCGGCGCGAAGTGGCGAGCGCACCGAATTCCACTATGCGTACCTGAAACCCGGTTTCGTCCGGATGGACTTCGTGTCGCCCCATCGTGGCGCGGTGCTCGCGTACGATCCCGGCGACGGAAAGGTCCGGCTGCGCCCGTTCGGCGAGCATGCGCCGCCCGCGCTGAGGCTGTCTCCGACCAATCCGCTCGTGCGCGACCGCAGCGGCCATCGCGTCGATCGCTCGGACGTCGGCGAGCTGCTGCGCAACGTGCATGCGCTGCAGCAAGGCGGCGCGACGGTGACGGAGGGCGAGGAGACCATCAACGGGCGGACCGCGCTGCGCGTGTCGGTGACGGGCGCGCCCGCGCACGCGGTCGACGGCGTGCATCGCTACCGGCTGTGGCTGGACACCGAGGACGGTTTTCCGCTGAAGGTCGTCAGCTTCGCGGATGGTGACGGCGACCCGCTCGAAACGGTGACGCTCGACGACGTCGAGATCGACGTCGCGTTTCCCGCCCGCTTTTTCGCGCCCTGATCCCTCATCCCTGATTCCTGATCCCGACTCATGCCGGAGGCTGCATGGCGGAATACCGGTTTTCGACGACGTGGCGCGTGGACGCGCCGCTCACGGCGGTCTGGGACGCGATCTACCAGGTCGACCGCTGGCCCGACTGGTGGAAGAGCGCGGTACGGACCGTCGAGATCGAGCGCGGCGACGCGCGCGGCGTCGGCGCGCTGCAGCGATACACATGGAAAGGCGCGCTGCCGTACCGGCTGACCTTCGACATGCGCGTGCTGCGCGTCGAGCGCCCGCATGTGCTCGAAGGCCGCGCGAGCGGCGCGATCGACGGCGACGGCCGCTGGTCGTTCAGCGGCGACGGCACGCGCACCGTCGTGCGCTACGACTGGCACATCCGCACCCGCGAGCGCTGGATGAACTGGCTGGAGCCGCTCGCCCGCCCGCTGTTCATCTGGAATCACGACGTCGTGATGCGCGAAGGCGCGAAAGGGCTCGCGCGCCTGCTCGGCGCGACGGTCCAGACCGACGGCCGGACGTACCAGCCGGTCGCGGGCTGTCCCGACATGTGACGATCCGGCCCCGGATAGGGGTCGCGGCGACGCCCAAGCGGATCTTTTTATGTGGTGTCAGACGATCGCGGGAACTCGGTGCTTACCCCGTGTCAAATCGGTGCGCGGGTCGGGAAATCCCGCATCCGCATGCTGCCGGAGCGCAGTATTGATGCCTACTTGATTGTTTCAAAAGGATTTTTCAATTCCACCCCCGTTTTTCCGTCGTTTCGGCCCCCGCGAAAAAACCTCCGGTTTCCCTTCTTGAATTTGTCAAAACCCGTCCATATAATTAGCACTCGCTGCACGAGAGTGCTAACAATTCTCTGCCGGGCGACCCGCCGGGCAGATTCCCTAAGCGTTCTTCAATCTCAGTCAAGAGAGGAGTGAATATGAACCTTCGTCCTTTGCACGATCGCGTGATCGTCAAGCGCCTGGATCAGGAAACCAAGACCGCCTCGGGCATCGTGATCCCCGACGCAGCAGCTGAAAAGCCGGATCAAGGCGAAGTCCTGGCCATCGGCCCGGGCAAGCGCGACGACAAGGGCGCACCGATCGCACTCGACGTGAAGGTCGGCGATCGCGTCCTGTTCGGCAAGTACGCAGGTCAGACCGTCAAGGTCGACGGCCAGGAACTGCTGGTCATGCGCGAAGAAGACATCATGGCCGTGGTCAACGCGAAGTAAGCGTCCACTGACGGTACATATTCCCAAGAATTCAAGGAGTTAGAAGATGGCAGCTAAAGACGTCGTATTCGGCGATTCCGCCCGTTCGAAGATGGTCGAAGGCGTGAACATTCTCGCCAACGCGGTCAAGGTCACGCTGGGTCCGAAGGGCCGCAACGTGGTGCTCGAGCGCAGCTTCGGCGGCCCGACGGTCACCAAGGACGGTGTGTCGGTCGCGAAGGAAATCGAGCTGAAGGACAAGCTCCAGAACATGGGCGCGCAAATGGTCAAGGAAGTCGCTTCCAAGACCAGCGACAACGCAGGCGACGGCACGACGACGGCAACCGTCCTCGCGCAATCGATCGTTCGCGAAGGCATGAAGTACGTCGCATCGGGCATGAACCCGATGGACCTGAAGCGCGGCATCGACAAGGCAGTCGCAGCGGCTGTCGAAGAGCTGAAGAAGATCAGCAAGCCGTGCACGACGAACAAGGAAATCGCGCAAGTCGGCTCGATCTCGGCGAACAGCGACACGTCGATCGGCGATCGCATCGCTGAAGCGATGGACAAGGTCGGCAAGGAAGGCGTGATCACCGTCGAAGACGGCAAGTCGCTCGCCGACGAACTCGACGTCGTCGAAGGCATGCAGTTCGACCGCGGCTACCTGTCGCCGTACTTCATCAACAACCCGGAAAAGCAAGTCGCCGTCCTCGACAACCCGTTCGTGCTGCTGCACGACAAGAAGGTGTCGAACATCCGTGATCTGCTGCCGGTGCTCGAGCAAGTCGCGAAGGCTGGCCGTCCGCTGCTGATCATCGCTGAAGACATCGAAGGCGAAGCGCTCGCAACGCTGGTCGTCAACAACATCCGCGGCATCCTGAAGACCGTCGCGGTCAAGGCACCGGGCTTCGGCGATCGTCGCAAGGCGATGCTGGAAGACATCGCGATCCTGACCGGCGGCCAGGTGATCGCGGAAGAAACCGGCCTGACGCTCGAGAAGGCAACGCTGGCAGAACTGGGCCAGGCGAAGCGCATCGAAGTGGGCAAGGAAAACACGACGATCATCGACGGCGCAGGCGAAGCCGCGAGCATCGAAGCACGCGTGAAGCAAGTGCGCGCGCAAATCGAAGAAGCGACGTCGGACTACGACCGTGAAAAGCTGCAAGAGCGCGTGGCCAAGCTGGCCGGCGGCGTGGCAGTGATCAAGGTCGGCGCTGCGACCGAAGTCGAAATGAAGGAAAAGAAGGCACGTGTCGAAGACGCACTGCACGCAACGCGCGCAGCTGTGGAAGAAGGCATCGTGGCAGGCGGCGGCGTTGCGCTGATCCGCGCTCGCACGGCAATCGCCAGCCTGACCGGCGCGAACGCCGACCAGAACGCCGGCATCAAGATCGTGCTGCGCGCGATGGAAGAGCCGCTGCGTCAGATCGTCACGAACGGCGGCGAAGAAGCCAGCGTCGTGGTGGCGGCAGTTGCTGCAGGCCAGGGCAACTACGGCTACAACGCAGCAACGGGCGAGTACGTCGACATGGTTGAAGCCGGCGTCGTCGACCCGACCAAGGTCACGCGCACCGCACTGCAGAACGCAGCTTCGGTTGCTGGCCTGCTGCTGACGACGGACGCAGCTGTCGCAGAACTGCCGAAGGAAGATGCACCGATGCCGGGCGGCATGCCGGGCGGCATGGGCGGCATGGGCATGGACATGTAATCGACTTCGGTCGATGGTGACCGGAGCGCGCAGCGATGCGCGCTCCAGCCAAAAGAAAAGACCCGCAGCGATGCGGGTCTTTTTTTATGCGCGAACGAAAGGGGCGGACCTGCCGCCCCGAGGCGATGGCGAGCCGCGCGCAACGACGGCCCGGGGCCGCCGTGCGGGCGTCAATGCCGGTGCGACGTCCTCGGCACCGGGTCGGCCTTCACGGCCGGCGGCGCGTCCGCATCGTCGTTGCTGCGGGCCCAGAAGAACCGGTCGGGCAGGTACGCGCCCATGCCGGGCCGGAACGCGTCGCGCACGGCCTGGTACAGGTATTCCTGCGCTTCGCGCACCGCTTCGGGCGGCTCCTGGCCGTTCGCGAGCAGTGCCGCGATCGCCGCGCCGAGCGTGTCGGTGATGCCCATCAGCCGGTGCGGCGAACGATCCCACATGTCTTCGCGGAGCTGGCCTTCCTCGCCGTACAGCGTGTTGACGAGCCGGTGCGAGCCTGTTTCCGATGACAGGATGTACTCGCAGCCCTGCGACAGCAGGTGCGACACGGCCGCGTCGAGATTCGGCGCCTCGGCGTCGCCGTCCGGCTGCGCGAGTGCGAGCAGCGTCGCGTGGTCGGCGACCAGCAGCGTCGTCTGCGGCGCGAGCAGGTCGGCGATCGATTCGCGCAGGTCGTCGGCGGCGAGCACGTGCTCGTCGTCGAGCGTGAAGTCCGGTGCGAGCACGAGCGGCACGCCGTCGTAGTCGGCGACCACTTCGGCGATCGCGCTCACGACTTCCGCGCGCGTCGCCGCGCCGATCTTGAACGCGGCGATCGGCATGTCCTCGAGCAGCATGCGCGCCTGGGCGGCGACGACATCGGGATCGAGGCCGGTGACTTCGTCGCAGGCGGCCGAGTCGCGCACGGTATAGCCCGTCAGGACGGACACGCCGTGACAGCCCATGCTCGCCAGAGTCATCAGATCGGCTTGGATGCCGGAGCCGCCGGTGGGATCGGACAGGCCAAAGGTGAGGACGATCGGAGGGGCGTTGCTGGACATGTAAAAAAAGGGCAAGAAAAAACGGGGGAAGCGACGGAATTGCGGACGGCGAGGCGAAGGGGGCGGTTTGGCCCGGTGTTGCCCCGGCAGGCCGCACTTTTTAGGCATTATGCGGCGGAAATCCGGCCCGCACGACGGATTTTTTAGCCCAACGCAACGTAGTCGCTGTACTCCAGTGCGATCGCTAGGCAGTCCGGCCCCGACACGGTACCATCATGGCTCCCGAATTTACCGACTTTTCCCCGACGCGGCTTAAGATGGAATACAAGAGCTGGATGTGCCTGATTTGTGGCTGGATTTATGACGAAGAAGCCGGACTGCCCGAAGAGGGCATCGCCCCGGGCACGCGCTGGGAAGACGTCCCCATCAACTGGACGTGCCCCGAATGCGGTGCCCGCAAGGAAGACTTCGAGATGGTCCAGATCTGATCGGACCCTCGGCCCACGGACACACCGCTCGCGGCCTCGCGGTTGCCCGGCGCTTGCGCGCCGCGGCCGGCGCGAGCGACTAGACGATGACAGGCGCGCGTGTCCATGACGTCCGATCCGGCGAACGTTCCCCTCCCTGACGCACTGCCCAACCCGCGTGGCGGGGCCGTGCGCGCGGCCGACGCGTGGCTCGCGGCGGCCGCCGACGCCTTCGAGCGTCGCGACGACGCGGCCGCGCCGCTGTCGGCCGCCGCCGCCGTGCTGGCGGAGGCCGGCTGGCTGCCGGCCGCCCGTTTCGCGGGGCAACTCGCCGCCGCGGCGCCGCTCGCCGCCGCCGAACCGACTTCCGCTGGCTGGCGCATCGCGCTGCGCGATTTCCGCGCGGCGGTCGGGCGCCACAATCTGCGCGAGCTGGCCTGCTCGCCGCTCCTGTTCGACCATTTCCGTGCGCTGCGTGCCCAAGGCGCGGCCGACCTGCACGCGAGCGTGCCGCTCGACGTGCTGGCCCTCGTCGGGCGCGCGATGCCGCCGGCGACGCTGCGGCCGATGTCCGACGCGTTCGCGAGCCGGGCGCGGGCCCGCTACGAGCAGGCGCTGCTCGGCGTGCTCCGCACTGCCAACGGATCGCCGAATGGCACGCCGGACGGCTCGCCGAACGGATCGCCGAATGGATCGCCGGACGCGGCGCTCGACGAGCTCGATGCGATCGTGACCGCGCTGGCCGCCGACGGCCCGTACGACTTCTGGCGGCTCGCCGCCGCGTGCCTGCGCGCGCTGCGCGCCTGCAACGCGCCCGAACTGAAACGTTTCCTCGCCCGGACCAACCTGCTGCTCGGCGAGCACGCGCAGGGCAGGCGTCATGCGCCGCCGGCGCTCGTGCGCGAGACGGTCGCGCTGCTATGGCGCGATTTCGCGCTATTCGGCGCGGCCGCCGAGGATGTCGCGCTCGTCGACGTGCTGCACGACTATGGACTGACAGTGGACTGGCACGTCGCCGGCACGCCCGCGTCCGAGGCGCTGTGGGAAGCCGGCGCCGCGCAGGCCGAGCATGACGCGGTCGCGGTGGCGCCCACCCGCATGCTCGGGGTCGTGACCGTCAACGCGCATGCGTACGAGGATTTCCTGCAGACCGCCGATGCGTCGATGGCCGAACTCGCGCTCGATCCGGGCACGGCCGATGCGGGGGCCGCATGGCGCGCGTCCGCGGCCGCCTATCGGGTCGGGACGGCGGCGTGCGCGCTCGGGCTCGGCCACGCGGCGTTGCTGGCCGATACGCTCGGGCTGGCATGGCGCCGTGCCGCGCACGGCTTGCCGCTCGCCGGCGACGGGCTCGGGGCCCACCGCCGCGCGTCCGACCTGCTGCGCGGCGCGCTGCTGAAGATCGCCGCGGGGGTGGCGCCGCCCGACCTGACCGCGGCGTCGGGTGCGCTCGGCGAGGCGCTCGGCCGGACCTGACGCGCAACGGGGCGCGTACACGCCGGCAGCCCTTGTCGCGCGGGCCGGCAACACGCTGCCGACAGCGCCCGCGCGCGTGTTAGAGTGCCGTGTGATCCGCGTGCGTCGTTGCCAGCGTCGCGCGGCGTTGCTTGTTGATCGCGGCCCGGTCAGGTCGCGGCGTCTTTGCTAAAATTCAAACCATGTCAAAGCCTTCCGATCGCATCAATCTCACCAACCAGTTCCTGATTGCCATGCCCAACATGGCCGATCCCACGTTTTCAGGAACGGTGGTCTATCTTTGCGATCACAGCGAGCGCGGAGCGCTCGGCCTCGTCATCAATCGTCCCACCGACATCGACCTCGAATCGCTGTTCAACCGCATCGACCTGAAGCTCGACATCGAGCCGCTGCTGCACATTCCCGTGTACTTCGGCGGCCCGGTGCAGACCGAGCGCGGCTTCGTGCTGCACGAGCCGGTCGAGGGCGCGAACTACAACTCGTCCATGTCGGTCGAGGGCGGGCTCGAGATGACGACGTCGAAGGACGTGCTCGAGGCGGTCGCGACGGGCACCGGCCCGAAGCGCTTCCTGCTGACGCTCGGCCATGCAGGCTGGGGCGCGGGGCAGCTCGAGGAAGAAATTTCCCGCAACGGCTGGCTGACGGTCGCCGCCGATCCGCGCATCGTGTTCGACACGCCGGCCGAAGAGCGTTTCGAAGCCGCGCTCGGCCTGCTCGGCGTCAGCTCGTCGATGCTGTCCGGCGAAGCAGGGCACGCATGAGTGGCGCGAGTGCGCGCGATGCGACGCTGCTGGGGTTCGACTACGGCGAGAAGCGGATCGGGGTCGCAATCGGCAATGCGCTGACGCGCTCGGCCCGCGCGCTCGTCGTGATTCCCAACCTGAACCGCGAACACCGCTTCAAGGCGGTCGGCGACCTGCTGGCCGAATGGCGGCCGGACGCGCTCGTCGTCGGCCTGCCGATGCATCCGGACGGCACGCCGCACGAAATGACGCAGCAGGCGAAGCGCTTCGGCAACCAGCTGAACGGCCGCTTCGGGCTGCCCGTCACGTGGGTCGACGAACGCTATTCGTCGGTCGAGGCCGAGGCCGGGCTGCGCGAGCGCAACGTGCGCGGGCGCGCCCGCGCCGAGATGCTCGATGCCGAGGCCGCGCGCGTGATCCTTCAACAGTATCTCGATCAATTGTCCGACCATGAGCACCATTGACGCCGACGCGCTCTACCGCGTCCTGCTCGAGCAGATTCGCGACGCATACGGCACGGCCTTCGCCGAGCCGGGCGGCCCGCGGCTCGCCGGCATCTACAGCGGCGGCGCGTGGCTCGCCGAGCGCCTCGCGCGCGATCTCGGCGCGCCGGCGTTCGGCGTCGTGAACGTCGCGCTGCACCGCGACGACTACGCGAAGAAGGGGCTGCACAGCCAGGCCAGCCCGACGTCGCTGCCGTTCGAGGTCGGCGGCGCGCGCATCGTGCTCGTCGACGACGTGCTGTACACCGGCCGCACCGTGCGCGCCGCGCTCAACGAACTGTTCGACTACGGCCGTCCGGCCGCGGTCGAGCTGGCGGTGCTCGCCGATCGCGGCGGCCGTGAGCTGCCGGTCGCCGCGCGCTTCGCGGGCGGCACGCTCGACGTGCCGGCCGATGCGACGCTCGTGCTCGCGCGCGACGAAGCCGCCCAGCTCACGCTGCATATCGAGGCCCACAGCGAGGCGCACGGCGCCTGAGCGCACCGCGAAACCGTATCCCGGGCCGCCGGTTCGCGCCGCGGCCCGTTTGCATAGTTGGAATCACGCACACCATGACCACCGACACCACTGGCCGCACCGGCAATCCCGCCGCGGCCGCGAGCCCCGAGCGGTTCCGCTACGGTTTCCTGAAGGGCAACCCGCAGCTCACGAAAAACGGCGAGCTGAAACACCTGCTGTCGATCGAGGGCCTGCCGCGCTCGATCGTCACTCACATTCTCGATACGGCCGAGCAGTTCGTCAGCGTGACGGATCGCGAGGTGAAGAAGGTGCCGCTGCTGCGCGGCAAGTCGGTGTTCAACCTGTTCTTCGAGAATTCGACGCGCACGCGCACGACCTTCGAGATCGCCGCGACGCGCCTGTCGGCCGACGTGCTGAACCTGAACATCAACGCGTCGTCGACGAGCAAGGGCGAGTCGCTGCTCGACACGATCAACAACCTGTCGGCGATGCATGCCGACCTGTTCGTCGTGCGTCACGCATCGAGCGGCGCGCCGTACCTGATCGCCGAGCATTGCGCGCCGCACGTGCACGTGATCAACGCCGGCGACGGCCGCCATGCGCACCCGACGCAGGGCCTGCTCGACATGTACACGATCCGCCACTACAAGCGCGACTTCACGAAGCTGCGCGTGGCGATCGTCGGCGACATCCTGCACTCGCGCGTCGCGCGCTCGGACATCCACGCGCTCACCACGCTCGGCGTGCCGGAAGTGCGCGCGATCGGCCCGCGCACGCTGCTGCCGGGCGGTCTCGAGCAGATGGGCGTGAAGGTGTTCAACAACCTCGACGAAGGGCTGAAGGGCGTCGACGTGATCATCATGCTGCGCCTGCAGAACGAGCGGATGAGCGGCGCGCTGCTGCCGTCCGCGCAGGAGTACTTCAAGACCTGGGGCCTGACGCCCGAGCGCCTCGCGCTCGCCGCGCCCGACGCGATCGTGATGCACCCGGGGCCGATGAACCGCGGCGTCGAGATCGACTCGCAGGTCGCCGACGGTCCGCAGTCGGTGATCCTCAACCAGGTCACGTTCGGCATCGCTGTGCGGATGGCGGTGATGGGCATCGTCGCCGGCAACAGCGACTGAGCCCGCTTTCGCGCATCCTGATCCAGGCATTCAACGCAATCAACGCATTCACAGACAGCGCATGAAGATTCATATCCAAGGCGGCACGCTGATCGATCCGGTCGCCGGCACCGAGCGGCAGGCCGACGTATTCGTCGCGGACGGCAAGATCGCCGCGCTCGGCACCACGCCGGCCGGTTTCAACGCGGAGAAGACGATCGACGCGTCGGGCCTGATCGTCGCCCCCGGCCTCGTCGACCTGTGCGCGCGGCTGCGCGAGCCCGGCTACGAGCACAAGGCGACGCTCGCGTCCGAGATGGCCGCGGCCGTCGCGGGCGGCGTCACGACCCTCGTGTGCCCGCCGGACACCGACCCCGTGCTCGACGAGCCGGGCCTCGTCGAGATGCTCAAGTTCCGCGCGCGCAACCTGCACCAGGCGAACGTCCATCCGCTCGGCGCGCTCACCGTCGGCCTGAAGGGCGAGGTGATCACCGAGATGGTCGCGCTGACCGAATCGGGCTGCGTCGGCTTCACGCACGCGAACGTGCCGGTGCGCGACACGCAGGTGCTGCTGCGCGCGCTGCAGTACGCGAGCACCTACGGCTACACGACGTGGCTGCGTCCGCTCGACGCGTTCATCGGCCGTGGTGGCGTCGCCGCGAGCGGCGCGCTCGCGTCGCGGCTCGGGCTGTCCGGCGTGCCGGTCGCGGCCGAGACGATCGCACTGCACACGATCTTCGAACTGATGCGCGTGACCGGCGCGCGCGTGCACCTCGCGCGCCTGTCGTCGGCGGCCGGCCTCGCGCTCGTGCGCGAGGCGAAGGCCGAGGGGCTGCCCGTGACGTGCGACGTCGGCGTGAATCACCTGCACCTGATCGACATCGACATCGGCTACTTCGATTCGCAGTTCCGGCTCGACCCGCCGCTGCGCGGCGAGCGCGATCGCGAAGCGATCCGCGCAGCCCTCGCCGACGGCACGATCGACGCGATCTGCTCCGATCACACGCCGGTCGACGACGACGAGAAGCTGCTGCCGTTCGCCGAAGCGACGCCCGGTGCGACGGGGCTCGAACTGCTGCTGTCGCTCACGGTGAAGTGGGCCGATGAAACGAACACGCCGCTGGCGCAGGCGCTGCGCCGCATCACGGCCGCGCCGGCCGACGTGCTGCAACTGCCGGCCGGCAGCGTGGCCGAAGGCGCCGCGGCCGACCTGTGCGTGTTCGACCCGCGCGCGCACTGGCGCGTCGAACCGCGTGCGCTGAAGAGCCAGGGGCACAACTCGCCGTTCCTCGGCTACGAACTGCCGGCCTGCGTGCGCGCGACGCTCGTGGCGGGGCAGGTCGCGTTCGAGCGCCACTGAACCACGCCGGATCCTCGCCATGACCGCTCTTCGCAAGCTGCGTCTCGTCTTCCACCTGCTGCGCGGCATGACGATCGTCGCGCTGCGCTTTTCGCATGTCACGCCCGCGCGCCGTGCCGAGATGACGCGCCGCTGGTCCATCAAGATGCTGCGCATCTGCGGGATGCGTCTCGTCGTCCACAACGACGGCGCACGGCTCGACGCGAGCGCGCTCGTGGTCGGCAATCACGTGTCGTGGCTCGACATCTATGCGCTCAATGCGTGGCGGCCGACGCCATTCGTGTCGAAGGCCGAGGTGCGGCAGTGGCCGGTCGTCGGCTGGCTCGCGGAGAAGCTCGATACCGTGTTCCTGCAGCGTGAGAAGCGTACCGAGGCGATGCGGATCATGCACGAGATGGCCGAGCGCCTGCGCAACGGCGGGCTGATGTGCGTGTTTCCGGAGGGCACCACGTCGGACGGGCAGGCGCTGCTGCCGTTCCATGCGAACCTGTTCCAGGCCGCGGTGTCGGCCGGCTGCGCGGTGCAGCCGGTCTGCCTGATGTACGAGGACGCGCAGCGGCGGCAGTCGGTCGCGCCGGCCTACACGGGCGATTTGTCGCTCGGGAAGTCGCTCGACATGGTGTTGCGCGGCGGCCCGCTCGTCGCGCACCTGTACGTGTGCGAGCCGATCCCGCCGGGCGGTGACCGCCGCGCGACCTCCGCGGCGGCGCGCGACGCGATCGCGGCCGCGCTCGCGACGCTGCAGGCGAAGGTCGGCAAGCCGTCGCCCGAGTCGCTGGCGGAACTCGAGCGGCATGCGTATCCGGCAACCGAAGTCGGCGCGGGGGCGGCGGGTGAGGCGGCGGCCGAGGAGCCGGTGCCGGGGCGCGAGGGGTGATGTTCTTTCGCCCGCGCGTGTCGCGTGCGGGCTATTCGCCGCCCTGCGTGCGGCACGCTTCGCACTGCACCTGCGTGACCGTACGCTGTGCCGGGTCGGCTGTCAGGCGCACGGCCGACAGCTGGTTTCCCCACACGCATCCCGAATCGAGCGCGACGACGTTGTCGCGCAGCATCAGGCCGAGAGCGGCCCAGTGGCCGAACACCAGCGTCACGTCTTCGGTGCGGCGGCCCGGCGCGTCGAACCACGGCAGGTAGCCGGGCGGCGCGCTGTCGGGGCCGCCGTTGGCCTTGAAGTCCATCGCGCCGTCGGGCGTGCAGAAGCGCAGGCGCGTGAACGCGTTGAACGCGACGCGCATCCGGTCGCGTTTCTTCACGTTCGGACTCCATTGGTTCGGCTCGTTGCCGTATAGGCCTTGAAGCGTGTCGCGCCAGTCGGGGGCGCGCAGCGCGCGCTGCAATTCGTCGGCGAGTTCGAGCGCGAGCGACGTATCCCATTGCGGCAGCACGCCCGCGTGCACGAGCAGCATCCCGTGTTCGAAATGCGCGAACGGGCGGTGACGGACCCATTCGAGCAGCGCGTCGGCGTCGGGCGCGTCGAGGATTTCGCCGATGGTGTCGCCCGGGCGTTCGGTGCGGATGCCTGCGGAAACCGCGAGCAGATGGAGGTCGTGGTTGCCGAGGACGACGGTCGCGCGCGGGCCGAGCTCGACGAGCGCACGCAGCGCGGCCAGGGACTCGGGGCCGCGGTTAACGACGTCACCGGCAACCCAGAGCGGGGTGTCGGCGGGGGGGGAAAGCTTTTCCAGTAGCGAGTGGAAAGCGGAATGACAGCCTTGGATGTCGCCGATGGCGATGGGACGAGGGAGCATGGAGTCGTGAACGTGCAGATCTAGGCGTACGTTAGCAAAAAGTCGCACAAAAATGGGCCGTCCGCGAGCTATCGTCCGAGCCGGAGGAATGCTCACAGGTGTATTTCCGCTCGGTCGACGCGGGTTTGGCTCGCTGTTTCAAGTTGTTAGCAGCATGGCTTTTGCGCCCGCAGACTTCTTATAATTCTTGGCTTCCTCCCGAAAATTGCCATCAGATGACGCTGGCGGGCATGGCGACCGGGTAAAATGCCGGGCGCTGAGGCGCCTCGGATAGCTTGCCCGCCTCCACTATGGGGCGTTGGCCGCGTCCGGGCGGCGCTCGCTGTGCACTCCCAGGGCACGCCAACAAGCCGATACACGCGGCCCTGTGCTCCCATTTGCGGCGCTGGTTACTGCGGCGGGCGTGGGCTCATTGATGGGCCGGGGTGCCCCCTATTCTTTCATTTTTGAATGCTTGCATGCTGACCCTTTCACTTGCTGACCTAAAGAAAAGCATCACGGCGTGGCGGTTATGGACCCTGCTTGGCTGGCTCGAAATCCGGCAACGCTATGCGCGCTCGCGCTTGGGGCCGTTCTGGCTCACGATCAGTATGGGCGTGATGATCACGTCGTTGGGCGTGGTCTACGGTACGTTGTTCGGGCAAAAAATCAACGAATATCTGCCGTTTCTTGCCGCGAGCATCGTGCTGTGGGGTTTGTTTTCGACGACCATCGTGGAAGGCAGCACCGCGTACATCAGCAGCGCGCCCTATATTCGGCAAATGTCCACGCCGAAACTGATCTACATCCTGCAGGTCGTGTGGCGAAACATCATCGTCCTTGCCCACAACTTCGTGATCGTTGTCGCGCTGCTGGCAATCTTCGGTGTGAAGAGTTGGGCGACGTTGCCGGTGTTCATTCCGGCACTGCTGGTGTATGTCCTGAACGCCACGTGGATCGCAATGGTGGTAGGCCTTCTGTCGGCACGCTTTCGCGACCTGCCGCAGATCGTCAGCGCATTGCTTCAGGTTGCGTTCTACGTCACACCGATCATTTTCCGCCCAGATGCGCTGAATCGCTTCTCGTTCATTGTCGAGTGGAATCCGCTCGCGTATTTGATCGACCTCGTGCGCGGCCCGCTGATCGGGCAAATGCCCAGTGAATTGACCTGGGGCGTGACGATTGGCATGGCGGCGATCGGTTGGCCTGTCGCCATGTTGATGACCGGGCGTTATCTGAAGCGCATTCCGTACTGGGTCTGAGAGAGACGATATGGCGTTTATCGAATTGCAGAGCGTAACGCTCGATTTGCCGATTTTCGATGTGCAGGGGCGCTCGCTCAAGAAGCAGGTGCTTAACATGGGGCGTCGCAACAGGATCGCCGAGGGCAACGACGGCGTGATCGTCGTGCGCGCGCTCGACGACGTGAGTTTTCGCTTCGAGCGTGGCGATCGCGTGGGCCTGATCGGGCACAACGGGGCGGGGAAATCGACATTGCTTCGTGCGATGGCGGGCATCTATCCGCCGTCGGCGGGCCAGTTGTCGCGTGAAGGAAAAGTGGTGCCGCTCCTCGATATCGGCCTCGGTATGGACGAGAACTCGACCGGCATGCAGAACATCCGGCTCAGAGGGCTGCTGCTCGGCATGTCAGATGCGGAGATTCGTTCGAAACAGCGCGACATCGCGGAATTCTGCGAACTCGGCGATTATCTGGACCTTCCGATCCGTACGTACTCCAGCGGGATGAAGGTGCGGCTCGCGTTTGCAGTATCGACCGCGGTCGATGCCGAAATCCTGTTGCTCGACGAGGTAATGGGAGTCGGCGACGCGTCGTTCATGCACAAGGCCGAAGCGCGATTGGCGGACCTGCATAGCCGTGCGGAAATCGTCGTGCTGGCGATGCACTCGAACTCCGAAATCCGCAAGGTATGCAACAAGGTCCTTTGGATGGAGCGTGGCCGTGTACGCGCTTTCGGGCCGACGGAAGAGGTCGTGTCGGCTTACGAGGCGACAACAGGCTGAGCGCGTCGGCCGGCCAGGCCGTGCATGCGTAATCACGGCGGCATACGACGGCACGATGTCCGGTGACGAGCCGCTCCTGGCGGAGCGCGATCGGCTGCCTGCGTCTTATCGTGTTGGGCCGGCCCTACTCCCCGACATCTGCGTTCGGAGCAGCGAATTGCTCGATATCTGAGCGATGTACTTCACGCGTGCGCGCAAGATTACAGGTTGCGGCGGCGCCCGACGTGCACAAGCCGCCCACACGGCGGTTTTCGAGTCGTCGCCGCCGCGCGATGTGCCGAGGCCGAGTGCGTGATCGTTGCGCACGCAGCATGTTTCGACCTGGTGATCCTTGATGGTCTGCAGTGCCCGGCTCCCTCATTCAGTCCTTTCTGCATCATTTCCCCCGCATTGCGGATAAGACCTCTGCGTCACCGGACAGCTTGATGTCGGCGGCGCACGGTTCGCGTTTCCCGGACAGTTGCCGATTCTGCTGAGAGCACGCGATCGGCGCGCGTGCCGCCGAATCGTAGAGTGGTGCCGGCGCCGCGATCGATCACGGTTTGCCAGGTAGCATGCGTGGCTCGATTCATCCGGTCCAGTTCATCCATTCGATGTACGTACTCCGCGGGATGGCAGTGCGGGATGATGTTGTCGCGTGATCATGGTCCACGCGATTGCGGCGAAGACGTAGATTCTTTACATATTTTGACGAAGACAAGATAGATGCGTCTGGCGTTCGTCACGACCCGTGTTTCGAATGTGCGTGGGACTCGCGTCTCTTCCATTCGCAGAGCATGTTTTGCCGCCTGGGCGCGCTCCACAAACGGTTCGCGGAGAAGGGGCGGATTTCATGTCGGCTTCGAAGGTTCGCTGGTTTGCGACTTTGCGTTGCGCGGCATCGAGCAACTCGATGCCGCCGGCATCCATCAACGGTCTTTGGAGCTTGACGGCTTCCGCCTTCCTCGCCCCGCCGCCGCGCGTCGAGCAATTGTGTTGAGGAATCCACGACGCCTCGCCCTTGCGGTCGTCTCCTTGGGGCAGCCGGAGCCGTCGGTAGCGTAGTGTCTGTATAATTATTGAGGCACTGACGTTTGCAGCATCACGTTCGATTCCATCGTTGAACTCGATTGCGGTCGCGAAGTGTTTGACGGGGAAGCAAATGGTAAAAATTTGGAGAATTTAGGAATGGCGGGATCTGAAGAAAGCGTATTGATCACGGGCGCCGGTGGAGTGATCGGCCACGCATTAAAGCAGGAATTGGCGGACTCGGGCTACTCGAACGTCGTCGCAATCACGAGCAGTGATATCGATCTTAGAGATCAGAGCGCGACTGAAAAAATGTTCGATGAATTGCGCCCGACTATCGTTTTCCATATGGCGGCGCGGGTGTACGGCATCATGGGGAATATGTCCAATCGTGGCATCGCGTATCTTGACAACGTTCGAATCAACACCAACGTAGTCGAGGCTGCACGTCAGACAGGGTGCAAGAAGTTTGTCGCCATGGGCTCGACAGCCATTTACTCTGATCAGGTCCGTCTCCCGATGTCGGAGGAGCAAATCTGGGTTGGAGCGCCGCATCATTCCGAGGCTCCGTACGCACACAGCAAGCGCGGTATGCTTGCGCAGCTCGAGGCCTACAAAGATCAATACGGAATGGACTACGCATTTTGCGTATCCACCAATCTCTTTGGTCCGCACGACAAGTTCGACGAGAAATTCGGGCATGTCATTCCGTCGCTTGTGTCGAAGTTCTATCGTGCATCTGTTCTAGGGCAGCCCATTTCCGTCTGGGGGTCTGGGAAGGCTGAACGGGACTTTCTCTTCAGTGGCGACGCTGCGTACGCGCTTCGCCTTATCGCCGAAAATCACACGGGCGCAATCAATCTGGCGACTGGTCAATCGCACACGATCCGGCATACGGTCGACACGCTTTGCCAGATTTCGGGCTTCAGCGGCAGCGTGGAATGGGATGCGACAAAGCCGGATGGCCAAAAACTGCGTGCATACGATATCTCGCGTCTGACGGCGTTGGGCTTCAAGCCACGATTCTCGTTCGACGAAGCGTTGGCGATTACTTACGACTGGTATTGCAAGAACGTCGCGTCCGCCAGAAAGTGATTGCATGGCATTGCTCCCGGTGTGCTTGCGCGTAAATGGGCCGCACACCATCTCTCTAACGTGTGGTCATTCGAGTTGTTTGATCGATGAAATTTGTATCGTACGCGCAGAACTATGAAGATGTGATGCTCCGGCGCGCGCTCGCTAAAGTCGATCGCGGATTCTACATAGATGTCGGCGCTGCCGAGCCATATGCAGATTCGGTAACCGCGGCATTCTACGAGCGTGGCTGGCGTGGCATAAATATCGAGCCGATGCCCGGGCCGTTCGATCGACTGGCTCAGGCGCGACCGGAAGACGTCAATCTGCAAGTTGCCGTGGAGAACAAGCAGACGGTCGCCCAGTATTTCGCAGTGGATGGCGGTAACGGCATTTCGACGGGCATTCAAAGGCTTGCCGAAGGGTATAGGAGCGCGAACTGGGACATCAGTCAGGTAACCGTTGCGGTCACGACATTGCGCGATATATGCGCGACGTATGTCGGCGAGAGGCCGGTCCATTTCCTCAAGATTGATGTTGAAGGTAACGAAAGAGAGGTGCTGGCGAGTGCCGATTTCAATACCTTTCGCCCTTGGATCATCCTGGTCGAGGCCACGGAGCCGAATTCCCAGATACCGTCGCATGACGACTGGGAAGCCCTTTTGCTGGAAGCGAAATATCATTTCGTCTATTTCGATGGTCTGAATCGCTTCTACGTGTCGGCAGAAAAGATGGATGAATTGAAACACGCCTTTATGGTTCCGCCAAACTGGTTTGACGGATTTATTCGGGCATCGGAGTCCGACATGATTCGGCGTGCGATGGATCTGGAGCAGCAGCTCATTGAATCGCGGAGGCAGTTGCAAGAGGCTCATGAGGGATGGTCTTTGGAAAAGGGCGCACGAGAAGAATTAGAGGTGCGATTGAACAACATGACCGATCATGCGCATGACGAGCAGGCGTCACAAGTTGTTTTGAAAGACGCAAGCCAAGACTGTGTCGTGCAGAATTCCAAGATATCGCAAGACGAGATCGAGCAACTCAAGGCGCGGGTTGCGGCAAGCGAGGGAGATCTCGAGAGTCATCGCGCCCAATTGGCCGAATTGCGCACGCGATTGACCGAGAGTGAAAAGTCCGCACAAGTGCTGAGCACCGAGCGCGACACCGCCTACCAGGAGCTGTTCGAGTCATCCAGACATGCTGCTTGGCTGAGCCAGGAAAGGGTGCGCTTGCAGGAAAGGATCGACGAGTCATCCAGACATGTTGCGTGGTCGAACCAGGAAAGGGGACGCTTGCAGGGGAAGATCGACGAACTTGAGCACATGATCGGTCCGCTCCGCTTACAAGAGGAGCGTGTGTCGGCCGCGCTGCATGCGGTGCTTCGGAGTACATCGTGGAAATTGACCGGCCCGCTGCGATGCATAAAGCGCATGATGCAACGCCGATCCTAGTATTAATGGAGCAAATTTTGGTATCGAATTCGATTTGCGTCATTGGTCGCTGTACTTTCGGGACCGGAATCGGCGCTGTGACGTATGCAGCGTGTGAGATGTTGAGCCGATTTTATTCTGTTTCCATTTTTCCGACCGAGCCGCATTTCCGTACTGAGCGGGAAATCGTACTGCCGAATGGAACGGTGGTCCCCGTTTGCACCGATCTTTCGCAGGCGAAGGTTGTCTTCTATGCGGACGTGCTGTGGAACGGTGCATATGACTTGAATTACACCCTGGTTCCGCCTGGTGCATTGCGATTTGCTCATATCGCTTACGACTCCGATGAGCTACCGTCTCAATGGGTCAAAGTGCTTAACGAGCACTTCGATTTTGCGCTCTTCATGAGCCGGCACTTGGAAGACGTGGCTCTGAAATCGGGCGTCGAGATAGGAGTGGGTACACTGCCACTCGCCTTGGACATTGAAGGACTGTTGAGCCGCCCCTATAGGGCTTCGTCGGATGGTAAGGTTAGGTTCTGTTCGATTGCAGCATTTCATGCACGTAAAGGTGTTGAGTCACTTGTTGAGGGGTTCATTCGTGCTTTCGGTGATCGACAGGACGTGGAGCTCACGATACATTCGAATCTGGCGATCGGCTCAAGTTTTGAGCGCGTCAAGAAACTGGTCGACTCTAGAAAGGCAACGAATATTGTCATCAGTTGTGCCCCGCTGACTGATCAAGAGAAAAATTCGCTGATCGAGCAATGTGATGTTTTCGTGAATTGCTCCCGCGGTGAAGGATATTCCATCGGGCCGCGAGAAGCCCTGGCATTGGGGAAAGTACTTGCAATAACAGCTGTTGGTGGTCATAACGATCTGATTTCGACGCCCGGCGTTTTTGCTATACCGGCTACTATTGCGATGCCGGCACGCTACCCCGAAATCGATAATCTCGTCGTCGGCCGGCAATTTGCCGCGGACATCGACGACGTCAGCAAGGCACTCACGGACGCGTTTGAATACATTTCGTCCGGCATAAGCACGACGACGGTACGTGCGCGGCGCCAACTCGCCGCCGAGTTCAGTTTTACTGGGCTGGAGCTGAATTACGGTGAGTTGATCGATACCAAGCTTCGGTCATTTCGGCCCCGGCAATGCGGTTCACGCTTCACCAGATTGCCGGCCGAATTGCCAGCGACCGTAGAGCGGCTCCTGGGACATCGTTCTGCATCACTGCCTGGTGTTGATCGTACCGTTGTGCAGTCTCATGACGGCGGCTTCTTCTCGGTATTCAACTCATTCATGAGTCATTTGGTGTGGGACCAGCGTGACAAGAGGTGTCACATGGTCTTGCCAGACTGGAACGTGGATCGCATGATCAAGCGCCTAGGTACGGCTCAATTCATGAGCTTTTGCTATGGGCGCCCGAACGAGGGAAATGTCTGGTCCAAGCTGTTCGAGCCGCTCTACGGCCTCAGCGACGCAGATATGGATGACGAGGGCTTCCTGTACGCAAAGGGGCGTCCTCCTGTCGCGGTGTTCAATCATGAACGTGAGCCGCAACTTACTTATGTCCACGCGTATAAATTGTATAAGAGCGGTCAATTTTCTCGCATTCGCTCGCAATACAACAAGGCGTTCAGGGATCATGTGCACTTGCGCCCTCGATACCAGCGCGAATTGGATGAGTTCCGGGCGAACTTCGCCGGGAAGTTTATGATCGCGGCGCACGTCAAGCATCCGAGTCACGTGATCGAGCAGCCGAACGGAAAAATCGCACACATCCAATCGTATATAGACGGGATTAAGCGCCAGCTCGAGGTTCGCGGATTAAAAAGGGATTCGCCGGACTGGGCGGTATTTCTTGCGACGGATCAGGATCGAGTAATCAATGTCTTCAGGGAAGAATTTGGCGACAAGATCTTTTGCTACGAGGATGTCCGTCGAACGACCGAGGCTGAAGATGCGCGCTACGACCAGTTGGGGCCAGAGGAGCGCCGTGCAGAAGGTTTTCAGGTGCAACACTTGGTCGCTGCAAATCCGGATAACTGGAACATTAGGATGGCTTGGGAAGTGATTCGCGATGCGATGACTATGGCGCATTGCAATGTGCTTCTCCACATTGTCAGCAACGTTTCGACAGCAGTGTCGTACATGAATCCGGACATCGAACTGGTTTTTTGTTCCGCCGAAGAGGGCGAGTCCGCACGTCACTGAATGCCAGCTTTGCGTTTGGCGCCGAGCGGCATGCGGAGCGTGGAGCGCTCGCCGGGCTTAGTCGCTGCGCCTGATGGAGTCGTTGCGCAACGCGCAACAAAACAAGTGGAGTCGACAAGCAAGTGCCGGTGCGCATGACAAAGCGAGTGGGTCTGCGTGACAAGTGCACCAGACCTATCTGGCGACTCGTGTCTTAAGCGTGATGCTGTATCAGCGCTTACTGTGTCGCACGGCAGGATGCGCCGCCGGTCAGTCGAATCGGTACGGCCTATCGGCAGATTGTAGGTTGCCGCGGGACGTTTGATTCCGACACCGGCCGGCGATACGAGCGTGGGGAAGCAGCGACGCAACTTGCGGGGCAAGACTTCCGCTGTCAGTGCACCGTCGAGGTACAGGATGAGGTGGGGGAGGTGCGTCGCCGATTGAAGCGACTGTGCGAGACCTTTCGTTATCTAGAATGTATATGCGAGTTACAGGAGATAGTTTGTCCACCAACGCTCAGGATTGCCCATCTAGTGAAATTTTGCGTATCGCGGTGGTGAGTTCCCCGCGGAGCGGGAATTCATGGATCAGATCAACGCTCGCTGGCGCATTGTCCATGCAGGAGATCGCGATTCACAATTATCTCGATGCTCCGGCCGTTTTACCGCAGAGGTGTTTTCTTCAGATCCATTGGTATCGCGAGCCGAACTTTCAAGCGTGGCTTCGCGAAAATCAATTTCGGGTATTGACGGTAGCAAGACATCCGCTCGACGTTCTTGTGTCGGCGCTGCACTACATTCGATACGAACCGGGAACGAGCCGATGGCTTGAGGGGAATGTAAAATTGCCCGGGGAATTGGCGAACGCCAGCCCGTCCTCCCCGGAATTTCTTGAATACGCTCTTGGCATGGGCGCCGAAGATCTGCTTTCGATCACCTATCAATGGTGGAACGATCCCGAGGTGCTTCGCCTTCGATACGAAGATGCCGTTGCGAACCCTGAAGTAGTGCTTGGCAATCAAATCGCTGCATTAGGGGGCAGTGCCCAGGACGTTGTTCCCTGGCTGGCGCGCCTCAGTATCGACAAGATGCGTGCGACGCCGAACCGGCACGGATGGCAAGGAAGCCCTGGGCTTTGGCGCCGCTTGATTGTCCCTCAAGACGCCATTCGCATCTACAGAAGGCATCGAAGAATTTTTGATACCTTGGGCTATACGATTCGGCCGTACTTTCTGACGCGTGCGTCGGCCTATCGTAACTGGATGGAGCGACTTTAGTGGCGACGCTTACTGAATGGTCGTATTTCATCACGTCGCGGCTGGTGTATGCCTAGCGAATTCCCGCTCGTCCAATAAGGCGGGGGGCTATGTGTTTCGTCAAGCGCTCGGGGTCGACTTGGGTTGGTAAATGGTGCCGTTCCCAGCATGGTGGACAGAACATCGCAGCGTCGCCGTGAGAGCGCACCGCGCGCTTGATTGTGACGCTTGCCCTCTTGGAACTTGCGGGCGTCATAAGCCCCAAGATGGGGTGCAGGGAAGGCCGACAGGAGCAAGGCGCTTGAGCACCTTGTTGTCGCGCCCGGACGGCTGCCGTTCTACTTGGACAGTGAACTCATCGGATTGCTTACGCACGGCTCAAGTTGTTGGGGTCAAAGTGAGGCGCGACGATAGTAGGGGCCGGTGTGTCGGGCACGACTCCGGCTTGTCCGCTCAGTGGCTCAACGATCGCAGTCGCCAGGCCATCGCCGCCTACGCCGAGTGAACGGGATGGGGCACGTTGCAAAGCCGGCGGGTTGGTAGAACCGAGAACGCTATATCGGGTGCAATCTTGATGCCACTTCAACCGGTCGATTTTTTCGCCGATGCACGAGGCGGGCCTGTATCAATTTGTTACCGGCATGAGCCTTGCTTGCCGCAATTTCCTATAATTGCCTGTTTCTCGCACAAAATTGGCACTTCGTGACATTGACGATCATGGCGACCGGTTAAAATCCGGCACCTGACGCGGCTCGGGCGTTGCCGCCCGTGATATGTCATGCGATGAGCGCCCGCCCGGGCGGGGCCGCACATTTCTAAAGGAAGTCTCATGATCCTGGTGACGGGGGGGGCGGGTTTCATCGGCGCCAACTTTGTTCTCGATTGGCTGCGCCACGACGTCGAGCCCGTGCTCAATGTCGACAAGCTGACCTATGCGGGCAATCTGCGCACGCTGCAGTCGCTCAGTGGCAATCCGAAGCACGTGTTTGCGCGTGTCGACATTTGCGATCGGGCCGCGCTCGACGCACTGTTTGCCGAGCACAAGCCGCGCGCCGTCGCGCACTTCGCAGCCGAGAGCCACGTTGATCGTTCGATTCATGGTCCTGCCGATTTCGTGCAGACCAACGTCGTCGGCACGTTTACGTTGCTCGAGGCGGCGCGCGCGTACTGGAGCGGGTTGAACGATGCCGACAAGGCCGGATTTCGCTTCCTGCACGTGTCGACCGACGAGGTATTCGGCTCGCTGTCCCCGACCGATCCGCAATTCTCCGAATCGACGCCGTACGCGCCGAACAGCCCGTACTCGGCAACGAAGGCCGGCTCCGATCATCTCGTGCGTGCCTATCACCATACCTACGGCTTGCCGACGCTGACGACGAATTGCTCGAACAACTACGGCCCATATCAGTTTCCCGAGAAGCTGATTCCGCTCATGATTGCGAACGCACTTGCGGGCAAGCCTCTGCCGATCTACGGCGACGGCCAGAACGTGCGCGACTGGCTGTACGTCGGCGATCATTGCAGTGCGATCCGCGAGGTGCTTGCGCGCGGCGTGCCGGGCGAGACGTACAACGTCGGCGGCTGGAACGAGAAAAAGAATCTCGACGTCGTGCATACGCTATGCGACCTGCTCGACAGCGCGCGTCCGAAGGCGGCAGGTTCGTACCGCGGCCAGATTACCTATGTGACGGATCGTCCCGGTCACGACCGCCGCTACGCGATCGACGCGCGCAAGGTCGAGCGCGAACTGGGGTGGAAGCCGGCGGAGACGTTCGAGACGGGCCTGGCGAAGACTGTCCGCTGGTATCTCGATAATCAGGCGTGGGTTGACGACGTCGTGTCGGGCGAATATCGCAACTGGGTCGAGACGAATTACGCGCAACGCACTTGAGGGCATGGTCGATGGCACGTAAAGGCATCATTCTCGCGGGCGGCTCCGGCACGCGGCTGTATCCGATCACGCACGTCGTGTCGAAACAGCTGCTGCCGGTCTACGACAAGCCGATGATCTACTATCCGTTGTCCACGCTGATGGTGGCCGGAATTCGCGACATTCTGATCATTTCGACACCGCAGGATACGCCGCGTTTCGAGGCAATGCTCGGCGACGGCAGCCAGTGGGGGATGAATATCCAATATTCGGTGCAGCCGTCGCCGGACGGGCTCGCGCAGGCGTTCATCATCGGACGGGATTTCATCGGCAACGATCCGTCGGCGTTGATTCTCGGTGACAACATCTTCTACGGGCACGATCTGGCGAAACAGCTCGAGCGTGCGGACGCGAAGCAGTCGGGCGCGACCGTGTTTGCGTATCACGTACAGGATCCCGAGCGTTACGGCGTCGTCGAATTCGACAGGGATTTTCGCGCGCTGTCGATCGAGGAGAAGCCGGCGGTGCCGCGCTCGAACTATGCGGTGACGGGCCTGTACTTCTACGACAACCAGGTGTGCGACATCGCCGCCGACATCAAGCCGTCCGCGCGCGGGGAGCTCGAGATCACCGACGTGAATTCCCGCTATCTCGCAGCGGGCGAACTCGACGTCGAGATCATGGGCCGCGGCTACGCATGGCTCGATACCGGCACGCACGATTCGCTGATCGAAGCGGCGACGTTCATCGCAACGTTGCAGAAGCGGCAAGGGCTCGTCGTGGCCTGCCCGGAAGAGATTGCCTATCGCAGGCAGTGGATCGACGCAGATCAGTTGCGCAGGCTGGCCGTGCCGCTGGCAAAGAACAGCTACGGGCGTTATCTCGAACACCTTCTTTCGGATCAGGTCGCATGGCAATTCAAATAACGGCAACCGCGTTGCCGGAAGTCAAAATCGTCGAGCCGAAGGTGTTCGGCGACGCGCGCGGCTATTTTTATGAAAGCTTCAATGCGCGCGAGTTCGCGGAGCACGTGGCGGCTGACGTTGAATTCGTTCAGGACAATCATTCCCGCTCCGCGAAGGGCGTGCTGCGCGGTTTGCACTACCAGATTCGGCATGCACAGGGGAAGCTCGTGCGCGTCGTGGAGGGCGAGGTATTCGACGTCGCGGTCGACATCCGCAGGAGCTCACCGGATTTCGGCAAGTGGGTTGGCGTCGTCCTGTCGGCCGAGAATCATCGGCAAGTCTGGATTCCACCTGGTTTCGCGCACGGTTTCGTCGTACTGTCCGACGCTGCGCAGTTCCTGTATAAGACGACCGACTACTGGTATCCCGAGCACGAGCGCTGTATCGTGTGGAACGATCCGGCAATCGGAATCGAATGGCCGGTCGATGTGGACCCGTTGCTGGCGGCCAAGGACGCCGCGGGGGCACGACTCAGCGAAGCCGAGGTCTACGCTTGAAACAGGACACAAGGCACACGCCCACGATTCTCGTGACCGGGGTAACCGGTCAGATCGGATTCGAATTGTTGCGGGCGCTCCAGGGGCTCGGCCGAGTGGTGCCGTGCGACCGTTCGGTCCTCGACCTCGCCGATCTCGATCGGGTGCGTGCTTTCGCGAGAGATCTGAAGCCGGCACTGATCGTGAATCCGGCCGCTTATACGGCGGTGGACACGGCGGAGAGCGAAGTCGAGCTCGCGCGGCGGCTGAATGTCGATGTGCCGCGCGTGTTCGCTGAAGAAGCGGCGCGTAGCGGTGGCACGCTGATCCATTACTCGACCGATTATGTGTTCGACGGCACGAAAGTGGGCGCGTATGTGGAAACCGACGCGCCGAATCCCTTGAACGCATATGGGGCGACGAAGCTGGAGGGTGAGCAGGCGATCGCCGCGACCGGATGTGCGCACGTGATCCTGCGCACGAGCTGGGTATATGGCCGGCGCGGCAGGAACTTCCTGCGGACGATGCTGAAGCTCGGGGCCGAGCGCCCCGAATTGAGAATCGTCGCGGATCAGGTCGGCGCGCCGACCTGGGCCGCAACCATCGCCGCCGCGACGTCGCACATCATCGCCCAGGCCGCGGCGTCGGCCGACACCGACTGGTGGGCGCGCCGGGCCGGCGTCTATCACCTTACATCTGCCGGAGCGACTTCCTGGTGCGGTTTTGCCGAGGCGATATTCGGTATCGCCATGGCTTCTCATGCGCCGAGGGTTGTACCGATTTCCTCGGACGATTACCCGACGCCCGCGAAGCGGCCGGCCAACTCGAAAATGGCGCTGGGGAAGCTGGCGGAAGTCTTCGGCATGCAGATGCCGGATTGGCGCGATGCATTGCAGTTGTGCCTGAGCGAATGAGCGGTCATGGTGACGTCCGCCGGCGGCCCGCATGAAGGCCAGGCCCGTTCCCGGCGGTTGTCCGGCGCGCCCGGCAGTTTCCGGGGAAAGGAGTTCGCCGGCTATAATTCGCATTTTGGTCCGGTTTGGCCGGCCTACACCGATGCCGTGGTGTATTGAGGCAAATGGCGAAGGCGTTGACCTTGCCAACGGATACTAAATCTCTGGAGTGTATGTGATGTTAATCCCCGTCATCCTGTCCGGTGGTGCCGGCACGCGACTGTGGCCAGTTTCCCGCGAAGGGCATCCCAAACCTTTCATGAAGCTCGCCGATGGCGAGAGCTTGCTCGTGAAAACTTACCGGCGGGCGGCAGCGGTGGTTGGCGGCGATGCGGAATCGCAGCGCGGAGAACTACTGACGGTCACGAACCGCGACTACTACTTCATGAGCAAGGACGAGTTCGGCTATGCCGCGCTCGGCAATCAGCAGTCCGGTGTATTCATGCTCGAGCCCGCCGGCCGCAACACTGCCCCTGCGGTGGCGATGGCGGCGCATCATGTAGCGGACAAATACGGCCGGGATGCGCTGATGCTGGTGCTCGCAGCCGATCATCTGGTGCAGGACCAGCAAGGTTTCGCGGCCGCCGTGTCAAGCGCGGTCGAACTGGCGAAGCAGGACAAGCTGGTCACGTTCGGGATCGTGCCGACGAGCCCGGACACAGGCTTCGGCTACATCGAAGCCGGTGAAAGCGTCGGTGGCGGCCGCGCCGCGCTGCGCTTCGTCGAAAAACCCGACGCCGTGAAGGCTGCCGAATACGTTGCGGCGGGCAACTATTTGTGGAACTCGGGCATGTTCTGCTTCAAGGCCGGCGTCATTCTCGACGAGATGGCGCGTCACGCTCCCGACGTTGCCACGGCCGCCGATGCGTGTTGGGCGTCGCTGCAAGCGGACAAAGGCTCTGCACAGATGCTCGAGATTCCTGCCGAGTCGTTCGAGAAGATGCCCGACATCTCGCTCGACTATGCGGTGATGGAGCGTTCGTCCCAAGTGGTGGTGGTGCCGTCCAGTTTCGGCTGGAGCGATATCGGCTCGTGGAACGCCGTACGCGAGCTGGTCGCGCCGGACCAGGACAGCAACCGGGCCGTCGGCGAAGCGATCTTCGTCGATAGCCGGAACACATACGTGCAAAGTCAGGATCGCGTCGTGGCTGCGGTTGGCGTCGCCGACCTGATGATCGTCGATACGCCGGACGCGCTGCTGGTTGCGCATCCGGATCGTGCGCAGGACGTGAAGCAGGTTGTCGCTCGGCTGAAGAAGCAGAATCACGACGCGTACAAATTGCATCGCACCGTGAGCCGCCCGTGGGGTACCTACACGGTGCTTGAGGAAGGCCCGCGCTTCAAGATCAAGCGCATCGAAGTCAAGCCCGGCGCGAGCCTCAGTTTGCAGATGCACCACCATCGCAGCGAGCACTGGATCGTCGTGTGCGGGATGGCCAAGGTCGTCAACGGCGATCAGGAAATCTTCGTTCGAACCAACGAATCCACGTACATTCCCGCCGGTCACAAGCACCGCCTTGAGAATCCCGGCGTGCTGGACCTCGTGATGATCGAGGTGCAGAGCGGCGAATATCTGGGAGAAGACGACATCGTTCGCTTCCAGGACGTGTACGGACGGGCATGAGCCGGCATTGATGAAAGCCCGGTGCCTAGCCGGGCTTCATGGCGCGGCTGGGGGTGTTTTTGACCGACGATGATCAGCTCGCGGGGCGAGCGTGCCCGGTGGTGTGATGGCGACAGCGGCTCCGCATACAGCATCCACCTGTATGCAGGCATGTTGCCGCGGGCCAAGCGCATCAAAAATTGCCGGCCGCGCCCGAAGCGCGTTTTTCGACAACGTCGATCTGATCAAGAAGCTGGATTCACCCGGCCCCGCTTGCCGGTGATGGATAATTTCGTCAGTGTGGCCTGGCTGCAGACGATGGTGAGGAGTTTGCCGTAGTGGATAGCTTTTATCGCGCGTTTGAAGATCAGCATCGAGGCTCAAGGGAACTGATCAAAAGTCGGCTGGCGAAATACCAGCCGTTCATTGCGCCCCTTGCCACGCTCCATCCGGGCGGGAAGGCGTTCGATCTGGGTTGCGGCCGCGGTGAATGGTTGGAGCTGATGGTCGAATCGGGGTTCAGCGCGCTGGGCGTTGACCTCGATGCCGATATGCTGCAAGCGTGTCGGGAGCGCGGTCTGCCCGTATTGCAGGGCGACGCGATCGAGTATCTTGCGGCGCTCGATTCGAATAGCCATGCGCTCGTGTCGGCGTTTCACGTCGTCGAGCATGTGCCGTTCGAGCAAGTTCGGAGAGTCGTTAGCGAAGCGTTGCGCGTACTGAAGCCCGGCGGGCTGTTGATCCTCGAGACGCCGAATCCGGAAAATGTCGTCGTTGCGGGCTGCAATTTCTATCTGGACCCCAGCCACAATCGGCCGATTCCTTCCGAACTCCTGAGTTTCCTCGGCAAGCATGCCGGATTTGCCAGAGTCAAGCAGCTTCGACTGCAGGAACCCCCTGCGCTGCACGAGGCTGGCGCGCGGATTCGTCTTCTCGATGTACTCGGCGGCGTAAGTCCCGATTACGCGATCGTTGCCCAGAAATCCTGCAGCGACGCAGAGGCCGGATTGTTCGACGAAGCGTTCCGTGAGGATTATGGGCTGTCGTTAGCCGAGCTTGCCGCGCGTTTCGACGCAGGAGCCGCCCGGCAGCATGAGCATGCCGCCGAACAGATCCAGCGGACCCAGGCTGAAGTGCAGCGCCTTCATGGCGAGCTGGGCGTGATCCACGAAGAACTGACCCGCACCCGCAGCGAACTGACGCAAGCTGTCGATGAGCTGGGGCAGGTCCGGCGCGACCTCGGCCGAGTCCGGAGCGACCTGGGGCAAGTGAACGGCGAACTGAAGCGGGTCCACGACGAAGCACAGCACACCGCCGGGCAATTGCACGCGGTCTATGGCAGCACGTCATGGCGTATCACTGCGCCCATGCGAAACGCCGTCACGTTCGCGCGTAGCGCGAAAGGGACGTGCAAAGCCGGAGTGCGGCGCGTGCTGTTCAAAAGCGTCGCATACGTTAACCGCAATCCCCGCCTGCGGCGATTGGCGGTGCGAGCATTGGGCGCGATGCCCGGCGTGAAGCAGCGACTCGTTCGGATCATCGTTGGGGCTCCTATGCAGCCTGCGTATAGAAAACCGATAGACGATGATGGTTTGACACCCCGCGCGCGCGAAGCGTACATGGCACTGAAGTCAGCCTTCGCGCCCGACAATGGGGATATTGAATAATGCGTATCGTTGTTGACATGCAAGGGGCGCAGAGCCTCAATTCGCGCAATCGCGGCGTGGGCCGTTACACCGAGTCCATCGTCAAGGCGATGATCCGGAATCGCGGCGATCACGAAATCGTACTGGCGCTCAACGGCGCGTTCGAGGAGTCCGCCCGCATCCTGCGCGAGCAGTTCGGAGCGTTGCTGCCGAAGCAAAACATCCACGTCTGGTATGCGGCAGCCCCCGTCGCCCATGCAGATAAAGCCAATCGCTGGCGGCGAGAGTCCAGCGAATTGACCTATGAAGCGTTTCTGACGAGCCTGCGGCCGGATTTCATTTATATCGCCAGCTACTTCGAAGGCTTCGGCGACGATTCGATTACGAGTATCCACGCGCTTCAGACGAATGTTCCGGTCGCGGTCACGCTGTACGACCTGATTCCGTATCTGTATGCCAAGCCTTATCTGGAGAATCCTCTTTTCAAGGATTGGTACCTGGAGAAAATCGAACATCTGCGCCGCGCGGATTTGTGGCTGGCCATCTCCGAATCGTCGCGCTCGGAAGGGATCGAGCATCTCGATCTCTCCCCCGAATGGTCGGTCAACATGTCCGCCGATGTCGACGCGTGGTTCCGTCCCGAGCAGGTTCCTTCCCAGCGCGAAACGGCGTTGCGCAGCAAGTATGGTCTGACGAAACCGTTCGTGCTCTATACGGGTGGTATCGATCATCGCAAGAACGTCGAGGGCATGATCCGCGCGTTCGCCTTGTTACCGCCCGAGTTGCGGCAGTCGCACCAATTGGCGATCGTATGCTCGATTCAGCCGGCGAGCCGCGATGCATTGATGCGCCTGGCCAAGCAAGTAGGCCTGGACGCGGCCGATGTCGTGTGCACGGGTTTCGTGCCCGACGAGGATCTGTTGGCCCTGTACAACTTGTGCCGCTTGTTCGTCTTTCCTTCATGGCATGAAGGGTTTGGCTTGCCGGTGCTGGAGGCGATGCGTTGCGGCGCGCCTGTAATCGGCGCGAATACGTCGAGCGTTCCCGAGGTCATTGGCTGGGACGATGCGTTGTTCGATCCCAAATCCGATGATGCGATTGCGCACCAGATGCAACGTGGCCTGACGGATGACAGCTATCGTCAGGCACTGATCGAACACGGAAAGCGCCAGGCCGGCAAATTCTCGTGGGATCGCAGCGGACGGTGCGCGCTCGATGCAATGGAGCGGCGGCGTGAGGCGTGGCTCGCCGAAGCGCGCGAGCCGGAAGGCCAGTCGCGACGTCCCAAACTGGCCTACGTGTCCCCATTGCCCCCGGCCCGCACGGGGATTGCGGATTACAGCTCGGAATTGCTGCCGGAGTTGTCGCGCTTTTACGATATCGACGTGATCGTCGATCGGGATGCAGCGACGGAAATCCAGTCCGGTCCGTTCGCGCACGTCTCGGTGAAGACGCCGGCCTGGCTGCGCAAGCATGCGGATTCGTACGATCGGGTGCTCTATCATTTCGGGAACTCGTCGTTCCACGAGTACATGTTTCCGCTACTGGAAGCCGTGCCGGGTGTGGTTGTGCTGCACGATTTCTTTCTATCGGGCGTACTCGCGCACATGGCCATTCACGGGAATCGTTCCGACTTGTGGTCCAAGGCGCTGTACGATGCACACGGATATGGCGGCCTGAGAGCGCGCCATCTGAGCGCGGACATCGCGGACCCCGTCTGGGAGTATCCGTGCAGCCTGGGCGTGATCCAGAAGGGGCTGGGTGTGATTGTTCACTCGCCCAATTCACTGCGACTGGCGCGCCACTGGTACGGCGGCGATGCGGCCGAATGGACCGTGATTCCGCACATGCGCGACGCGACTACCGCGTCGAGCGGCGAGGAAGCGCGCGACGCACTGGGAATCGGCACGGACGACTTCGTGGTATGCGCGTTCGGCGGGCTCGGGCCGTCCAAGCTGAATCATCGGCTGCTTGATGCGTGGAACCGCTCGTCCCTGGCGCGCGATCGGGCTTGTCATCTGATCTTCGTCGGAGAAAATCAGCCGACCGAATATGGCGAGAAACTCGCGCGCACCATTCGACAAATGGCCGCGAAGGATCGCGTCCGCATCACCGGTTGGGCCGATGCGCAAATGTTCCGCCGGTATCTGGCGGCGGTCGATGTCGGCGTCCAGTTACGGACGCTGTCGCGCGGTGAGACGTCGGGAACGGTGCTGGATTGCATGAACTACGGCAAGGCGACGATCGTCAACGCCAATGGAAGCATGGCAGACCTGGATCGCGACGCTGTGTGGATGCTGCCGGACGAGTTTTCCGACGAGCAACTGATCGACGCGCTGGAGACGCTGCGGTCGGATCCGGCGCGCCGGCAACGGATGGGCGCGCGCGCCCGGGAAATCATCGTGACCGCTCATGCGCCCGACGTCTGTGCGCGACAGTATCGCGATGCCATCGAGCGCTTCTATCTCCGGGCCAATGCGAATCCGCTCGTACTGGCTCGCGCAATCGCGCGTCGAGCGGGTCAAGCGAGCGACGACCAGTTGCGCACGTGGGCACTGACCGTGGCGAGGAGCTTCGTTCCCCGAAACGAAAAACGGCAATTGTTGGTAGACATCTCCGAGCTCGTGCAGGTGGATGCCAGAAGCGGGATCCAGCGGGTGGTGCGCAATCTGCTGAAGGAATGGCTGGACTCTCCGCCCGACGGATTCAGGGTTGAGCCCGTTTATGCCACCACCAAGGACTCCTATCGCTATGCGCGCGACTTCACGGCGAGGCTGATGGGATTCGAGGACGGCTGGCTGCAGGACGAACCGATCGACTATGCGGCGGGAGACGTGTTCGTCGGCCTGGATCTGCAACCGCGCGTCGTTCCGGCACAGCGGGCGTTCTATCAAAACATGCGATTGCAAGGGGTGCAGGTCAAGTTTGTCGTCTACGATTTGCTATGCGTGCTGCTCCCTCAGTACTTCGTTCCCGGCGCCGCCGATGGCTTTACGGGCTGGCTGGATGTCGTGGCGGAAAGCGACGGAGCATTGTGCATTTCGCAGGCCGTGGCCGCGGACTTGTCGTCATGGGTGGCGGCGCATGCACCGCAGCGGGCACGGTCCTTCGAGATCGACTGGTTCCACTTGGGCGCAAACATCGAGAATTTCACGACGTCTTCGGAAATCCCGCGCGACGGCGGCAAGGTACTTCAGCGCCTGCGTGATTGCCCGACGTTCCTGATGGTCGGGACGCTGGAACCTCGCAAGGGGCATGCCCAGGTTCTGGATGCGTTCGAGCAGCTGTGGCGCGACAACGAGAACGTCAACCTGGTCGTCGTGGGGCGACAGGGGTGGATGGTCGAGGATCTGGTCGCGCGGTTGCGATCGCACACGGAACAGGGGCGCCATCTGTTCTGGCTGGAGAATGCATCGGACGTATATTTGGAGAAAATCTATGGTGCAAGCTCGTGCCTGATTGCGGCCTCCTATGGTGAAGGCTTTGGTTTGCCGCTGATCGAAGCCGCTCAGCACGGATTGGCGATCATTGCGCGCGATCTGCCGGTGTTTCGTGAAGTGGCGGGCGAGCATGCGTTTTATTTTTCCGCGCAGGAAGGGCATGATCTGGCGACGGAGATCAAGGCATGGCTGGAGCTTCGGGCGAAGCAACAAGAGCCGGCGTCTCGCGGTATGCCGTTCATGACTTGGGCGCAGAGTGCTCGCCAGTTGGTAAAAATTCTCACGCGCGACGAAGCGTATTCTTAAAGTAGGACCATTATGTCTAAGAAAACCTCCATCATCACTGGCATCACCGGACAAGACGGTGCTTATCTGGCCGAGTTGCTGCTCGACAAGGGTTACACGGTTTACGGTACCTACCGCCGCACCAGCTCGGTGAACTTCTGGCGCATCGAGGAACTGGGCATTGCCAAGCACCCGAACCTCCATCTTGTCGAATACGACCTGACCGATCTGTCGGCGAGCATTCGCTTGCTTCAGACGACCGGGGCCACGGAGGTTTACAACCTCGCGGCGCAGAGCTTCGTCGGCGTGTCGTTCGACCAGCCGGTCACGACCGCGGAGATCACCGGCGTCGGTCCGTTGAACCTGCTCGAGGCGATTCGCATCGTCAATCCGAAGATCCGCTTCTATCAGGCAAGCACCTCCGAAATGTTCGGCAAGGTCCAGGCGATCCCTCAGATCGAATCGACGCCGTTCTACCCGCGCAGCCCGTACGGCGTGGCCAAGCTGTATGCGCACTGGATCACGGTGAACTATCGCGAGAGCTACGACATCTTCGGCTGCAGCGGGATCTTGTTCAACCACGAGTCGCCGCTGCGCGGCCGCGAATTCGTCACACGCAAGATCACCGACTCCGTTGCCAAGATCAAGCTCGGGCAACTCGACGTCCTCGAGCTGGGCAACATGGATGCCAAGCGCGACTGGGGCTTCGCGAAGGAATATGTCGAAGGCATGTGGCGCATGCTGCAGGCGGACGAACCGGACACGTTCGTGCTGGCCACGAACCGTACCGAGACCGTGCGCGATTTCGTGCGCATGGCGTTCAAGGCGGCTGGTGTCGACCTCGAGTTCAAGGGCAGTGACGAGCAGGAAATCGCCGTCGATGTCGCCACCGGCAAGACGCTGGTCCGCGTGAATCCGAAGTTCCATCGGCCGGCCGAAGTCGATCTGCTGATCGGGAATCCCGAGAAGGCGAAGCAGAAGCTGGGCTGGGAGCCGAAGACGACGCTCGAGGAGCTGTGTGCGATGATGGTTGAAGCGGACTTGCGACGAAATGAGCGCGGCTTCTCGTTCTGACGTCCCGCGCGCGCTGGTAACGGGCCTCGGCGGCTTTACCGGCGACTATCTCGCGGAGTCGCTGCGGGCGGCCGGGTATCGCGTGTTCGGCACGACACACGCGGCCGACACGATCGAACCCGATACGTATCGGGTCGATCTGTGCGACCGGCCGACGCTCGCGGACGTCGTCGCGGAAGTGCAGCCCGACATCGTCGCGCATCTTGCGGCGGTGTCGTTCGTCGCCCACGGCGACGCGGACGCGATCTATCGTACCAACGTGGTTGGTTCACGGAACCTGTTGGAAGCGCTCGCGAATCTGGAGAATCGTCCACGCGCGGTTTTGCTGGCGAGCAGCGCGAACATCTATGGCAACGCGGCGGTCGAGATCATCGACGAATCGATCGAGCCGAATCCCGCCAACGATTACGCCGTCAGCAAGCTGGCGATGGAATACATGGCGCGCCTGTGGCGGGATAAGCTGCCGATTGTCATCGCGCGGCCGTTCAACTACACGGGCGTCGGGCAGTCGCCGCAGTTTTTGCTGCCGAAGATCGTCGGTCACTTCCAGCGGGGTGAGCGTGTGATCGAACTTGGCAATATCGACGTCGAGCGAGATTTTTCCGACGTACGTCGCGTGGCGGACGCCTATCGGCGACTACTGGAACTGTCGCCGGCCGGCGGTGTGTTCAACGTCTGTTCGGGGCGCGCGGTGTCGCTGAAAGCGGTGATCTCGATGATGGAACGGATTGCCGGCTATGCGATCGAGGTACGCGTCAATCCCGCATTCGTACGCGCGAACGACGTGCGTCGACTGCAGGGCAACGATGCGCGGTTGCAGGCTGCCATCGGGCCGCTTGAGGACATTCCGCTGGAGAACACATTGCGCTGGATGTTCGAAGAGGGGCATGGGTGACAGTCAGTCTCGGTCCGGAGGCATTGGCACCGCGCAGTGCGTCAGTTTCGCCGGGGCAGTGTTTGCGATTTGTCGAACATGCAGGGCACGGCGAGGTGTCGAGGTCGCGCGGCGCGGATGCGCGATTCTTGGCGCGCGGCGGTAGGCTTCGTATCGCCGGGGTGTACGGAGAACACGCTCATCGTCTCCGGCGCCGTGCAGGGCGGACCCTGTCGCTTATGAGTCGGTTCGCATGAGGAGTATCGCGTGAAGTTGGGGGTGGATATCACCTGGATGGTAGGCCACTACCGCGGCATGGGTCGATTCGCTCGGCAACTGGTGGAGCCGGTCGGCGCGTCGGTACTGGGTCTGGCTCCGAGCGGCGTGCATGCCGACGAATGGCCGTGCGTGAGTCAAGGGCACGGTTTCTTTCCGTGGTGGGAGCAGGTCGAGTTGCCGCGTTTGTGCCGCGAGCAGCGACTCGACTATCTGCTGTGTCCGTATAACACCGGGCCGCTGCGGTCCACCGGCAACACGCGAGTGGTCGCGGTCATCCATGATCTGATCTATATGGAGCCCTGGCACGTGCTGCCGCCGGCGCGATCGGTTTATCAGACCGTCGGACGCGTCTATCGTCGCCATGTGGTGCCGCGGCTTGTGCGTCGGGCCGACGTCGTGCTGACCGTCTCGCGATTCACTCAGCGGGAGCTGGTCAAGAAGTTCGAGTTGCGCGAGGGGGACGTACGCGTTGTTCCGTGTACGATCTCCGACGACTGGTTTGAGCCGCCGGTGAGTCGCACGGCGCGCCAACCATACTTGTTCACTGTGGCTGGCGAGGTGCCGAGCAAGAACGTCGGTCGCCTGCTACAGGCGTTTGCGATCGCCCGCCCGGCGCTGGGCGACGACGCGCGGCTCAGGATCGCCGGTATCAAGGCCGAACATCATGCGCATTTTCTCGGGCTTGCGGATTCGCTCGGGCTGACGAATGCCGTCGAGTTGCTCGGTTACGTGTCGCGCGAAGAACTGCGCGAGCAGTACCGGCACGCTCGCGCGTTCGTCTTTGCATCGTTGTTCGAAGGCTTCGGGATTCCGCTGCTGGAGGCGATGGCGTCCGGCACGCCTGTCGCATGCAGCAATACCACGTCGATGCCCGAGATAGCGGGCGACTGCGCGTTGCAGTTTGATCCGCGTTCGGTTGAAGACATGGCGGAGCAGATCCGCGCGATATGGGACGACAGTGCGCGATTCGAGGTCGCGCTCGGCGATGGCGTGAATCGGGCTCGCACGTACTCGGAGTCCGCGGTGCGTCCGTCGATCGAGGATTTTTGGGCGGGTCTCGCATGAGTCGGGACATGAAGAAACTGCTGGTGCTGGCTCCCCGGTTTCCCTACCCGGTAATCGGCGGAGACAAGTTGCGGATCTATCACCTGTGTCGGGTGCTGTCTCGTCATTACTCGCTGACGTTGCTGAGCCTGTGCGAGGCCGAAGAAGAGCTGCACGCCGAACTGCCTGACGACGGCGTTTTCGATCGGGTCGAACGGGTCTATCTGCCGCGCTGGCGCTCCTACGTCAATACGTTGTTCGCGTTGCCTACGCGCACACCGTTGCAGGTGGCGTACTACCGGAGCGGGGCGTTTGCGGCGGCCGTCTCCCGGCTGCTGCCGTCGCACGACGGCGCATTGGTCCATCTCGTGCGTTGCGCCGAGTACGTGCGCAGGTCGGACAAGCCGCGCATCCTCGAGATGACTGACGCGATCTCGCTCAATTACAGTCGTGTCAAGCAGCTCCGGAATGCGCGCGGGCTCAAGTCGCGTGTGTTCGGTATCGAGGCGAAGCGTCTGCTCGACTACGAGCGTGCCATCGTCGACGATTTCGACCTGTCGGTGCTGGTTTCGAAGACCGACCGCGACTATCTGTTTCCCGGCGCATCCGCGACGAATGTGATGGTTTGCTCCAATGGCGTGGATCTGTCGGGGCTGCCGTACACGGTGCGGAATATGGCGAGTCGGGTCCTGATCTTCATCGGCGACATGCGCACGGTGCAGAACCAGGACATGTGCCATTTCTTTGCGGAGACCGTGCTGCCGCTGCTGCGCAAGCGTGGCGATTATCGCTTTCGGCTCGTAGGCTCCATCGCGCCCGCGCTGGCCGAGCGGTTTCGTGCGTACGATGGTGTCGAGGTGACGGGGCGGGTCGCGTCGGTCGCGGAGGCAGCGTCCGACGGGGCCGTCGGTGTATGCCCGATGCGTATCGGTGCGGGCGTGCAAAACAAGATCCTCGAATACATGGCGCTTGGTTTGCCAGTCGTCACCACGTCGCTGGGACACGAGGGCCTGCGCGCGAAGTGCGGCGAGGATCTGCTGATCGCGGATACGCCGGAAGAATTTGTCGAGCGCATCGAGCAGATCGTTGCCGACGAGGCTTCCGCGGTCGAGATGGCGCGGCGTGCGCGGGCATTCGTCGAGCGAGAGCACGGATGGGAGCGGATGGTCGCGCCACTCGTCGAGAAGGTCGATGCATTGCTGGCCATGCCGGCGCCAACCGGGGCTCGCGGCGATCTCGCGTCTTCTTGCGACGACGCCAGCCGGTCCGACGGGAGGCTGCGATGATGCGCCTGGTCATCACTGGCGCGAACGGCTTCGTCGGCCGGGCCGTCTGCCGTCGGGCGCTGGACGCCGGGCATACCGTTACCGCGCTGGTGCGACGCCCTGGCGCATGCATCGACGGCGTGCGCGAATGGGTGCACGGCAGCGCCGATTGGGAGGGGCTCGACGCGGCCTGGCCCGCGGACCTCGTCGCCGATTGCGTGATCCATCTTGCCGCACGCGTACACGTGATGCGCGACGATTCGCCCGATCCCGACGCCGCATTTGATGCGACCAATGTCGCGGGCACGCTGCGTCTCGCCGAAGCCGCGCGCAAGTACGGCGTGCGCCGAATCGTATATGCGAGCAGCATCAAGGCGGTCGGCGAGAGCGACGGCGGGGCGCCGCTGTCGGAAAGCTGGCCCGCCGACCCGCAAGACGCATACGGCCGCTCGAAGCTGCGTGCCGAGCAGCAACTCGCGCGCTTCGGCACGTCGGCCGGGCTCGACGTCGTCATCGTGCGTCCGCCTCTGGTCTATGGTCCGCATGTCACCGCCAATTTCCTGCGGATGATGGACGCGGTTGCACGCGGGATGCCGCTACCGCTCGGTTCCATCTCCGCTCGCCGCAGCATCGTCTACGTCGACAACCTGGCCGACGCGCTGCTGCAGTGCGCGACCGACCCGCGGGCGGCCGGCGAGTGCTTCCACGTTGCCGACGACGATGCGCCGTCGGTCACCGGTCTGCTGCGTCTGGTGGGCGATGCCCTCGGCAAACCGGCGCGGCTGCTGCCGGTCCCCACGGCGGCACTACGCGCGCTCGGGAAGCTGACCGGCCGCAGCGCGACGATCGACCGCCTGACAGGCAGCCTGCAACTCGACACGGGCCGCATCAAGCGCGTACTGGGCTGGCAACCGCCGTATACGACTCGTCAGGGCCTCGAAGCGACCGCGGCATGGTATCGTTCGCGCGATATACAACAGTAGCCGACATGCCTCTCCCGATATCCACGTGGCCCGCCGTGATCGCGGTGGCGCTGGTCGCTGCCGTCGCATCGACGGCGATCCTGCGCATGCTGCTCGCGACCGGCCTCGCGTGGCGCCTCGCCACCGACATTCCAAACGATCGTTCGCTCCACACGCTTCCGACGCCGCGCGTCGGAGGTTGGGGCATCGTGCCGGTCTGCGTCGTCGCGCTGCTGGTTCTGACGCCGCACCTGTGGCTGATTGCCGCCGCTGCCGCGGCGCTCGCCGCGTTGTCTCAGGTCGACGACCGGCGCGGCTTGCCTGCCCGCGTGCGGTTCTCGGCGCATCTTGCGGCGGTCGTCGCGCTGATCGTCGTTTTTCCTGCCGACGCGCCGTGGTGGCTGCTCGCAGGCGTCGGTTTCGTGATGGTCTGGCTGACGAACCTGTACAACTTCATGGACGGTGCCGACGGCCTCGCGGGCGGGATGGCGCTGTTCGGCTTCGTCGCATACGCCGTCGCGGCGATGATGGGCGCGAATCCATTGCCCGATCTCGCTGTGGCTGGTGCGGCGGTGGCCGGCGCCGCCCTCGGCTTTCTGCTGCTCAATTTTCATCCGGCGCGGCTGTTTCTCGGTGATGCGGGTTCGATTCCGCTCGGTTTTCTGGCCGGCGCACTGGGTTACTGGGGCTGGCGTACTGGTGTCTGGCCCATCTGGTTTCCGGCACTCGTGTTCGCGCCCTTTATCGCTGACGCATCTGTAACACTTTTGAGACGTCTGTTACGAGGCGAAAAGTTCTGGCAAGCCCACCGGGAGCACTATTATCAAAGGATGGTCCGAGCGGGTGTAGGTCACCGCCGGACTGCTGTTTATTGGTACCTCATCATGCTCGCAGGCATAATCGTGGCCGTGTGGGCGAAGGGCCGCCCGGAATGGCAGCAATGGTTGTCGTTCTTCGCGTGGTACGGCGTCCTGGCATGTCTCGGATTGGTGATTGACATGCGCTGGCGCCGGTTCCAGTCGGCAGCCGAAAACAACTCTTGAGGTTTCCCGCCGATGTTCCGATCCAAAGCATCGTGGCTTTCACTGAGTGCTTTCCTGTTCGACCTGACGGCGGTTGTCGCGTCGTGGTTGTTTGCTTACCTCGTTCGTTTCAACGGCAGTATTCCGGCTGATTTTCTCGGCGGCGCACTGCAGGCGCTCGTCTGGGCGTTGCCGGTCTACGCGCTGATGTTCCATCTGTTCGGCCTGTACCGCGGGCTGTGGGTGTTCGCGAGCCTGCCGGACCTGATGCGCATTTCGAAGGCGGTCGGAGGCGGCGGCGTGATCGTGATGATCGGTGCGGTGATGTTCCAGCCGTCTCCGATCATTCCGCGCTCCGTGCTGATCGTGTCGCCGCTGATGTTGTTCCTCGCGATGGGCGGCGCTCGCGCGCTTTACCGCGCGACCAAGGAGTTCTACCTGTATGGCGGGCTGGTCGGACAGGGCAAGCCGGTGCTGGTGCTCGGGGCCGGCACGGCAGGCGCGAGCCTCGCGCGTGAGCTGTCGCGTTCGGGTGAGTGGCGTCTGGTTGGCCTGCTCGACGACGATGTCACAAAGCAAGGACGCGAGATCTATGGCTACAAGGTGCTCGGTTCGTTCAACGACCTGAAGCACTGGACCGACGCGATGAAGATCGAATACGCGATCATCGCGATTCCGTCGGCGTCGGTCGAAACGCAGCGGCGCGTCGCGACGCTGTGCGTGCGGGCGGGCGTGAAGGCGATGGTACTGCCGTCGCTGACCGCGTTGATGCCGGGGCAGGGGTTCCTGTCGCAAGTGCGCAATATCGACCTCGAGGATCTGCTTGGCCGCGACGCGGTGACGATCGACACGCCGCACGTCGAGGCGTTGCTGCGCGGCCGCGTCGTGATGGTCACGGGCGCTGGCGGTTCAATCGGTTCGGAGCTGTGCCGGCAAATCCTTCGTTTCGCGCCGGCGCAGCTCGTTGCGTTCGACCTGTCCGAATACGCGATGTACCGGCTTGCCGAAGAGTTGCGCGAACGCTTTCCCGATCAGCCGGTGGTGCCGATCATTGGCGATGCCAAGGATTCGCTGCTGCTCGATCAGGTGATGTCGCGTCATGCGCCGCACATCGTGTTCCATGCGGCCGCTTACAAACACGTGCCGCTGATGGAGGAACACAACGCGTGGCAGGCGCTACGCAACAATGTACTCGGCACGTACCGCGTTGCATGCGCGGCGATCCGCCACGACGTGCGCCATTTCGTGCTCATCTCTACCGACAAGGCCGTCAACCCGACCAACGTGATGGGCGCGAGCAAGCGTTTGGCGGAGATGGTCTGCCAGGCACTGCAGCAGACGAGCGGCGGTACGCAGTTCGAGACCGTGCGCTTCGGCAACGTGCTCGGCAGCGCCGGTAGCGTGATTCCGAAGTTCCAGCAGCAGATCGCCAAGGGTGGCCCGGTGACGGTCACGCACCCGGAAATCACGCGGTTCTTCATGACGATTCCGGAAGCGTCGCAGCTCGTGCTTCAGGCGTCGAGCATGGGGCATGGGGGCGAAATCTTTATTCTCGAGATGGGGCAGCCGGTCAGGATCGTTGATCTCGCTCGCGATCTGATCCGCCTGTACGGCTTCTCGGAAGGGCAGATCCGCATCGACTTTACGGGGCTGAGGCCCGGCGAGAAGCTCTACGAGGAACTCCTCGCGGACGACGAGACGACCACGCGCACACCGCATCCGAAACTGCGGATCGCACGCGCGCGCGAAGTGCCGGACCACCTCCTTGACGAACTGCTGCCGTGGCTGATGCAGCGTCGCGTATTGAGCGACGACGAAGTGCGTCGGGATCTGCGGCGCTGGGTGCCCGAATACCAGACGGCTGCGAGTCCCGCCCTTCAAACCGTATCCACGTTGTTCCCCTCGAAGTCGGCGGCGCGAGATTAGCGGCCGCCCCATGCCGGTGCGCGACCGCCAGTCATGGCAGGTCGCCACGGTCACCACGGCTTCGCATCGAATCTGCATTCCTCATCAAGCAATGACAGCGTTTCCTGATCGATCTCGTTGTCGAGTCGGGTGTATCGCTTTTCCGACGTGAGCAGTCGGATTGGTCGCTATTGGCCACTGAGTCGAATCGCCGCCGTGCGCCTCTGAGTAAGCAGGCGTCCTGGTCTGGAGCGATAAACGCATCATTGCCGATACGCTGGCCGGGGCACAACATGCGCGTGGCCGAGCGACCTTGCCAGTTTCCCCCGGACAGACGGGCCGGATCGAACTCGAATTCACAGGCACGTGCCCCCGTACCGTCTATGTTGCCGGACGTGCGTCCGGAACTCGGTATCGACTATCGACCGTAGCCTTTGCGCGGCGTTATCGTCCCCTCGCGTCGGACTGGCCGTATTCATTTGACTACGGGCCGATTCCTTCCTACCTTTCCCTCAAGGTAGCCGTGCGATTGCCGTAAAGAACAAAGGTGAAAAGCCAAATACGAGCTCTACGGTCCATACCAATCCGATGAAAATTGCATATCTTGCCAGGGGAATGAGCGCGGCACTCATGGTGCTCGCGCTGGCCGGCTGCGGCGGCGACGACGCGAGTCCGGCGGTGGCTACGGCGCAGTCCGGCAAACTGTCGGCGCTGCGCGCCGCGGGCAACGCGGTGAGCGCGGCCCCGATGAGCGCAACGGCGGCGGTGCATGTTGCGCTGGTACTCAAGCTGAACGACGAAGCCGGATTGAACCGCTTTATCGAGCACGCGCGAACACCTGGCAGCGCCGGCTTCGGGGCCGTGCTGACCTCCGCGCAGATTGCCGCGCAGTACGCACCCACCACCGCCCAGGTGGCCACCGTGAAGGCCTATTTGGCAAGTAAGGGCTTCACGAACATCAAGGTGGCCGACAACAACATGATCGTGGAAGCCGATGCGCCGGCCGGGGTGATATCCGGTGTGTTCCAGACGACGCTCGTTCCGGTCGCGATGGCGGACGGCACCAGCACGCATATCAATACCGCCCCGGAGACGGTGCCCGACGCGATCAGCGGGGTCGTTCGAGGGGTTCTCGGACTCGATACCGCGACTCGCCTGCGTCCGAATTTCGTACGCGCCTCCAACGCCGCTGCTGCTCCGACTGCAAATGCGTCGCCAACGATATCCGCGGTGACGGTCGGCCACAACCCGACGCAATTTCCCGGCATTTATTCCGTTGGTAGCACCCCGACCGCTGCCAACACCACGATCGGCATTATTGCCGAAGGGGACGTGACGCAATCCGTCATCGACCTGGCAACGTTCGAAAGCCACAACCAGTTGCCCGCCGTATCCGTTTCAGTGATCCATGCCGGGCTGGCAAGCGCGGACACAAGCGCGAACATCGAATGGTCGCTCGATAGCCAGACCATCGTTGGGATGTCCGGGGGCCTCAAGCAGCTCAATTTCTACGTTGCGCGGTCGTTTGCGTGGAGCGATATCGCGCTTGCAATCAATCGCGCCGTGAGCGACAACACCGCCCGTGTCATCAACATGTCGATCGGCGGTTGCGAGAACTGGGCGCCAACGGCGGCGATCGACACGCTGTTCCAGCTCGCCGTTGCGCAAGGACAAACTTTCTCTGTCAGTTCCGGCGATTCAGGCAGCGTGGCATATGGCTGCAATGGTACGTCGGTGCAATACCCGGCGACATCCCCGTATGTCGTGGCCGTTGGCGGCACGACGCTCTATACGAACGGGAATGGAAACTACGTGGGCGAGACGGCCTGGGAATCCAGCGGTGGCGGCATTAGTGGATTTGAGCCGATTCCTTCGTGGCAGTCGAACGTACCCGCACTCAAAGGCCGGGCGTCCCGAGGCATGCCAGACCTCGCGTTCGATGCCGATCCCAACAGCGGCGCGCAAATCATCGTCGGCGGACAACTCGAGACGGTGGGCGGCACGAGCCTTTCCGCGCCGCTCTTTAGCGCTACCTGGGCGCGCTTGCTATCCGGCAGTTGCACGACGAGCCTCGGATTCGCGGCGCCGAGAATCTACAGCGTGCAATCGACGACCGCTTCGATTTTTCACGATATCACCAACGGCAGCAATGGCGCATACAGTGCCGGTTCGGGATGGGACTTCGTGACCGGTTGGGGCACCCCGAACGTCAGCCTGCTCTATTCGTCGCTATGCGGTTCGACGTCTGTCTCCTACAGCGGCGGAATCAACGAAGGTACGACACTGAAGCCCGGGCAAGCCGTCTATTCCGCGTCCAGGAATCATCAACTTCTGATGCAGGGCGACGGTAATCTCGTCCTTTACAACACGACGAATGGCGCCGCGGTGTGGAATACCCGGACGTATGGAAATGCCGGAGCGTACGCCGTCTTTCAGAACGATGGCAACTTCGTGGTCTACAGTGCGAATGGCGCGGCGCTGTGGTACTCGGCGACCAACGGTCCGTCAGGCAGTCAACATCTTTCCGTGCAGGACGACGGCAACATGGTGATCTATCAATCATTCGTGCCAGTATTCGCGACCGCGACCGGCACGTCGAGCTACGCGATCTCGGCGAGCGGTTCGGCTGTCTGGAACGGGGGCGTCGTCCTGAGTAGTGGCCAGCGTTTTACATCCGGCAATGGGGCGAACGTGCTCATCATGCAAGGCGACGGGAATTTGGTGCTGCTTCGCCAAGGTGTTCCGGTTTGGAACTCGGGCACCTACGGTCATTCGGGCGCGTTTGGTGTAATGCAAGGGGATGGCAATCTGGTCGTCTACAGCCCGGCGGGTGCGCCGCTCTGGAACTCCGGTACCGGTGGCAATTCGGGCGCGACCGCTTACATTCAGGACGACGGCAACGTGGTGATCTATACGCAACGGCCGAGTTGGAGCTCGAATACAGCAGGGGTCTAGTATCCCGCTCGTCGAATCGCGGTTGCGCGGTCACGGCTCGTCGGCGACGGCGGGCCGTGCGCCCTCAATGCCCGCGCCTTTCCTTCCTCACCACCATCCACCTAGGCACCTTGAACCTTACGATGCTGAGATAAAGCCACACATAAGTGAGCGCAAACAGCACGACAAAAACGAACAGGTGCACGGTATGCCGCCAGAACAGCGTCGCGGGAATCACCGCGACGAGGCACAGCAGCCAAAGATAAGGTGAGGTAAGCGAATTCCGCCGCGTCAAATCATGCGCATGCTTGGTCCCGACAGCCCAGCGCATCAGCCGCTTGTACACTAGCATGTGCAGGTGCACGCCATCCGGAATCCCCGGCGACATCCCGCGGATGAACTTCTTCCGATAGATCGAGAAGCAGGTCTCGAAGATCGGATACATGAACAGCAGCACCGGATACCACGCGGACACTTCCCGGTTGCGCATCACCAGCATGATCGCGAGTTCGGCGAGCATGAAGCCGATGAAATACGCGCCGCCGTCGCCGAGGAAGATCAGGCCGGCCGGGAAATTCCACAGGAAGAAGCCGAGCACGGCGCCCATCATGATGATCGACGCGGACATCACGACCGGGTCGTTGACATGAAACGCGACGTAGGCAAGCGACGCGAACATCATGAAGCTGACCATCGACGCGAGGCCGTTGAAGCCGTCGATGATGTTGATCGCGTTCGCCAGCGCCGCGACCGCGAGCACGGTGATGAACGCCGAAATGGCGACGTAGTGGAGCAGGAAGTCGAGCGGCGGCACGCTGATGCGCGTGACCGCGATGTTCAGCAGCCAGAACGCCAGCGCGGCGGCGCCCATCGTGCACAGCAGCCGCGCGCGCGGCGACACGCGCTTGGTCAGGTCCTCGACGAGCCCTGACAGGAACGCCGGCAGCCCGCACGCGACGATCCCGAGAATGCTGCCGGAGATCGTCGGGTAGCGCCGGGACAGCACCAGTGCGGCAACGACGACGCCGGCGAGGATCCCGATGCCCCCGACGCGCGGCACCGGCCGCACGTGGAATTTCTGCACGCCGGCCAGGTCGCTGTCGATCGAGAATTTCTCGTGCAGATGCGCATAACGCACGATGAACAACGTGACGAGCAGGGAGACGATGAAGCCGGACGCGAAGCTGAGCATGGGATCGCTCGAAAAATGGACAGCGGATTATACAAAACCGCGCGGGTTCGCCTCCTGCCATTTCCAGTGGTCGGCACACATCTCGTCGATGCCGAGCGTCGCGCGCCAGCCGATGAGGTCGGCGGCGGCCTGCGGATTCGCGTAGCACTCGGCGATGTCGCCCGGGCGGCGCGCGACGAGTTCGTACGGCACCGGGCGGCCCGACGCCTTCTCGAACGCGCGCACGACTTCCAGCACGCTGTAGCCCTGGCCGGTGCCGAGGTTCACGACGAAGCTCGCGTCGCGCGTCGCGAGCGCGTCGAGCGCGGCGATGTGGCCCTTCGCGAGATCGACGACGTGGATGTAGTCGCGCACGCCGGTGCCGTCCGGCGTCGGGTAGTCGGAGCCGAACACGCGCAGCTTCTCGAGCTTGCCGACCGCGACCTGCGCGACGTACGGCATCAGGTTGTTCGGGATGCCGGCCGGATCCTCGCCGATCAGCCCGCTCGCATGCGCGCCGACCGGGTTGAAGTAGCGCAGCGTCGCAATGCGCCACGACGGATCCGAGACCTCGAGATCGCGCAGGACCTGCTCGGCCATCAGCTTCGACTGGCCGTACGGGTTGGTCGCGGACAGCGGGAACGATTCGTCGATCGGCGAGCGCTCGGGCACGCCGTACACGGTCGCCGACGAGCTGAACACGAACTGCCTGACGTTGCGCTCGCGCATCACCTTGAGCACGGTCAGCAAGCCGCCGAGGTTGTTCTGGTAGTACTCGAGCGGCTTCGCGACCGATTCGCCGACCGCCTTGAGCGCCGCGAAATGGATCGTGCCGGTGATCGGATGCGCGTCGAACACCTTCGCGAGCGCGGCTTCATCGCACACGTCGACCTGGTGGAACGCGGGCGTCCTGCCCGTGATCTTCTCGATGCGCCGCACGGACTCGGCCTTGCTGTTGACGAGGTTGTCGACGATCACGACATCGTAGCCGTTGTCGAGCAGCTCGACGGCCGTGTGCGAGCCGATGTAGCCCGCACCGCCGGTAACGAGGATGGTGCCTTTAGCGGTCATGCTGATGCGCTCCTTCAGAGTGTGATGCCGGTCAATGTATGAATGGTCTGCCGGTAACGTTCGACGACTTGCTGCTCGTCGAATTCCTCAGCCACCTTGCGGCGGCCGCGCGCGCCCATCGCGTCGCGTCCGCCACTCCCGAGTTCGATCATGCGGATCAACTGCTCCGCGAGGCTCGCGCTGTCGCGCACGCGGCACAGGAAGCCGGTTTCGCCGTCGGCGACGACGTCGCGGCAGCCCGGCACGTCGGTCGCGACGATCGGGCGGCCCATCGCGGACGCTTCCATCAGCGTGCGCGGCACGCCTTCGCGGTACGACGGCAGCACGACGCAGTCGGCCGCCGCGATGTGCGGGCGCACGTCGTGCGCCTCGCCGAGATATTCGACGACGCCTTCGCTAACCCACGCGTCGACGTCCGCGCGGCTGATCGCGCTCGGGTTGTCGACGCCGAGCGGGCCGAGCAGCTGAAAGCGCGCGTCCGGGTAGCGGGCGCGCACCACGCGCGCGGCCTCGACGTACTCGCGCACGCCCTTGTCCCACAGCAGCCGGCCGATCAGGATGAATACCGGGCCGTTGCCCGCGGGTAGCGGCACCGGCGCGAACTGGTCGAGATCGACGCCTTCGCCGTGCAGCAGCCGCGCGCGATCCGGGTGCGCGAGCAGCTGCTCGTCGGTGAAGGTCGCGAGATCGTCGCGGTTCAGGAACCAGACTTCGCGCGGGAAGCGGAACGCGAACCGGTACAGGCGTTTCGCGACGCTCGCCGCGCGGCTTTTCTGAATGAACACGTAGCCGAGGCCGGTGGTGACCGCGATCGACGGCACGCGCGCGAGCCACGCGGCGACCGATCCGTAGATGTTCGGCTTGATCGTGTAATGAAACACGAGCGCGGGCCGCAGCGCACGGTAATGGCGCACCAGCGCGGCGAGCGTGCCGAGATCCTCGCGCGGGCTCGTGCCTTTCGACGCGACGGCGAGCGCGACGTAGCGGCAGCCCATCTGCTCGAGCAGCGGCACCGTGCGGTCGTGCGGCGCGATCACGACGACCTCGGCGCCGCGCGCGACGAGCGCACGGATCAGCCCGTGGCGGTACGTATAGATCGCCCAGGCCGTGTTGCAGACGAGCGCGATGCGCAGCGAGGAGGTAGCGGACATGAAAATAAAGAAAAAATAAAGCGTCGAAAATGCCGGGCGTGAACAGACCGCGTGAACAGACCCTAAGCGGACGGCCGCGCCGCGAACAGCGTCTGCTTGATTCGCTGCAGCGTACGGTACGGCGTCACGAAATGCAGCAGGTTCTTGGCGAGACCGGCCCAGTCGTACGGGTTCAGCGCGTTAAAGTGACGCAGCAGCAGCGACAGCGTCGAAATCAGCTGGCGGCGGCGCCGGGTCGCGCTGATCCCGCCCTCGTTGAGCTCGTAGTAGAGGCCGAGCTCGGGCAGGTTCGCGCAATCGTAGCGTTGCATTAACCGTAAAAAAAGATCGAGATCCTCAGCCGCACGGTACTTCGCGCGGTAGTTGCCGACTTCGCGCACCGCGTCGATGCGCAGCATGACCGACGGATGCACGAGCGGCGAGCGCAGGAAACGCGTGCGGCGCAGCATGCGCGGATCGGCCGGCGGGGTCAGCATGAAGCGCGGTTCGCCGGCGCGTGACACGACCTGGGTCCACATGCCGACGCAGGCGACGCGCGGATGGGCGTCGAGATACGCGCGCTGCTTCGCGAGCCGCCGCGGCGCGGCGAGGTCGCCGGCGTCGATGCGGGCCGCGTAGCGGAAGCCGCGCGCCGCGAGTGCGTCGATGCCGGCCTCGAGCGCGCGCTCGATGCCACCGTTTTGCGGCATGCGCAGCACCTCGACCGCGAGGCCGGGCAGCGCGGGCGCGACGATCGGCGGCGTGCTGCCGTCGTCGACGATCAGCACGTGCACCGGCGCGTCCTCGCTGAAAGACGCGAGGGTGCGGGCGACGTCGTCGTGTCCGTTGTAGGCCGGCATCAGCACGGCCACGTCGTCGAGCGGGAGCGGGCAATCGGGAGACGTCATGGGTGCAGCCTGAAACGAATGTAATAAAAATTAACGGCGATGGCGGCGACATAGCCAGCCGCCAGCCCGACGAGCGCCCCGTACAGGCCGAGCCGGGGGATGGCGAACACGTTGACGAGCGCGGCGATCGCGAGCGCCAGCACCCATTTCGCCAGCAACACGAATTTTGCTTGATATTTGAGAACGATAAGATTGCCTATCGCCTCGATGCCGGCCGGCACAGACAGCCAGACGGCCCAGCGGAAGATGTCGACCGACGCCTCGTAGCCGTGGCCGAACACCTTGCCGACGATGAGCGGCGCGGCCGCGTCCAGCACCAGCGCGCCGGCGGTCATCAGGCCGGCGGTCATCGCGGTCAGCCGGATGATGTTGCGGCGCAGCCGCACGACGTCCTGCACGCGGTACACGAACGCGGGCGCGATGGTCTGCGCGAGCATCAGCGCGAGCGTGATCCAGTTCTCGTTGAGCTGCTGGGCCGCCGCGTAGCGGCCGAGGTCGGCGAACGACACGTGACGCTCGAGCATCAGGCGGTCGAGCTTCAGGAACAGGTACATGCAGATCAGGCCGAGCCAGAACACGGTGCCGGCGGTGGCGAAGTGCCTGAACAGCGGTTTGTCGAACGTCCAGCCGAGCGTGCCGCCGTTACGATGGCGGTAGTACAGCACGAGCGCGAAGCCGATCGCGGCGGCCTCCAGCGCCCACAGCCACGCGAAGCGGGCAGGGCCGGCGGCCGCGCGCACCAGCAGCCAGACGAGCAGCGCCTTCGCCAGCGCGGTGACCATGCTGGTCATGAGCTGCGGCTTGCTGTAGGTCATGCTCTGCAGCCATGCGTTGATCACGCCGACGAACGGCTCGCGGAATACCATCGTGACCGCGAGGCCCGCGAGCATCGCGCCGACGAGCGGGTCGAACGCGCCGGCGCCGATCGCGATCCAGGTCGCGACGAGCGCGACGGCGGACACGCCGATGCGCAGCGCGAATGCGCTGCCGAGCACCGCGCCGAGTTGCGCGGGCGGGCGCTGGACGATGGTCGGAACCAGGATTTCGGCGCCGCACACCCAGGTGAGCGGCGCCAGTACGAGGAGAAGCGTATTCGCATACTGCCATTTGCCGAACACGTCCGGCCCGAAATAACGGGCCAGAAGGCCACTGATCGCGATCGCGACGCCGATCTGCGTAAGCCGTTCGAGCCCGAGCCAGACGAGATTCGCGACGGCCTTCGCGACGTCCGGATTGCCGAATCGCTTCAGCATGCGGGGCGCCCACACGCGCTGGCGGTGGCCGGCAGGGCGCCGGGAGGCGGGAGGTTGGCGGCGGCGGAACGGCTAGGCATTAAAATGGGCAGAATGCGCGTCATCAAAACCCGCGATTATAAGTTGGATCGCGGCCGCACCAGCCGCCCGGTTCCTTGTCGCGCAAGGCCCGCATGTATGATGCCGGGCACGCGCGAAAGGCGGCCAGATTATTTTCCATGCACGCAACCGAGAGAGAATCGATGATCTCCCAATCCATCTTCAAGGCATATGACATTCGCGGTGTGGTCGGCAAGACGCTCGACGCCGACACGGCGCGCGGGATCGGCCGGGCATTCGGCAGCGAAGTGCGCGCCCAGGGCGGCGACGCGGTCGTCGTCGCGCGCGACGGCCGCCTGTCGGGGCCCGAGCTCGTCGGCGCACTCGCCGATGGCCTGCGTGCGGCCGGTGTCGACGTCGTCGACGTCGGCATGGTGCCCACGCCGGTCGGCTATTTCGCGGCGAGCGTGCCGCTTGCACTGAAGGGCGGCGAACGCCGCGTCGATTCGTGCATCGTCGTCACGGGCAGCCACAATCCGCCCGACTACAACGGCTTCAAGATGGTGCTGCGCGGCGCCGCGATCTACGGCGAGCAGATCCAGGCGCTGTACCGCCGCATCGTCGACGAGCGCTTCGAAACGGGCAGCGGCACGTTCGAGGAATTCGACGTCGCGGACCAGTACATCGCGCGCATCGTCGGCGACGTGAAGCTCGCGCGCCCGCTGAAGCTCGTCGTGGACGCCGGCAACGGCGTCGCGGGCCCGCTCGCGACGCGCCTGTTCAAGGCGCTCGGCTGCGAACTCGTCGAGCGCTTCACCGACATCGACGGCACGTTCCCGAACCACCACCCCGATCCCGCGCATCCGGAAAACCTGCAGGACGTGATCCAGGCGCTGAAGGACACCGACGCCGAACTCGGCTTCGCGTTCGACGGCGACGGCGACCGCCTCGGCGTCGTCACGAAGGACGGCCAGATCATCTATCCGGACCGCCAGCTGATGCTGTTCGCGGAAGAAGTGCTGTCGCGCAATCCGGGCGCGCAGATCATCTACGACGTCAAGTGCACGCGCCATCTCGCGCAGTGGGTGAAGGCGAAGGGCGGCGAGCCGCTGATGTGGAAGACGGGCCATTCGCTCGTGAAGGCGAAGCTGCGCGAGACGGGTGCGCCGCTCGCCGGCGAGATGAGCGGCCACGTATTCTTCAAGGACCGCTGGTACGGCTTCGACGACGGCCTCTACACGGGCGCGCGCCTGCTGGAGATCCTCGCGAAGACGGCCGATCCGAGCGCGCTGCTGAACGGCCTGCCGGACGCGATGAGCACGCCCGAGCTGCAGCTCTGGCTCGACGAAGGCGAGAACTTCCGCCTGATCGACAAGCTGCAGAAAGAGGCGAAGTTCGACGGTGCCGAGGAAGTCGTGACGATCGACGGCCTGCGCGTCGAGTATCCGGACGGTTTCGGCCTCGCGCGTTCGTCGAACACGACGCCGGTCGTCGTGATGCGGTTCGAATCGGAGACCAAGGAAGGGCTCAAGCGCATTCAGGAGGACTTCCGCCGCGTGCTGACGGCCGCGAAGCCGGACGTCAAGCTGCCGTTCTGAACCCCGGCGGCCTGCGGGCCGCCGCCGGCGCGACGCTCGAACGAGCCGTCGCGCCATCCCCGAAAAGCGGCGCACGCTCACGCGTGCGGCCGCTTTTTGTCTGTCTGACGTCCCGGGCGCGATAAAATCGCGTCTTTATGCCTGTCGCCGGCTATCCGCCGGCGTTTTTTCAGCGTGCAAAAGATCCTGATCGTGCGCGTGTCGTCGCTGGGCGACGTCGTGCACAACATGCCGGTGATCGCCGATATCCGGCGCCGCCACCCCGATGCGCAGATCGACTGGCTCGTCGAGGAGAGCTTCGTCGACCTCGTGCGGCTCGTCGACGGCGTGCGCAACGTGCTGCCGTTCTCGCTGCGCCGCTGGCGCAAGAAGCCGTTCTCGGGCGCGACGTGGCGGGAGATCCGCGCGTTCCGCAAGCGGCTCGTGGCCGAGCAGTACGACCTCGTGATCGACTGCCAGGGTCTGATCAAGACGGCCTGGGTCGCGAGCTGGGCGCGCGGCCCGCTCGCCGGCCTCGGCAACCGCACCGACGGCGCCGGCTACGAATGGCCGGTGCGCTTCTTCTATCGCCAGCGCGTGCCGATCGCGCCGCGCACGCACGTGGTCGAGCGCTCGCGCCAGCTGGTCGCGGCCGCGCTGGGCGACCCGGCGCCGACGCCGGCCGATCCGGTCGATTTCGGTCTCGATACGCGCGCGGCGGCGCTTGCGGTCGCGGCGCTCGGCCTGAACCTGCCGGTGCCGTACGTGGTGTTCGTGCACGCGACCTCGCGTGCCGACAAGCAGTGGCCGGACGCCGCATGGATCGAGCTCGGCCAGGCGCTCGTGCGGCGCGGCGCGTCGCTCGTGCTGCCGTGGGGCAACGACGCGGAGCGCGCGACCAGCGAGCGGCTTGCGAAGGAGTTCGGCGCGGCGGCGATCGTGCCGCCGAAGCTGTCGCTGCCGGCCGTCGTCGGCCTGATCGACGGCGCGGCCGCGACCGTCGGGGTTGATACAGGTCTGGTTCACATCGCGGCCGCGCTCAAGCGCCCGACGGTCGAACTGTACAATTTCGCAACGGCCTGGCGCACCGGCGGCTACTGGTCGCCGAACGTCGTCAATCTCGGCACGGCGGGGCAGCCGCCGTCGATCGCGCAGGTGAAGGCGGCGCTCGCGGGCTTTGGTCTGCTGTAATGCCCGTCACGCCCGCCCGGCCTCTCCTGCCCCTCCTGCACGTCTCGCACGCGAACCGATCATGAGCGAATCCCAGATCATCGAAGTCCCGTCCGCCGACTGGAGCGGACACAACCTGTCGGCGCCGCGCGAGCAGCTGCTGGCCGCGGTCGAGGAAGGCAAGGTGCTGTATTTCCCGCACCTGCGCTTCGCGATCGAAGGCGGCGAGGAAGCGCTGCTCGATCCGTCGCTCGCCGATCCGAAACGCAAGAACATCAGCCTCGCGCCGAACGGCGGCGTGCTCGCCGGCGTGCTCGGCGACAGCGTCACGCAGTCGGCCGTGCGCGCGCTCGTCGCGCGCTTCCAGCAGCAGGCCGGCACGCTCGTCGACGGCCTCTTTCCCGAATACCGCGGCAAGCTGCGCGTCGCGCCGACGAGCCTGCGGCTGATGCAGGTCGAGACGCGCCAGACGTCCTGGCGCAAGGACGACAGCCGGCTGCACGTCGACGCGTTCCCGTCGCGGCCGAACTACGGCGAGCGGATCCTGCGCGTGTTCACGAACGTGAACCCGGCCGGCCAGCCGCGCGTGTGGCGCGTCGGCGAGCCGTTCGAGGACGTCGCGAAGCGCTTCCTGCCGAAGATCCGGCCGCAGTTGCCGGGCTCGGCGTGGCTGCTGAACCTGCTGCACGTGACGAAGTCGCCGCGCAGCGCGTACGACCACCTGATGCTGAACCTGCACGACGGGATGAAGGCTGATCTCGACTACCAGAAGACCTGTCCGCAGCAGACGATGCCGTTTCCGCCCGGCAGCGTGTGGATATGTTTCTCGGATCAGACTTCGCACGCTGTGATGTCCGGCCAGTTCATGCTCGAGCAGACCTTCTTCCTGCCGGTCGACGCGATGGTGCGGCGCGAATGCGCGCCGCTGGGGATTCTCGAGCGCCTGACCGGCCGGGCGCTGGTTTGAGCGCGCCCCGCATCCTTCGCGGTGACGGAGCCCGCGCATGCTGAGGGCGATCTATCGCGCGCTGTGGTGGCTCGTCGCGCCGATCGCCGTCATCCGGCTCCTTGTGCGCTCGCGCAAGGAGCGCGGCTACCGCGAGCACGTCGCCGAGCGCTTCGGCCAGGTCGCGGGCCGTTCGCCGGACGATCGCGCGCCGCTGATCTGGGTGCATGCGGTGTCGGTCGGCGAGACGCGCGCCGCGCAGCCGCTGATCGACGCGCTGATGCGTACGCGTCCCGACGCGCGCATCCTGCTCACGCACATGACGCCGAGCGGCCGCGCGACCGGCGAGCAGATCTTCGGCGATCGCGTGCTGCGCTGCTACCTGCCGTACGACATGCCGGGCGCGGTGCGGCGCTTCCTGCGCGCGTGGCGGCCGACGCTCGGCCTCGTGATGGAAACCGAGGTGTGGCCGACGCTGATCGACGAGTGCCGCCGCGCGGACGTGCCGCTCGTGCTGACCAACGCGCGGATGTCCGCGCGCTCGCATCGGCGCGCGGCGAAGTTCGGCGCGGCCACGCGCGACGTGTTCGGCGGTTTCTCGCGCGTGCTCGCGCAGAGCCCGGCCGATGCGGAGCGGCTGACGTCGCTCGGCGCGCGCAACGTGACGGTGCTGGGCAACCTGAAATTCGACATGACGACGCCGCCGGAGCTGGCCGCGCGCGGCCATGCATGGCGCGACGCGATCGGCACGCGGCCCGTGTGGGTCGCCGCCAGCACGCGCGAGAACGAGGAGGCGCTGGTGCTGCAGGCGTTCGCCGCGATGCGCACGCCGGGCGCGCTGCTGATCCTCGTGCCGCGCCATCCGCAGCGTTTCGGCGAAGTCGAGGCGCTCGTCGAGCGCAACGGGCTCAAGTGCGTGCGGCGTTCGGTGTGGGGTGCGGACGCGGCGGCGCTCGCGGCCGGCCGGCCCGCTGCGGCGGAACCGTTGCCGGCCGACGTGACGGTGTTGCTCGGCGATTCGATGGGTGAGCTCGGCGCGTACTACGCGGCCGCCGACGTCGCGTTCATCGGCGGCAGCCTGCTGCCGCTCGGCGGGCAGAACCTGATCGAGGCGTGCGCGGTGGGCGTGCCGGTGCTGATCGGCCCGCACGTGTTCAACTTCACGCAGGCGACCGCCGATGCGGTCGCGGCCGGCGCGGCGATGCAGGTCGCCGATCCGCTCGATCTCGCGCACGTGCTCGACGCGCTGTTCGCCGACAACGCGCGGCGCATTGCGATGGGCGCGGCGGGGGCCGCGTTCGCGGCGCGCCATCGCGGCGCGACCGCGCGCTCGGTCGACGTGCTCGCGGCGTTGCTGCCACCGGTCGAGCGCGGCGGCGGCGCGATGCGCGGCACAACCGACGCGTCGGAACCATCCGACGACTGAGCGGGCGGCGCGAAGCCGCCCCTGGGCAGGCGAGGCGGCAGCGGGCCGCCGCGCCGCCGCTCACACCGTCAGCAATCCTTTCTTCTCGATGAATGCGACGACGTCCGCGACGCCGTCGAGCGCCTTCAGGTTCGTCATCACGTAAGGCCGCTCGCCGCGCATTTTCTTCGTGTCGGACGCCATCACGTCGAGGTTCGCGCCGACGAGCGGCGCGAGATCGGTCTTGTTGATCACGAGCAGGTCCGACTTCGTGATCCCGGGGCCGCCCTTGCGCGGAATCTTCTCGCCGCCGGCGACGTCGATCACGTAGATCGTCAGGTCCGACAGCTCGGGGCTGAACGTCGCCGCGAGATTGTCGCCGCCCGATTCGATGAACACGATGTCGGCATCGGGAAAGCGCGACAGCATCCGGTCGACGGCCTCGAGATTGATCGACGCGTCCTCGCGGATCGCCGTGTGCGGGCAGCCGCCCGTCTCGACGCCCATGATGCGTTCCTCGGGCAGCGCGCCCGCGACGGTCAACAGACGCTGGTCTTCCTTCGTATAGATGTCGTTCGTGATCGCGACGAGGTCGTAGCGCTCGCGCATCGCCTTGCACAGCATTTCGAGCAGCGTGGTCTTGCCGGAGCCGACCGGGCCGCCGATGCCGACGCGCAGCGGCGGCAGTTTCTTGGTGCGGCGGGCGGGGGAGAGAGCGGGTGCGTTCATGGCGTGGGTCGGGTTCAGGAGCGGAACAACCGCGAATACTGGGTTTCGTGCCGCGCGGACAGGATGCCGAGCTGCGGCGCGAACGTGTTGACGGCGTCGGGCGGCGTGGCGAGCGCGCGGCGCACGGCCGCGTCGATCGCCCCGCGCAGCGCGACGATGATGCGTTGCCCGGCAAGCTGGCCGAGCGGCACCGCTTTCAGCGCGGCCGACGTCTGGTTCTCGACCCAGCCGAACGCGTACGCGGCGAGCACGGCGTCGGCGCTCGTGTCGTGCGCGGCCGCCGCGTAGGCGAACGCGGTCGGCAGCGCGATCGGTGAAATCGTCGCGAGCGTCGCGCGGCGCGCGGCATCGCCCCATTCGAGCGACGTGCAGAGCTGCGCGAGCGACCAGCCCATCTGCTCGGTTTCGCGGCGCAGCTCCGCCGATTCGCGGCTCGCGACGAACCACGCGTTCTCGCGCGCGAGCGCATCGGCGTCGTGCGCTTGCCAGCGTGCGAGCTGATGCGCGAGGAACGGCAGTTCGCCGTGCGCGAGCACGTCGGTCAGCCCGCTCGCGATCCAGTCGCGCGCGGTGTCGGCGTCGCGGATCAGGTTCGCGTCGAGCGCGGCTTCGAATCCCTGCGAATAGCTGAATGCGCCGATCGGCAGCGCGGGCGACGCGAGATGCAGCAGCGCGACGAGCTCAGTGGTGGTCATGGCCGTGGTGGCCGTGCGTGCAGCCCGGACCATGCTGGTGATCGTGATCGTGATCGTGATCGTGCGAGTGGCCGTGGTGCTCGCCGAATACCTGCTGCGCGAGCGCGTAATCCTCGGCGAACGTCGCGTCATGTCCATGCTTGTGGCCGCCGCCGTACGCACCGGCTTCCGGCTGGAACGGTGCGCTCGTGGGTTCGACCTGCGTGCCGAGCCGGCGCAGCATGTCCGCGAGCACCGGATCGGCTTCGAGCTTCAGGTAGCCGTCGCCGATCTCGACCGGCGTGTGACGGTTGCCGAGGTGATACGCGGCGCGCATCAGCGTGAGCGGATCGCCCGCGCGCACGAGCAGCACGGTCTCGGGCGCCGCGGCGATGCGCACGAGCGCGCCGTCGTCGGCGACGAGCACGTCGCCGTCGCGCAGCACGGTGCCGCGCGGCAGCAGGACCGCGACGTCCTCGCCGGTATCGAGCGTGGCCGCGAGGCGGCTCTTGCAGCGGGCGTCATAGGCGAGCGTGAGCGTCGGCGCGCGCGCGACGAGCGACGCGGCGAGCTTCACGTTCGGGGCAATGCGTTTGTCGAGGGTGCGCATGGAACGAAAACCGGAAATCAGAACAGGAAATAGCGCTGCGCCATCGGCAGCACCGACGCCGGTTCGCAGGTGAGCAACTGGCCGTCGGCGATCACGTCGTAGGTTTCGGGGTCGACGCTGATCGACGGGCGCCATGCGTTGTGGATCATGTCGGCCTTCGTCACGTTGCGGCAGTTGCGCACCGGCACGATGCGCTTCGCGAGCCCGTAGCGTTCGGCGATGCCCGCGTCGGCCGCCATCTGCGACACGAAGGTGAGCGACGTGCGCGCGAGCGCGCCGCCACGTGTCGCGAACATCTCGCGGTAGTGGACCGGCTGCGGCGTCGGGATCGACGCGTTCGGGTCGCCCATCTGCGCGACCGCGATCATCCCGCCCTTCAGGATCATCGACGGCTTGATCCCGAAGAACGCCGGTTCCCACAGCACGAGGTCGGCCCACTTGCCGGGTTCGATCGACCCGACTTCGTGCGCGATCCCGTGCGTGATCGCCGGGTTGATCGTGTACTTCGCGACGTAGCGTTTCGCGCGGAAGTTGTCGTTGCGCGCGCCGTCTTCCGGCAGCGCGCCGCGCTGCACCTTCATCTTGTGCGCGGTCTGCCAGGTGCGGATGATCACTTCGCCGACGCGGCCCATCGCCTGCGAATCGGACGACAGCATCGACAGTGCGCCGAGATCGTGCAGGATGTCCTCGGCCGCGATCGTCTCGCGGCGGATCCGCGATTCGGCGAACGCGAGATCCTCGGCGATCGACGGATCGAGGTGATGGCACACCATCAGCATGTCGAGATGCTCGTCGAGCGTGTTGATCGTGTACGGGCGCGTCGGGTTGGTCGACGACGGCAGCACGTTCGCCTCGCCGCACACCTTCAGGATGTCGGGCGCATGGCCGCCGCCCGCGCCTTCGGTGTGGTACGTGTGGATCGTGCGGCCCTTGAACGCGGCGACCGTCGATTCGACGAAGCCGGCTTCGTTCAGCGTGTCGGTGTGGATCGCGACCTGCGTGTCGGTGTCGTCGGCCACCGACAGGCAGTTGTCGATCGCGGCGGGCGTCGTGCCCCAGTCTTCATGCAGCTTCAGGCCGATCGCGCCGGCCGCGATCTGCTCGACGAGCGGCTGCGGCAGGCTCGCGTTGCCCTTGCCGAGGAAGCCGAGGTTGATCGGCCAGCCGTCGGCCGCCTGCAGCATTCGCTCCATGTGCCACGGGCCCGGCGTGCAGGTCGTCGCATTGGTGCCGGTGGCCGGCCCCGTGCCGCCGCCGAGCATCGTCGTGACGCCCGATGCGAGCGCCTCGTCGATCTGCTGCGGGCTGATGAAATGGATGTGCGTGTCGATGCCGCCCGCGGTGACGATCAACCCTTCGCCGGCGATCACTTCGGTCGCGGCGCCGATCGCGATCGTCACGCCGGGCTGGATGTCCGGGTTGCCGGCCTTGCCGATCGCGGCGATGCGGCCGTGCTTGATCGCGATGTCGGCCTTCACGATGCCCCAGTGATCGAGGATCACCGCGTTCGTGATGATTGTGTCGGGCACGTCGGCGGCCACGCGCTGCGACTGGCCCATCCCGTCGCGGATCACCTTCCCGCCGCCGAATTTCACTTCCTCGCCGTAGATCGTGTAGTCGCGTTCGATCTCGATCAAGAGCTCGGTATCGGCGAGCCGCACGCGGTCGCCCGTCGTCGGCCCGAACATTTCCGCGTACGCGCGGCGGCTCAAGCGTAATGTCATGGTGCTGTTCCTGAAGAGTGGGGCGCGGCTTACAGCGGCCCCATCACCTTGCCCTGAAAACCGTAGACGGCACGGTCGCCGGCCAGCTCGACGAGCTCGACGGTGCGCGTCTGGCCCGGCTCGAAGCGCACGGCGGTGCCGGCCGCGATGTTGAGCCGGAAGCCGCGCGCGGCCGCGCGGTCGAACGACAGCGCGTCGTTGGCTTCGAAGAAGTGGTAGTGCGAGCCGACCTGCACCGGCCGGTCGCCGGTGTTCGCGACGACGACCGTCTGCGTCGGGCGGCCTGCGTTCAGTTCGTGCTCGCCGTCGTCGGTGAGGATTTCGCCGGGGATCATGCGGGGGGCCTCGCTCACGGAATCGGGTGGTGGACGGTGACGAGCTTGGTGCCGTCCGGAAAGGTCGCCTCGACCTGGATGTCGGGGATCATCTCCGGCACGCCATCCATCACGTCGTCGCGCGTGAGCAGCGTCGTGCCGTAGTGCATCACCTCGGCGACGGTCCTGCCGTCGCGCGCGGCTTCCATCAGCGCGGCGGTGATGAATGCGACCGCCTCCGGATAGTTGAGCTTCAGGCCGCGCGCGCGACGGCGTTCGGCCAGGAGCGCCGCCGTGAAGATCAGCAGCTTGTCCTTTTCTCGGGGAGTCAGTTTCATGAAGGCAATCGTTCAGGAAAACGTAATTTTTTATCGGGGCGCGGGGTTCCGGCACAGGCGCGGGCCATCGTAGCACCGCGTGATTTTTCGTGCGTCGTGTATCCGTTATGTAAGACGCAAGGTGCGTGCCATGCCGATAAAACGTGCGGCGATGCGCGTTCGTGGTGCGCGATGCATGAATGGCGGGCAGCGCGGGCGACGGCGCTGCGCCGAAACGGTGCGCGCCGGGCGCGCGTTCAGGTTTGCCAGAGGCGCAGCGGCCGCGCGTCGACGCCGTGCACGATCGGGCGCAGGTAAAGCCAGCAGTCGGCGAAGTGACGCTGAAGCGCTTCCATCGACGTCGACAGCGCGCGCACCAGCACGACGCCGGGCGTCACGCAGGTCGCGCCCGCGCGCAGCGTATCGTCGAACGGCATCCGCGCGGCGAGCGCTTCAGCCAGTGCCGCATCGCACGCGGCGCCGGCGGCCCACAGCGTGCCGTACACCGGAAAGCCGGCGAGACCCTGCAACGCGCCGCGCAGCGGATCGCGCGCGTCGAGCAGCGCACGCTCGGTCCACAGCGGCCGTCCGTCGGCATCGACGAGTGCCGAGCGCGACGCGATGCGGCCGGCCGACCACGTTTCGCCGGCCGCCTGCCTGCCGAGTTGCGTCGCGTCCCAGCCGATCGCGCTCGCGCCTGCGCCGAGCGTCACCGTGAAGTCGAGCGCGGCGTGGGCCGCGTCGAAGAACAGGTTGTTCTGCGGCAGCCAGTCGAGCTTCGCGTGCGCGCCGACCGTGATGCCGATGCGTTGCGTCGCGTCCAGACCGTTCGACTTGTACCACTTGGTCGCGCCGGGCGTCGTCAGCACCGCATGCGTACCGTCGCCGAGCGCGATGTCGATGTCGAGCCGGTCGCCGCCCGCGACGCCGCCCGGCGGGTGAACGATGACCGCGTGGCAGATCGCGTCGCCTTCCGGATACAGCGGCCGCTGCACGCGTAGCGGGCCGTCGTGCAGCCGGTGGACGAGCGTCGTGCGCGCGCCGTGCCGTTCGAAGCCGAGTTCGAGGCGACCGCGCCACGATTTGGCGACGGAGGGGCGGGACAGCGAGGCGTGGGAATCAGGGGCGGACATCGGTGCAAGGCAGGGGACGGGCGCGGTGAACGAGGATGCTACCGCAACAATATACGCTTCGGCGCTGGCAGTGCAGGCTGACGTAGCGCTGCTCGCAGGCCGTGCCGTTTTGCCGGCGTGGGCCCGGCATGCATTGCCCGGCGACGCGCCAGATCGAAGCGCCGGGTCGAGGCGCCGGATCGAAGCACCGGGTCGAAGCACCGGATCGAAGCACCGGATCGAAGCGTCGGATCGAAGCGTCGGCCGATGCGTCGAATCGGTAACCGGAAACGATGCCCCTCCGGCGCCCGCCTGCTACACCGCGATCAGCTCGCGCACACCGTTCGCCTCCATGTCCCGCGCATCACCGCCCGCGACGACCTCGCCGCGGCTCATCACCCAGTAGTGATCCGCGATCGAGCGCGCGAAGTCGTAGTACTGCTCGACGAGCAGCACGGTCATCTTCGATTCGTCGACGAGCTGGCGCAGCGTGCGCCCGATGTCCTGGATGATCGACGGCTGGATGCCCTCGGTCGGCTCGTCGAGGATCAGCAACTGCGGCTCGCTCATCAGCGCGCGGCCGATCGCGAGCTGCTGCTGCTGGCCGCCCGACAGGTCGCCGCCGCGCCGTGCGCGCATGTCCTTCAGCACCGGGAACAGCTCGTAGATGCGCTCGGGCACCGACGAGCGCGCCTTGCGGCTTGCCGCGCCGACGAGCAGGTTTTCCTCGACGGTCAGCCGCGGAAAGATGTCGCGGCCCTGCGGCACGTACGCAAGCCCGGCCGCGACGCGTGCATACGGCGGCAACGCGCCGAGCGGCGTGCCGCGCCACGACACGCTGCCGCTCTTCGCGGCGACGACGCCCATCAGGCAGCGCAGCAGCGTGCTCTTGCCGACGCCGTTGCGGCCGAGCAGCACGGTGAGCTTGCCGTCTTCGGCGGCGAGGTTCACGTTGCGCAGGATATGGCTGCCGCCGTAGTACTGGTTCAGTGCGTCGATCTTCAGCATCGCATCATCTTCCGAGGTAGGACTCGATCACCGCGTCGTCGCGCTTGACCTGGTCGAGCGTGCCGTGCGCGAGAACCGCGCCGTTGGCCATCACCGTCACGCGGCCCGTGTCGCCCGCGAGCGCCGCGACGAAGTCCATGTCATGCTCGACGACCATCATCGAGCAGGTGCCGCGCAGCGTGTTCAGCAGCGCGGCGAGTTCCATCGTCTCGTGGTCGGTCATCCCGGCCGCCGGTTCGTCGAGCAGCAGGAGGGCGGGACGCTGCATCAGCAGCATGCCGATCTCGAGCCGCTGCTTCTGCCCGTGCGACAGCTCGCCGGCCGCGCGATACGCATCGCTTTCAAGGCCGATCAGCGCGAGCGTTTCCTCGATCTTCGCCTGCGCGGTGCGGTCGAGCCGCGCGCGCAGCGACGCGAGCCAGCCCTTGTCGGTCTGCATCGCGAGTTCGAGGTTTTCCCACACCGGATGCTGTTCGAACACGGTCGGCTTCTGGAACTTGCGGCCGATGCCCGCACGCGCGATTTCCGGCTCGTTCATCCGGGCGAGATCGATCGTCTGGCCGAGAAACACCTTGCCCGCATCCGCGCGCGTCTTGCCGGTGATCACGTCCATCATCGTGGTCTTGCCCGCGCCGTTCGGGCCGATCACGCAGCGCAGCTCACCGGCGTCGATCGCGAGCGACAGCTTGTTCAGCGCGCGAAAGCCGTCGAAGCTGACCTCGATGTCCTCGAGATAGAGGATCGTGCCGTGCGACGTGTCGATGCCGGGCGGCACCACGCGGCCCATCGATGCGGTGCCGCTGACGGTCAGCAGCTCGTCTTCGGCCGGTGGCGTGAACTGGTAGAGGGCCGTGCCGTTCATCCGCGTTTCCCCTTCGCAAGCAGCGTGTCGACGAGGCCCATGATCCCGCGCGGCAGCAACAGCGGCACCAGCACGAAGATCAGGCCGAGAAAGAACAGCCAGTATTCGGCGAAGTACGCGGTGAAGAAACTCTTCGCGCCGTTCACCGCGAACGCGCCGACGATCGGCCCGATCAGCGTGCCGCGCCCGCCCACCGCGACCCAGATCGCCATTTCGATCGAGTTGCCGGGCGACATCTCGCCGGGATTGATGATGCCGACCTGCGGCACGTACAGCGCGCCCGCGATGCCGCACAGCACGGCCGACAGCGTCCACACGAACAGCTTGTACGCGAGCGGGCTGTAGCCGAGAAACATCAGCCGCGTCTCGCCGTCGCGCACCGCGGTGACCACGCGCCCGAGCTTGCTCGTGACGATCGCGCGCGCCGCGATGAACGCGAGCACGAGCGTCGCGAAGGTCAGCAGCAACAGCACCGTGCGCGTGCCGGGCGACGTGATCGCAAACCCGGCGATGCGCTTGAAGTCGGTGAAGCCGTTGTTGCCGCCGAAGCCCGTCTCGTTGCGAAAGAACAGCAGCATCGCGGCGAACGTCAGCGCCTGCGTGATGATCGACAGGTACACGCCCTTCACGCGCGAGCGGAACGTGAAGAAGCCGAACACCCACGCGAGCACGGCCGGCGCGAGCACGACCAGCGCGAGCGCCCACGCGAGATGCTGCGTGCCGCTCCAGTACCAGGGCAGCTGATGCCAGTCGAGGAACACCATGAAGTCGGGCAGGTCGCTGCCGTACTTGCCGTCGCGGCCGATCTCGCGCATCAGGTACATGCCGATCGCATAGCCGCCGAGCGCGAAGAACAGCCCGTGGCCGAGACTGAGGATGCCGCAGTAGCCCCACACGAGATCGAGCGCGAGCGCGGCGATCGCGTAGCACATCAGCTTGCCGCCCAGCGTCATCGCATACGCGGACAGATGGAACGCGCTCGACTCGGGCGCGACCAGCGCAGCCAGCGGCACGCCGACGCCGATCGCGATGCACAGCGCGACGAGCGCGAGCCATGCGCGGCGCGACAGTAGCGCGGGGCGCGGCGGCAGGCCGAGCGCGAAGCTTTCCTTCGCGGGCACGGTGGCAGCGGGCTTCGGCGCGTCGGCGACCGGGTTCGACAACGAATCGGTGATTGAAGTCATGTCAGGCCTCCGCGCTGCGGCCCTTCGGGGCGAACATGCCCTGCGGACGCTTCTGGATGAACAGCACGATCATCACGAGCACCGCGATCTTCGCGAGCACGGCGCCCCAGAACGGTTCGATCGCCTTGCTGACGAGACCGAGCCCGAAGCCGCCGAGCACGGTGCCGGCGATCTGGCCGACGCCGCCGAGCACCACCGCCATGAACGAATCGATGATGTAGTTCTGCCCGAGATCGGGGCCCACGTTGCCGATCTGCGACAGCGCGCAGCCGCCGAGGCCCGCGATACCCGCGCCGAACGCGAACGCATACGCATCGACGCGCGCGGTCTTCACGCCGACGCACGCCGCCATCCGGCGGTTCTGCGTGACCGCGCGCACGAACAGGCCGAGCCGCGTCTTCGTCAGCACTGCCCACGCGACGAACACGACCGCGAGCGCGAACGCGAGGATCGCGAGCCGGTTGTACGGCAGGATCAGGTTCTGCATCACGGTCACGCCGCCGCTCATCCACGACGGGTTCACGACCTGCACGTTCTGCGCGCCGAACAGCATGCGCGTCGCCTGGATCAGGATCAGGCTCACGCCGAACGTCGCGAGCAGCGTCTCGAGCGGGCGGCCGTACAGGTGCCGCAGCACGAGCCGTTCAAGCACGATGCCGACCAGCGCCGCGGCCGCGAACGACACGGGCACCGCGACGAGCGGATACCAGTCGAACGCGGCCGGTGCATGGCGCTGGATCAGCGTCTGCACGACATAGGTTGCGTACGCACCGATCATCAGGAATTCGCCGTGCGCCATGTTGATCACGCCGATCAGCCCGTACGTGATCGCGAGGCCGAGCGCCGCGAGCAGCAGCACGCTGCCGAGCGACAGGCCCGCGAACACGGTGCCCACGATCTCGCCGCGGCGCTGCAGCGCGTGCAACGTGTCGAGCCCTTGCTGCGCGGCTGCGCGTACGCGTGCGTCGGGTTCGGTGTAGCTGCCGTCGGCGTTCTTCGCGACGAGCGGGCGCAACTGCTCGATCATGTCGAGATCGCTGCGCGCGGCCACCACCTGCACGGCGTCGAGACGCTTCGCCGGATCGGCATCGTGCAGCGCGGCGATGGCCCACAGCGCGTCGAGGCGGCGCTTCAATGCCGGGTCGGTTTCCTTTGCGCGTGCGCGCTCGATCATCGGCTTGAGTGCCGGGTCGGGCGACTTCAGCAGCGCGTCGATCGCGTCGCGGCGCGCGGCGACGTGGGGCGATGCGAGCGCGAGGCCCGACAGCGCGGCGGCGATCTTCGTGCGCAGCAGGTTGTTCAGCATCACGGGCTGCGCGTCGCCGGCCGGCGTCGCGGCCTGCGTCAGCGCATCGTGCGCGGTGTCGCCGGTCTGGATCAGCAGGCGGCCGTCGCCGGTCGCGAGCGCGTCGCCGGTCGACAGCGCATTGAGCAGCGCGACGGCGCGCGGATCGGCATCGGCGGCGATCCGTTCGATCGCGGTCGTTTTCGCGTCGAAGTCGTCGCCGGCGAGTGCGGCGGTATCGGCGGCCGTCAGGGCGAACGCGGCGCGCGGCAGCGCGCAGGCCAGCGCGGCACAGGCGACGACCGCGACGGCGGCGCGGCGAAAGCGGTTAGGCATCGGGAGATCCTGTCGGGCGTGGAAAAGCGAATGCGTGCGGCGGTGCGCGGGCGCATGCGGTTCGTCACCGCACGCGCGGCGGCACGCCCGCGGCAGCCTGCGAGCGGAGCGCCACGCCGGTGCGCGGCGCTCCGCATCGCATCAGGCGAGCGCCGCGCGCTGCCGCCGCAGGAATGCCGGGATCGAGCTGACGATGTCCGGCTTGCCCTGGTTACCCGCGATGAACGGGCTCCACGGCTGCGCGCGCACGGCCGTCTTCGTCTTCCACACGACGTTGAATTGCCCGTCGCCGCGAATCTCGCCGATCATCACCGGCTTGTGCAGGTGGTGGTTGCCGTCCATCGACAGCGTGAAGCCCGACGGCGCGACAACGCTCTGGCCGATCATCGCGACGCGCACCTTGTCGACGTCGGTGCTCTTCGCCTTCTCGACGGCCTGCTTCCACATGTGGATGCCCACATAGGTCGCCTCCATCGGGTCGTTGGTCACGCGCTTCGCGCCGCCCGGCAGGTTGTTCGCCTTCACCCACGCGGCGAACTGGTCCTTGAACTTCGTGTTCGTCGGGTTCTTCACCGACATGAAGTAGTTCCACGCGGCGAGATGGCCGACGAGCGGCTTCGTGTCGATCCCGCGCAGTTCTTCCTCGCCGACCGAGAAGGCGACTACCGGCACGTCGGTCGCCTTGATCCCCTGGTTGCCGAGCTCCTTATAGAACGGCACGTTCGAATCGCCGTTGATCGTCGAGATCACGGTCGTCTTGCCGCCCTGCGCGAAGGTCTTGATGTTCGCGACGATCGTCTGGTAATCGCTGTGGCCGAACGGCGTGTAGACCTCCTGAATATCGGCGTCCTTCACGCCCTTCGATTTCAGGAACGCACGCAGGATCTTGTTGGTCGTGCGTGGATACACGTAGTCGGTGCCGAGCAGGAAGAAGCGCTTCGCGCCGCCGCCTTCCGCGCCCATCAGGTACTCGACGGCCGGTATCGCCTGCTGGTTCGGCGCGGCGCCCGTGTAGAACACGTTGCGCGACATTTCCTCGCCTTCGTACTGCACCGGGTAGTAGAGCAGGCCATTCAGTTCCTCGAACACCGGCAGCACCGACTTGCGCGACACCGACGTCCAGCAGCCGAACACGCACGCGACCTTGTCCTGCGTGAGCAGCTGGCGCGCCTTCTCCGCGAACAGCGGCCAGTTCGAGGCGGGATCGACGACCACCGGCTCGAGCTTGCGGCCCATCACGCCGCCGCTCTTGTTGATGTCGGCGATCGTCATCAGCGCCGTGTCCTTCAGCGACGTTTCGGAGATCGCCATCGTGCCCGACAGCGAATGCAGGATGCCGACCTTGATCGGGCCCGTGCCCGCATCGGCCGCTTGCGCGAACGGACTCTTGCCCGCCAGCGCGAGTGCACCGGCCATCGAACCGAACTTCAGCAGACTGCGACGTTTCATCGGGTTCCCCTTGACGTGTTGGATTTGCGTGCGCCGTGGGCGGCGCCGGCATCGTAGTAACGCAAGGCATGTGCCAGTCGCGCGGATGCACGCTGGGCGTGCCTGGCGAGGGTGGCTCAAGGTGCGCACGCGGTGCACATGACGCGTCGTGCAGCATGCGCGATCCGTTGCGGTGCAGTCGCGCGGGCGCAAATGGTGCACGGCGCGCTCGCCGGCGCACCGAAGTCAACGGAACGAGGATGAAACGCGGAAGCAGAAACGCAAACGGGCGCGCAAAGCGCGCCCGTTCGGCGGGGACCGGTGCGACCGGCGGCAATGGGCCGGTCGGCGTGGCGGCGCGCGATGCGCCGCCGGATAGGGCAGTAATTCGGCGGTAACTCGCCGGTAACTCAGTAACGCGGCACGGACGGATCGACGTCACGCGACCACGCGTCGATGCCGCCCTGCAGGTTGTACAGCTTCGTGAAGCCGCGCGATTCGAGGAACATCGCGACCTGCGCGCTGCGCATGCCGTGATGGCACACGCAGACGATTTCGGCTTCGTCGTCGAGCTCTTCGCTGCGCGCGGGGATCTGCTGCATCGGGATCGACACGCTGCCGGCGATCTGCGCGGTCGAGATTTCCCACGGTTCGCGCACGTCGAGCACGACCGGCGCGGGACGCGCCGGATCGCGAAGCCATTCCGCGAGCATCGCGGCAGTCAGGATCTGCATGGGGCCGCCGCTCAGAACTTGAAACGCGACGGTTCGATCGCGTTCACGAGGTGGTCGACGTAGGTCTCGAACACGTCGGCGACACGGTACTGCTTGTCGTCGATGCGCGTGATGATCTGCGCCTTCATCACCGGACGGCCACCGACGAACGCCGACAGGCGGCCGCCGATCTTCAGCTGTTCGAGCATCTGCTGCGGCACGACCGGCAGGCCGCCCGCGACGCAGATCACGTCGTACGGCGCCTTGTCGGGCCAGCCGAGCGAGCCGTCGCCGAGCACGACTTCCGCGTTCGTCACGCCGTCGTTGCGCAGGTTGTCGGCCGCGAACTTCGCGATGGCCGGATCGATCTCGACGGCCGTCACGTGCAGCGTGCGATGCGCGAACAGCGCGGCCAGATAGCCGGAGCCCGCGCCGATCACGAGCACGTTCTCGTGCTTCTTGACCGCCAGTTCCTGCAGCATGCGCGCTTCGACGCGCGGGAACAGCATCTTGCCGCGGCCGCCGGGCAGCGGCAGCTCGAGGTCGGCGAACGCGAGATCGCGATGTTCGGGCGACACGTAGTTTTCACGCTTGACGATCGACAGCAGGCCCAGGACGTCGAGATCCAGTACGTCCCACGGCCGGATCTGTTGTTCGATCATGTTGAAACGCGCGTTTTCGATATTCATGGTGTGGTCACGCAGCCAGGTCGGCCATCAGCGGGGATAGAGAAACTTCGTGATTGTACCAAACGGGGCGCCGGCGAAGCCTTCAGACGGCCTGCAACAGACCTTTACCCCTTGCTCTTCTTGATCTGCGCTTCGAACGCGAGGTCGAGCTTGCTCGCCTTGCGCGGTTTTTGGGGGCCGAACTGGTCGACGAACTTGACGAACTCGTCGAGCGGCAGCGGCTCGCTGCGCTTCTCGGCGGTGCCGCCCGAGCGGTCGACCAGATAGAACAGGCCGCCCGCCATCGCGACGGCCGCGAACTGCGGGTTGCCGGACCGGGTCTTCAGGCGTTCGACCGCGTGGGTCGCTTTGGTGGTGCGCATCGTGCGGGTTCTTGCAGGGGCGTTGAGCCCATTACTTTAGCAAACCGGCCGCCCGCATGCGGCCGCGCGGCGTCAGACGGTGCGCGAGTAGCGCTGGTGTGGCGTCCGGCCGAGGTAGGCGTCGAACGCCATCGCGATGTTGCGCACGACCATCCGGCCGGCCGGCTGAATCGTCAGGCGATCGCCGGCGATCGTCAGCAGCCCGTCCTGCTCGAACCCGCGCAGCGCGTCGAGCTCGCGCGCGAAGTGATCGGCGAAGCGGATCCCGTGCGCCGCCTCGATATGCGAGAACGGCAGTTCGAGGTTGCACATCAGCTGCGTGATCACGTCGCGGCGCAGCCGGTCGTCGGCCGTGAGCCGCACGCCGCGCGCGATCGGCAGCCGGCCCGCGTCGAGTGCGGCGCCATAGGCCGGCAGATCCTTCGCGTTCTGCGCGTAGACGTCGCCGACCTTGCCGATCGACGACACGCCGAAACCGATCAGGTCCGTATCCGCGCGCGTGCTGTAGCCCTGGAAATTGCGCTGCAGCGTGCCGTTGCGCTGCGCGCGCACGAGTTCGTCGGTTGGCCGCGCGAAGTGATCCATCCCGATGTACACGTAGCCGGCCGACGTCAGCATGTCGATCGCGAGGCCAAGCAGCGCGATGCGCGTTTCGGGCGGCGGTAGCGTCGCGTCGTCGATCTGCCGCTGCATCTTGAACAGGTGCGGCATGTGCGCGTAGCCGAATACGGACAGGCGGTCCGGCGCGAGTTCGATGATCGTCTCGAGCGTGCGCGCGAACACGGCGACCGTCTGGTGCGGCAGCCCGTAGATCAGGTCGACGCTGACCGAATGGAACCCCGTCGCGCGCGCGGCCGACATCAAATCGGACGTCATCGCGAGCGGCTGGACCCGGTTGATCGCCTGCTGCACGACCGGATCGAAATCCTGCACGCCGAGGCTCAGCCGGTTGAAGCCGATGTTGCGCAGGTGGACGAGCCGCGCGGGCGTGACCGTGCGCGGGTCGATCTCGATCGAGAACTCCGCGTCGGCGTCCGGCGCGAGCACGAAATAATCGCGGGTGGTCGCCATCAGTTCGGCCATTTCGGCGTCGGACAGGAAGGTCGGCGTGCCGCCGCCCCAGTGCAGCTGCGTGACCGGGCGCGCGGGATCGAACAGCGCGGCCTGCAGCGCCAGCTCGCGTTTCAGTTGCTCGAGATACGGGCGCGCGCGGCGATGGTTGTTCGTCGCGATCTTGTTGCAGCCGCAATAGAAGCACGCCGTGTTGCAGAACGGGATATGGAAGTACAGCGACAGATCGCTCGATGACGCGCCGGGATCGCGCGCGGCACGCAGGTAGTCGGCCGGGTCGAAATCGTCGCGGAACTGCAGCGCGGTAGGGTAGGACGTATAGCGCGGCCCGTTCGCGCCGTACTTGGCGAGCAAATCGGGACGGAACATCGTGTCGGCAGAACCGGAACTCATGCTGGCCTCGCGCTTTTCAGATGCGTTCGAGTATATAAACGCGCGTTTCGGCTGCATTGTGTAATAACGTCGCAGCCGGCGATGGCACAATGCGCGGCGGGCCGCCGCACGCCGCGTCCGGTTGCCGCACCGTTTTTTTGTCGTTTTTGAGAGAGTCGAGTGTCCGTCGAAATGCCTGTCCGTCCGGCGCCCGCCGATGCCCCGCCGCCGCATGCGTGCCGCGAGGGGTGCGGCGCGTGCTGCATCGCGCCGTCGATTTCGTCCCCGATTCCGGGGATGCCCGACGGCAAGCCGGCCGGCGTGCGCTGCGTGCAGCTCGGCGACGACCTGCGCTGCCGGATCTTCGGCCGGCCGGAGCGTCCCGCGTGCTGTTCCGGGCTGCAGCCGTCCGCCGAGATGTGCGGTGCGTCGCGCGACGACGCGCTCGCGTGGCTGACGCGCCTCGAGGTCGCGACCCAGCCGTCGCCCGGCACCGGCGCTTCCCGTTGACGCATGGTCGTGCATCGGCTCGCGCACGGAACCGGCGGCGTGTGCGCAAGCACTAACTTCGGTCCACGGCCCCGATGCGGCGGCCGAGCCGATGGCACGACTGCCGCTTCGCCCGATACAGGAGATTGTCCAGCATGACCGCATCTTGCACGCCCGGCCGACGCCGTTTCCTCGCCGTGTGCGCCGGCGCCATCGGCGTGTCGGTATCGCTCGCGGTATCGCTCGCCGCCTGCGCGTCGACGTTCCCGTTCATCCCCGATCACTACACGTTCTCGCGCGGCGACGTGCAGAAGGCCGTCGCGCGCAAGTTCCCGTACCAGAAGACGGTCGCGCAGGTCGTCGACGTGTCGCTCGCGAATCCGGCCGTCAACCTGCTGCCCGACCAGAACCGCGTCGCCGTACAGCTCGACGCGCATTTCGCGAGTCCGTTCCTGAGCGAGCCGGTGAGCGGCAAGTTCACCGTGTCGGGCCAGTTGGCTTACGACGCGCCGAGCCGCTCGGTCGTGTTGAGGGCGCCGGCCGTCGACAGCCTCGTGCTCGACGGCAACGCGCAGATGTACGCACAACAGGTCGGCGCGGCCGCCGGCCTGCTCGCGACGCAGGTGCTGACCAACTATCCGATCTACACGTTCAAGCCCGAGCAACTGCAATTTGCCGGAGTGAACTACGAACCCGGTACAATTACGATTCTTACAAACGGCATACGCGTGGCGATCGTCGAAAAGTGACGACGTACCGCGCGCGGCCGGGCGGGCCGCGGCGGTGACGCGGCCCATTCTCTTTCGACTACTTCGGAGTTGGGCCACGGATGGACTGGATCCTGATCTGCAAGGCATTGATCCTCGGCGTCGTCGAGGGGCTGACGGAATTCCTCCCGGTGTCGAGCACCGGCCACCTGATCGTCGCGGGCAGCTTCCTGAATTTCAACGATGCGCACGCGAAGACCTTCGACGTCGTGATCCAGTTCGGCGCGATCCTCGCGGTTTGCTGGGAATACCGTCAGCGGATCGTGTCCATCGTGACCGGTCTGCCGAGCCGGCCCGACGCGCAGCGCTTCACGCTGAACGTCGTGATCGCGACGATTCCCGCGATCGCGCTCGGCCTACTGTTCGAGAAAAAGATCAAGGCCGTGCTGTTCTCGCCGGTGCCTGTCGCATTCGCGCTCGTGGTCGGTGGCGCGATCATCCTGTGGGCCGAGGCGCGGCAGCGCGAACGCAGCGAGCCACCGCGCGTGCAGTCGATCGATGCGCTCACGCCGCTCGACGCGCTGAAGGTCGGCATCGCGCAATGTTTCGCGCTGGTGCCGGGCATGTCGCGCTCGGGCTCGACGATCATCGGCGGGATGCTGTTCGGCCTCGACCGGCGCGTCGCGACCGAATTCTCGTTCTTCCTCGCGATTCCGATCATCTTCGGCGCGACGCTCTATGAAACGGTCAAGGACTGGCAGGCGTTCACGGTCGACTCGCTCGGCCTGTTCGCGCTCGGGCTCGTTGCCGCGTTCGTCAGCGCGTTCGTGTGCGTGCGCTGGCTGCTGCGCTTCGTCGCGACGCACGACTTCACCGTGTTCGCGTGGTACCGGATCGCGTTCGGCCTGTTCGTGCTGCTCGTCGGTTACAGCGGGTGGTTGAACTGGGCGTGATGCCGGTGCGCAGGCGACGGCGCTTCCAATGAAGAACGGCCCGATCGGCAGATGCCGGTCGGGCCGTTCTTCATTGCGCGGCGCGCAGCGTGCGGTGCGCCGTCGCGGCGGGGGTTCAGGCGGCGCGCTTGCGGAACACCAGGTCCCACACGCCGTGGCCGAGCCGCAAACCGCGCCGCTCGAACTTCGTGATGGGGCGGTAGTCGGGACGCGGCGCGTAGTCAGCCGCCGTGTTTTCGAGCGACGGTTCGGCGCCGAGCACTTCCAGCATCTGTTCCGCGTAGTTCTGCCAGTCGGTCGCGCAATGCAGGTACGCGCCGGGCTTCAGGCGCGACGCGAGGTGCGCGACGAGCGGCGGCTGGATCAGCCGGCGCTTGTGGTGGCGCGCCTTGTGCCACGGATCCGGGAAGAAGATGTGCACGCCGTCGAGGCTTTCCGGCGCGAGCATGTGCTCGAGCACTTCGACCGCGTCGTGCTGGATGATGCGGATGTTCGGCAGGTCCTGTTCGCCGATCAGCTTCAGCAGCGCGCCGACGCCCGGCTCGTGCACCTCGACGCCGAGGAAGTCGTCGCCCGGACGGTGCGCGGCGATTTCCGCGGTCGACGCGCCCATCCCGAAGCCGATTTCCAGGATGCGCGGTGCGCTGCGGCCGAACACGGCGTCCCAGTCGGGAATTTCAGGCGTATACGGGACGACGAAGCGCGGGCCGAACTCGTCGAGCGCGCGGCGCTGGCCGGTCGACACGCGGCCGGCGCGCGTCACGAAGCTGCGGATGCGGCGGTGGTGCAGCGGATTGACTTCGTCGGCGCCATCGGCGGCTTCGTCGGGGAGGGCGGCGTCGTCCGGCGGCAGGCCGGCTTCGTTCGGATCGTCGTGCATCATCGGTGACAGAGAAAGGCTCGGTTCGGGGCGGGGCCCGTTACGCGCAGCGGTGCGCCGGATGAACGGGCACATGGTACAAAAAAGCCGCCTTCGACGAGGCGGCTCTTGCGCTGGCTGCCGTGCAGCCGAAAGTGGAGCGGGCGATGGGAATCGAACCCACGTCATCAGCTTGGGAAGCTGAGGTAATGGCCATTATACGACGCCCGCAGAACGGGTGATTGTACAGGGGTTTGGGTGGGGATGGCAAGTGGGGCGTTTTGGCTGGTGGCATCGAAACTGGCATGGCCGCTCAGGACCGGTTGCGTCGCTGCGGGATGACGGGCCACAACAGAACTGGCATTTTCCTTCCGCGCCTGCAAAGCTTGCCGCTGGGGTGTTTGCGGTTGTGTCGTGCAATAGGGCAGCAGTCTGTGGTACTTTCAAGATAAAACGTCTAATCCAACAAAGCAGCGAACGGGGTTAAGGTGGCGAACTACATTGACGAAGAAATTCTCTGTGAGGCATACACTCACCTTGAGATTGACATCTTTCAAGATAAGGTGAAGCTCGAAAAGCTGAAGAATGAGATCGCTACGTTTATGGAGGAGCGGGCAAAATTCTTTTTTTTGGGAGACGACGTAAGCGTTAGAGTCGAATTTGAAGAGGGGAGTCTTAAGACTCGCGTGATTGTGCTAGGCGCTGCCGCGTCGACTCTTGTTGCTGGTATTTCTGCGTATGGTTCTTTTCGCGCAGGCGTGGATCAAATAGCGAAGGATGCAACCATGTTGGCGCAGAGTGCCAACCAAGAGTTGATCTTTAGGACGAGAACTGCGTACTGCGATCGCATCAGTATCGAGAAACGTAAGGGCGTGTTTGGTCGCGTTGACGCTCTGCTGGGAGAGTTGGATGCAGTGCGATTCGCCGTGGCAAATTCCAAACTTCCTACTAGACTAATTGAGTTGCGGGAGTTTAATGGCGCATCTGACAAATTGGTTGAGTGGGGTGGAAAATCGGATAAATTATTCGAGAAGCTGAGTGCGGCGGAAACTGAGGGATGTATTGCTGCGGGGTTGCTTGAGGAGTTGGAGCGGTTTCCTGATGCAGCTCCTTGGGAATCGGATATTCAAAAAAAATCGTTCCGCGCAACTATTGCTGAATCAGATCTGAAAAATGCTTCTAATTTGGCCGCTGCTGCTGCGAAATACGCTTCAATAATTAAGTTGCTTCGGAAAAAAATGGAGACGCGACTCAAGGCGATTGCGCCGAGGCAAGCTTAGGCAATGCGCTCCACAACCTCGTTCATAGAGTAGTGCACAAATTGTTTGCCGAGCTCCGTTAGAACATATTGTTTGCTGCCTTCAAAGGCTGACTCGACAGTCGTGTTTGTGGAGCTCGGTGGCCTTCGAGCGGCTTGCTTTCGGAGGAATTGGCCCTCATTATTAGTATCGCGCGCTTGCCGAATGACGCCGCCGGTGCTGAGGTCGCGGATTAGCAGCTTGTATAGGTCTGCTTCTGCTGAATCCTCGCGGACCAAGTCTCCGTAGATTGCGGTCCAGATGTCAAATCGCGTCGAGCCAGGATTTTTGAAAATCTCACGAATTACAGCGAGATGCGATTCGTGGTAGCTGTCCAGCCAGTCAATGAAAAGTCGCACCACGTCATCTGAGCAGAGTCGCGTTCCCGCAGCGTTTGTAACGAGATTCGCCACGTAGTGCCGCTTGTCTTCGGTATCGGCTTTGTCCCACGCGCGGAAAGCCTTGCGAACGATGTCGAGATACCCTTCGCTCGCTAGACGTTCGTCAATTTCCTCGCCAATCGCCTCGAACCGACGACCAATTTCCTGCATGGTCGCGCTTAGCGTTTCCATCTTGGCTTGATGTTGCTCTAGCCATTGGGTTTGGAGTGATGACGTCTGGAGCCCGGATTCTTCGGTCTTGACGCTTGCCAGTGCGCTAATGAATCCACCCACCCAGGGAATGCTGCCGAGGGCTGCCAGCGCAAATTTCTCGAGAATCCGCCGCTTCGTGCTTGGATTCAGCTTTTCGAGTTCGGATCGGATTCGGTCAACAGCCGAATCAGTTTGGCTTACGGCATTACCGGGATTTCCATCGTCTTTCATTGGCGCCCCGCATGTTATGGACGTAGGCCGATTGTACATCGGTGAAGGACAGAGAATGGTTCTTGTCCAGTTGTCGTCAACAGCGAATCAGGAGATGGTCGCGGCATCGAAGACGCTAAACATCAAAACGATCACCGATCGCTGACCATTGACCAGATACGAGACCTGGCAACAGCCGTGCGCGAAGACGTACCGGGATTTGAGCCGAGCAAAAGTGGACAGGAGGCTCATCGAATCGGTGCATGGGCGATATACATTGGCCTGCCGCTCGAATCCTGAGATTTCTACTCGCGACCAGCTCAGCCACCTTCCATAGAGCGTTTGTCGGTACGCGCGAGCATTTCCTATTCCAGGTCGATCATTCCGCGAACTTCGCCTACGTGAGACCATTGGCACGTCGTTGTTGTTCGATAATGACAGTTCCAACGCGCACGACAAGCTGTGCATCTTGGGCGTAATCCGTGAAAGAAATGCGAGTCGTGATGCTCAATTTGTTTTGAAAACGAGGTCGCGCACAATTGAGGGTTGTCAAACCTCATTTCGCCGTGATTGAGCAATTAGTCAAAAAGATCTCCGTTCTGTCCTGAAATTGGTTCCAGGCTGCTGAATATCAATTTTGGTCTCTTTGCGCCACTTTGTCCTTTCTCGTCACTTCTGTCAATAACTCCAACGAGGCGGCACGTCTCGAAGAGCATAGGTTTATAGGGCACTATATTTCTGGATTCTGGGTGGGCGGTGAGTATGTGTCCTTGATACTTAAAACCCATTGATTGAGTTGTCTTATTTTCACGGGTTACTTCGCCGGTGAGTGAAACGACTGCGCCGTGAACGAGCTCTGGGAAAAGAAGCTCGTCAGTCAGCTCCTCGTCTTCATCTGAGAAGATTGATTTTTCATGCGCTGTAATGATTTCTTGATCAATTTTCCCATTTACAACTACGCCGATCGACAAAGTGGTTTCTGTGTCGACGTTCGCGGCGAGCTTCTCCAGTATCTTCGGGTTGCAACGAGCGTAGAGCTCTAAGTATTTTACCGGAAGGAAAAGGTATTCTCCGGATGCATTTGGTATTCCGATGAATTCATTGTTTTCTGCGAATTTGACATCATCGAACTGTCTCTTATCCAGGTTTCCGAGATGCTTGCCAATTCTTGCGACCCATTTGAGAGCTTCTAGGGCTGTTTTGAAGATATCCTTGAAACCAACGCCATCGAAATCCTTTTCTGCCATCTTCTTGGCTGCGTTGGTGACATAGGCCGTGGCTGCGATACCGAGGCCCAATTGGAATAGAGTTGAAATATCGGTTGGAATCGACGCTATCCAGGATCCCCTTTCGATTCGTACCGGAATCTCAAATTCTATATCTCTTAAATCCGGCGCTTGAGCAAGAATGAACTGGCGAAGTGCTTCATCGAAGCCAATCAGTGCTTTGGCGGATTTGCGTGCATCGAAAGCCCCCGACTCTAATCGCTTACCATCGTATTTTACGAAACCGACGAATTCTGCTTCCAGGCTCATTGGATTCTCTTTGTTCGATGATCGTTATGTCTATAACCTCATTCGTATCGTAGCAGACTGGCGTCAAAGGCGGTAAAGATGAGTTTGTCCCAAAATGGCAGCGTTGGGCAGTGGTCAGGATTCGTGGCGGGGGGGGGCACTAACTGATTGATAACTGCGTCAGAAGAAAGTTGATGGCGTGGTTGGAAATTCACCAATAAATCAAAGGGATAGGGCGTGAAGGCTGTCGCTTTCTGTATTTTAAGTCGCGTACGAGGATGCAAGTCGAGCCTTGATTGGAGCCGCTCAGTCCCGGCATGGCTGGGGCGGACGCGATGACACCAGCGAGAAAGGTGAATAACGATCCGTCGGAAGCGGTCCGTCAATGCAACGCGAAATGGAACGCGCGCCGCAGCGCCCCACCACGCGAGCCCGTGTCGAAATTAGACGAGTCGGTGTCGGAACCATACAAGCCCCGGTGCGGCATTCGAACTACCGTGACAGACCTCTCATCCGATCGTAAGTCTGGAGCTGACATGTCCGATTTCATCACCGTTTTGCGCGAAACCTGCCCGACCCCGGTCCTTGATGCCACCAAATGGAAGCGCATCGGCGGCGATCCGCACACCGTGAACCTCAACGCCTACCTGTCCAAGGACGGCAGCAAGATCATGGGCACCTGGATCTGCACACCGGGCAAGTTCGAGGTGAACTACGAGAAGTGGGAGTACTGCCACTTCCTCGACGGCTACTGCATCATCACGCCGGAAGGCGAGGAGGCGGTGCACCTGAAAGCCGGCGACGTGTTCGTCATCGAGCCCGGCATGAAAGGGACCTGGGAAGTGGTGGAGACGGTGCGCAAGTATTTCGTCTTCGCCTGACGCCTGCGTGACGCGTCATTCCACGGGGCTTTCGGCAGGAATGGCGGTCCCGCGGATTCCGGTTCAGTAAGACTCGTTCCGGTTCGGGAACAGTTCGCCGAGCGTGGCCGCACGCTCGGCCGGTCTCGCTATCCCCGCCGAGCGCGCCGGGCGCCTGACGCCGACAATAAGCGCTCGGCGACTCCCGTACGCGCGCCGGAACTCGCGCCTGAGACGCGACGCGTCGGCAAATCCGCAGGGCGCCGCGACTTGGGAAAATGTTCTCGCTCAGACGCATCAGCATCCATGCGGCCATGCAAATCCGTATTGCCCGGAAGCAGCAGCCGGCCCGCGCTACGCGATGCGATTCGACCACTCCCAGCCCAAGCTCACTTCTCGACGCTCAGCGCCTTTTCGATCGCGGCAATCAATTTGAACGCATCATCGCGGCCGATCAGCAGGCCGCGACTGGTGTACTCGCAGCCAAACGCGTAGAAGCTCGGCAAAAGCGTGATCGCATCGTTCTGTCGATCGAAATCGACTTCGCATTTCGTCAACGGAAAGAACGGCGGGGCTTCGACGGGCGGCTGGTACATGGCGTTCTCCTAGTACGGCTTGCGAGGCGGCAACATGCGCTTGGCGCGCAGGCGCTGTCTCGCGACGGCGCTGGCCTTCTCGCACTTGCGCTGCGTCGTCCGCTTTTCATAACCGGTGCGACTGCGCAACTCGCGGATCAGGCCTGTCTTCTCGATGTCTCGCCGAAAGCGCCGGAGCGCGACATCGACCGGTTCGTTGGGCTTGAGGACGATCGTCGTCATGCAGATCCCGTTTTCAAACAATGCGTGAAGGAACGCTGGTCGAGCGAAGTTGTGACGGCACTCGCTATCTCGTCGGATCGCATTCGAAATAGCCGACGCGGATCGACGGTGTGCGCGCGGCGGAAAGCATCTGCGACGCCGGGTGATGACGCAACGCCGAACTGGCGAGGCCGTTCTGCGGAGCTACGTCGGATTCGGCGATCTCGTGCAGTGCAATCGGAATGATGCGGCAGCCGATTATCGTTTCGTGCTCCGAAGTGATAGGCGACCGCGCTACCGCCGCAAGATACGTCAGTGGGAGTTGGCGAAGAGCGGCTGCTCGCCGCGATTGCCGTCGATGATCTCCTCCGCGTAGCGAAGGGACGCCCGGCGCGCTTCGCCCGCCGATTCGAACGGCGCGTTGCCGAGCAGCCGGAATGTTTCGCTGCGAGTCACCGTGTCGGCAGTGCCGCGCTGGCAAATCTTCACGGCCGCGTCGAAGCCGCCGTCGTAGTTGTGCGGGTTGCCGTTCTGGGAAGGCACGTGCGGATAAATCAGCGGATAGATTTCGAAGCCACGATAGAGATGCATGCTCATGATGAACTCCTGAGTTCGGTCGCGACAAATCGCGTGGACGAACACTTCCGACCGGTATCACCGCTGCGCGGCGCGACGGGTAGGGTGAAAAAGGCAGCGACGCATGCTGATGAACGCACGACGCAGCAATGAGGAAGATGGCGGGGCGAGCGGCCAGCAACTCGACCACCCGTGCTCGGACAAATTCATCATACGCGCTTGGTGTTGGTTGTCCATCTCATTCACTGCCGGCGCAGTGCGATGCGCGGATTCGACGCACGCAACGCGCATCGAGCATGACGGAGCATTCATCGGTATTCCGACGCCGTGCAGCGCGATTCGGGCGATGCCGATGGAGCCGCATGACGCCGCGTCGTCGTGATGATCGCGAGCCTGCAAGACTTCGCGCAAGCACCTATGATGCAGCGATCCGCCAGCGCGTCGGCCGCATCGCGTGCATGGCCCGCGAACGCAGAACGTTTCCTCCGGAACCCGACCATGCGCATCATCGACATTCGCGAGCAAGCGATCCCGGTTTCCCGTTATGCCGACCCGGCGATTCCGTCGGGCGGCCTGACGACGAGTGTCGTCGCGATCGTCACGGATGTCGTGCGCGACGGCCGCCCGGTGACGGGTTACGGTTACGCGTCGGTCGGCCGCTATGCGCAGGGTGGGCTGATTCGCGAACGGTTCGGCCCGCGGCTGCTTGCCGCCGCGGACACCATCGCCGACGACGCCGCAACGAACCTCGATCCGTTTCGCGCATGGCGCGCGATGATGGCCGGCGAGAAGCCGGGCGGTCACGGCGAACGCTGCGTGGCGGTCGGCGTGCTCGACATGGCGATCTGGGATGCCGCCGCGAAGATCGCCGGCCTGCCGCTCCATCGCTTTCTTGCCGACCGGCTCGCGCGCCACGCAGCGCGTCGCGTGCGCGTGTACGCCGGCGGCGGCTACCGTTATCCGCACGACGATCTCGCGCGCCTGTCGGACGAGATGCGTCGCATCGCCGATCTCGGCTACACGCATGCGAAGATCAAGATCGGCGGCCCGGATCTCGACGACGACAAAAGACGCATCGAAGCCGCCGCTGCCTGTCTTGCCGACAGCTCGCATCTCGCGGTCGACGCGATGAACACGTACGACGCGGCAAGCGGCCGCGCCGCCGCCGCGATGCTGGCGTCGTTCGCGCTCTGGTGGTTCGAGGACCTCTGCGATCCGCTCGACCTGCCGCTGCATGCAGACCTGACTGCGCAATACACGCCACCGGTCGCGGCCGGCGAGGCGCTGTTCTCGCTCGCGGAAGCGAAGCTGCTCGCACGCTACGGCGGCCTGCGAGCGGACCGCGACTTCCTCGTGTTCGATCCGGTGCATTGCTACGGCCTGCCGGGCTATCTGCAGATCGTCGATCATTTCGTGTCGAACGGCTGGCGGCGCGATGCGTTCTGGCCGCACGGCGGTCACCTGTTCTCGCTACACGTCGTGGCCGCGCTCGGGCTCGGTGGCGCGGAAGTCAATCCGTTTGCGTTCCACCCGTTCAGCGGGCTGCCGGACGGCGAAACGCTCGACGCCGGCTGCGCGGCCGTGCCGCAGGCGCCGGGCATCGGCTTCGAGCTTCACGCCGATGCCTATCGCGCGTTTCGCTCGGTAGCCGGCCGCTGAGCAGCTAGGCCCGCACGACCGTCACGCCCGCCGCCTCGATCGGCTCGATCAGCGCCGAGTCGGTTTCCTGCTCGACCACGATGGTTTGCGCGAGCGCAAGCTCACCGATCACGAACTGCGACGCAGCACGTAATTTGGATTGCGAAGCAAGGACGACCGTCTCGGCCGCGCGTCCGGCGAGTGCGCGCTTGATCGCCGCTTCCTCGAAATCGCCGGTGCTCAGCCCCGCGACCGGATGGACGCCGGTCACGCCCATGAAGTACAGGTCCGCGTGGATACGCGAGATGCCTTCCATCGCCGCGGCGCCCACCGCGACGATCGAATGCTTGTACAACCGTCCGCCGATCAGGATCACGTCGATCGACGGATGCGCGGCCAGCGCGACGGCGACGCTCGGGCTGTGCGTGACGATCGTCGCGCGCAGCTCGGGCGGCAACTGGCTGACGAGCAGCGCCGACGTCGTACCGCCATCGACGATCGCGACCTGACCGGGCGCGATCATCTGCGCGGCCCGACGGGCGATGCGCCGTTTTTCCGCGGTTTCGAGCGCCTCGCGCTGTGCGAACGGCGCGACGGCGGGTGACGCCGGTAGCGCGCCGCCGTGCACGCGTTGCAGCAGGCCTTCGGCCGCCAGTTCGCGCAGGTCGCGGCGGATCGTGTCCTCGGACACGCCGAATTGCACGCTCAGTTCGGTGGCCAGCACTTGGCCGTCGTGGGCGAGCGCATCGAGGATCGCTTTCTTGCGTTGGGTCGTCAGCATCGGTTCTGCACGAAATTTCTTGAAATTGCACGAATATGCACGTTACCATGGGCGCCGTCATATGTCGAATGGGAGGCCGCCATGGCCGCAACGCAGGACCGCGTGCGCATCGTCGATACGACGGTGCTATCCGATGACTGGTATGTGCTGAAGAAGGTGACGTTCGATTTTCTGCGCCGCGATGGCACGTGGCAGCGGCTGAGCCGCGAAACCTATGACCGCGGCAACGGCGCGACCATCCTGCTGCGCAACGCGGCGACGGGCGACGTGCTGCTCACGCGGCAGTTCCGGATGCCGGCGTTCGTCAACGGACACGACGGGATGCTGCTCGAAGCGGCCGCCGGCCTGCTCGACGACGCGACGCCCGACGCACGCATTCGCGCGGAAGCCGAGGAGGAAACCGGCTATCGCGTGCGCGGCGTGCGCAAGGTGTTCGAGGCGTTCATGAGCCCGGGGTCGGTGACGGAGAAGCTGCATTTCTTCGTCGGCGAATACGATGCGTCACTGCGCACGGGCGACGGCGGCGGCATCGCGGAAGAAGGCGAGGATCTCGAGGTCGTCGAGATGCCACTGCACGCGGCGCTGGATGCCGTCGAGCGCGGTGAAATCGTCGACGCGAAGACGATCATGCTGCTGCAGTACGTCGCGCTGCGGGAACCCGCTGGCGTGCGTATCGCGACTGCGTGATGCAGCGTCACGGTGCTCGAACGGGCGTAAGATCGCGCGATGCCCGTCCGGCACCGTTCGACGCCACTACCGCTCCATCATGCCGCTTTCCGATTCCCCCGAATTACCCGATTCGTCCGGCTCCACCGATTCCAGCGCTGCTGGCGCGCAATTGCCGGCGTATCTGGTCGCGTCCGCCGTCGACGCGCTCGCGCGCGCCGATGCGCTGCTGGTGACGGCCGGCGCCGGCATCGGCGTCGATTCGGGGCTGCCCGATTTTCGCGGCACGGACGGTTTCTGGCGCGCGTATCCGGCGCTGCGCCACGAGCATTTCGTGTTCCACGAAATCGCGTCGCCGCACGCGTTCCGCGCGCATCCGCAGCTTGCGTGGGGATTCTATGGGCATCGTCTCGCGCTCTATCGGGAGACGGTGCCGCACGCGGGCTTCGCGATCCTGCGGCGCTGGATGGACGCGATGCCGAACGGCGGCTTCGTGCTGACGAGCAATGTCGACGGCCAGTTCCAGAAGGCGGGTTTCGATCCGGCGCGCGTCGCCGAGATCCACGGTTCGATTCATTCGATGCAGTGCCTGCGACCGTGCTCGGACGACACCTGGGACGCCGCCCCATTCACGCCCGACGTCGACGCAGCCGCGTGCCGGCTGGTCGGCGAGCTGCCGCGCTGCCCGCATTGCGGCGGGCTGGCGCGGCCGAACATCCTGATGTTCGGCGACGATGGCTGGCTCGGCGAACGCTACGACGCGCAGGAGCGGGCGCTGCAGGGCTGGATCGCACGGGCAGGACGGGTGAGCGTCGTCGAGATCGGCGCGGGCACCGCGATTCCGACCGTGCGGCTGCTGAGCGAACGCCTCGGGGCCGACGTGATCCGCATCAACGCACGCGAAGCCCATGCGCGCCGCGCGGACGTGATCGGGCTGAAGGGCGGCGCGCTCGCGACGCTGACCGCGCTCGACCGCGCGTGGCGCGGCGGCTGAGCGCCGCGCGACGAACCGGCCGGCGACCGCGCGGTTACGGCTGTCCGACGAGCGCCTGGACGAGCGCCGGCGCGATCGGCGAACCGAGACCTGTCACGTAGTCGTAGCCGCCGGCCGCATTGCAGACGCTGCCGCAATTGCCGTTGGATCCGGTCGTCACGTCGTGATAGTCGCTGCCGTAGGCGCTTTTCCCGACCGTATAGAGCGTGTCGTAGGTGCCGCTCAGCGCATGTTTGCCGGCGGCCGCGCGCAACGAATTCGCGATCGCGACGAGCGCCGACCATTGCGGCGCGCCGGCGCTCGTGCCGCCGACCTGGAACCAGCCTGCCTGCCCCTGATAGCTGACCGAGTCGTACACGGCGAACCCGCTGGACGGATTCGCGTCGTAGCTGACGTCGGGCACGCCGCGCTTGCCGGCCACCGGCACCGGCCAGCCCGTCTGTCCGGCCGGCTCGGCCTCGATCGTGCTCACGCCGCCGCCGCTGCCGCTCCACGCGGCTTCGCCGATGTAGTTGCCGGATGTGTCGGTGGACAACGTCGTGCCGCCCACCGCGACCACGTACGGCGATGACGCCGGGTACTCGGTGCCGGTGCCGCTGTCGCCCGACGACGCGACGAACGTGACGCCCGGCACGTTGAAGTGCCTGTCGAAGCCCGTCTCGGTGTTGAACTCGTTGCCGCCGAAGCTCATCGACACGACCGACGCGCCGCGCTTGACCGCGATGTCGACCGCGGCCAGCAGGTCGTTGAAGCTGGCGGACGCGGCCTCGACCAGCAGGATCCGCGCCTTCGGCGCGATCGCATGCACCCATTCGACGTCGAGCGATATCTCGAGCGACCAGCCCGCGTCCGTCCTGGGCCGTGGGCCGCGCGCGTACACCTTCGTGAAGCAGCCGTTCGCCGTGGTGCAGGCCGGCAGCGAGAACGTGTTGCTGAACACGCCGAGATCGGCCTCGATCTTCGGGTCGTCGTACGCGTCGACGATCGCGACGACCATCCCGTCGCCCTGGTTCGCAAGCGCGTCGAATCCGTAGGCATGCCGTGCGAGCGAGGGTGTGAGCCCGGCTACCGCCGCGGTACTGGCGCGCGGCTTGGTATGGAACGGCGGCCGCGCGTATCCCTTCGGCGCACGGTTGCCTTCGACGAAGGACGGGATGCCGTTACCTTCGGCGAGGGCAACCGTCGAGGCGAGCAGCGACGCGCACAGTGCCGGAATCAACATGGATGACACGCGGATATTGTTCATTTTTCGAATCTCCATGTCGATGGAGTAGGGGGCGAAATGATTTTACGAAATCGGTGAAGCCGATTGCATCGAATATCGAGCGGATGCGGGAATGTCTGATGAGGGAAAGTACGCGGATCGCCCGCAAGACGTGGGTTTTGAGCGCGAGCGCGTGGCGGGATCAATTCGCATTTCGATTTTCAAAGGCGAATAAATAATCAATCGGCGTTTGATTTGGTTTGTAATGGTCTGCGTAATGCGCCGGAAATATCGATTGCGGCAGCCGCGTGGAAATCATGAAATGCGCGGATACGGTGCGGCCCGACTCCGCGCCTGCCGACCGGCCTGCGGCATTGCCGTCGCGGCGCGATTCCGCATACAGTTCGGCGTGGGCCGCGTCCGCCGTGCGGCCTCGTCAGCGAGGAGCTCCCTTGTTCTATTCGATCGTCGCGATCTTCGTCGGCGCCGGGTTTGGCGCGGTGCTGCGCTGGTTCCTGGCCCTTGCGCTCAACGAATTCTTTCCTGCCGTGCCGCTCGGCACGCTTGCCGCGAACCTGATCGGCGGCTACGTGATCGGCGTGGCCGTCGTCGTATTTACCGCGCGCGTCGGGCTGCCGCCCGAGTGGCGGCTGTTCGTGATCACGGGCTTCCTCGGCGGTCTCACGACGTTCTCGACCTATTCGGTCGAAGTGATGACGCACGCGGTGCAGGGCGAATTCGGATGGGCGATCGCGGTGGCTGCCCTACACTTGACTGGATCGTTCACGCTGACGGCGCTCGGCATGTGGACCGCGCGCGCGTGGTTCGCGGCGGCCTGAGCGCGCCGGCACCGGGAGGGTGCGATGGACAGGGTCTTCTTGCGCTTCTATGTGCACGAGCAGCACCGGCTGCACTGGAAGCCGCTATGGGAATGGTTGCTGGAGGAAGGCAACCGGATGGGCATCGCGGGCGGTTCCGCGTTTCGCGCGATGGCCGGCTTCGGCCGGCATCGGGTGCTGCACGAGGACCGCTTTTTCGAGCTGCAGGGGTCGCTTGCGATCGAGGTCGAATTCATCGCCACCGAGGACGAGGCGCAGCAGTTGCTCGAGCGGCTGTCGCGCGAGAAGGTGCGCGTGTGCTACGCGATGATTCCGGCGCGCTTCGGCGTGATCGACACGCTCTCGGCGCCGCCGGCGCAGGGGCCGGCAGCGTAGCGTCGCTCCGTCAGATGCCGAACATCGTCAGCGACACGGCGGCGCGCGTGACGACCATCAGCAGCACCTGCACGATCACGAACAGCAGGATCGGCGACAGGTCGATGCCGCCGAGGTTCGGGATCACGCGGCGCAGCGGGTTCAGGAACGGCGCGGTGAGCTGGTAGAGAATCGGCATGGCCGGCGAGCGCGGATTGAGCCACGACAGCAGCGCCATCAGGATCGTCATCCAGATCACGAGGTTGAGCGCCCACTTCACGACGGTGAGCAGTGCCACCGCGACGAGCGTCGGGATCACCGAGGCCGGATCGAAGCCGGCCATCACGACCATCAACACCACATAGACGAGCGCGGTGAGCAGCGCGGCGACGACGCTCGCCCAGTCGATGCCGCGCACGCCCGCGATCACGTGGCGCAGCGGCAGCACGAGCCAGTTGGTCGCCTGCAGCACGGCCTGCGTGACGGGGTTGTACGGCGGCACGCGGACGGCCTGCATCCAGACGCGCAGGATCAGCGCGGCGCCGAACAGCGTGAAGAGGGTATTGAGCAGAAAACGGGCGATCTCGCCGAACATCGTTGGCATCCTTTTTTTACAGTCGAGTAGCGTGCGGCCGCCAACGCCGGATGGCGGCGCATCGGCCGACACCTTATCACGCCTCGTCGTGCGGCGGGGAGGGGTGCCCGGTCGTGCGCGCGAGCGACGTTTCGACGGCCTGCGCGAGCGCCGGCAGCGCGGCCGGCGGCGGGGCGCGCTTCGCCGCAAGCGCGACCGCGCGGCGGGTCATCAGCGCATACAGCGTCGCATGATCGCCACCGCGCGCCTCGAGCAGCGCGAGTTGGCGCTCGACGATGCCGGTGTCGCCGCGCGACACCGGGCCCGCGAGGGCGTTCGCGAGGCCCTTGTCGCGTGCGGTTTCGATCGTGCCGGCGAGCATCGGCAGCAGCGCGCGCAGCGCGGCGGCCTCGTCGAAGCCGAGGCCGCGCCATAGCTCGACCGCTTCCGCAAGCCCGCACAGCGCGAAGCTCGCCGCGTAATGTGCTGCCGCGTGATAGAGCATCCGGCCGCCGGCCGGGATCGACAGCGGATGGCAGCCGAGTGCGGCAGCAAGCCGCAGCAACGTCGCGTGCAGCGCGCCGTCGGCTTCGAGCGTGACCGAGCAGCCGTCGATACGGGCGAGATCGGCGTCCGTGCCGCCGAACAGATAGAGCGGATGGAAGCCGCCGGTGGCCGCGCCTTGCCGTCTTGCCGGATCGAGCAACTCGACCGCCGACGCGCCGCTGCAGTGGACGAGCGCCTGGCCCGCCGCGCGCGCGGCGTCGAACCGCAGCGCCGCGGCGGTCGACGCGAGATGGTCGTCGGGCACGGTCAGGAAGATCAGGTCGGCGGCGTCGACCACCTGCTGCGGCGTGTCGACCTTCCGGCAGCCATCTATGTGCGCGGCGAGTGCCGCGGCCGATTCCGCCGTGCGGCTCGCTATCGCGACGACCGGAAAGCCGGCCGCCGCGAAACGCCGGGCGACGCAGCGTGCAAGGCGGCCGGCGCCGATGAAGCCGAGGCGGGGAGTGTCGGGGAGGGGCATGACGGGCCACGAAGCGAAAACGGAGCAGCCGCCAGTATCGCAGGAATGACAGGGCGGGGGCGGATGGGGGGGCGCCCGGCCGGACGATCTGGGCGGCGATGTTCGATGCGAGCAATCGAGCACCGCATGCCGCGCTTTCGCTGCTCGATGACGACCCTCGCATCCGGCCCCGAATCGCCTGTGCGCCGCGTCCCTCTTGAATTGTCGGCGTCTTGTCTCGAATTTGTAATCGTTCATTACGGAACCGCGCCGCCCGCGCTTACCGCATCCGGTAAGACTGACCGGCCAGCGTGTCGCTATTTCACTGGTCGGACGGAATCGCGCGACCGGCATGGGGAGTAGCGGATTCGCACAGCCCGGCCGCACGCTGGCCCCGCCCGGGTTGAATTGCAATTTGCAACAAATGCGCAATACACGAGAGACGGGTTTTCGCTACATTGCTTGCATGCGACGTGCATGCCCGCCGTTGCCGTCAGGGGCGCACAAATTACCGCTCCAGCAGGAGAATCGAAGTGAAAAAGCTCATTCCGTTCATCGCCGCCGCCGCGTTGGGTCTGGGTGCCGCAGGCGCCGCACAGGCCCACGTGTCGATCGGGGTCGGCATTGGCGTCCCGGTCGCACCGGCATATCCCGTGTACGCAGCGCCGCCGCCTGTGTATTACGCGCCGCCGCCTCCGCCGGTGTATTACGCGCCGGCGCCCGCATACTATGCACCGCCTCCCGTGGTCGTCGGTGGCTACTACGGTCGTCCGTACTGGCGTCACGGTTATGGTGGCTGGGGTCACCACGGTTGGCGTCGTTGATGCAATAGTCCGCGCGACCGTCTGAGCACGCGGCAAAACGGCGCAACGTCCCTCGCGGGGCGTTGCGCCGTTTTTCATTTGACGCGCGGCCAGGGCGGGGCGGCCGGCGTGCGCCGCTCACACAGCGTGAACGATCAGGTCGCGATAGCCGCCGACGATCACGCTGTACGAGAAATACGCGAACAGCAGTGCCGACGCGACATGGCATGCACGCATCAGCCCGGCGCCCGCGCGCTTGCGGCCCTGGCTCGCGAGCGTGCACATGAAGAGGGTCCACGCGAGGCCGCCCAGGAAAAAGCCGGACAGGAACACCGACGCCGTCGCCGGCGTGGTCGCGCCGGCTTTCGCGATCAGCGCGCCGCCGACCGCCGCGAACCACAGGATCGCGCTCGGCGACGACATCGCGAGCAGCATCCCGCGCACGAAGCTGCGCCGCGCGCTGGCCCGCGGCTGCGGCGTGTCGTCGGCATCGCCCGTGTCGGCGCCGCCGGCCGGCGCGAGCGCTTCACGCGCCATCTTCCACGTGAGGAACAGCAGCACCGCGCCGCCGCCGATCCAGACGATCCAGCGCACGGCCTCGAACTGCAGCAGCACGGCCATGCCCGCGAGCGCGAGCGCCGCGTAGACGAGATCGCCGACGCACGAGCCGACGCCGAGCCAGAAGCCCGGCCGGAAGCCGTGCGACAGCGTCAGCGACAGCATCGCGACGTTGACGAGGCCGATGTCGAGACACAGCGACAACGACAGGAAGAATCCGTCGGACATCATCGAGGCGGGGGCGAAGCTCATCGTCGTTCTTGCCGGATACGTTCAACGCGCGGACTTAGAGTCCGATCTCTTGCCAGAGGCGATCGACGCGCGCCTTCACGGCCGCGTCCATCTCGATCGGGCGGCCCCATTCGCGGTTCGTCTCGCCGGGCCACTTGTTGGTCGCGTCGAGCCCCATCTTCGAGCCGAGGCCCGCGACGGGCGACGCGAAATCGAGATAGTCGATCGGCGTGCTGTCGACCATCACGGTGTCGCGCACGGGGTCGACGCGCGTCGTGATCGCCCAGATCACCTCGTTCCAGTCGCGGATGTTCACGTCCTCGTCGACGACCACGATGAACTTCGTATACATGAACTGCCGCAGGAAGCTCCACACGCCGAACATCACGCGCTTCGCATGGCCCGCGTAGCTCTTCTTCATCTGGACGATGGCCATCCGGTAGCTGCAGCCTTCCGGCGGCAGGTAGAAGTCGGTGATCTCGGTGAACTGCTTCTGCAGCAGCGGCACGAACACCTCGTTGAGCGCGACGCCGAGCACGGCCGGCTCGTCGGGCGGCTTGCCCGTGTAGGTCGAGTGATAGATCGCGTCGCGGCGCATCGTGATGCGCTCGACGGTGAACACCGGAAACCACTCCTGCTCGTTGTAGTAGCCGGTGTGGTCGCCGTACGGGCCTTCGAGCGCGTGCTCGTACGCGGCGGACGCGTTGCCGGCCGGACGCGGCGGTGCGCCGGCCGGAGCAGCGGCGGGCGCGCCTTCCTGCGGGTGAATGAAGCCCTCGAGGACGATCTCTGCGCGGGCGGGCACCTGCAGCGTGTCGACGCCGGGCGTCAGGCACTTCGCGAGTTCGGTGCGGCTGCCGCGCAGCAGGCCGGCGAACTGGTACTCGGACAGCGAATCGGGCACGGGCGTCACCGCGCCGAGCGTCGTGGCCGGGTCCGCGCCCAGCACGACCGCGACCGGATACGGCTTGCCCGGGTTCTGCAGCGCGAATTCGCGGAAGTCCAGCGCACCGCCGCGATGCGCGAGCCAGCGCATGATCAGCTTGTTGCGGCCGATCAGCTGCTGGCGGTAGATGCCGAGGTTCTGGCGCGGCTTGTTCGGCCCGCGCGTGACCGTCAGGCCCCACGTGACGAGCGGCCCCGCGTCGCCGGGCCAGCAGGTCTGGATCGGCAGCTTGTGCAGATCGACGTCGGCGCCTTCCCAGACGATCTCCTGGCACGGCGGCGACGACACCGATTTCGGCGCCATGTCCCACACGGCCTTCGCGAGCGACAGCAGCTTGCCGGCGTCCTTCAGGCTCTTCGGCGGATCCGGCTCCTTCAGCGCGGACAGCAGCCGCCCGAGGTCGCGCAGCGAGCCGAGCGCGGCGTCGTCGCCCGCATCGACGCCCATCCCGAGCGCGACGCGGCGCGGCGTGCCGAACAGGTTGCCGAGCACCGGAAATGCATTGCCGGGCGGGGCGTTGAACAGCAGCGCCGGGCCGCCGGCGCGCAGCACGCGGTCGCACAGCTCGGTCATTTCGAGCACGGGCGACACGGGCTGCGTGACGCGCCGCAGTTCGCCGAGCGCCTCGAGGCGCTGAATGAAATCGCGTAAGTCTTTGTATTTCATGAAGAAGGTCCGGGCCGCCCGCAAAGCGGGCAGCGGTGGGCGGGCGCAGCGGCCGGCTGCGGCCCCGAATCGATCGCCGATTTTACCCGGGCGGCCGCGCGCACGCCCGGCGGTGAAAAAAGTCGATCGCGCGCGGAGCCCCTACGGCAGGGGGCTCGCGATCTGAAGGGCGATTCAAAATTACTTTTTGTTATGATTTTGAGATTTCATAGTGTTGACGATCTATAAAACCCTGCTAGAATCCGCTCACATTGGCTGCAGGGTAAAAGGCTTCGAGCCGCCAATCACCGATCTTTGACGCAGCGCGTCACCGTCCGCCGATACCTGCACGGCGTATTCGACGGCTTTTGTAGTAGTCCCAGCCAGCGCTACCACACGCTGGTTTTTTGCGTGGGTGCCACCGCGTATGCCCGCCTCGCCCAATGTGCGAAGGTGCCGGCCCTCTTACACCGTGGCCTCGAACGGTACTTATACCGTTTCCCCGATGCTTGCGCGTCCCAACCAAGGCGGGCGGCATCGTGATTCCGCGGCACGTATTCTGTCTCGCCATCGAGCTGAGCGAGCCGCACGAGTCATGTTCATGGGAGATGATCTGAATGAACGCTTGGTTATCGTGGCGTCCCAATGAGCAGCATGCGCAGATCGTGCGCGACATGCTGCGTCGCGGGACGCGTGTCAGTCACCATTTATTCAGCGTTGTCGGCTGTTTCGCCGTCGCGATCGCACTGGCCCTGTGGCTGCTGCCGACCGTGCGCGGGAACATCGCCGCGAAGCTGATGCCGGTCGTATCCGCGGCCGTGCAGGCCGGTCCGGCCCGTCTGCTGACCGGTCATCCGTTGCCGAACTTCGCGCCTGCCGGCGCGCAGCCGCAGCAGGAAGACGCCCCCGAACCGGATGCGCTCGCCGTCGGTCTCGACGTCGCACCGGAAACCGCCGCGCAGAACGATGCGTCCGATCCGGCCCGCAACGGCCCGTCGCCCGTCGCGCTCGCGAAACTGATCCCGACCCAGCGGGTTCCGGCCGATGCGCGCGACGATCGTGCGCTTGCGTCGAACCGTGAACAGGCGCTCGTCGCCACCTACCTGTCGCGCCGTTACCGGGTCGCGCAGGAGCCGCTCGGCCAGCTCGTCAAGGCCGCGTTCCAGACCGGTCGCGACGTCGGCCTCGATCCGCTGCTGCTGCTGTCCGTGATGGCGATCGAATCGGGCTTCAACCCGTACGCGGAAAGCGGCGTCGGCGCGCAAGGCCTGATGCAGGTCATGTCGAAGGTCCATTCCGACAAGTTCGAATATTTCGGCGGTACCGACACCGCGCTGCAACCGCTCGCGAACCTGCAGGTCGGCGCACTGGTGCTGAAGGACTGCATCGCCCGCGGCGGCTCGCTCGCGAACGGTCTGCGCATGTACAACGGCTCGACGAACCCGGACGACACCGCCTACGGCTCGAAGGTCATGGCCGAGCGTGCCCGCCTGCGCGACGTCGCGCATGGCCGCAGCGTGCCGCTTAATGCGCCGGCCCAGCCGTCGAAGCCGATCGTGACCGCGTCCGCGACGGCAGCGGCCGGCGGCGCGAAGCGCGTGCACGCGACGCTCGACGCCGCCCAGCCGATCGCCGCGAAGGCTGCCGCCGTGCCGAAGGGCGCGCCGCAGCAGGACGCCGCCAGCGTCGACACCGCGAAGCAGTCGCACGGCGACCACCCGGAACTCGGCGCGTAACGCCGCGCGGTTCCAGCCGGCTCCAAGCAAAAAGGCACCCGATCCGGGTGCCTTTTTCTTTTTGCGCGGCTGCAAGGGCCGCCGCGCGCCGGCCGGGACGGCCGGTCGGACGTCAGTGCTGGCCGAACAGCGCCGCCAGCCGATCGACGGCCTCTTCGAGGCGCGTGTAAGCGGTCGCATATGACAGCCGGATATAGTCGCGCGGCGCATGGACGCCGAAGTCCATGCCCGGCACCAGCACGACGCCCGCGTCGTGCAGCATCGCCTGCGTGAGCGCCGCGCTGTCGCCGGCCGCCGGATGGGCGACGCCGCCACAGTGCGCATACACGTAGAACGCGCCGTCCGGCATCACGGGTACCGTGAAGCCGAGACGTTCGAGCGCCGGCGCGATGAAGTCGCGGCGACGCTTGAATTCGACGCGGCGCGCTTCGTAGATGTCGAGCGCGGCCGGTTCGAAGCATGCGAGCGCCGCGTGCTGCGCGAGCGCGGACGGACAGATGAACAGGTTCTGCGACAGCTTTTCGAAGGTGCCGACGAGCGACGGCGGCACGACCAGCCAGCCGAGTCGCCAGCCGGTCATGCTGAAGTACTTGGAGAAGCTGTTCACGGTGACGACATCGTCGCCGAACGACAGCGCCGACACGGGCGCCGCGTCGTAGCTGAGCCCCTGGTAGATCTCGTCGACGATCGTGAAGCCGCCGCGGGCGCGCACGGCTTCGACGATCCGCTTCAGCTCGTCCGGCTCGAGCGACGTGCCGGTCGGGTTCGACGGCGACGCGAGCAGCACGCCGCGCGTGCGGCTGCCCCAGCGCGTGCGGACGTCGTCCGCGGTGAGCTGGAAGCGGGCTTCCGGGCCGCTCGGCACGAGCACCGGGCGGCCTTCGGCCGCCGCGACGAAGTGCCGGTTGCAGGGGTACGACGGGTCAGGCATCAACACCTCGTCGTCGCGGCCGACGAGCGCGAGGCAGGCGAGCAGCAGCGCGGCCGATGCGCCGGCCGTCACGACGATCCGCTCGGGGCTGACCGTGAGGCCGTACGCGCGTGCATAGTGCGCGGCGATCGCTTCGCGCAGCGGCGCGATGCCGAGCGCGCTCGTGTACTGCGTGACGCCGCGGCGCAATGCGACCGCGGCCGCCTCGACGACAGGCTCCGGCGCGGTGAAATCCGGTTCGCCAATGCCCATGTGGATAACATCGCGCCCGGAGGACTCGAGCCGCTGTGCCTCCTTCATCAGTTCCATCACGTAGAAGGGCTGGATCGCGTCGACGCGTGCGGCGAGCGTGACGAGCGAATCGGCGGTGGTATTCATCGGTCGGGCGGGGCGAGGAAGGGGAGGAAGAATGAAAAACGGGCGCTTGCGCGCCCGTGTACCAACGGAATCAGCCGTTGCGGCGCGCCTGCGTTTCGGCGGGGCGCAGCTTCGCGGCGAGCTTGTCGAGCACGCCGTTGACGTACTTGTAGCCGTCCGAGCCGCCGAACGTCTTCGCGAGTTCGACCGCTTCGTTGATGATCACGCGGTACGGCGTTTCGACATGATGCGTGAGCTCGAACGTCGCGATCAGCAGCACGGCGCGCTCGACCGGCGACAGCTGGTCGACCGGGCGGTCGAGCGACGGCGTGAGGGCTTCGATGAGCGTCGCATGCTCGCGAATCACGCCGTGCAGGATGGCGTCGAGCAGCTCCTTGTCGGCCTTGTCGTAACCGAGCGCGCCGCGCAGTTGCGCGTCGATCTCGCCGGGGGCCGCGTTCGACAGCAGCCACTGATACAGGCCCTGCGTCGCCAGCTCGCGCGATTGTCGGCGGGCGCTCTTCTTCATGCGCGCTCCTCTTCGTCTTCTTCGTCTTCTTCTTCGTCCTCGTCGTCGCCGAGCTGGTCGAGCGCCATCGTCAGGTTCGCCATCTCGACCGCGACGCGTGCGGCGTCACGACCCTTTTCGGTCATGCGCGCGACGGCCTGCTCGTCGTTTTCGGTCGTCAGGACCGCGTTCGCGATCGGCAGGTTGAAGTCGAGGCCGATGCGGGTGATGCCCGCGCCGCTTTCGTTCGACACGAGTTCGAAGTGGTACGTCTCGCCGCGGATCACCGCGCCGAGCGCGATCAGTGCGTCGAACTGGCCGCTTTCCGCGAGCTTTTGCAGCGCGAGCGGGATTTCCAGCGCGCCGGGCACCGACACGAGCAGCACGTCTTCACCGGAGACGCCGAGGCGCTCGAGCTCTTCGACGCATGCATCGGCCAGGCCGTTGCAGACGGGTTCGTTGAAGCGGGATTGCACGATGCCGATACGCAGGCCGTCGCCTTCGAGATTCGGTTGGTATTGTCCGATTTCCATGATCTGTCCGTGGTGTGGATGAACGGTTATAGGGCGAAAGCGCCGTGGCGGGTTACGCGTGGGACGCCGGGCAGGACTTGGCTTCGCCGCCGGGCATCGGAATGAAGCCCGTGACTTCGAGGCCGTAGCCGGACATGCTGCCCAGCTTGCGCGGATTCGACAGCACCTGCATCTTGCCGACGCCGACATCGCGCAGGATCTGCGCGCCGATGCCGAACGTCTTGAAATCGACCGGCCGGCGCTTCAGCGCAGCGGCCTTTTCTTCCTCGTCGAACGCCTTGAAGACGTCGATCAGATGTTCCTTCGTGTCGCCGCAGTTGAGCAGCACGATCACGCCGAGGTCGCGTTCCGCGATGTCGCGCATCGCGGCGTCGAGCGTCCACGAGTGCGTCGAGATGCTCGTCTCGAGCAGGTCGAGGACCGACAGCGGCTCGTGCACGCGCACGGGCGTATCGACGTCGGGCGACGGCGTGCCGCGCACCAGCGCGATGTGCGGCGAGCCGGTCGGCTGGTCGCGGTACAGCACCGCGCGGAACGTGCCGTGCGCGGTCTGCATCGTGCGCTCGGCGATCCGCTCGATGATCGATTCGGTGCGGCTGCGGTAGTGGATCAGGTCGGCGATCGTGCCGATCTTCAGGTTGTGCTCCTTCGCGAACTCGAGCAGGTCGGGCAGGCGCGCCATCGTGCCGTCGTCCTTGATGACCTCGCAGATCACCGCGGCCGGCGTGAGCCCGGCGAGCGCGGTGAAGTCGCAGCCGGCCTCGGTGTGGCCGGCGCGCACGAGCACGCCGCCCGGCTGCGCCATGATCGGGAACACGTGGCCCGGCTGCACGATGTGCTCGGGACGCACATCGTGCGCGACCGCCGTGGCGATCGTGTGCGCGCGGTCGGCCGCCGAGATGCCGGTCGTCACGCCTTCGGCCGCTTCGATGCTGACCGTGAACGCGGTGCCGTACTGGGTGCCGTTGCGGTAGGTCATCAGCGGCAGGTGCAGCTGCTTGCAGCGTTCCTGCGTCAACGTCAGACAAATCAGGCCGCGGCCGTACTTGGCCATGAAGTTGATCGCTTCCGGCGTGACGAATTCGGCGGCGATCACGAGGTCGCCTTCGTTTTCGCGGTCTTCTTCGTCGACCAGGATCACCATCCGGCCGGCTTTCAACTCCGCGATGATGTCGAGCGTGGAGGCGAGCGTCATAAGGGGGCGAGAAAGAGGAAAGTGCGTATTTTACGCCAGCCGGACCGCGTTTCGGCTGGCGCTGGCCGCGCGCGGCCGGCGAGCACGCCGGAAAGCCGCGCGACCGCCCGGCGAGGCGGGCCTGCCGGGGCCGCCGCGGCCCGCCCGAGGACGGGCGGCCGCAGCTCGGCCGGGGCGCGGCCGGGCGTCACGCGTGCTCGTTGCGACCGCCGAGGTAGTCGAGCTTGCCGAGTTCGACGCCGCCGTGGCGCAGGATGTCGTACGCGGTCGTCACGTGGAAGAAGAAGTTGGGCAGCACGAAGTTCAGCAGGTACGACTGGCCGGTGAACTCGATCGGGCCGGTGCGCATCTTGAGCACGACCTGGCGCGTTTCGCTGCCGTCGATCTGCGCGGGCTCGAAGCTCTTCAGATAGTCGATCGTCTTCTGGATGCGCGCATGCAGCTCGTCGAAGGTCTGCTCGACGTCGGGATAGCTCGGGATGTCGACGCCGGCGAGCCGCGCGGCGCAGCCCTTGGCCGTGTCGGTCGCGATGTACACCTGGCGGACGAGCGGCAGCATGTCCGGATAGAGGCGCGCGCCGATGAACACCGACGGGTCGATCTGCTTCTCGGCCGCATGCGCCTGCGCCTTGCCGAGGATGTGCTGCAGGTTGGTGAGGCCGCGGATGAGGACGGGCAGCGAAGCCTGGTACATCGAGATGGACATGGGACGACTCCTGGAGGAAAAGGGACAGCCGGTATGCGGCGCACCGTGTGTCGCGGCGCCGAAACCGCTGCCGTTGCATCTTAGCGCGACGCGATGACCCGTGCGCGTCGTTGGCCGTCCGGCCAGGTGTCGGGCCGAACCGCCGGCCGCCATTTCATGTCCTGGGGCAGCGCCCCCCGCAATCAGTCCTGCTGCACGCCGTGCGATGCCGACAGCATCCGCTCGACATACCGCGCGATCATGTCGATTTCGAGATTGACCTTGTCGCCGGCTTTCACGTGACGCAGTGTCGTGACCTCGACCGTATGCGGGATCAGGTTGATCGAGAATTCGCAGCCGTCCGCGCGATCGTCGACCGCGTTGACGGTCAGGCTCACGCCGTTGACGGTGATCGAGCCCTTGTATGCGAGATAGCGGCCGAGCTCACGCGGCGCGACGATCCGCAACTCGTGCGATTCGCCGACCGGTGCGAAGCGCGTCACGGTGCCGAGGCCGTCGACGTGGCCCGACACGATGTGCCCGCCGAGGCGGTCGTGCGCGCGCAGCGCCTTCTCGAGGTTCACTTCGCCGGGTTGCGCGAGCCCGACCGTGCGGTTCAGGCTTTCGCGCGACACGTCGACGTCGAACGTGGCGGCGGTTTTTTCGATCACCGTCATGCACGCGCCCTGGATCGCGATGCTGTCGCCGAGCGCGACATCGGCGAGGTCGAGCCCGCCGGCGTGCACGGTCAGGCGCACGCCGGCGTCGGCCGACGCGCCGAGCGGGTTGATCGATTCGATGCGGCCGACGGCCGCGACAATTCCGGTAAACATCGTGACGGCTCCGTTCAGTGGGTGGCGGCCGGCGGCGCGACGCGCGCGAGAATCCGCAGATCGTCGCCGATTCGCTCGACGCTGTGGAACGCGAGCCGCGTGCGCGCGTCGAGGCTCGCCGGCGCGGCGAGGTCGAACATGCCGGCCGCGTCGCTGCCGAGCAGGCTCGGCGCGAGATAGACGAGCAGCTCGTCGACGCACTGCTCGCGCAGCAGCGAACCGTTCAGCTTGTGGCCGGCCTCGACGTGCAGTTCGTTGACGCCGCGCGCGCCGAGCGCCGCGAGCATCGCGGGCAGGTCGACCTTGCCGTGCGCATTCGCGAGCGGCACGATTTCCGCGCCGCGCGACTTCAGCACCTTCGCGCGCACTTCGCCGGCCGCATCGAGCCGGCCGCAGAAGATCAGCAGCGGCGCACCTTCGAGCAGACGCGCATCGAGCGGCAGGTCGAGGCGGCTGTCGACCAGCACGCGCTGCGGCTGGCGCGGCGTGTCGATGCCGCGCACCGTCAGGAGCGGGTTGTCCTCGCGCACCGTGCCGATGCCGGTGAGGATCGCGCATGCGCGCGCGCGCCAGGCGTGGCCGTCGAGGCGCGCGGCCTCGCCGGTGATCCACTGGCTTTCGCCGGACGGCAGCGCGGTGCGTGCGTCAAGCGACGCGGCCGTCTTCATCCGCACCCACGGCCGGCCGCGCGTCATCCGCGACACAAAGCCGATGTTCAGTTCGCCTGCTTCGTTCGCGAGCAGCCCGCAGCGCACGTCGATGCCCGCGTCGCGCAGCATCCCGAGGCCGCGCCCCGATACCTGCGGGTTCGGGTCTTCCATCGCCGCGACGACCTTCGCGACGCGCGCGTCGATCAGCGCGTTCGCGCACGGCGGCGTGCGGCCGAAGTGGCTGCACGGCTCGAGCGTCACGTATACGGTGGAGCCGGCGACGTCATGGCCGCGCGCACGCGCGTCCTTCAGCGCCTGCACCTCGGCGTGATCCTGGCCGGCCGGCTGCGTGAAGCCTTCGCCGATGACGTTGCCGTCCTTGACGATCACGCAGCCGACGCGCGGGTTCGGCGCGGTCGTATACATGCCGCGCGCCGCGAGCGTCAGCGCGCGCTGCATGTGGGCGAAATCGGTATCCGAGAACATGCGTGGTTCCGGTCAGGCGGCGAGGGCCGCGAATGCGCGGCGCGCGGCCGCGAGCGTCGCGTCGATCACCGCGTCGTCGTGCGTGCTCGATACGAAGCCGGCCTCATACGCGGACGGCGCGAAGTACACGCCTTCGTCGAGCATCAGGTGGAAGAAGCGATTGAAGCGCTCGGTGTCGCTCTTCGTGACTTCCGCGAAGCTGGTCGGCACGCGCTCGGCGAAGTACAGGCCGAACATCGCGCCGATCGAGTCGGCCGCGAACGGCACGCCGGCCGCCCGCGCTTCGGCCGCGAGGCCGTCGGCGAGGCGCTTCGTCTGCGCGGTGAGCGCGTCGTAGAAGCCCGGCGCCTGGATCAGCTGCAGCGTCTTCAGGCCGGCCGCGACCGCGATCGGATTGCCCGACAGCGTGCCGGCCTGGTACACGCCGCCGAGCGGCGCGAGGTGGGCCATGATGTCGCGGCGGCCGCCGAACGCGGCGGCCGGCATCCCGCCGCCGATCACCTTGCCGAGGCAGGTGAGGTCGGCCGTGATCCCGTAGTGTTGCTGCGCGCCGCCGAGCGCGACGCGGAAACCGCACATCACCTCGTCGAAGATCAGCACGGCGCCGTGCTTCGTGCACAGCGCGCGCAGCGCGTTCAGGAATTCGGGCGTGCCGCGCACGAGGTTCATGTTGCCCGCGACGGGCTCGACAATCACCGCGGCGATTTCATCGCCGAACGCGCCGAACGCTTCTTCCAGCGCGGCGACGTTGTTGTATTCGAGGACGGTCGTGTGCTTCGCGATGTCGGCGGGCACGCCGGCCGACGTCGGGTTGCCGAACGTCAGCAGGCCCGAGCCGGCCTTGACCAGCAGGCTGTCCGCGTGGCCGTGATAGCAGCCCTCGAACTTGACGATGCGGCTGCGGCCCGTGAAGCCGCGCGCGAGACGCAGCGCGCTCATCGTGGCCTCGGTGCCGCTCGACACCATCCGCACCTGTTCGATCGACTGCACGAGCTTGCAGATTTCCTCGGCGATCTCGATTTCCGCCTCGGTCGGCGCGCCGAACGAGAAGCCGTCGGCGAGCACGTTCTGCACGGCCGACAGCACTTCCGGGTGGACGTGGCCGACGATCATCGGGCCCCACGAACCGATGTAGTCGATGTACTGCTTGCCGTCGGCATCCCAGAAGTACGGGCCCTGTGCGCGCGACACGAAGCGCGGCGTGCCGCCGACCGAACGGAAGGCGCGCACCGGCGAGTTGACGCCGCCCGGAATGGTCTTCTGGGCGCGTTCGAAGAGGATCTGATTGTTGGACATGAGCGAAACCTGCGAGAGAAGGGTGCGGGGCCTGTGCACGGGCCGCGGCGCCTGGGCGGAACTATCCGTCCGATTGTACCGGAGACGCGCGGGGCGGGCCCGTCGGGCGGTCTGCGGCCTTTCGGCGCGTTGGGGGGCAGGCGCGAGGTGGGCGCGCGGGACCGGCGACGGCGGGCCGGCTCCGATCCGCTTATCGCGGCGACTTGCGCTTGCCGGTCAGTTCGGCCCAGCGTTTCTCCAGCGGGCCTTCGACCATCGGCTTGATCGACGTGCCGGAGCTCTGCGCATCCCAGGTCTGCACCGAGTACGGATGCACGCGCAGCGCGTCGCGCGGGATCACGACGTCCTGGTGCGCGTCGACCAGCCAGTCGTAGACGAAGTCGATGCACAGCCGGTAGCCGCGCCGGGTCGCCGGATCGGGCACCTCGTAAGGCGCGCGCGTCACGTAGCCGGAGCCGAACACGCCTTTTGGCTCCTTCGCGACGCGATGCAGGAACACGCGGTCGCCCGGCAGGATGCCGCGGGCGAAGCCGCAGCCCCACACGTCATGCACGGCCTCGCCGGCCTTCACGCGCGCGGCGACGTCGGGCAGCTCGGGCCACGGCCATTTCTTGGGGCTCCAGATCAGCAGGAAAGCGGTCATCGGTGCGGTCGTCGGGTCGATTTGGTCAGACGAGAAAAGCGGCGAGCAGCAAGCTTAATCGAATCCGCAAGCGAATCCGCACGCAAGCTCGCGCGACACCGGCCGTACCGGCGCTTGCCGGCCCTGCGCGCCACACGCGCCGCCGGCACGCGAAAAAGTTGCGCGTACAATCATGGGCCTGAGCGCCGTCCGCGGCGCGGCCTCCCGTCTTCACCGCCACGCGTGCCCCGATGCGCGCGGGCCTCCATTGCGGATACCCATGTCCCACGTCGTCCGGCGCCGGCCCGATGCCCGGCTGATCCTGTTGCTCGGCGCGCTCGCCGCCTGCGGGCCGATTGCCACCGACATGTACCTGCCGAGCCTGCCGTCGATCGCCGACGGCTTCTCCGTGAGCCCCGGCGCCGCGCAGCGCACGCTGACGAGCTTCATGGCCGGCTTCTCGATCGGCATGTTGCTGTACGGTCCGCTGTCCGATACGTGGGGCCGCCGCCCGGTGCTGCTCGGCGGCATCGCGCTGTTCACGCTCGCGAGCATCGGCTGCTTCGTGTCGGGCTCGATCGACATGCTGATCGCCGTGCGCTTCCTGCAGGCGCTCGGCGCGGGCGCCGCGTCGGTGCTCGCCCGCGCGATCGCGCGCGACGCGCACGAGCCGACCGACGCCGCGAAGGTGCTGTCGATGGTCGCGATCGTCACCGCGGTCGGGCCGCTGCTCGCGCCGCTGATCGGCGGGCAGATACTGCGCTTCGCCGGCTGGCGCGGCGTGTTCGTCGTGCTGGCCGTGTTCGGCGCACTGTGCGCGGCGACCGCGTACCTGCGCGTGCCCGAAACCTGGCCGAAGGAGCGGCGCAAGAGCGCGGCCGTGCTTGCATCGTTCGCGTCGTACGGGCGCATCCTGTCCGATCCGGTCGCGTGGGGGCACATGCTGTGCGGCGGGATGGCGTTCGCGGCGATGTTCTCGTACATCACCGCGACGCCGTTCGTGTACATCGAGTATTTCCACGTGTCGCCGCAGCACTACGGGCTGCTGTTCGGGCTGAACGTCGTCGGGATCATGATCGGCAACTTCGCGAACACGCGGCTCGTCGGCCGGATCGGCTCGCTGCGCCTTATCTCCGCCGCGTCGCTCGTGAGCTGCATCGCATCGCTCGCGGTCGCGCTCGTCGCGCTGACGGGGTGGGGCGGGCTGTGGTCGATCGTCGTGTGCCTGTTCTTCGTGGTCGGCGTGGTCGGGATCCTGTCCGCGAACTGCACGACCGACCTGATGCATCGCTACCCGCACAACGCGGGCGCGTCGGCGGCCGTGTTCGGTGCGATGCAGCTCGCGCTCGGCGCGCTCGCGAGCGTGGCGATCGGCGCACTCGCGGACGGCACGCCGTTCGCGATGGGCGTGACGATCGGTGTGTCGGGCGTGCTGTGTTTCGCCGGGCGCTACCTCGTGCTGCGCTGGCATGGCCGGCCGGTGAAAGCGGGGGCGTGAGCGGAGGCCGCAATGGCCGCGGCATGAAAAAACGCCACCGCGCGATGCGTCGGTGGCGTTTTTTTTCGGGCGGTCGGAAAGCGGCGAGCGCCTGACCGTATCGACCGTCAGTCGCGCGCGACGTCCTTCGCCGCCGGCGATGCGCCGTGGCTCAGCCAGTCGAGCACGTCGGCCGTTTCGTCGTCGCTCGCGCGTGCGCGCGCCTGCGCGACGGCCTCCGGCAACTCGCCGTTGGTCGACGCGCGACGAATCGCGACGCCGACCGCGAGGACGTCGATCATCAGCAGATGCAGGATCCGCGAGATCATCGACAGCTGCGACTCGCGCATCTCGATGTGGTCGGTCTCGAGCGCGACGGTCGCGCGCTTCGCGAGCGGCGTGTTGCTCGACGTGATCGCGATCACCTTCGCACCGGCCTGCATCGCGACCTCGAGCACGCGCAGCAGCTCGGGCGCGCGCCCCGACTTCGACACGGCGACGATCACGTCGCCCTTGCCGAGCAGCGCGGCCGACGCGGCCTGCATGTACAGGTCGCCGTACGCGATCGTCGGAATCCCGAAGCGGAAGAACTTGTAGTGCGCGTCCTGCGCGACGATGTTCGAATTGCCGAGCCCGTAGAACTCGATGCGTCGCGCGCCGTTCAGGATCTCGATCGCATTCTCGACGTGCTCGAAGTTCAGGTGTTCGCGCAGCTGCAGGATCGCGGACACCGTGTTGTCGAGCACCTTCGCGCCGAAGTCGGTGGCCGTGTCCCCGAGATGCACCTGGCTGTGGCTCATCGGAATCGTGCCGGTGAGGCCGGTCGCGAGCTTCAGCTTGAAGTCCGACAACCCCTGGCAGCCGAGCGAGCGGCAGAAGCGGATCACCGTCGGCTGGCTCACGTCCGCCTTGCGCGCGATGTCGACGATCGGGTCGTTGATGATCGAGCGCGGATGGTTCAGCGCGAGATCGGCGACGCGGCGCTCCGCCGGCGTCAGCGCGTCGCGCATCTGGCGAATCCGCTCGAACACCGCTGACGACGCGCCGCCCGAACGGTTCGACAACTGCTCCGCGAGAATCGCCGACACGCCGAGGAACGCCGGATATTCGGCGGTGATCAGGTAGGTCGGGATGTTCTGCAGATAGTGCGTGAAACGGCCCTTCGCCTCGAAGCGCGCGCGGAACGACGAGCGCGTGAACAGTTCGCCGAGCTTCAGCGCGACGCCGCCGCCGATATAGACGCCGCCGAGCGCGCCGAGCGTGAGCGCGACGCTGCCCGCGAACGCGCCGAGAATCCCGCAGAAGCATTCGACGGCCTCGAGCGCGAGCGCTTCGCCGGCATGGGCGCGCTCGACGATCTCGACCGTGTCGACGTTCGCGGCGACGCGCTTCTTGTCGCGCGCGGCGAGCGCACGATAGATGATCTCCATGCCGGGGCCCGCGCACACGCGTTCGAACGACACGTGCGGAAACTTCTTGCGCGCGTACTGCAGCACGAGATCCTCGCGCTCGTCCTGCGGCGCGAACGATGCGTGGCCGCCTTCGCTGCCCAGCGCGATCCAGCGATCGTCGGCCGGAATCAGGCCCGACACGCCGAGCCCGGTGCCGGGCCCGAGCAGCCCGATCACGCTGTTCTGGCGGCGCGTGCCGCCGCCGATCTGCACGCGCTGCGCATCGGTGAGGCCGGGCAGCGCCATCGCGAGCGCGGTGAAGTCGTTGACGACGAGCAGCGTGTCGAAACCGAGCGCGCGACGCGTCGCCTCGATCGAGAAGCTCCAGTCGTGATTGGTCATCGTGACCTGGTCGCCGTCGACCGGGTTCGCGATCGCGATCGCCGCGTGGTTCACGCGGCTGATCTTCACGTCCTTCAGATACTTGCGGATCGCGTCGGTGATCGTCGGATAGTCGGCGCCGGGATAGACGCGGATCTGCGTGATCTCGCCCGGGCCGGTTTCCAGCGCGAAACGCGCGTTGGTGCCGCCGACGTCCGCGAGCAGGCGCGGGCCGTCGGCATGCTGGACCGCGACGACAGCCTTACTTTGCGCACCAGTAGACATCGAGCTTGGTCCCCTTGTCGTTGGCCAGGTGGGAAATCGCGTTCTTCTGCAGCGTGGCGGCCGCGGCGTCGAGCACGTCGCGTTTGCGGCTGCCCGCGATCAACAGGAAGAGCCGGTCGACGCGCTTCAGCGCATCGAGCGAAAAGCTCACGCGCGCATGCGGCGCGGCGCCGGGATGCACGGCGACGAAGCGCTCGGGCGTCGCGATCGCGTGGTCCCATTCGGGCGCGTCCGCGAAGATCGACGCGGTGTGGCCGTCCTCGCCCATGCCGAGCACGGCGACGGTCGGCACGCGGTAGTCGGCGTTCGCGTTCAGCGCGGCGACGTGCGCGTCGAGCGCAGTGCTGGTGTCGACGAGCGGCAGGAAGCGGGCAGGGGCCGCCGCGTGCTGCAGCAGCGTATCGCGCACGAGGTGCGCGTTACTGGCCGCATCGTCCTCCGGCACCCAGCGGTCGTCGACCAGCGTGACGTCGACGCCGGCCCAGTCGAGCGCCGCGTGCGACAGCGTTTGCAGGAACGGGCGCGGGCTCGTGCCGCCGGACACCGCGAGCGTCGGGCGCGCGGCGCCGCCGAGCGCGGCGCGCAGCGCATCGCCCACGGCGCGCGCGAGCGCCTCGCTTTGCGCTTCCTGGGTGTCGAAAGCGTGAATCTCGATCACATCTCCTCCGGACTGCTTTGTCTGTTCAATTCGTATGAATCGTGGGGCACGTTGCCGCGCGCCAAGCGCGCACGGCAACGGTTTGCATCAATTTTCTTCTTCGAGCCAGCAGGTGCCGTGCTGCGCGAGCATCGCGCTCGCCGCGGCCGGCCCCCACGTGCCTGCCGCGTACGGCTTCGGCGGCTTCAGCGAGCGCGCCCATTCGTTCAGGATCGGCTCGACCCAGCGCCACGCGGCTTCCTGCTCGTCGCGGCGCACGAACAGCGCGAGGCGGCCGTTGATCACGTCGAGCAGCAGGCGCTGGTAGGCCTCCATCTGCCCTTCCTTGAAGAACTGGTCGAACGCGAGGTCGAGGTGCACGCTCGCGAGGTTCATCCCTTCGCCGGGTTGCTTCGCGAGGCAGTACAGGCGAATCGTCTCGTTCGGCTGCAGCCGGATCACGAGGCGGTTCGCGCCGGCGCGCAGCGCGGTGGGCCCGAGCGCCGAGTGCGGCACCGCGCGGAAATTGACGACGATCTCCGCGACGCGATCGGCGAGACGCTTGCCGGTGCGCAGGAAGAACGGCACGCCGGCCCAGCGCCAGTTCTCGATCTCGACCTTCAGCGCGACGAAGGTTTCGGTCTGGCTGTCGGGCTTCACGCCCGGCTCGGTCGCATAGGCCGGCACCTGCGCGCCCTTGATCACGCCCGCATGATACTGGCCGCGCACCGCGACCTTGCCGATGTCGCGCGGATCGACCGCTTTCAGCGCACGCAGCACGCGCAGCTTCTCGTCCCGCACCGAGTCGGAATCCATCGAGTGCGGCGGCTCCATCGCGACGATCGACAGCAACTGCAGCAGGTGGTTCTGCACCATGTCGCGCAGCGCGCCCGTATTGTCGTAGAAATCGCCGCGCGCCTCGACGCCGAGCTCCTCGGCGATCGTGATCTGGATGCTCTCGACCCATTCGCGGCGCCACAGCGGCTCGAACAGCGCATTGCCGAAGCGCAGCGCGAGCAGGTTCTGTACCGGCTCTTTCCCGAGGTAGTGGTCGATCCGGTAGATCTGGTCTTCCGCGAAGATCTCGCCGACCGCGTCGTTGATCGCGTTCGACGAGCGCAGGTCGTAGCCGAGCGGCTTCTCGAGCACGATGCGCGCGCCTTCGTTCAGGCCGACCGACGCGAGCGCCTTGCAGATCGGCACGAACAGCGACGGCCCCGTCGCGAGATAGAACACGCGGATGCCGGGCAATTGCGCGACCGCGTCGCGCAGCACGGTGTAGTCCTCCGCGCGGCCGAGGTCGAGCTTCACGTATTCGATGCGCTCGAGGAAGGCTTGCCACGCGCTGTCGTCGAACGCCTTGCCGGCCGCCTTCGCCGCATGCGGCTTCACGTGCGTGTCGACCCACTCGAGATAGCCCGCCCGATCCGATTCGTGCCGCGCGACGGCAACGATCCGGCCGCTTTCCGCGAGCATGTTGCCGCGGTGCGCTTCGAACAGCGCGGGCAGGATCTTGCGCATCGACAGGTCGCCGGTGCCGCCGAAAAGTACGAAGGTAAAGCTGGAATCGGTATGCATGTGTCTCCGCCGGTTGGGGTGCTGGGAAGCGATCCGTAGTGCGATAAAAATATTTTTGACACTGAATTGTAGTTTAACTACAATCCGCCGCAAGGGGTAGCACCTGGGTGAAGAAAAAAAGAAGTGCGGTCGATGAACTGCGCGAGCTTCGCCTTCGGGAACGCCTTGTGCCGAATGTTATCGGACATTGACGGTGCGCATCGTCCGCGCGCCGTCGCCCCGGGCTCGCGCCGCGGCATCGCGGCGGGCCAGAAACACAATGAGGAGACACGCCGTTGAATCTCGATTCACGCTTTCTGTAAGAGCCCGGCCGGTCATCGGCCCCGTACGCTGCATGCGTCCCGCGGCTCGATTTCCCCGTCGTTTATCAAGAAGCCGGTTCCCGGTCAGGGAACCTCACGAGTTGATTCAGTCTGGAGGAGATAAGTAATGAAAGTTCGCTCGATCATGGGCGCGCTCTGCGCCGCGGGTCTGATGGCTGGCGCCGTGGCGGCGCAGGCGGCCGAGAACGTAACGGTGCTGCACTGGTGGACCTCGGGCGGCGAGTCGAAGGCCGTCGGCGTGCTGAAGGACGACCTCCAGAAGCAGGGCTACGTGTGGAAGGACTTCGCGGTCGCGGGCGGCGCGGGCGCGGCGGCCATGACCGCGCTGAAGACCAAGGTGATCAGCGGCGACTCCCCGTCGGCCGCGCAGATCAAGGGCCCGCTGATCCAGGACTGGGCCGACCAGGGCGTGCTCGTCAACATCGATTCCGCTGCCGGCGACTGGAAGCAGAACCTGCCGCCGGAAATCGACAAGATCATCAAGTACAAGGGCCATACCGTCGCCGCGCCGTTCTCGGTGCACCGCGTGAACTGGCTCTATATCAACAAGGCCGCGCTCGACAAGATCGGCGCGAAGGTGCCGACGACCTGGCCCGAGTTCTTCGCGGTGGCCGACAAGCTGAAGGCCGCGGGCATCCAGCCGGTCGCGATGGGCGGCCAGCCGTGGCAGGACCTGACGTTGTGGGAAGACGTCGTGCTGTCGCAGGGCCCGGCGTTCTACAAGAAGGCGCTCGTCGATCTCGACCAGGCCACGCTGAACTCGCCGCAGATGGTGTCGGTGTTCGACACGGTGCGCAAGATCCAGGGCTACTTCGACACCGGCCGCAACGGTCGTGACTGGAACCTCGCGACCGCGATGGTGATCAACGGCAAGGCCGGCATGCAGTTCATGGGCGACTGGGCGAAGGGCGAGTTCGAGAACGCGGGCAAGAAGGCCGGCAAGGACTATATCTGCGCAGCGGTGCCGGGCACGGCGAACTCGTACACGTTCAACGTCGACTCGTTCGTGTTCTTCCAGCAGAAGGGCCAGAAGGACGCGACGCCGGGCCAGCTCGCCCTCGCGAAGACCATCATGACGCCGGCCTTCCAGGAGCAGTTCAGCCTGCTGAAGGGTTCGGTGCCGGTACGCCTCGGCGTGAAGATGGACAAGTTCGACGACTGCGCGAAGAAGTCGTACGCCGACGAGCAGACCGCGATCAAGTCGGGCGGCTTCGTGCCGTCGCTCGCGCACGGCATGGCGCAGGGCGACGCGACGGCCGGTGCGATCACCGACGTCGTGACGAAGTTCATGAACTCGCAGCAGGATTCGAAGAGCGCGGTCGCCGCGCTCGCGAAAGCCGCGAAGGTGAAGTAAGGCGCAACGGGCGCCCGGCCGGAAACGCATCGTCGGCCGGGCGTTTTTGCATGTGCAGCAAACGGGCTCGCCCGCGGGCCCGCGCCGTACCCGGCGCCGGCCCGGCCTGCGCCGCCCTCGTTCCAGGAGTCGAATCAAGTGGCTGCCCCTCTTAGCGGAAACGGATCCGGCGCTGCCGTCGCGCGGCGCACGTCGCCGATGTCGGCCTTCGCCGATCGCTGGATTCCGAAGCTCGTGCTCGCGCCGAGCCTCGCGATCGCCGTGGTGTTCATCTACGGTTTCATCCTGATTACCGGCTATCTGTCGCTGACCAACTCGCGGCTGTTGCCGAACTACGAATTCGACGGCTTCGGCCGTTACTCGGACCTGTTCCAGAACGACGTGTGGTGGACCTCCGCCGCGAACCTCGGCTGGTTCGGGATTCCGTTCATCGCGATCTGCGTCGCGCTCGGGCTGTTCCTCGCGATCCTGCTCGACCAGCGCATCCGCAACGAAGGCGCGCTGCGCGCGATCTTCCTGTACCCGATGGCGCTGTCGTTCATCGTCACGGGCACCGCGTGGCAGTGGATCCTGAACCCGGGCCTCGGCCTGGAGAAGGTGATGCACGACTGGGGCTGGACGAGCTTCTCGTTCGGCTGGCTCGACGATCCGGACAAGGCGATCTTCTGTATCGTGATCGCCGCCGTGTGGCAGTCGACCGGCTTCGTGATGGCGCTGTTCCTCGCCGGCTTGCGCGGCGTCGACGCCGAGATCTTCAAGGCCGCGCAGGTCGATGGCGCGACGCTGCCGACCATCTACCGCAAGATCGTGATCCCGAGCATGCGCCCGGTGTTCTTCTCGGTGCTGCTGATCCTCTGCCACATCACGATCAAGACGTTCGACCTGGTCGTCGCGCTGACGGCCGGTGGCCCCGGCACGTCGTCGTCGCTGCCGGCCATGTTCATGTACACGTTTTCGTTCAACCGCGGCCAGCTGGGCCTGGGCGCGGCGTCGTCGGTGATGATGCTCGCGACCGTGGTCGCGGTGCTGGTGCCGCTGATGTATATGGAATCGAGGAGCACCCGCAATGCAGCCTAAGATGACGATCAGCCGGACGGTGATCTATGCGGCGCTGATCCTGTTCGCGCTGTATTTCCTGTTCCCGATCTACGTGATGCTGTCGACGTCGTTCAAGGACCTCGACCAGCTGCGCACCGGCAACCTGCTGACGCCGCCGACGCACTGGACCTTCGATCCGTGGGTGAAGGCGTGGAGCGGCGCGTGCACCGGCGTGCGCTGCGACGGGATGAAGCCGTTCTTCCTGAATTCGCTGCAGATGGTGATTCCGGCCGTGCTGATCTCGTCGCTGATCGGCGCGTTCAACGGCTACGTGCTCACGCACTGGCGCTTTCGCGGCGCGGATGCGCTGTTCACGATGATGCTGGTCGGCTGCTTCATCCCGTTCCAGGTGATCCTGCTGCCGATGGCGCGCCTGCAGGGGATGCTCGGCCTCGCGAATACGATTCCGGGCCTGGTGTTCGTGCACGTCGTGTACGGCATCGCGTTCACGACGATGTTCTTCCGCAACTTCTACGTGAGCGTGCCGGCCGAGCTCGTGAAGGCCGCGCGCATCGACGGCGCGGGTTTCTTCACGATCTTCACGAAGATCCTGCTGCCCGTGTCGCTGCCGATCTTCATGGTGTGCCTGATCTGGCAATTCACGCAGATCTGGAATGACTTCCTGTTCGGGATCGTGTTCTCCGGCGTCGACTCGATGCCGATCACGGTTGCGCTGAACAACCTCGTCAACACGTCGACGGGCGTGAAGGAGTACAACGTCGACATGGCGGGCGCGATCATCGCCGCGCTGCCGACGCTGCTCGTCTACGTGGTCGCCGGCCGCTACTTCGTGCGCGGGCTGACGGCGGGCGCGGTGAAGGGGTAAGCGCGGTTTCATCCGATACGACGAACCGGCCGCGCGCGACGCGCGGCGCATCGAAACGAACCCGACGCGGCGCCGCAGGGCGCCGCGCGAGACGAGACAGAGGATTCACAGCATGGCAAGCCTTTCCATCCGTGACGTGTACAAGACCTACCCGAACGGGGTGCCGGTCCTGAAGGGTGTCGACATCGAGATCGAGGACGGACAGTTCCTGATCCTGGTCGGCGGGTCGGGCTGCGGGAAGTCGACGCTGCTCAACATGATCGCCGGCCTCGAGACCGTGACGAGCGGCGAGATCTGCATCGACGGCAAGGTCGTCAACGACCTGTCGCCGAAGGATCGCGACATCGCGATGGTGTTCCAGTCGTACGCGCTGTATCCGTCGATGACGGTGCGCGAGAACATCTCGTTCGGCCTGAACATCCGCAAGGTGCCCAAGAGCGAGCAGCAGCAGATCGTCGAGCGCGTGTCGGCGATGCTGCAGATCCAGCACCTGCTGGACCGCAAGCCGGGCCAGCTGTCGGGCGGCCAGCGCCAGCGCGTCGCGATGGGCCGCGCACTGGCGCGCGATCCGTCGCTGTTCCTGTTCGACGAGCCGCTGTCGAACCTCGACGCGAAGCTGCGCATCGAGATGCGCGCCGAAATCAAGCTGCTGCACCAGCGTCTCGGTACGACGATCGTCTACGTGACGCACGACCAGATCGAAGCCATGACGCTCGGCGACCGGATCGCGGTGATGAAGGACGGTGTGGTCCAGCAGTTCGGCGCGCCGCAGGACATCTACGATTCGCCGTCGAACCTGTTCGTCGCGGGCTTCATCGGCGCGCCGCCGATGAACTTCATCAACGGCAAGCTGGTCGAGCAGGGCAGCGGGATCGCGCTCGAGATCGATACGGGCGTCAAGCGCGGCGCGCTCAACCTGCCGTTCGATGGCCAGCTGAAGTCGCACGTCGGCCGCGAGGTGATCCTCGGCCTGCGTCCGGAGCGCATCACCGACGTGCGCCACGCGCACAACGGCGACGCGTCGCACCTGCAGCCGTTCGACGTGCGCGTCGACGTGACCGAGCCGACCGGCCCCGACACGCACGTGTTCGCGCAGGTCAACGGCAAGCGGATCGTGAGCCGCGTGCATCCGGCCGCGAACCCGCAGCCCGACCAGACGCTGTCGCTGCTGTTCGACGTGTCGAAGGCGGTGCTGTTCGATCCGGCGTCGGAAGAGCGGATCGCGTGAGGCGGCATTTGCGCTGAACGAAAGAGAAGGGGCCGTCCATGAACGGCCCCTTTCGTTTTTGCGTGTGGCGGTGTGTGACGACGCGCGGCGCGGCGGTGTCAGTGCGGCAACCGCACGTCGAACTTGAACGTCGCGAGCCGCGCGACGAGGATGAAACCGGTCGCGAACAGCACGCTGTACACCGAGTCGAACTGCAGCCACGCGAGCAGCAGATAGAACCAGCAGCCGACGAACGCGCAGGTCGCGTACGGCCGCGAATCGCGCAGGATCAGCGGGATGTCGTTGCACAGCACGTCGCGGATGATGCCGCCGACCACGCCGGTGATCACGCCCATCATCACCGCGATGAAGCGCGGCATCTCGGCATCGAGCGCGATCGCGGTGCCCGAGATGCTGAAGATGCCGAGCCCGATCGCATCGGCCACGAGCAGCAGCCGCTCGGCCGACAGCCGCGACAGCATCCGCAGCACGATCGGCGCGAACAGTGCGAGCACGAAGATCGCGATCACATAGTCGTCATGGATGACCCAGTAGAACGGCCGGCGTTCGAGCAGGATGTCGCGCAGCGTGCCGCCGCCGAACGCGGTGGCGAGCGCGACGACGAACGTGCCGACCGAGTCGAGACGGTTCTTGCGTGCCTCGATGAAGCCCGAGATCGCGAAGGCGAGCGTCGCGATCGCTTCCAGTATCGAGATCGCGAGCGTCAGCCTAGGATGCGGCACGCGGCCCCCGATCGGCGGGGGCCGGCAGCGGCTGCAGCAGCACGAGCACCGCGCCCGCGCCGCCGTCGTGGCTGCGCGCCTCGCAGAACGCGATCACTTCTTCCTTCTGCACGAGCCACGCGCGCACCTTGCCTTTCAGCACGGGCTCCTTGCCGATCGAGCCGAGCCCCTTGCCGTGGATCACGCGCAGGCAGCGCAGCCCCTTCTTGCCGGCTTCGCGGATGAATTCGGCGAGCGCGTCGCGCGCCTCGTCGCGCCGCATCCCGTGCAGGTCGAGCTGCGCCTGCACGATCCACGCGCCGCTGCGCAGCTTGCGCACGACCTCGCGGCTGATGCCGGGGCGGTGGTAATACAGCGATTCGTCGCTGTCGAGCAGCGTCTCGGGATCGAATTCGTCGGACAGCGTCGCGTTCAGCACGTCTTCCTCGTCGCGCTGCGTCTGCTTCGGCACCGGGTCGGGCGGCGTGCGGCCGGGCTTCGCGCGCGGCGGCGCGTTCAACGGCTGGATCGCGCCGATTTCGTTGCGGAACAGGTTCGCGTCGGCTTCCGCCTGGCGCGCGACCTTCGCGGTTTCGACGCGGGCGCGCTCGCGGCGGTCGGCTTCGCCTTGCAGCGACTTGCGCAGCGCGCCGAGGCCGGCCAGGCCCTGGCCGCGCAACGTGGCGGCATCGGGTGCGGGCGGGGGCGCGGCGGGCGCCGGGTTCGCGGGACGGGCGGCGATCTGCCGCTTCGCGGGATCGCTCGGATGGGGCTGGTTCTTCGCCATGATTCGGTAACCGGGGCAGGCGCGTCGGACGCGCGGGCACAAAAAAGCCGCTGCACGGCGGCAGCGGCTTTCCGGTCAAGCCTGCTTCGCGGCAGCGGACGCCATTGTAGCGCCCGGCGGCCGAACGCTTGACGCTTACTTCTTGTCGTGCAGACCTTCGAGGTAGCGCTGCGCGTCGAGCGCAGCCATGCAGCCCGTGCCGGCGCTGGTGATTGCCTGGCGGTACACGTTGTCCTGCACGTCGCCGGCGGCGAACACGCCCGGCACGCTGGTCGACGTCGCGTTGCCGTGCAGGCCGCTCTTCGTCAGGATGTAACCGTCCTTCATCTCGAGCTGGCCCTGGAACAGGTCGGTGTTCGGCTTGTGGCCGATCGCGACGAACACACCCTGCACGTGGAGGTCCTGCGTCGCGCCGGTCTTTACGTTCTTGATGCGCAGGCCCGTGACGCCCGATTCCTCGCCCGTCACTTCGTCGAGCACGTGATCCCACTTGATGTCGACGACGCCTTCCTTTTCCTTCTCCAGCAGGCGGTCGATCAGGATCGGCTCGGCGCGGAACTTGTCGCGGCGGTGAATCACCGTGACCTTCTTCGCGATGCCCGTCAGGTAGAGCGCTTCCTCGACGGCCGTGTTGCCGCCGCCGATCACCGCGACCTCCTGGTTGCGATAGAAGAAGCCGTCGCACGTCGCGCAGGCCGACACACCCTTGCCCATGAAGGCTTCCTCGGACGGCAGGCCGAGATACTGCGCGGACGCGCCGGTCGCGATGATCAGCGAGTCGCACGTGTATTCGCCCGAATCGCCGATCAGCCGGATCGGCTGTTCGTGCAGTTTCGCGGTGTGGATGTGATCGAATACGATTTCGGTGTTGAAGCGCTCGGCGTGCTCCTGGAAGCGCGCCATCAGTTCCGGGCCTTGCACGCCCTTTGCGTCCGCCGGCCAGTTTTCGACATCGGTCGTCGTCATCAGCTGGCCGCCCTGCGCGATGCCGGTGACGAGCACCGGGGACAGGTTGGCGCGTGCCGCGTAGACGGCAGCCGTGTAGCCGGCGGGGCCGGAACCGAGAATCAGGACTTTGGCGTGTTTGGGCGTGGACATGTGCGAATCCGTAAAAGGCGGCCGCGGCGGGCGGGATAAGGCTCGCCGGACGGTCTGGGTTGACCGGGATGCCGTCATAGATGGGTATCAGACGCGCATTATAAAGGCCCCGTTGCTGCACTGCCGAACGAGAGTTTCAATCGTGGCGATAGCGTTTGCCGGGACGCGGCGCGCGGCGCGGCTTCACGCCCCCGGCCCTCTTATGTAACCGTCATTTACACTTGGCGGCCCGGTGCAGCGTTTACAATGAGCGCGATCGAACGACAGGCGGGCCCGCGGCCCGTCCTCTTTATACGGATTCATGGCAAAAGCTCCTTATTCCGCCCAGGCACAGGCGTTGCCGCACCGGATGTCGAAGCTCCTCACGGAGATCCGCTGGATTCTCCAGGTCGCGCTCTGCGCTTTTCTGGTGATGGCCCTGTTGAGCTACAGCCGGCGCGATCCGAGCTGGACGCACGCGGCGCAGGTGGACCACATCTCGAACTGGGCCGGCCGCGTGGGCGCGTGGACGGCCGACATCATCCTGCTGCTGTTCGGCCTGTCGGCCTACTGGCTGATCGTGCCGCTCGGACGGCGCATCGCGGTCAACTACCGGCGCATCACGCGTCACGAGGCGGTCGTCGACGAACCCGAGCGGCCGATCGGCTGGCTCACCGAGATCTTCGCGTTCGTGCTCGTCGTGCTCGCGTGCGACGGCATCGAGGCGCTGCGGATGTGGTCGCTGAAGGTGCAGTTGCCGCGCGCGCCGGGCGGCGTGATCGGCGAGGCCGTGGCGGGCGCGATGTCGCACGCGTTCGGCTTCACCGGCGGCACGCTGCTGCTCCTGATCGCGCTCGCGATCGGCCTGTCGCTGTATTTCCGCTTCTCGTGGCTGTCGGTCGCCGAGCGCGTCGGCGGCGCGATCCTGTCCGCCGTCAACGTCGCGAAGCTGCGCCGTGAGGCCGAGCGCGACCGCAAGCTCGGCGAGGCCGCGGCCGTGCGCCGCGAAGGCAAGGTCGAGGAGGAGCGCGTGCGCATCGAGGATCACGAGCCCGTGACGATCGTGCCGCCGGTCGTCACGCCGGCGAAGTCCGAGCGCGTCGAGCGCGAGCGCCAGGTGCCGCTCTTCACCGACCTGCCGGGCGATTCGACGCTGCCGCCGGTGTCGCTGCTCGATCCGGCGCCGAAGACGCAGGAAGCGATTTCCGCCGATACGCTCGAATTCACGTCGCGGCTGATCGAGAAGAAGCTGAAGGATTTCGGCGTCGAGGCGAGCGTCGTCGCCGCGTATCCGGGCCCGGTCGTCACGCGCTACGAGATCGAGCCGGCCACCGGCGTGAAGGGCAGCCAGATCGTCAACCTCGCGAAGGATCTCGCGCGTTCGCTGTCGCTCGTGTCGATCCGCGTGGTCGAGACGATCCCCGGCAAGAACTACATGGCGCTCGAGCTGCCGAACCAGCGCCGCCAGACGGTGCACCTGTCCGAGATCATCGGCTCGGAAGTCTATGCGGCCGCGTCGTCGGCGTTGACCCTGAGCCTCGGCAAGGACATCGGCGGCAAGCCGGTGTGCGCGGATCTCGCGAAGATGCCGCACCTGCTGGTCGCCGGCACGACCGGTTCGGGCAAGTCGGTCGGGATCAACGCAATGATCCTGTCGCTGCTGTACAAGGCGACCGCCGAGCAGGTGCGCCTGATCCTGATCGATCCGAAGATGCTCGAAATGAGCGTCTACGAAGGCATTCCGCACCTGCTGTGCCCGGTCGTCACCGACATGCGCCAGGCCGGCCATGCGCTGAACTGGACGGTCGCGGAGATGGAGCGCCGCTACAAGCTGATGAGCAAGCTCGGCGTGCGCAACCTCGCCGGCTACAACAACAAGATCGACGACGCGGCGAAGCGCGAGGAAAAGATTCCGAATCCGTTCAGCCTGACGCCGGACGATCCCGAGCCGCTCGGCCGCCTGCCGAACATCGTCGTCGTGATCGACGAGCTGGCCGACCTGATGATGGTCGTCGGCAAGAAGGTCGAGGAGCTGATCGCGCGGATCGCGCAGAAGGCGCGCGCGGCCGGCATCCACCTGATCCTCGCGACGCAGCGTCCGTCCGTCGACGTGATCACCGGCCTGATCAAGGCGAACGTGCCGACGCGGATCGCGTTCCAGGTGTCGTCGAAGATCGACTCGCGCACGATTCTCGACCAGATGGGCGCCGAATCGCTGCTCGGGATGGGTGACATGCTGTACCTGCCGCCGGGCAGCGGGCTGCCGGTGCGCGTGCACGGTGCGTTCGTCGCCGACGATGAAGTGCATCGCGTCGTCGAGAAGCTCAAGGAGCACGGCGAGCCGAACTACGTCGAAGGGCTGCTCGAGGGCGGCACCGCCGACGGCGACGAGGGTTCGGCCGGCGCGGGAACCGGTGAAGGCGGCAACGAGTCTGATCCGCTGTACGACCAGGCGGTCGAGATCGTCATCAAGAACCGCCGCGCGTCGATTTCGCTCGTGCAGCGCCATCTGCGGATCGGCTATAACCGCGCGGCGCGGCTGCTCGAGCAGATGGAACAGTCGGGGCTCGTGTCGGCGATGTCGTCGAGCGGCAACCGCGAAATTCTTGTGCCGGCGCGCGACGCGGAATGAGTCCGCGGCGCCCGCGGCGCCGGCCACCCACGGAGAAAACCGCAATATGCAGCAACATTCGTTTGCATTGTCCCTTCGTTCGACGCGGCGCTGGCTCGGCGCGGCGCTCGCCGGCGCATCGCTGATGCTCGCGGCGACGCACGCGTTCGCGAGCGGCACCGAGCAACTGAAGGCCTTCGTGTCGCAGGTGCGTTCGGCGAAGGGCGAATTCACGCAGCAGATCGTCAAGGCGCCGAGCAAGGGCGCGAGCGCCGCGCAGGCCGCGCCGAAGCCGAACGACAATTCGAGCGGCACGTTCGTGTTCTCGCGTCCGGGCAAGTTCATCTGGACGTACCAGAAGCCGTACCAGCAGGTGCTGCAGGCCGACGGCGACAAGCTCTACGTGTACGACCGCGACTTGAACCAGGTCACCGAGCGCAAGCTGAACGGCGCGCTGGGCGCGAGCCCGGCCGCGATCCTGTTCGGCAGCAACGATCTCGACAAGAACTACACGCTGCGCGATGCCGGCGAGAAGGGCGGGATCGACTGGCTCGAGATGCTGCCGAAGGCGCAGGACACGCAGTTCCAGCGGATCGGCATCGGTTTCCGCAACGGCACGCTCGCCGCGATGGAACTGCACGACGTGTTCGGCAACGTCACGCTGCTCACGTTCACGAACATCCAGACGAATCCGCCGCTGAAGGGCGACACGTTCAAGTTCGTCGTGCCGAAGGGCGCGGACGTGATCAACGGCTGACGGCGTCGCACCGTTGTCCCGACACGGGCCTGCCGGCGACGGCAGGCCCGTGTTGTTTGGGGGCGCGGGCACCGGGTGTGGGCACCGGGCGCCGGGACCGGCCCCGGGCACCAGGCGCGGGCATTGGGCGTGGGCACCGCGCGCGGGCGCCCGGCCCCCGCCCCCGGCGGCGCAGTCGCGCGGCTGTCATAATATTGGGTCCGGCGGCCCGTTCGGCCGCCATTGTCTGATCTGGAGCGAGGGTTCATGTCCGACCTGTTTCAAGTCGAGCCGCGCCGGCCGCTCGCCGAGGCGCTGCGGCCCAAGACGCTCGCCGAGGTGATCGGCCAGACGCATCTGCTGGGCGAAGGCAAGCCGCTGCGGCTCGCGTTCGAATCCGGCAAGCCGCATTCGATGATCCTGTGGGGGCCGCCCGGCGTCGGCAAGACGACGCTCGCGCGCCTCACCGCGCTCGCGTTCGACTGCGAATTCATCGCGCTGTCCGCGGTGCTCGGCGGCGTGAAGGACATTCGCGAGTCGATGGAGCAGGCGAAGGACACGCTGAACCGCACCGGCCGCCACACGATCCTGTTCGTCGACGAAATCCACCGCTTCAACAAGGGGCAGCAGGATGCGCTCCTGCCGTTCGTCGAGTCGGGGCTCGTGACCTTCATCGGCGCGACGACCGAGAACCCGAGCTTCGAAGTCAACTCGGCGCTGCTGTCGCGTGCGCAGGTGTACGTGCTGCAGTCGCTGAGCGACGACGAAATGCGTCAGCTGCTCAAGCGTGCGCAGGAAATCGCGCTCGACGGCCTCGCGTTCGACGACAAGGCGGTCGATACGCTCATCGGTTACGCGGACGGCGACGCGCGGCGCTTCCTGAACCTGCTCGAGCAGGCGCAGACGGCTGCTGCTTCCTCCCGAATCACGACCATCGATGCCGAGTTCGTCAGCAGCGCGATGACGCTGAATGCGCGGCGCTTCGACAAGGGCGGCGACAATTTCTACGACCAGATCTCGGCGCTGCACAAGTCGGTGCGCGGTTCGAGCCCGGACGGCGCGCTGTACTGGTTCTGCCGGATGATCGACGGCGGCGCGGATCCGAAATATCTGGCGCGACGGATCGTGCGGATGGCGTGGGAAGACATCGGCCTGGCCGACCCGCGCGCGCTGCAGGTGGCGAACGACGCGGCCGAGACCTACGAGCGGCTCGGCTCCCCCGAAGGCGAGCTGGCGCTCGGGCAGGCGGTGATCTATCTCGCGTGCGCGGCGAAGAGCAATGCGGGCTACAACGCGTTCAACCAGGCGATGGCGTTCGTCAAGCAGGACAAATCGCGCGAGGTGCCCGTGCATCTGCGCAATGCGCCGACCAAGCTGATGAAGGAACTCGGCTACGGTCATGCGTATCGCTACGCGCACGACGAGCCGAACGCCTATGCGGCCGGCGAGACCTACCTGCCGGAAGGCATGCGCGAGCCGCGCTGGTACAAGCCGGTGCCGCGCGGGCTCGAAGCGAAGATCGCCGACAAGCTCGCGTGGCTGCGCGAGCTCGACCGCGAGGCCGGCAAGAAGGACTGACCGGCCGCACGCGGTGGCGGCCGCTGCGCCGGGTGCGTCAGCGCTTGCGGCCCGGCTGCTTCTTCCAGTACTCGAACGGCTCCGCGTGGCATTCGATGTCGAGTTCGGCGACGCGTGCGTGCAGGCGTTCCTGCGCATCGGCGATCGCGAGGTTGTAGATCGCCGGCGCGATTTCCTCGACGAAGAAGTGCAGCAGCGCGCCGGCCTGGATGTTGCCGATCGGCTCGTCCATGTTTTCTGTGAAATAGCGTTGCAGCGACGCGATCGCGCGGTCGCGGACATCCTTGTCCAGCTCGATGGCCATCGGTTCCCTCGGGTGATGGTGATGCAAAGGGCGGGTGCGTGACCCGCCGCGTTGTGCCCCGCCGGCGCGGCTGTCGCGCGCTGCGCGGCGGTGCTGCGCGACGCGCTTCGCCGGCTGCCGACGCGCACGCCGGCAATGCGATACTGCCACGTCAGTCGCGCGTTTGCGCCACTGTCCGTCCGGCCAATGCCGTGGCGAGCGCGCGGTGCGTTAGAATTCCCGTCTTACACAACGATTTCCCAAGTCCTCCCATGCTCGACATCCAGTTGCTGCGCAAAGACCTCGACGGCGTCGCGAAGCGCCTCGCCGATCGCGGCTACACCCTCGACGTCGCCGCGTTTTCCGCTCTCGAAGCGGAACGCCGCGCGATCCAGACCCGTACCGAAGAGCTCCAGGCGCGTCGCAACAGCCTGTCGAAGCAGATCGGCGCGATGAAGGGGAAGGGCGAGGACACGTCGGCCGTGATGGCCGAGGTCGGCGGCATCGGCGACGAGATGAAGGCGTCGGAGGGCAAGCTCGGCGAGATCCAGACGCGCCTGTCCGACCTGATGCTGGGCATGCCGAACATCGCGCACGAAAGCGTGCCGGTCGGCAAGGACGAGGCCGACAACGTCGAGGTGCGCCGCTGGGGCACGCCGCGCGAGTTCGACTTCGCGGTGAAGGATCACGTCGACGTCGGCACGCCGCTCGGTCTCGATTTCGAAACCGGCGCGAAGCTCGCCGGCGCACGCTTCACGATGCTGCGCGGCTCGATCGCACGCCTGCACCGCGCGCTCGCGCAGTTCATGATCGACACGCACACGCTGCAGCACGGCTACAGCGAGACGTACACGCCGTACATCGTCAATCCCGAGATCCTGTACGGCACGGGCCAGCTGCCGAAGTTCGCGGACGACATGTTCCGCGTCGAGAAGGGTGGCGGCGAGAACACGATCACGCAATACCTGATCTCGACGTCCGAGATTTCGCTGACGAACACCGTGCGCGACTCGATCGTCGAAGGCTCCGCGCTGCCGATCAAGCTGACCGCGCATTCGCCGTGCTTCCGCTCGGAAGCCGGCTCGTACGGCCGCGACACGCGCGGGATGATCCGCCAGCACCAGTTCGACAAGGTCGAGATGGTGCAGGTCGTTGCGCCCGACGCATCGTACGCGGCGCTCGACGAGATGGTCGGCCACGCGGAAGCGATCCTGCAGAAGCTCGGCCTGCCGTACCGCGTTGTGGCGCTGTGCACCGGCGACATGGGTTTCTCGGCCGCCAAGACGTTCGACCTCGAAGTGTGGCTGCCCGCGCAGAACACCTATCGCGAGATCTCGAGCTGCTCGAACACCGAGGCGTTCCAGGCGCGCCGGATGCAGGCGCGTTTCCGCAATGCGCAGGGCAAGCCGGAACTCGTGCATACGCTGAACGGCTCGGGGCTGGCCGTCGGCCGCACGCTGGTCGCGGTGCTGGAGAACTACCAGAACGCGGATGGCTCGGTCACGGTGCCGGAAGCACTGCGTCCGTACATGGGCGGCATGGAGCGTATCGACGCGCCTGCTCAGGTGTCGTAACGCGGCCTTCAAACCCTTCGCAAAAAATTTGCAGAAAGGGCTTGTCAGCGAGGAAACGATCGTCTTATAATCTTTTTCTCGCGGAAACGACCAGCCGCGAGATGCAGCAAGGAAGGAGAGGTGGCAGAGTGGTCGAATGTACCTGACTCGAAATCAGGCGTACGGTTTCCCCGTACCGTGGGTTCGAATCCCACCCTCTCCGCCAAAATACGAAGCCCCGTGATCCGAAAGGATCACGGGGTTTTTCGTTTTGGGTCGCCGCGGCATGTGTCGATTGACGATGCGGCGACGACAGGGCGGCTATCGACGCATTCGCTCGTGTCGACACCGACGCAGGTGGGCCACTCCCTGACCGGCGCGATCGTCGGGATCGCCGGAGCCTCATTCGTCATGTTGTCGATCGTCGTCAGGTGCCGCCGGTGGCGGTCCCGCATACTTGCGGGGACAGTCGCGCCATGCGAGCCACATCCGGCCTGCCCGGCCGGCGCAGTACGCGGGCCCTCATCACTTTCCTCTGCTTTAAGCCTTCGATGTCCGGGCCGTTAACACGGTGCGGCGGCCGGTACTCGTGCCGGTCGCATCGTTCTCCGTCGATTCAAGGTCCCATGAAGCTGAGCTACAAGATTCCCCTCGCATTCGCCATTGCGCTGCTGCTGATGTTCTGCGGTGCGCTGTACGGCATCCGCATCCTCAATCGGTCGATCGATACGTTCGCGAACGACGTGCAGACGCATGTCGCCAACGAGCGGCTCGTGTCGGCGACGCTCATGCAGTTCAAGCTGCAGGTCCAGGAATGGAAGGACACGCTGCTGCGCGGCAAGCAGCCCGACAAGCTCGACAAGTACTGGCAGGCATTCCAGACGCGCGAGCGCGCAGTCGATACGCTCGCCGCGCAACTCGTCAACCAGTTGCCGTCCGGCGAGAGCCGCACGCTCGTCGAGCAGTTCATGCGCGCGCATGCGGCGATGGGCGACGGCTACCGGCGCGGGTTCGACGCATTCAAGGCCGCGGGTTTCGAGCCAACTGCCGGTGACGCGGCCGTGGCGGGCGTCGACCGGGCACCCGCCGAGTTGCTCGAGCGCGCGGCGAAGTCGATCGCCGACGAGAGCGCCGACGTGTCGGCGCAAGCGAGTCGCGACGCGCGCCGTGCGACCGCGGCAAGCGTCGTGCTGATGCTGATCGTGTTCGGCATCGCGATGATCGGTGCGTTCCTGTTCAGCCGCGCGATCCTGCGGCCGCTCGATCGCGCGGTCGCCTGTGCGCAGGCGGTGGCCGGCGGCGACCTGACGCGCGACGTCGACGCGGCCGGCCGCGACGAGATCGCTGATCTGCTGCGCGCGTTGCGGACGATGCAGACGAGCCTGTCGGGTGTCGTGCTCGAGGTGCGTACGCATGCCGAAGCCGTCGCGACCGCGAGTGCGCAGATCGCATCGGGCAATCACGACCTGTCGTCGCGCACCGAGGCCCAGGCCGCGTCGCTCGAGGAAACCGCCGCCAGCATGACCGAACTGACGGATATCGTGCGTCAGTCGGCCGGGTACGCGCAGCACGCGGCGCAGCTGGCACAGGACGCATCGGACATTGCGTCCGCGGGCGGCAGTGTGATGACCGACGCCGTCGACACGATGAGCGGGATTGCCGCCAGTTCGGCGAAGGTCGGCGAGATCATCGCGGTCATCGACAGCATCGCATTCCAGACCAACATCCTCGCGCTGAACGCGGCCGTCGAGGCGGCGCGGGCGGGCGAGCAGGGGCGCGGCTTTGCGGTCGTCGCGTCGGAGGTGCGCACGCTCGCGCAGCGCAGTGCGGCCGCCGCGAAGGAGATCAAGGCGCTCATCGAGCAATCGACGCGGCGAGTCGACGAGGGCGCCGTGCTGATCGGCCGCGCCGGCGAATCGATCCACGAGATCGTCGGCGCGGTGCAGCGGGTCACGACGATCGTCGGCGAGATCTCGTCCGCATCGCAGGAGCAGAGCGGCGGCATCCAGCAGGTGAACGTCGCGGTCACGCAGATGGATGAAGCGACGCAGCGCAATGCGGCGCTGGTCGAAAAGGCGTCGGCCGCGACGCAGGCGCTGGCCGAGCAGGCGAGCGCGCTGCGGCACGCGGTCGCCGTGTTCAGGCTGCCGCAAGCCGCGTGACGATATCGCCGAGCGTGGCCGCGCGGTCTTGCATCACGCCGCCGCCGAATACTGCGCGAGCACCCGAGCGCGGATCGACGGCTTGATGTTCGATTGCGCCATGTTGCCGCCATAGTGCGCGACGACACGCGGATTCATCACGCGATACCAGAGCGGCGGCACATAGGCGAACAGGATCATCGTCGCGTAGCCGGCCGGCAGTTGCGGCGAGTCGTCGAAGTGGCGCAGCGCCTGGTACGAGCGCGTCGGGTTCGCGTGATGGTCGGCGTGCCGCTGCAGCTGATACAGGAACAGGTTGGTGACGACGTGATTGCTGTTCCACGAATGCTGCGGCGCGCAGCGTTCGTAGCGGCCGCTCGGCAGCTTGCGGCGGCCGAGCCCGTAGTGTTCGACGTAGTTGACGACTTCGAGCAGCGACGCACCGTACACGGCCTGGATCACGAGGAATGGGATCACGACCTTGCCGGCCATCGCGATCGCGATGCCCCACACGACGACGGTCATCGCCCATGCATGCAGTACCTCGTTGCGCCAGGTCCACGGCGAATGCCCGAGCCGCTCGAGGCGCGTCTTTTCGAGCCGCCAGGCCGAGCGGATGCTGCCCGTCACCGTGCGGGGCAGGAAGGCCCAGAACGATTCGCCGTAGCGCGCGCTTGCCGGATCCTCGGCCGTCGCGACGCGCACGTGATGGCCGCGGTTGTGCTCGACGAAGAAGTGGCCGTATGCAACCGGCGCGAGCGTGACTTTCGCGAGCCAGCGCTCGAAGCGACTGGTCTTGTGCCCGAGTTCGTGCGCGGTGTTGATCGAGATGCCCGTCGCGGCGCCGAGCGACAGCGCGAAGCCGACGTAGTCGTACCACGCGAGCGCATGCGTGCCGACGATCCACGCGCACATGAAGAACGCGATGTATTCGACCAGCGTCGCGAGATAGACGATGTAGCGGTAATACCGCGCCCGTTCGAGGTCCGGGACGACGGCTTCGGGCGGATTGTCGCGATCGTCGCCGATCAGCGTGTCGAGGATCGGAATCACGCCGAACGCGAACAGCGGGCCGAACCACCAGAACACGTGAAGGCCGGTCGACAACGCAAGCTGGGCCGAGAAGATCGGCAGCGTGATCGTCACCGCACCGAGCAGCCACAGATAACGCTTGCCATCCGACCAGCCCGAGGCCGATTCGTCGGTCGTTGCCATTGTCTCCCTCCTTTCGGGGCCGGCTCCTGCGCTTGCGGGCGCGGCGGCCACACGTGCACGTTTATCGTCGTTCGAATCGTCGTGGGTCCGCGACACGGCGCGCGGCACCGGATCAGTGTCCGGTTGTGCCAGTTATACGACCTGCGCGCACGCTTTCCAAACCCCGGTGCTAGGCATGAAACTCCAAACGGCGGTCCGTGGATGACGTGGGTCGGGAAGGGCCGGCACGGGGTGATTGAAACAGGCCCACGCCCGCCGATCCCCCGTGCGGCGGGGGGGCTCGTCAGAGGAATGCATGTTGTGACGCTCGCGTGCCTCCAGCGGTGAGTTTCACAACGAATGTTGCGATGCAATAAGTGCGGCTCAACGACGTGCGGCGCACCGGTCCTTTTCCGTACATATGTTACGAACGATTACGGTCGCGGCGATCAAATAGCGGACGCGCGCCGCATGAATTCCATACATGACAAGGCGCGGAGGGCGACATGTCCGACCTTGTGGCTCGCTCGCCATACATCACTACGCATCGCCGCACCAATGCTGCATCTGCACACCCGCGCGGAGCGCGACCTCCGTTGCCTTTCGATCCGCGCTGTCATTTGAAAATAACGATTTGACTCATGCCCCGCTTTCGGTTGAAGCTAGTAGCTTGCTGTCCGAAGGGGGCTGTGCCTGCATGAGTTCGACCTTGACCGTTCGTCGTATCGCTGCCGACCAGGGCCGCGTGTATCGCGAACTCCGCGCCGCGTCATTGCGTGAGCCCTACGCGCCCGGCGAAGCGCCGGAGGCCGAATTGCTGAACGTCGATGCCGACGCGGCGGCGGCCATCGCCGCGCTGCGCGCCACGTCCGACGAGTCGACGACTTTCCTGCTGTACACCGAAGGCCATCCGGCCGGCATGATCGGCGCGTATTTCGACAATACGCCCGAGCGGCGCGCGTTCGTCAGCGAGCTGTGGGTCGCGCACGCGGTCCGTCATCTGCGCGGCGGCGTGCTGTTGCTGGAAACGGCCACCGCGTGGCTGGCCGAACGCGGCGCGCAGGACGTCTATGCTTGGATCGCCGACGCAAACCGCAACGCCATCCGTTTCTACGAACGCGCGGGTTTCGGCAACACCGGCGAGCATGCACCAATCGCGCGCATGCCCGGCGCGATGAAGTCGTTGTTCGTGTCGCACTTCAACACACCCTGACGCATGAACGCGCGGGCCGCACGGCGCAATGAAGGCCCGGTCGCCCGTCCCACTGCCCCCCTTCTGGTCGCGCGTTCGCCGCGACCCGGTTTCCCAAAAATGATGGCTGCACGCGTGGACGCCTGTAAAATACGCAAAAATTTTTTGCAGAGTGTCCATGTCGCTTAAAAAATCGCCATTCTTCGAGCTGCGCAGCGGATCGGTCGATACGTTGCTGTTCACCGTGAAGACGACCGATCTCGATGCGTTGCGTACCGAACTGGTCAAGCGCTTCGAAGCGACTCCCGAGTTTTTCGCCGACGATGTCGTCGCGATCGACGTCCGCCGCCTCGCGGACGGCGAACGCGTCGCGCTCGCCGACATCCGCCAGATGCTGAACGACGTGCGGATGCGCCCGGTGGGCGTCGTGGCGCTGGCCACGCAGGGCTGGGCGGGGGAAGCCGGTCTGCCGTTGCTGGAGGCACGCGATCGCCGCGTGTCGGCCGCGAAGCCGGCCGACGAAGCGGAGCCAGCGCCTGTCGTTGCCGAGGCCGTTGCGGCAGCCGAACCGGCGCCGGAGCCTGCACCGACGCAGATTTCGGCGGGCGGCCAGACGCTAGTGGTCGATCGGCCGCTGCGTTCGGGGCAGCAGATTTACGCGAAAGGGGACCTCGTGGTGCTTGCGCCGGTCAGTCACGGCGCCGAGATCATCGCGGAAGGCAACATCCACATCTACGCGCCGTTGCGCGGCCGCGCACTCGCGGGCGTGCACGGCAATCACGACGCGCGCATTTTCTGCACGTGTCTCGAACCGGAACTGATTTCAATCGCGGGTATCTATCGAACGACCGAGAACCCGTTGCCCGCCGACATACTGGGCAAAGCGGTGCAGATCCGGCTCGAAGAGGAAAAACTGATGATCGAACCGCTGCGCCTGACGTGATTCACGCGGCGCACGCCGGATCGATCGGCTCTCATTGACGAACACAGGGTATTGGGTAAATGGCAAAAATCATCGTGGTGACTTCGGGCAAGGGCGGCGTGGGCAAGACGACGACCAGCGCGAGCTTCGCGTCGGGCCTCGCGCTGCGGGGCCACAAGACGGCCGTGATCGACTTCGACGTTGGCCTGCGCAACCTCGATCTCATCATGGGCTGCGAGCGGCGCGTGGTGTACGACCTCGTCAACGTGATCCAGGGCGAAGCGAACCTGAACCAGGCGCTGATCAAGGACAAGAAGTGCGAGAACCTGTACATCCTGCCGGCGTCGCAGACGCGCGACAAGGATGCGCTCACGCGCGACGGCGTCGAGAAGGTGCTGAACGACCTGGTCGCGATGGACTTCGACTTCATCGTCTGCGATTCGCCGGCCGGGATCGAAGCCGGCGCGCTGCATGCGATGTACTTCGCCGACGAAGCGCTGATCGTCACGAACCCCGAAGTGTCGTCGGTGCGCGATTCGGACCGCATTCTCGGCATCCTGTCGTCGAAGACGAAGCGCGCGACCGAAGGCAAGGATCCGATCAAGGAGCACCTGCTGATCACGCGTTACAGCCCGAAGCGCGTGAGTGAAGGCGAGATGCTGTCGCTCGAGGACATCAGCGAGATCCTGCGCATCAAGCTGATCGGCGTGGTGCCCGAATCGGAAGCCGTGCTGCACGCGTCGAACCAGGGTCTGCCGGCCGTGCATATCGACGGCACCGACGTGGCGGAAGCGTACAAGGACGTCGTCGCTCGCTTCCTCGGCGAGGACAAGCCGCTGCGCTTCACCGATTACCAGAAGCCGGGCCTGCTGCAGCGCCTCTTCGGCAGCAAGTAACGGAGGCCGCCCATGTCCATCCTTTCGTTTCTCCTCGGTGAGAAGAAGAAGTCCGCATCGGTCGCGAAGGAGCGCCTGCAGCTCATCATCGCGCACGAGCGGGTCGGCGGCCGGCCACCGGCCGATTACCTGCCGGCGCTGCAGAAGGAGCTGGTCGCGGTCATCTCGAAGTACGTCCGTATTTCGAACGACGACATCCGCGTGAGCCTCGAGCGCCAGGACGATCTCGAAGTCCTCGAAGTGAAGATCGAGATCCCGCAAGCCTGACCTTTGTCGGCCTCTCTCCGCACGGCGGCGCATGCCGCCGTGCGCGTCTTACGCCCTGTTGCACTTTCGGGCTCGCCGTAACACGGTGTCTGTCGGCCGTTGGTCGACCTCCCGCATTGAACGAATACGCTCGCGTCGCTCGCGTCATTTCTCAATCAGGAGGTTGTGATGGCTGTCTCTGTTGTTCAACGTCGTATCGTTTCGCTCGCGCTGTTCGCCGCGGGCCTGTCAGCCGTCGCCGCGCCGCTCGCTGCACGTGCGGACGAGATCCTCGTCGGCGCGCGGTGTTGGTGCAATCGGGCCGGATGGTCGTCGCCGAACCGGTGGCCGCGCCCGCCGAGGAAATCGTCGTCGTCGCGCCGAACGCGCCGCCGGCCGTGCGCTACGAAGTCGTGCCCGACGCGCGCGTCGGCTATGTGTGGGAGCGCGGCCACTGGCGCTGGGATCATGGTCGCTACGTGTGGATCGGCGGCCACTGGGAAGCCGAGCGTGTCGGCATGCACTGGGTGCCGGGCCACTGGAATCAGCGTGGTCCGAACTGGTTCTGGACCCGCGGCCACTGGGCTTGACGGAGCGCGAGCGATGAAACGAACCGTCGTTGCGATCGCGCTCGTCGCGATCACGCTCGCCGGCTGTATCGTCGTGCCGGCCCGGCCTGTCTACTATCGGCCGGCGCCGGTGGTGATCTACTGAGTATCGCGCGGGCCCGGCTGCGCCGGGCCGTTCGCGCCGGATGCCGGCCGGCCGCCGTCATGCGTCGTCGCCGGCGTGTGCATGGCGCCGGTGTCCGTGTTGGTATCGGCCGCCGCGGCGCCCGGCTCGCGACCATCCCCTTCGCGCAGCGTGTCGAGCGGATCGGCGGGCGCTGCGGCCGCGTCCTGCGGCTCGGTGACGCCGGTTGTCGCCGCCGGCGCCGCTGCGCGGGCGGGTTCGACCGCGGCCGCGGCCGCAGGCGGCGCGAGATAGCGCTGCGCGAGCGTTTCGTAGAGCGGCGGCGCGAAGAAGCGCGCCATGCGGCTCGACACCAGCGCGGTCGCCATCAGCGAAATCACGAGCGCATGGCCGTTGATCATCTCCATCACGATCACGAACGACGTGATCGGCGACTGCGTGACGGCCGCGAGGTAGCCGACCATCGCCAGCGCGATCAGCATCGGCAGGCTCATGTGGCTGAACGCGATGTGCAGCACGTTGCCGAACCCGGCGCCGATCGACAGCGACGGCGCGAAGATCCCGCCCGGGATGCCCGGCAGATACGACGCGACCATCGACACCATCTTCAGGAACGGATAGAACACCGACAGCTGTTCATGGCCGTCGAGCAGGCCGCGTGCCTCGGCATAGCCGCTGCCGAACGTCGTCCCGCCCGACACGATGCCGACGATAGCGATCACGAAGCCGCACACCGCCGCGAACGTGATCGGGCGCTCGCGATACAGGCCGAGCAGGCGCGCGGGCAGCCAGCGCCCGGTATTGAGCAGCAGCCAACTGAAGAGGCCGCCCGCGACGCCGGTCACGAGCGCGGTGACGAGCACGGCGACGGCGAGCATTTTCGGGAAATGCTGGCCGGCGTCGATCGTGCCGAAGTACGTGTAATTGCCGTTCAGGCCCAAGGCGACGACACCGGCGAGGATGATCGCGGTGATTAGCACGCCGCTCGCGCGCGCGGAGAAGCTGCGCGTCAGTTCCTCGATCGCGAACACGATTCCGGCGAGCGGCGTATTGAACGCGGCCGACAGGCCGGCCGCCGCGCCGGCGAGCACGAGTTGCCGCTCGATCTGCGCGTTCGAGCGCGGGTAGAAGCGCCGCAGGTTGAACATCAGCGCCGCGCCGACCTGCACGGTCGGGCCTTCGCGGCCGATCGTGAAGCCGCCGAGGATCCCCAGGAACGAGATCAGGACCTTGCCGAACAGGATGCGCAGGGTGAGCAGCCGCGCGCCGAATGCGCTCGGGCTCGCATGCAGCGTCGCGATGACCTGCGGGATCCCGCTGCCCTCGGCGCCGCGAAAGAAGCGGCGCGTCATCCACACGGATGCCGCCGCGATCGACGGCGTGAGCAGCAGCGGCAGCCATGCGGCGTGCTCGCGCAGCGTGCGGAACGTGTCGTAGCCCCAGTCGATCAGCCGCGCGTACAGGACGGCCGCGAGGCCCACGGCGATCGCGCCGAGCCAGAACACACCGTACTGCCGCCAGATCCGCAGCGAGCGGCGGGTGAGGGCGGGAAACAGGGGGGGAAGGGTGGGGCGTTGCATCGGCGGGGGCCGGGAGGCAAAGGACACATTATAAAAAGAACCGAATGCCGATCTCGACAAACCTTCACAAAAACGATGCATTTTGTTGCAAATGTAATGTCGGTGTAATGTTTGTACCCGCCAAGCGTCGTTAGCATGGCGCAATGGTCCGATATATCCCACAAAGAACGTGAAACGCATCCTCATCGTGAAAGTGACGTCGCTCGGCGACGTCGTCCAGACGCTGCCCGTCGTCGCGGACCTCCATCGCGCCTTCCCGGGCGTGACGGTCGACTGGGCTGTCGACGAATCCTGCGCGGAGGTCGTGCGCTGGCACCCGGGCGTGACCAATGTGCTTTGCGCGCCGCTGCGGCGGTTCAAGAAGATGCGCAACGGCGGCGACCTGAAGGCGATCTCCGCGTCGATCGGCGCGCTGCGCGCGCATCGCTACGATGCGGTCATCGATCTGCACGGCGTCTACAAGAGCGCGATCATTTCGGTACTCGCGCGCGCCGCGCGCCGCGTCGGCTACCAGACGCAGGATCTCGGCGAGACGGGCGCCCGTTTTGCGTATTCGCATCGCTTCGGCCCCCGGCCCGACTGCGACGCATGGCACGGCATGCGCGTGAGCGCCGGCGAGGCGCTGGGCTATGTGCCCGAGGGCATCGCCACGTACGGGATCGTCCCGCCGCAGGATGCGAGCCTGCCGCCCGCCGTGACCGACGGCACGCCGTTCATGCTGCTGTTTCACGCGACGTCCAATCCGGACAAGAAATGGCCGGCCGACCACTGGGCCGCGCTGGCCACCCGGATGATGGCGCGCGGCGTGCGCGTGCTGTTGCCGTGGGGGTCGCCCGCCGAACATGACGACGCGAAGGATATCGCCGCGCGCGCGCCGGGCGCGGTCGTGCTGCCGGCGATGTCGGTGCGCGAACTCGGCGCGGCCCTCGGCCGGGCCGCGCTCGTGGTGGGCGTCGATACCGGGTTCGTGCACATGGCGCACGCGCTGCAGCGGCCGACCGTGATGATCTTCGTCGCGACGTCGCGCCACCATTGCGGGATCGGCGGGGCACCGAATGCGCTGTCGATCGGCGAGCCGGGCGCGCCGCCGTCGGTTGCGCAGGCACTCGATGCGATCGACGCGGTCGCACCGGCCTATGCCGCACGGCCCGCGCAGCTCACGGCCTGAGCCTCGCAATTCGCGTGACCCGGCCGCGCGGAAGCAAAGCCGGCCGGTTCAGGCGAGCAGCGCTTCGAACGCGACCACCGCGGCAATCGCCGCCAGATTGGCGAGCAGCGCGTCGAGCAGCAGTCCGCGCCAGGTTTTCGGCCGGAAGCGCGCCGCGAGCAGCAGCGCGCCACCCAGCGCGAGCGCCAGGATCAGGATGAGGTCGGCGTTGTCTAGGCGGATGTTCATCGCGGCGGCTCCTTCGGGGAGGGTTCCCGTGGGCGCGCAACGGCGCCCCCACGGTCGAGTATAGGCAGCGCCGCCTGCCGCACAACCCGGTGCGCCCCGCAGGCTCAGACGAGCGATGCGTCGCGCGTTTCGCGCATCAGCAGCACGCCGATCAGGCTGATTGCCGCCGCGACCGACACGTACCCGCCGACCCACGACAGGCCGCCGTGCGCAGCGAGCAGCTGCGCGATGTACGGCGCGATCGACGCGCCGAGGATCCCGCCGAGGTTGTACGCGACGCCCGCGCCCGTATAGCGGACGTTGGTCGGGAACAGCTCGGGGAGCAGCGCGCCCATCGGCGCGAACGTCACGCCCATCAGAAACAGTTCGAGCGTCAGAAACAGCGCGACGAGCGGCATCGAACCGCTGCCGAGCAGCGGTTCCATCGCGAAGCCGGACAGCAGCGCGGCGATCGCGCCGACGATCAGCACCGGCTTGCGCCCGAAGCGATCCGACGCCCATGCCGACAGCGGCGTCGCGAGCCCCATGAACACCACCGCGAAGCACAGCAGGCCGAGGAAGCTCTGGCGCGGAATATGCAGCGTCGCCACGCCGTACGACAGCGAGAACACCGTCGAGATATAGAACAGCGTGTAGCAGACCACCATCGCGAGCGCGCCGAGCAGCGTCGGCCGCCAGTGTTGCGACACGAGCGTCGCGACCGGCACGCGCACGCGCTCGTTGCGATCGAGGGTGGCCTGGAACGCCGGCGTCTCGGTGATCTTCAGCCGCACGTAGAGGCCCACCGCGACGAGCACCGCGCTGACGAGAAACGGGATCCGCCAGCCCCAGCTGCGGAATTGTTCGTCGGACAGCGACAGCGCGAGCGCGAAGAACAGCCCGTTCGACATCAGGAAGCCGACCGACGGGCCCAGCTGCGGGAACATCCCGAACCAGCCGTGCTTGCCTTGCGGCGCGTGCTCGGTCGCGAGCAGCGCCGCGCCGCCCCATTCGCCGCCGAGGCCGATCCCCTGACCGAAGCGCAGCACGCACAGCAGCACCGGCGCGAGCGCGCCGATCGTGTCGTAGCCGGGCACGAAGCCGATCGCGGTGGTGGACACGCCCATGACGAGCAGCGACGCGACGAGCGTCGATTTGCGGCCGATGCGATCGCCGAAGTGGCCGAACAGGAACGAGCCGATCGGCCGTGCGATGAACGCGATGCCGAACGTGACGAAGGCAGACAACGCCTGCGCGGTCGCGGAGCCATGCGGAAAGAACACCGGGCCGATGACGAGCGCCGCGGCGGTCGCGTACACGTAGAAGTCGTAGAACTCGATCGCGGTGCCGATGAAGCTCGCGAACACGATGCGCCGGTGGCTGACGGCGGCGCCGGCCGAACCGGTTGCGTGTGCAACGGCCGGGGGAGATGCGGACATGGATGTCTCCGATTTGTCGTTGGGGCGGTCGGCTGGGCGTGCGCTCGCGCAGGCGGGCGCCTGCCGGGCGAGCCGCCGAGCGGATGATGCGGTAGCGGTGTGGACGCGCGCGCCGTGGCGCGGACGTCGCCCGCCGGTCGACGATGGAGACGGATAGGTCGCCGCCGCCCGGTGCCGGCATGGTCGGCTCGCATGCCGGGTGCGGCGTACGAACGCACGCGCGGGAGGATGGCCGCGCGATTGCGGAAAATTATAGCCAGCGCCGCGACATAGCGGCAATCGCGGGCGGGCGCGGGCTCAGCCTCAGTCGAGCGTTTGCGCCTGCGCCGATGCGGTGCTCTGCAACTGGAAGCGGCCGTCGTCGTTGAACAGCCAGCCTTCCATCATCTCGATCCGGCCGTTGCCGTCCAGCAGTTTCGACGGCGGCACCGGCAGCGGCGCCGAGCGGCGCAGCGACGCGAGCGCGAGCGCTTCCGCTTCACTGTCGCCGTTGCTGCGATAGACGGATGCGTTGACGAGGCGGCCGCCGCGATCGACGGTGAACGAGACGACGACGAGCGAGCGCAGCATCGCCTGCGGCCCGCGCGACACGGCGGACGGATTGTGCTCGGCGACGCACCGCGCGACTTCCACGCGGTACTGCGCGAGATTCCCGCTGCGCGTGATCGACGGGATGGTCACGACCGAATGCACCGACGGCGGCGGCGTGATCGTACAGGCGGCAAGCATCATGGCGGCGACCAGCGCGACAACGCGCGGCCGGTCGACGCGAGGGCGGGGAAGAGAGCACATGGGAGGTGCCGGCATGGGGAAGCGCCGGAGGGTGACGATAAAAAAATGATAGACGCCCGTGCACGACCTGATATCGGGAGAAACGCATAAGGCGCGCGCCGCGACGTAGCGATTCGCGGATGACGGCGCGCGGCGGCCCGCCGCATGCCGCGATGTGACGTGACATGTGACGCTGCCGGCGCGCGGCGCGTGCACGCGCGTCGCGCGCGCCGGCAGCGATGAATGCGGCGGGCTTGGCTCAGTAGCCGTGCGTCACGAGCGACAGAACGGACAGGTCCGGATGCGTGCCGTCGATGATGCTCTTGCCGATGTGCACGGCTTCCTGAACCGCTTCGTCGACGCTCGCGTAGCTTTCCTCGCCGTCCGCGTGGAACGGCACCGCGTGATCGGGCAGCGCGGGATTCGCGCCAGGATGGCAGACATAGCCGGTGTAGGTGTAACGCGAGTCGCTGCCGGGGGCGAGGCCCGGCACGACGTGGATCTCGAAGCCTTCGTAATCGACGTGATCCGTCGCTGTCGACAGTTCGGTCATGGCGGTCTCCGTGTGCCGCTCGCACGGGTGGCGCGGGCGGCCTCGAGTCGCGGCGGCGGTCGTGTCGCCGTGCTGATCGAATTCTAGGCGATGGCGGCGCGGCCCGTGAGGCTCCAGCGCATGGCCTGCGGCGACGTCGAGCGTGCCGGCTCGCGCGTTACCGCGCGCAGCGCGCGTCCTTGCGCTGCACGACGAGGATCACGGGATACTTCTGGCCATGTTCGAGTTCCACCGGCGCGACGACCGTCAGCGTCGTTGGGTCGGAGTCATCGTACACGCTGACCTGCTCGTTGCGGATATACGTCACGCCGGTGCAGTTAGACGCGCGCCCGTCATCCGACACCTTGCACTGGAGCTCGTTTTCCTTCAGGTAGTTGTACGGCGTCGGGCTCGCGAGATAGTCGCGCAGGCCGCGCGGCGAGCCGCCGACGCCCTTCACGTATGCGATCGCGCACGACGGCGTTTGCGCGTCGGCGCCGGAGGCGGAATCGGCGGCCGCCGCGTGCGTGCCGACGGTGGCCAGCAGGGCGACGAGCGACGAGGCGATGAAGGGCTTCATGACGTGGGTTTCCCGTTTCGCGGATCGGAGCGCCGGATTGTAACGGCATCCGGCGGCACGCGTCGGCCGGCGGGGCGTGCATCGCGCGCGGCGTGCGGCGTGCTCCGCGCGGCGCACAAACAAAAACCCCGTCATTCGAGGAATGGACGGGGTTTGGCGAACGCTTGGCGGAAGCGGTGAGATTCGAACTCACGGACAGTTTCCCGTCGCCGGTTTTCAAGACCGGTGCCTTAAACCGCTCGGCCACGCTTCCACACGAGGCGGCATTGTAACCGAAATGCCGCGTCGTTCCGCTTCAGTCGTCGCGCAGGAACAATTCCTGCAGGTCGTTGAGGAAACGCTGGCCGAGCGGCGTTGGCGCGATCTGCGCGAAATCGCGCGTGATCAGCCCGCGCCGCTCCGCTTCCTTGAGTGCCGGCTCGATCGTGCTGATCGGCAGGCCGGTGCGTTCGACGAAGCTGTGCACGGGGAAACCCTCGACGAGCCGCAGCGTGTTCAGCATGAACTCGAACGGCAGGTCGCGCGGGCCGACTTCACGTTCTTCCTGCACCGGCGTGCCGGCCATCGCCTGTTCGATGAAGGTCGCCGGATGCTTGTAGCGCGCCTGCCGCAGGATCCGGTTCGGGAACGACAGCTTCGTGTGCGCGCCCGCGCCGATCCCGAGATAGTCGCCGAAGCGCCAGTAGTTCAGGTTGTGCTTGCACTGATGATTCGGCTTCGCGTACGCGGACACTTCGTAGCGTTCGTAACCGGCCTCGGCCGTGCGTTCGTGAATCCATTCCTGCATGTCGGCCGATGCGTCGTCGTCGGGCACCGCGGGCGGAAACTTCGCGAACATCGTGTTCGGCTCGAGCGTCAGGTGATACAGCGACAGATGCGGCGGCGCGAACGACAGCGCGGTCTCGATGTCGGTCCGGCATTCGTCGAGCGTCTGGTTCGGCAGCGCGAACATCAGGTCGAGGTTGAAGTTGTCGAACGTCTTCGCGGCGATCTCGACGGCCGCGCGCGCCTGCGCGGTGTCGTGAATGCGGCCGAGCGCTTTCAGATGGCCTTCGTTGAAGCTCTGGATGCCGACCGACAGGCGGTTCACGCCGCTCGCGCGAAACTGCGCGAACTTCGCGGCCTCGAACGTGCCCGGGTTCGCCTCGAGCGTGATCTCGGCGTCCGCATCGAGCGGCAGCAGCGCGCGCACGTCGGACAGCAGCCGGTCGAGCCCGCCCGCGGACAGCAGGCTCGGCGTGCCGCCGCCGATGAACACCGTATGCACCTGCCGGCCCCAGACGAGCGGCAGCGCCTGCTCGAGATCGGCACGCAGCGCGTCGAGATATTCGGCTTCGGGAAAGCGCTCGCCTTTCCACTCGTGCGAGTTGAAATCGCAGTACGGGCACTTGCGCACGCACCACGGAAAATGCACGTACAGCGCGAGCGGCGGCAGCGACGTGAGCCGCACCTGCCCGGGCGACGTGAACGTCGCGACGACGCGCGCGCCGGTTTCCGCCGCCTGGCTCATGCGGCCTCCGGCTGCGAATGCGTGACGAAGACGATCATGCGGGTTCCTCTGCGAGCCGCGCGAGCAGCGCCTTCAGCGCGAGCGCGCGATGGCTGTGCGTGTTCTTCGCGGCCGGCTCAAGTTCGGCCGCCGTCGCGCCGAGCGACGGCAGGTAGAAATACGGGTCGTAGCCGAATCCGTGCTCGCCGCGCGGCGTGTCGACGATCTCGCCCGCCCAGCGACCTTCGGCGCACAGCGGTTCGGGATCGTCCGCGTGGCGCACCAGCGCGAGCACGCAGCAATAGTATGCGCGCCGGTCGTCGACGCCGCGCAACTGCTCGACGAGGTACGCATTGTTCGCCGCATCGCCCGCGTCGCGACCCGCGCGCTGCGCGTAGCGCGCCGAATAGACGCCCGGTGCGCCGCGCAGCGCGCGCACGCACAGGCCGGAATCGTCGGCGATCGCCGGCAGGCCGGTGAGCCGCGACGCATGCCGCGCTTTCGTCAGCGCATTCTCGATGAACGTGCCGAACGGCTCTTCCGCCTCGGGCACGGCCAGCTCGCCCTGCGGCACGATCTCGATGCCGACCGTCGAGAACAGCGCGGTGAATTCGCGCAGCTTGCCGGCGTTGTTCGACGCGAGCACGATGCGCGAGAACGGCGCGAGGGTGCGATCGTCAGACATGGCCGGCGCCCAGCACGTCCTTCTGCAACTGCACGAGCTGGCCGATTCCGCTTTGCGCGAGGTCGAGCAGCGCGTTCATCTCGGCGCGCGAGAACGGCACGCCTTCGGCGGTGCCCTGGACTTCGACGAAGCCGCCGGCGCCCGTCATCACGACGTTCATGTCGGTGTCGCAGCGCGAATCTTCCGCGTAGTCGAGGTCGAGCAACGGCACGCCTTCGTACACGCCGACCGAGATCGCGGCGACATGATCGGTGATCGGCGAGCGCGCGAGCTTGCCGGCCGCGATCAGCTTCGACACGGCGTCGTGCGCGGCGACGAACGCGCCGGTGATGCTCGCCGTGCGCGTGCCGCCGTCGGCCTGGATCACGTCGCAGTCGATGTGGATCGTGCGCGGGCCGAGCGCCTCGAGATCGAACACCGCGCGCAGCGCGCGGCCGATCAGGCGCTGAATTTCCTGCGTGCGGCCCGTCTGCGTGCCGCGTGCGGCTTCACGGTCGCTGCGCGTGTGCGTCGCACGCGGCAGCATCCCGTATTCGGCCGTCAGCCAGCCCTGGCCGCGATCGCGCAGGAATTCGGGCACGCGTTCGGCGACGCTCGCGGTGCAGATCACCTTGGTGTCGCCGAATTCGACCAGGACCGAGCCTTCGGCGTGTTTCGTGTAGTGGCGCGTGAGGGCGACCTTGCGCAGTTCGTCGGCGCGACGGCCGCTCGGGCGGGACAGGGAAGACGTCATGGGGGAATCGTGGACGGGAGAGGAAACCCCGATTTTAGCGCTGAACGGCAGCGTTGCCCGGCGGGGTAGGGTGCAAAAATGGGATAATGCGCGCTTCCCGCCCCGCGCCTTGCAATGCGCCGGGCGCCTCGACTTATTCCCGCCCGCAAGGGCACCCAGACGGCGAGACGAACCATGATCTACAGCATGACGGGCTATGCGAGCGCGACGCGCGAACTCGCGACGGCCACCGGCAACGGCGGCACCAGCGTGTCGGTCGAACTGCGCACCGTGAACTCGCGCTTCCTCGACCTGAATTTCCGCATGCCGGACGACGTGCGCGCGTGCGAATCCGCGCTGCGCGAAATGCTGATGAACAAGCTGTCGCGCGGCAAGGTCGACGTGCGCATCAACCTGCAGCGCGGCGAGCAGAGCATCGGCGCGGGCGCGCTGAACCAGTCGGCGCTCGGCCAGCTCGCCGAGCTCGAGCGCTCGGTGCTCGACGCGTTCCCCGGCGTCGGCCGCCTGCGCGCGGGCGAGATCCTGCGCTGGCCCGGCGTGCTCGCGGAGAGCGGCGTGTCGGCGGATGCGATCCGCGAGGCCGTGCTCGCGTGCGGCAAGGAAGCGATCGGCGAGCTCGTCGTCGTGCGTTCGCGCGAAGGCGCGCAGCTGGCGACGATGCTGCTGTCGAACGTCACCGAAATGGAAGCGATCGTCGCGCGCATCACGCCGCTCGTGCCGGAGCTGATCGCGAAGCATCAGCAGAAGATCGTCGAGCGGTTGCAGGAAGCGCTCGGCCTCGCGGCGCCCGAAGGCAGCGCGGCGATCGTCACGCGCGAGGAAGCGGCGGAACGCATTCGTCAGGAAGTGACGATGTACGGCATCCGGATCGACATCGCGGAAGAGCTGTCGCGACTCACCGCGCACCTGAACGAAACGCGTCACGTGATCGAGAAGGGCGGCCGCGTTGGCAAGCGTCTCGACTTCATGATGCAGGAACTGAATCGCGAAGCGAACACGCTCGGCTCGAAGGCGGCGGCGAAGGAACTGGCCGACGCATCGATGGCGCTCAAGCTGTTGATCGAGCAGATGCGCGAGCAAGTGCAAAACCTGGAGTAAAGAGATGAAACAACCCTCACTACGTTTGCTGTCCCTCGACGGGGCGGCGAGTGTTATCGGGGCGGCACGGCGGAGGCTGACATGACCGAATTCACCCGCGACGGCCACGCGTCGCATGCGCTGCACGGCGGCGTCTATCCCGGCAACCTGTTCATGGTCATCGCACCGTCGGGCGCCGGCAAGTCGACGCTCGTGAACGCGCTGCTGTCGAAGGACAGCGACATCTGTCTGTCGATTTCGTACACGACCCGCAAGCCGCGCCCGGGCGAGCAGGACGGCCAGCACTACCACTTCACGACCGTCGAGGATTTCCGCGCGCGCCACGCCGCGCACGAATTCCTCGAGAGCGCGGAAGTGCACGGCAACTACTACGGCACGTCGCGCGTCTGGATCGAAGAGCAGATGATGAACGGCCACGACGTGCTGCTCGAGATCGACTGGCAGGGCGCGCAGCAGGTGAAGAAGCAGTTCCGCAACGCGGTCGGCATCTTCATTCTGCCGCCGTCGCTCGATGCGCTCGAGGAGCGCCTGAAGAAGCGCGGACAGGACGAGCCGAACGTGATCACGCGACGCCTGCTCGCCGCGGGCAGCGAGATGGCGCACGCATCCGAGGCGGAATACGTCGTGATCAACGAGAATTTCGATCGTGCGCTGGCCGAGCTCGAATGCATCGTCACGGCAACGCGCCTGCGCTTTGCTTCGCAGTACGCGCGACACACGGAGCTGTTCATCGAGCTCGGCATCCATCTGCCCCACGCGGAATGACGCGAGGGTAGAGGGACATAAGGTAGAATAAGGACTATATTCAGAAGGAATTACCAACATGGCTCGCATTACTGTCGAAGACTGCCTGAAGCAAATCCCCAACCGCTTCGAACTGGCGCTCGCCGCCACCTACCGCGCGCGGCAGCTCGCGCAAGGCCATACGCCGAAGATCGAAAGCCGCGACAAGCCGACCGTCGTCGCGCTGCGCGAAATCGCTTCCGGTCTCGTCGGCGTCGAGATGTTGAAGAAGGTGCCGGTGTAACGCGCATCCGGCCCGTTCCAGCCATGTAATCCACGCGCGCAACGACTCGACCTGGAGGCGAATATGAGCACCACCCCATCGTCCGCCTCCGCGGATTCGACCACCGAAGCCACGGCCCGGTCGCCTGCGCGCCAGTACATCGACGCGGTCCTCGAACAGTCCTTCCGGCATCTGTTCGGGCCGACCGCCACGCCGGAGCAGCCGCGCAAGCACGGCGTCGTTTCGATCGCGAAACTGACCGCCGCGCTTGCCGAGTATCTCCCTCCGGAAGAAATCAAAGAGGTCAAGGCGGCGTTCCACTTCAGCGACGAAGCCCACCTCGGTCAATATCGCCAGAGCGGCGAACCCTACATCACCCATCCCGTCGCCGTCGCGGAAATCTGCGCCGGCTGGAAGCTCGACGCGCAAGCCGTGATGGCCGCGTTGCTGCACGACGTGATGGAAGACCAGGGCGTGACCAAGAGCGAGCTGGCCGAACGCTTCGGCCCGAAGGTCGCCGAACTGGTCGACGGCCTGTCGAAGCTCGACAAGATGGAGTTCCGCAGCCGCGAGGAAGCGCAGGCGGAAAACTTCCGCAAGATGCTGCTCGCGATGGCACGCGACGTGCGCGTCATCCTCGTCAAGCTCGCCGACCGTCTGCACAACATGCGTACGCTCGGCGCGGTGCCGATGGAAAAGCGCCGCCGCGTCGCCCGCGAGACGCTCGACATCTATGCGCCGATCGCGCACCGCCTCGGGTTGAACAACACGTATCGCGAGCTGCAGGACATGAGCTTCGCGAATTTCAACCCGCATCGCTACGCGACGCTCGAGAAGGCCGTGAAGGCCGCGCGCGGCAACCGCCGCGAAGTGATCAGCAAGATCCTCGAGTCCGCGCAGCGCGCGATGTCCGACGCGAAGATCGACGCCGAGATCACCGGCCGCGAAAAGACGATCTACAGCATCTACCGCAAGATGCGCGACAAGCAGCTATCGTTCTCGCAGGTGCTCGACGTGTACGGCTTTCGCGTCGTCGTCGATAGCCCGCTCGACTGCTACACGTGCATCGGCGCTCTGCACGCGCTGTACAAGCCCGTGCCCGGCAAGTTCAAGGACTACATCGCGATCCCGAAGATCAACGGCTATCAGTCGCTGCACACGACGCTCGTCGGCCCGTTCGGCGCGCCGATCGAGTTCCAGGTGCGCACGCGCAAGATGCACGAGATCGCCGAGGCCGGCGTGGCCGCGCACTGGCTGTACAAGAACGGCGGCGCCGATCTGAACGACGTGCAGAAGCGCGCGCACCAGTGGCTGAAGTCGCTGCTCGACATCCAGAGCGAAGCCGGCGATTCGAGCGAATTCCTCGAGCACGTGAAGATCGACCTGTTCCCGGATGCGGTCTACGTGTTCACGCCGAAGTCGAAGATCATGGCGCTGCCGCGCGGCGCGACGGCGCTCGATTTCGCGTATTCGATCCACAGCGATCTCGGCAACCAGTGCGTGGCCGTGAAGATCAACAACGAGCTGCTGCCGCTGCGCACCGAGCTGAAGAGCGGCGACATCGTCGAGGTGATCACCGCGCCGTATTCGAAGCCGAACCCCGCGTGGCTCGGTTTCGTGCGCACCGGCAAGGCACGCTCGGCGATTCGTCACTATCTGAAGACGATGCGCCTGAACGAGTCGGTGCAGCTCGGCGAGCGGCTCGTCGATCAAAGCCTGAAGGGTTACGGGCTGGCGCTGGCCGACGTGGCGCCGGAAGTGTGGGAGAAGCTCGTGCAGTGGACGGGCAACAAGAGCCGCCAGGAAATCTTCGCGGACATCGGCCTCGGCCGCCGCGTCGCCGCGGTGATGGCCAAGCGCATCGAGGTGCTGACGAGCGGCCGCGATGCGGACGACGATCTGCCGAAGTCCGAGCGGCATCCCGCGCACAATGCGCCGCCGGTCGTCATTACCGGCACCGAAGGGATGTCCGTGCAGCTGTCGGCATGCTGCCGGCCGATTCCGGGCGATGCGATCATGGGCTATATCGGCATCGGCCTCGGGATGGCGATTCATACGACCGATTGCCGAGTCGCGCAGCGCATCCATCGCCGCGATCCGGGCCGCTGGATCGACGTCGAGTGGGCGCCGCAGCCGGGCCGCCTGTTCGACGTCGCGGTGAAGGCACTCGTGAAGAACACGAAGGGCATCTTCGCGCGCGTGGCGGCGGACATCACGTCGGCCGACGCGAACATCGTCCACATCGCCATGGACGAGGATCTGACGCACGAATCGACGGTGCTGCGCTTCGTGATTCAGGTCAGCGATCGCGTGCACCTGGCGAACGTGATGCGGCGCGTGCGGACCAATCCGGATGTGATGCGGATCATGCGCGAGCGCTCGACCGACGACAGCGTGCATGCGCGTCACGACGGCGGCATGCGCATCGAGCGCGAACGGCAGGATTACTGACGCGACGCGTTGTCTGAGCGGGATACGACGGCGGCCACGGGCCGCCGTTTTCATTGGTGCGCGGACCGGACGGCGTAGTGCGGTAACGGCGCGGCTCAAGTCGAGCGGGAGTGACGATCGGTCGGAGGAAGCGTGGAGGGGCGGGGCAAAGAAAAAGGGCCTTCCCGGAGGAAGGCCCTTCTAAGATGGCGCGGCTGGCAGGATTCGAACCCACGACCCCTTGGTTCGTAGCCAAGTACTCTATCCAACTGAGCTACAGCCGCACGCAAAGCGGTACTACTTCAACTGTCGGAACCTTCTGCGATGGGAAGGCCCCCAAAAAGGTGGCGCGGCTGGCAGGATTCGAACCCACGACCCCTTGGTTCGTAGCCAAGTACTCTATCCAACTGAGCTACAGCCGCACGCAAAAACAAAATACTACTACTTTGAACTGAAAGGGCCTTCGGTTCGGAAGGCCCTCGAAAAAAGTGGCGCGGCTGGCAGGATTCGAACCCACGACCCCTTGGTTCGTAGCCAAGTACTCTATCCAACTGAGCTACAGCCGCACGCAGAAGCGGAAGTATAGCAGAGTCGTATAAAAAGGGAAGCCTTCTTCGCAAAATATGTCGCACGATCTTGCGTGGCCGCGTTCGTGTACCCTTGAAGCATCGATCATCCAGGTTTTGAATCCGCATCATGAACAAGGCGTTTGTCAAAGAGTCGGACGGTGACGACGACGATCTCGACCCGAGTCAGCCCGCGATCCCGGCGGGCACCAAGAACTACATCACGCCGGCCGGCCACAAGCGGCTCAGGGACGAACTCCTGAACCTGATCGACGTCGAGCGTCCCGAGGTCGTGCGCCTCGTGTCGTGGGCCGCGTCGAACGGCGACCGGTCGGAGAACGGCGACTATATCTACGGCAAGCGGCGGCTGCGCGAGATCGACCGCCGGATCCGCTTCCTGACGAAGCGGCTCGATCTCGCCGAAGTCGTCGATGCGAGCCGGCAGGAGAACGTCGACCAGGTGTTCTTCGGCGCGACCGTCGACTACGCGACGCCGGACGGCGAGGATCACACCATCACGATCGTCGGGATCGACGAGGTCGATCTCGATCACGGTTGCGTCAGCTGGATCTCGCCGGTCGCGCGGGCGCTCATCAAGGCGAAGATCGGCGATACCGTCACGCTGATGACCCCGGCCGGTCCGCAGCCGATCGACGTGCTCGACGTTCGCTATCCGGCGCCGGGCAACGCGTGAAGCGACGCATCCGCGCCACGCCGCGCTGAAACGAACAAGCGCCCCGGGTGGGGCGCTTCGTCATGACGGTCTTGGCCGCACGGCCTACGCCGATCGTATCGCTCAGAAGCGGTGGCGCATGCCGGCCGTGACGGCGATCTGCTTGTTCGTCGACGACGCGGCGCCGAGCCCGTTGATGTTCGCGCCGATCGCCAGCCCATTGGCATTGACCCGCTGGTATTCGCTCTGCAGGTACAGGTCCGTGCGCTTCGACAGCGCATAGTCGGCCTGCAGGTTGAACTGGTGCCAGCTCGGCGTCTGGCCGTCGAGACGACTGTCGGTGTACGTGTACGAGCCGGCGAGCGAGAACGCCGGCGTCAGCGCGTAGCGGCCGTTCACCTCGTAATTGTTGAAGCGCGTGCCGCCGGTGAGCGGGATGCCGGTCGACACGCCGGACTGCCCGGCGCTGATCCCGGCCGAATTGGTCAGGCGTGTCTGCGTGAACACGAAGCCGGCCGTCGCGGGTCCGAACGTGTAGTTGAGGCCTGCGCCCCACGTGCGCTGCCGGCTGGCCGCGAAGGTCCAGTCGCCGGCCACCGCGCCGGGGTCGCTGGCCGCGAGCGCCAGCGCGTTGATGTTGTTGTTGAGCTGCAGGTACGCGGCCGCGACGTTGAAGCCCATGTAGCTGTACGACGCGCCGACGCTGTACGCGCGATTGTTCGCGAAACCGGTGGAATTCGAGAAGCCGTACAGCCCGCCGAACTTCAGGCCGCCGTAGTTCGCGCTCTGGTACTTGACCGAGTTGTTGATCCGGAACGAGTTGTTCAGGTTGTCGTTGTCGAACGGGTGCGCGAACTGCGTGCCGCCGTACTGGGTGCCGGTCAGCGACAGCGGGCCGAGGTAGTCGACGACGCTGTCGTACTGGCGGCCGAGCGTGAGCGAGCCGAAGCTGTTGTGCGCGAGCCCGACGAACGCCTGTCGACCGAACTCGCGACCGTTCTGCTTCAGTGAACCGTTGTTGATGCCGAAGCCGTTTTCCAGCGTGAAGATCGCCTTCAGGCCGCCGCCGAGATCCTCGGTGCCGCGCAGGCCCCAGCGGCTGCCGTTGATCGAGCCGCTCGTCTCCTGCCACGCGCTGTGACCGTGCTGGTTGTTCGTGTAGGTGATGCCGGCATCGATCAAGCCGTACAGCGTGACGCTGCTTTGCGCATGGGCGGCGCTGGCAGCCACGCCCGCCAATGCGGCGACGATCAGGGTCTTTTTCATGATCTGTCTCCAAACAGGATGATGTCGATCGAACCTGCTGTGGGCATCGGCGGCGTCACCGGTCGGCGACGCCGTGCGCGTGGGCGCGGCACCCTCGTCGGAAAACCACTTGCAGTGTACGGAGCGGCCTCGGCGCGGAGGAAAACCGCTTCCTGCAATACTGTATTTTGAATCGCGCAAAAATGGATGCATGCGCGGAGAGCCGCGTCCAGCAAGACCTTGCTGCGGCGCAGCGGGCGGAAATACTACTCAGGACTGCGTACCAGGCGTTGCGCGATCGCGACAGGCCTTCAGTGGCAGACGAGGGTAGGCCTAGCGCGATTATTGACACATCGGCAATAGAGGTTTGTGTGGAGCATGGATAATGAAAGGATGTTCTCTCGCTATACTGCGATCTCTGCTTTCCGAAGCAGACTTTTTCGTTGACGGAAAAGATCTCCAAACCTTTGTCGGCGCGACTTCCCAGTCGCGCTTTTTTTTGCCCGGTCTTCCCGATCCCTGCTGGCCTTACTGCATGTACGAGCGTCGCTTGCGCTTGGCAGCCGGCGGCGGATCCTCGGCTTCGGCCTGCGGCGGCGTATAAGTCCAGTCTTCCATCACGTAGTGACGAGCGTCCAGCGGCGACGCCAGCAGGTTCTGCCAATGATCGCCGTGCCAGTTCGGATCGAACTCGGTATCGCACGGCGCTTCACGAGGCTCGGCCCGCGCGCGGGACTTGCGGCGTGCGCGTGCGAGCCGGCTCGCGAAGCGCTTGATTCCCTCCAGCCACATGACCCTTCTCCTTCCATTGCTTGGCACCAGCATCGCAACGTCCCCCGCTTTTCGCAACCCGAAAAAACCCGAGGATTTTACCGACCCGTTTTTTCTCGGTAGGTTTTTCACTGTATTGATTATTGGGGATCTGATCCCGGTAATATTGACAGGTTTTTGATGCGAATCAATTAATAAAAGAGGAGGGTGTACCGATTCCAGTGGTATTGACGTCTTTTTGATAAAGAACGCCTCAAAAATTTTCTTGACGCACCCGGATTGTCCAATTTATAAAGTGAGCACTCCGTCCCCGGGCGGAGCGCTGGGGGTGGGTATCGGCGCACCGTTGCGGGATTTCGGGAGGCGGCTATATCAGTAGCTTTTTTGATCTAAACGAGTGGGGAAGAAAGGTATGGATACCGGTATCGTAAAATGGTTTAACGATGCTAAAGGTTTCGGCTTTATTACGTCAGACAATGGCGGCGAAGATTTGTTTGCGCACTTTTCCGAAATCCGGATGGACGGCTTCAAAACGCTGAAGGAAAACCAGCGCGTTTCCTTTGAGGTGAAACTCGGGCCGAAAGGCAAGCAGGCAGCGAATATCCAGGCGGTCTGACGCGCCACGCACTGCCGATCACGTCCGGCCCCCGCATCGCGGGGGCTTTTTGTTTTTTTGGGACATGAAAGCCGGCCGCCGGCGAATCGTTTCCGGTTCGCACTGGTCGTGAACGTGCATGCCGGGCATACTCACGAAAGCACCGTTTCCCTGCATTTTCATGTCCGATTCCCGTCCGTCCGATCCCGCCTGCGAGCAGCCGCTCGTCTTCGTCGACCTTGAAACCACCGGTGGCTCGTCCGCCGAGCACCGCATCACCGAAATCGGCGTGGTCGAAATCGGCCCGCTCGGTGTGTCGACGTGGACGACGCTGGTCAACCCGGGACAGTCGATTCCGCCGTTCATCCAGCAACTGACCGGCATCTCGGACGACATGGTGCGCGACGCGCCGTCGTTCGCGTCGCTCGCGCCCACGCTGTTCGAGCGGCTCGACGGCAAGCTGTTCGTCGCGCACAACGCGAGCTTCGACCGCGGCTTCCTGCGCGCCGAATTCGAACGTGCCGGCATCGCGTTCAATCCGGACGTGCTCTGTACGGTGCGGCTGTCGCGCGCGCTGTTTCCCCGCGAAGCGCGGCACGGACTCGATGCTTTGATCGAGCGACATGGCCTCGTTCCCGCGGCGCGCCACCGGGCGCTCGCGGATGCCGATCTCCTTTGGCAGTTCTGGCGGCAGTTGCACGAGATCGTGCCGCTCGAGCGTTTGCGCGACCAGATTGCGCGTACGACGCGCCACTTCCGTCTCGCGGGCGGCATGACCGAAGCGTGGCTTGATACCGCGCCCGCCGGATGCGGTGTGTACGCGCTGTTCGGGGAGGGCGACGAAGCCCTTTACGTCGGGCGCAGTGTGCGGGTGCGGCAGCGCTTGCGCGCGTTGCTGACCGGCGAGCGGCGCTCGTCGAAGGAAATGCGGCTCGCGCAGCAGGTGCGGCGGGTCGAATGGCGGGAGACCGGCAACGAGCTGGGCGCGATGCTCGCCGAAGCGCAGTGGATCGCCCGCCTGCGTCCGTCGCACAACCGGCGTCCCGCGGCCGATAAAGCCCGTGCGGGCAATGCGGGCTGGCCGTTCGACGGCGCGGTCGCATTCGAAGCCGGCGACGAGCGCCGCCTGTTTCACGTGATCGACGGGTGGCGCTATCTCGGTGCGGCCGAATCACTCGACGCGGCCATGCGGCTCGCGGCCGACGGCCTGGACGGTGCGTACGAACCCCATACCCATCGCCTGCTGCAGACCCATCTTGCGCGCGGCCTGCAACTGATTCCGCTCGCGGCGCTCACGCCTGCCGACTGAGCGCCGCGTGCCGCCGCACGCGGCGGCCGCGCGTCGTCAGCCGATCGCGCTGGCGCCGCCGGCCGAGCACACGTGCGACAGCGCGGTGTCGAGCGCCTGCGAGCGGCTCGCGTCGTAGCGGGTGAGCGTCTTCCAGTTCGCGATGCTGCGGGCAAGCCGCGCCTGGCAATCGGGCGCGTCGCGCAGCGGCGCGATCCGTCCTAGGCCGGCCAGCATCTTTTGCGTGAGCTGGTCGAGCGCCGGCCGCGTGCTGGTCGCCAGGTCGGGCGGCGTGCCTTCGGGCGGCCGCGTCGCGCGCCAGGTGGCAAAGAGCGCGTTCTGCACGTCCTTGCTCGCGGCGATCTGATCCTCGAAGAACGTACGCGCGAACGCCGGATCCACGCCCGACTGTGCGGCGCGCTTCTCCACCGATGCGAGCAGTTCCGCTTCGCGCGGCTGATCCTCGATCGCCTTGTGGTTCGCCCATTTCCAGCGTGCGACGGGTTCGGCAAGCGCGATCCGCTGCGACGCGAGTGCGACGAGGTTGGTGAGCGCGGTGTCGTCGCCGTCGGCGCGCGCGACAAGCGGTGACGAAAAAAGGGCGACGCCGAGCGCGGCGACAGCGACGCTGACACGAATGGCTTGTTTCATCGGAACGATCGGGAGAGCCGGGCGGGCCGGAGGTGGAAAACCAGAAGGATAGACGAAGACAGTCGCGCGGCGAAACGACGCGACAGAAGAATCAGCGGACGCGCTGACCCGGCACCGTCAGGCCGTTGCAGCCCGGGTGCGAAGCGATCTGCGCCGAAAACGCAGCGATGAACCGCATGATCTCGATCGACACGCGGCGGTTACAGAACCGGACGCAGGTTCACTTCGGCGAGTACAGCTTGTGCTGCTCGTCGAAGAATGCCCGGACGTGATCGGGCAATTCGGCGAGGAATTCCACGCCGACGGGTTCCGGATCCGGGCTCATCACTTGCTCGGGCGGGGGCATGCGAGTTGGTCTTTCGTCCATGGTCGTTTCTCCAGCAGGTCCAATAATTATCAACCTCGCGCTTGGATTTGTGCCAGCGGCGAATCGTTAGATTTTGTCTCTGTTGTATTAACGGCACATGCGCTGCGGCGCGCCGTGCGATGCCGGCTATTGCATCCGGCTCAATCGGCAACCGGCGGGTGCTTGCTATACTTGCGCGCACTTTTTCCTGGACCGCGATGAAACGGACGACGCGATGGATCGGCCTCGTATGGCTGGCGCTGGTACTGAACGTACTGTCGCCTGTCATCGGCTACGCGCGTCTCGCGTCGAGCGGTTCCGGCGAGCTCACGCTCGAGCTGTGCAGCGCGGCAGGCGCGCGTCAGGTCACCCTCGCGCAGTCCGGCGACGATCGCGGCGCAGCGTCGTTCGACCATGCCGGCGTGCCGCACTGCGTGTACTGTCCCGGCTTCGCGGCGAACGTCGCGCTCGGCGCGAGCCTGCCCGCGTTGCCGGGTTTCGTGCGCGCGTTCGCGTACCGGGCGGCCGCCCCGGCCGTTTCCGATTTTCCCCGCAAGGGCATCCGCCTCGCGCAGCCGCGCGGTCCGCCTGAAAACGTCCCGGTCTGATTGATATCGTTCGCGCGCCCCGGTGGCGCGCGTGCCGCCCGCGGCCCGATCCGCGCGCCGCGCCGTAGGCGCGCGGCGCGTCGGCGCGCGTGCGGCGGCTCCCGGTCACGTTTTCAGGAATTCATCCATGTCGTTCACCTTCGCCGCGCGGCCGTCGCGCGGTCGGCTCGCGCTCGCGTGCGCGGCCGCTTTTGCGTGGCCTGCCGCACAGGCGGCTGCGATCGATCGCGCATCCGCCGAGCCGGTGCCCGGCGGCTCGGGCAACCCGGCCGGCCGTGCCGCACCGGTTGCCGCGGTCGTACCCGCGCCGCCGGGCGACACGCTGACCGAGGTCAGCGTTACCGCCCGGCGGCAGCCCGTCGATCCGGATACGCCGGCCGTCGTCGAGTCGATCACGCGCGAGCAGATCGACGCGCACACCAACGTCACGACCGAGGACGCGCTGAAGTACGCGCCCAACCTGATGGTTCGCAAGCGCTACATCGGCGACCGCAACAGCGTGTTCGCCGGCCGCGACTTCAACGAACTGCAGAGTGCGCGCGGGCTCGTGTATGCCGATGGCCTGCTGCTGTCGAACCTGCTCGGCTCGAGCTATGCGTACCCGCCGCGCTGGTCGCTGATCGCGCCGGACGATATCGAGCGCGTCGACGTGCTGTATGGCCCCTTTTCCGCGCTGTACGCCGGCAACGCGATCGGCTCGACCGTGCTGCTGACCACGCGGCGGCCCGACAAACTCGAGGCGTCGCTGTCGACGCAGTTCTTCACGCAGCGCTATCACGACGGCTACGGGCTGGCGGACAGCTTCGGCGGCAATCACCAGACCGCGCGGATCGCGAACCGGATCGGCAAATTCTGGTTCTCGCTGTCGCTCGACCGGCTGGAGAACGACGGTCAGCCGATGCAGTATGCAAGCCCCAATTCGGCGTACAACCCGAAGCTCGGCGCCGCGGTGCCCGTGTCGGGCGCGGCCACCGACATCGGACCCAACGGCAAGCCGCGCACGATCGTCGGCGCGCAGAACATCGAGCGGACCGAGCAGCTCAACGAGACGGTCCGGATGGGCTATGCGTTCACGGACCGCATCGACGCGACGCTCACGCTCGGGCATTGGGAGAACCATTACCGGCAGCACGGCGAAACCTTCCTGCGCGACGCGGCTGGCAATCCCGTCTACGGCGGCAACGTGTCGATCGGCGGCCGGAACATGACCGTCGCGCCGAGCGCGTTCGCGCCGCAGCGCGGCCACCAGGAGAACTGGCTGTACGCGCTCGGCCTGAACGGCCGGCTCGATTCGGGCTGGCGGCTGTCGGGCGTGGTGTCCGCCTACGACGTGTCGCGCGACGTGCTGCGCGCGGCATCGACCGCGCAGGGCGGGGCGGGCACGCTGTTCCAGGGCGACGGCACGGGCTGGCGTACGCTCGACCTGAAGGCCGAGGCGCCGGAAGTGAAGGGCCATACGTTCACGTTCGGCTATCACTACGACAACTATTTCCTGCGCAACGTCACGTACAACACGGCCGACTGGCTGGCCGGGCCGACCACCTCGCTCGCGAGCGTCTACCGGGGCGATACGCGCACGCAGGCGCTGTTCGCGCAGGACGCGTGGCGATTCGCGCCCGGCTGGCTCGCGACCCTCGGCCTGCGCTACGAGCGCTGGGATGCATACGGCGGCGCGCTGGGCAACGCGGGCGGCACGATCGGTTACGCGGATCGCGGCGCGAATGCGCTGTCGCCGAAAGTCGCGTTGCAGTGGGACGCGACGGACGTCTGGCGTTTCCGCGTGTCGTTCGCGACGGGCACGCGCTTCCCGACGGTCGGCGAGCTGTTCCAGGGCACGATCTCGAACAACGCGATCGTCAACAACAACCCGGGCCTGCGGCCGGAAAAGGCGATCGACTGGGACTTCACGGCCGAGCGTGACGTGGGCGTCGGCATCGTGCGCGCGAGCGTGTTCCAGAGCGACCTGCGCGATTCGATCTACAGCCAGACGACGGTGTCGGGCGCGTCGACCGTCACCAACATCTCGAACGTCGATCGCGTGCGCGTGCGCGGTGTCGAACTCGGATTCAGCGGCCGCAACGTCGGGCTGCGCGGGCTCGACATCGACGCGAACGTGTCGGCGAGCAATGCGCAGATCCTGGCCGACACCGCGAATCCCGCGTACGTCGGCTCGCGCTTTCCGCGCATCCCGCGCATGCGCGCGAACCTGCTCGCGTCGTACCGCTTCGACGAGCACTGGCTCGCGAGCGTCGGCGTCCGGTACTCCGGTCGCCAGTTCAACACGCTCGACAACAGCGACGTGAATCCGGACGTGTACGGCGGCACGAGCACCTTCACGGTCGTCGACCTGAAGGCGCGCTACCGGTTCGACCGTCACTGGACCGCATCGGTCGGCATCGACAACCTGACGGACCGCCGCTACTACGTGTTCCACCCGTATCCGGGCCGCACTTTCTTTGGAGAACTGAAATGGTCGCTGTGAAATCGTTCGCGGCAGGCTGCGCGCTGTGGCTCGCGGTGCTGTCGCCCGCCGGCGCGCACGACGCACCGAAAACCGCCGACCCGCATGCCGCGCACATGAGCATGCAGGCTGCGCCGGCGCAACAGAAGCAGCCGCTCGCGACCGGCGCCGCGTTCGACGCGCGGCACCGGCTGTGGGTCGCATGGGTCGAAGGCGCGCACGTCGTCGTCGCGCACTCGGACGACGCGGGCCGCACGCTGTCCGCGCCCGTGACCGTCAACGCGATGCCCGAGCCGGTCTACACGAGCGCGGAGAATCGGCCGAAGATTGCGACGAGCCCCGACGGCCGTGCGGTGTACGTGTCGTGGTCGATGCCGCTCGATGCGCCGTACACCGGCATGGTGCGCTTCTCGCGCTCGCTCGACGGTGGGGCGACCTGGAGCGTGCCCGTCACCGTGCATCGCGACCGGCAGGCGATCACGCACCGCTTCGACATGATGGCCGTCGATCCGGCCGGCAACATCGCGATCGCGTGGATCGACAAGCGCGATCTCGTCGCGGCGAAGGCGGCGGGGCAGGCGTACGAGGGCGCGGCCGTGTACTACGCGGTGTCGCGCGACGGCGGCGCGTCGTTCGAGCCCGAGCGCAAGGTGACCGACCACACGTGCGAATGCTGCCGCATCGCGATGGCGATCGATCCGGCCGGACACATCGAAGGCGTGTGGCGCAACGTGTTCCCCGGACAGATCCGCGACCATGCGCTCGCGGTGCTGCCTGTGTCGGCGTCGGAGCCCGTCGTGCCGGTGCGTGCGACGTTCTCGAACTGGCATGTCGAGGCCTGCCCCGAGCACGGGCCGGCGCTTGCGATCACGCCCGACGGGACGCGTCATATCGCGTGGTTCGGCGTCGTAGATGGCCGCGCCGACGTGTTCTACTCGCGCATCGGCGCCGACGGCCGGCCGCGCGGCACGCCGTGGGCATTCGGCGCGAATCCCGCGGTGCCGGCCGAGCAGGCATCGCATGCGGCGCTCGTCGCGCACGGCGACGTCGTCTGGCTCGCGTGGAAGGCGTTCGACGGCGACACGATGCAGATCAAGCTGCGCCGCTCCGACGATCGCGGCGAGCACTGGTCGGCGCCGCGCGTGATCGCGTCGACGTCGGGCGCGAGCGACAATCCGCAACTGCTCGACGATGCGGGCCGCATCTACCTGTCGTGGCGTACGCGTAACGACGGCTACCGGCTGATTCCCGTGGAGGGCGCGCAATGAAACGGCTGATGGTGTTGATCGGCGCCGTGCTCGCGAGCCTGCCGGCGTGGGCCGGCGAGCTGCAGCCGCTGCGCGCGGCCGAGGTCGCGAAGTTGTACGCGACGGCGCACGAACGGCCGCTCGCGGTTGAGATCTGGTCGCTCGATTGCGGATACTGCCGCGAGAACGCCGCGCATCTCGTCGCGTGGCAGCGCCGGCATCCGGACGTGCAGCTCGCGATGGTCGCGATGGACGCTTATGACGACAACGGCGCCGCGATCGCGCAGGCGCTCGCGCAAATGAACGTGCCGCCGCAGGTCGCGCAGTATGCGAACGCGGAGCCGATGCCCGAGCGTCTGCGGGCGGCGCTCGATGCGGGATGGCGGGGAGAAATGCCGCGTACCGTGTGGATCGGTCGCGATGGCGCACGCGAAGCGCGCAGCGGATTGCTGACGACCGACGTGCTCGACGGCTGGTTGCAGCGCGGCAAGCGCCGCTGAAACGGCAGGCGGCGCGCGGGATGTCGCGCGCCGCTTCGATGCGAAAACGAACGAGCGCGCGCCCGAAGGCGCGCGAGAAGATCGTCAGGCCGCGCGCCTGAATAGCCGGATCACGAACAGCAGGATCACGGCGCCGATGACAGCGACGATCACCGAGCCGATGAATCCGCTGCCGATGCCGATACCGAGCATCGTGGCCAGCCAGCCGCCGATCACCGCGCCGACGATACCGACGATGATGTCGACGATCAGGCCGAACCCGCCGCCCTTGACGAGCAGGCCGGCCAGCCAGCCGGCGATCGCGCCGATGATGAGCCACATAATCAAGCCATGAGTCATGGTGATCCTCTCCTTGTATTGAGTCGAAATGACCGGACGTCGGCTGTTTCGCCGCAAGCTGCAGGAAGGCGGCATGCGACCCGCCGCGCCGCCCACGCAATGTAACGCGATAGACGGGTCGGAATCGTTAAGTAATGTTATGCACCCTTAACGGGTTTTTCCAGGGGATTCGTCTGCCTACGGCGCGACGGGTGCGCAGACGATGCGCGGCGAAATGAATATGTAAGGACGGGTGTGCCCGTTAGGCGGTGTGTCCTGCATCATTGCCTGTGCAATGGCGCCGGTGCGCCCGTATCGGGCAAGTCGTCGCCGGCATCTGCAATCAGGCGGGTGACGGTCGCCGTATCGCCGATCGTCTCGATCGCCAGCAGCGCGAAGCGGGCGAGAAAGAGTGCGGCGTCGGTTTCGCCGATGCGGGTCATTGCGCGGCACAGGTCGGTGTAAAGGATGTCGCGTTCGGTGTCGGTCATCATGCGTTCTCCTGAAGATCGGCTGACGTGCGCGGGTGGAGCGCACCCTCGAGTGCTGCGCTTAGATCGGCGGGGCGTGCGTCGTGCCAGCGGCCGAGCACGTGTCCGTCCGGACGCACGAGGTAGACGGTGCCGTCGCGCGCACCGTACAGGTCGAATAGGCGGCCGTCCGCATCGTAGCCGTTGCATCCCGGATGTTGAGGTGCCACATGCCGCGCGAGCGTCACCAGCGCGAACGGTATTTGGGCGTCGTGCAGGCGTCGCTCGAGTTCGGTGAACGACGGATCGGATGCGCCATCGCGCGTGAAGCGCAACGCCATGAAGCATGGGCCGACGAGATCGGTCAGATGGCCGCGGCGTGCGCCGCCGGCGTTGCCGATGTCGCGTGACGCCGGCAGCATCAGCGGACATTCCGCGAGCACCGTGCCGGGCGCCGGTCCGGCCGCAAACGCGTCGCGCTCGTCCGCGTTGAGCGGCGACGCCGTGTAGGCGATGGCCGTCGTCTGGCGCGGATTGATCAGCGAACGCAACGCCGGATGCCGCACAGCAAGTGTCAGCACGGCCTTGCGCATCAGGTCGAATGCGAACGACGGCGGCGCCATGAACTCGGTGCTCTTGGTGCCGTAGCGCAGGTTCTCGTGCGTCGCGAACACCCGCTCGTCCGAATAGCTGTCGAGCAGAGCGTCCGACGCGAGGCCGCGAATCACGTACGCCAGTTTCCACGCGACATTGTCGGCGTCGTCGATGCCCGAATTCGCGCCGCGCACGCCGAAGATCGGCACGAGGTGCGCGGCGTCGCCGCAGAACAGCACGCGGCCGTGCCGGTAGCGTTCGAGCGTCAGCGCGTTCGCCTTGTAGATCGTGATCCAGATCGGCGACCACGCGCCGCGTTCACCCATCATGTCCAGCAGGTTCTGCACGCGCGGGATCACGTTCTCGGGCTTCACGGCCGCTTCGGGATCCTCATCGTCGCGCAGCTGGTAGTCGATCCGCCACACGTTGTCGGGCTGCTTGTGGATGAGCACCGTCGAGCCGGGGTTCGACGGCGGGTCGAAATACGCGAGCCGTTCGGTCGGCCGGTCGCTGTCGAGCGCGATGTCGACGATCACGTAGCGGCCTTCATAGCTCGTGCCCTGAAGCGACAGGCCGAGCGCATCGCGCATCGTGCTGCGCCCGCCGTCGCTCGCGACGATCCAGTCGGCATCGAGTGCGTAGTTGCCGAGCGGCGTGTCGATGTCGACGCGCACGCCGTCCGGGTAGCGCGTGACGCCCGCGACCTTCGCCTGCCAGCGGATCTCGATGAGCTCGGGGCGGCGCAGCGCGGCATCGAGCAGAAACTGTTCGATGTGATACTGCGCGAGGTTCACCATCGGCGGCAGCTTCTGGTTCCCGTCCTGCGGCATCGTGAAATGCAGCACTTCGTCGCGACGATGGAAACTGCGCCCGCCGCTCCACGGCAGTCCGACGCGCAGGAAGTCGTCGAGCGCGCCGAGCCGCTCGATGATCTCGAGGCTGCGTCGCGAGATGCAGATCGCGCGGCTGCCGTGACAGACCGAGTCGTCGGCTTCGAGCAGCACGCTGCGGATGCCGTGGTTGGCGAGGCCGAGTGCGACGGCGAGGCCCACCGGCCCGCCGCCGACGATCGCGACGCGGTGTCGTTGCGTGTCGACACCGTCGCTGCAGGTCGGCAGGTGCGCCGGATGACGCGCGGCGACGAACGGATATGGCTTGAATTCGATGCCCATCGTTGGCTTCCAGGTTGCAGTGATCGGGACGCACGCGCGCGATGACGCGATACGTGCGGCGGGTCGATGCAGTATGGAAGCCGGGCCGGTCACCGCTGTCCCCATTCCGGGTACGGCGAACGGCTGGCGGCGGGTCGGGATTTACCCCGACGTGTTCAGGATCGGCGCGCGCCGTTCACGGTTGCAGGCACAGCGCAAACAGCTGGCGCTGGCTCGAGATGCCGAGACGCCGGTACGCGCGCTTCTGGTAGGTGACGACGCTCGACGCCTTCACGCCGATCGTGTCGCCGATTTCCCGCGCGCTCAGGCCTTCGAGCACACCGCGCAGCACGTCGAGTTCGCGCTTGGACAACGCCGGACAGGCGTCGCGCAGCCGCGCGAGCATCAGTTGCGGGATGCCGATCTGCGTCGAGCCCGCGAGCGCGTAGTGATGTTGCGCCGCCTGCGCGATCAGCGGCGCGAGCGTTTCGATGGCTGCGATCTCGCGCGACTGGAATGCGCCGCTGCGATGCGCGCGATACAGGTTGATCGACAACCAGGTCGAGTCGTTCGGCTGCATCAGCAGCGCGAGGCGATCGGATACGTCGGGGCCGCGATAGCAGGCCGCGCGATACGCGTCGTGACCGATCTCGTCGCCGGCCTGCTGATGCAGCAGCACGTCGCGGCGGTGCGGGCCGCGACCGGCGGCCGAGACGATCGTCTGGTTGCCGTCGAGCGCATAGAAATGTCGCGCGTAGGTGTCGGCGACATCGCTCAGGTAGCGGCCGCCGCGATGATCGGCGACCGACACGGTGCGCGGCCGGTTGCCGAACTCGTACGCGAAGATCGTGCACTGCGTGATGGACAGCGCATCGTCGAACAGCTTCAGGATTTCCGCGGCGAACGCGTTCGGCTCGCTGCCGCCGATCGCGGCGACGAGGCCGGTCGCGCGGCGCACGTCCAGTTGCCCGCTGAGGTTCGGTCGCTCGAGACGCCAGGTGCGCATGATGCAGGGGAGGGCAGGGTGATCCGGCGATTGTAATCGGCGGTGCGCGGGAAGGAAGTCGGGGGATGCCCGCAAGCGAAAACGACGGGGCTCACGATTTCGTGTATCGGAAAACGCGGCCGGAGAAAACGCGGCTGGAAAAGAGAAAAGGCCTGACAAGCGATGCTTGTCAGGCCTTTATGTCTTGGTGCCGGAGATAGGAGTCGAACCTACGACCTTCGCATTACGAATGCGCTGCTCTACCAACTGAGCTACACCGGCAGCAGAGAAATGAAATTATATGGTCAAATCCGAGATCTTGGCAATAGGTTTTGCGAATTTTTTTTCAGCTTGCTGCCGCTGCTTCGCGAAACCATCGATCCGGCGGACTTCCCGCTTTCACTTCACTGCGACGCAGCCTGTCAGGGCCACATCGCGAAGGCGCGATTGTACTGACGTCTCGCCCCTTCGTCCAGAGCTGCGATGCAAATTTATTTGCCTTCGCCTTCGGCGTGATAGCTGGTAACGCGCTCGACTTCGTTCTTCGAACCGAGGAAGACCGGCACGCGCTGGTGCAGGCCGGTCGGCTGCACTTCCATGATGCGCTGCGTGCCCGTCGTCGCGGCGCCGCCCGCCTGTTCGACGATGAACGACATCGGGTTCGCTTCATACATCAGGCGCAGCTTGCCCGGGCGATCGGGCGTGCGCTTGTCGGCCGGGTACATGAAGATGCCGCCGCGGTTCAGGATCCGGTGCACGTCGGCCACCATTGACGCGATCCAGCGCATGTTGAAGTTGTCGCCGCGCGGGCCGTCCTTGCCGGCGTTCAGTTCGTCGACATAGCGCTGGACCGGCTCGTACCAGTGGCGCGCGTTCGACGCGTTGATCGCGTATTCGCGCGTATCGGCCGGGATCTGCATGTTGCTTTGCGTGAGCACCCACGAACCGACTTCGCGGTCGAGCGTGAAGCAGTTCACGCCGTTGCCGGTCGTCAGCACGAACACCGTTTGCGGGCCGTACACCGCGTAGCCGGCCGCGACCTGCTCCGTGCCCGGCTGCAGGAACGATTCCTCGGTGGCCTGCTTGCCGTCCGGGCAGCGCAGCACCGAGAAGATCGTGCCGATCGACACGTTCACGTCGATGTTCGACGAGCCGTCGAGCGGGTCGAACACGAGCAGGTATTCGCCGCGCGGGTAGTTCGCGGGGATCGGGAAGAACGTTTCCATCTCCTCCGACGCCATCGCGGCGAGGTTGCCGCCCCATTCGTTCGCGTCGAGCAGGATCTCGTTCGACAGGATGTCGAGCTTCTTCTGCACTTCGCCCTGCACGTTCTCGCTGCCGGCGGTGCCGAGGGCTTCGCCGAGCGCGCCCTTCGACACGTTGTAGCTGATCGCCTTGCACGCGCGTGCGACGACTTCGATCAGCAGACGCAGGTCGGCGGGGAGGTTGTTGGTCTCACGTTGCTGTTCGATCAGGAACTTCGACAGCGTGGTGCGGCGGGCAATGGACATGACTGACTCCGAAAGGCCAAAGAATCCTTGAATGCCCGCAATTTTACCCGCCGCGCCTCCCGCGCCGCCGGCTTTTTTCGTCCGGTTACATGGCCGGATGGCCGATTCGGGCGGGTTCCCGCGTGTGCGGCGCGGCGGATCGGCCCTGCGGCGGCGCCACTGTCGGCCGGTCGAACGTGCTCTCCGGCTCCGACCCCGCGAACCTTCAGCCGATAAAAAAGCCGGCGCCGCAACGGAGCGGCGCCGGCTTCTGCGCGCGGGAGCGCGACGCGAATCGCGTACGTGCCGTTACGCGAGCGCCTTCTCGACGATCTCGCGCACGTCGCGCGATTTCGCGCCGGCCGCGACCTGCTCGAGCGCTTCGCGCATCCGGTCGCGCAGCGCCGGCGTGAAGCGGCGCCACAGTTCGAGCGAGCGGGCGAGGCGCGCGGCGACTTGCGGGTTGATCGCGTCGAGCGCGAGCACCTGCTCGGCCCAGAACGCGTAGCCCGAACCGTCCGCCGCGTGGAATTGCGCCGGGTTCGCCGCGCAGAAGCTGAAGATCAGCGAGCGTGCGCGGTTCGGGTTCTTCAGGTTGAACGCGGGGTGGGCCATCAGCTTGCGGACTTTCGCGAGCGTCGGCTGGGCGGCCGTGCCGCGTTGCGCGGCCTGCATCGCGAACCACTTGTCGATCACGAGCGCTTCCTTCTCGAAGCGACGGTAGAAGTCGTCGAGCGCATGCGTGGCCGCGTCGTTCGCGCCCGAGGCCGCGGCGGACAGCAGCGCGCCGAGCGCGGCGGCGCGATCGGTCATGTTGTTCGCCGCGTCGTACTGCGCGGTCGCGATGCGCACGGCGTCGGCCGGATCCTCGAGCTCGGCGAGATACGCGAGCGCGAGGTTCTTCAGCGCGCGGCGGCCGGACGCTTCGGGCGTCGGCTCGTACGCGCCGGGCGTCTGGTGCTGCTCGTACGCTGCGAGCCACTCGGCGCGCAGCGCGGTCGCGAGCTGGCGGCGCACGAACTGGCGTGCGCGATGCACGGCGGCCGGATCGGATTCCGCCATCTGGTCGGCGAGATAGGTTTCCGACGGCAGCGTCAGCGCGAGTTCGCGGAACGCGGGCGACAGGTTTTCATCGGTCAGCACGCGGCGGAACGCGGCGACGAAGTTCTCGCCGAGCGTGAGCGGCTGGTTCGCGGCGGCGCGCGCGGCGAGCGTCAGCAGCGCGCGCGTCGCGAGGCGCTGGCCGGCTTCCCAGCGGTTGAACGGGTCGCTGTCATGCGCGAGCAGGAATGCGAGATCGTCGTCGCTGTAGTCGTACTCGACGATCACCGGCGCCGAGAAATTGCGCAGCAGCGACGGCAGCGGTTGTTCCGGCACGTCGACGAACGTGAAGGTCTGCTCGGTGTCGGTGAACTCGAGCACGCGCGTCGTGCCCGCTGCGGCGGCTTCGCCGTCGACGCGCAGCGGCAGGTCGCGGCCGTCGCGGCCGATCAGGCCGATCGCGAACGGGATCAGCAGCGGCCCCTGTTGCGTGTCGCGCGCCGCCGGCGACGCGTCGCCGTAGCCCTGCGCGAGCGTGACCGTGTAGCGGCGGGCGGCCGCGTCGTACGCGGTACGCACCGACACGCGCGGCGTGCCGGCCTGGCTGTACCAGCGCTCGAACTGCGCGAGATCGCGCCCGTTCGCGTCGGCCATCGCGTGACGGAAGTCGTCGCACGTCACCGCGTGACCGTCGTGGCGCTGGAAGTACAGGTCCATCCCCTTGCGGAACCCGTCGCGGCCGAACAGCGTCTGGTACATCCGCACGACTTCCGAGCCTTTCTCGTAGACGGTCATCGTGTAGAAGTTGTTGATCTCGACGTAGCTTTCCGGGCGCACCGGATGCGCCATCGGGCCCGCGTCCTCGGCGAACTGCAACTGGCGCAGCACGCGCACGTCCTCGATGCGCTTGACCGCGCGGGCCGCCGATGCGACGTCGTCGCCCGCCGCCATGTCGGCCGAGAACTCCTGATCGCGGAACACCGTCAGGCCTTCCTTCAGGCTCAGCTGGAACCAGTCGCGGCAGGTCACGCGGTTGCCGGTCCAGTTGTGGAAGTACTCGTGGCCGACCACCGACTCGATGTTCGCGAAGTCGGTGTCGGTCGCGGTCTCGGGGTTCGCCAGCACGTACTTCGTGTTGAAGATGTTGAGCCCCTTGTTCTCCATCGCGCCCATGTTGAAGTCGCCGACCGCGACGATCATGAAGCGGTCGAGATCGAGCTCGAGACCGAAGCGCTTCTCGTCCCAGCGGATCGAATGGATCAGCGAATCCATCGCGTGACGGGTCTTGTCGAGATCGGCCGGTTCGACCCACACCTGCAGCAGCTTTTCCTTGCCGGAACCGGACGTGATCTTCTCCTCGATCGCGACGAGCTTGCCCGCGACGAGCGCGAACAGGTAGCTCGGCTTGCGGAACGGGTCTTCCCATTTCGCGAAGTGGCGGCCGTCGGGCAGCTCGCCCGAGTCGACCAGGTTGCCGTTCGACAGCAGCACCGGATAGGCGGCCTTGTCGGCGCGCAGCGTGACGGTGTACGACGCCATCACGTCGGGGCGGTCGAGGAAGTAGGTGATGCGGCGAAAGCCTTCGGCCTCGCACTGCGTGAAGAAGTTGCCGCTCGATACGTACAGGCCGGACAGCGTCGTGTTCTGGTCCGGCGCGCACGCGCTCTCGAGCGTGAGCTCGAACGCGTCGGGCACGTTTTCGACGGTCAGCCCGTGGTCGTGCGCGCGCACCGCACCGTACGGCGCGCCGTCGAGCCGCGCGCCGAGGAATTCGAGCGCTTCGCCCATCAGCTCCAGATGCGGGGTGGGCGCCGCGTCCGGATTGCGGCGCACGCGCATCGTATTCCTGACGATCGTGCGGGCCGGCGCGAGATCGAATTCGAGTGCGACGGAATCGATGAGGAAGGCCGGCGACGTGTAGTCGGCGCGGCGGATCACGGTGGAGGAGGCGTTGTCGGACATGGTCGTCGAGATCGGAGGGGGGGGATCGGACCCGCAGCGCGGACCGGGCGAATCGGGCCATTGTACAAAGGCTTGCGGCCGCGCGCCGCAGCGAACTTTTTACCGGTTCGGGGAGTCCGCGTATTATCGGCATCCCGTGCGGTTCGCGCGGTGCGACGGACGGATGACGGATCGACGAGGATCGACATGAAACGCGAATGGATTCAACGCGGTGCGGGCTGGGCGGCGGTGCTGTGCGTGGCGCTGCTGACGGGCTGCACCAGCTACGTGACGACGCAGGTCACGGCCTTCTCCGACTGGAGCGGCAGCGACGCGACACGCACTTACGCCTTCACGCGCACCGATGCGCAGAAGCACAGCATCGAGCAGTCGACCTACGAGCCGATCGTCGCGAACGAGTTGTCCGCGTACGCATTCCGGCCGGTGCCGGCCGCGCAGGCGCGCTATCTGGTCGGGCTGACCTACGGGGTCGGCAGCGATCTGGTGACGGTGCCGCAGCCGGTCTACTACGACCCGTGGTTCGCGGGCCCGGGGCCGTACTGGCGGGGCGGGCCGTGGGGCCCGTGGGGGCCCTGGGGGCCGATGCCGGCCGGTTATGTCGCGCAGACCTACCAGGTGTTCGACTACACGCTCGGCATCCGGATCACCGAGCGTGCGACCGGCAAGGAGGTCTACAACGTGACCGCGCGCACCACCGGCGACAACGGTGCGCTGCTGTATGCGATGCCGTTCCTCGCGCGCAGCGCGCTCGCCGATTTCCCGTTGGCGAACGGCGCGATCCGCACGGTGCGGCTGCCGGTCGACAAGCGCGGCGGGCCCGCGGCGCCGGCCGCCAACGAGCGTGCGGTGCCGGCCGTGCCGGCCTCGGGTGCGGCGGTCGCGAAGTAACGCGCTGTCGACACCGGCGCGGCCGCCCGGCCGCGCCAGTTGCCTGCGTTGTATGTGTCAGAACCCGACGCCCAGCAACGCCAGCACGCCCAGCACGACGAACAGCACGGCCGCGATGCCGTGCACCAGCTTCGTCGGCAGCCGGTGCGCGAAACGGTCGCCCAGCAGGATCGCGGGCACGTTCGCGAGCATCATCCCGAAGGTCGTGCCGGCCACCACGCCGATGTAATCCTGGAAGCGCGCGGCGAGCGCGACGGTCGCGATCTGCGTCTTGTCACCCATTTCCGCGAGGAAGAACGCGACGAGCGTCGCGCCGAACACACCGAGCCGCGAGCGGGTCGCATTGGCTTCGTCGGCATCGAGCTTGTCCGGCACGAGGATCCACAACCCCATCGCGATGAACGAGAACGCGAGCGCCCAGCGCATGATCGACGGCGTGACGAGTATGCCCAGCCACTCGCCGAACGCACCGGCGAAGCCGTGGTTCACGAGCGTCGCGACGAGCACGCCGAGAATGATCGGCACCGGCTTGCGATAGCGCGCGGCCAGCACGAGGGACAGCAGTTGGGTCTTGTCGCCGATTTCAGCGAGGGCGACGGCGCCGGTGGAGATCAGGAAGGCTTGAGACACGTATGGGGTTCCACGGGCCGATGTTGTGCGTGCGAGCGACGATCCGCCGCGCGCCGGGCCCTGATACGGCGCGCAGTGAACCATCGGTCTCGCCAGGCCTCGGTGGCTGCGTCCGCCATGGCCGATGAACGGCCAAGTCTGTTGACGGACGCCTCCGTCACGATGCGCGCCGGGAGCGCGGGACATCGAGCGGAGCGGCTACTCCCCAATGAGGGCCGAATTCTAGCACGGCGCGTGCGGCGGGCGGAGCGAATCCGGCGGCTCCGGGATGCGCCGTGGCGCACGCCGGAGCGGGAGAGGGAGCGGGCAAACGCGCGCGCGTTAGGCGGCGGCGCGGCGTGCGGCACCGCGCTCGTGCACGAGCCGGCCGGCCGCGTACGTGCGGTACACGGCGCGATCGTCGCCGAGCAGCGCGAACGCGAACAGCAGTTCCTCGAGCGAATCCGCGCGCTTCGTGCGGCGCGCGAGCAGCGGCGTGGCCTGCGGGTCGAGCACGATGAAGTCGGCTTCGGTTCGCGGCCCGAGCGTGCCGACCGTGTCGGCGAGATCGAGCGCCTGCGCGGCGCCGGCCGTCGCGAGCCAGAACATCCGCGTCGCGCTCAGGTGGTGGCCCGACAGCCGCGCGACCTTGTGCGCTTCGTTCATCGTCTGCAGCATCGAGAACGACGTACCGCCGCCGACGTCGGTCGCGAGCGTGACCGGCACGCCGTATTCGCCGGCCTTGTCGAAGTCGAACAGTCCGCTGCCGAGAAAGAAGTTCGACGTCGGGCAGTGCGCGACGACGGTGCGCGTCTGGGCCATCCGGCGGCGGTCCTCGTCGTCGAGGTGGATGCAGTGGCCGTACACCGCGCGCGGACGCAGCAGCCCGTAGCGATCGTAGATGTCGAGATAGCTGCGGTGGCCGGGGAACAGCTCCGCGACCCATTTCACTTCATCGACGTTTTCCGCGACGTGGCTCTGCACGAACACGTCCGGATGGCGGCGCGCGAGTTCGCTGCACGCCTCGAGCTGCGCCTCGGTGGACGTCGGCGCGAAGCGCGGCGTGAGCGCGTACAGCTGGCGGCCGTTGCCATGCCAGCGGCCGATCAGCTCGGCGCTGTCGTCATAGCCCGATTGCGCGGTGTCGCGCAGGAACTCGGGGCAGTTGCGGTCCATCAGCACCTTGCCCGCGATCATCCGCACGTCGCGGGCAGCGCTTGCCGCGAACAGCGCGTCGGCCGACTGTTTGTGCACCGTGCAGTAGACGAGCGCGCTCGTCGTGCCGCACGCGAGCAGTTCGTCGACGAAAAAGTCGGCGACCTCGCGCGCATGCTCAGGATCGCCGAACTTGCGCTCGGTCGGGAACGTGTACTTGTCGAGCCACGGCAGCAGGCCGGGGGCCGGCGACGCGATCATGTCCGTCTGCGGATAGTGGATGTGCGTGTCGATGAAGCCGGGCACGATCAGCTTGTCGCGCAGGTCGTGGACGATCGCGTCGCGCGCGAGCGTCGGGGCGAGCCGCGCATACGGGCCGGCCGCGACGACCTTGCCGTCGTCGACGATCAGCAGGCCGTCGGTCTCGTGGTTCGCGGCCTGGCTCGACTGCGCCGGGTCGCCGTTGAAGGTCAGCAGCTGGGAACGGAAAGCGGTTTGCGTCATGACGAATGGTCCTGCATCAAGGTAAGGCGAACAGAAGAAAACGGTCGGTGCCGCACGGGCGACGGTATGAAGGGCGCGGCCGTGCATGCGCGATGCGGCGGCGCGAGAAGGCGGGCGCGCCGCGGACTGTGCGTGCGCACGCGAGCGTCGCGGCCGCCATCACGCGGTTGCCGGCGGACGGCGCGGCAATCGCGACGCGCGCGGCGGCGAGCGGCATGACGCGCCGCAACGACAGGCTTCGGTGCACGACGACGCGCAACGCCGTCGCCGCGCGAGCGGCGGACGCGATGCCGGCGTGCAGGCGCCGCGCACGCATGCGGCCGGCGCGGCGCAGGGCCGAACCGGTCGTCACGAAGCGGATGTCGTCGCGCTGTTTCATCTGTCTAGCGAACCTCGATGCCGGCCGTCACGCGGCCTGCCAGTACGAATCGAGACGCGCGATCAGCGCGTCGCGCGCTGCCGCGTCGACGAACGATGCCTCGAAGCCGTTGCGGATCACGGTATGCACTTCGGCGTCCGTCAGCTGCAGCCCGTCGACCGTCGCGAAGTAGTTGTCGTTGACGTAGCCGCCGAAGTAGGCCGGATCGTCGGAGTTGATCGTCACCGCGACGCCGCGATCGAGCAGCGCCTTCAGCGTGTGCTTCGCCATGTCGTCGAACACGCACAGCTTCAGGTTCGACAGCGGGCACACGGTCAGCGCCACGCGCGTGCGTGCGAGGCGTTCGACGAGCGCCGCGTCCTCGATGCTGCGCACGCCATGGTCGATCCGGTCGACCTTCAGCACGTCGAGCGCTTCGTGGATGTAGGCGGGCGGGCCTTCCTCGCCCGCATGCGCGACGAGCTTCAGCCCGAGCGCACGGGCCTTCTCGAACACGCGCGCGAACTTCGCCGGCGGATGGCCGAGCTCGGACGAGTCGAGGCCGACGCCGATCAGCCGGCGGCGATAGCGTTCGAACAGCGGCCGCGCGGATTCGAACGTCGCGAGCGCGTCTTCTTCGGACAGGTGGCGCAGGAAACACAGGATCAGCTTGCTCGACAGCCCGCGTGGCTCGGCGTCGGCGAGCGCGCGGTCGATGCCGGCCACCACCGTTTCGATCGGCACGCCGCGTTCGGTGTGCGTCTGCGGGTCGAAGAACAGTTCGGTGTGGACGACGTTGTCGGCGAGCGCGCGTTCGCAGTACGCGGCCGTCATGTCGTAGAAATCCTGCTCGGTCAGCAGCACGCTCGCGCCTGCGTAATAGATGTCGAGGAACGACTGCAGGTCGGTGAACGCGTACGCGGCGCGCAGCGCGTCGATCGACTCGTACGCGAGCTTCACGCCGTTGCGTTGCGCGAGCGCGAAAATCAGTTCCGGCTCGAGCGAGCCTTCGATATGGATGTGCAGTTCCGCTTTCGGTGCACGGGCAATCTTGTCCTTGAATGTCGGGGTCATGGCGTTGTTCTTGGTCGGTCAGAAGGTAGGGGAAGCCTGCGCGGGTGCGTTCGCCTCGACGGCCTGCAGCAACTGCGCGGCCACCGAGATCGCGATGACTTCGGGCGCCTTGTCGATGATGCCTTCGACGCCGATCGGGCAGCGCATCCGCGCGACCTGGGCCGGGTCGATGCCGATCGCTGCGAGCCGATGATCGAACTGCATGCGCTTGGTGCGCGAGCCGGTCATCCCGAAGTACGCGTAGTCGCCGCGCCGCAGGATGCGCTCGGCCAGCACGAAATCGAGTGCGTGGTCGTGCGTCATCACGACGAAGTACGCGTGCGGCGGCGCCGTGTCGACGGCGTCGGCCGGGCTGGCCACCGCGTCGATCGCGAGATTGCCGATCCCGACGAGCGCCTCGGCCGGCGGGAATACCGCAGCGGGCCCGTCGATCCAGCGCACGTGGCACGGTAGCGTCGCCAGCACCTTCACGAGCGCGGTGCCGATGTGTCCGGCGCCGAACAGCATGACGGGGAACGCATACGGCGCGATCGTCTCGGTCATCAGCGACACGCCGCCGGTTTCCCACAGCAGGCAGTCGGCACGCGCGGCGGGCGATTCGGGCTCGCTCAGCAGCGGCGCGCCCGGCGAGGGGCCGAATGATACGCTACGCACGGTCGCGGCGCCGGCCGCGACGCGCTTCGCGAGCGACATGATCCAGCCGAGGTCGCCGACATCGAGCCGCTCGAACGCGAGCACGACCGCGCCGCCGCAGCACTGACCGAGGCTCGGGCCGAGCGCGAGCCGTTCGAGCCTGCGCGCGTGGGGCACGTGCGCGCCGTCTTTCAGCAGATGCCGTGCGATTTCGATCGCCTTCCATTCCAGATGACCGCCGCCGATCGTATGGCGGGCCGTGTCGCGCGTGACGAGCATCTTGGTGCCGGCCTCGCGCGGCGCGGAGCCGTCGGTATGCGCGACCGTCACGAGCACGGCCGCTTCGCCGTGCGCGAGCAATTGCTGCAGATCGCCGATCCACGCTTCCATCAGCACGCTCCGTTCACGACGACGCGGCACGACGCGCGGCGCGCGCTGGCGGGCGAGGCGATAACGAGGACTGACGGGAGCGACGCAGGCCGGCCGCACGGTCGATGCGGTGCGGCGGCGGGGCGCCGCGGGCGCGCGCGAACGGCTCCGCGGGACGGGCGGACGCCATGAGGGTGACGGATGCGGATGGTGTGCGTTGTCATGAGAAATCCAGTCGACATTGCGGATCGGGCGCGCGTTACGCAGGAGGTGAGACCGCCTGGCCTCGCGCACGTAGATCGCCATCCAGTCGCAAAGATAGCACCGCAACGCGGCGGGAACATCACCGGGCGGTGATCCGGGCTATCAGGCAGCGATCATGTCGATCATAGGCCCGCCGCGCGGGATCGGGGGCGTCGGTGCGCGCGCATCGGGCCGAAACGCTTGCGTGGCGGGGCATGCGCGTGGAGGTCGCGCGGATGTCGTGCGATGTGCGTTCGCCCGAAAATCCGGGCTGCGGCGGGGTTAGGTGTTTACGCGTGGCCGGCCAGGCGCGGCCGGCCAGCCGTGGCCGGCGAGGTGCGGCCGGCAGGGTGCGCCCGCGCGGGACGTCGCCGGCGGCGCCGAACGAACGCGGGGCGGCTACGTGGCCCCGACCGGTCAGCCTGCCAGCTTGCGGCGATGGCGCCAGAGGCTCGACGCGACCGCGACCAGGATCACGGCGAAGCCGATCAGCGCCCAGCCGGGCAGCAGGATGCCGAAAATCGGCGGATAGACTGTCTCGCACAGGCCGGCGACCTTGAACATGCCGGGGAACCACTGGGCGGGCGGCAGGCTGTCGACGATCGGCTGCAGCGTGTCGAAGCCGCAGCTGAAGCCCGGATTCATCTGGATCGACAGGTGCCGCGCGGCGGTGCCGACGCCGCCGGCCGCGGCGATCGCGATCAGCAGCTCGAACACCCAGATGACGCGCCAGTTGCGGATACCGGCCGCCAGGAACGCGAAGATGCCGATCGCCGCGAAGAAGTAGCGCTGGATGATGCACAGCGGGCACGGATCCTCGTTCTTCACATATTGCAGGTACAGCGCGCCGGCCAGCAAGGCGATGCACACCCAGCCGAGCAGCATCAGCAGGCGGCGTTCACGGCGGAGTGCGAGCGTGGAGTCATTCATGTCGGCGGGATTCCTGTCGTTGGTCGGTCCGATAAACAATCGCGCGATTTTAGCGCGAACGATCTGGCACGAAACTGACAGCGCGCGTGCGGCACCCTGCCGCACCCGTCCACCGACATTGCGCTTGCGCGATCATCGAATCGTGTTCAGCACGGCCTCGACCGCCTGGCCGATCGCGAGCAGCGCGTCGTCGCGATGCGGCGCGGCGGCGAGCATCAGGCCGACCGGCGCCGCGTCGCGCGGATGGCACGGCAGCGACAGCGCGCATGCGTCGAGGAAGTTGAAGGCGCTCGGGTTGCGCAGGATCAGCGCATTGGTGCGCGTGAACGCGGCGTCGTCCGCTTCGAGTTCGGCGATGCGCGGCGGCACGACGGGCACCGTCGGGGCGACGAGTGCGTCGAAGCGCGACCAGACCGTGTGTGCCGCTTCGTCCAGCATCGCCTGGCGGGCGGCGAGCAGGTCGAGATAGTCGGCCGCGCTCGCCGGCTCGCCCTTCAGGATGCGCGACAGCACGCGCGGGTCGTATCGGTCGCGGTGCTGCGCGAGCAGCGGGCGATGCCACGCGTACGCCTCGATCGGCGAGAAGCCGAAGCGGTTGATGTCCGGCAGCCGGTCGAGCGCGGAAAAGCGCACTTCCGTGACGATTGCGCCGGCGGCTTCGAGATGCTTCAGCGATGCGTCGAGCGCGGTGGCGACGTCGGCGTCGACGCCGTCCGTCACATAGTTGGTCAGCACGCCGAGCCGCACGCCTTCGAGCGGCCGCGCGGCCGGCACGTGCGGCTCGAGACCCGCGAGCATCCGGTCGACGAGCGCGCAGCAGGCGACCGTCAGGCCGATCGGGCCGAACGAGTCGAGCGTCGTCGACAGCGGCACGCCGCCTTGCGTCGGAATCCGGCTCGCGGTCGGCTTGAAGCCCGTGAGCCCGCACAGCGCGGCCGGAATCCGGATCGAACCGCCGGTGTCGGTGCCGAGCGCGACGGCCGCCATCCCGTCGGCGACGGACGCGGCCGCGCCGGACGACGAGCCGCCGGCAATGCGTGCGTCGCCCGGTACGTCGCGGTGATACGGCGAGCGCGGCGTGCCGAAGTGCGGATTCAGGCCGAGCCCGGAGAACGCGAACTCGCTCATGTTGGTGCGGCCGACCAGCACCGCGCCCGCACGCTTGAGCCGCGCGACGGCGACCGCATCGGCCTGCGCGGGCGGCGCGCCGTCGAGCACGCGCGAGCCGGCGCGCGTCACCTGGCCCGCGACGTCGAACAGGTCCTTCACCGACACGGGGATGCCCGCGAGCGGCGACAGCACGGTGCCGGCGGCACGCAGCCGATCGTGCGCGTCGGCGGCCGCGCGCGCGTTGTCGGCGTCGACTTCGGTGAAGACGGCCGCGCCCTGGCCCGACGGATCGGCGATCCGTTCGAGCGCGACGTCGACGAGCGCGCGGCTCGTGGTCCGGCCGGCGGCGAGGTCGGCGGCGAGCCGGGCGAGCGGGGGGAAGGGCGTGAAAGTGGTCATGGGCGGCTCAGGGGATGTTGGACAAGGGTGGCGCGAAACGAATCGATATGGCGTTCGACGGCCGCGCGCGCGCCGGCGGCGTCGCGTGCGGACAGCCGCTCGAACAGTTCGCGGTGCTCGCGCTGGACGTCGGACAGATGGTGCGGTTCGGACAGCGTCACGAACCAGAAGCGCAGCGAGCGTTCGTGCAGCGCGCGCAGGATCTCCGCGAGCACCGTATTGCGTGCCGCCGCGGCGATCGCCTGATGAAACGCGCGGTCGAGCTCCATCATGCCCTCGACGTCGTGCGTGTCGACGCACGCCTGCCCGTTATCGAGCAGCGCGGCGATGCGGGCGAGATCGTCGGGCATCGCATGGCGGGCGGCGAGCTCGACGCAGTGCGCTTCGTTGATGCGCCGCACGTCGATCACCGCAACGATGTCGTCGAGCGACAGCGGTTGCACCAGCAGCCCCTTGCGCGGCATCACGGACAGCAGCCCTTCGAGCACCAGCCGGTGCACGGCCTGATGGACGGGCGTGCGGCCGATGCCGGTGCGTGCGACGAGGTCGGCTTCGTTGAGCGCGGCGCCGGGCTTCAGGCGCATCGTGATGATGTCGCGCTGGATCAGCGCGTACGCGCGCTCGGCGAGGCTGAGCGCCGAGGCGGCGGGGCGGTCGGGTAGGGCATCGGGCAGGGCGTTCATGCGGAGGCCGGCTGGAGCACGATCATGGCGCGAGTGATCAGGGAAGATAGGCAATCCGTGAATATTATTGTGATATATCACTGATGTCCAGTTCACCGGGGCGACCCTTCGAGGCCGCCAGACGACTTACTCTGACGCGTCCGGCGCCGCATGCGACGACTTGCAACAATATCGACAGGATGTTGCAGGTTTACCGCGCGATCGTGCACTGAAGCATAATGAATCTTCGTCAATCCAAATACGCGCGAGCGACGCACCAGACCATCGTCATGAGCGAAACCACGCCTTCCTCGGCCGGTCTGACCGGCACCCCTTCCGCGTCTTCCCGTTCCCCCCGTTCCGATCCGGCACACGCGCCGGAGGTACCCGCCACGCAATCCTCCGTCGCGCAGGCTGCCGCGGCCGAGGATGTCGCTGCGGACGGCCCATCGCCGGTCACGGCGGCGTCGGAGCCGGGCGCCGCGGGCACGACGCCCGCTGCCGAATCCGCTTCCGAACCCGCTGCTGAACCCACCGCCGCGCCAAAAGCCGGTGCCGCGCCGCCCGGTTTTGGCGCGCAGCCCGATTTCGACACGCCGCGGCCGCCGCCCGCGAGCGCGCAGAATGCGCCGCCGGCTTACCTGAAGAACAGCGACACGCCATGGTCGGTGTTCGGCCGCATCGTCGCGGCGCGTGCGCGCCGGCTGTTCGACCGCGCCGGCCAGCGGATCACGCAGCGCACGTTGCGTATCGGCGTGTCGGCGCGGATCTTCCATCCGGAGCCGGGTGCGAAGGGTTTGCGCGGCAAGACCCTGCAGTATCTCGAGGAATCGATCGCGCACTGGGTGATGTCGCGTGACGTGCTCGTGTTCATGATTCCGACCGTCGGCCATCAGGGCATGCTGCATCCGAGCAACATCCGCCTGCGCGACTACGCGAAGCATCTCGACGGCCTGCTGCTGCAAGGCGGCGCCGACGTGTCGCCGCAAACCTACGCGGCATCGGATGCGCGTCCCGAATGGCCGGGCGACCGCGTGCGCGACATGTACGAGCTCGAGCTGTTTCACGAGTTCGTCGAGTCCGGCAAGCCGGTGCTCGGCGTGTGCCGCGGCTGCCAGCTGATCAACGTCGCATTCGGCGGCTCGCTATACCAGGACATCGCGACCGACGTGCCGACCGCGCATCCGCACGTGAGCGAGCATTACGACCAGCATCGCCATTCGATCCGCTTTCCCGACTCGTCGACGCTCGCGAGCATGTTTCCCGGGCGCAGCGAAGCGATCGTGAACTCGATCCACCATCAGGCGATCCGCGATCTCGGCCGCGATCTGAACATCGAGGCCGTGTCGGCCGGCGACGGGATCATCGAAGGCATCCGCTACCGGCGCGCGCCGTTCGTCGTCGGCGTGCAATGGCACCCCGAGTTCCATCGCGCGGGCGGCTCCGAGCTGCTCGACTGCACGCCGTTGCTCGACGCATTCCTGCGCGCGGCACGCGAAACGCGCCTGTAGCCGGCGCTCGCATCGCGTCGCAGGCAGGCCGGCCGCATCCCGTAAATTCGAGATGCGGCCGTTTCGTTTTGAACGATAATCGCGACTCCCGATTCGTACGCCGGAGTCTGACGTTGGTCTTCCGAAAATTTTCCCCCGCACGATGCGCAACGTGGATCGTTGCGATGGCCGCCTGCGTGCACGCGGGCGCAGCATGGTCGGCCGATGCGAGCGCGCCCGCTGCCGGTACGCGCCCCGCGGTGACGAGCCTGAGCGGCGATGGCGCGCCGGCGACGGCGTCCCCCGCGTCCGCGACGGATGCCGCCGCGCAAGGCAACGTGGCCGAACTCACGCAGATGCTGCAAGACGGGCGGATCGTCGAGATGCGCACCACCTACAACGGCAGCTATGGCGCGAGCCTGATGTTCGATCAGCGCGAGATGACGTATTACGTCGCGCTGTTCCAGGACAAGCATCTGTGGCGCGTGATCAAGTCGCAGGAGAAGAGCCGCGCGGAGAGGGTGTACGCGAACTTCGTCCAGCAGACGGTGCAGCTCGCGGACGTCGAGATCCGTCGCACCGAACTGCAGGCGCAGAAGACGTTCCTCGAACGCGTGATCGCGCTGCAGGCGAATCGCGCGCAGCAACTGCAGGCCGATCTGAGCGTCGCGCGCAGTCAGCAGGCCGAGGTCGCGCAGCGGCAGCAGTCGGCGCGGCAGCAGACACAGGCGCTGCAGGTCGAGAAGCGGGCCGCGCAGGCGCAGCTGCGCGATCTGCAGGAGCAGGTGCGGCAACTCCAGCGGCAAGCCGACACCGGGTTGCCCGCACGCAAGTGACGACAGGTCGGTCCATTGGATCGACGCACGAACGAAACCCGGCGAAGCCTGCTTCGCCGGGTTTTTTATTGGGTGGCCGTCGGCCGGGAAGCGTGCGAAGCAGGTCGGTTGGGCTGCGGTGCGACAGTCGCGACGCATGGTCGAAGTAAGTCTGTGCGTGGGCACCTCCGCGACTCGTGCCGGGGCGATCGGTCGATCGGATTGATCCGACTTTGATGCGCCTTTCGACAGGGGCTGTCCGATCCGCACGGGCCGGATGCGCGGTCGGCAACAGCGACTGCCGGCCCGCTCCAAGGCAACTGTCGGCTTCGCGTGGCATCATTTGCGGGCCATGCCGGCGTGCGCATCGTTGCGCGACGTGCCGCCGGATGGTGGCGATGTCCGTGCGCGCCGACCGGTGCGACACGCATCGCCGGCTCACACGGCGCGGATGTCGCGCCATCCGAACCGAGAGAACAACATGTCCACAGCAGCAACACACGCCGTCGCGCAGGAATCGAAAGTCCGCACCGTGTTCCGGGTCGTCAGCGGCAACTTCCTGGAAATGTACGACTTCATGGTCTACGGGTATTACGCGTCGGCCATCGCGAAAACCTACTTTCCGAGCGGTAACGCGTTCGCGTCGCTGATGCTGTCGCTGTCGGTGTTCGGCGCGGGCTTCCTGATGCGCCCGGTCGGCGCGATCGTGCTCGGCGCGTACATCGACCATCACGGCCGCCGCAAGGGGCTGATCCTGACGCTCGGCCTGATGGCCCTCGGCACGCTGACGGTGGCCGGGGTTCCCGGCTACGCGACGATCGGCGTGCTCGCGCCGGCGCTCGTGCTGCTCGGCCGGTTGCTGCAGGGCTTTTCCGCGGGTGTCGAGCTGGGCGGCGTGTCGGTCTACCTGTCGGAGATCGCGACGAAGGGCCACAAGGGGTTCTATACGTCGTGGCAATCGGGCAGCCAGCAGGTGGCCGTCGTGTTCGCCGCGTTTGTCGGCGTGCTGCTGAACCGCGTGCTGCCGGCCGAGGACATGAGCGCGTGGGGCTGGCGCATTCCGTTCCTGATCGGCTGCCTGATCGTACCGTTCCTGTTCCTGATCCGTCGTTCGCTGAAGGAAACCGACGAGTTCCTCGCGAAGCGTCACCGTCCGACGATGGGCGAGATCATGCGTTCGATGCTCGAGAACTGGGGTGTCGTGATCGCGGGCATGGGGATGGTGATCATGACGACGGTGTCGTTCTACATGATCACCGCATATACGCCGACGTTCGGCAAGGAAGTGCTGCACCTGTCGTCGCTCGACGCACTCGTCGTGACCGTCTGCGTCGGCCTGTCCAACCTCGTGTGGCTGCCGCTGTCCGGCGCGCTGTCGGATCGCATCGGCCGCCGACCGGTGCTGATCGCGTTCACGGTGCTCACGCTGCTGTCGGCCTATCCGGCCGTGCTGTGGCTCGTGGCCGAACCGTCGTTCCTGCGGCTGCTGGCGGTCGAGCTGTGGCTGTCGTTCCTGTACGGCTCCTACAACGGCGCGATGGTCGTCGCGCTGACCGAAGTGATGCCGGTCGACGTGCGCACCGCCGGCTTCTCGCTCGCATACAGCCTGGCGACGACGATCGGCGGCTTCACGCCCGCGATCTCGACGTTGCTGATCCACCAGACCGGCAACAAGGCCGCACCGGGGCTGTGGCTGAGCGTCGCGGCGCTTTGCGGGCTGATCGCGACGCTCGTGCTGTATCGCACGCGCGAGGCGCGCAACCAGTACAAGGCGGCCTGACGCCGCCTGCATCGCGCGACGTCGGGTGAAACAAGGGAGCGTGCCGCGCTCCCTTTTCTCATCGGCTTTCGGAATTCACGCGGCGCGCAGCGCGTCGGCGACCGTCGCTGCCACCTCGAGCCATTGTCCCGGTGCGGACTGGCGGGCCAGCCTGGCGTGCGGATACCACGGGCAGTCATCGCCGGTGAACCAGCGCCAGTCGGGCGCGAACGGCAGCATGATCCACAGCGGCTTGCCGAGCGCGCCCGCCAGATGCGCGACGGCCGTATCGATCGTGACGACGCCGTCGAGCCGTTCGATCAGCGCGGCCGTGTCGGCGAAGTCGTTCAGCCGCCCGTCGAGGTGATGCACGCGCGGATGCGCGTCGACGCGCGCCCGTTCGTCGTCGTCGAGCGCGGGCTGCAGCACGACCCAGTCGATGTCCGGCAGCGCGAGCAGCGGCGCGAGCGCGTCGAACGGCATCGAGCGGTTTTCCTGCGCCTGGCGGCGCCCCGACCACGCGAGGCCGAACTTGCGCTTCGACTGGCCGCCGAGCGAGCCGCGAAAGCGCCGGCGCGCGCTGTCCGGCGCGTCGAGGTAACGCTTGCCCGCGACGATGTCGGACGGCTGCATACCGAGCAGGAAAGGCAGGCTCATCAGCGTGCACGCGACGTCCGCCGCCGGCGGCTTCGCCGCGCCCTGTGCGACGAGCGTCACGCGCCAGCGCGTCGCCGCCGGCGCGAGCAGCGCGACGAGCTCCGGCTGCACTTCGAGCACGACGCGCGCGCAGCGCGCGCGGGCCAGCGGCACGAAGCGGACGAACTGCAGCGTGTCGCCGAAGCCCTGTTCCGCGCGGATCAGCAGCGTGCGCGACGCAATCGGCTCGCCTTGCCAGCGCGGCAGTGTGCCGAGCGGCGTCGCGCCCGGCGTGTCGTGACGCGTTTCGTACGCGGGCAGGCCGCGTGTGAAGTCGCCCAGCGTCAGCAGCGTGACCGCGCGGTGCAGTTGCGCGAGCTTCAGATCGGGCGCGACGCGCAGCGCCTGGTCGAACGCGCGCAGCGCCATTTCGTGCGCGCCGAGTGCGTGATGCGCATTGCCGAGGTTCAGCCACGCGAGACTGAACGACGGATCGAGGCCGACCGCGCGTTCGTAGTAGGGCAGCGCTTCGCGCTGGCGCCCGAGCGCGCACAGCGCGTTCGCGAGCCCGAACAGGGCGAGCGGGAACGGCGGGTGGAGCGCGAGCGCGGCTTCGAACGCCGCAGCGGCTTCGCCGTGACGGCCGAGCGCCTCGAACGTATTGCCGAGATTGAAATGCGCGGCGACGAAGCGCGGCTGCGCGGCGATCGCCGCCTGGAAGTGCGCGATCGCGTCGTCGGCCCGGCCCATCGCGTTCAGCGCCATCGCGAGATTGTTGTGCGCGCCGGCATGTCCGGGCCGCAGCTCGAGTGCGCGATGGAACGCGGCGAGCGCATCGTCGTGACGGCCGAGCGCGTTCAGCGCGTTGCCGAGATTGTTGTGGATCGACGCGTCGTCGGGCGTGAGCCGAAGTGCGCGGCCGAACGCGTCGACGGCATCTTCGTGGCGCTGCAGCGCCGCGTACGCGTTGCCGAGGTTGTAGTGCGCGAGCGGGAATTCGGGCGCGAGCGTCAGCGCGTTGCGAAACCGCTCGATCGCTTCGTCGAGCCGGCCGAGCGCCTTCAGCGCGTTGCCGAGATTGAGCTGCAGCGCGGCGTCGCCCGGGCGCAATTCGACCGCACGCCCGACGAGATCGGCTGCCTCGGCATGCTGGCCCTGCTGATGCCGCAGCACGCCGAACAGATGCAGCGCGTCGGCGTCGGCGGGATTGGTGCCGAGCGCGGCACGATAGCCGTGCTCGGCCTCGGCGAGGCGGCCCGCGCGGTGCGCGGCGTACGCTCGGTCGAATGCGGAATCCATGACGCGAAAACTGGCGGAAAGCGCGTATTTTCCCACACTGCGCGCGGGCGCCCCAGATTGGCCGGTCGGCATATGGCCCCGTCACGCGGAGCGGCGTAGACTTGCAGGATCGCGTGTCATCGAGGCGCACATGGCTGACACACTGCTCGACATCCCGCCCGTGCTGATCGTCGGCGCAGGCCCGACCGGCCTTGCCGCCGCAATGAGTCTCGCGCGCGCCCGCGTGCCGGTACGCATCATCGACCGGCTCACCACGCCCGCGCCGTATTCGCGTGCGATCGGCATCCAGGCGCGCACGCTCGAAATGCTGGAGCAGCATCGCGCGGTCGAACCGTTTCTCGTGCTGGGGCATCGCGCGCACGCGGCCGCGCTGCATGCGGGCGGCCGCGTGATCGCGCGGCTCGATTTCGATCCGCTGCAAACGCGCTATCCGTACCTGCTGTTTCTCGACCAGAGCATCACCGAGCAGCTGCTCGCCGAGCACCTGGCCGGCCTCGGCGTGACGGTCGAACGCGGCGTCACGCTCACGGCGTGCGACGCGGGCGGCACGTCGCTCGACGTGACGATCCGCGGCGCCGACGGGCGTGAACGATCGTTCGCGCCGTCCTACCTGATCGCCGCCGACGGCGCGCACAGCACGGTGCGCCATCTGCTTGGCCTCGGCTTCGCCGGGCAAGCGTTCGAGCAGACCTTCCTGCTCGCCGATTTCTCGGCGATACCCGACTGGCCGGAAGAAGAGATCCACCTGTTCACGACGCCCGACGGCATCGCGGGGCTGTTCCCGATGGGCGGCGGCCGCTACCGGCTCGTCGCCGACCGGCCGCCTGGCGATGCATCTCCCGATGCGCCGCCACCGTCGCTCGCGCAATGCGAGGCGATCGTGCGCGCCCGCGTCGGTGCGTCGATCGCGCCGAGCGACCTCGCGTGGTCGTCGTATTTCCGGCTGCATAGCCGGATGGTCGCCCGGCTGCGTCACGGGCGCGTGTTCTTCGCGGGCGACGCCGCGCACGTTCACAGCCCGGCAGGCGCGCAGGGCATGAACACGGGCATGCAGGAAGCGTTCAATCTCGGCTGGAAGCTCGCGCGCGTGCTTGGCGGCGGCACGCCGGAGCGGCTGCTCGACACGTATCACGCGGAGCGCCATCCGATCGAGCGTGACGTATTGCGGCAGACAGGCCTCGTCACGCAGATCGTCGAAGCCGATCACGGCGCGATGAAGCTGCTGCGCGATCACGTCGTGCCGCTGCTGGCGACGTTCGGGCCCGTGCGCGACGCGGTGCGGCGCACCGTCAGCGAGCTTGGCGTGCAATACCGGAAAAGCCCGCTCACGCTCGAGCGCGTGCTCGACGGCGGGCCGCGCGCCGGCGAGCGTGCGCCGGACGCGCTCGTGCATGTGGTCGACGGGCCGCTCGGGCGGGCACCCGGCACCGCGCGGCTATACGACCTGCACGACCCGGCGAGCTTCACGCTGCTGCTGCTCGAGGAGCCGGCAGGCGTCGACGCGGGCGATGCGAACGACGTGCCGCCGATGCCCGCGGATGCGCGGGCGCTCGCGCAGGGGCTGGAACTGATCATGCCGGGCGCGGTGCGCGCCTGGCGCGTCGCCGATGCCGAAAGCGACGGCGAGGACGGGCTGGCGCAGGCATACGGCCGCTCGCGGCCGTCGTTCTACCTGCTGCGGCCCGATGGTTACATCGCGGCGCGCGGCCGTACGGCCACCGACGCGAACGCGCTGCTGCGCCACTGCGAAAGCTGGTTCGCGGGCATGTCGCTGCCCGCGTAGCGGGGCGCTCAGGCGGAGACTGCGGCCGGCACGAGCGACGCGCGGTGCGCGGCGATCGCGGCGAGCACGATCGGCGCCGCGCGTTGAGCGGCTTCGCTCGACGGGTCGTCGAGCGCGGCGAGCAATGCACGACGCATCCGCGGTTCCCAGAAGCGCCGGATATGCTCGGCGATTCCGGTCAGCGCTTCTTCGCGATCGGGCATCGATTCGAAGAAAGCGCCGATCTGGTTGGCCATGTCGATCAGGTGTCCGTTGTCCATCGCGTCCTCACTTGCCCGTCGTCACGGCGGCCGGCGCGGCCGCGCGGCGCTCGAGCAGGTCGAGCTGCTCCGAGTTGAAGCGCGCGTACGCACGCTGCCAGTCGGACGGCTGCGCGACCGGCATCACCTGCACGGCCGTGACCTTGTATTCCGGGCAGTTCGTCGCCCAGTCGGAGCTGTCCGTCGTGATCACGTTCGCGCCCGATTCGGGGAAGTGGAACGTCGTATACACGACACCCGGCTGCATGCGATCGGACACGAGCGCGCGCAACACCGTCTGGCCCGCCCGCGATTCGATGCCGACCCAGTCGCCGGTCCGGATCCCGCGATCTTCCGCGTCGTGCGGATGGATCTCGAGGCGGTCCCCTTCGTGCCACTGGACGTTCTCGGTCCGGCGCGTCTGCGCACCGACGTTGTATTGCGACAGGATGCGGCCCGTGGTCAGGATCAGCGGATAGCGCTGCGTGACCTTTTCCGGCGTCGGAATGAACTGCGTGATCACGAAGCGGCCCTTGCCGCGCACGAACGCGTCGATGTGCATCGTCGGCGTGCCGTCCGGCGCCTGGTCGTTGCACGGCCACTGGATACTGCCGAGCGCGTCGAGCTTCGCGTACGACACGCCCGAGAAGGTCGGCGTGAGCCGTGCGATCTCGTCCATGATTTCCGACGGATGCGTGTAATGCATGTCGTAGCCGAGCGCCTGCGACAGCAGCAGCGTCACTTCCCAGTCCGCGTAGCCCGCGAGCGGCGGCATCACCTTGCGCACGCGCGAGATGCGGCGCTCCGCGTTCGTGAACGTGCCGTCCTTCTCGAGGAACGTCGAGCCCGGCAGCAGCACGTGCGCGTATTTCGCGGTCTCGTTCAGGAAGATGTCCTGCACGACGACGCATTCCATCGACGACAGCGCGGCGGCGACGTGCTGCGTGTTCGGGTCCGACTGGACGATGTCCTCGCCCTGGCAGTAGAGCCCCTTGAAGCTGCCGTCGAGCGCGGCGTCGAACATGTTCGGGATGCGCAGCCCCGGTTCCGGTTGCAGCGTGGCCGACCATGCGTGTTCGAACAGCGCGCGCACGCTGTCGTCGCCGATGTGGCGGTAGCCGGGCAGTTCATGCGGGAACGAGCCCATGTCGCACGAGCCCTGCACGTTGTTCTGGCCGCGCAGCGGATTGACGCCGACGCCTTCGCGGCCGATGTTGCCGGTCGCCATCGCGAGGTTCGCGATGCCCATCACCGTCGTCGAGCCTTGTGCGTGTTCGGTCACGCCGAGGCCGTAGTAGATCGCGGCGTTGCCGCCGGTCGCATAGAGGCGCGCGGCTTCGCGCACCACTTCGGCCGGCACGCCCGTCACATCGGCGGTCGCTTCGGGCGAGTTCTCGGCACGCGACACGAAGTCGCGCCATTGCTCGAATGCGCGCGCTTCGCAGCGCTCGGCGACGAACGCGTCGGCGACGAGCCCTTCGGTGACGATCACGTGCGCGAGCGCGTTGACGATCGCGACGTTGGTGCCGGGGCGCAGCTGCAGGTGGTGCGCGGCCTTCACGTGCGGGCCGTCGACCACGTCGATGCGGCGCGGATCGATCACGATCAGCTTCGCGCCTTCGCGGATGCGCCGCTTCAGGCGCGAGCCGAACACCGGGTGGCCGTCGGTCGGGTTCGCGCCCATCACGACGATCACGTCGGCGTGGTCGACCGACGCGAAGGTCTGCGTGCCGGCCGATTCGCCGAGCGTCGCCTTCAGGCCATAGCCGGTCGGCGAATGGCACACGCGTGCACAGGTGTCGACGTTGTTGTTGCCGAAGGCGGCGCGCACGAGCTTCTGCACGAGGTAGGTTTCCTCGTTCGTGCAGCGCGACGACGTGATGCCGCCGATCGAATCGCGGCCGTACTTCTGCTGCAGCTTGCGGAATTGCGTCGCCGCGTAGGTGAGCGCCTCTTCCCAGCTGACTTCGCGCCACGGGTCGGTGATCTTCTCGCGGATCATCGGCTTCGTGATGCGGTCCTTGTGGGTCGCGTAGCCCCACGCGAAGCGTCCCTTCACGCACGCGTGGCCTTCGTTCGCGAGGCCGTTCTTGTGCGGCGTCATGCGCACGACCTGCGTGCCCTTCATCTCGGCCTTGAACGAGCAGCCGACGCCGCAGTACGCGCAGGTCGTGACGACCGAGTGCTCGGCCTGGCCGAGCCGGACGACGGATTTTTCCTGCAGCGTGGCGGTCGGGCAGGCGGCGACGCACGCGCCGCACGATACGCATTCCGAGTCCATGAACGATTCGCTTTCGCCGGCGGCGACGCGCGATTCGAAGCCGCGCGCGGCGATCGTCAGCGCGAACGTGCCTTGCGTTTCCTCGCACGCGCGCACGCAGCGGTTGCAGACGATGCACTTCGACGGATCGTACGTGAAGTACGGATTCGACTCGTCCTTCTGCTCGCGCAGGTGATTCGCGCCGTCGAAGCCGTAGCGCACTTCGCGCAAGCCGACGACGCCCGCCATGTCCTGCAGCTCGCAGTCGCCGTTGGCGGGGCAGGTGAGGCAGTCGAGCGGGTGATCGGAGATGTACAGCTCCATCACGTTGCGGCGCAGCGACTGCAGCCGATCCGACTGCGTGCGCACCTTCATCCCGGCTTCGGCAGGCGTCGTGCACGATGCCGGATAGCCGCGCCGGCCTTCGATTTCGACGAGGCACAGACGGCATGAGCCGAACGGTTCGAGCGAATCGGTCGCGCAGAGCTTGGGCACGTTGACGCCGGCTTCGATCGCGGCGCGCATCACCGACGTGCCGGCCGGCACCGTCACCGGCTGGCCGTCGATTTCGAGCGTGACGTCGGTGTCGGCATGCCGTTGCGGCGTGCCGTAGTCGGTGTCGTCGAACGGATCGAAGGCGCGCGCCTGTGCGGCGCTCTTGCACGCGCATTGGCCTGAGCCGCAGCCGCCTTGGCGGACGTTGTTCGTGTCGAGGGACATGCAGGGCTCCTTCTGGGTCAGGCCGCAGCCTTGACCGGACCCGACGCGGCTTGCTTGCCGGCGGCGAGCCCGAAATCTTCGGGGAAATGATCGAGCGCGGACAGCACCGGGTACGGTGTCATCCCGCCCATCGCGCACAGCGAGCCGGCGAGCATCGTGTCGCACAGGTCGCGCAGCAGCGTGACCTGTCGCTCCGACGTATCGCCTTCGCGAATGCGTGCGATCGTCTCGACGCCGCGCGTCGATCCGATCCGGCACGGCGTGCACTTGCCGCACGATTCGATCGCGCAGAACTTCATCGCGTATTCGGCGAGCTCCGCGAGATTCGACGTGTCGTCGTGCAGCACGATGCCGCCGTGGCCGACGACCGCGCCGATGGCCGTATAGGCCTCGTAGTCGAGCGGCACGTCCCACTGGTGTTCGGGCAGATAGGTGCCGAGCGGGCCGCCGACCTGGGCGGCGCGCGCGGGCCGGCCGCTCGCCGTGCCGCCGCCGTAGTCGAACAGCAGCTCGCGCAGCGTGACGCCGAACGCGAGCTCGACGAGCCCGCCGTGGCGGATGTTGCCCGCGAGCTGGAACGGCAGCGTGCCGCGCGAGCGGCCCATCCCGTAGTCGCGATAGAACGCGGCGCCGCGCGCGAAGATCACCGGCGCGGTCGCGAGCGTGATCACGTTGTTGATCACGGTCGGCTGGCCGAACAGGCCGGAGAGCGCCGGCAGCGGCGGCTTCGCGCGCACGACGCCGCGCTTGCCTTCGAGCGATTCGAGCAGTGCCGTTTCCTCGCCGCACACGTACGAACCGGCGCCCTTCGCGACGTGCAGGTCGAACGCATGCGCGGAGCCGAGCACGTGCTCGCCGAGCCAGCCGGCTTCACGGGCACGCACGATCGCGGTTTCGAGCGCCGCGATCGCGTGCGGATATTCGCTGCGCACGTAGATGTAGCCGAGCGTCGCGCCCGTCGCGATGCCCGCGATGATCATCCCTTCGATCAGGCAGTACGGATCGCTTTCCATGATCAGGCGATCGGAGAACGTGCCCGAATCGCCTTCGTCCGCGTTGCAGACGATGTACTTCTGCGTCGCGCTGGCCTGCCGGACCGTGCGCCACTTGATGCCGGCCGGGAAGGCCGCGCCGCCGCGGCCGCGCAGCCCCGATTCGATCAGCGTCTCGCACGCGGCGTCGCCGTCGAGCGCGAGCGCGTTCTTCAGGCCGGCGAGGCCGTCGTGCTTCAGGTAGTCGTCGATCGACAGCGGATCGGTCAGGCCGATGCGCGCGAACGTGAGGCGCTGCTGGCGCGCGAGATAGGGCAGCGCATCGACGAGGCCGACGCCGCTCGGATGCGTGCCGCCGTCGAGCCAGTTCGCGTCGAACAGCGCGGGCACGTCGGCGGCCGACAGGTTCGCGTAGCCGACGCGCCCGGCGGTCGTGCCGACTTCGACCAGCGGCTCGAGCCACAGCAAGCCGCGCGTACCGTTGCGGACCAGTTCGATCGCGACGCCGCGCCGCTCGGCCTCCGCGACGATCGCGGCGGCAAGCGCGTCGGCGCCGAGCGCCAGTGCGGACGAATCGCGCGGAACGTAGATGCGGGTCGTCATGCGGCCTCCGGGGTGTGGGCGGCCGCGTCGGCGAGCAGCGCGTCGAACTTCTCGGGCGTGACCTTCGCGTGCAGCACGCCGTTGACCGTCATCGACGGCGATTGTGCGCACAGCCCCAGGCAGTAGACCGATTCGAGCGCGACGTCGCCCGGCGCGTGCGCAGCGGCGCCATCGCCGTGCGCGGCGTCGAACCGGCAGCCCGTGCGCGCTTCCGCGTGCGCCGCCAGCGTTTCGCAGCCCATGCTGCGGCACGCCTCGGCGCGGCACATCTGGATCGTCACGCGCGCGGGCGGTGCGGTGCGGAAGTGGTGATAGTAGGTGAGCACGCCGTGCACTTCCGCGCGCGACAGGTTCAGTGCCTTCGCGAGCGGCGCGACGCAGCCGGCCGGCACGTAGCCGGCGTCGTCCTGGATCGCGTGCAGGATTGCGACGAGCGAGCGGCCGGCGCGCGCATGGCGCTCGACGAGCACGTCGGGCGCAGGGGAATTCGGGGACATCGCTTATGCTCCTCCAAAGTCTCATATGCGCTGCGAATGCATATAGTGCGCAGCAGGACTTCGTACTGATTGATTTTCCCCAACGATAAGCGGAAGATTTCGCAGTCGCAATAGGAAATCGGAGTGCATAATTGATTCGAATTGAATGCGACGCGTATCTGACCGTACGCGACACGGAGGGCCGCACCGCAAGCCTGTCGGACGTCGCGCCTTTGCTCGAGCTCGTGGCCGAGACGGGCAGCATCGCGCAGGCCGCGCAGGCGAAAGGGCTGTCGTATCGGCACGCGTGGGGGCTGCTGCGCGCGCTGGAGTCGTGCGTCGGCGGCGAGCTGATCGAAACCGCGCGCGGCAAGGGGTCGACGCTGTCGGAGCTGGGGCAGGCGGTCGTCGACGCGCAGCGCCTCGCGCGCAGCCGTCTCGACGGGAACCTGCGCACGCTGGCGGCCGAGGTGGCGAGCGACCTGAACCGGCGGCTCGCGCAACGCGACGGCGCCGTGCGCATCCATGCATCGCACGGCTACGCGGTCGCGGCGCTCGTTTCCGCGCTCGTCGATGCGCAGGCAGCCGTCGACATCAAGTATCGCGAGAGCGTCGAGGCCGTGCAGGCGCTCGCGCGCGGCGAATGCGAGCTGGCCGGATTCCATCTGCCGCGCGGCGCGTTTCGCGAGCAGTGCGCGCAGATCTACCGGCCGTGGCTCGACGACACGCGTCACGTGCTGATTCATCTGACGCGTCGCCAGCAGGGGCTGTTCGTGCCGCGCGGCAACCCGAAGCAGATCCGTGGGCTCGCCGATCTCGCGCGCAACGACATTCGCTTCGTGAACCGGCAGCCGGGGTCGGGCACGCGCATGCTGCTCGATCTCGCGTTGCGCGCGATCGGCATCGATCCCGAGCGTATCGACGGCTATGCGTCCGCCGAACTCACGCACTCGGCGATCGCCGCGTTCGTCGCGAGCGGGATGGCCGATCTGGGCTTCGGCGTCGAGCCGGCCGCCCATCATTTCGGGCTCGATTTCATCCCGGTCGTCGACGAGGACTACTACTTTGCGTGCGAACGCGCGCGGCTCGATTCGCATCCGCTCGCCGGCGTGCTGGCCTTGCTGCGCGATGCGCGCTTCGTCGAGCGCGTCGCGTATCTCGACGGCTACGACCCGGCCGCATGCGGGACGCTGACCGGCATCGCGGCCGGGCTTGCGGGCACGGCCGACGCGGGTGGGCCGGACGGCAACGCACGGTAACGGCAAGCGTGCGAAGCGCGCTGCAACAGCGGGGGATTTGCGCTACGCTTGCCGCTTGATCAACGTCCCAACAAGCACGCCGTTCAGGCGTCATCCCGCCATGAAATTTTCCGTTCCCCTTGCCGCGGCAGCGTTGACCGCGGGGCTTCTGGTCGCTGTTTCGCCGTTTGCGTTCGCGCAGAATTCCCCCGGCGTGCCCGGCGGGATCCTGAGCGAGCAGTTCCGCCTGGCCGAGCATCCGCAGATGCCGTTCGCGGCGTCAGCGCCGTCGCAGAAATACCAGAACGGCAAAAAGTCGGCGTTGCGCCGCAAGGGCGATCTGGGTGACCCGAACGGCTGCAACCTGAAGTGCCCGCTCGACACCCAGTAAGCTCGCGCCGGCGTGCGGCATCGCTGCCGCCGCGAGCGCGTTGCCGATAACCGCACGAGATCGGGCGGTTGTTTCCGGGCCCCGCGAAGCTTGCTGCTTCGCGGGGCCGTGTTTTTTGCGGCACGTACGTTGTGTTCGAGCTTGAGCATCCGGCGCCGGAGCGGCCAAATGTCGAATTCATGAATCTAGGGTTAACCCTGAATCCAGGAAGGATGTCTTCCTGAAACCTGCCTTATTCTTAAGCATGCGCCTACATAAACTTCGATCTGTCAGCGATGAACGGGTGTTCACCGCGAAATCAGACAAATCTGGAGGTAGGTCATCATGAAGTCGCTCGTTCAAGCCGTTGTCGTTGCTGCCGCTCTCGTCGCCCCGGTCGTGTCGTTCGCGCAACCCGGCTCGGCACTGACCCGCGCACAGGTCCGCGCCGAACTGGTTCAGCTCCAGCAGGCCGGTTACAACACCGCCCGCGGCGAAGATCCGCACTATCCGGAAGCCATCCAGGCAGCCACTGCGCGCGTCGCCGAGCAGCAACGCAGCGCGCTTGCCCAGGCGCAAGGCGCCGATGCCAGCGGCTATGGCGCACAAGCGCAGGGCGCATCGGCATCGGGCTCACGTGCGATCGGCGTGCGCCCGGCCAGTGCCGAAGAAATGAAGTCGCTGTATCGCGGCAGCTAAGCGGCGCATCACCGGATGACGCTGCGCGGGCGGCGCAACGACGACACGTTGCGCCGCGTCGCGATGCCCGGCGGTACCGAACATCCGTGACCTCCGGCCGCCGGCATACCGGCGGCATTCCGCCCGGCCCGCCCGGGGCTGGGCGCTTTTTCGAAAAGGCGCGGGACGTACGGTTTCGCCGGCGACAAAAAACCCCGCAGACTCGCGTCGTGCGGGGTTTGTGCGTCAAGCGCGGAATTTGGTGGAGGCGGCGGGAATCGAACCCGCGTCCAGAAGCGCTCCACGACTAGTTCTACATGTTTAGTTCAGTCATTTGATTTAACCGCAGCGACGCGGACGAACACGCTGCACTACGGCGATTCGCTAAATTTTCGACCCTGGCGTCGCGACGCCGACAGGGCTTAACTGACGTAAATGACCTCTGGCGGTATTGCTACCGGTCTTACGACACTAGCCCGTCAGTGAACTAGGCAGAGGACGGCGGCCGTTAGGCTGCCAGTGCGAACGTATCGTCGTTTGCAGTTACGATTTTCCCATTGATTAACGAGGTGACGGGTCCTCGACATGCCCTAGCCGCTTCACAACCCCTGTCGAAACCAGGTCGCCCCCGCGGATCAGATCGATCATTATAGCCCAACATCGCGCAGCAGTTCGCGTAGTTCCTGCGTCGAGCCGACGAGATGCTGCGCCTGCCAGTCGCCCGGCGCGGCGCCGTCGCCGCAATAACCATAGGCGGCCGCGACCGTCGCCATGCCTGCCGCACTGCCGGCCTGGATGTCGCGAAGATCGTCGCCGACGTAGACGATGCGTTCCGGCGCGAGCGTCATTTGTTCGGCCGCATGCAGCAGCGGGGCCGGATGCGGTTTCGAGTGCGGCGTTGTGTCGCCCCCGACGATGCAGGCCGCGCGTCGTGCCAGCCCAAGCAGGTCGGCGAGCGGTGCGGTGAGGCGCATCACCTTGTTCGTGACGATGCCCCAGCGCACGCCGCGTGTATCGAGTTCGTCGAGCACGTCGCCGATGCCGGGGAACAGCGTCGTGTGCACGCAGATGTCCGTCGCGTAATTGGCCAGGAACTCGTCGCGCATCGCGTCGTAGCCGGGCGATTGCGGGTCGATGCCGAACGCGCCGCCGAGCAGGCCGCGCGCACCGGCCGATGCCAGTGGACGCAGCACGTCGAGCGGTGTTTCAGGCAGGCCGCGCACGCGCTGCATCTTGTTGACGGCTGCGGCGAGATCGGGCGCCGTATCGGCGAGCGTGCCATCGAGGTCGAACAGCACCGCAGCGCAGTGCAGCAGGCGCGGCTCGTCGAGCGCGGCCCGCCCGGTCGAAAGGGGAGTCGTCATGCCGGTTGGAAGGTCACGCGCCGCGGCGGCACGCGACGAGGTAGTTGATGTCGGTGTCGTTCGACAGCGCGAAGCGCTTGCCGATCGGGTGATAGGTAATGCCCTTGATCTCCACGATGTGCAGATCGGTGCCGCGCACGAAGCTCGCCAGTTCCGACGGCCGGATGAAGCGCGCGTAGTCGTGGGTGCCCTTCGGCAGCATTCGTGCGATGTATTCCGCGCCGATCACCGCGAACAGGTACGACTTCAGGTTGCGGTTCAGCGTCGAGAAGAACACCCAGCCGCCCGGTTTGACGAGCGTCGCGCACGCAGCGACGATGCCGGCCGGCGACGGCACGTGCTCGAGCATCTCCATGCACGTGACGACGTCGTAGGTGCCCGGCTCGCGTTCGGCGAGCGCTTCGGCGGCGATCGCCTCGTAGTCGACCGTGACGCCACTCTCCAGGCTGTGCAGATCCGCGACGCCGAGCGCCTCGGTCGACAGGTCGATACCTTTGACCTGCGCGCCGAGCCCGGCCATCGATTCGGACAGGATGCCACCGCCGCAACCGATATCGAGCGCGCGCTTGCCGGCCAGGTGCGCATGCGCATCGATCCAGCCGAGCCGGACCGGGTTCAGCTCGTGCAAGGGCTTGAATTCGGCATTCGGATCCCACCACCGATGGGCGAGGTCGCTGAATTTCTGGAGTTCGTGCGGATCGGCGTTGGTCATGTCGGCAAACGGGCTACGGGAGGAGGGCGGTGCAACGGTGCGTCAGCCCCGAGTATATAAGATGCGGGCGAGCGGCGAAGCGACGAGCGCGTGGACGGCGGCAACGAAAAAGCCCCGCCGGAGCGGGGCTTTGAAGCAGTCGAAAACCGTGGCTTACTGCGCCGGAACGGTCGTCTTCTGGACTTCTTGCGTACCGACCACTTCCACTTCCACGCGGCGATCCGGTGCGAGGCAGGCGATCAGTTGCTTGCGGTTCTTCTGGTTGCAGCCCGTCGTGACCGGGTTGCGCTTGCCCTTGCCTTCCGTGTAGATCTTGTTGGCCGGGACACCCTTGCTGACCAGGTACGACTTGACTGCTTGCGCACGGCGCAGCGACAGACGGTCGTTGTACTTGTCCGAACCGATGCGGTCCGTGTAGCCCGTTGCGACGACCACTTCCGTGTTCATGCCCTGGATCTTCGAAGCCAGTTCGTCCAGCTTCTGCTTGCCCAGCGGCTTGAGCGTTGCCTTGTCGAAGTCGAACAGTGCGTCGGCTTGGTACGTGATCTTCTGGCTCGAGATGGCCGGAGCGACCGGAGCGACCGGCGGCTGCGGTGCCTGGGCGACCAGTGCGCCATCGCACTTTGCGTTGGCGGTGGCCGGCGTCCAGAACGCGTCACGCCAGCAGAGCTCGTTCGTGCCGTTCATCCACACCCATTCGCCCGTGCCGTTCACCCAGTTGTCGTTGACGGCTTGACGCGACGCCGGCACCGACTGTGCCGAAGCGGATGCAGCCATAACTGCGGTAGCTGCAATGAACGCGAGCTTTGAAAGTTTATTCATATTTCTCCTCTCGAAATTGAGATTACCGCAGGTTTACTGCGAGCCTGTTGACGGTGACAAGTCATACATTGCTCGAAGTATAACATTGGTGCGGCACAAAAAACGCGGCACCGCTCTGTGTAGACTTCGAGCAGCGTCTAACTTCCAGTGCGTTGGCATTTTGCCATATCGTTCCCTTCCTACGAAAAAAAATCCTCCCCACCCCAAGATCGCCTCGACGTTTGTGGTGCATGCGCAACACCGACCTGCCGTAACTTTTAGGGATTGTCAAGGGCGTGTCGGCGAAATTGCGCGAAAGGCTGCATATGTTTACTCGCGTGCGTTACGCCCATTCGCGGACCCCGCAGCGCAGTGAAGGGGCGGGATCAGGGGCTGGGACGGGGGCGGCCCGCGCGTGACGCCGTTTCTTGCTGTTTACATATAGAGGGGGTGGCGAACTGGCGGCCGATGGGCGCATGTTAGAATCTCGCGTTGCGTTGCGCATGCAGCGCCCACGCGAAAGGCGGTCGCCGTCTTCGCTCCGAAACGATACGGATACATGGATCAATTCGCCAAAGAGACCCTGCCCACCTCCCTTGAGGAGGAAATGCGCCGTTCGTATCTCGATTACGCGATGAGCGTGATCGTCGGACGTGCCCTTCCGGATGTCCGCGATGGCCTGAAGCCCGTGCACCGGCGCGTACTGTTCGCGATGCACGAACTGAACAACGACTGGAACCGCGCGTACAAGAAATCGGCGCGTATCGTCGGTGACGTGATCGGTAAGTATCACCCGCACGGCGATACCGCGGTGTACGACACGATCGTCCGGATGGCGCAGGACTTCTCGCTGCGCTACATGCTGATCGACGGGCAGGGCAACTTCGGCTCGATCGACGGCGACAATGCCGCGGCGATGCGTTACACCGAAATTCGCATGGCGAAGATCGGTCACGAGCTGCTTGCCGACATCGACAAGGAAACGGTCGACTTCGAGCCGAACTACGACGGCAACGAAATGCAGCCGGCGGTCCTGCCGTCGCGCATTCCGAACCTGCTGATCAACGGCTCGTCGGGCATCGCGGTCGGCATGGCGACCAACATCCCGCCGCACAACCTGAACGAAGTCGTCGACGCTTGTCAGCACCTGCTGAACAACTCCGAAGCGACGATCGACGAGCTGATCGAGATCATTCCGGCCCCGGATTTTCCGACGGCCGGCATCATCTACGGCGTCGCCGGCGTGCGCGACGGCTATCGCACCGGCCGCGGCCGCGTCGTGATGCGCGCCACCACGCACTTCGAGGAGATCGACCGCGGCCAGCGGATGGCGATCATCGTCGACGAGCTGCCGTACCAGGTGAACAAGCGCTCGCTGCTCGAGCGGATCGCCGAGCTCGTCAACGAGAAGAAGCTCGAGGGCATCTCCGACATCCGCGACGAGTCCGACAAGAGCGGCATGCGCGTCGTGATCGAGCTCAAGCGCGGCGAAGTGCCGGAAGTGGTGCTGAACAACCTGTACAAGGCGACGCAGCTGCAGGACACGTTCGGCATGAACATGGTCGCGCTGGTCGACGGCCAGCCGAAGCTGCTGAACCTGAAGGAAATCCTGCAGTGCTTCCTGTCGCACCGACGCGAAGTGCTGACGCGCCGCACGATCTACGAACTGCGCAAGGCCCGCGAACGCGGCCACGTGCTCGAAGGTCTCGCGGTCGCGCTCGCGAACATCGACGAGTTCATCGCGATCATCAAGGCCGCGCCGACGCCGCCGATCGCGAAGCAGGAACTGATGGCGAAGCCGTGGGATTCGTCGCTCGTGCGCGAGATGCTCACGCGCGCCGAGACCGAGAACGCATCGGCGGGCGGCCGCTCCGCGTATCGTCCGGAAGGCCTGAACCCCGCGTTCGGGATGCAGACCGACGGGCTCTACCGTCTGTCCGACACGCAGGCGCAGGAAATCCTGCAGATGCGTCTGCAACGCCTGACCGGTCTCGAGCAGGACAAGATCATCGGCGAGTACCGCGAAGTGATGGCACAGATCGCCGACCTGCTGGACATCCTCGCGCGCCCGGAGCGGATCACGACGATGATCGGCGACGAGCTGACGTCGGTGAAGGCCGAATTCGGCGACGCACGCCGCTCGCGCATCGAGCTGAACGCGACCGAACTGAATACGGAAGACCTGATCACGCCGCAGGACATGGTCGTCACGATGTCGCACGCGGGCTACGTGAAGTCGCAGCCGCTGTCCGAGTATCGCGCGCAGAAGCGCGGCGGTCGCGGCAAGCAGGCGACGCAGATGAAGGAAGACGACTGGATCGAGACGCTGTTCATCGCGAACACGCACGATTACATCCTGTGCTTCTCGAACCGCGGCCGCGTGTACTGGGTCAAGGTCTATGAAGTGCCGCAGGGCTCGCGCAACTCGCGCGGCCGCCCGATCGTCAACATGTTCCCGCTGCAGGAAGGCGAGAAGATCAACGTCGTGCTGCCGGTCAAGGAATTCTCGGCCGACAAGTTCGTGTTCATGGCGACGTCGCTCGGCACCGTGAAGAAGACGCCGCTCGAGGCATTCAGCCGCCCGATGAAGAAGGGCATCATCGCGGTCGGCCTCGACGAGGGCGACTACCTGATCGGCGCGTCGATCACCGACGGCGCGCACGACGTGATGCTGTTCTCCGACTCCGGCAAGGCCGTGCGCTTCGACGAGAACGATGTGCGCCCGATGGGGCGCGAGGCGCGCGGCGTGCGCGGCATGCAGCTCGAGGACGGCCAGCAGGTCATCGCGCTGCTGGTCGCCGGCAGCGAGGAGCAGACCGTGCTCACCGCGACCGAGAACGGCTACGGCAAGCGCACGCCGATCGCCGAGTACACGCGTCACGGCCGCGGCACGAAGGGGATGATCGCGATCCAGACGTCCGAGCGCAACGGCAAGGTCGTGGCCGCGACGCTCGTCGACGCCGAGGATCAGATCATGCTGATCACGACCGCCGGCGTGTTGATTCGTACCCGCGTTTCCGAGATACGCGAGATGGGGCGCGCTACGCAAGGTGTTACACTCATCAGTCTCGATGAGGGTACCAAGCTCTCCGGCCTGCAGCAGGTCGCGGAAGCCGAAGAGGGCGAAGGCGAGGCCGACGAGGCGTCGGACGGCGAAGCCTGAATAACGGATGAGACTCGAGCCGCCGCGGGCGCTACGCGCCGCGGTCGGCGAGCAACCATTCATATTTCCAAAAGGGAGTGATGATGCAAAAGCAATTCAAGCAACTGGTTCTGCTGGCTGCACTGGTGCCGACGTTCGCGATGGCGCAAGCGCTGTCGAATTCCGCACCGGCTGCGACCGCGGCAGCTGCGCCGATCGACGCCGACAAGAAGGCTGCGATCAAGGATCTGCTCGACGCGATCGACGCGCCGAAGCTCGTGTCGGCTATCGGCAACAGCGCCGAAATGCAGGCAAAGCAGCTCGTGCCGGCGATCCTGTCGGACGCGCTGTCGGAAAACAAGTCGCTGAACGACAAGCAGAAGCAGGCGGCCGTGCCGTCGCTGCAGAAGAACGCGGTGCCGAAGCTGGTTGACGGCGCAGGCAAGGTGTTCGGCACGCAGCAGTTCCAGAGCGACGCGATGTCGGCTCAGTACGACGCCTACGCGAAGTACTACAGCACGTCGGAGATCAAGGATTTGACGACGTTCTACAAGAGCCCGACGGGCCGCAAGTTCATCCAGGTTCAGGATCAGGTCGGTCGCGACGTGGTCAACGGCCTGATGCAGAAGTACATGCCGCAAGCGATCCAGGCGACGCGCGCGCAGGCTGACAAGGAAGTCGCGGCAGTCAAGCCGGGCAAGTAAGCCGTCCGGGCACGCCGCCCGGCCATTCGGCCGGGTTTGGCGGGAGCCTGATGACAGTGCGATAATGGCCGTTTGCGCGCGAGCGCAAGCGGCCATTCCTTTTCTGGCGCGGTTCTTACTGCCGGCGGCAAGCCGGTCGCGTCCCTCCCGAGGTTTTCACGATGCGCGTCTTTAATTTCTCCGCCGGTCCTGCGGCGCTGCCCGAGGAAGTGCTGCGGCAGGCCGCCGACGAAATGCTCGACTGGCACGGCAGCGGCATGAGCGTGATGGAGATGAGCCATCGCGGCAAGGAATTCATGTCGATCCACGAGGCGGCGCTGGCCGACCTGCGCGAGCTGCTCGAGGTGCCGGCCAGCCACCGGATCCTGTTCCTGCAGGGCGGCGGCATTGCCGAGAACGCGATCGTGCCGATGAACCTGCTCGGTTCGCGCAAGACCGCCGACTTCGTCGTGACGGGCTCGTGGTCGCAGAAGTCGTTCAACGAAGCGAAGAAATACGGCACGCCGCATCTGGCCGCATCCGGCAAGACGGCCGACGGTTTCACGCGCGCGCCCGCCCGCGCCGAGTGGCAACTGTCGGACGATCCGGCGTACGTGCATCTGTGCACGAACGAGACGATCGACGGCGTCGAGACGTTCGAGATTCCCGACCTCGGCGACGTCCCGCTCGTCGCGGACGTGTCGTCGCACATCCTGTCGCGTCCGATGGACGTCGCGAAGTACGGCGTGCTGTTCGGCGGCGCGCAGAAGAACATCGGGATGGCCGGCGTGACGGTCGTGATCGTTCGCGAGGATCTGCTCGATCGCGCGCTGTCGATCTGCCCGTCCGCATTCGAATGGAAGACCGTCGCCGCGAACAACTCGCTGTACAACACGCCGCCCACCTATGCGATCTACATCGCGGGCCTCGTGTTCCAGTGGTTGAAGCGGCAGGGTGGCCTCGAGGCGATCGAGGCCCGCAATACCGAGAAGGCGAAGCTGCTCTACGACACGATCGATGCGAGCGGCTTCTACCTGAACAAGGTCGAGCCGGCGGTGCGTTCGCGCATGAACGTGCCCTTTTTCCTGGCCGACGAAACGCGCAATGAAGACTTCCTTGCCGGCGCAAAGGCGCGCGGGCTGCTGCAGCTGAAGGGCCACAAGTCCGTCGGCGGCATGCGGGCGTCGATCTACAACGCGGTGCCGCTCGAGGGCGTGAAGGCGCTCGTCGAGTACATGAAGGACTTCGAACAGCGCGGCGCCTGAGCGCGACGCTGTTCAAACAGCACGGCAACTACGCATGGACGACGAACTGAATTCCCGCCTGAAACCGCTGCGCGACCGCATCGATGCGATCGACGCGCAGCTGATCGCGCTCCTCAACCAGCGCGCCGCGGTGGCGCTCGAGGTAGGCGAGGTCAAGAAGCATTTCAACGCGCCGGTGTTTCGGCCGGAGCGCGAGCTGCAAGTGATCGCGCGCCTGCAGGACATGAGCGCGGGGCCGCTCGCGGGCGAGCACATCAGCGCCATCTGGCGCGAGATCATGGCCGCGAGCCGCGCGCTCGAGCAGACGATCCACGTCGCATTCCTCGGGCCGGTCGGCACGTACAGCGAACAGGCGATGTTCGAGTATTTCGGCCAGTCGATCGAAGGGCTGCCGTGTCCGTCGATCGACGAGGTGTTCCGCTCGGTCGAGGCCGGTGCGGCCGCATTCGGCATCGCGCCCGTCGAGAATTCGACCGAAGGCGCGGTGTCGCGCACGCTCGATCTGCTGCTGCAAACGCAGTTGCTGATCAGCGGCGAGCTCGCGCTGCCGATCCATCACAACCTGCTCACGCAGAGCGGCACGCTCGACGGCGTCACGCGCGTCTGCGCGCATGCGCAGGCGCTCGCGCAATGCCAGCAGTGGCTTGCCGCGAACGCGCCGCAGCTCGAGCGGCAAGCGGTGTCGAGCAACGCGGAGGCCGCGCGCCTCGCGGCGGCCGACCCGAGCGTCGCGGCCATCGCCGGCGATCGCGCGGCCGCGCACTACGGGCTGCAGATCGCGTTCTCGCTGATCCAGGACGATCCGCACAATCGCACGCGCTTCGTGATCATCGGCAAGGAGCCGGCCGGGCAGAGCGGTCATGACCAGACGTCGCTGATCGTGTCGGTGAAGAACGAGCCGGGCGCGGTGTTCAAGCTGCTCGAACCGCTCGCGCGGCACGGCGTGTCGATGACGCGCTTCGAGTCGCGTCCGGCGCGCGTCGGCACGTGGGAGTATTACTTCTACATCGACATCGAAGGGCACCGGGACGAGGCGGCCGTGGCCGCCGCGCTCGCGGAGCTCGGCCAGAAGGCCGCGTTCCTGAAGATACTCGGTTCGTATCCGCGCGCGCGCTGACGCGCGGCGGCCCGTCACCCGCACCGCGCGGGCGGCGGGTGAATCGGGCAGGGCAGGCCGGGTGGCACTGCCGAAGGCGGGCTCGGGCAGTATCCGGCGCAGGGCGCGCCGGGTGCGGGCCCGTTGCCCGGGATCTGGACTTCCGTGCGCGGGGCGTCGTTCCGCGCGCGTCACTTGGCTCTTGTCGTGTCAGGCTTTGCATTCAACAAACTGGTCATTTTCGGCGTCGGCCTGATCGGCGGATCGCTGGCGCGCGCACTGCGCGAGCGCGCGCCGGGCGGCGCGGGTGAAGTCATCGGCGTCGGCCGTTCGCGTGCGTCGGTCGACCGCGCGCTGGCACTCGGCGTGATCGACCGCGCGGCGGCGCTCGACGACGACGCGCAACTGCGCGACGCACTGGCCGGCGCCGATCTCGTGCTGCTGGCCGCCCCCGTCGCGCAAACGGGCCCGCTGCTCGCGCGCATCGCGCCGTGGCTCGACGCCGCGACGATCGTCACCGACGCGGGCAGCACGAAGTCCGATGTCGTCGCGGCCGCGCGCGCAGCGCTCGGTGCGCGGATTGCGCGGTTCGTGCCCGGACATCCGATCGCCGGGCGCGAGTCGAGCGGCGTCGAAGCCGCGCTGCCCGATCTGTACGTCGGCCGCAACGTCGTGCTGTGCCCGCTGCCGGAGAACGCGCCCGCCTCGGTTGCGCGGATCGACGCGATGTGGCGGGCGACCGGCGCCGACGTGCGCGCGATGAGTACCGAGCAGCACGATCGCGTGTTCGCGTCGATCAGTCATTTGCCGCACGTGCTGTCGTTCGCGCTCGTCGAGCAGATTCTCGGCGAGGCGGATGCCGAACTGAAATTCTCGTATGCGGCGGGCGGCTTTCGCGATTTCACGCGGATCGCGGCGTCGAGTCCGGAAATGTGGCGCGACGTGTGCGTCGCGAATCGCGCGGCGCTGCTCGACGAGCTCGACGGCTACACGCGCGTGCTCGCACGGCTGCGTGCTGCGATCGACGCCGGCGACGGCGCGGCGCTCGAAGCCGTGTTCACGCGCTCGCGCGCCGCACGCAAGGCATGGCAGGAGCGCGGCGCGCAGCCCGCTGCCGAACCGGTCAAGAAATAACAGGACGATTCCCATGGACTATCTCGATCTCGGCCCGTATTCCAGCGCTTCGGGCACCGTGCGCCTGCCCGGCTCGAAGAGCATCTCGAACCGCGTGCTGCTGCTCGCGGCGCTTGCCGAAGGCGACACGACGATCACCAACCTGCTGGATTCCGACGACACGCGCGTAATGCTCGATGCGCTCGGCAAGCTCGGCGTGAAGCTCGCGCGCGACGGCGACACCTGTGTCGTCACCGGCACGCGCGGCGCATTCACCGCGAAGACTGCCGACCTGTTCCTCGGCAATGCGGGCACGGCGGTGCGGCCGTTGACCGCGGCGCTCGCGATCAACGGCGGCGACTATCGCGTGCACGGCGTGCCGCGCATGCACGAGCGGCCGATCGGCGACCTCGTCGACGGCCTGCGCCAGATCGGCGCGCAGATCGACTACGAGCAGAACGAAGGCTTTCCGCCGCTGCGGATCAAACCCGGGGCGATCGCGGTCGACGCGCCGATCCGCGTGCGCGGCGACGTGTCGAGCCAGTTCCTCACCGCGCTGCTGATGACGCTGCCGCTCGTGAAGGCGAAGGATGGCAGGACCGTCGTCGAAATCGACGGCGAGCTGATCTCGAAGCCGTACATCGACATCACGATCCGGCTGATGGAGCGCTTCGGCGTGACCGTCGAGCGCGACGGCTGGCAGCGCTTCGTCGTGCCGGCCGGCGTCCGCTACCGGTCGCCGGGACGCATCATGGTCGAGGGCGATGCGTCGTCGGCCTCGTACTTCCTCGCGGCCGGCGCGCTCGGCGGCGGTCCGCTGCGCGTCGAGGGCGTGGGGCGCGCGAGCATCCAGGGCGACGTCGGCTTCGCGAATGCGCTGATGCAGATGGGGGCGAACGTGTCGATGGGCGACGACTGGATCGAGGTGCGCGGCATCGGCCACGACCACGGCAAGCTCGATCCGATCGACATGGACTTCAACCTGATTCCCGACGCGGCGATGACCATCGCGGTCGCGGCGCTGTTCGCGAGCGGCACGAGCACGCTGCGCAATATCGCGAGCTGGCGCGTGAAGGAAACCGACCGCATCGCGGCGATGGCGACCGAGCTGCGCAAGGTCGGCGCGATCGTCGAGGAAGGCGCCGACTATCTGGTCGTCACGCCGCCGCAACGGCTCACGCCGAATGCCGCGATCGATACGTACGACGATCACCGCATGGCGATGTGCTTCTCGCTCGTCAGCCTGGGCGGCGTGCCCGTGCGGATTAACGATCCGAAGTGCGTCGGCAAGACGTTCCCCGACTATTTCGACCGCTTCGCCGCGCTCGCCAAAGCCTGACCCGACTCACCCGATGAAATCGACCCGACCCTTTCACCCGACCCCCGTCATCACGATCGACGGCCCGACCGCTTCCGGCAAGGGGACCGTCGCGGCGCTCGTCGCCGCGCATCTTGGTTTCCACCTGCTCGACAGCGGCGCGCTGTACCGTCTCGCGGCGCTCGCGAGCGTGCGCTACGGCATCGCGGCGGAGGACATCGATGCCCTTGTGAAGCTGATCGACGATCTTCACATCACGTTCCGCGAGGGCTGCGCGCAGCTCGACGGCGTCGACGTGTCGAACGACATCCGCGCCGAAGCGGTCGGCAACCGCGCGTCGGCGATTGCCGTTCACGGGCCGGTGCGCTCCGCGCTCGTCGCGCGCCAGCGCGCGTTCCGCAAGACGCCGGGCCTCGTCGCCGACGGGCGCGACATGGGCACCGTGATCTTCCCGGACGCCGTGCTGAAGGTGTTCCTGACGGCCAGCGCCGAGGCACGCGCGGCCAGACGGCATAAGCAATTGATGCAAAAAGGTTTTTCTGCTAATATAGATGACTTGCTCCGGGATCTTCGTGAACGTGACGCGCGCGACAGCAATCGCGCGGCGGCGCCCCTGAAGCCCGCGGCAGATGCCGAGCTGCTCGATACGTCGGCGCTTTCGGTCGATGAAGCTGTCGACCAGGTGCTGCAGTGGTACCGGGCGCTTGGCCAGCCCGCCTGAAAAGGCGGGTGTTGTAGGTGCTTCGCGCTGGAGCGCGAAGCGTGTTTCGAACCCTTAACCCCGTGTGGAATTCGATCTGGCCCTTTCAGCCTGCCATTTCGGCCGGCGTGGCGCACAGCGATCCATGCACAATCAGATTTTTATGTCCGACCTGCAAACCTCCACCCCGAATACCGAATCCTTTGCGGCTCTGTTCGAAGAGTCGCTGACCCGTCAAGACATGCGCGCCGGCGAAGTGATTTCCGCCGAAGTCGTGCGCGTCGACCACAACTTCGTGGTCGTCAATGCAGGCCTGAAGTCCGAGGCTTACATTCCGATCGAGGAATTCCTGAACGATCAGGGCGAGGTTGAGGTGCAGTCGGGCGATTTCGTGTCCGTCGCGATCGACGCACTCGAAAACGGCTACGGCGACACGATCCTGTCGCGCGACAAGGCGAAGCGCCTTGCATCGTGGCTGTCGCTGGAAAAGGCCCTCGACAACAACGAACTCGTCACCGGCACGATCACCGGCAAGGTGAAGGGCGGCATGACCGTGATGGTCAACGGCATCCGCGCGTTCCTGCCGGGTTCGCTGGTCGACACGCGTCCGGTCAAGGACACGACCCCGTACGAAGGCAAGACGCTCGAGTTCCGCGTGATCAAGCTCGATCGCAAGCGTAACAACGTCGTGCTGTCGCGTCGTGCAGTGATCGAAGCAACCCAAGGCGAAGAGCGCGCGAAGCTGCTCGAGACGCTGAAGGAAGGCGCGATCGTCAACGGCGTGGTCAAGAACATCACCGACTACGGCGCGTTCGTCGACCTCGGCGGCATCGACGGCCTGCTGCACATCACCGACATCGCATGGCGTCGTGTGCGTCACCCGAGCGAAGTCCTGTCGGTTGGCCAGGAAGTCACCGCGAAGATCCTCAAGTTCGACCAAGAGAAGAACCGCGTCTCGCTGGGCATCAAGCAACTGGGCGACGATCCGTGGGAAGGCATCTCGCGCCGTTACCCGTCGGGCACGCGCCTGTTCGGCAAGGTCACGAACATTACCGACTACGGCGCATTCGTCGAAGTGGAATCGGGCATCGAAGGCCTCGTCCACGTGTCGGAAATGGACTGGACCAACAAGAACGTTGCTCCGTCGAAGGTTGTCCAGCTGGGCGACGAAGTCGAAGTCATGGTCCTCGAGATCGACGAAGACCGTCGTCGTATCAGCCTCGGCATGAAGCAGTGCAAGCCGAATCCGTGGGATGACTTCAGCCGCAACTTCAAGAAGGGCGACAAGATCACGGGCGCAATCAAGTCGATCACCGACTTCGGCGTGTTCATCGGTCTGCCGGGCGGCATCGACGGCCTGGTCCACCTGTCGGACCTGTCGTGGAGCGAAGCCGGCGAAGAAGCCGTTCGCAAGTACAAGAAGGGCGACGAAGTCGAAGCAATCGTGCTCGGTATCGACGTCGAGAAGGAGCGTATTTCGCTCGGCATCAAGCAGCTCGAAGGCGACCCGTTCAGCAACTACGTTGCAATGAACGACAAGGGCTCGATCGTCGACGGCGTGGTGAAGTCGGTCGATGCGAAGGGCGCTGTCATCACGCTGACGGGCGACATCGAAGGCTACCTGCGCGCATCGGAAATCTCGCAGGATCGCGTCGAAGACGCACGCAACGTGCTGAAGGAAGGCGACAAGGTCAACGCGATGGTGATCAACATCGATCGCAAGTCGCGTGGCATCAACCTGTCGATCAAGGCGAAGGATTCGGCTGAACAACAGGAAGCGATCCGCGGCCTGCAGTCCGACTCGAGCGCTGCCGCGACCGGTACGACCAACCTCGGCGCGCTGCTGAAGGCGAAGCTCGACGGCCAGAACCAGTAAGCCTCACGAGGTCTGCTGAAGTATGACCAAATCCGAGTTGGTCGCGCAGCTGGCACTGCGATTTCCGCAACTTGTCCTCAAGGATGCGGATTTCGCGGTGAAAACGATGCTCGATGCGATGTCCGACGCCCTGTCGAAAGGGCATCGCATCGAAATTCGGGGTTTCGGCAGCTTCGGCCTCAACCGTCGCCCGGCGCGCGTCGGACGCAACCCGAAGTCGGGGGAGAAAGTGCAGGTGCCCGAGAAGTTCGTGCCTCACTTCAAGCCCGGCAAGGAATTGCGCGAACGCGTCGACGGCCGCGCCGGCGAGCCGCTGAAAGCTGATGATCCGGACGACGAGCGTTGAGCGTCGTTCGGCTTGCCCGGAACCTGTCCGGCGAAGGCTGAAGAAAAAAGCGCCCCTAGCGGGCGCTTTTTTCGTTTTCAGCGGCCGCGTGGCAACGCGCATCCACAGGATGTGCGGTGACGCGGAAACGCTTCCTTTACAATACGGGTCGATTCGGCGTCGCGAAGGGGAGTCGCGCGTCACGGCAAACCTCAACAAAGAGAGGGCTACATGAAGTTTATCGTCTGGCTGATCCGGGTATTGGTGTTCGTGCTGCTGCTGGTGCTCGCACTGGCCAATACGCAAACCGCGACGCTGAATTTCCTTGCCGGCTACGCATGGCAAGCGCCGCTGATCCTGATCGGCCTCGCGTTCTTCGTCGTGGGTCTGCTGGCCGGCCTGCTGTCCGCGCTGCCGGCGATCTTCCGTCTGCGCCTCGAGAACGGGCGCCTGAAGCGCGACCTGCGCGCCGTGCGCGAAACCCCGGTCGTCGTCGATCAGCCGCCGATGCCGCCCGTCATTTAATACGGACGCCGCGCGAATCTCGCGCGGTTTTCGTCTCTGCTTCGATATTTCGCATGGATCTGGATTTCTGGTGGTTGCTCGCAATTCCGGTGGCGTTCGCGCTCGGCTGGGCGGCGTCACGCTATGACTTGAAGAACCTCCTGTCGGAGAGCGCCAACCTGCCGCGATCGTATTTCCGCGGCCTGAACTTTCTGTTGAACGAACAACCGGACAAGGCGATCGACGCGTTCATCGAGGTCGCGAAGCTCGACCCGGAGACGGTCGAGCTGCACTTCGCGCTCGGCAACCTGTTTCGTCGCCGCGGTGAAACGGACCGGGCGATCCGCGTGCACCAGAATCTGCTGAGTCGCACGGACCTGCCGGTGAACGAGCGCGACCACGCGCTGTATGAACTCGGCCAGGATTTTCTGAAAGCCGGCCTGCTCGATCGTGCCGAAGAGGCCTTTCACCGGCTCGCCGACGGCGACTACGCGCTGGGTGCGCAGCGGGCACTGCTGACGATCTACGAGATCGAGAAGGACTGGAACAAGTCGATCGATACCGCGAAGCGGATCGAGTCGATGAGCGACAAGCCGCTCGCCATCGAAATCGCGCAGTTCCACTGCGAACTCGCGCAGGACGCGCTGCAGCGCAAGGACGCAGCGGCAGCGGCCGAACAGCTGAAGCTCGCGCTTGCCGCGAACCCGCAGAACGTGCGCGCGACGATACTGTCGGGCGACGCCGCGGCGGCAGCGGCCGATCACGCGGGCGCGATCGAGCACTGGAAGCGCGTCGAAGCGCAGAATCCGGCGTATCTGCCGCTCGTCGCCGACAAGCTGATGAAGGCCTATGTCGCGCTCGGCCAGCCGGTCGAGGGCGCCGAGCTGCTGATGGGCTATGTCGAGCGTTATCCGTCGAACGACCTGCTCGAAATCGCGTATCAGCACATCGCCGGGTTGCGCGGCCAGGAGGCCGCGCATACGCTCGCACGCACGCAGATGGAGAAGTCGCCGAACCTGTCCGGCATGCTGCACCTGCTCGACGCGCAGATCGCGGCCGCCGACGAGCCGCGCCGTAAGGAACTTGAAATGATGCGCGCGCTGATCAAGCAGCGCACCAAAAATCTGCCACGCTATACGTGCCAGAATTGCGGTTTCCGGGCACGGCTCTTCTACTGGCAGTGCCCCGGCTGCAGCGGCTGGGAAACCTATGCGCCGCGCCGCGTCGAACCTGCGATGCCGGGCTGATCCCGGCGTGCGGCGCCGACACGCTGCGGTTGCCGCCGGGTCCGGCCCGGCGGCCAAGTTAGTCAATTACCGGGACGTACCGGAACATCTATGAAAATCACCATCATCGGCACCGGCTATGTCGGTCTTGTCACGGGCTCCTGTCTCGCCGAGATCGGCCACGACGTCTTTTGCCTGGATGTCGATCCGCGCAAGATCGACATCCTGAACAACGGCGGGATGCCGATTCACGAACCGGGCCTGCTGGACATCATCGCGCGCAACCGCGCGGCTGGGCGTCTGCGCTTCTCGACCGACATCGCGGCGAGCGTCGCGCACGGCGAGATCCAGTTCATCGCGGTCGGCACGCCGCCCGACGAGGACGGGTCGGCCGACCTGCAATACGTGCTCGAGGCCGCGCGCAACATCGGCCGTCACATGACGGGTTTCAAGGTGATCGTCGACAAGTCGACGGTGCCGGTCGGCACCGCGCAGCGCGTGCGTGCGGTGGTCGACGAGGCGCTCGGCGCCCGCGGGCTCGCGGGCAGCGTCGCGCACCGGTTCTCGGTCGTCTCGAATCCTGAATTCCTGAAGGAAGGCGCGGCAGTCGAAGACTTCATGCGCCCGGACCGCATCATCATCGGCGTCGACGACGACGAGACGGGCACCGTGGCGCGCGAGAAGATGAAGAAGCTGTATGCGCCGTTCAACCGCAACCACGAACGCACGATCTACATGGACGTGCGTTCGGCGGAATTCGCCAAGTATGCGGCGAATGCGATGCTCGCGACGCGTATCTCGTTCATGAACGAGATGTCGAATCTCGCCGACAAGGTCGGCGCCGACATCGAAGCCGTGCGCCGCGGGATCGGCTCCGATCCGCGCATCGGCTATCACTTCCTGTACGCGGGCGTCGGTTACGGTGGCTCGTGCTTCCCGAAGGACGTGCAGGCGCTGATCCGCACCGCGGGCGAAAACGGCCAGCCGCTGCGCATCCTGGAGGCTGTCGAAGCCGCCAACTCCGCGCAGAAGGACGTGCTGATCGGCAAGATCGAGCAGCGCTTCGGCGCGGACCTCACCGGTCGCGAATTCGCGGTCTGGGGCCTCGCGTTCAAGCCGAATACGGACGACATGCGCGAGGCGCCGAGCCGCCGGCTGATCGCCGCGCTGCTCGAGCGTGGCGCGACCGTGCGCGCGTACGATCCGGTCGCGATCGACGAAGCGCGCCGTGTGTTCGCGCTCGATCTTGGCGAGGCTTCCGACGCGCTTGCGCGCCTCCATTTCGTCGATACCCAGGACGCAGCCGTGATCGCCGCGGATGCGCTCGTGATCGTCACCGAGTGGAAGGAATTCAGGAGCCCGGATTTCACGCGCCTGAAGGCCGAGCTGAAGGCGCCGGTGATCTTCGACGGGCGCAACCTGTACGAGCCGGACGCGATGGCCGAACTCGGCATCGACTACCATGCGATCGGGCGTCCGCATGTCGCTCCCCAGTCTTCCTCCCGTGGATGAACGCACGATGACTACCCTTCGAGAAGTGGTGCCGGTACCGCGTGCGCAGCTCGCGGGTTCGCGCGTGCTCGTCGTCGGGGACGTGATGCTCGACCGCTACTGGTTCGGCAACGTCGACCGCATTTCGCCGGAAGCGCCGGTGCCCGTCGTGCATGTGCAGCGTCAGGAGGAGCGCCTCGGCGGCGCGGCCAACGTCGCGCGCAACGCCGTGACGCTCGGCGGTCAGGCCGGGCTCTTGTGCGTGGTCGGCTGTGACGAACCGGGCGAGCGGATCGTCGAGTTGCTCGACAGCAGCGGCGTGACGCCTCATCTGGAGCGCGATGCGTCGCTGCCGACGACGATCAAGCTGCGCGTGCTCGCGCGTCAGCAGCAGTTGTTGCGGGTCGACTTCGAGGCGATGCCGAAGCACGAGGTGCTGCTCGCGGGGCTCGCGCGTTTCGATGTACTGCTGCCGCAGCACGACGTCGTGCTGATGTCGGATTACGCGAAAGGCGGCCTGACGCACGTGACGACGATGATCGACAAGGCCCGCGCGGCCGGCAAGCCGGTGCTCGTCGATCCGAAGGGTGGCGACTGGGCGCGCTATCGCGGCGCATCGCTGATCACGCCGAACCGCGCCGAGCTGCGCGAAGTCGTCGGTCAGTGGCAATCGGAAGACGACCTGCGCGCGCGCGTCGCCAGGCTGCGTGCGGATCTCGATCTCGACGCGCTGCTGCTCACGCGTTCGGAGGAGGGGATGACGCTTTTTTCCGCAAACGGCGAACTGCATGCCCCGGCGCTCGCGCGCGAGGTGTATGACGTATCCGGCGCGGGCGATACCGTGATCGCGACGGTCGCGACGATGCTCGGCGCCGGCGTGCCGCTCGTCGATGCCGTCGTGCTCGCGAACCGTGCGGCAGGCATCGTGGTCGGCAAGCTCGGTACGGCCACGGTAGACTACGACGAACTGTTTCACTGAGCATATTCGGCGGCGCGCCGCACGGATGTCTCGCAATTTTTCAGGCAGAACGATCATGACCGTCATCGTCACCGGCGCAGCCGGTTTTATCGGCGCGAACATCGTCAAGGCGCTCAACGAGCGCGGCGAGTCGCGCATCATCGCGGTCGACAATCTGACGCGCGCGGACAAGTTCCGCAACCTCGTCGATTGCGAGATCGACGACTATCTCGACAAGACGGAATTCGTCGAGCGCTTCACGCGCGGCGATTTCGGCAAGGTACGCGCGGTGTTCCACGAAGGCGCCTGTTCGGACACGATGGAAACCGACGGCCGCTACATGATGGACAATAACTTCCGCTACAGCCGCGCGGTGCTCGACGCGTGCCTCGCGCAGGGCGCGCAGTTCCTGTACGCGTCGTCGGCCGCGACTTACGGCGGCTCGACGCGGTTCGTCGAGGAGCGCGAGGTCGAGGCGCCGCTGAACGTCTACGGCTATTCGAAGTTCCTGTTCGACCAGGTGATCCGCCGCGTGCTGCCGAGCGCGAAGAGCCAGATCGCCGGGTTCCGCTACTTCAACGTGTACGGCCCGCGCGAGACGCACAAGGGCCGCATGGCATCGGTCGCGTTCCACAACTTCAACCAGTTCCGCGCGGAAGGCAAGGTCAAGCTGTTCGGCGAGTACAACGGTTATGCGCCGGGCGAGCAGACGCGCGATTTCGTGTCGGTCGAGGACGTCGCGAAAGTGAACCTGTTCTTCTTCGATCATCCGGAGAAGTCGGGCATCTTCAACCTCGGCACCGGCCGTGCGCAACCGTTCAACGACGTCGCATCGACGGTCGTGAACACGTTGCGCGCGCTCGACAACCTGCCGCCGTTGACGCTCGCGCAGCAGGTCGAGCAAGGGCTGATCGAATACGTGGCGTTCCCCGACGCGCTGCGCGGCAAGTACCAGTGCTTCACGCAGGCCGACCAGACGAAGCTGCGTGGTGCCGGCTACGATGCGCCGTTCCTGACGGTGCAGGAAGGTGTCGACCGCTACGTGCGTTGGCTGTCCGGCCAGGTTTAAACGCACGCGCTGCCTCGCTAGACTGGGTCTCACGGTCGGCAGCCGCCGATCGTTTTCATCGGAGATCCAGCACATGATCAAAAAATGGTTTGCCGCGGCCGCGATGCTCGGCGCGATCGCGTCGGCATGGGCGGCCGTCGACGTCAACACCGCGAATGAAGATGCACTGGTCGGCATCAAGGGCATTGGTCCCGCGCGGGCAAAGGCGATTCTCGACGAGCGCGGCGCACGCGGGCCGTTCAGGAATGCAGAAGATCTCGCGTCGCGCGTGAAAGGCATGGGCGGCCATACGGTCGAGCGCCTTCAGCAGGAAGGGCTGACGATCGGCGCGGCCGCTTCGGTCGCGACGGCCCCGGCCGCCGGCAAGCCGGCTGCGGCGAAACCTGCCGCGGCGCCTGCCCGCACCGCGCAGAAGTAACGCACACCAGACGAAAGGCTCCTTCAGTCGCCGTCTTGCGACGGCTTCCCGCGGCATGCCGCGGGTTTTTTGCGTCATGCGTCATGCGGCAGACCTATTCCATCGTCGCGATGGGGTTGCCGGCGCGCGCCCCCGCGCTGGTTTACAATCGACTGATTGATCGGCCTCGCACTCACGGTATCTCCATGGCTTACAAAACTATCGAAGACACGATCGGCAACACGCCGCTCGTGCAACTGGTCCGCCTGCCGGACGACGAGATTCGCGCACGCAACAACGTGGTGCTCGCCAAGCTGGAAGGCAACAATCCGGCGGGGTCCGTGAAGGATCGCCCGGCGCTGTCGATGATCAGCAAGGCCGAGGCGCGCGGTCGCATCAAGCCGGGCGATACGCTGATCGAGGCGACGAGCGGCAACACCGGCATCGCGCTCGCGATGGCCGCGGCCATCCGTGGCTACAAGATGGTGCTGGTCATGCCCGAGGATCTGTCGGTCGAGCGCCGCCAGAGCATGGCCGCTTACGGCGCCGAAATCATCCTGACGCCGGTAAAGGGCGGGATGGAACTGGCGCGCGACCTCGCGGAGCAGATGCAGCGCGAAGGCAAGGGCGTGATCCTCGATCAGTTCGGGAACCCCGACAATCCGGTCGCGCACTACGAAGGAACGGGCCCGGAGATCTGGCGCGACACCGAAGGGCGCATCACGCACTTCGTGTCGGCGATGGGCACGACGGGCACGATCATGGGCACGTCGCGCTATCTGAAGGAACAGAATCCGGCGATCGAGATCGTCGGCGCGCAGCCGGAAGAGGGGTCGCGCATTCCGGGCATTCGCAAATGGCCGGAAGCCTACATGCCGACGATCTTCGATCGCAGCCGCGTCGATCGCGTCGAGAGCGTGAGCCAGGCCGCGTCGGAGACGATGGCGCGCCGGCTCGCGGCCGTCGAAGGCATCTTTGCCGGCATTTCGTCGGGCGGCGCGTGCGAAGTCGCGATGCGCATCGCCCGCCAGGTCGAGAACGCGACGATCGTGTTCATCGTTTGCGACCGCGGCGACCGCTATCTGTCGACCGGCGTGTTTCCTGCCTGAGCCCGATCGGCGTCCGCTGCGTCGAACGATAAAAAAACGCCGCATCAGCGGCGTTTTTTCTTTGCGCGGGCCGGGCTTACTGCGCCGGCGTCTCCGTATCCGCGGCCGGCAGCGGCAGCGCGCCGTTCGCTTCCATCTGCGCCTTCACGGCTTCGCCGAGCTGGTACACGGTGAGCGCGTAGAAGAAGCTGCGGTTGTAACGCGTCAGCACGTAGAAATTCTTCAGGCCGAGCATGTATTCGGTCGCGCGTCCCGGCGACGGCAGGTCGACCACGGTGACCGGCGTGCCGCCTTCGGTGGTGATGTTGACCGTCGGCTCGTTGAGGGTCAGGCCGGCGCGCAGCAGTTGCGACAGCGCCCAGTGCGGCTCGGGCTGACCGTCCGCCGCTGCCTGCGCGATGCCGAGGCTGCCCGTGTCGGGCGTGATGCGCCAGACCACCGGGCGATCGGTCTCCCAGCCATGCTGCTTCAGGTAGTTCGCGACGCTGCCGATCGCATCGGCAGGACTGCTGCGCAGATCGACGTGGCCGCCGTCGTAGTCGACCGCATACTGGCGGATGCTGCTCGGCAGGAACTGCGGGATGCCGATCGCACCCGTGTACGAGCCGAGCACGGTGGTCGGGTCGAGCTGGTTGTCGCGAGTCCAGACCAGGAAGTCCTCGAGATTCTTGCGGAACGTTGCCTGGCGGCTGTCGCGATTCGGCGTGTCCGGATAGTCGAACGTGAGCGTGGTCAGCGTATCGAGCACGCGGAAGTTGCCCATGTAGCGGCCATAGATCGTTTCGACACCGATGATGCCGACGATCACTTCGGGCGGCACGCCGAATTCCCGGGACGCGCGCTGCAGCGTCGCCTGGTTCGCCTTCCAGAATTTCACGCCCGCGTTGATGCGGATCGGCTCGATGAAGCGCGAACGATAGACGCTCCAGTTCTTCACCGAAGGCGTCGGCGCCGGCTTCACGAGCTTCACGGCGGTGGCCGAGTAGCTGATGCGTGAGAACAGCGCATGCAGGCTCGCGGAATCGAAGCCGTTGCGGCTCACCATCTCGTCGATGAACGCATCGACCTTCGCGTTGTTCGCGTAACGCTGCGGAACGATTTCCTCTTCGAAGGTCTGGCCTTGCGACGGCTGCTGCTGCGATTGCTCCTGCGCGACGCGCGTGCCGGAGGACTTCGCAGGCTGCGTCTGCGCGACGGCGGGTGCGGCGGCCAGCGTAGCGGCGACGGCAGCGGCAACGAGCGGAACGCGAACGCGCGACAGTGCGGAGAGAAGGGCGGCAGGCTTGCTGGAATTCATGTCGAAGCGGGCTGACAGGGCGATGGGGTTCGGCGCAGTATACCCGACGCACCCTGCGTGCCGGGGCGATGCAGCGCACCGTTGTGGTAAGTTAGCGGCGAATTCGCGGCAGACGATGGACATCATTGATGGAGACTCGTGGCGCACCTTGCGTCGCGGATGACAGCTTATGGCAACCGCCTTCTATACGCACCCCGATTGCATGCTGCACGAGATGGGGGAATGGCATCCGGAATGCCCGGCCCGACTGTCGGCGATCCAGGATCAGCTGATCGCGAGCCGCATCGACGACCTGATCGTGCACGAAACCGCCCCGTTCGCGAGCGAGGTGGCGCTGGGCCGCGTGCATACGCAGGCCCATATCGACTACATCCGCAGCATGACGCCCGTCGACGGCTACGTCGAGATCGATCCCGACACGCTGATGAACCGCGACACGTGGCGCGCCGCGCTGCGCGCGGCTGGCGCTGCGATCGCGGCGACCGACGCGGTGATCGAAGGCCGCTACGCGAATGCGTTCTGCAGCGTGCGGCCGCCCGGCCATCACGCGGAACCCGCGCGTGCGATGGGCTTCTGCTTCTTCAACAACGTGGCGATCGCCGCGCGGCATGCGCTCGACGTCCACGGTATCGAGCGCGTCGCGATCATCGATTTCGACGTGCACCACGGCAACGGCACCGAAGCCGCGTTCGCGAACGACGAGCGCGTGCTGATGTGCAGCTTCTTCCAGCATCCGCTGTACCCGTTCTCGGGCGCCGATCATCAGGCGCCGAACATGGTCAACCTGCCGATGCCGGCACGCAGCAACGGGATGGCGATCCGCGAAGCGGTCGACATGTTCTGGCTGCCGCGTCTCGACGCGTTCAAGCCGCAGATGCTGTTCGTGTCGGCCGGTTTCGATGCGCATCGCGAGGACGACATCGGCAACCTCGGTCTCGTCGAGGCTGATTTCGAATGGCTGACCGCGCAGGTCGTCGACGTCGCGCGCCGACATGCGCAGGGCCGCATCGTGAGCTGTCTCGAGGGCGGCTACAACCTGTCCGCGCTCGGCCGCAGCGTCGTCGCGCACCTGCGCGTGCTGGCCGGCATTTGACCGGCAGGCAGCGCGGCAGCGCGCGTTCAGCGCGCCGGCACGCGCGCGTGAATCCACGCGATCAGCGCATCGATCACGCGATCGCGCTCGAGATCGTTCATCGTCTCGTGGAACCCGCCTTCGTATAGCGTCAGCGTGCGATCGGGCGAGCCGACGTGGGCGCCGAATGCGAGGCTTCCGTCGGGCTCGGTCAGCTTGTCCTCGGTGCCGTGATAGACGAGCACCGGCACGCGCAGCGCACCGCGGCCGCGCTCGATGCGCGCCATCGCGTCGAGGATTTCGGCACCGGTGCGCGCCGGCACCGCGCCATGGTGCACGAGCGGATCGGCACGATTGGCCGCGACGACGGCCGGATCGCGCGACAGCAGCGCCGCATCGATCCTGATTGCGGGGAAGGTCGGCCATGCGCGGCTGATGAAGCGGCTCATCGCGAGCATCCAGCGCGGCACGTCGCGCCCCGGCGCGAGCGCCGGGCTCGACAGCACGAGGCCGGCCAGCGCGTGGCCGCGGGCCGGCACGCGTTCGATCGCATACAGCGCCGCGACGGCGCCGCCCATGCTGTGTCCCATCAGGAAGAGCGGCGTATCGCCGCAGGCGGCTTCGGCAACGAGTGCATCCGCATCGTTCAGGTAACCGTCGAAGCGCTCGACCCACGCACGTTTGCCGGGCGACTGGCCGTGCCCGCGCAGATCGATCGCCAGCACGTCGATGCCCGACGCGTTCAGTCTGGCCGCCACCGCCGCGTAACGGCCCGCATGTTCGGCGAGGCCGTGCACGAGCGCGAGCGTCGCGCGCGGCGGCACCGTGCCGTCGCCGGCCGGCCAGCGATACGACGCCAGTTCGAGTCCGTCCGCGGTGCGCAGCCGGCCCATGCGCGGAGCGGGCGGCGACGCCGGCTCCGGTGCTGCGGTGATGGGTCCGGCGGCCGGCGTGGTGGTGGCGTTCATCTGGCGGGTCCCCTGTTCGTTGGCATCGGTGTTCCGGATCATAGTCGCCGCATTCGCGAGGCGGGCCAGCAGCGCCCCTCTAATTTCGTCTGGTTATGAAAAGATCGAAATCGATTATTAAGGGGAATGAGGCGTTTGCGGTAAAATCGCCGGCTATTCCAGATGCATCGGCGGCCGACTGGCGGCCCTCGCCAGCCGGCCGCCGTTCTGTTTACATGATCGAATTACGCAATCTGTCTCAGCGTTTCCCCGGCCCGACCGGCTGGGTCGACGCGTTGCACAACGTCAACCTGACGATCCCGCAGGGCGAGGTGTTCGGCATCATCGGCCGAAGCGGCGCCGGCAAGAGCACGCTCGTGCGCACCATCAACCTGCTCACGCGGCCGACCGAAGGCAACGTCGTCGTCGGCGGACGCGATCTCACGCTGCTGCCGGCGGGCGCGCTGCGCGAAGCGCGCCGCGAAATCGGCATGATCTTCCAGCACTTCAACCTGCTGTCGTCACGCACGGTGTTCGACAACGTCGCGCTGCCGCTCGAGCTGGCCGGTGCAGGCCGCGCCGACATCGAGGCGGCCGTGCTGCCGCTGCTCGATCTCGTCGGGCTATCCGCGCAGAAGGACCGCTATCCGGCGCAGATCAGCGGCGGCCAGAAGCAGCGCGTCGGCATCGCGCGCGCGCTCGCGAGCAAGCCGCAGGTGCTGCTGTCGGACGAAGCGACGTCGGCGCTCGACCCAGAGACCACGCGCTCGATCCTCGATCTGCTCAAGCGCATCAATCGCGAGCTCGGCCTGACGATCGTGCTGATCACCCACCAGATGGAAGTGATCAAGCAGGTGTGCGATCGCGTGGCGGTGCTCGACGCCGGCCGCGTGGTCGAAGAAGGCCGCGTGATCGACGTGTTCCTGCAGCCGCATCACGAAGTGACGCGCGCGCTGATCGGCGACGTGATCGCGCAGGAGCTGCCGCCGGCGCTGAAGGCGCGGGTGGCCGAGCGGCTGAAGACAGGCAGCGGGCATTTGCTGCGGCTGGCGTTCACCGGCTCGGGTGTCGATCAGCCGATCCTGTCGGAGACGATCCGCCGGTACGAACTCGATTTCAACATCCTGCACGGCCAGATCGACGAGATCCAGGGGCAGGCGTTCGGGTCGCTCGCGGTGCTCGCGGGCGGCGAACCGGGCAAGGTCGGGCAGGCGCTCGCGTTCCTGCGCGAGCAAGGTGTGGTGGTAGAGGAGCTTTCGTATGTTGAGTGAGATGTTCGATATGTTCGTGCAGTCGTTCTGGGAGACGCTGATCATGGTCGGCATCTCGGGAGCGGTCGGCGCGCTCGTCGGGCTGCCGCTAGGCGTGCTGCTGTACCTGACCGACCGTCAGGGCGTGCTGCAGAACCTCGGCCTGAATCGCGTGCTCGGCGGCATCGTGAACGCGGTGCGCTCGACGCCGTTCATCATCCTGCTGGTCGCGGTCATTCCGCTCACGCGGCTCGTCACGGGGTCGTCGATCGGCACGGCCGCGGCGGTCGTGCCGCTGACGCTCGCGGCCGCGCCGTTCGTCGCGCGGCTGGTCGAGACCGCGTTGCGCGAGGTCGACCGCGGGCTGATCGAGGCCGCGCAGTCGATGGGCGCGACGACGTCGCAGATCGTGTTCAAGGTGCTGCTGCCCGAATCGCTGCCGGGCATCGTCGCGGGCCTGACGATCACGTTCGTGTCGCTCGTCGGCTATTCGGCGATGGCCGGTGCGATCGGCGGCGGCGGGCTCGGCGATCTGGGCATCCGCTACGGCTATCAGCGCTATCTGCCGGAAGTGATGTGGACGGTCGTCGCGATCCTGATCGTGTTCGTGCAGATCGTGCAATCGTTCGGCGACTGGCTCGTGCGCCGGCTGAGCCACAAGTAAAACGACATTCATCCATTTGGGGGAGACGATGCAACGACGTTTCATGCTGAAGTTCGCGGCCGCACTCGGCGCGGCCGCGCTGTTCGTGAGCGCACATGCGCAGGCCGAAACCATCAAGGTGGGTGTGACGGGCGGCCCGCACGCGCAGATCATGGACGTGGTGAAGAAGGTCGCGGCCAAGAGCGGCCTCGACATCCGCGTCGTCGAATTTTCCGATTACGTGCAGCCGAACGCGGCGCTCGCGTCAGGCGATCTGGACGCGAACAGCTACCAGCACGATCCGTATCTGCAGGCGCAGGTGAAGGATCGCGGCTACAAGCTGATCAAGGTCGCCGAGACGGTCACGTTTCCGATGGGCGTCTATTCGAAGCGCGTGAAGTCGCTTGCCGAGCTCAAGCCCGGCGCGCGCATCGCGGTGCCGAACGACCCGACCAACGGCGGCCGCGCGCTGCTGTTGCTGCAGAAGCAGGGGCTCCTGAAGCTGCGCGCGGACGCAGGCCTCAAGGCGACGCCGCTCGACATCGTCGACAATCCGCGCAAGCTGAAGATCGTCGAGCTCGACGCGGCGCAGATTCCGCGCTCGCTGGCAGACGTCGACGCGGCCGCGATCAACACCAACTACGCGATGGAAGCGGGGTTGAAACCGAAGCAGGACGCGATCGCGATCGAGGGCCCGAACGGTCCGTACGCGAACGTTCTCGCGATCCGCGACGCCGACCGGAGCAAGCCGTGGGTCGCGAAGCTGGTCGCGGCCTACCATTCGGCGGAAGTGAAGCAGTTCATCGAACAGAAGTTCGGCGGGGCGGTCATCGCCGCTTGGTAACACGATGTACAGGGCGCGCCCGGCGAGATTAGAGTCGATGATCGAAAACCCGGGCTTTGCGTCCGGGTTTTTTCTCTTTTAAAATAGAACGACCGTTCGCTATTGCCGGCGCGCCGAAGAGGAGCGCTATCCTCGATAGCCGCGATGGATGGGTCCGCTGGGCCGCGCAGTCACGAGGCCTCGCTATAGAATGGCCTCTGGTCGTATTCGTAACTTTGGAGCGTGTGCATGAAAATCCTGGTGCCAGTGAAAAGAGTGGTCGATTACAACGTGAAGGTCCGCGTGAAGTCGGACAACACGGGCGTCGACATCGCGAACGTGAAGATGTCGATGAACCCGTTCGACGAAATCGCGGTGGAAGAAGCGGTGCGCCTGAAGGAAGCGGGCGTGGCGACCGAAGTGATCGCGGTGTCGGTCGGTGTCGCGCAAGCGCAGGAAACGCTGCGCACGGCGCTGGCGATCGGCGCGGATCGCGCGATCCTGGTGGAATCGAACGACAGCGTCGAGCCGCTGGCCGTCGCGAAGATTCTGAAAGCGCTGGTCGACAAGGAGCAGCCGCAGCTGGTGATCCTCGGCAAGCAGGCGATCGACGACGATTCGAACCAGACGGGCCAGATGCTGGCCGCGCTGGCAGGTCTCCCGCAAGCGACGTTCGCGTCGAAGGTGACGATCGCCGACGGCAAGGCCACGGTCGCACGTGAAGTCGACGGCGGCGCGGAAACGCTGTCGCTGACGCTGCCGGCGGTGGTCACGACCGACCTGCGCCTGAACGAGCCGCGTTACGTGACGCTGCCGAACATCATGAAGGCGAAGAAGAAGCCGCTGGAAAACGTGAAGCCGGAAGACCTCGGCGTGGACGTCGCGCCGCGTCTGAAGACGCTGAAGGTGGCCGAGCCGCCGAAGCGCGCTGCCGGCGTGAAGGTGCCGGACGTGAAGACGCTGGTCGAGAAGCTGAAGACCGAAGCCAAGGTGCTGTAAGAGGGAGCGGAAAGAAATGACGATTCTGGTGATTGCAGAACACGACAACGCGTCGATCAAGGCCGCGACGCTGAACACGGTGGCGGCGGCCGCGAAGATCGGCGGCGACATTCACGTGCTGGTCGCGGGCCACAACGCGCAAGGCGCAGCCGACGCGGCCGCGAAGATCGCGGGTGTGTCGAAGGTGCTGCTGGCCGACGCGCCGCAGCTCGAAGCGGGCCTGGCGGAAAACGTCGAAGCGACCGCGCTGAACATCGCGAAGGATTACTCGCACATCCTCGCGCCGGCCACGGCCTACGGCAAGAACATCGCGCCGCGTATCGCCGCGAAGCTGGACGTCGCGCAGATCTCGGACATCACGGCAGTCGATTCGGCTGACACGTTCGAGCGCCCGATCTACGCGGGCAACGCGATCGCGACGGTGCAGTCGAGCGACCCGATCAAGGTGATCACGGTGCGTGCAACGGGTTTCGATCCGGTAGCGGCCGAAGGCGGCAGCGCATCGGTCGAGAAGATCGAAGCGGCGGCCGATGCAGGCAAGTCGCAATTCGTGAGCCGTGAAGTGACGAAGCTGGACCGTCCGGAACTCACCAGCGCGAACATCATCGTGTCGGGCGGCCGCGGTCTGGGCAGCGGCGAGAACTACACGAAGGTGCTCGAGCCGCTGGCGGACAAGCTGTCGGCGGCACTCGGTGCGTCGCGCGCGGCAGTCGACGCCGGCTACGTGCCGAACGACTACCAAGTCGGCCAGACCGGCAAGATCGTCGCGCCGCAGCTGTACATCGCGGTCGGCATCTCGGGTGCGATCCAGCATCTGGCCGGCATGAAGGATTCGAAGGTGATCGTCGCGATCAACAAGGATCCGGAAGCACCGATCTTCAGCGTGGCCGACTATGGCCTCGTCGGCGATCTGTTCGCGCTCGTGCCGGAGCTCGTGAGCGAGCTCGGCTGACGCGACGCGCCGCTTCGGCGGTAAGCATGCAGCAAGACAAGGGGCGCGATGAGCGCCCCTTTTTTTGTGGCGTGCAGGTGAAGGCGGGGTGTTCTGCGATGGACCGAGCCGCGATTGCGCAACGCTGCGGGGAGCATGCTCTTGTGCAGGCAGGCAGGCAGCCCCGCAGCGTCGATCGTTGGCGGGAAGAGCAACGAATGTGGGCGCGCTTGCGCAAGCCCGCTCCGGCGCCGGCAACGCGTTCGCTGCAACGAAAAAGGCGCCCCGCAAGGGGCGCCTTTCGATCGATGCCGGCCGCCCTGCGTCGCCGCGGGCCGTTCCGGCTTATGCGTATGCCGGGCGCGTCTGGCCGGCCACGTCCTTCAGGTAGCGATGCACCGACAGGTCGTCGGCCTGAATCGCCGGCTTCTTGCCCGAGATCAGGTCGGCGAGCAACTGGCCCGACCCGCACGACATCGTCCAGCCGAGCGTGCCGTGGCCGGTGTTCAGGAACAGGTTCGAGACCGGCGTGCGGCCGACGATCGGCGTGCCGTCCGGCGTCATCGGGCGCAGGCCCGTCCAGAACGTTGCCTTCGACGTATCGCCGCCGCCTGGGAACAGGTCGTTCACGCACATTTCGAGCGTTTCGCGGCGCGCGGCACGCAGGTTCTTGTCGAAGCCGACGATCTCGGCCATGCCGCCGACGCGGATGCGCTGGTCGAAACGTGTGATGGCGATCTTGTAGGTCTCGTCGAGCACCGTCGATACGGGGGCCGCCGCGTCGTTGACGATCGGCGCGGTGATCGAATAGCCCTTCAGCGGATAGACGGGGATCTTCATCAGGTTCGAGATGAAGCTGGTCGAGTACGAGCCGAGCGCGACGACATACGCATCCGCGCGCACCGTCTCGCTGCCGCACTGCACACCGGCGATCCTCCCGCCCGCGATCGCGAGCGAGTCGATCGGCGTGTTGTAGCGGAACTTCACGCCGAGCGATTCCGCAAGCGCCGCGAGGCGCGTCGTGAACAGCTGGCAGTCGCCCGTTTCGTCGCCCGGCAGGCGCAGGCCGCCCGTCAGCTTGTGCGACACGGCGGCGAGCGCCGGTTCGGCGTTCTTCAATTCGGCCGGCGACAGCAGTTCGAACGGCACGTTGGCTTCCTGCAGCACCGCGATGTCCTTCGCCGCGCCGTCGAGTTGCTGTTGCGTGCGGAACAGTTGCAGGGTGCCGCCCGTGCGCCCTTCGTACTGGATGCCCGTATCGGCTCGCAGCGCCTGCAGGCAATCGCGACTATATTCGGCGAGGCGGACCATGCGGCCCTTGTTGACTGCGTAGCGGTCGGCCGTGCAGTTGCGCAGCATCTGCCACATCCACTGGAGCTGGAAACGCGTGCCGTCGAGGCGGATCGCGAGCGGCGCGTGCTTCTCGAACATCCACTTGACGGCCTTCAGCGGCACGCCGGGCGCGGCCCACGGAGCCGCATAGCCGGGCGAGATCTGGCCGGCGTTCGCGAAGCTCGTCTCGAGCGCCGGGCCGGCCTCGCGGTCGATCACCGTGACTTCATGACCGGCGCGCGCGAGGTAATACGCGCTTGCCACGCCCACCACACCGCTGCCCAGAACGACGACTCGCATAGCTGCTCCAGATGGAAGGGATCAGGTCGAGGCCGGGCGCACCTGCGTCTCCGTGTAACCTCTAGCTGATCTAGTTTTTTGAGCTATGGTATTGTCGAATGTGCAGGTTTTGTTATCGTATTTTTCAGGTTTTCAGAATAAACAAATGAGAACGCAACGCCAGCCAGTACGCTCGCTCGACAAGCTCGACCGCCGCATCCTCAAACTGCTGCAGGACGACGGCCGGATGGCGATGAAGGACCTCGCGGAACAGGTCGGCCTGACCGTGACGCCGTGCATCGAGCGCGTGCGCCGCATGGAGCGCGACGGCGTCATCACCGGCTATCACGCACGCGTCGATCCGGGCCAGCTCGGCGCCGCGCTGCTGGTGTTCGTCGAGATCACGCTCGGCCACAAGGGCGGCAACATGTTCGAGCAGTTCCGTCGCGAAGTGATGAAGATCGACGAGGTGCTCGAATGCCATCTGGTGTCCGGCGACTTCGACTACCTGATCAAGGCGCGCATCGGTGAAATGGCCGACTATCGCAAGCTGCTCGGCGACATCCTGCTGCAACTGCCCGGCGCGGTGCAGTCGAAGAGCTATGTCGTGATGGAGGAAATCAAGGAAACGCTGACGATTTCGGTCGGCGAATGACCGCTGCGGCGGCCGGTTGCCGGCGCCGCTGTCGGGCCCCTTATCTCGCCCTTGGCATGCTGCACCCAATACTGTATAAATATACAGTATTGGGTGCAGGCGAATGGGTGAGCGCATGGACGGCCGGTCCGACAACGAATTTCCGATAGCGCCGCCGGCGCCCCGCAAGGGGCGCGGTGCGGTCGACAACCTCCAGGGGCGGTACGAAACGGCGCTGCGCGAAGCGGTCGACGACGGCTGGGTGCACGAATCGGACGACGCCGATCTGCCCGCGCCGCTGCGCACGCAGGTGTTCGAGGAGCGGGCGAAGAGCATCCTGACGCACAACCAGTCGCCGGACATTCCGTTCAGCGTGTCGCTCAATCCGTATCGCGGCTGCGAGCACGGGTGCATCTACTGCTTTGCACGGCCGACCCACAGCTATCTCGGCCTGTCGCCGGGGCTCGATTTCGAGAGCCGTATCTATGCGAAGGTCAATGCGGCCGAACTGCTCGAGCGCGAGATTTCACGCAAGCGTTACGTGCCGGAGCCGATCGCGCTCGGCGTCAACACCGACGCATACCAGCCGGTCGAGCGCGACCTGCGCATCACGCGCAGCGTGATCCAGGTGATGCACGATCACGCGTTGCCGTTCGCCGCGATCACGAAATCATCGCTGATCGAGCGCGATCTCGACCTGCTTGCCCCGATGGCCGAGCGCGGGCAGGTGATGGCGGCGGTCACGATCACGACGCTCGACGCCGATCTCGCGCGCACGCTCGAGCCGCGTGCGGCGACGCCGGCACGCCGGCTGCGTACGATCCGCGCGTTGCGCGACGCGGGTGTGCCGGTGGGCGTCAGCATTGCACCGATGATCCCGTTCGTCACCGAGCCGGACATGGAGCGCGTGCTGGAGGCCTGCGCGGAAGCCGGCGCGACGCATGCGAGCTATATCGTCCTGCGGCTGCCGTGGGAGGTCGCGCCGCTGTTCAAGAGCTGGCTCGCCGCGCATTTCCCCGATCGCGCGGAGCGCGTGATGAACCGTGTGCGCGACATGCGCGGCGGGAAGGACTACGACTCCGATTTCTCGAAACGGATGAAGGGCGAGGGGATCTGGGCCGACCTGTTGCGGCAGCGTTTCCGTCAGGCCGTGAAGCGGCTCGGGTTGAACGAACGCAGGAACGGCATTCTGGATCTGTCGCAGTTTCGCGGCGCGCCGGCGGCCGCGGTGGCGCCACGGCGCACCGTGGTGGGCGCAACGGGCACGAAGTCGCGTGACGACACGCAGTTGAGCCTGTTCTGACCGGTGTGCGTCGGCGCTTACTGCGAAATCTGCTTCGCCGCTTCGACTTGCGATTCGAAATACGTCTGGAACGACAGCGCAAGCGCGGTCATCAGCAGGAACGCGCCGATCAGCAGCGAGAAGATCACGATGAAGATCACCGTCCAGCCCGACCGGCTCTGCTTGCCCGTATCGGCATTGAATTGCGCGTCCCATTTCTCGTCGGGGCGCAGTCCGTAGACGAGCGCGGCGAGGAACGCGGCGAGCAGCGAGATCGCACCCGGCACGGCGAGCCACCAGCCGAGGCTGGCTGTGCGTTGGGTGGCGGCGAGCAGCATGAAACCCGGAATCCCGACGATCGTCGCGAGCAGGTGCGCCCAGCCGTACACGTCGCGAAGGCCGTACAGGTAGAAGCGGTGCGCGCCGAGCGAACCGAACAGGAACGCGAGGGCGGCGGTGAGCGTCTTGGAGCGGAAGCGGCGGGACGGTGCGGTGCTGCTGGACATGGGTGGCGGCGGATGATCGTTGGCGTGGCGGCCGGCAGGCCGGCGCGGGGCGCTCGGCCCGGCACGCATTCTACGATGCGCGGTCGGCCACGGTCACTCCTCGGCTGCGTCAAGGTGCCGCATAGGTGACGCGGTAGATGGCGCCTGCATAGTCGTCGCTGACGAGCAGCGAGCCGTCGGGCAGCGGCAGCACGTCGGCCGGGCGTCCCCACACGGTGCCGTCCGCGCGCAGCCAGCCGGTGATGAACGGCGTCTGGCGCGCGTGGCTGCCGTCGGCCGACACGACCGCGCGCATCACGCGGTAGCCGACCTTGCTGCTGCGGTTCCACGAACCGTGCTCGGCAATGAACACATTGTTGCGATACGACGCCGGGAACATCGGCCCCGTATAGAAGCGCATGCCGAGTGCCGCGACGTGCGCGCCGAGTTTCAGCACGGGCGGCACATGGCGGCGGCACGCGTCGGCGCTCCCGAATTCGGGGTCGGGCGTGTCGCCGCCATGACAGTACGGAAAGCCGAAGTCGAGGCCCGCGCGCGGCGCGCGGTTCAACTCGTCGTCGGGTACGTCGTCGCCCATCAGGTCGCGCCCGTTGTCTGTGAACCACAGCTCGCCCGAGTCGGGGTGCCATGCGAAGCCGACGGTATTGCGCACGCCGCGGGCAAATACCTCGCGGCCGCTGCCGTCGGCGTTCATGCGTGCGATGATCGCGTAGCGGCTGCGATCGGCGAGGCAGACGTTGCACGGCGCGCCGGTCGGCACGTAGAGCTTGCCGTCGGGGCCGAATGCGATGAATTTCCAGCCGTGGTGATGATCGGTGGGCAGCGCGTCCGTCACGACCGCCGGCGCGGGCGGCCGGGCGAGCCGGTCGTCGATGTGGTCGAGGCGCAGGATGCGCGACACGGCGGAGATATAGAGCGCGCCGTCGCGATACGCGACGCCGACGGGCATGTCGAGGCCCGATGCGACCACGTAGCGGGCCGTGATCCGGCCCTCGCGCATCACGAACGCATGCACACGGCCTTCCCGTGAGCCGACATACAGGATCCCGCGCGGCGACCACGCCATTTCGCGGGCGGTCGGCACGGCGTCGGTCAGTACGGTGACGTGAAAGCCGGGCGGCACGACGAGTTCGCCCACCGGCGGCGCGGCGCACGCCGCGGTGGCTGCGAGGCAGATGGCGAAGCCGGTCAGCAGGGCCGTGAGGCGATGCTGCGCGCGGTACGCCAGGGCGGCGCAAGATAGCGGCATGGCGGCGGGGAGCGTCGTGAACACGACGATTGTAGGCCCGGCGAACACGGCGCCTGCGGAATTTTTGCGCGTAAGTGTTTGTTGTGGCTTTGGTTTCCGGCTATAATCGCACGTTTCAGTAGTTTCGAACCCGGTTTCCCCGAAGGATTTCATATGGTTATCATCCGTCTGGCTCGCGGCGGCTCGAAGAAGCGCCCGTTCTACAACATCGTTGCTACCGATTCGCGCAATCGTCGTGACGGCCGCTTCATCGAACGCGTCGGCTTCTACAACCCGGTCGCCACGAAGGGCGAATCGCTGCGTATCGCTCAGGATCGCCTGACGTACTGGCAAGGTGTTGGCGCGCAACTGTCGCCGACCGTCCAGCGTCTCGTGAAGGAAGCGCAAAAGGCGCAACCGGCCGCCTAACATGGCGCGGTGTGCCGGTCGTGCCGGCTGCAAGGAGCATTGATGTCCGGTCACGATTCCGGTAACGCAAAGCGCGGGCGAGCGTCGTTTGGCGCATTCGTCCGCAAGCCGGTCGAGCGCGACGTTGTCGCGAGCGCCGGTGAGGCTGCCGAGCAGGGCAGTCTCGAAGCGGTGCAAGCCTGGCCCGACGATGCTGTCGAGGTCGGGGCAGTGGTCGACGCCTATGGCCTGAAAGGCTGGATCAAGGTGGCGACGCATGCCGACGCCGGTCGCGGCGGCGATGCGCTGCTCGACGCGCGCCGCTGGTGGCTGGAACGGGGTGGGGAGCGGTTGTCCGCCCGCATCCTGCAGTCGAAAACGCACGGCGACACAGTCGTCGCGCATGCCGCGGGTGTCAGCGACCGCGATGCCGCATTGGCTTTGCGCGGCTTTCGCGTGTTCGTGCGCCGGGAAGATTTCCCGGCATTGGCCGCGGACGAATTCTATTGGGTCGACCTGATCGGTCTCGAGGTCGTCAACGAGCAATCGGTGGCGCTTGGGACAGTGAGCGGGATGATCGACAACGGCGTGCATTCGATCATGCGCGTCGAGTATCCGGCAGTCGGCAAGGATGGTCAGCCGACCACCGGCGAACGGCTGATTCCGTTCGTCGGCGTATACGTCAAGACGGTGGATCAGGCGGCACGTCGCATCGTCGTCGACTGGGAAGCCGATTACTCATGAACCAGGTTACGGAGAGCGCGGTGCAGTTCGACGTCGTCACGCTCTTTCCTGAAATGTTCCGCGCGCTGACCGACTGGGGTATCACCAGCCGGGCCGTGAAGCAGGAGCGCTTCGGGTTGCGCACCTGGAACCCGCGTGATTTCACGACGGACAACTACCGCACGGTCGACGATCGTCCGTATGGTGGCGGTCCGGGCATGGTGATGCTGGCCAAGCCGCTCGAGGCCGCGATCTGCGCTGCGAAGGCAGCGCAGGCGGAGCAGGGCGTCGCGAGCACGCGTGTGGTGATGATGTCGCCGCAAGGTGCGCCGTTCACGCACGAACGTGCGGTGCGGATGGCGCAGGAGCCTGGTGTCATCGTGCTGTGCGGCCGCTACGAGGCGATCGATCAGCGTCTGCTCGACCGTTGTGTAGACGAGGAAATCAGCCTCGGCGATTTCGTTCTGTCCGGTGGCGAACTGCCGGCGATGGCGATGATGGATGCCGTCGTGCGCCTGCTGCCCGGCGTGCTGAACGATGCGCAGTCAGCCGTGCAGGACAGCTTCGTCGACGGGCTGCTCGATTGTCCGCATTACACGCGCCCCGAGGAATACGAGGGAATGCGCGTGCCTGACGTGCTGCTCGGCGGGCATCATGCCGAGATCGAGCGGTGGCGTCGCGAGGAAGCATTGAAGAATACGTTGCGGAAGCGGCCGGATCTGATCGTCCGGGCGCGCCGCGAAAAGTTGTTGAGCCGGGCCGACGAGGCTTGGCTTGCGAACCTCGCACGCGAAGCGAAGAACGCCTCCTGAGGCGGCGTCGCGGGCGGGAAATGGCGGTGCCGTGCATGCGTGCGCGGCGCCTGATGTGAATCCATCCTCTGTCGGGGCCAGGCCTGGAAGCAGGCGGGCGCAAACGCCGACACGATGGCTTTAGGAGTCAGTGATGAATCTGATTGCAAAACTTGAGCAGGAAGAGATCGAGCGCGCGCTCGCCGGCAAGACGATCCCCGAATTCGCCCCGGGCGACACGGTGATCGTGAACGTGAACGTGGTTGAAGGTACCCGCAAGCGCGTTCAGGCTTACGAAGGCGTCGTGATCGCGATTCGCAACCGTGGCCTGAACTCGAACTTCATCGTCCGCAAGATTTCGTCGGGCGAAGGCGTCGAGCGTACGTTCCAGACCTACTCGCCGCTGCTGGCGAGCATCGTCGTCAAGCGTCGCGGTGATGTGCGTCGTGCGAAGCTGTACTACCTGCGCGAGCGTTCGGGCAAGTCGGCTCGAATCAAGGAAAAGCTGGTGTCGAAGGATCGCACCGCAGCAGCTTCCCAAGAGTAAGAGCTGTAAGGAAAAAGCACCCTCCCGGGTGCTTTTTTCATTCTGGCGCGACAATATGCTCGATACGTCACGAACCGAGAGTCCCATTGAATCGCCGCCCCATCGTTGATCCCGAAGTGCTGCCGGTCGAAGGCACCGGCGCCGGCCTGCCGTCCATCGATGCACGCCTGCTGACGCCGCCCGGGCTGCGCGAACGTTTCGCACGCACGCTCGAATGGAACGTCGAGCCCGGCGAGGCTCGCCTGGTGGAAGGCGTCGATCCGCGCAGCGCCGCCGTCCTCATCCCGCTCGTGGTGCGCGAGAGCGGCCTCACGGTGCTGCTGACCCAGCGCGCCGATCACCTGAACGACCATGCCGGGCAGATCAGCTTCCCCGGCGGCCGCCGCGAGTCGTACGACCGCGATGCGACGGCGACCGCGTTGCGCGAGGCGAAGGAAGAAATTGGCCTGACGGCCGAACGGGTGGAGATTCTCGGCGCGCTGCCCGACTACCTGACGGGTACCGGCTTCTGCGTGACGCCGGTCGTCGGGCTCGTGCATCCGCCGTTCACCGTGCAGGCCGATGCGTTCGAAGTCGCCGAGATTTTCGAGGTGCCGCTCGCGTTCCTGATGAGTCCCGCGAACCACCAGGTGCGCGTGTTCCGCTGGGAAGGCGGCGAGCGTCGTTTTTTTGCGATGCCCTATCCGAATGGCGAATCGGCCGGGCATTACTTCATCTGGGGCGCAACTGCCGGCATGTTGCGCAATCTGTACCGCTTCTTGGCAGCCGGATAACATCGCGCCCGAGCATGCCCACGCGGCCGGCTCGCGGCCCGTCGCGCCAGCAGCCATCCGTCGCTTACGCTGTGCTATCGTTATGCAAAAAATGACATAACTCGGAAGACGGCGCCACGCATGACTTTCTTTTCGGTTCTCCTCGCTCTCATCATCGAACAGGTCCGCGCGTTGTCGCCAAGCAATCCGGTGTTCGCGCTGTTCCAGTTTCATGCGGAAACCGTCGCGCATGGCCTCGACGCCGGCAAGCAAAAGCATGGCGTGCTCGCCTGGCTCGCAGTCGTGCTGCCGTGGGTGCTGATCGTCGCGCTGATCTACTTCCTGCTGTACAAGGTGAGCTTCGTGCTCGCGTTCATCTGGAACGTCGTCGTCGTGTATTTCACGCTTGGCTTCCGCCAGTTCAGCCACTACTTCACCGATATCCATCTCGCGCTCAACAACGATGACGTGCCGCGCGCCCGCGAAATCCTGCATGAATGGACGGGCCTCGACACGGTCGACATGCCGGTCGGTGAAATCGTCCGCCATACGCTGATTCATGCGGTCGTTGCGTCGCATCGCCACGTGTTCGGCGTGTTCTTCTGGTATGTGCTGCCGATCGGTCCGGCAGGCGCCGTGCTGTATCGCATCTCCGAATATCTCGCGCGCAGCTGGTCGACGCCGGGCGACGATCGCACGGCCGCGTTCTCGACGTTCGCGCAGCGGGCGTTTTTCGTGATCGACTGGATTCCGTCGCGCTTGACCGCGCTCGGCTTCGCGATCGTCGGCAACTTCGAGGATGCGATCTACGCGTGGCGCAATCACACGCGCCAGTGGCCCGACCCGAACGACGGCGTGCTGCTCGCGGCCGGTAGCGGCGCACTTGGCGCGCGCCTCGCGGGCCCGCTCGCGGAACCGTCGAGCCTCGACGCGCTGGCGGTCGGCGACAGCGGTCCGTTGACGGTCGGCGACGATTGCACGCCGCGCACGCTGCAGTCGGCGGTCGGCCTGGTGTGGCGCGCCGTGATCCTGTGGATGATCCTGCTGTTGATGCTGACGCTGGCGGTCTGGGTATCGTGACGCGCTTGCGCGGCGCCCGATGAAATGACAAGGCCGGCTCGATGCCGGCCTTTTTGCTGTGCGTCGGTCAATCCGGTGATTCCGGTCAGTCGTCGAGCGGATCGCGCACGGCGCCGCATTGCCAACAGGTGGTGAATTGCGCCTCGAGCGTCTCGCCGCACTGGCGGCAGCGCCATGGCGCGGCGCCGGCCGACGGGCCGTGTGATGCCGCATCGAGCAGCCGCCGCGCGAGCGCATCGTCGCGCTCGTCGTCGAGCCACAGCTCGGGCGCGCATGCGTCGGCGGGCAGGCCGCCGAGCGCACCGGGCGCATAGCAGTTGTGCAGCTCGCAACCGATGCCGGCCACCTGCAGCACGTTCGCCCAATGCTGCGCAGTGGCGAGGTCGGGGGCCTTGAAACGCATCGCGGCTCCTGTCGGTGAAGGCCGGGCCGGCGGCCGTCTGCCCGCCGTATGGTCAGCGGACGATCTGGCTCGCCTCGTGCACGAGCTGCGCGTAAAGCGCATGCCGCGACGGCGCAATGCGGCCGTCGGCCACGGCTTCGAGAATCGCGCAGCCGGGCTCGTGCAGATGATGACAATTATAGAAACGGCAGTCCGCGAGCAGCGGGCGGAATTCCGGAAACGCGCGCTCGAGACGCCCCTCCGTCAGGTGGTACAGGCCGAATTCCTGGAAGCCGGGCGAATCGATCAGCGCGCCACCGCCATCGAGCGGGTAGAGGCGCGTGAACGTCGTCGTATGGCGGCCGCTGTTGAGCGCGGCCGAGATTTCACGGGTCGCGGCCTCGGCATCGGGCACGAGCAGGTTCACGAGCGTCGACTTGCCCATCCCGGACTGACCGAGCAGGATCGTCGAGTGCCCGGCCAGGTGCGGCATCAGCTGCGCGCGCGCATCGTCGGGCGAGCCCTTGACCGACAGTTCGAGCACGTCGTAGCCGAGCGCGCGGTAGGGCGCCAGGCGCTCGCGGGCGACCGGCAGCGCGGCTTCGACGTCGATCTTGTTGAGCACGACGAGCGGCTTCAGTTCGTTCGCTTCGGCCGCGATCAGCGCGCGGCCGAGCAGATCCTCGCTAAAATAGGGCTCGGTCGCGAGCACGATCAGCAACTGGTCGAGATTGGCCGCGAACAGCTTCGACTTGAACTGGTCGGAGCGGTACAGCAGGTTGCGCCGCTCGCCGATCTCGACGATCACGCCCTGGTCGGCCGATGCCTGTTCGTACACGACGCGGTCGCCGACCGCGATCTCGCTTTTCTTGCCGCGCGGGAAGCACTGCAGCATCGGGCCGCCGTCGTCGGGCGCGACGATGTAGTGGCGGCCGTGCGCCGCGATCACGCGGCCTTCGACACGCTGCGCGCCCGATGCGCGCGGGGCCGGCTTGCGGGAGGTCGGCCGGCTCATGCGTGCTGCATCAGGCGGTCGATCCGCTGCGACGCAGGCGGATGCGAGTAGTAGAAGGCCGTATAGACGGGGTCGGGCGTGAGCGTCGACGCGTTGTCTTCGTAGAGCTTCACGAGCGCGCTGACGAGATCCTGGGCGTCGGTCTGGCTGGCCGCGAACGCGTCGGCCTCGAATTCATGCTTGCGCGACGTGAGGCTGCTGAACGGCGTCGCGAAGAACAGGAACACGGGGATCGCGAGGAAGAACAGCACGAGCGCGGCGCCCGCGTTGCTCGTGTCGAGCGACGGCGTGACGCCGAGCCCCGTATAGAACCACGTGCGCTGCGCGAGCCAGCCGAGCAGCGCGAGCAGCACGAGGCTCAGCACGAACGACACGAGCATCCGCTTCATCACGTGGCGGCGCTTGAAGTGGCCGAGTTCGTGCGCGAGCACGGCCTCGATTTCCTCGCCGGACAGCCGCGCGAGCAGCGTATCGAAGAACACGATCCGCTTCGATGCGCCGAAGCCCGTGAAGTACGCGTTGCCGTGCGCGGAACGGCGGCTGCCGTCCATCACGAACAGGCCCTTCGCCGCGAAGCCGCACCGTTTCATCAGCGACTCGATGCGCGCGCGCAGCGCTTCGTCCTTCAGCGGCTCGAACTTGTTGAAGATCGGCGCGATGAAGGTCGGGTAGATCAGCAGGACGAGCATCTGGAACGCGACCCAGACGATCCAGGTCCACAGCCACCACAAGGCGCCGGCCTGGTTCATCAGCCACAGCACGACGAACAGCAGCGGCAGGCCGAGCACCGCGCCGAGCAGCGTGTTTTTCAGCATGTCGGTGAAGAACAGGCGCTTGGTCATCCGGTTGAAGCCGAACCGCTGTTCGATCCCGAACTGGCGGTAATACTCGAACGGCACGTCGATCACGCCCGTGATCACGAGCACGGCGGCGACGAGCGCGACCTGCTGCCCGTAGCCGCGGCCGAACCAGCCCGTCAGCAGCGTGTCGAGCGCGCCGACGCCGCCGAGCAGCGTGAGGCCGACCAGCACGGCCGCGCTGACGACGATCTCGAACATCGCCAGCCGCGTGCGCTCGACCGTGTAGTCGGCCGCGCGCTGGTGGGCGGTCAGCGGAATGGTGGCGCTGAACTGCGCGGGCACGCCGTTGCGGTGCGCGGCGACGAAGCGGATCTGCCGCGACGCGAGCCACAGCTTGGTGACGACCATCGCGAGCACGGCGACCGCGAACAGCAGGGTGAACGAAAAGGGTGACATCGAAGGCGCCAAAGGGTTCTATGCGAGAATTATATGTTCTTGCGGACCGGGCCCGCTTACGCGATGCCGCCCGCCGTCCGCCATTTTCCAGGATGACTCATGACCGATACCGCCGCTTCCGCCAGCCAGCCCGCGCTCGTGCGCAACGAGTTGAACCTCGTCTGGCTCGACATGGAGATGACGGGCCTCGACCCGGATAACGACCGCATCATCGAAATCGCGGTCGTCGTCACCAATTCCACTCTCGACATCGCGGTGGAAGGCCCCGTGTTCGCGATCCACCAGAGCGACGAAACGCTCGCGAAGATGGACGACTGGAACAAGTCGACGCACGGCCGTTCGGGGCTGATCGATCGCGTGCGCGCGTCGACCGTGACCGAGGCGGACGCCGCCGCGCAACTGCAGGCGTTCCTCGCGCAGTACGTGTCGCCCGGCAAGTCGCCGATGTGCGGCAACTCGATCTGCCAGGATCGCCGCTTCATGGCGCGCTGGATGCCGGAATTCGAGCGGTTCTTCCACTACCGCAACCTGGACGTCAGCACGCTCAAGGAGCTGTGCCGCCGCTGGCAGCCCGCGATCTACAAGGGTTTTCAGAAGCGCGCGATGCACACGGCGCTCGCGGACATCCACGAGTCGATCGACGAGCTGAAGTACTACCGCCAGCATTTCCTGATTCCGGCCGCGTCGGCGCCGGCAGGCGAGTCCGCGCCGGCCGCCTGAGCGGGCCGGCACGCGCCCGGCGCTCGCTACAGGCTCAGCGCCGCGCGCTCTTCGGCCGGAACGCCGCGACCACCGCGGCGTCGGTCTCGATGTACGGGCCGCCGATCAGGTCGATGCAGTAGGGCACCGCGGCGAAGATGCCGGGCACGGTCGACTTGCCGTCGGCGTCGCGCAGCCCTTCGAGCGTTTCCCGGATCGACTTCGGCTGGCCGGGCAGGTTGATGATCAGCGCCGCGTGGTCGGCCGTCTCGCGGATCACCGCGACTTGCCGCGACAGGATCGCGGTCGGCACGAAATTCAGGCTGATCTGCCGCATCTGTTCGCCGAATCCCGGCATTTCCTTCGTTGCCACGGCCAGCGTGGCTTCCGGCGTCACGTCGCGGCGCGCGGGGCCGGTGCCGCCGGTCGTCAGCACCAGGTCGCAGCCGGCGATGTCGACGAGTTCGGTCAGCGTGGCGGAGATCGTCGGCGCGTCGTCCTGGATCAGGCGCGTTTCGGCACGCCACGGCGACACCAGCGTGCCGGCGAGCCACTCCTGCAGCGCCGGAATGCCCTTGTCCTCGTAGACGCCCGTACTCGCGCGGTCGCTGATCGACACGAGGCCGACCACGAGCTCGTCCGGATGGTTACGCTTCGTCGTCATGGTCGTCCCCGGCCTCGTCGGCCGTTTCGTCATCCCCGCCGGGCGTGCCGCTCGCGGTCTTGATCCACTGGAACAGCTCGCGGAAATAGCGCGGCGGCTTGCCTTGCTGGGCTTCCTTGCGCGCGTTGCGGATCAGCGTGCGGCCTTCCTGGATGTCGGCGTCGGGGTGCTGGCGGAGGAATTCGGTCAGCGCGTCGTCGTTGGCGAGCAACTGGTCGCGCGTGCGCTCGATCCAGTGCAGGCGGGCCGTCGCGGCCTTGTTCACGCCGCGCTGCGCGTCGAGCGCGGTGCGCAACGCGGCCGTCTCGTCGTCGGTCAGCGTGCGCATCACGCGGCCGACGTACTGGAGCTGGCGGCGCTTGCCTTCGTGATCGGTGATCCGGCGCGCTTCGCGGACGGCGTCCGACAGGCTTTCCGGCATCGGCATGCGTTTCAGCGCGTCTTTCGGCAGATCGACGAGCGCCTGGCCGAGCACCTGCAGCTCGTGCATTTCGCGCTTCAGTTGGGATTTGCTGGGGCGATCGTAGCCATTGTCGTCGACTTCGGCGGCATGCTCGATCGGCTGGATTCGGGTTTTGCGTGTCATGGGCGGCATTGTATCGCGGTGCGGACACCCCAAGCTTGTCTGTGCCCGGCGCCGGACCTTGCTATGATCGCGGGATACGTAACATTTTGACCATGCGGGCGCCCGCCCGCCACCGGATACCAAGACGACGATGGCAGCCAATCTCGACGTACAAGCGCGCTATTTCCCGCACACGCAGGACCAGCTCAAAGAAATTGCCTCCGACATCCTCCGCCATGCGAAGGCGCTCGGCGCGACGGACGCCGCCACCGAAATCTCCGAAGGCGACGGCCTGTCGGTGTCGGTGCGCCGCGGCGAGGTCGAGACGATCGAACACAACCGCGACAAGATGGTCGGCGTGACGGTGTTCATCGGCAAGAAGCGCGGCAACGCGAGCACGTCGGACTTCTCGCCGGCCGCGATCAAGGATACCGTCGCCGCCGCGTACAACATCGCGCGCTTCACGGCAGAGGACGACGCGGCCGGCCTCGCCGAGGCCGAGCTGCTCGAAACCGACCCGCGCGACCTCGACCTGTATCACCCGTGGGCGCTGTCGGCCGACGAGGCCGTCGAGCTCGCCCGCCGCGCGGAAGACGCCGCGTTCGCGGTCAGCCCGCAGATCCGCAACTCGGAAGGCGCGAGCGTGTCGGCGCAGCATTCGCAGTTCGTGCTCGCGACGTCGCGCGGCTTCCTCGCCGGCTATCCGTACTCGCGCCACTACATCGCATGCGCGCCGATCGCGGGCAGCGGTCGCCACATGCAGCGCGACGACTGGTATTCGTCGAAGCGCAGCGCGGTCGATCTCGCGGCGCCGGAAGCCGTCGGGCGCTACGCGGCCGAGCGTGCGCTCGCGCGGATGGGCGCGCGCCGTCTCGACACCCGCAAGGTGCCCGTGCTGTTCGAGGCGCCGCTCGCGGCCGGCCTGCTCGGCGCGTTCGTGCAGGCCGTCAGCGGCGGCGCGCTGTACCGCAAGACGTCGTTCCTCGTCGACAGCCTCGGCAAGCCGGTGTTCGCACCGCACGTCCAGGTCGTCGAGGATCCGCACGTGCCGCGCGCGATGGGCAGCGCGCCGTTCGACGAGGAGGGCGTGCGCACGCGTGCGCGCAGCGTCGTCAAGGACGGCGTCGTCGAAGGCTACTTCCTGTCGACCTATTCGGCACGCAAGCTCGGCACGCAGACGACCGGTAACGCCGGCGGCTCGCACAACCTCGCGCTGCGCAGCTCGGACACGCAGCCGGGCGACGACTTCGACGCAATGCTGAAGAAGCTCGGCACGGGTCTGTTGCTGACCGAACTGATGGGGCAGGGCGTGAACTACGTGACCGGCGACTATTCGCGCGGTGCGGCGGGCTTCTGGGTCGAGAACGGCGTGATCCAGTATCCGGTCGAGGAAATCACCGTCGCGAGCACGCTGCAGGAGATGTTCCGGCATATCGTCGCGATCGGCGCGGATTCGATCGTGCGCGGGACGAAGGAAACGGGCTCGGTGCTGATCGAGCAGATGACGATCGCCGGGCAGTAAGCGGCGCGGCATCGGCCGCCAGGATACGCAAAAGCCCGACCGGCGCGAGTGAGCCGGTCGGGCTTTCTTTTTATCGCGTGCCGCGTGTCGGTCAGTCGTGCTTGCGCGCGTAGACGACGAACGCAAAGCCGAACGCGTTCGGCGCGGCAGCCTGATGCGGTTCGCGCGACACTTCGTGCCAGTGCGCGGGATCGGGCGCCGGAAACGACGCATCGCCGTCGAAGTCCGCGTCGATCTCGGTGACGATCAGCTTGTCGGCGAGCGCGAGGCCTTCCGCATAGAGCTGCGCACCGCCGATCAGGAATGCTTCGGCCGCACCGTCACGCGCGGCGAGCGCGAGCGCGTCGGCGAGCGACGTGACGGTGTCGCAGCCGTCGAAGCGGCGCGCTGCGTCGCGCGTGACGACGATGTTGCGGCGGCCCGGCAGCGGCCGGCCGATCGACTCGTGGGTTTTGCGGCCCATCACGATCGGCGCGCCCATCGTCGTGCGCTTGAAGAATGCGAGGTCTTCAGGAAGTTTCCAGGGCAACTGGTTGTCGCGGCCGATGATGCCGTTGCGGGCACGCGCGACGATCAGGGTCAACGTCGTCATGAAGGTCGGGGAAGAGGAGAACCGGAATGGCGCCGATTCTACCGGAACGGCGGCGCGCGCCGGCTTCGTGCGGATGCGCCGGCACATTCGCCGTGCCGGCGCGTACGCACTGCGGCGTTCGCATCGCGACGTCCAGAATAAAAAGAGTGCCCGCCGGGGGACGGACACAAAAACGGTTCGTGTCGTTACGTCGACGACGCCGGGCGCGATCGTGATTGTCTGCCGCGCATCAATTCAATATGGATTCCTTGGCAATTTCGGGTATGCGGTATCGCATGCATATCATTGCACCGTGCCGTTGCGGGCATGTCCTGCCATCGCATGCTGCACGTGGCCGGGCCGCGGCGCAGGGATTGGTATCGGCAACGGAGACCGCGGAGCGATTTCATCCCACAGCGTCACCGATGCCTTGTCGGCCGAATTCGGTTGCGGCACCGCCACGGGCACGATGCCGAAGCCGTTGTCCCGTTGCATGCTGGATGCACTGCCGACGAGCAGCGCTGCATGTGCGGGCGTCACGCATTCGTCTGCACGTATCGACATGAACGGGAGCGCGCCGGAGAGCGCAAACGTTGTCTGCAGGAAAGAAAGCAAAATGAGTTTGCGCATGGCCGCGTGCTCCCGATCTGTGATGAATTCAGCGAAATGCATGCCATCGCGCCGCAAGCGTTGTCGCGCCTGCGACTCAGGAGCGCGCGTTGTGAATCGCGATCGAAAGTGCCGGAAAATGTTTCAGGCTTGAAACGATGGGGCTTGGGAATACTGCGGATTCAATCGATACGCTGCAAGGATGAAAATCGGCGCGTGTGTCGATGCAGGTACGGGTCGCTGCCCATGTGTTCTGTGCAGATGATTGATGAACGTCGACCGCTGAGCGATTCGGCCGCTCGCCCATTCGCGCTGCAATCCGTTTGTCGTATTCAGCGCCTATAACTCAATAAGCTGTGTTGATCAAAAAATAACTGGACGCGAGATAAGCGCCATCATGCGAGGCTCTGTCGTTGCCGCGCATCGGCATGGCGAATCGAGCGGCTTCGGCTGACCCGGTTCGATCCTTTTGCACGTGACTTCGCACGTGCGGCAATCGTTAGACGGTTGATGAACGGGGTGGTATATGGGAGCCGAGCAGCGGCATGTGATCTATTTCTCGCGCGAACCGAACGACGCGTTGCGCGGGCATTTCGACGAATGCGGATGGTGCGTCGATCTCGCGGAAAGCGCACGCGACTTGCGGCGTGTCGTGCAGCACGGCGTGGCATCCGCCGGCCTGCTCGATTTCTCGCCGGGTTTCAGGCCCGCGGATCTGCGCGAACTCGAAGCGTGTCTGAGCATCCAGCACATCGGCTGGATCGCGGCGACCCGGCGTGGCCAGTTGCAGGACGCCACGTTGCGCCATCTCATTCGTGACTATTGCTTCGACTACGTGACGATGCCGTACGAGACGTCGCGCATCGTCGAGACCGTCGGCCACGCGCACGGCATGATCGCGCTGACCGACCCGGTGGCGTCGCCGGTCGGCGCCGGGCGCACCGAAGGCGAGATGGTCGGCACCTGCGATGCGATGCTCGGGCTTTTCAGGACGATCCGGCGCGTCGCGACGACCGATGCGCCGGTGTTCATCTCCGGTGAATCGGGTACCGGCAAGGAGCTGACGGCCGTCGCGATTCACGAGCGCTCGGCGCGCGCGCACGCGCCGTTCGTCGCGATCAACTGCGGGGCGATTCCGTCGACGCTGCTGCAAGCCGAGCTGTTCGGCTATGAGCGCGGCGCATTTACGGGCGCGAACCAGCGCAAGATCGGCCGCGTCGAGGCTGCCAACGGCGGCACGTTGTTTCTCGACGAAATCGGCGACCTGCCGCTCGAGAGCCAGGCGAGCCTCCTGCGGTTCCTTCAGGAAGGCAAGATCGAGCGGCTCGGCGCGCATGTATCGGTGCCGGTCGACGTGCGCGTGATCTGCGCGACGCATGTGGACATGGAAACGGCGCTGCGCGAAGGGCGCTTCCGCGAGGATCTGTTCCATCGTCTGTGCGTGCTGAAGATCGAGGAGCCGCCGCTGCGCGCGCGCGGCAAGGACATCGAGGTGCTCGCCCGCCACATGCTCGAGCGTTTCAAGGGCGATGCGCATCGTCGGCTGCGCGGCTTCTCTCCGGACGCGATCGCCGCGCTGTACGGCTATTCGTGGCCGGGCAACGTGCGCGAGCTGATCAACCGCGTGCGCCGCGCGATCGTGATGTCGGAGGGCCGGATGATTACCGCGGCCGATCTCGAGCTCCATGAATTCGCGATACTGGCGCCCGTCTCGCTCACCGAGGCGCGGGAAGCGGCCGAGCGGCAGGCGATCGAGCAGGCGCTGCTGCGTCATCGCGGCCGTTTTGCCGATGCGGCGCGTGAGCTCGGCGTGTCGCGCGTGACGCTGTACAGGCTGATGTGCGCGCATGGCATGCGCGATCGCGGCGACACGCTGGCAGGGTTTTCGGCGCCGGCGCCGGAGGTTCCGCGTCACGCTTGCTAAAATTGGCGGGTGACGGCCGCCCTCGCGGCCGAAGGAACCCGCATGAAACAGTACCTCGACCTCGTTCGCACCATCCTCGACACCGGCACCTGGCAGGAGAACCGCACGGGCATCCGCACCATCAGCATGCCCGGTGCGATGCTGCGGTTCGACCTGCAGCAGGGCTTCCCGGCCGTGACGACCAAGAAGCTGGCGTTCAAGTCCGCGATCGGCGAACTGGTCGGTTTCCTGCGCGCGTCGCGCAGCGCGGCCGAGTTCCGCGCGCTCGGCTGCAAGGTGTGGGATGCGAACGCGAACGACAACGCGCAGTGGCTCGCGAACCCGTACCGCCAGGGCGTCGATGATCTCGGCGACGTGTACGGCGTGCAATGGCGCCAGTGGCCCGGCTACAAGGTGCTCGACGCGGGCGCCGACGCGCAGATCGCCGACGCGACGCGCCGCGGTTTCCGGATCGTCACGCGCTTCGACGAGGACGGTGCGCCGAAGGTGCTGCTGTACAAGGCGATCGATCAGCTGCGCCAGTGTCTCGATACGATCATGGAGAACCCGGCCGACCGTCGCATCCTGTTTCACGCATGGAATCCGGCCGTGCTCGACCAGATCGCGCTGCCTGCGTGCCATCTGCTGTACCAGTTCCTGCCGAACGTCACGAAGCGCGAGATTTCTCTGTGCCTGTACATCCGCAGCAACGATGTCGGCCTCGGCACGCCGTTCAACCTGACGGAAGGCGCCGCGCTGCTGGCGCTCGTCGGCCGGCTGACGGGCTACACGCCGCGCTGGTTCACGTATTTCATCGGGGATGCGCACATCTACGAGAACCAGCTCGACATGCTCCAGCAGCAGCTCACGCGCGAGCCGTACGAGAGCCCGCGGCTGGAGATTGCCGAGCGCGTGCCCGATTACGCGAAGACGGGCGTGTATGCACCCGAATGGCTCGAGCAGATCGAGCCGTCCGATTTCTCGCTCGTCGGCTACCGGCACCATGAGCCGCTGACCGCGCCGATGGCGGTCTGAGCACCGGCGTTAGGCGGCGGCGCGGGTGACGCGACCCGCATCAGGGACGATGACGAAGGCCCGAACGGCACCCGCCGCTTCGGGCCTTTCCGTTTCATCGCGCGACGGTTACTGATGGCGTCGTTCGTCGTGGCCGCCTGATGGCGGATTGCTCGGGCGCGGCGCCTCGACGTGGGGCGCCGGTTGCGGCCGCGGTTCCATATGCGGTGCGGGCATCGACGGGCGGGGTTCCATGTGCGGCGCTGGCATCGATGGTCGCTGCTCCATGTGCGGCGCGGGCATCGACGGCCGCGGCTCCATCCGCGGGGCCTGCGGCTGCGGTCGCGGCATGTCATGCGCCGCGGGCGCGGGCGGGCGGTACTCGTTCACGTGCGGCGGTGCGACTTCGCGGTGGGGTGCCGGTTGCGCGAAGTCGGGGCGCGGATGCGGCTGCGGAATCTGCGCGGTCGTGTCGGGCCGCGGTTGCGGCCGCGCGCGCGGCGCTTCCTGATGGCCGCCGGGTTGCGTTCCGGGCGTGCCGTCCGGATGCGGGACCGCCGCCGCGCTGCGCACGGGCGGCGGCGCATTCTGGCCCGCCGCGTGGAGGGCGCTCGGCGGCGTCGGGCGCTGACGCTCCATCGGCGTATGCGGCTGCATCCAGACCGGGGCCGGCGCCGCGGCTGCATGCGCGTTGTCGTGCCGGGTCGGTTCGTTGCCGGCCGTCGGCGGGTGCGGGACGCCATTACCCGGGCTCACGGCCTGATGCGCAGCCGGATTGCCCGGCGCTGGTGGCATCGCGCCGTTGGCGAAGCGCGGCGCATTGGGGGCTTGGGCGTTCATCGGTCGCGCGCCATTCGGCATGACCGGCGTCGGCGCGCCCGGCCGTGCAGCCTGTGTGAGCGCAGGCTGGCCGTCGCGCGGCGCGTGCGCTGGCTGCACGACGGGGCCGTGCGGATTCACGAGCTGCACGTTGCGCATCGCCCACGCACCGGCTTTCGGATTGCCCGGAACACGGACCGGGCGAGCCGTATAGTCGGCCGGCACGCTGGTTCTCGCGATTGGCGCGCCCGCGCCCGGCACGTGTGCGCCCTGCCGGGCGAGATGGACGGCCGCCTGATCGCGATACGCGGCCGGCACCGCCGGATTGCGCGTCGCGACGAACGGGTGCTGTCCGACCGCCGCCGGCGGCCGGTAGCTGGCCGTGCGCAATCCGCCGTTCAAGCTTTGGCGTACCGGCGCAATGCCGGGCGTGCCCGGCATCACGTGCGCGTTGCGCCACTGTTGCGGATCGACGTGCTGCGAGAAGTGCGCGACCGGCTGGCCGTGCACGAACGCGGACGCCGGCACGGCCGTGATCGCGTGCGGCGCGCGGAAGTTCACGTACGTCTTGTTGATGTTCGTGATGTTGGTGATGTTCGTCACGTTCACGGTCTTGTTCACTGTGACGTTGTTCACCACGATGTTCCGGTTCACGCGTTCGTAGTAATGCGGGCTCCAGCCGCCCCAGCCGGGATGCCACGCTTCGCCCGGGCCGAGGGCGAACCATGCGCAGCCGGCCGCGGCGACGCCGCCGACCGTCAGCGCGACGCTCCAGTCGGGACCGCTGCCGCCGCCCACGAACGCGACCAGCGCCGGTGCATAGGCGGGCGGCTGGCTGACGGCCACCGGGCCGGGCACCCACGCCCAGCTGTCGTCCACATGGGCCCAGCGGCCGTAGTGGTACGGCGCGAAGCCCCACGGTGCGTCGTCGACCCAGGTCCAGCCCCACGGCGCCTGCCAGATCCAGTGACCGTCGTGATACGGCGCCCAGTCGGCCGGCGTGTCGTTCGGCACCCAGACCGCACCGTAGTTCGGGGTCTCGCGCCACGTCCCGTTCGCGTCGAGATCCTGGTAGCCGGGAATGTCGCGCGACACGTAGCGGGCCGATACCGAGCGCTGCTCGGCCGCATCGCGGCTGGCGGCCCATTGGTCGAGCGCGTCCGGGGCCGGCGCGGCCGATTGCTGCGCGACCTGCAGGTCGGTGCCGGTGAACACGACCTGCTGGCCGGGCGACAGCGGATATTGCCCGTTGCTGCCGTACACGGTCGCGCTGCCGCTGCGCACGGTGACCGTCGTGCTCGCGCCGTTCGGCGCGACATCGACGCGATAGTCGCCGGGGCCCGCCAGGCCGAGCGCAAGATTGGGCGTATCGATTTCGTACGATCCGCCGGGCGACAGGTCGCGTACGTGCGTCGATACGGTGCCGAGGCCGACCTTCAGTTGCGTCGTGGTGTCGTCGAGGTTCAGCACCGACAGGCTCGTCGATTCGCCGAGTCGCACCGCGGTCGAGCCGATGTGCAGCTCGGAGCGCGCGCCGGCGTCGTTCCACAGCTGGTCGCCCGTCGTCAGCGGCCGGTTCACGGCGGCGTATGACCATGTATCGCTGCCGGCCGGCTCCGTCGTCACGGCACCCGACATGTAGTTGAGCCGGGCGACGCGGCTCGGCGGATCGCCGCCCGGCTGGCGGGCGGCGGCCGCGTACGGCGCGGCCTGTGTCGCTTGCGCGAATGCGCATGGCAGGGGCGCCAGCGCGGCGAACGCGAGCAGGGTGCAACGGGCGGTTCGCTTGAGCGTGAACAGGGGAGCCATGTTGAGCGTCTTCGTCGTTATTGCGGCGCGTCGATTCGTGCCGTCGAGTTCACGATATCCGCTCGGCCTGTTTCCGTGCTCGGTGTTTTGTAAGTCGAATGGCACGCGATGTAACAAAACCTGTCCGTCGCGCGCCGTTGTCGTCCGGTCGCAATCCGCGTGTCAAGCGGACGTAAGCCAGTCGTCGAAAACCTGCCGTCCGGGCACGGTAACCCGCAGCACGCGAGGCCGCGCCGTGCGCTCGATCCAGCCGTGCGCGCAGAAGCTGTCGAGCAGGGCGGCGCCCAGCGCGCCGCCGAGATGCGCACGCCGCTCGCTCCAGTCGAGGCAGCCGCATGCGAAGCGGCGCCGGCGCGTGCGCTGCTGCGCGACGTCGATGCCCCAGCGCCCGAGGGCTTGCGTGCCGAGCTCGGTGGTCTCGATCGCATCGCCGTCCGCGTGCAGCCAGCCGCGCGCGGTGAGCCCGTCGAAGATGCGGACCGCGAGTTCGCCGGCCATGTGGTCGTAGCAGGTGCGCGCATAGCGCAGCTCGGGCGGCACCGTGCGGGCCGGCGGCGGCACGGGACGGTTCGGCGCGGCCGCCCGGGCCACGTTCGCGAGCGCTTCGAGCGACGCCGCGATGTCGGCCGACGCGAGCCGGTAGTAGCGGTGCCGGCCGCGCACGTCGAGCGCGAGCAGGCCGCCTTCGGTCAGGCGCGCGAGGTGCGCGCTCGCCGCGGACGGCGACAGCCCCGCGATCATCGTCAGTTCGCCGGCCGGCCGCGCGCTGCCGTCCATCAGCACCCATAGCATCGCGGCGCGTCCCGGATCGGCGAGCAGTGCGCCGATCCGGCTCAGGCCCGGAAAGTGGTGGTCGTCTTGATCGGTCATCGTCGGGTCTCGTCAGGCGCAATGACAGCAGTGTAGGCGCTGCGCACATTCGATGTTTCGCGTTCGGATGAAATGTCGGATGCGGCGGAGGGCAGCCGCGGTCGCCGGCCGCGCACGCGTAGAATGGCCGGACGCGGCGGCAGTGGGCCGCCGGGATGCGACACGATGCAACGATGAAGACGATTTTCTGCCTGTTGGCGGCCGCGCTCCTCTGCGCGGCCTGTGCGCAGGGCGGCGCGGGCGCCGCCGGCGAGCGGGGCGGCAGCCTCGAGATGTACGGGACGATCGATCAGGGAATCACGGTGCGCCGCTGACGGGCGCCGTTTTCCTGTTCCGATGCCGGGTCGACGTGCGGGTGCCCGTGCGGTCGCGACCGAGCGGCGGCCCAGCCACGGGTTGCCGCGGTGCAACGTATAATGCGCCGATTGCAGTACCTCGCCGCCTGGAGTTACCACGATGTCCCCACAGTCCCCCGTGCCGGCCGCCCTGGACCGCACCGAAACCGTATTCCGCTTCCTCGCCGAGCCGTCGTCCGTGAACTTTGGCGGCAAGGTGCACGGCGGCGCGCTGATGAAGTGGATCGACGAGGTCGCGTATGCGTGCGCGGCTGTCTGGTCGAGCCGCTATTGCGTGACGGTCAGCGTCGGCAACATCCGCTTCCAGCGTCCGATCCTCGTCGGCAATCTGGTCGAGCTGAAGGCGCGCGTCGTCGCGACGGGCCGCACCAGCATGCACATCCATGTGTCCGTGCATGCCGGCGATCCGAAGGGGGGCGTGCTGCGTCAGACGACCGACTGTCTCGTCGTGTTCGTCGCGGTCGACGAGAACGGCAACCCGGTGCCGGTGCCGCCGTTCGTGCCCGAGACCGACGAGCAGAAGGTGCTCGCGAAATATGCGGCCGACGTGCGCGCCGCGCTCGACAAGATCGTCGAGATGAAGCCCGAGGAAGTGGCGAAGGGTACCGTCTGACGGCAACGGGCGCAGCGTTCGCGCCGCGCCCGTCCGGTCATCGCGCTACACCCGCGATCACCGCGATCCGATCATCTCTTCGGGTCGCACCCACGCATCGAATTCCGCCTCGGTCAGGTAGCCGAGCGCGAGCGCGGCGGCCTTCAGCGTCGTGCCTTCCTTGTGCGCCTTCTTCGCGATCTGCGCGGCCTTGTCGTAGCCGATGTGCGGATTGAGCGCCGTCACGAGCATCAGCGATTCGTTCAGCAGCAGGTCGATGCGCGCGCGGTTCGGCTCGATGCCCGCCGCGCAGTGATCGTTGAAGCTTTGCGCGCCGTCGGCGAGCAGCCGCACCGACTGCAGCACATTGTGCGCGATCATCGGCCGGAACACGTTCAGCTCGAAGTTGCCGCTGGCGCCGCCGACGTTCACGGCGACGTCGTTGCCGAACACCTGGCAGCACAGCATCGTCACGGCTTCCGACTGCGTCGGATTCACCTTGCCCGGCATGATCGAGCTGCCCGGCTCGTTTTCCGGAATCGACAGTTCGCCGAGGCCGCAGCGCGGCCCGCTCGCGAGCCAGCGCACGTCGTTGGCAATCTTCATCAGGCCGGCCGCGACCGTCTTCAGCGCGCCGTGCGCGAACACCAGCGCGTCGGCGGCGGCCATCACCTCGAACTTGCTCGGCGCGGTCACGAACGGCAGCTTCGTCAGCCGGCCGATCTCGTCGGCGACGCGCACCGCGAACTCCGGATGCGCGTTCAGCCCGGTGCCGACCGCGGTGCCGCCGAGCGCGAGCTCGTACAGGTGCGGCAGCGCCGACTCGACGTGCCGCACGCTCTGGTCGAGTTGCGCGACATAACCGGAAAATTCCTGCCCGAGCGTGAGCGGCGTCGCGTCCTGCAGGTGCGTGCGGCCGATCTTCACGATGTCGGCGAAGGCCTTCGACTTCGCGTCGAGCGTCGCGCGCAGCGTACGCAGCGCGGGCAGCAGGTGGTTGACGATCGCGTACGCGGCCGCGACGTGCATCGCGGTGGGGAACACGTCGTTCGACGACTGGCCGCGGTTCACGTCGTCGTTCGGATGGACCTTGCGCGCTTCGCCGCGCTCGCCGCCGAGCAGCTCGCTCGCCCGGTTCGCGATCACCTCGTTGAGGTTCATGTTGGTCTGCGTGCCGGAGCCCGTCTGCCACACGGCGAGCGGGAATTCGCGCGGATGCTTGCCCGCGATGATCTCGTCGGCCGCGTCGATGATCGCGCGTGCCTTGTCGTCGGCCAGCACGCCGAGCGACTGGTTCACGGCGGCCGCGGCGCGCTTGACGATCGCGAGCGCGTGGATCAGCTCGGGCGACTGCTTCTCGGTCGAGATCCGGAAATTCTGCAGCGAGCGCTCGGTCTGCGCGCCCCAGAGCCGGTCGGCCGGCACGGCGATCTCGCCGAATGTGTCGCGTTCCATCCGAACTGCTTCGTTCATGATGCACTCCTCTTGGGAAGGGGAAAGGCCGCGCGTCGCGCGGCGTCGGGCGTATCGTGAGGCAGGCGCGCCGCTGGCGCGGCGTCTTGGGGCTTCAGCCGACAAGCATAGCGCCGGCCGCGAATTCGCGTCGTGTCGTGCCGTGTCGTGCCGTGTTGTATCGCGCTCAGCGCGCCGACGCGATGAGCGACGCGGTCTTCATGTGAAACCGACAGGCCATCAGCACGGCGACGCTCGCGAGGCCGGCCGCGAGCCCCCACCACAGGCCGCGTGCGCCGAGGCCCGCGTGGAACGCGAGCCAGTAACCGGTCGGGAAGCCGATGCCCCAGTAGCCGAGGGTGGCCGCGAGCATCGGGATGCGCGTATCCCGCAGCCCGCGCAGCGCGCCCGACGCGACCGTCTGCATCCCGTCCACGATCTGGAACACCGCGGCGATGCCGAGCAGCGACGCGGCAAGCGACACGGTTGCCGCGTTGGCCGGGTCGTCGAGATGCAGGTACAGGCCGACGATCGCATGCGGCGCGACGATCAGCACGAGCCCCGACAGCGACATGAATGCGACGCCGAGGCCGAGCGCGACGAAGCCCGCGTGCCGCGCGGCGACCGGCTCGCCGGCGCCGACCCAGTAGCCGACCCGTACGTTCGCGGCCTGGCCGATCGCGAGCGGCACCATGAACGCGAGCGATGCGACGTTCAGCGCGATCTGGTGCGCGGCGAGCGACGTCGCGCCGAGCACGCCGACGGTCAGGCCCGTCGCCAGAAACAGCGTCGATTCGACCCCGTACGTGATCGCGACCGGCCAGCCGATACCGATCAGCTCGCCCATCATGGGCAGCTTCGGGCGGGCGGCGGTCACGAAATGGCGGAACCGCTCGCGGCCGTGCAGCAGCCAGATCAGCGCGAGCGCGGTGAGCCAGATCGTGATGGTCGTCGCGACCGCGGAGCCGAGGAAGCCGAGCCGCGGCAAGCCGAATGCGCCGTGGATCAGCCCGTAGTTCAGCACGGCGTTGACACCGACACCGCCGATCGACACCCACAGCAGCCGCCGCGCGGCGCCGATCGCGGGGAGAAAGGCGCGCATCAGCCCGACGCCGATCAGGCTGCCGAGCGCCGCGAACCGCAGGATGCCGGTGTATTCGCCGACGTGATGCGCGAGCGTCGGCGGCTCGTGGAACATCAGCAGGATCGGCTCCGACAGCGACAGCGCGACGATCGCCGGAATCGCGAGCAGCAACGACAGTACGAAGCCGGTCCAGTAGATGTGCGGCACGCGGTGCTCCGCCTGCGCGCCGCGCGCATGCGCGACGCTCACGCTGACCGACGACAGCACGCCTTGCAGCACCGTCACGATGACGAAGAAGTAGTTCGCGCCGAGGCCGCCCGCCGCGAGCGAATCGGGGCCGAGCGAGCCGAGCAGTACGGTGTCGGTGACGCTCATCGCCATCTGCGAGAGCTGTGCGATCGCGAGCGGCGCGGCGAGGCGCGCGGTATCGGCGGCATGACTGGACAGGGAGGGCGGCGCGGCGGCCGTCCGCGTAAGACCGGAATGCGACATGGAATGGGCGCTCGCGCGGGTGCGGGCCCGCGCTGTCTGTATTTATTTTGAGAGACAGCTAGCTTACGGCTTTATTCGAACGGTGTCGAACGCGCGCGCCGATGGCCATGTCACGGTCAGGGGAACCGCTATGCGTCGTGCACCGCGATCCGCGTATCGCCGAACAGCACTACCTGGCCCGCGCGGATCTTGCAGGTCTTGCGCAGCTCGACCACGCCGTCGACTTTCACCGCGCCGGACGCGACGAACATCTTCGCGGTGCCGCCGCTGTCGGCGAGACCGGTGATCTTGAGAAGGTTGTGCAGTTCGACGTATTCGCCGGTCAGCGTGAAATCCAGATTGGGCATGACGAAGGAGGCGCGCGATGCGCGGGAGGAATCGCTCCGCATCATACGGCACCGCGGCCCGGCGCGCGAGCGCGGACGTCCGCGCAGGTTCATACGGGTTCGCGTGCAGTTGTTAAGGACTGTGAGCGATTCGTCAGCAAATGAAACGGTGGGTAACAGTCTGAGAGATTCGAGAACCGGCCGGCCGGCGCGCGGGTCTTCTGTCGTACCTGCTGCGTGTTGCGGCAGGGGACGCGACGGAGCGTATCGATGTGCTCCGCGCCCACAACTTCTCGAGGAGGATAGTCATGTCCAAGATTCGTACGATGCTGATCGGTGCCGCGCTGACGGCGTTCGCAACTTCGGCCGCATTCGCGCAGACGGGCGTCGCAACGCAGGGTACCGCAGGCGCCGGCGTGCAGACGCAGACCCCGGCAGCAGGGGCCGGCGCCGGCGCGGGCATGCAGGGTGGTGCCGGTATGAATGCGTCGGGCAGCGCGGTCGGTGGCGCGACCGATGCGGTCGGTGCGGCAGCCGACGGCGCGAAGGATACGGCGGCGTCGTCGGTCCACTCGACCAAGAAGCACGCGAAGCATGCGACGAAGTCGGCCAAGCACCAGGCCCGCTCGACGAAGTCGAAGGTCGGCGACGAGGCGGTCGAAGGCGGCGCGTCGACGGGTGTGCAGGGCGGTGCATCGGCTGCGGGCGGCACGCAGTAAGCGGCGCCCGCCCGTCATGATGTTCGCCCCGGACGGCGCGTCGTGACGGCGATCGAACGGCGGCCCGGCTCGCTTCGTGCGAACCGGGCCGTTCTTCATGCGTGCGGGGCGAGCGTCATGGCCGGCGCTGTTCCGGCCCCGGCCCGTGCGCCGGTCGTGCGGCGGACGGCGCGAACACGCCGCGCAGCCACGCGGCAAGCCGCGCGAATACGTCGTACGGTTCCTCGATGAAGATCTCGGGCTTCAGGAGCCGCAGGTATTCCATGATCTGCTGCGCTTCCTGTTTCTGGAACGAACCGTGCGCGAGCCCGAGCCGCAGCAGGCCGCGCAATTCGCCGAGCTTGTCGCGCGCGGCGCTGCCGACGCTCATCTCGCACGCGAGCTTGGCCTCGTAGATGCGCTGGCGCAGCGATTCCGCGAGCCGCCACGCGGGCGTCTGCATCATTTCCTCGAGCGCCTGGATGTCGTGCACCGCGCTCTTGATCTGCGCGGCGAGCGGATCGATCAGCGACGCGTCGCCCTGCGCTTCGGCGACGATCGCCTTGGCCCAGTCGCGGCACGCCTTCGCGAGCTCGTCGGGGGTCCATTCGGCGCGCGACGCGAAGCCGAAGCCGAATTCGGCGGCCTGCCGCATCAGGATCGCGACGACGTCCGGAAATTCCTTGTCGAGCGTGCGCTTCGCCCACGCGTACTGGCCGCCTTCGAGCATCCGCTGCACGGCATGCTCGGTCAGCGGCACCATGTTGTCGAGCAGCTTGGCGCGCAGGAAATCCTCGAACGACGGCGTCGCGAACTGCGGGTCGAGTTTCAGCGATACGCGTACGAACGCGTCGTAGTCCTTGCGCAAGGACGCAAGCGTGTCGTCCTTGAGGGAAAGGGTGATCTGGCCCATGAATCGTCTCGATGGCGGCCCGCGCGTGTCGGCGCCCGGCGTCGTGCACCGGTACGGGCGCAGCGTCGACGGACCGTTCGCGCCGAGGCTGTGGCGGGTCTTCATCCCCTATATCGGCGCGCCGGACGAAAACTTGAGCGCGGCCGGCAACTCCGCTCAGGCCGGCAGCCAGTGCGGCATCACGATCCCTTGCCAGAAGAAGAACACCGCGAGCCCGACCGCGATCGTCACGAGCGGCCGGCGCGTCGTCGCCGACACCAGCACCGCGGCGAGCGCGCCGACGAGCTGCGGATTGCGCCACGTCAGCTCCGCCGTGCCGCCATGCGGAGAGACGGTCATCGGCACGATGATCGCGGTCAGCACGGTGACGGGCACGAAGCCGAGCGCGGTCCGCACGAGCGGCGGGAAGGTCAGCCGCTCGCCGAACAGGAACAGCGTGGTCCGGATCGCATAGGTGATCGCGGCCATCCCGAGGATCAGCAGCGCATAGCTCACGAGGCGGCCTCCGTGCGTGAACCGGTGCGCGAGCGCTCGTGCCGCAGCGTGAGCGCGACACCGACCGCAACGCCGGCGGCGACCGCGCCCAGCAACCCGAGCTTGTACGGCCAGCCCTGCCAGAAGTAGGCGAGCGTGCCGGCTGTGGCTGCGGCCGCGAAATAGCGCAGCTTGCCGAGCTGCGGGACGACGATCGCGATGAAGGTTGCCGCCATCGCGAAATCGAGGCCGAGCGACTGGAGGCCCGGGAAGGCCGCGCCGAAGCCGATGCCCGCGAGCGTCCAGACCTGCCAGTTCAGGTACATCGCCAGGCCCGAACCGAAGAAGTAGTGGGGGCCGATCGCACCGGGCGGGAAGTGCCGGTAGTGCGAGTAGGCGACCGCGAACACCTCGTCGGTCAGCAGCGCGCCGAGCGTCGCGCGCCAGCGCAGCGGCAGGTGCGCGACGTACGGCGCGAGCGTCGCGCTGTACAGCAGGTGACGCAGGTTCACGATCAGCGTGGTCGCGAGCACGACGACGAAGCTCGCGCTGCCGGCGATCAGGCCGAGCGCGATGAACTGCGCGGAGCCCGCGAACACCGCGAGCGACATCAGCGCGCCGTGCCAGGCGGCCAGCGGCCCGCCGGCGACGAGCGTGCCGAAGATCACGCCGAACGGCGCCGCGCCGATCATCATCGGGATCGTGTCGCGCGCGCCGTCGAGCCATTCGTTGAACGGACGGCGCGGCGGGGGCGACGGTGTGGATGGGGGATTCAAGGGACGCTTCTCCATGACGGGGAGGATAGCGGGCCGATGCCGTGACGGCTTGTATGTTCTTGCGCCCGCGGGGGCCGGCGGCGCAATCCGCGTGCCGGTTGCAGCGGGTGGTCGATGCAGGGAGGGGGGTGGGCGCGTCAGCGCGCCTGCCAGCGTCCGGGCGGTACGCCGAACATCCGTTTGAAATGTCGCGTGAAGTGACTCTGGTCGACGAAGCCGCTGGCCGCGGCGACCTCCGCAATCGACACGCCCGCGCGCAACGGCGCGAGCGCACGCTGCAGCCGCAACTGATTGCGCCACGCATGCGGCGGCATCCCGGTCGTGCGGGTGAACAGGCGCGCTGCATGAAACGGCGACAGGCCGGCGGCCTGCGCGACGTCGCCGAGCGTGACCGGGCACGTGAGATCGGCGGCGAGCCGTTCGCGCATCACCTCGACGCGCGGCTCGTCGGCCGCGAGCGCCGCGGGCTGCAGCCGCGCGTCGGCATGGCGCGCGATCAGTGTCGACAGCGCGTCGAGCATCGCCGTTTCGGCGGCGAGGGGATCGTAGAGGCGCGGTACACCCGCTGCCGGAGCGCCGGCCGCCGGAGCGTCATCGGCCGGCTGGTCGTGCGGGTGGGCGGAGGACGGTATGCGTTCGCTGCCGGCCTCCATCATCCGGTGGGCCAGCGCAAGCCGCGCCGCGAGATCGGGGTCGCGGATCACGTCGGACGGAAACCACGGCGCATCCTGCGGCCGACCGGCGATCGTGCTGGCGAGCGCGCGAATGTAGTCGACCGGCACGTAGCTCACGCGATAGCACCAGCCTTCGTCGGTCGCGCGCGAGCCCGTGTGCACTTCGCCGGGATTGATCACGGGCACCGTGCCGGTTTCGGCGACATGGCCGCTGCCGCGACACGTATAGCGCTCCGCACCCTCGAGGATCACCGGAATCGTATAGGCGTCGTGCCAGTGCGGCGCGAATGCGTGGTTGCGATAGGTGGCCGTGAGCAGATCCGCGTCCGGCAGCAGCGGCGTGCGCCAGTAGCGTGCGGCGTCGGGAAGGCGGGTGGCGGACATGATCGGGCGCGGAGCGGTCGAATGGGTAAGTGTAGCGCTCGCGCACCCGGCAGGCGCGCGCTTACTTGACCGGAATCGTCGTGCCGGCGGGCATCGGCACCGCGGTGACGGCGTTCTTCGGGCTGCCGCTGACGATGCGATCGCTGTAGGTCAGGTAGACGAGCGTGTTGCGCTTCTTGTCGACGACGCGCACGACGTGCAGCGTCTTGAAGATGAACGACATTCGCTCGCTGAACACGTCGGTCTGCTGCTTGAGCGGCTCCTTGAAGCTGAGCGGGCCGACTTGCCGGCACGCGATCGACGCTTCGCTCGGATCCTCCGCGACGCCGAGCGAGCCCTTGATCCCGCCGGTGCGCGCCCGCGACACGTAGCAGGTGACGCCGGTCACGAGCGGATCGTCGTACGCTTCTACGACCACGCGGTCGGAGCCCGTCACGCGGAAATGGGTGTTGACGCTGCCGACTTCCTCCGCGTGCGCGAGCGGCGCGGCGGCAAAGGCCGAGAGGAGGAGGGCGAACGGCAAGGCGGAAAGGAGGCGGTGCTTCATCGACGGAACCGGATGCGAATGCGGGATAAAGACTCTAGCATGCGCGGCGGTGACCGACGGGCGCCGGAAAAACAAAAGGCCCGTCGAATGACGGGCCTTTCGCTGTCTGGCTCCCCGACCTGGGCTCGAACCAGGGACCTACGGATTAACAGTCCGGCGCTCTACCGACTGAGCTATCGGGGAATAAATCGGTACATCTGCTTGGTTTGTTTCCAACAAGAAACCCGCGCACATTCAACGGGCCTTTGCTTTTTTGGCTCCCCGACCTGGGCTCGAACCAGGGACCTACGGATTAACAGTCCGGCGCTCTACCGACTGAGCTATCGGGGAACAAACAACAACAGCAGAGAAACGAGATTGTATGGAGCGTTGGCTAACCTGTCAATACCTTTGAGCGGCGGGGCGCAAAAAATATTGCGCGGCGCCGCTGCGCGATCAGCGCTCGAGCAGGTGCAGCTTTTCCTGCACGTCCTTCCACTCGTCCGCGTCGGCCGGTGCCGGCTTGGTCTTCGTGATCGACGGCCAGTTCTTCGCCAGCTCGGCGTTCAGCTCGGTGAACTGCTGCTGGTCGCCCGGAACGTCTTCTTCGGCATAGATCGCATTGGTCGGGCACTCGGCGACGCACACGGCGCAGTCGATGCACTCGTCCGGATCGATGGCGAGAAAGTTGGGACCTTCACGGAAGCAATCCACCGGGCACACATCCACGCAGTCCGTGTATTTGCACTTGATGCAGCCTTCGGTCACAACGTGAGTCATTAAAACGCTCCTGCTTGGCGGTATATATGGGGTGGCGTTTGCGCCAAAAGCGGCATTGTAACTGAAGCGCAAAACCCGCATGACGTGGTCGGCTTTCCGGCTTATATCGTTTCGTGATTAGTTTATGGGGCCGACGGGGGTCGCCGCGCGTGCGCCGGCCGCGGCCCCGGCGGAAGCGGGCAGGCGCGCTTTCACGATGGTCCGGCCCGCATTCGGGTAACATGGCCGACAGACCGGGCGGCGCGCGGTGTGCCGGACCCTGTCTCGATATTGGCGGTGCCGTAATCATGATCATCACTTCGCTGCTCGACACGGATCTCTACAAGTTCACGATGATGCAGGTCGTCCTGCATCACTTTCCCGCCGCAAACGTCGAGTACCGGTTCCGGTGCCGCACGCCCGGCGTCGATCTCGTCCCGTACATCGACGAGATCCGCGACGAGGTGCGCGGCCTCTGTTCGCTGCGCTTCACCGACGTCGAACTCGATTACCTGCGGCGGATGCGCTTCATCAAGAGCGATTTCGTCGACTTCCTCGCGCTGTTCCACCTGAACGAGAAGTACATCTCGATCACGCCTTCGCCGAAGGGCAACGGCGAGATCGACATCGTGATCGAGGGGCCGTGGCTGCACACGATCCTGTTCGAGATCCCGGTGCTCGCGATCGTCAATGAAGTCTATTTCCGCAACACGCAGCGCGAGCCCGACTATCGCGAAGGCCGCGAGCGGCTGCGCGAGAAGATCAAGCTGCTCGGCGCGAAGCCCGAGTTCGCCGACTGCAAGATCGCCGACTACGGCACGCGCCGACGCTTCTCGAAGGTGTGGCACGAGGAGGTCGCGCTGACGCTGCGCGACGGGCTCGGGCCGCAGTTCGCGGGCACGAGCAACGTGTTCTACGCGATGAAGCACGAGCTGACGCCGCTCGGCACGATGGCGCACGAATACCTGCAGGCATGCCAGGCGCTCGGCCCGCGGCTGCGCGATTCGCAGACTTACGGTTTCGAGATGTGGGCGAAGGAGTATCGCGGCGACCTCGGGATCGCGCTGTCGGACGTCTACGGGATGGATGCGTTCCTGAACGACTTCGACATGTACTTCTGCAAGCTGTTCGACGGCGCGCGCCACGATTCGGGCGACCCGTTCGAGTGGGGCGAGCGCATGCTGCGCCACTACGAGGCGAACCGCTGCGACCCGCGCACCAAGGTGCTCGTGTTCTCGGATGCGCTCGACATCCCGAAGGTCATGCAGCTGTACGAACGATTCCGCAACCGCTGCAAGCTCGCGTTCGGCGTCGGCACCAATCTCACGAACGATCTCGGCTACGTGCCGCTGCAGATCGTGATCAAGATGGTCCGCTGCAACGGCCAGCCGGTCGCGAAGCTGTCGGATTCGCCGGGCAAGAGCATGTGCGACGACCGCGCGTATCTCGCGTACCTGCGCCAGGTGTTCGGCATCGCGCAGCCGGCCGACGACGACGCATCGCAGTAGGCGTCGGCCGTTCGGCCTGGTGCGTCGCGGCGAGGGCGGCCGGTATAATCCGACGATATCGCACGCTCATGTCACGAGGACCGTTCATGGACACTTCCGCTGCCCGTCGCCAGATCCTCGCACGCATTCGCGCGGCGCAAGGACGCGCGCCCGAACCCGATGCAGCGGAGCGCGACGGCGTCGCCGAGTATCTCGCTCGTCATCCCGAGGGGCCGCGCCCGCCGATGCCGGCCGACCTCGTCGCCGCATTCGTCGATGAAGCGGCGCGCCTGTCGACGACGGTCGACGAAGTCGCGACGCTGGCAGATGCGCCCGCCGCCGCCGCCCGCTATCTTGCCGCGCACGGCCTGCCGATGCAGGCCGTCGCATGGCGTACGCTCGCCGAGCTCGACTGGGCCGGCGCGGGCCTGTCGGTCGAATGCCGCAAGCCGCGCGACGGCGATCTCGTCGGCCTGACCGGCTGCTTTTGCGCCACCGCCGAAACGGGTTCGCTGGTGCTGCTGTCCGGCCCTGACACCTATGCATCGGCCGCGCTGCTGCCGGAGACGCACATCGCGATCGTGCCGGCGTCGCGGATCGTCGCGGGCCATGAAGATGCCTTCGCGCTGATTCGCGCGGAGCGCGGCGAATTGCCGCGTGCAGTCAATTTCGTATCGGGGCCGTCGCGCACGGGCGATATCGAGCAGACCATCGTGCTGGGCGCACACGGCCCGTACCGCGTTCACGCGATCGTCGTGCGCGGCGCATGACGCGCGCGCCGGCTTCATCCTCACTCGACTCACTCGCACAAGGAAGTTCTGCATGAAACGACATGCCGCCTGGGCGGGCATGGCGTCGGGAGCCGCGCTTGGCGCGTTTCCCGCGCTCGCATCGGCCGCCACGCTCGACGGTGCCACGCTGTCCGCACTCTGGGGTATCCCGTTCGCCGGGATCCTGCTGTCCATCGCGGTGTTCCCGCTCGTCGCGCCGGTGTTCTGGCATCACCATTTCGGCAAGATCGCCGCGGCGTGGGCGATCGCGTTCCTGGCGCCGTTCGCGCTCGCATTCGGCGCCGGCACGGCGTTCGGTACGCTCGTGCACGCGCTGCTCGAGGAATACATCCCGTTCATCGTGCTGCTGACCGCGCTCTATACGGTCGCCGGCGGCATCTGCGTCAACGGCAACCTGCACGGCACACCGAAACTGAACACCGCGATCCTCGCGCTCGGCACGCTGCTCGCGAGCGTGATGGGCACGACGGGCGCCGCGATGCTGCTGATCCGCCCGCTGCTGCGCGCGAACGATAACCGCAAGCATGTCGTGCACGTCGTGATCTTCTTCATCTTTCTCGTCGCGAACGCGGGCGGCTCGCTGTCGCCGCTCGGCGATCCGCCGCTGTTCCTCGGCTTCCTGAACGGCGTGAGCTTCTTCTGGACGACTACGCATCTCGCGCTGCCGATGCTGTTCATCTGCGCGGTGCTGCTGACGCTGTTCTTCGTGCTCGATACGTACTTCTACCGGAAGGGCGGCGAGGAGCGGCCGGCCGCGCTCGACCCGACGCCCGACGGCGGCGCGCTGTCGATCGACGGCAAGGTCAACTTCGTGCTGCTCGCGGCCGTGATCGGCCTCGTGCTGATGAGCGGCATCTGGAAGCCGGGCATCGCGTTCGACGTGTGGGGCACGCACGTCGCGCTGCAGAATCTCGTGCGCGACGTCGCGCTCATCGTCGTGGCGCTCGCGTCGCTCGCGCTGACGCCGCGCTCGGCGCGCGAAGGCAACGCATTCAACTGGGCGCCGATCGAGGAGGTCGCGAAGCTGTTCGCCGGGATCTTCGTGACGATCGCGCCGGTGATCGTGATCCTGCGCGCGGGCGCGCAGGGCGCGTTCGCGCAGATCGTCCATCTCGTCACGGGCCCCGACGGCAAGCCGATCGACGCGATGTACTTCTGGGCGACCGGCCTGCTGTCGTCGTTCCTCGACAACGCGCCGACCTATCTCGTGTTCTTCAACCTCGCGGGCGGCGACGCGCAAGCGCTGATGACGACGGGCGCGACGACACTCGCCGCGATTTCCGCTGGGGCGGTGTTCATGGGCGCGAACAGCTACATCGGCAATGCGCCGAACTTCATGGTGAAGGCGATCGCGGAGTCGCGCGGCGTGAGGATGCCGAGTTTCTTCGCGTATCTCGGCTGGGCGCTCGTGATATTGGTACCGGTATTCCTGCTGACGTCGTGGCTCTTCTTCCCGGCGTAGGCTGATTATTTTCAACCAAGCGCGGACGGTTCCGGCGGCGCACGATGCGCCGCGTTCCGGCCGCGGCATGCGGAGATGGCGATGCAGAAGATCCTGGTCGCACGTCCGATCTTTCCGGACGTGATCGAACGGCTCGAGCAGTATTTCGAAGTCGACTGGAACAACGGCGACGCGCTTGCGCCCGATGCGCTTGCCGCGCGTCTCGCCGACAAGGATGGCGCGCTGACGGCGGGCGACCCGATCGGCGCGGCCACGCTGGCGGCGGCGCCGCGCCTGCGCGTCGTGTCGAACATGGCGGTCGGCTACAACAACTTCGACATGGCCGCGTTCAACGCGGCGAACGTGCTCGGCACCAACACGCCCGACGTGCTGAATGAGTCCACCGCGGATTTCGGCTGGGCGCTGATGATGGCGGCCGCGCGCCGGATCGCCGAATCCGAGCACTGGCTGCGCGCCGGGCACTGGCGGAAGTGGGCGTACGACGGTTTTCTCGGCAGCGACATTTATGGCTCGACGCTCGGCGTCATCGGCATGGGGCGCATCGGCCAGGCACTCGCACGCCGCGCGCGCGGCTTCGGGATGCAGGTGATCTATCACAACCGCTCGCGGGTCGCCCCCGAGATCGAGGCCGAGCTGAACGCCGAATACGTGGCGAAGGACGCGCTGCTCGCGCGCGCCGATCACGTCGTGCTCGTGCTGCCGTACACGAAAGAGAACCATCACACGATCGGCGCGGCCGAGCTCGCGAAGATGAAGCCGACCGCGACGCTGACCAACATCGCGCGCGGCGGCATCGTCGACGACGCGGCGCTGGCTGCCGCGCTGCGCGACGGGACGATCGCCGCGGCCGGCCTCGACGTGTATGAAGGCGAGCCGAACGTCCATCCGGCGCTGCTCGAGGTGCCGAACGTCGTGCTGACGCCGCACATCGCGAGCGCGACCGAGAAGACGCGCCGCGCGATGGCGAACCTCGCGGCCGACAACCTGATTGCCGCACTGGGCGTCGGGCCGCGCGCGGGGCAGCCGCCGAATCCGATCAACCCCGACGTGATCGGGAAGCCGCGCGCATGACGACGATGTTGTTGCTGGCGGCGGTCGTCGTGCTGGCCGTCGCGCTCGCGGTGGCGATCGTCGCGCTCGTGCGCGGCGGCGGCCGCCACGACGATGCGGCCGTGCTCGGCGACCAGATCGAGGACGCCGCGCACGCGCAGGCGCTCGCGGTCGAACGGCTCGAACGCGAGCTGCGCGGCGAGATCGTCGAGAACGCGCGCGGCTCGCGCACCGAGCTGGCCGGCAGTTTCTCGCAGCTTCAGCAGACGCTCGCGACCCAGCTGACGAGCATCGCGACCGTGCAGAACAACCAGATCGACGGTTTCGCGCAACAGCTCGGCAAGCTCGTCGCCGGCAACGCGCAGCAGTTCGACGCGATGCGCGAAAGCGTGCAGCGCCAGGCGCAGCAGGCGCGCGAAGAGCAGACGGTCGCGCTGCGCCTGTTCGGCGACACGCTGAACCGGCAGCTCACGCAACTGACGGAGGCCAACGATCGCCGGATCGGCGAAGTGCGTGCGACGCTCGAGCAGCGGCTGAAGGAAATCGAGACGAACAACGCGGCGAAGCTCGAGGAGATGCGCCGCACCGTCGACGAGAAGCTGCATGCGACGCTCGAACACCGGCTCGGCGAATCGTTCAAGCTCGTGTCGGACCGGCTCGAGCAGGTGCACCGCGGGCTCGGCGAGATGCAGACGCTCGCGGCCGGCGTCGGCGACCTGAAGAAGGTGCTGACCAACGTGAAGACCCGCGGCACCTGGGGCGAGGTGCAGCTCGAGGCATTGCTCGAGCAGATGCTCACGCCCGACCAGTACGCGAAGAACGTCGCGACGGTGCCGAGGAGCAGCGAACGCGTCGAGTTCGCGATCCGGCTGCCGGGCCGCGCCGCCGGGACGGGCGACGCGCCGCCGGTGTGGCTGCCGATCGACGCGAAGTTTCCGCGCGAGGACTACGAGCGGCTGATCGATGCGCAGGAACGTGCCGATTCGGTGGCGGTCGAGGAAGCGGCCCGTGCGCTCGAGGCGCGCGTGCGGATGGAGGCGAGGACGATCGCCGAGAAGTACGTCGCACCGCCGCATACGACCGATTTCGCGCTGCTGTTCCTGCCGACCGAGGGGCTCTTTGCGGAGATCCTGCGTCGCCCCGGGCTGACCGATATGCTGCAGCGGGACTATCGCGTGACGGTGGCCGGGCCGACTACGCTGACCGCGTTGCTGAACAGCCTGCAGATGGGCTTTCGCACGCTCGCGATCGAGCAGCGCTCGAGCGAAGTGTGGCAGGTGCTCGGCGCGGTGAAAACCGAGTTCGGCAAGTTCGGCGATGTGCTTGCGCGCACGAAGGCGCAGCTCGAAACGGTCACGCGCTCGATCGAGGCGGCCGAGCAGCGCACGCGCGTGATGAACCGCAAGCTGAAGCAGGTCGAGGCGTTACCGGGCGATACGGCGGCCGGGCTGCTGGGTGCGGAAGTCGCGGACGGCGCAGACGGTGCCGATGCGGACGAGGCATGACGCATGACGTGTGCGGCCGCAGTCGGTTGAAACGGAAAACGGGCGCCGCGGCGCCCGTTTTTTTGCAGCGGCGACCGGCATGGCCGGCCCGCGTTCAGCGTGCGGCGAGCGCGTCCAATGCGTCGCCGGTTACGCGCACGATGCGCCACTCCGGCAGCACGGTCGCGCCCATCTTCTCGTAGAAATCGATCGCCGGCTGGTTCCAGTCGAGCACCGACCATTCGAAGCGCGCGCAGCGGCGTTCGACGGCGAGTGCCGCGAGGTGCTGCAGCATCGCGGTGCCGAGACCCGTGCCGCGCTGCGACGGCTGCACGTACAGATCCTCGAGATACAGCCCGCGACGGCCGAGAAACGTCGAATAGTTGTGGAAAAACAGCGCATACGCGACGATCGCGCCGTCGCGCTCGGCTACCAGCGCTTCGGCGGCGGGGTGCGCACCGAACAGTGCGTCGGCCAGATCGGCGTCGCTCGCGACGAACAGGTGCGTGAGTTTCTCGAACTCGGCCAGCTCGCGCATCAGCGCGAGGATCGCGCCGACGTCGCGCGCTTCGGCCGCGCGGATCAGCGGCGTGCCGCTCACGCTTCCTCCGGCGGATCGGACAGCACGATCTCGATGCCGCCGAAGCGCGAGGCGACCCAGTTGTAGGCGTGGCAGGCGATCCACAGCAGCACGAAACCGAGGATCGCGTTCAGCAGCAGCGCGCTCAGGATCGTGCTCAGCTCCACCATCCCGTAGCGGACGTACGCGACCAGGATGCCGAGCAGCACGATCGGCACGCTGAACGTCAGGTAGACGAGGATCAGCGCCTTTGCGGTCTGCCCCGCGGCGATCGACGAGATTTGTTTCTTCATGTGCGGATTGCCCCCGTAGAGATATATCGATTGGAATTCAGATCAGGCCGTCGAGCGGCAGGATGTCGACCGGGGCGCCCGCGTCGACTGTCGCGCAATCGTGGCCCAGGACGATGAAACAGTTGGCGGCCGCGAGACCGCCCAACGATGCGGAACTCTGCGAACCGGCCGGCGCGACGTGCCACTGGCCGTCGGCGGCACGCGTTGCGATGCCGCGCAGGTATTCGGTGCGGCCCGGACGCTTTTTCAATGCCACGGTGCTGAGCGCCGTGTACGTCGCCGGCGGCGGCGTGTGCGCGCCGGCCAGCGTCAGCAGCGCGGGGCGCACGATCGCGTAGAACGTCACGGCGGACGCGACCGGGTTGCCGGGCAGCCCGAAGAACAGCACCGGGCCGGCGCCGTCACCCGCACGCGAAAGCGTGCCGCATGCGAGCGGCCGCCCGGGTCGCAATGCGAGGCTGGCGAAGGTCACGTCGCCGAGCCGCGCCATCACGTCGCGCGTGAAATCGGCTTCGCCGGCCGATACGCCGCCCGACGTGATCATCGCGTCGGCCCGTGCGTCGGCGGCATCGCGCAGCGCGCGTTCGAGCGCGGCCGGATCGTCGCGGACGATCCCGAGATCGAGCGCGTCGATGTGCAGCCTTTCGAGCATCGCGACCAGCATCGCGCGATTGCTGTCGTACAGCGAGCCGGGGCCGAGCGGCTCGCCCGGTTCGCGCAGTTCGTCGCCGGTCGAGAACACGGCGACGCGCACGCGGCGGCGCACCGTGACTTCGCGCAACCCGAACGACGCGAGCAGGCCGAGATCGGACGGGCGCAGGATGCGGCCGGCGGCGAGCGCGCAGGCGCCGCGCGCGAGATCCTCGCCGGCGCGGCGGCAGTTTGCGCCGCGTGCGACGTCGTGTGCGGCGAAGCGGATCACATCTCCGTCGACGCGCACGCGTTCCTGCGGAATGACCGTGTCGCACCCGGCCGGCATCGGCGCGCCGGTCATGATGCGAATGCATGTGCCGGCCGTCACGGATCCGTCGAACGGATGGCCGGCGAACGCCGAGCCGGCGACCGTCAGCGTGATATCGGCGGCCGCTGCCGGCGCGCCTGCGCTCCCGTCGAACGCATAGCCGTCCATCGCCGAGTTGTCGTACGCGGGAATGTCGAACGGCGCATTCACGTCGACCGCGAGCACGCGGTCGAGTGCGTCATGCAGCGACACCGTGTCGCACGCGTCGACCGGCACCGCGAACCGGCACGCGAGCGCCTGCGCGTCGGCGAGCGACAGCGGGGCGGCGGAATCGGGTGCGGTTCGGGAGGCGGGCGAGGATTGCGTGATCATCAGTCGGACTGCGCCGCAAGGCGTATCGGGTTCGTGGCCGGTGGCGCGCGGACGGCGCCTGAGCGCGAAGGCGCATGCGGCGGGCGGGAACGGATGCCGGTGCCGTCAGCGGCGGGCAAGCGCGGCCAGTTCATGCCAGGAATTGGCATTGTAAAACGCACGCTCGTCGCGAAACTCGACTTCGACCGTCTTGTGGCGTGCGTACCACGCACGGACCTTGCGCTCGCCGGCCGCGAGCGCGGCGGCGAGATCGTCGGCAAGCGACGTGCGCAGCAGCGCGAAGGTCGGCTGCGGCGAACGTGCGTCCTGCGCGTCGACGGTCACGGCCATCGCGATGTCGGCCTGCTGCGCGTCGAGCGCCGCGTGCAGCCGCGCGACCAGGTCGGCCGGCAAATAGGGCGTATCGCACGGCGCGCACGCGACGAGCGGGGCGCGCGCCGCCCGCATGCCGGCGAGCAGCCCCGCGAGCGGGCCGGGGAAATCGGCTGTTTCGTCTGCCACGATGCGCGCGTCGAAAGGCGCACCGAGCTCGGCGTAGCGATCGGCGTTGCGATTCGCGCTGATCAGCGTCTCGTCGACCTGCGGCGAGAGCCGGCGCAGCACGTGCAGCGCGAGCGGCGTGCCGTCGAGCAGCTGCAGGCCCTTGTCCGCGCCGTCCATGCGCGTGGCACGGCCGCCCGCGAGCAGCAGGCCGGTGATGGAGGGCGATGAGGAAGCGGACATCGCGGCAAGTCGGCTGGGGCGGCGCGCGTCAGCCGCCGATGTACGACATTTCGACGCGCTTGCCAGCGCCGTCGGGCGCGGCGTCGGCGGCCGCGCTGCCGCGCAGCTGCGAATAGCGGTCGGTGCGGGCCTGCCAGATCCGGGCGATCGCGGTCGCGATCTCGGCGTCGCTGGCGCCGCCGCGCACCAGTGCGCGCAGGTCGTGGCCCGTCGACGCGAACAGGCACAGGTACAGCTTGCCTTCGGTCGACAACCGGGCGCGCGTGCAGTCGCCGCAGAATGCCTGCGTGACGCTCGAGATCACGCCGATCTCGCCGCCGCCGTCCGCATAGCCCCAGCGCTGCGCGGTTTCCGCCGCCGTGTGCGCGTCGAGCGGCACGAGCGGGAACCGCTCGGCGATCCGCGCGACGACGTCCGCGGACGGCAGCACCTCGGTCATGTTCCAGCCGTTCGACGTGCCGACGTCCATGTATTCGATGAAGCGCAGGATCACGCCGGTGCCGCGGAAACGCTCGGCCATCGGCAGGATCTCGCTGTCGTTGGTGCCGCGCTTGACGACCATGTTGACCTTGACGGGCGCGAGCCCCACGGCCTGCGCGGCGAAGATGCCGTCGAGCACGTCGGCGCTCGCGAAGTCGGCGTCGTTCATGCGCTTGAACAGCGTGTCGTCGAGCGCGTCGAGACTGACCGTCACGCGCGTGAGGCCGGCGTCCTTCAGCGCGCGCGCCTTGCGCGCGAGCAGCGAGCCGTTGGTGGTCAGCGTCAGGTCGAGCGGGCGGCCGTCGTGAGTCGTCAGGCGCGCGAGGCGCTCGATCAGGAATTCGAGGTTCTTGCGCAGCAGCGGCTCGCCGCCCGTGATCCGGATCTTTTCGACGCCGTGGGCGACGAACAGCCGCGCCACCCGCTCGATCTCTTCGTGCGTGAGCAGCGCGCTGTGGGGCAGGAACGGGTAGTCCTTGTCGAACACGTCTCGCGGCATGCAGTACACGCAGCGGAAGTTGCAGCGGTCCGTCACCGAGATGCGCAAGTCGCGCAGCGGCCTGGCGAACCTGTCGGCCAGCGCGCCGTCGGGGGTATGCGCGACGCCGGAGATATCCGGCATCCCGCTGACGTCGGCGAGGGGAATGATGCGTCGGGACATGTTGAAAGAAGTGCGAGTCAGGCCTCTATTTTAGCCGCAAGCGGCCGGCCGGGCCGGGGGGCGGAAACCCGCAGCGCGGAAATGAAAAAGCCCGCCGGAGGCGGGCTTTTTCTGGTCGGGCGATGCGCCGCTTAGCGGTGCGTTTCGACCTGCTGCATCGGGGTCGGGTCGACCGGCGGCTGCGCCTTGCGCTCGCGCGGCACGCGGGCCGGACGCGGCAGGCGCGACGCGGCTTCCTGGGCAGCGCGGAACTTGTCGGCGTCCGTGTTCACCCACACGAGACCGGCTTGCTCCAGCACGGCATCGAGGCTCGCCGAAGCAGGCGCGGCGGCCGGCTGGGCGGGCGCCGGAGCCGGAGCCGGTGCGGCAACGGTTTCGGCCGGTGCGGCTTCGACGCGAGCCGGTTCGACGTGAACCGGAGCGACCGGTGCGGGCGCGACCGGTGCCGGAGCAACGGGTGCCGGAGCGACTTCAGCTGCGACGACCGGTGCCGGTGCGGCTTGCTCGACGGGCGCGGACTGCGGCGCTTCGACGGCAGCCGGTGCGGCCGGCACTTCGAACGCATCGGTCGGCGAAACCGCGACCGGAGCCGGGCCGGCTTCCGATTCAGCGGCCGGCGTGACCGGTGCCGGTTCGGCTGCCGGTACGACCGGCGCGGGCTCGAGCGGTGCGACCGGCGTCGCTTCGACGCGAACCGGTGCCGTTTGCGACTCGACCGCGGCCGGTGCGACCGCTTCGGCACGCTCCTCGACTTCGGCTTCCGCAACCGCGGCGCCTGCTGCCGAAACGGCTGCCATGGACGCCACCGCGACCGGTGCGGCCGCACGGGCCGGCTCGACCGCGTTCGGGGCTTCCGTCGTCACGGCGTGCACGGGGGCTTCGCCGTCCGCGCCCTGCTCGGCATGCTCGACCACCGAGCCTTCGTCCTCGCGCTCGCGACGACCACCGCGGCGGCCGCGGCGGCGACGGCGACGTTCCTCGCCGTCACGTGCGCCGGCTTCCGCGTCGGCACCGATATCGGCGCCCGGCAGGGCCGCGACGGCCTGGTCGGCTTCGGCTTCCGGATGGTTTTCGCCACGGTTGACGGTCTCGAGCGTCGCCGCGTGCTGCACCGGCTTGCGGCGTTCACCGCGCTCGCGACGTTCGCCGCGTTCCTGGCGCTCGCCGCGGCCGCCGGCCTCGACGGCTTCCGGCTGCTCGACGCGCTCGCGCGGTTCGCGGTTCTCGCGCGGCTCGCGGCTCTCACGGCTTTCACGCGGCTCGCGCGGTTCGCGGCCTTCGCGCGGGCCACGGCCCTCACGACCTTCGCGACCCTCACGGCTTTCGCGCGGCTCGCGGCTTTCACGCGGTTCACGACCCTCGCGCGGTTCACGCGGTTCACGCGGCTCGCGAATTTCCTTGCCTTCGCGTTCCTGGCGTTGCGACTGGCCACGGCCCGTCACTGCCTGGTCGCGGCCACCCTGAGCCTGCTGGGCGCCGCCGCGGCGGTTGCGGTTGCGATCGCCGCCGCGCTGCTCGGTCTTCTCGGTCCGCTCGCGGGCCGGGCGGGCAGCCTGTTCCTTCGCCGGTGCCGGTGCAACCGGCGCGGGCGCCGGAGCCGGAGCCGGCGACATGCCGAACAGACCCTTCAGCCAGCCGATGAAGCCGCCGTTGCTTGCCACGGCGACCGGCGCGGGCGCCGCCGCAACCGGCTCGGCCGGGCGCTGCGGTGCCGCGCTCGGCGCCGGGCGCTCGGGCGTGATGCCCTTGACCGCCGCTTCCTGCTTCGGCTTCACGTCGGCCGTGCGCTTGCTGTAGCCGGTTTCCGACTCCAGTTCGCGGGCGGCTTCCTCGGCCATCTTCCAGGACGCGCGCGGATCGTCGAGGCGCGCGTCGTCGTGACGCAGGCGCTCGAGCTTGTAGTGCGGCGTATCGAGGTGCTTGTTCGGGATCAGCACGATGCCGACCTTGAAGCGCGACTCGATCTTGTTGATTTCCTGACGCTTTTCGTTGAGCAGGAAGGCGGTCACCTCGACCGGCACCTGGCAGTGGATCGCCGCGGTGTTTTCCTTCATCGCTTCTTCCTGAATGATCCGCAGGACCTGCAGCGCGGACGATTCGGTATCGCGGATGTGGCCGGTGCCGTTACAGCGCGGGCACGTCACGTGGCTGCCTTCCGACAGCGCCGGACGCAGGCGCTGGCGCGACAGTTCCATCAGGCCGAAGCGGGAGATCTTGCCCATCTGCACGCGCGCACGGTCGTGCTTGAGCGCGTCCTTCAGGCGTTGCTCGACTTCGCGCTGGCTCTTGGCCGACTCCATGTCGATGAAGTCGATCACGATCAGGCCGCCAAGGTCGCGCAGGCGCAACTGGCGGGCCACTTCGTCCGCCGCTTCGAGGTTCGTGCGGGTCGCCGTTTCCTCGATGTCCGCGCCCTTGGTCGCACGCGCCGAGTTCACGTCGATCGCGACGAGGGCCTCGGTGTGGTCGATCACGATCGCGCCGCCGGACGGCAGCGGTACCGTGCGCGAGTAGGCCGTCTCGATCTGGTGCTCGATCTGGAAGCGGGAGAAGAGCGGCACGTCGTCGTGGTAGCGCTTCACCTTCGACACGTTGTCCGGCATCACGATGTCCATGAACGCACGGGCCTGATCGTGGATCTCGGTCGTGTCGATCAGGATTTCGCCGATATCGGGCTGGAAATAGTCCCGGATCGCGCGGATCACGAGGCTCGATTCCAGATAGATCAGCATCGGCTGGCCGGCATTGCCGCTTTGCGACGCCGCTTCGATCGCGCGCCACAGCTGCAGCAGATAGTTCAGGTCCCACTGCAGTTCCTCGGCGCTGCGGCCGATGCCCGCGGTGCGGGCGATCATGCTCATGCCGTCCGGAATCTGCAACTGCGCCATCGTTTCGCGCAGTTCCTGGCGCTCGTCGCCCTCGATCCGGCGCGACACGCCGCCGCCGCGCGGATTGTTCGGCATCAGCACGAGGTAGCGGCCGGCGAGCGAGATGAAGGTCGTGAGGGCGGCGCCCTTGTTGCCGCGCTCTTCCTTCTCGACCTGAACGATCAGTTCCTGGCCTTCGCGCAGCGCATCCTGGATGCGCGCGGAGCGCATGTCGATGCCGTCCTTGAAGTACTGGCGGGCGACTTCCTTGAACGGCAGGAAGCCGTGGCGGTCTTCGCCGTAGTTGACGAAGCACGCTTCGAGCGACGGCTCGATACGGGTGATGACACCTTTGTAGATATTGCCTTTGCGCTGTTCGCGCCCGGCTGTCTCGATGTCGATGTCGATGAGCTTTTGCCCATCGACGATGGCGACGCGCAGCTCCTCCTGCTGCGTCGCATTGAACAGCATGCGTTTCATGAACGACTCCAGGCGGCTCCGCTGCCGGCGCCTCGCGGTTGTCAGTCGCGAAGGCGGGAACGACGGCAGGCCGCACCTTGTTGTGTTGTCACAAGCACGCTGGAGCGGGAAGGATGGCGGGGAGAATTGCCTGAAGAGGCGCTTGGGCCCGAAAGACGGGGCCGGCGGCCGTTGGGCACCTGCGAATACGGTTTCAAAGCACGGCGTTCACACACCGCACGCTGCACAAGCGCGCTAAGCCTGAGTCCGGGCATCGCCACGGGCGCGCGCAATACGTCGCGCGCGCCGACGGGCGGCAGATGCTGCGGCTTGGGCCGCAGCGGGGAGTATCGAATCCAACCCGACTTTCCCGCTTGGGGTGTACTTCCCTGGTTTGACGTCGCCAAGCCCCGCACCTTCGCGGGGCCAAATCAGGCGCAACGCCGTAGTTTTCGCAACCGGCAGCCTGCGGACGCACTTCGCGCCGTCGGGCTACCGATCAAATTCTTTTCAACCAACTTTCCGTTACCGCGGCGCCTTGCCGACCGAATCCGCCTGTGGGCGCGATCCTTGCCGACGGGCGGCGCCGTGCGTGCAACTTGCTGCATCTCTTTGATTAGGGGCGAGCAGCGGACCCCCGGCGCAAGTAAAATAGCGGTTTGCGCTTGCGCCTTGCCCGATTCAGCCGGGGCCGGCCTGTCAGGCCACCCTCAACGTCAGGCTGGGCAAAATTATATTCAGTATGAATGAGTTAGGCAAAATATCCCAGAATTCAGTCGCAAGCGGCCAGGTATCGATGCTCGAGATCGACGAAAACTCGGCCGGTCAGCGGATCGACAACTTCCTGTTGCGCGTCTGCAAAGGCGTGCCCAAAAGCCATATTTACCGGATCCTGCGCAGCGGCGAAGTGCGCGTGAATAAGGGTCGGGTCGATGCCCAGTATCGTCTCGCGTTCGGCGACATCGTCCGCGTGCCGCCGGTGCGGGTGGCGGCGGCCGATCTCGCGCGCGCCGACACGCCGATCGTGCCGCCCGCGCAGTTCGAGGTGCTGTACGAGGACGATGCGATGCTCGTCATCAACAAGCCGGCCGGCGTCGCGGTGCACGGCGGCAGCGGCGTCGCGTTCGGCGTGATCGAGCAGATGCGCCAGGCGCGTCCGCGTGCGAAATTCCTCGAACTCGTGCACCGGCTCGACCGCGAGACGTCCGGGATCCTGATGCTCGCGAAGAAGCGCACGGCGCTCGTCGGCCTGCACGAGCAGATCCGTGAAAACCGGATGGACAAGCGTTACTTCGCATGCGGACACGGCGAGTGGCAGGCCGACTGGGGCCGCCGCCGTGCGGTGAAGGCGCCGCTGTTCAAGTATTCGACTGCGGAAGGGGAGCGGCGCGTGCGCGTGCAGGACGACGGCCTGCCGTCGCACACGGTGTTCAACCTGCTCGAGCGCTGGCCGGATTACGCGCTGGTCGAAGCGGAACTCAAAACGGGCCGGACCCATCAGATCCGTGTGCACCTCGCGCATCTCGGCCTGCCGATCGCCGGCGACGCCAAGTACGGCGATTTCGCACTGAACAAGGCGCTGGCGCGCGCGAACGCGCAGCCGTCGCTGAAGCGGATGTTCCTGCATGCGCACCGGTTGAAGCTCGCGCACCCGCTGACCGGCGAGCCGCTGCAGTTCGATGCGCCGCTGCCCGACGAGTGCCGGCGCTTCCTCGATCAACTCAGCGCTTTGCGCGATAACGCATGACTCGCATGGCCCGACAGCAATTTGACCTGATCGTCTTCGACTGGGACGGCACGCTGATGGATTCGACTGCGCACATCGCGCACAGCATCCAGGCCGCGTGCCGCGATCTCGGCCTGCCCACGCCGTCGGACGAGGCGTCCCGCTATGTGATCGGCCTCGGACTGCGCGACGCGCTGCGCATTACTGCTCCGACCCTCGATCCGTCCGACTATCCGCGGCTGGCCGAGCGTTACCGCTTTCACTACCTGCTGGACGACCAGCGCATCGAGCTGTTCGCCGGCGTGCGCGAACTGCTCGCGGAATTGCGCGATACGGGTTACCTGCTCGCGGTCGCGACCGGGAAGGGCCGGGTCGGGCTGAATCGCGTGCTCGACCAGTCGAAGCTGACGAGCCTGTTCGATGCGACGCGCTGCGCGGACGAAACGTTCTCGAAGCCGCACCCGGCGATGCTGCACGAACTGTCCCGCGAATTGGGGCAGGATCTGGCGCGTACCGTGATGATCGGCGACACCACGCACGACCTGCAGATGGCGGCGAGCGCGGGGGCGGCCGGCGTCGGCGTGTCGTACGGCGCGCATACGGCCGAGGCGCTGGCCGCGCTGACGCCGCGCTTCGTCGCGCCGGACGTCATCGCGCTGGCCGAGTGGCTGCGGGAGCACGCATGAGCGCGGCGCCGGAAGCCGTGCGCGTGTGCGCATCGGACGCCTTGACCGACGGCGGCGCCGGCGTGCGCGTCGACGCGACGCTGCGCGGCGAGCAGGCGGTCGTGTTCTTCGTACGCTACGACGGCCGTGCGTACGGCTACCTGAACCGCTGCGCACACGTGCCGATGGAGCTCGACTGGGCCGAAGGGCAGTTCTTCGAGTCGTCGGGCCTCTACCTGATGTGCGCGACGCACGGTGCGATCTACGCGCCGGACACCGGCAAGTGCGTCGGCGGCCCGTGCCGCGGCGGCCGCCTGCGGCCGGTGGAGGTCGACGAGCGCGACATGCCCGATGGCCGTGCGGTATTCTGGGTGCCCGATGCCGACCTGCGTCCCGCCGCTTCGACTCCTTCCGCCACGACCGACTGACGACACCACTGCATGGCCGACCAACCGAATATCCCTGATTCCTCGTCCCGTCCCGACAGCCGCGAGCCGAACTGGGAGCGCGCGGCGCTCGAGCGGATCGCGCTCGCGGCCGTCAAGGAACAGCGCGCGGCGCGGCGCTGGAAGATCTTCTTCCGCTTCGCGTTCCTCGGCGTGTTCCTGCTGCTCGCGTTCGCGCTGATCGATTTCTCGAACGACGCGAAGTTCGCGTCGACCGGGCGCCACACGGCGCTCGTGACGATCGACGGCGAGATCGCGGCAGGCACCAACGCGAACGGCGAAGACATCAATACGGCGCTCGATGCCGCGTTCGACGACGACGGCGCGGCCGGCGTCGTGCTGCGGATCAACAGCCCGGGCGGCAGCCCGGTGCAGGCCGGGATGGTCTACGACGAGATCCGCCGGCTGCGCACGAAATATCCGCACAAGCCGCTGTACGTCGTCGTGACCGACATGTGCGCATCGGGCGGTTATTACATTGCGTCCGCCGCCGACAAGATCTTCGTCGACAAGGCGAGCATCGTGGGCTCGATCGGCGTGCTGATGGACGGGTTCGGCTTCACGGGCCTGATGGGCAAACTCGGCGTCGATCGCCGCCTGCACACGTCGGGCGAAAACAAGGGCTTCTACGACCCGTTCTCGCCCGAGACGCCGAAGATGGACGCCCATGCGCAGGCACTGCTCGACCAGGTCCATGCGCAGTTCATCAAGGCCGTGAAGGACGGTCGCGGCAAGCGGCTGCACGAAACGCCCGACATGTTCTCGGGTCTGTTCTGGACGGGCGAGAAGAGCGTCGAGCTTGGCCTCGCCGACGGCTACGGCACGACCGACACGGTCGCGCGCGACGTGCTGAAGGCGCCGGATCTCGTCGACTACACGGTGAAGGAAAGCCTGACGAACCGCGTCGCGCGCAAGTTCGGCGCGGCGGTCGGCGGTGCCGCGATGAAGGCGCTCGCCGCGGGCGGCACGTCGTTCAGCCTGCACTGAGCGCGGGCCCGTGCCGCGGCGAACGCAGCCGCGCGCTCCGGGCCGCGAGGCGGCTGCGGGCGTCGGCGCGTCAGTTCGCGAGCAGCAGGAAGATGGCGGGGCGCTTGTGCAGATTCGGCGCCGGCGCTTTTTTCCAGTCCGCGACCGAACGGCTGGCGATCGTCTCGGTTTCGAGGGTCAGGTCGGCCGCGACGCAGATCTGCGTCGACGGCGCGCAGGTCGCGACGAGCGTGTCGAGCATCGCGTGGTTCCGGTACGGCGTCTCGATGAAGATCTGCGTCTGGCGGCCCTTGCGCGACAGTTGCTCGAGCTCGCGCAGGCGTTTCGCGCGCGCGGCCGCATCGACCGGCAGGTAGCCGTTGAACGCGAAACTCTGGCCGTTCAGGCCCGACGCCATCAGCGCGAGCAGGATCGAACTCGGCCCGACGAGCGGCACGACCTTCACGCCGCGTTCATGCGCACGGCGGACCAGCAGCGCGCCGGGGTCGGCCACTGCGGGACAGCCGGCCTCGGACACGAGCCCGGCGTCCGTGCCCGCGAGCACCGGTGCGAGCAGCTTGTCGATCTCGCCGGCCGGCGTGTTGACGTTCAGTTCGCGGATCGCGATTTCCTGGATCGGCCGCGTCGTGCCGATCTTCTTCAGGAACGCGCGGGTCGTTTTCGCGTTTTCGCCGATGTAATAGCCGAGCGTGCCGGCGCGCGCCTGCACGGCCGCGGGCAGCACGGCGGCGAGCATCGATTCGTCGCCTTCGCCGAGCGTGTTCGGGACGAGATAAAGTGTGCCGGCCGTCATGCGCGGTCTCCGTGAGTAGTGAACAGCGGATAGCCCGCGGTGCGCAGCATCCGCGTGAGCGCGATCAGCGGCAGGCCGACGAGCGCCGTCGGGTCGTCGGAGTCGATCGCGTCGAGCAGCGCGATGCCGAGCCCTTCGGACTTCGCGCTGCCGGCCACGTCGTACGGCGTTTCCGCGCGCAGGTACGCATCGAGTTCGGCTTCGGGCAGCGAACGGAAGCGCACGTGCGTGACGACGTCCTCGCTCTGCGTTTCGCCCGTGCGGCTGTCGTATAGGCTGAGCGCGCTGTGGAACTCGACGTCGCGGCCCTGCATCGACAGCAGCTGCGCGAGCGCACGTTCATGCGTGCCGGGCTTGCCGATCTGAAGGCCGTCGAACGTCGCGACCTGGTCCGACCCGATCACGAGCACGCCGTCCGGCGCGTCGATGGTCGCGGCGACCGCGCGCGCCTTCGCGCCGGCGAGACGCAGCGCGGTTGCAGCGGGCGTTTCACCTGCGAGCGGGGTTTCGTCGAGGTCGGGCGATACGACGTCGAACGGCAGGCCGAGGCGCTCGAGAAGCGTGCGGCGGTAGCGGGAACTGGAGGCGAGAATCAGCCGCGGCGGGCGGCAAACGGTATGCGGCATGGTCGATTGGGTCGGTGAATCGTCAGGTGTGGCGCGGCGTTGCGAGGGCGCAAGCATAAGTGATTGACCGCAAAAGGTAAAACAGGTATGCTTTCCCGCTTTTCGTCGGCAGGCTTTCGCAGTGATGGCGCCTGCCGGGTCTTCGGAAGTAAAGTTACGTAATCGTACGTGGCGTAGATCACGTCCGTGGGCGGCGCCGGATGAGCGGCGCCGGCAAGCCGGATCCGCAAGTCAGCCTGTAGGCAGGAGCGCAACATGAACACTTCTTCTGGCAAGCCGGCGGCATCGCTTGATCCGCACGCAGTCGACCTGTTCGAATTCGCCCGCAGCGGGCGGCAGGCAGCGGGTGCGGTGCGTCTGTCGCAGCTGCCGCGCATGTTAAACGAAGTGCCGATGGACGCGCCAGATCGCGACACGGTCTTCACGTGGCAGGCCGAAGGGTTCACCCAGAAGGAGTTGCAGGACGACGGCGCCGATGGGCAGCAGCCGTATCTGCGACTCGCGGTGCACGGCCATGCGTGGCTCACGTGCCAGCGCTGCATGACCCCGTACGACCAGACGTTCGACGTCGACATGACGTACCGGGTCGTTGCGACCGAAGAAGAAGCTGAAGAATTTCCGCTCGACGACGATGAAGCCGATGTGATCGTGGGCACACGCCAGTTCGATCTCGTCGACTTGATCGAAGAGGAATTGCTGCTTTCGTTGCCGCTCGTGCCCAAGCACGAGGTTTGCCCGGCAGTTCACGAAAGTCTCGTGTCGGGTGTGAGCGGTCCTTCGGAAGAGGCGGACGACGAGTCCGTCGAAGACGAGGACGAAGGCAAACGGCCGAATCCGTTCGCAGCGCTGCAAGCGTTGAAGAAGGACGGGGACGGCAGCAAGAAACACTAAGCAGTTGTGGCGCGGGAAGGCGTAAAGGCTTTGGGCCAGGGTAGTTAAGCGCCGGATCGGGCTGTGTTAGAATCCGGAAAATCAATTAGGAGTTAGTCATGGCAGTCCAGCAAAACAAGAAGTCGCCGTCGAAGCGCGGCATGCATCGTTCGCACGATTTCCTGACGGCAGCGCCGCTGGCAGTCGAGCCGAGCACGGGTGAAGTGCACCTGCGTCACCACGTCAGCCCGAACGGCTACTATCGCGGCAAGAAAGTCGTCAAGACGAAGAACGACTAAGCGTCAAGTCACGCGTTGCGCGCTACGCTCGCCGTTCGCGTGACAACTGGTTCGCTTGACACTTTCCTGGCTCAACAAAAAGGCGGCATTCAACTGCCGCTTTTTTGTGCCTGAAATTCGTCGCATTCCATGACCGTAAAGCTCACAATCGATTGCATGGGAGGCGACCACGGCCCGTCCGTGACCGTTCCCGCGGCAGTCAAGTTCGTCCGCGCGCATCCTGATGCGCACCTGATGCTCGTCGGCATCGAAAGCGCGATCCGCGCTCAGCTGAAAAAGCTGAAAGCCCTCGACGATCCCGCGCTGACCATCGTGCCCGCCACCGAAGTCGTGGCGATGGACGACCCTGTCGAAGTCGCGCTGCGCAAGAAGAAGGATTCTTCGATGCGTGTCGCGCTCAACCAGGTCAAGGAAGGCGCGGCCCAGGCCTGTATCTCCGCCGGCAACACCGGCGCGCTGATGGCCGTGTCCCGTTATGTGCTCAAGACGCTGCCCGGCATCGAGCGGCCCGCGATCGCGTTCGCGCTGCCGAACCCGACCGGCTACACGATGATGCTGGACCTCGGTGCGAACGTCGACTGCGAGCCGCAGCATCTGCTGCAGTTCGCGGAGATGGGGCACGCGCTCGTCGCCGCGCTCGAAGGCAAGGAGCGTCCGACGATCGGCCTGCTGAACATCGGCGAAGAAGTCATCAAGGGCAACGAAACGATCAAGCGCGCGGGTGAACTGCTGCGCGCCAGCACGCTGAATTTCCGCGGCAACGTCGAAGGCAACGACATCTACAAGGGTACGGTCGACGTGATCGTCTGCGACGGCTTCGTCGGCAACGTCGCGCTCAAGACGTCCGAGGGGCTCGCGCAGATGCTGTCCGACATCATCCGCGAGGAGTTCGGCCGTTCGCTGATGTCGAAGCTGATGGCGCTGCTCGCGCTGCCGGTGCTGATGCGCTTCAAGAAGCGCGTCGACCATCGCCAGTACAATGGCGCGGCGCTGCTGGGGCTGAAGGGCCTCGTGATCAAAAGCCATGGTTCGGCCGATGCCTACGCGTTTGAGTGGGCGATCAAACGGGGTTATGATGCCGTCAAAAACGGCGTGCTGGAGCGCCTCGCGCGCGCGATGGCAGACAATTCGGTGTCGCTCGGCGACGGCGGACACGACGCGGGCGGCGCGGGCACGGCGAGCCCGGCCCCAGGCCATCACGCTGAACCTTCCGCTGCGCAATCCTCTAAAGCATAAATGGCCCAATCGACTCTCTATTCCCGCGTGCTCGGCACGGGCAGCTACCTGCCGCCCGACCGCGTCACGAACCAGCAGCTCGCCGACCGTCTCGCGAAGGAAGGCATCGAGACGAGCGATGAGTGGATCGTTGCGCGCACGGGCATCCATGCGCGCCATTTCGCCGCACCGGACGTCACGACGAGCGATCTCGCGCTCGAAGCGGCGCGTCGTGCGATCGAGGCGGCCGACATCGATCCGCAGTCGATCGATCTGATCATCGTCGCGACTTCGACCCCGGATTTCGTGTTCCCCAGCACGGCGTGCCTGCTGCAGAACAAGCTCGGCATCAGGAACGGCGGCGCGGCATTCGACGTGCAGGCCGTGTGCTCCGGCTTCGCCTATGCGATGGCGACGGCCGACAGCTTCATCCGCAGCGGCCAGCACCGTACGGCGCTCGTGATCGGCGCGGAGACGTTCTCGCGCATTCTCGATTTCAAGGATCGCACCACCTGCGTGCTGTTCGGCGACGGCGCGGGCGCGGTGATCCTGTCCGCCTCGGAAGAGCCGGGCGTGCTCGGCAGCGCGCTGCATGCGGACGGCAGCTATTCGCACATCCTCTGCACCCCGGGTAACGTCAATCGCGGCGTGATCGACGGCAGCGCGTTCCTGTACATGGACGGGCAGGCCGTGTTCAAGCTCGCGGTCAACGTGCTCGAAAAGGTCGCGATCGAGGCGCTCGCGAAGGCGAATCTCGCGCCCGAGCAGGTCGACTGGCTGATTCCTCACCAGGCCAACATCCGCATCATGACCAGCACCTGCCGCAAGCTCGGCCTGCCGCAGGAGCGCATGGTCGTGACGGTCGACCAGCACGGCAACACGTCGGCTGCGTCGATCCCGCTGGCGCTCGACACCGCGGTGCGCGACGGTCGTATCAAGCGTGGTCAGCACGTGCTGATCGAGGGCGTCGGCGGCGGCTTCACCTGGGGCGCGTCGGTCTTCCGCTTCTGATCCGCGGCGCGCGACTGCCGCGCGCGGCTCCCAAACCGGCGCGCCGTTCGCGCGCGCCGTTCGAATCGATTCAATTGGGGACGATATGAAATTTGCATTCGTTTTTCCGGGGCAGGGCTCGCAGTCGGTCGGCATGCTCAACGCATTCGCCGATCTGGCCGTCGTGCGCGAGACGCTCCAGGAAGCATCCGATGCACTCAATCAGGATCTCGGCAAGCTGATCGCCGAAGGTCCGACCGAAGAGCTGAACCTGACCACCAACACGCAGCCGGTGATGCTGACGGCCGCCTACGCGTGCTATCGCGCGTGGCAGCAGGCTGGCGGCCCGGCACCGTCGATCGTCGCGGGCCACAGCCTCGGCGAATACACGGCGCTCGTCGCGGCAGGCGCGATCGCGTTCAAGGACGCGGTGCCGCTCGTGCGCTTCCGTGCGCAGGCGATGCAGACGGCCGTGCCGGTCGGCCAGGGCGGCATGGCCGCGATCCTGGGCCTCGATGACGATACGGTGCGCGCGGTGTGCGCCGAAGCCGCGGCAGCGGGCGTCGTCGAAGCCGTGAACTTCAACGCGCCGGCGCAGGTCGTGATCGCGGGCGCGAAGGCGGCCGTCGAGAAGGCGTGCGAAATCGCGAAGGCGAAAGGCGCGAAGCGCGCGCTGCCGCTGCCGGTATCGGCGCCGTTCCATTCGTCGCTGCTCAAGCCGGCGTCGGACCAGTTGCGCGACTATCTCGCGAACGTCGACGTGAAGGCGCCGCAGATTCCGGTCGTCAACAACATCGACGTCGCGGTGGTCAGCGATCCGGCCGCGATCAAGGACGCGCTGGTGCGCCAGGCCGCGGGCCCGGTGCGCTGGGTCGAATGCGTGCAGCACATCGCGGGCACGGGCGTCACGCACGTGATCGAATGCGGTCCGGGCAAGGTGCTGGCGGGCCTGACGAAGCGCATCGACGGCAACCTGGTCGGCGCCTCGGTGTTCGATCCGGCTTCGCTCGACGAAGCACTGAAGCTGGCGACCGCCTGACGCGGCGCCTTTCCTCAAGAGACGGATATTCGATTCATGGAAAAGACTCTCGATAAACAGGTCGCGATCGTGACCGGCGCATCGCGCGGCATCGGCCGGGCGATCGCGCTCGAACTCGCGCGCCTGGGCGCGACGGTGATCGGCACCGCGACGAGCGAATCGGGCGCCACCGCGATTACCGCCGGGTTCGCGGAAGCGGGCGTGACGGGCCGAGGCGCGGTGCTGAACGTCAACGACGCGGCGGCCGCCGAAGCGCTGATCGACGCGACCGTGAAGGAATTCGGCGCGCTCCACGTGCTCGTGAACAACGCCGGGATCACGCAGGACCAGCTCGCGATGCGCATGAAGGACGAGGACTGGGACGCGGTGATCGACACCAACCTGAAGTCGGTGTTCCGCCTGTCGCGCGCGGTGCTGCGCCCGATGATGAAGGCCCGCGGCGGCCGCATCATCAACATCACGTCGGTGGTCGGTTCGGCCGGCAACCCGGGCCAGGCCAACTACGCGGCCGCGAAGGCCGGCGTCGCGGGCATGACCCGCGCGCTCGCACGCGAAATCGGCAGCCGTGGCATCACGGTGAACTGCGTCGCGCCGGGCTTCATCGACACCGACATGACGAAGACGCTGCCGGAAGAACAGCAGGCCGCGCTCAAGACCCAGATTCCGCTCGGCCGACTCGGCAGCCCGGAAGACATCGCCCATGCCGTCGCGTTCCTCGCATCGCCGCAGGCCGGTTACATCACCGGCACGACGCTGCACGTGAACGGCGGCATGTACATGTCGTAACGGTTTTCGTTTACCATCCGCGCCGTATCCCGTTTTTCAGGCGGATCGGTGCTGGATCGACCATCAAGCCAACGCGCGTTTTGGCGTCAGCAAACCTGATAAAATGCGCGCACTTGTAAATCTGAACTTTCCCTCGGAGGGGTAATGGATAACATCGAACAACGTGTCAAGAAGATCGTCGCTGAGCAACTGGGCGTCGCGGAAGCCGAGATCAAGAACGAAGCATCGTTCGTGAACGATCTGGGTGCTGACTCGCTCGACACGGTCGAACTGGTGATGGCGCTCGAAGACGAGTTCGGCATGGAAATCCCGGACGAAGAAGCAGAGAAGATCACGACGGTTCAGCAAGCGATCGACTACGCTCGCGCAAACGTCAAGGCATAAGCGCCTTTCGCGTTTGTCCGCAACGTCGCCGCGATCTTCGCGATTGACGCGCCATCCTGCCGGCATTCGCGCCGGACGGACTAACAGCCGCAGGGCTCGCAGGGCTGGTTCCTGGGGCCACTGTGGCTTTTGTTTTTGTCATCCAATGGAAAAGAGGTTACCGTGAGCCGCCGTCGTGTTGTCGTTACAGGCCTGGGGCTGATTTCGCCCGTTGGCAATAATGTTGCCGACGGCTGGGCCAATCTCGTCGCCGGCAAGTCCGGCATCGCCACCGTCACGAAGTTCGATCCGTCGAACCTCGCCGTGCATTTCGCGGGCGAGGTGAAGGGTTTCAGCGCCGAGGAGTACATCCCGGCGAAGGAAGCCCGCAACATGGACACGTTCATCCATTACGGCATCGCAGCCGGCGTCCAGGCAATCCGGGACAGCGGCCTCGAGGTGAACGAAGCCAATGCGGAGCGCATCGGCGTGCTGGTCGGCTCCGGCATCGGCGGCCTGCCGATGATCGAAGACACGCACCAGACCTACGTCGATCGCGGCGCACGCCGTATTTCGCCGTTCTTCGTGCCGGGTTCGATCATCAACATGATCTCGGGTCACCTGAGCATCATGTTCGGTCTGAAGGGCCCGAACCTCGCGGCCGTGACGGCCTGCACGACCGGCCTGCACAGCATCGGCCTCGCGGCACGCCTGATCCAGGCCGGCGACGCCGACGTGATGGTCGCGGGCGGCGCCGAATCGACGGTGTCGCCGCTGGGCATCGGCGGCTTCGCGGCCGCGCGGGCGCTGTCGACCCGCAACGACGATCCGGCCACCGCGTCCCGTCCGTGGGACAAGGACCGCGACGGCTTCGTGCTGGGCGAGGGTTCGGGCGTGATGGTGCTTGAAGAGTACGAGGCGGCGAAGGCACGCGGCGCGAAGATCTATGCGGAAGTCTCGGGCTTCGGCATGACGGGCGACGCGTACCACATGACCGCGCCGAACATGGACGGTCCGCGCCGCTGCATGGTCGCGGCCCTGCGCGACGCCGGCGTGAACCCGGACGAGGTCCAGTACCTGAACGCGCACGGCACGTCGACGCAGCTCGGTGACAAGAACGAGTCCGACGCGGTGAAGGCGGCATTCGGCGAGCACGCGTACAAGCTCGTCGTGAACTCGACGAAGTCGATGACGGGCCACCTGTTGGGTGGCGCGGGTGGTCTGGAGTCGGTGTTCACGGTGCTGGCGCTGCACAACAACGTGTCGCCGCCGACCATCAACATCTTCAACCAGGACCCCGAGTGCGATCTCGATTACTGCGCGAACACCGCGCGGGACATGAAGATCGACGTGGCCGTGAAGAACAACTTCGGCTTCGGTGGTACCAACGGCACGCTGGTGTTCAAGCGCGTCTGACGTCGAAATCGCTTGACGAGTCCAATCGATGCTCCGGCCGGGCGTCCGCAGCGCTTTGCGTTGCGGGCCTCGGCCGTGTCGTATGTCGTGCTGGCCGCGTTCGTTGCGGCGGCTGCCGCATCCGTGTACCTGTTCTGGGCGCCGCGGGCCGGTGCCGCCGCCGGCGCGTGCGTGTCCGCGGCGACGGCCGCGCTGCTTGCCGTGTGGGCCGCGCGGGCCTGTGCCCGTCGGCTGCCGGCCGAATTGCGGATCGATGCATTCGGGGAGATTGCGGCGTTTGGCCGCACCGGGCGCTTGCTGGCCCGCGGCCGCGTGACCGGCCATGCGCACTGGAGCAGCCTGCTGCTCGTGCTGTCGGTCGGGCAGGGCGCCCGGCGCGCCCGGCCGCTGCTGATTCCGGCCGATGCGCTCGACGCCGCGTCGTTCAGCGCGCTATCCGTGCTGGCGCGTACCGCGGGCACGGCGGCGCGGGCATGACGGCGGCTTGGTTACCTACCGTAACCAGCGGCCGGCGCCGGAACGCTACAATAACGCTCCGCGTTGCATCCCTAGTTAACGGATTTGTCAGGTGAGTGAAAAAGAAATCGATCAGGCTCTGGTCGAGCGCGTACAGAAAGGCGACAAGGCGGCGTTCGAACTCCTGGTCTCCAAATACCACCGCAAGATCATTCGGCTGATCTCGCGCCTCGTGCGGGATCCCGCCGAGGTCGAGGATGTGGCCCAGGATGCGTTCATCAAGGCGTATCGTGCGTTGCCGCAGTTCCGCGGCGAGTCGGCGTTCTACACGTGGTTGTACCGGATTGCCGTCAATACGGCGAAGAACTACCTTGCGACGCAGGGCCGCCGGGCACCGACCTCCACGGAGGCCGATGCCGAGGAAGCGGAAACTTTCTCCGACGCAGACCAACTAAGGGATATCAACACGCCTGAGTCGATGTTGATGAGCAAGCAGATTGCCGAGACGGTCAACGCTGCAATGGCCGTCCTGCCCGAAGAGTTGCGCCAGGCGATTACGCTGCGCGAGATCGAGGGCCTGAGCTACGAAGAGATCGCGGAAATGATGGATTGTCCGATCGGGACGGTCCGCTCGCGGATCTTCCGGGCGCGCGAGGCAATCGCTGCTAAATTGCGTCCGCTGCTCGATACGCCTGAAGGCAAGCGCTGGTAAGCGCGACGGGTGTAACGGCGCGGTCAGGGTCTAGTTACGGATAGAGTCGTGAATTCACGACGGGGTGTGTGCAAGATGGGGAGCATCATGGGGTCGGTCAATAAGCAGTCGCAAGCGTACTCGCGCGGCGAGCGCCTTTCCGCTCTGGTCGACGGTGAGCTGTTCGACGGCCCGGATCACGGGCAGTTTCTGGCTGAGCTCGATCGTGCGGATCGCGCGACGTGGGCCCACTACCACCTGATCGGCGATGCGCTGCGCTCGGACGAGCTCGCGCTGTCGCCCGCGCTGAGCGTCGCGTTCACCGCGCGCATGTCCGCCGCGCTCGAAAGCGAGCCGCATCTGCTCGCACCGGCCGCCGCGCCGGTCGCGCGCAAGCTGCTGTCGCTGCGCCGCCGTGTCGTGCCCGCTTTCGCGGTGGCCGCCGCGGCCGCCACGCTCACGTGGATCGTCGTTCCGCAACTGCAGACGGCCGGTGCGCCCGGCGCCGTCCAGGTCGCGTCGGCAGGCGCGCCGCAGAGCGGCAACCTGCAGCGCGTGACGGTTGCACAGGCATCGGCACAGCCGGGCCTGCAGGACGTCAACATCATCCGCGACGCAAGTCTCGACCAATACCTTGAAGCGCACCAGCAATTCGCGCAGCAGCCCGTCGTCACAGGCTCGATGCCGCTGATCCGCGCTGCCGTGACCACCACGCCAGGCCAATAAACTCGATGCGGACATTGCAGTTGAATCACGCCATCTCCGGATGGAAGCGGCTGCCGGCCCTCCTGCTTTGCGCAGCCGCCCTGTTGTCCGTTCAATCCCTTCCTGCCAGCGCCCAGCAACCGGACGATCCCGTCGCGACCCGCAAGGGTGCGGCGGAGTGGCTCGACCGCATCCAGCAGGCGGCGCAGCAGCAGAGCTACGAGGGCACGTTCGTCTACCAGCGCGGCGCGTATGTCCAGTCGTCGCGCATCGCGCACGTGGCGTCCCGCGACGGCGAGTTCGAGCGGATCGAAACGCTCGACGGCAAGCCGCGCAAGGTGCTGCGGCATAACGACGAGCTGTACACGTTCGTGCCGGAGCGCAAGCTGTGCGTGGTCGAGCGCCGCCAGACGCGTGATTCGTTTCCTTCGCTGCTCGGCGCGGGCGGCGACCACGTGATGTCCGTCTACGACGCGAAGCTGCTCGGCAAGGACCGCGTGGCGGGGCTCGACGCGCAAGTCGTCGAACTCGTGCCGAAGGATGCGTACCGCTTCACGTACAAGCTGTGGGCCGATGCCCGGACGGGCCTGCTGCTGCGTTCGCAGACGCTCGACGCGACCGATCACGTGCTCGAGCAGATCGCGTTCTCGCAAGTCCAGACGGGCGGCACGTCCGGCGACAAGGCCGCGATCGCGGCCGGCATGCGCAATTTGAGCGGCTGGACGGTCGTTCGCCCGCCGGTCGCGACGGTCGACATGGAAGCGCAGGGCTGGCAGATCGCGCCGAACGTCGCCGGCTTCCGGAAGATTCGCGAGGTGCGCCGCCCGATGGCCGCGCGCGACGCCGGCGATCCGCCGATTCCGGTCGACCAGGCCGTCTTCACCGACGGGCTCGCGACGATCTCCGTCTTCATCGAGCCGGCCGAAAAGAACACGCGCAAGGAAGGCGCGGGCAGCACCGGTGCGACCCACGTTCTCGTGAAGCGTCGCGGCGACTACTGGATCACCGTGCTCGGCGAAGTGCCGCCGGCCACGTTGCAGCAGTTCGCGGCTGCCATAGAATACAAGGCTTCCAAGTAACGCTACGGCTTCCGACATGACGAAACTCACGCTGCGCAACGTGTTCGCGGCGGCGGTGCTGTGTGCCTGCCTGCCCCTCATCCCGCATACCGCGGTGGCGGCCACGCCGCCCGCCGCCAGCCTTCCCGACTTCGCCGATCTGGTCGAAAAGGTCGGGCCGGCCGTCGTGAACATCCGGACTACCGCGAACGTGCCGATTCCCGGCCCGCGCGGTGCGCTGCCGCCGGGCTTCGACAACGGCGACATGTCGGAATTCTTCCGGCGCTTCTTCGGCATTCCGCTGCCGCAGGCGCCCGGCAATGGTGGCGGCAACGGCAATCCGAAGAACGCGCCGGCGCCGGACAATCCGCCCGACGCCGAGCAGAACCGCGGCGTCGGTTCGGGCTTCATCGTGTCGGCGGACGGCTACGTGATGACGAACGCGCACGTCGTCGACGATGCGGACACCATCTACGTGACGCTGACCGACAAGCGCGAATTCAAGGCGAAGCTGATCGGCGTCGACGACCGCACGGACGTCGCCGTGGTCAAGATCCAGGCGTCGAACCTGCCGGTCGTCGCGATCGGCGATTCGAACAAGGTACGTGTCGGCGAGTGGGTCGTCGCGATCGGTTCGCCGTTCGGCCTCGACAACACCGTGACGGCCGGCATCGTGAGCTCGAAGAGCCGCAACACGGGCGACTACCTGCCGTTCATCCAGACCGACGTCGCGGTGAACCCCGGTAACTCGGGCGGCCCGCTGATCAACATGCAGGGCGAGGTGATCGGCATCAACTCGCAGATCTACAGCCGCACCGGCGGTTTCATGGGCATTTCGTTCGCGATCCCGATCGACGAGGCAATGCGCGTGGCCGACCAGCTGAAGGCGACCGGCAAGGTCACGCGCGGCCGCATCGCGGTGGCGATCGGCGAGGTGACGAAGGACGTGGCCGACTCGATCGGGCTGCCGAAGGCGGAGGGCGCGCTCGTCAGCAGCGTCGAGCCGGGCGGTCCGGCCGACAAGGCGGGCATCCAGCCGGGCGACATCATCCTGAAGTTCAATGGCCGGCCGGTCGAGACGGCGTCGGATCTGCCGCGCATGGTCGGCGACACGAAGCCGGGCACGAAGGCGACCGTCAGCGTATGGCGCAAGGGTCAGGCGCGCGATCTGCCGATCACGATCGCCGAAACGCCGGCAGAGACCACGGCGAAGGCCGAGCAGCGCAAGAACACGCCGCAGAAGCCGCGCCAGGCCAATTCGCTCGGCTTGACGGTCAGCGACATTCCGGCGGAGCAGATGAAGTCGCTGAAGCTGAAGAACGGCGTGCAGATCGACGCCGTCGACGGCCCGGCCGCCCGTGCGGGCCTGCAGCGCGGCGACATCGTGCTGCGCGTCGGCGACACCGACATCACGAGCGCGAAGCAGTTCGCGGAAGTGACCGCGCAGCTCGATTCGCAGAAGGCGGTCGCGGTGCTCGTGCGGCGCGGCGACAACACGCAGTTCGTGCCGGTGCGCCCGCGCCCGACCCAGAAGTAACGCGCCGATGTTCACGCTCTACGGCCGCGGCTGGTGCCACCTGTGCGACGACATGCGCGACGCGCTGGCGCCGGTGGCGGCCGAATCCGGCATCGAGGTCCGTTACGTGGACATCGATGCCGATCCGGCGCTCGTTGCCCGCTACGACGAGGACGTGCCCGTGCTGCTGCTGGACGGCGCGGAAGTGTGTCGCCACCGGTTCGACGAGGCGAGGGTGCGCGGCGCACTCGCGGCGCGGCGCTGAACCGACTCCGGGCTCCGGCCGGCCGCCCCGCGCGCGGGGCTTTCGTCGGCGGGCCCTTACCACAAAGGCTCCAGCGGGGTGCCCCGGGCCGGGGCGTCCCAAATTACCGCCCGGCAAAGGCCTTTTCGGCTAAAATAAGCCGTTTTTTCACCGACTTACACAAGGCGTGCTCCGCAGTCGTCGAGCGCGCCTTTTTCGCTTGATCGGCACTGAATGGATCATATTCGCAATTTCTCGATCATCGCGCACATCGACCATGGCAAGTCGACGCTCGCGGATCGCATCATCCAGGTATGCGGCGGTCTCGCCGACCGTGAAATGGAGGCGCAAGTGCTCGACTCGATGGATATCGAGCGCGAGCGCGGCATCACGATCAAGGCGCAGACGGCGGCACTGTCCTATCGCGCCCGCGACGGCAAGGTTTACAACCTCAACCTGATCGATACGCCCGGGCACGTCGACTTCTCGTACGAGGTCAGCCGTTCGCTGTCCGCGTGCGAAGGCGCGCTGCTCGTGGTCGACGCGAGCCAGGGTGTCGAGGCGCAGACGGTCGCGAACTGCTACACGGCGATCGAGCTCGGCGTCGAGGTCGTGCCGGTGCTGAACAAGATCGACCTGCCGGCCGCGAACCCCGAGAACGCGATCGAGGAGATCGAGGACGTGATCGGCATCGATGCGACCGACGCGACGCGCTGCAGCGCTAAGACGGGCCTCGGCGTCGAGGACGTGCTCGAGTCGCTGATTGCAAAGGTGCCGCCGCCGAAGGGCGATCCGGCCGCGCCGCTGCAGGCGCTCATCATCGATTCCTGGTTCGACAACTACGTCGGCGTCGTGATGCTCGTGCGCATCGTCAACGGCACGCTGCGCCCGAAGGAAAAGATCAAGATGATGGCGACCGGCGCGCAGTATCCGGTCGAGCACGTCGGCGTGTTCACGCCGAAGTCGCGCAATCTCGAATCGCTGTCGGCCGGGCAGGTGGGCTTCATCATCGCCGGCATCAAGGAGCTGACGGCCGCGAAGGTCGGCGATACGGTCACGCATGTGGCGAAGGCCGCCAGCGAGCCGCTGCCGGGCTTCAAGGAAGTGAAGCCGCAGGTGTTCGCGGGGCTGTATCCGGTCGAAGCGAACCAGTACGATGCGCTGCGCGAATCGCTCGAGAAGCTGAAGCTCAACGACGCATCGCTGCAGTACGAGCCGGAAGTGTCGCAGGCGCTCGGCTTCGGTTTCCGCTGCGGCTTCCTCGGGCTGCTGCACATGGAAATCGTGCAGGAGCGGCTCGAGCGCGAGTTCGACATGGATCTCATCACGACCGCGCCGACGGTCGTCTACGAGGTTGTGCAAAGCGATGGCTCGACGATCATGGTCGAGAACCCGGCGAAGATGCCGGAACCCGGCCGCATCGCCGAAGTTCGCGAGCCGATCGTCACCGTGAACCTGTACATGCCGCAGGATTACGTCGGCTCCGTGATCACGCTGTGCGAGCAGAAGCGCGGCTCGCAGATCAACATGCAGTATCACGGCCGCCAGGTGCAGCTCACGTACGAGATCCCGATGGCCGAGATCGTGCTCGACTTCTTCGATCGCCTGAAGTCGGTGTCGCGCGGCTATGCGTCGATGGACTACGAGTTCAAGGAATACCGTTCGTCGGACGTCGTGAAGGTCGACATGCTGATCAACGGCGACAAGGTCGATGCGCTGTCGATCATCGTGCACCGGTCGCAGTCGCAGTATCGCGGCCGCGAAGTCGCCGCGAAGATGCGCGAGATCATTCCGCGCCAGATGTACGACGTGGCGATCCAGGCCGCGATCGGCGCGCATATCGTCGCCCGCGAGAACATCAAGGCGCTCCGCAAGAACGTGCTGGCGAAGTGCTACGGCGGCGACATCACGCGGAAGAAGAAACTGCTCGAGAAGCAGAAAGAAGGCAAGAAGCGCATGAAGCAGGTGGGTTCGGTCGAGATCCCGCAGGAAGCGTTCCTCGCGATCTTGCGCGTCGAAGACAAATAACAGGACTGTTCCTTTTATGAATTTTGCGCTGATTCTTTTTGTGCTCGTCGTCGTGACGGGCGTAGCGTGGGTGTTGGACAAACTGGTGTTCCTGCCGCGGCGACGCAAGGCGGCCGACGTGGCGATCGAAGAGTTCGATCGCCAGCAGTCGCGCATCGACAAGCGTTTCGCGGACGAAAACGCGGTGCAGACGCGTTCGAAGCTGCGCGACGAAAAGCTGCGCCAGCCGTGGTGGCTCGAGTACACCGCGAGCTTCTTCCCGGTGATCCTGGCCGTGTTCGTCGTGCGGTCGTTCATCGTCGAGCCGTTCAAGATTCCTTCGGGCTCGATGGTGCCGACGCTGCTGGTCGGCGACTTCATCCTCGTCAACAAGTTCGAATACGGCCTGCGCCTGCCGATCACGAACACGAAGATCACGCAAGGCAGCCCGCTGTCGCGCGGCGACGTCGTCGTGTTCCGCTATCCGAAGGACGAGTCGGTCGATTACATCAAGCGCGTGATCGGCCTGCCGGGCGACACGGTCGCCTATCAGGACAAGCAGCTGACGATCAACGGCCAAGCGGTGCCCGAAGCGCCGCTGCCGGATTTCTTCGACGACGAACGCCAGAACTACGCGAAGCAGTTCGAGGAAACGATCGGCACGAAGAAGAATGCGATCCTCAACAATCCCGCCGTGCCGCCGTTCGTGATGGGCGCCTACGACTATCCGTATCGCGACAATTGCACGTACAACAGCCGCGGCGTGATCTGCAAGGTGCCGCCGGGTCACTACTTCATGATGGGCGACAACCGCGACAACAGCGCGGACAGCCGCTACTGGGGTTTCGTGCCGGACAACAACATCGTCGGCCGCGCGTTCTTCATCTGGATGAACTTCGGCGACCTGAAGCGGATCGGTTCCTTCAACTGATCGCGTTCGACTCGCATCCAACATGCAATACGTGACGCACGGGCCGCGTCGCGTATTGCCGGACTACTTTAAGAACCGGCGGTAACACCGCTCCGTCACGCCTTTTCGCGTCCGGCCGTGCCGTTTCGGCCCGACCGGCGCCCGCGTTATACTCCTGCACATGCCCCCATCCCAGTTGGAAAGCCGGCTGCGCTACGAATTTCGCAATGCGGAATTGTTGCGCCAGGCTTTGACCCACCGCAGTCACAGTGCCACGCATAACGAACGGCTCGAGTTTCTCGGCGATTCCGTTCTGAATTGCGCGGTGGCCGCCCTTTTGTTCCAGCGTTTCAGCAAGCTGGACGAAGGCGACCTGTCGCGCGTGCGCGCCAATCTCGTCAAGCAGCAGTCGCTGTATGAAATCGCTCAGGCCCTGAATATCTCCGAAGGGTTGCGGCTGGGCGAGGGCGAGCTGCGCAGCGGCGGCTTCCGCCGCCCGTCGATCCTCGCGGACGCGTTCGAAGCCATCATCGGGGCCGTATTCCTCGATGGCGGCTTCGAAGCCGCCCAAGGGGTCATCAAGCGCCTCTATATCCCGATTCTCGACCACATCGATCCGCGCACGCTCGGCAAGGACGCGAAGACGCTGCTGCAGGAGTACCTGCAGGGGCACAAGATCGCGCTGCCGACCTACACGGTCGTCGCGACGCATGGTGCGGCGCACAATCAGCAGTTCGAGGTCGAATGCACGGTGCCGAAGCTCGACGTGAAGGTGTCGGGCTCCGGCGCGAGCCGGCGGGCAGCGGAGCAGGCTGCCGCGAAGAAGGCGCTCGACGAGGTGCTGGCGGCCGCGCCGATGCTGGCCGCGAAGCCGAAGCGTTCGAAGAACGCACGCGGATCGAAGCACGTCGAGCCCGAAATCGTGCCGGGCGTGAAGGGTGTGCAGGAAGCGCTCGACCTGCGTTCTCCGGAGCGCAAGGAGCGGGCGGCGGCGCGCGATGCGAAGGCGGCCGCGGCTGCGGTTGCAGCGACCGACGCCGACGCTCCGCCGAGCGAGCGACCGACGCCGACGCCGATGGCCGCGATTCGCGCGGCGCATGTGGAAACGGCCGCGGACAAGGCTGACCGTGCCGCGAAGCCGACGGCCGACAAACCTGCCGAAAAGGCGTCCGACAAGCCGTCGGATCGCGGCGAAACCGGCGCGCGCGCGGCGGACAAGCCGGCCGAGCGTGCCGACAAGCCCGCGGAAAGCGCAGGCGCACCACGTGCAGCCGACAAGCCGGCGGGCCAGGCGGCCGATCTGGCCGTGTCGTCCACGGACAAGCCGGCTGCCGGCTCCGATGCCGCCACGCGCGCGACGCTGCGCGCCCGCGACGGCGCGGTGCCCGATGCCGACACGCCGCCGGGCGGCGCGACCCTCGCCGCCGCGCAGGCGCGCGCGGCGGATGCCGACCACTGAATTGCCCACCGATCGTGCCGCGCGCCGCGCGGCCGGTTCAGAACCTGTCTCCCAAACGATATGAACACTCCCGCTCCTACCGGTTTCCGTTGCGGCATGATCGCGATCGTGGGCCGCCCGAACGTCGGCAAGTCGACGTTGATGAACGCACTCGTCGGCCAGAAGATCAGCATCACGTCGCGCAAGGCGCAAACGACCCGCCACCGCATCACCGGCATCAACACGTTCGACGACGCGCAATTCGTGTTCGTCGATACGCCGGGCTTCCAGACCCGTCACAGCACTGCGCTGAACCGCTCGCTGAACCGCGCGGTCACGTCGACGCTCACGTCGGTCGACGTGATCCTGTTCGTGATCGAGGCCGGCCGCTTCGGGCCCGACGACCAGAAGGTGCTCGACCTGATTCCGCCCGGCATGCCGACGCTGCTGATCGCGAACAAGATCGACCGCGTGACCGACAAGGCGACGCTGTTCCCGTTCATGCAGCAGATGAGCGGGCTGCGCGAATTCACCGAACTCGTGCCGCTGTCGGCGCAGCGGCCGGAAGACATCAAGCGCCTGCTCGACACGATCAAGCCGTACCTGCCGGAAGGCGAGCCGATCTACGGCGAGGACGAGCTGACCGATCGCAGCTCGCGCTTCCTCGCGGCCGAAATCCTGCGCGAGAAGGTGTTCCGCTGGACCGGCGACGAACTGCCGTACACGAGCACCGTGCTGATCGACAAGTTCGAGGAGGAAGGGCGCCTGAAGCGCATCTTCGCTACGATCCTCGTCGAGCGCGATTCGCACAAGGCGATGGTGATCGGCAAGAAGGGCGAGAAGCTCAAGCAGATCAGCACCGAGGCGCGGATGGACATGGAGAGGCTGTTCGACGGCCCCGTGTATCTCGAGACCTTCGTGAAGGTGAAGAGCGGCTGGGCCGACAACGAGGCGGGGCTGCGCGCCTATGGGTACGAATGACGCGCCGACGTCGACCGAAGACGCGGTGACCGCCGGCGCGAACGACGCGCCGCTGCCGGCACCGCCTGAACCGCCGCGTCGCAAGGCGCGGCGCGCGACGTCTCGCACGTCCGATTTCCGCGTCGCCGAGCAGCCGGCGTTCGTGCTGCACAGCTATCCGTACCGGGAAACGAGCCTGATCATCGACGTGCTCACGCGCGATCACGGCCGCCTCGCGCTCGTCGCGAAGGGCGCGAAGCGCCCGCACTCCGCGCTGCGCGGCGTGCTGCAGACGTTCCAGCCGCTGCTGCTGTCCTGGTCGGGCAAATCCGAAGTGCGCACGCTGACGGGCGCCGAGTGGGTGGGCGGGATGCTGCCGCTCGGCGGCGACGGGCTGTTGTGCGGCTTCTACGTGAACGAGCTGCTGGTGAAATTCTGTGCACGCGAGGATCCGCAGCCGCCGCTCTTCAATCATTACGTGCTGACCCTCACGCGCCTCGCGCACGGCGAACCCGCGGTGCAGGTGCTGCGCTCGTTCGAACGCGTGCTGCTGCGCGAGACCGGCTATGCGATGGCGCTGAACCGCACGGTCGCGCGCCGCGCGGTCGAAGCCGATCGCCGCTACGTGTTCGATCCCGAGCGCGGCGTGCGCAATGCCGACGACGACGTGCCGTCGCACTGGCCGGTGATTACCGGACAGACGTTGCTCGACATGGAGCAGGACGATTACCATCGAGCCCAGACGGTTGCGCAAAGCAAGATGCTGATGCGCTTTCTGCTGAACACCTATCTCGGCGGTACGCCGCTTGCCACGCGTCAGATCCTGATCGACCTGCAAAACCTATGAGCTTCTTCCTGACAACGCCCACCGCCATCGATCTCGGCGTGAACATCGACCACGTCGCGACGCTGCGCAACGCGCGCGGCACGGCCTATCCCGATCCGATCCGCGCGGCGCTCGCCGCCGAGGAGGCCGGTGCGGACGTGATCACGCTGCACCTGCGCGAGGACCGCCGCCACATCGTCGACGCCGACGTGCGCAAGCTGCGCCCGCTGCTGAAGACGCGCATGAACCTCGAATGCGCGGTGACGGCCGAGATGCTCGACATCGCGTGCGACGTGCGTCCCCACGACGCGTGCCTCGTGCCCGAGAAGCGCGAGGAGCTGACGACCGAAGGCGGCCTCGACGTCGCCGGCCGCTTCGAGGCCGTGCGTGCGGCCTGCAAGCAGCTCGCCGACGCCGGCGTGCGCGTGTCGCTGTTCATCGACCCGGACGAAACGCAGATCCGCGCCGCGCACGAAGCCGGTGCGCCGGTGGTCGAGCTGCATACGGGCCGCTACGCCGATGCGCACGACGAAGCCGAGCAGCAGCGCGAATACGAGCGCATCGTCGCGGGCGTGCAGGCCGGCGCGCGACTGGGCCTGAAGGTCAACGCGGGCCACGGCCTGCATTACACGAACGTGCAGCAGATCGCCGCGATCGACGGCATCGTCGAACTGAACATCGGCCACGCGATCGTCGCGCACGCGATCTTCGCGGGCTGGGACAACGCGGTGCGCGAGATGAAGGCGATCATGGTCGCCGCGCGTGTCGCCGCGCTGCACGGCGGCGCGCGCTGACGATGCATTCCCTCCGCACGCGCTTCGCTCGCCACCCGACATCGTCCGCGCATCACGGCGGGCGCTGACATGGCGATCTACGGTATCGGCACCGACATCGTCCAGGTGAGCCGCATCGCGGCCGTGCTCGAGCGCACGGGCGGCCGGTTTGCCGAGAAAGTGCTGGGCCCCGACGAGCTGCGCGTGTTCCATGCGCGCCGCGCGCGCTCCGAGGCGCGCGGCATCGCGTTCCTCGCGACGCGTTTTTCCGCGAAGGAAGCGTTCTCGAAGGCGATCGGGCTCGGCATGCACTGGCCGATGACCTGGCGCGCACTGCAGACCCTCAACCAGCGCAGTGGCGAACCGTACGTCGTCGCGTCGGGCGAGCTGGCCGACTGGCTCGCCGCGCGCGGCATCACGGCACGCGTGACGGTCAGCGACGAACGCGACTACGCGGTGTCGTTCGTGGTCGCCGAGACCGACGCCGCGCCGCCGCCTGCACCCGCACCTGTTTCCCGAACCACTTCCTGACGGACTTCCCGATTCGATGAAAACGACTCCCGGCCCGGTCATGCTCGACGTCGTCGGCACGGCCCTGTCGCGCGACGATGCGCGGCGCCTTGCCCATCCGAACACCGGCGGCGTGATCCTGTTCGCGCGGCATTTCCAGAACCGCGCGCAGCTGACCGCGCTGACCGATTCGATCCGCGCGGTGCGCGAGGACATCCTGATCGCCGTCGATCACGAGGGCGGCCGCGTGCAGCGGTTCCGTACCGACGGCTTCACGGTGCTGCCCGCGATGCGCCGCCTCGGCGAACTGTGGGACCGCGACGTGCTGCTCGCGACGAAGGTCGCCACCGCGGTCGGCTACATCCTGGCCGCCGAGCTGCGCGCGTGCGGGATCGACATGAGCTTCACGCCGGTGCTCGACCTCGATTACGGGCACTCGAAGGTGATCGGCGATCGCGCGTTCCATCGCGACCCGCGCGTCGTCACGCTGCTCGCGAAGAGCCTGAACCACGGGCTGTCGCTCGCGGGCATGGCGAACTGCGGCAAGCATTTCCCGGGGCACGGCTTCGCGGAAGCCGATTCGCACGTCGCGCTGCCGACCGACGACCGGCCGCTCGACGCGATCCTCAAGCAGGACGTCGCGCCGTACGACTGGCTCGGGTTGTCGCTGTCCGCCGTGATTCCCGCGCACGTGATCTACACGCAGGTCGACAAGCGGCCGGCCGGCTTCTCGCGCGTGTGGCTGCAGGACATCCTGCGCGGGCAGTTGGGCTTCACCGGCGCGATCTTCAGCGACGACCTGTCGATGGAGGCCGCACGCGAAGGCGGCACGCTCACGCAGGCGGCCGACGCGGCGCTCGCCGCCGGTTGCGACATGGTGCTCGTCTGCAACCAGCCGGAGGCGGCCGAGGTCGTGCTGAATGGTCTGAAGGCGCAGGCGTCGACCGAGTCGGTGCGACGCCTGAAGCGGATGCGCGCGCGCGGCAAGTCGCTCAAGTGGGACAAGCTGATCGTGCAGCCCGAGTATCTGCAGGCGCAGGCGCTGTTGAGCAGCGCACTGGCGTAAGCGGGGAAAGGCGGCGCGATGCCGCTCTCCCGTTGCCGAAAACGAAAAGCCGCGCAAATGCGCGGCTTTTTTCATCGGGACGTGAAGCGCGGGGCGCGATACGTCTTTACGCAACTAACCGTCAGCTCCAGCCAGCGCTCCCAACCACGGCGGCCCGGTCAGTTGACCTTCATTCGCTGCAGCTTGTTGTACAGCGTCTTGGGGCTGATGCCGAGCAGCGTCGCGGCGCGATGGCGCGTGCCGCCGACCGCGTCGAGCGTCGCGCGGATCAGCAGATCCTCTACGTCGGACAGCGGGGTGCCGACCTTGATCTGCACGCTGCTGCCGTTCAGCGCGGCGCCGGCCGCGAAGCTCGCTTCGCCGGCGCGCAGCGTCTCGATGAAGTCGCCGGACGCATCATAGGCAAACCGCACGCGCTCCTGCAGTTCGCGCACGTTGCCGGGCCATTCGTAGGACAGGCATTCGCGCACGAAGCCCTGCGCCGCGCGCTTGTCGGTCGTGCCGCGGCCGGTGGCGCGCGCGTCGCGGTTCAGTTCGTCGATCAGGGAATCCGCGATGGCGAGCGCATCGCCGTCGCGCTCGCGCAGCGGCGGCATCGTGATCGATGCCGCATCGAGACGCAGCCACAGATCCTCGCGCAGCAGGCCGTTCGCGACCGCGTCGCGGGCCGAGCGGCGCGTGGTCGCGATCAGCCGGAAGTCGCTCGCGATCGAGCTCGTGCCGCCGATCCGCATGAAGTTCTGCGAATCGAGCGCATGCAGCAGCGCCTCCTGCAGCACGAGCGGCAGCGCGGTGATCTCGTCGAGGCACAGCGTGCCGCCGCCGGCCTGTTCGAACAGGCCCGATTCGCGCCGCTCGGCGCCGTCGAACGCACCGCGCTCATGACCGAACAGGATGCTGTCGAGCGACGCGCCGTGACGGCCGGCTTGCGCGATCGTGCGGCAGTCGAACGACACGAACGGCCCCTTGCGGCGCCGGCTCAGGTCGTGCAGCGTACGCGCGGCCAGCTTCTTGCCGGTGCCGGCCTCGCCCGCGAACAGCACGGCCGTTTCGGTGCCCGCGTTGTGCTCGATCATGTCGTACACGTGCTGCATCGCCTCGCTGCGGCCGACCAGCGCGCCGAAGCGGCCGAGGTGGCGCAGCGACGCACGCAGCGTCCGCACTTCGTCGATCAGTTCGTAGGGCCGCGGAATCCGGGCCAGCAGGCTGCGCAGGCGCGGAATGTTGATCGGCTTGAGCAGGTAGTCCCAGATGCCGTGACGCAGGCCCTCGATTGCGCTCTCCACCGTCGCGTTGCCCGTCAGCACGATCACCGGCAGCGACCCGTTCGGCTGCTGCTGCGGCAGATGCTGGAGCAGGTCGAACCCGCTGCCGTCCGGCAGGTTCAGGTCGACGAGGACGACATCGGGAATCGAGCGGCCGAGCGCCGTGCGTGCCTCGGCGAGCGACGTGGCCGTGTCGACCGAGAAGCCGTCTGCGGCAAGCAGCGCGGTCAGGCCGGACAGACTGTTGGGATCGTCTTCGACAATCAGGGCGTGTGGCATGGTGGACGCGAGTCGAGTCAAGAGAGGCGGGCTGTCGGCCGTCGAGCCACCCGCAGCCGCATGTCAGATTAAAGACTGATTTTATGCCCCGCTGCACGCCTGACGGGCATTATTTCTCCATCGCTATAAAACAGTTACCGATGATACAAATTGAATACCTTTAGTGCTGGATTTTGTGTTGCCTATGGTGCCGGAGCCTCTGTTGCTGTTGACGGCAGGCAAATAAAAAGCGCCCCGCAGGGCGCTTTGTTCGAGACGGAAATCGCAGGCGATTACGCGCGGCTGCGGTATTCGTTCGTGCGCGTATCGATTTCGATCTTGTCGCCGGTGCTGCAGAAGAGCGGCACTTGCAGTTCGAAGCCCGTTGCGAGCTTGGCGTTCTTCAGCACCTTGCCCGACGACGTGTCGCCCTTGACGGCCGGTTCCGTGTAGGTGATCTCGCGAACCAGGATCGTCGGCAGTTCGACCGAGATCGCCTTCTCGTTGTAGAACACGACTTCGCAAGCCATGCCGTCTTCGAGGTAGTTCAGCGCTTCGCCCATCATTTCCGCTTCGACTTCGTACTGGTTGTAGTCGGCGTCCATGAACACGTACATCGGGTCGGCGAAGTACGAGTACGTCACTTCCTTGCGGTCGAGCATGACGACGTCGAACTTGTCGTCGGCCTTGTAGACCGATTCCTGACCTGCGTTCGTCAGCAGGTTCTTCATCTTCATCTTGACGACGGCGGCGTTACGGCCCGACTTGTTGTATTCCGTCTTTGCGATGACCCATGCGTCGCTGCCGATCTGCACGACGTTGCCTACGCGGAGTTCCTGTGCGGTCTTCATAAAAAACTGTCCTGATCCAATCAAATAAATAGATGCTTGAGCGTTGCGCAACGGCTGACGGCGCAAGCGGGAGGTTCCGATGGGCGCCAAGCGCCTTGAAAGCGAGCGCTTGCGTGGTCAGCCGTCGGATAACCGCTTATTTTAACTGAGATTTTGCGAATTCCGCCAGCTTTCCGGCGAGATCGCCGACGCTCGCCAACTCATCGGCCCAGCGGGCCGCGTTGGCGTCGAGTGCGGCACGATGCTGGAGCAAATCGCCCCAGTCCGGCGTGCCGACGCCGTTCCACGCATGCCAGAAGCGCTCGAGCGCCGTGCGCGGCGCGTCGGCGAGGCCGGCCGACAGGTGCGCGAGCGCGGCGTCGAGCTTCGGCAAGTGCGCATCGTCGGCCTGCGGGTAGATGTGCCACACGAACGGCTTGCGCGCCCATTGCGCGCGGACGAACGAATCCTCGCCACGCACGAAATTGACGTCGGCCACCCACAGCAGCCGGTCAAAGTCGGCCTGCGGGACGAACGGGAGCCCGTATGCGGTCAGGTTGCCGCTCGCCGCGCGTGCGCCGGCGCCGAACGATTCGACCCCGAAAAAGCGCGCGACGGCGGGAGACACGCGGCCGGCCGGCACGAGCGCGACGACGGGCGACGGGCTGTCGCGCCACTGCGCGAGCAGCGCGTCGACGGCCGGATTTTCATACGCGAACAGACTGACGACCGTCGTGCCGGGCGCCGGCGGCGCGTCGCCGGTCGCCTGCCGCCACCACGCGGCGCGCGCCGCCGCGTCCGCTTCGAAGGCCGTCCGGCGCGCGTCGAGGTCGCGTTCTTTCAGCACGCCGCCCGTGCCGGCCGACAGCCCCGGGAAGAAGAACGTCTTCAGCAACGGGTAGCGCGGATGCGGCGACGGCCGCAAATGGAAATCGGCGACCCAGTCCTCGGCGCTCAGATATTCGAGATTGATCCACACGGGGCGGCGCGTGCGGCTGGCCATCGCCGCGAGATACGCGCCGGGCAGCTCGCACGCGAACGCCTCGATCACGACATCGGCGATCTCGAGCGCGTCGCCGACTTCCGCATGCCAGTGTTCGACCACGATGCCGTCGAGCGTCTGCCGGGGCGCCTCGGGATCGACGCCCGCCTGCAGCCGCGCGAACGTGTGCAGGTCGTCGATGAAGAGGCGCACCTGCCAGCCGTGTTCGTGCGCGAGCTGGCGCGCGAGGCGCCAGCACACGCCGACGTCGCCGAAGTTGTCGATCACGGTGCAGAAGAGGTCGCATGCGATCGGCTCGTCGGGCGCGAGCGGTGAAGCGGAAGCGGGGGCAGGGGCGGTGCGGGGCATCGATGCGGGCGGTGAATGCTCTAAACTGGCGATTCTAATGGACCCGTTCCGCGCCACAAGGCCCCCGGATCACGCATGACATCCCCAGAAGCCGTCGACATCCCGTTCGAACCGAAGAAGATCCTCGCCCAGTTGCCGCACATGCCGGGCGTCTACCGCTACTACGACACGGCGGGCGCCGTGCTTTACGTCGGCAAGGCGCGCGACCTGAAGAAGCGCGTGTCGAGCTATTTCACAAAGACGCAGCTGTCGCCGCGCATCGCGATGATGGTCACGCGCATCGCGCGCATCGAGACGACCGTCACTCGCTCCGAGGCTGAGGCGCTGCTGCTCGAGAACAACCTGATCAAAGCGCTCGCGCCGCGCTACAACATCCTGTTTCGCGACGACAAGTCGTATCCCTACCTGAAGCTCACCGCGCACCGCTTTCCGCGCATGGCCTACTACCGCGGCTCGGTCGACAAGCAGAACCAGTATTTCGGACCGTTCCCCAGCGCGTGGGCCGTGCGCGAGAGCATCCAGATCCTGCAGCGCGTCTTCCAGTTGCGCACCTGCGAGGATTCGGTCTTCAACAACCGCACGCGGCCGTGCCTGCTGCATCAGATCGGGCGCTGCACGGCGCCGTGCGTCGGCGCGATTTCCGCGGACGACTACGCGATCGACGTGTCGAACGCCGCGCGCTTCCTGCTCGGCCGGCAGTCGGAAGTGATGAAGGAGCTCGAGCAGAAGATGCACACGTTCGCGGCCGAGCTGAAGTTCGAGCAGGCGGCGGCCGTGCGCAACCAGATGAGTTCGCTCGCGACGGTGCTGCACCAGCAGGCGATCGAGGTCGGCAGCGACAGCGACGTCGACATCCTGGCGGTGGTCGCGCAGGGCGGACGCGTGTGCGTGAACCTGGCGATGGTGCGCGGCGGCCGGCATCTTGGCGACAAGGCTTATTTCCCCGCGCATGTCGAAAGTGCGCTGACGCTTGCCGAGGGCGGTCTCGGTGACGAAGCCGACGGCGCGGACGGTGCCGACGAAGCCGCCGCGGCGTTGCCCGGCGAGTCCGCGGACGAAGCTGCCGCCGCGCGTGACGCGGCGTCGTCGGCGTCGGGCGCATCGTCGGCATCGGTCGAGGCCGAGGTGCTCGATGCGTTCATCGCGCAGCACTATCTCGGCAATCGCGTGCCGCCCGTGCTGGTCGTGAGCCATGCACCCGCGAGCCGCGACCTGCTCGAGCTGCTGTCCGAGCAGGCCGGTCACAAGGTTTCGCTGGTGCGGCAGCCGCAGGGGCAGCGGCGCGCATGGCTGTCGATGGCCGAACAGAACGCCCGGCTCGCGCTGGCACGGCTGCTGTCCGAGCAGGGCTCGCAGCAGGCGCGCACGCGCGCGCTCGCGGAGACGCTCAGCTTCGAATGCGACGATCTCGCGATGCTGCGGATCGAGTGTTTCGACATCAGTCACACGATGGGCGAGGCGACGCAGGCATCGTGCGTCGTCTACCACCATCACAAGATGCAGTCGGGCGAGTACCGTCGCTACAACATCACCGGCATCACGCCGGGCGACGATTACGCGGCCATGCGGCAGGTGCTGACGCGCCGTTACGAGAAGATGGTCGAGCAGGCCGCGCAGGCGGCCGCCGCCGACGCGGCAGCCGGCATCGACGGCGAATCGACGCGCGAGGCCGAGGCGTCGAGTTTGCTGCCGAACATCGTGCTGATCGACGGCGGCAAGGGCCAGGTCGAGATCGCGCGGCAGGTGTTCACCGAGCTCGGGCTCGACACGTCGATGCTGGTTGGCGTCGCGAAGGGCGAGGGGCGCAAGGTCGGCCTCGAGACGCTCGTGTTCGCGGACGGCCGCACGCCGCTCGAACTCGGCAAGGAGAGCGCCGCGCTGATGCTCGTCGCGCAGATCCGCGACGAGGCGCACCGTTTTGCGATCACCGGGATGCGCGCGAAGCGGGCGAAGGCACGCCAGACGTCGCGGCTCGAGGAGCTCGAAGGGATCGGCGCGAAACGCCGTCAGCGGCTGCTCGCGCGGTTCGGCGGGCTGCGCGGGGTGGTCGCCGCGAGCGTCGAGGAACTGGCGAGCGTCGAGGGCATCTCGCACGCGCTCGCCGAGCAGATCTACAAGCAGCTTCACTGATCCGGGCCGTGCGACCGGCCGCGCCTGCCCGCGCTCTCGCGGTCTTGCGTCCTTGTAGCAGGCCGGTCGACACGGCACAATTGCGAATCCCTTACTGACCCGCATGCCATGCCGTTCAATTTCCCGATTTTCCTGACGTGGGTCCGGATCGTGCTGATTCCGCTCGTCGTCGGCGTGTTCTATCTGCCGGACACGGTGATGGGCGGCGCGCACCGCAACCTCGCGGCAGCGGCGATCTTCATCCTCGCCGCGCTGACCGACTGGTTCGACGGGTTTCTCGCCCGCAAGTGGAACCAGACGTCGTCGTTCGGCGCGTTCCTCGATCCGGTCGCGGACAAGCTGATGGTGACGGCCGCGCTGCTGATCCTCGTGCAGATTTCGCGGGTCGATGCGGCGATCGCGCTGGTGATCGTCGGTCGCGAGATCGCGATCTCGGCGCTGCGCGAATGGATGGCCCAGATCGGCGCATCGAAGAGCGTCGCGGTGAACCAGCTCGGCAAGTTCAAGACCGCGTGCCAGATGGTCGCGATTCCGATGCTGCTGTACTACGGCCCGCTGCCGCTCGGCATCGCGACGATCGACACGCGCGTGTGGGGCGAGTGGCTGATGTATCTCGCGGCGGTGCTGACGATCTGGTCGATGCTGTACTACATGAAGCTCGCATGGCCGCAGATCCGCGAGCGCGGCGGCGCATGACGTGATCGTCCGATTCGATCGCACCGGTTTTTGTAAAAAGGGCTGGAAAAGCTCTTGACACACGAATGTGCCTTCGCCATAATCTCGCTTCTCCGCTGCACGACGAAGTAAGTGTGTGACGGAAGCAGTAGGCAGCAATACGCGGGAGTAGCTCAGTTGGTAGAGCGCAACCTTGCCAAGGTTGAGGTCGCGAGTTCGAGACTCGTCTCCCGCTCCAGATTTTTCTGGCAGCGTGTTGTACGGCAAAGCGCTGCAGGTGCAGGACATATGCGGGAGTAGCTCAGTTGGTAGAGCGCAACCTTGCCAAGGTTGAGGTCGCGAGTTCGAGACTCGTCTCCCGCTCCAGATTTTCTGGCGGCGCGTTGTACGGCAAAGCGCTGCAGGTGCAGGACAATGCGGGAGTAGCTCAGTTGGTAGAGCGCAACCTTGCCAAGGTTGAGGTCGCGAGTTCGAGACTCGTCTCCCGCTCCAGGTAATGGGGAAGCCTCGCTTCCCTTTTTATTTGATGGACTGATGGTCCTCGAATAAAAATCTGTCGCTTGCCTTCACGGCATCCGGACAGTCCGCTTTTGGCGCGATAGCAAAGCGGTTATGCAGCGGCCTGCAAAGCCGTTTAGGCCGGTTCGACTCCGGCTCGCGCCTCCAAGTAGCAGAGAAAAAAGCCCTGAGAAATCAGGGCTTTTTCTTTTTCTGGCGCCGTTTTCATCCTTGAACAGTCGCCTGGGGTAGTGGGGCAGGGTTTGTCATCAGTCGGACACAAAGTTGCTTTTTGCTGTTCGGGTTCTGGTCGGGTACGCGCCGAGTGTTCAAATGTACCCGTCCGATTTAGTATGCGGAAACCACGCGCCGAACGACGGGCGCGGCTCATTTTGCGCTGAGGACACCATGCATCGTCGTACGGCGGCCCCCTACGTCATCGTGGCGGTTGGCATCGTGATCGCGTGCGCACTGATGGGCCTGTGCGTGCTGCAGCTATTTCAGAGCCGGAACGACGCACTGGAGCGCGCCAGCGAAACCTCGCGCAATCTCGGCCTGATCGCCGAGCGCGACATCGAGCGCAACTTCGAACTCTACGACCTGTCGTTGCAGGCGGTGATTCAGGGTCTGCAACGGCCTGATGTGATGTCGGCAGCGCCGGCGCTGCGGCGCGGCGTGCTGTTCGATCATGCGATGAGTGCCCCCTTCATTGGTTCGCAACTGGTACTCGACGCGAACGGCGATATCGTTCTCGATTCGGCCAACGACGTGCCCCGCAAGGGCAATTTCGCCGATCGCAAATACTTCACCGTGCATCGCGATCATCCCGACGTTGAACTCTATGTGAGCGATCCGTTCGTGTCGCGCCTGCGCGCTGGCATGCTCTGCATTGTGCTGTCTCGGCGCATCTCGAACCCGGACGGATCGTTCGGCGGCGTCGCGCTGATTGCGATCAATCTCGAGTACTTCCACCACCTCTTTGCGGGCCTGTCGCTGGGGCAGCACGGTTCGATGTCGCTGATCGGCAAGGACGGCATCATGGTGATGCGTCAACCGTACAACGTCAGCATCGTCGGTCGCGATATCAGCAAGGCGACGACCTTTCGACGATTTCAGCGTGCGTCGGAGGGTGTATTCTCGGAAACGGCTTCAATCGACGGCGTACGTCGCCTCTACTATTTCAAGCACCTGCCGAAGTTGCCGCTGATCATCATGGTTGCAGAAGGCGAGCAGGACGTTTATGCCGCGTGGCGGCACCGCGCAGTGACGATCGGCGCACTGGTGGCGACGTTCGGCGTCGCGTTCATCGCGCTGTCTTTCCTGCTCAGCGGGCAACTGCGCCGCCGGATGCGGGCCGAGTCGGAGCTGGTGCTGCTGGCGCGTACCGACGGGCTCACCGGCCTGAACAATCGCCGCAGTTTCGGGGAGGTGCTGGACCGGGAATGGCGTCGCGCGAGGCGCACGCATTCCGTCTTCTCGCTGCTGTTCGTCGACGTCGATCGCTTCAAGGCTTACAACGACACCTACGGGCATCAGGCCGGCGACGACGCGCTGGCGGCGGTCGCCCGCTGCATCGGCGAAAACATCCGCCGGCCGGTCGATACCGCGGCGCGCTACGGCGGCGAGGAATTCGTCGTGCTGCTTCCTGATACGCCGCCCGCCGGCGCTGCGCAGATCGCCGAGCGGATTCGCGCGGCAATCGACGAACTGGCACTCGAACATGCTGGCAGCGAGTATGGGCGCGTCACGGCCAGTATTGGCCTCGCCAGCTGGACGCCGGAACAGGACAATGAGCCCGACGCGGTAATCAAGGCGGCCGACGAGGCGCTGTACTATGCGAAAACGATCGGCCGGAACAGGGTTGCCGCGTTGCAGCCGTTGGACTGACGAGGGATTGCCTGTTTGCCGCTCCACAAACGCGTAAGCCGCGCTGAAGGCGGGCTTTTTTGCGTGCTGCAAATTTGCTACGGCAAGGGGCGGGAGTCTTGCAGGATAAGGCTCGCGCTTACCACGCCTGCAAACTGACCATCTGTGGATCCAGTTGGCAATCGACGCGCATTGACCAGGGCATGGCCTTGGTGTCCGCTTGGACGCATCCTGCCGAATTTCTCTACTTCCGGACCGGACTATTTCTTGGCTGAGGGTCGGGACAAGGGCAGCGCAGGGCTTTGTATCCGCGCGCCATCCGATAAGGCACGCAGGTGCTGCTTCATCCTCGGCGTGACGTCTGCAGGTTATCGTCGGGGCCCTTTCATGGCTTCCGACTCCATGGCCGCGTTCCACTCCTCATTCGCCTCGATGGGATCCATCGCATCGTCAATCGATGCCTCTGCACGTTCGGCGGCGGCTCGAGCTTCGTCTGCCGGGGATGCGACATCGTCGTCCCCGTCCTCGTCCCCGTCACCCGGGGGATGCAGCATGTCCTCGAGCATCGCGCTCAACTCCGGCGTGTCCCAGGGCAGTCCGCGCCGAGTTCGATCGGTTATGTAGTGCTTCACTTCCGCGTCCTGCTCCACCGTAAGCGGCAGGCCTCGGAAAGTGCTTTGAGGGCCAGCGTCAATCATCACATTCTCCTGCTGCGATTGAATTTTCAGTGTACTCGCCAATTGCGGACGCGCGAACCGTGATCGCGACGCTTTCGCGTAGGATCGAACGTGTCGCCCGCCAAGAAAGAAAAAACCCCGCTTCCGCGAGGCTTTTCCTTTTCCAGCACGTCATTCACGCATCTATTCCGCCGGATACGTCAACGTCACCAGCTCGCACTTCGACGTACTTTTGCCGTCGTAGTCGTAAATCACCAGCAGATGCTGGCCCTTGCTGTTCAAGATCGGCAGCGTGATCGCCCGGCGATTCGGGTTGTTGCCACCGGCCGGCTCGTCGGCACTCTGCTTGCGGATTTCGGACTCGAGATCCGACGGCGTGTTGATGCCGTTCTCCGGACCGCGGCTGCGCACCCGGCTGTAGAAGTGAAAACCGTTGTCGGTCCAGCCGCGCGGCAGCATGTTGCGCCACTGGTTGTTGGTGACTTCCTTCCACAGCAGATCGGTGTTGCCGCTCAACACGAATGGCGTCGGACACGCGCCGGCCGCGAACGCTTGTCCGCAGAAAAGCGGAAGGGCGGCAAGCGAGCACGCCACGCAGCGGAGCGCGCGTCGCGCGAGGCCGGCGTCGTGTCGCGATCCGGGATGGTACGGCAGGGCATGGGGCGTTTTCATACGGCATCCTCCGAGTGATGGATCGGTATGCGACCGCGCTGCGGCCGCTGGGAATACCGTATCGCTGCCGTTCTCGCGCAAGAATGCGGCGAACGTCACGCTCGTCGTCACGGGACGAAGGTGCGGGGCCGGGGCCCGGGACGCGGAGGGAAAGCCTGGAGGCGTGGCGACAACGCGGGCTTGATCGCGTTGGTGCTGCGAGGGCGGTGGTCGTCGTGGCGGGGCGTCTGCATCGCCCGCGTCAGCGGGAGCCACCGAACCAAGGGCGGTGTCGTCGGGGCGCGCGCCGTCTGCATCGCCCGCGTCAGCGGGAGATCGCCGAACGCTCAGTGATGCCGATCAGCCATCCACCGGCTGCGCGGGGGTGTCGAGCGTCAACTGATAGAACGCCGCATCGAGCCAGCGGCCGAACTTGAAGCCCGCTTCGGTGATCGTGCCCGAATGCACGAAGCCGAGGCGCGTATGCAGCGCGACGCTGCCGCCGTTGGTGGCGTCGATGCAACCGACCAGCACGTGCACGTCGGCTTCGCGTGCACGCCGGATCAATTCGCGCAGCAGCAGCTCCCCGAGCCCGCGGCCGCGATGGTCGCGGTGCACGTAGACGCTGTGTTCGACCGTGTACTTGAACGCCGGAAACGCGCGGAACGTGCCCCAACTCGCGAAGCCGACCAGCGTGCCCGATTCATCGACCGCGCCGACGACCGGAAAACCGCTGGCGCGCTTCGTCGCGAACCACGCGACCATCGCTTCGGGCGGGCGCGGCCGGTAGTCGTACAGCGCGGTCGAGTTCACGATCGCATCGTTCAGGATCTCGAGGATGGCCGCGGCATGCTCGGCCTCGCTGCAATCGATCAGGCGCACGTCGTCACGCTGTTTCGGGGAATTCATACGGGCTCCTGCGCCTGGCGGCTTTGAACGGATGACACACTCCGCGCGCCAGCGGCGGCGGGAACATCGCAGATCGCGACGACATAGCGCGCGGCCTGCGACGATGGGTTGCTGAAAATCAGCGGCTGATCGAGACGCATGGCCAGACAGTCGCCGGCGTGAAGTTCGTGAAGCTGGTCGCCCAGCGTGACGTCGACGCGCCCATCGACGACCCACACCTGTTGATGCAGTGCGCTTTCGCGCCCGCCGGAGTCGTACGCGACGCGCGCGCCGGGCGGGAAATCGACCTCGACGAGCTGGATCGGCGACGGCCAGCCGGGCGGCGACAGATTGCGCCGCACGTAACCGGACGCCGGATCGCGCCATTCCGCCTGTTGCGCGCGCCGCACCAGCGGCTGCGCGGGCGCGTCGGCGCGATCGCCGCCGAACAGCCCGGCCAGCGACACACCGAGACCCGCCGCGAGCTTGTCGAGCACGACGGCCGTCGGGCTCGCCGACGCGCGCTCGATGAGCGAGATCATCGAGCGGCTCACGCCCGAACGCGCGGCGAGCGCATCGAGCGTGTAGCCTCGTAGCGTGCGCAAGTCGCGCACGCGCCGGGCGATGCGTTCGTTGATGCCGGTGTCGTCGACGGGCGGGCGGGTGGATTCCTGCATGATGGATTTATTGTCCAGCAAGCTGGAATTCGATGTCAACGGGGTGTGGACGAAATCGGAATGCTTGCCCGTCAGCCGGCCCGAGCGTAATATACGAAACGACTACACTTCGTTTAATTAGGGTTATATGGGAATCATCAAGATATCCGAGCACATGCATGAACGGCTGCGCTCGACCAGTACCGCGCTGAGCCGTTCGATCAATGCGCAGGCGGAACACTGGCTGCGCGTCGGGATGCTGTCGGAACTCAATCCGTCGCTGTCCTACGGCGATATCTGCCGAATGCTGATCGAGATCGAAGCGCGCGGCGGCGATGCGGGGCCGACCGAGTCGGTGACGCGCGACATCGAGCAGGTGGCGTAATGGCGAAGCGAGAAATCCCGATCCGCGGCGCCGCGGAAATCGACAAGTCGCGCGAGGCCGCGAAGCTCGCGTCCCGCGTGCTGACGATGATCACCGAGCACGTGAAGCCGGGCGTCACCACGGACGAACTGGACGCCCGCTGCCGCGAATACATCATCGACGAACTCGGCGCGATCCCGGCGAACATCGGCTATCACGGTTATCCGAAAACCCTGTGCACGTCGGTCAACCATGTGGTCTGTCACGGTATTCCGTCGTCGCGGCCGATGCGCGACGGCGACATCGTGAATCTCGACATCGCGGTGATCAAGGACGGCTGGTTCGGCGACACGAGCCGCATGTACTTCGTCGGCGAGCCGGGTGAACTGGCGCGGCGCCTCGTCGCGACGACCTACGAGGCGATGCATGCGGGCATCCGCGCGGTGCGTCCGGGCGCGACGCTCGGCGACGTCGGCTATGCGATCCAGCAGGTCGCGCATCGCGAAGGGTTCAGCGTGGTTCGCGAGTACTGCGGGCACGGGATCGGCGACGTGTACCACGACGAGCCGCAGGTGCTGCACTACGGCCGCCCGGGGACCGGCGTGCCGCTGCGGCCGGGGATGATCTTCACGATCGAGCCGATGCTGAATGCGGGCAAGCGCGATACGCGCGTGCTGGCGGACGGCTGGACGGTCGTCACGCAAGACCATTCGCTGTCAGCGCAATGGGAGCACATGGTCGTGGTGACGGAGCAGGGCTTCGAGATCCTGTCGGACGACGTGAAGCCGCAGGCGTTCGCGGCGCTCTCCGGCACGCACGCGGCCTGACGCGCGGCAATCCGCACGTAAAGGCGCAATGGAAACGGGCCCCGTCGTGGGGCCCGTGTCATTCATTGGCAGTCGCGCGGGATGCTCGGCCAAGCCGCCGTCTCCACCGCCGCGACCGGCAGCGTCACGCTGCGAACGTCGCTTAACCGCGCGCCTTCTGCCACGCGTGTTCGACGAACACGCGGCACAGCGCTTCCATCCCGTTGCGGTCCTCGTCGTCGAAACGTGCGGCAACGGGGCTGTCGACGTCCCACACGCCGATCAGCGTGCCGTCGGCGGCCACCAGCGGCACGACGATTTCCGATTCCGACGCGGCATCGCACGCGATATGGCCCGGGAATTCATGCACGTCGCGCACGACCTGCGTCTCGCGGGTCTGCGCGGCCGTGCCGCACACGCCCTTGCCGAGCGCGATCCGCACGCACGCGGGCTTGCCCTGGAACGGGCCGACCACGAGTTCCGAGCCGTCGAAGAAATAGAAGCCGGCCCAGTTCAGGCGGTCGAGCGAGTGATAGACGAGCGCGGAGAAGTTCGCGGCGTTCGCGGTCAGGTCGCGTTCCGATTCGACGAGCGCGCGTGCCTGCTCGACGAGCGTCGCATAGAGTTCGGCCTTGGAGGCGTGAGGGTCGTTGGACAGCGTGAACATGGCTGAAATGCGATAAGGGTGGTGAACGGCTGGGTTGTGAAAAGCGCGATGCGCGTCCCGCAGTCTACGGCACGCGCGGCCCGTCTGCAGCGTCCGGTTCGCTGAGCGCGATGCCGAACGTGCCGCGCAGGAGCACGCGAGCCCGCTCAATCGGGTGCGAGTTCGGCGAACCGTTCGGTCAGGAAGTCGAGCAGCGCGCGCACCGCGGGCAACAACCCGCGCCGCGACGCGAACACCGCGTGCACGATCTCGCGCCGCGGCGCCCAGTTCGGCAGCACGGTCACCAGTTCGCCGCGCGCGACTTCGTCGCGCACCATCATCGTCGGCAGCTGCACGACGCCGACACCCGCGACGGCCGCCGCGCGCAGCGCGAGCATGCCGCCCGTCACGAGGCGCGGCTGGTGGTGGATTTCCGCCTGCGCGCCGTCGGGGCCGCGCAGCCGCCAGACGTGCGCGGCCTGCGGCACGCCGTGATCGAGGCTCGGCAGGCGGGTCAGGTCGGCAGGGACGGCCGGCGTGCCGAGCTCGCGCAGCAACGCGGGGCTCGCGACGAGGCACTGGCCGCGCTCGGCCAGCACGCGCAGCGCGAGATCGCTGTCCTCGAGCGGCGGCGGGCGCACTCGGATCGCGACGTCGATCCCTTCGCCGACCACGTCGACGCGCCGGTTGGTCGCCTCCAGATGAATCTCGACGCGCGGGCACGCGGCCATGAACGCGGCGATCATCGTGCCGACCAGCGAATCGAGCAGCACGACCGGGCAGCTCACGCGCACGATGCCGCGGGGCTCCTCGTGCAGCAGCGCGATCGCTTCGTCGGCGGCATCCGCTTCGACGAGCATCGCGCGACAGTGCGCGTAGTAGGTCTGGCCGACGTCGGTGACGGTGAAACGGCGCGTCGAGCGCTGGATCAGCCGCATCCCGAGCCGCGCCTCGAGCAGCGCGATACGGCGGCTCAGCTTCGATTTCGGCAGATTGAGCGCGCGCCCGGCCGGTGCGAAACCGCCGTGCTCGACCACCTGGACGAAGTAATAGAGATCGTTCAGATCCCGTTCTTGATCGTTCATCAAATAGAACGCTGAGTGCGATTTTCGCAGTCTACCGGATCGATCGTTCCATCTCTATATTCGTACTCAGGATGCGAAGCACGTGTTTCGCCGCAATTCGGAGAAGGCAAATGAAGAAGATCCAAGGTGTTTACAGCGCGCCGCGTGGCCATTGGGTCGGCGACGGTTTCCCGGTGCGTTCGATGTTCAGCTATCAGTCTCACGGGGCGCACCTGAGCCCGTTTCTGCTGCTCGACTACGCGGGCCCCGCGAACTTCGAGCCGGCTTCGGCCCCGCGCGGGGTCGGTCAGCATCCGCATCGCGGGTTCGAAACCGTGACGATCGTCTATGACGGCGAAGTCGCTCACCGCGACTCGACCGGCGCGGGTGGCGTGATCGGCCCGGGCGACGTGCAGTGGATGACGGCCGCGAGCGGGATCCTCCACGAGGAATTCCACTCCGAGGCGTTCACGAAGCGCGGCGGTCCGCTCGAGATGGTGCAGCTGTGGGTGAACCTGCCCGCCGCCGACAAGATGGGCGCGCCCGGCTACCAGACGCTGCTGAACGCGGACATCCCGGTGGTCGAACTGCCGGACGGTGCGGGGCGTGCGCGGATCATCGCGGGCGAATTCGACGGACGGCGCGGGCCGGCCCGCACGCACACGCCGATCGACGTGTGGGACGTGCGGCTCGCTGCCGGCGGCCGCGCGCGGTTCCCGATCGCCGACGGGCGGACGCTCGCGGTGGTGGTGCTCAACGGTACGCTGCTGGTGAACGGCGAGACGGTCGCCCGCGAAGCGCAGTTCGTGCAACTGAGCCGCGACGGCCGCGACGTCGAGATCGAAGCGAACGGCGACGCCAAGCTATTGATTTTGAGCGGCGAGCCGATCGATGAGCCGGTCGTCGGCTACGGGCCGTTCGTGATGAACTCGCAAGAGGAAATCCGGACCGCGATCGACGATTTCAACAACGGCCGCTTCGGCCAGATGCCGGCATGACGGACAGGCCCCGCGCACCTTGCGGGGCCTTTTTTCGTGCGCGGCAGGGCGCTCGCGTGCCGTGTGCGCTTCGAGGCATAATCGACGGTTGCCGCGCGCCGGCCGGCGCGCCCCGAATCAGGACGACCATGACCGCTTCCGCACCTGCCGCCTCCGCGCGCGCCGACGATCTCGACTGGCGCTGGAAATCCTTCGACGCGCTGACCGCGCGTGAACTCTATGCGATCCTCGACGCGCGCAGCGCCGTGTTCGTCGTCGAGCAGAACTGCGTGTATCGCGACATCGACGATGCGGACCAGGCGGCGTGGCATCTGGCCGCGTACGATCCGGCGGGCCGCCTCGCGGGCTACCTGCGCGTGCTGTTGCCGGATGCGCAGAACACCGACGTGCGCATCGGCCGCGTGCTGACGACCGCGCCGTTTCGCGGCGCGGGCCTCGGTAACGCGCTGATCTCGCGCGCGCTCGAGCACATCCGCGCGCAGTGGCCGGATACGCAGGTGAGCCTGCATGCACAGGCCCACCTGCAGCGTTTCTACGGGGCATTCGGCTTCACGCCGAACTCGGACGTGCACGACGAGGACGGCATCCCGCACGTGTGGATGACCAGCGCGCGCGGCTGACGCGCGGCGCGCCGTGCCGTCAGTGGGCGACGCGCGTCACCGACGGGCGCTCCGCGCGCCGGGCGGCGGCGCGCTCGTCGATCAGACGGCCGCGCGCAGACAGCCGCAGCCAGTGCCGCAGCGCGATCAGCGCGCCGATCACGCTCATCATCGAACCCGGAATCCACAGCAGCAAGCCGCCGATCTGCTGGTCACGCAGCGGGCTGAGCCACGTGAACGCGCGTCCGCAGATCGAGTAGATCGGGTACAGCTCGTGCGGCGTGAAGAAGATCAGCGCGCCGAGCGCGATCTGCGGCGGGATCGCCGCGATGACGATCAGGATCCGGCGGCCCGGCGACAGCCGCGCGGGCGGCGCGGGACGCGGATCGACGACGAGCCACCAGAACAGCAGCCCGTCGATCACCATGCTCCAGTTCATCACGCGATACAGGCGCCAGTCGAGCATCGCGACGAAGTGGATCGGCGACAGCAGCCAGAAATAGATCAACCCGACGAACAGCACGACCGCGACGACCGGATGGAACACCACGTCGAGCGTCGCGCGCACGGGCGCCCACGCGAGCGCGGGGCGCACGAAGCGCTGCCGCCAGCGAAACGGAATGCCCGCGCGGATCGCCGCGCCCGGGTACGCCAGTGCGATGAAGAACGGCCCGAGGTGATGCAGCACGAGGTGCTGCGCGCGGTGCAGGAAGAATTCATGCTCGAAGAAGTAGTCGAGCCGCGTATGCAGCGCGATGTAGAGCGCCGTCAGCCCGAACCAGAACGAGAACTGCCGCAGCGGCGACACCTTCGCCTTCTTCACGCCGCGCGCGAACAGCACGGCGGCCGTCAGCACCGCGATGACCACGGTCGGCGACGGTTCCCACGGATCGAGCCAGTACAGGACGTTCATCGCGCGCGCATCACTTCGCCTGGGCCGGCGACTTCACGGCGAACGGCGTATCGACCGTTTCGCCGTCGGAGAACTTCAGGCGCAGGCGCACGGTGTCGCCGGGCTTGATCGCGTGCTTCGGTTCCTCGAGCATGAAGTGATAGCCGCCCGGCGCGATGTCGACCTTGCCGCGCGCGGGGATCGTCAGCTTGTCGACCATTTCCATCTTCTGCGTCGAGCCGTTCGACACGGTCTGGTGCAGCATCGCCATCCCGTAGTCGGGGCTGTCGACGTCGACGAGATCGACCGGCTTGTCGCCCGTATTGACGAGCGTCACGTAGCCGCCCGCGGGCAGCTGGTTCGGCAGCCAGCGCACCCACGCGTTCTGCGCGGTGATCGCGCCGGCGGCGTAGGCGTGCGCGCCGGTGCACAGTGCGGCGAGGAGGGTGAACGTCTTGAGGGTCGTCTTCATGTCGGAGTTCGGGACGGGGAGGCAGTGTCGATGATCCGGCGCACATCGGCGGCGATGGCGTCGGGCGAATCGCGGTCGGTCGCGAGCAAACGCGCGCGACCATTCGCGTCGAAGATGTAGACGGCCGAGCTGTGCGTGACTTCGTAGCCGCCGGATGGATCACGTTTTTCCATCTGATACGCGACGCGATAGCGTTTCGCGAGCGATTCGATCTGGCCGTCGGTGCCGGTCAGCCCTCGCGCGTGCGCGGCGTCGAACGCGGCGACGTACGACTGCATCGCCTGCGGCGTGTCGCGCGCGGGGTCGACCGAGACGAACAGGATGCGCACGTCGTTCGCCTGCGGGCCGAGCTTCGCGAGCACTTCCATCAGCCGCGCCATCGTTTCGGGACAGACGTCCGGACAGTGCGTATAGCCGAAGTAGACGAGCGCGATGCGGCCGCGGAAGGCGTTCGCGTCGACCGGATGGCCGTCGCCGCCGGTCAGCGTGAACGAGAGGTCGGGCAGGTGGCCCGTGACGTTGGTCAGGTGCCAGTTCGGCTCGTCGTGCGTGCAGGCGGCGAGCGCGACGGCGGCGGTCAGCGCCGCGGCCGTGCGGACGAAGCGGGTGATGAAGTGGCGCCGGTGCGGCGCGGGACGGGCTGACGACATCCTGGGGCTCGATCGGACGGAACGGTCGTCGGCCGGCGCGGCGCCATGCGTCGCGCGGCCGGCGGTTGCCGACTGTAGCGCAATTCCCGCGCCCGCGTCCTTTCGAAACCCGTACGGCACGGGCGGGCGGGGCAATATGTCGCAGTTGGCGCGGACGGTGGCGCGAGGTCCGCCATACGCCGGTTTCGCCCATCTCGGTACGCAGGCGCGGTAAGATGCGCACAATTCCATTCTCGCAGCGGCGGCCGCGCGTGTGCAGGCCGCTCCTCAGACCATCGAATCGATGCAATCCGTTCCGGCTTCCCTGTCCCTGACCGATACCGCGTTCTTTTTCGACTTCGACGGTACGCTCGTCGAACTGGCGCCGACGCCCGACAGCATTCACGTGCCGCCGTCGCTGCTGACGCTGCTCGATGAACTGCGGCGCCGCTCGCATGGCGCGCTCGCCGTCGTGTCGGGTCGCGGCATCGACAACCTCGACGCGTTCCTGAACATGCCGGACCTGCCGATCGCCGGCCTGCACGGCGCCGAGCGTCGCGACGCGAACGGCGACACGCAGCGCATCGGCTTCAACGACGATCGCCTGCTGCGCATCGAGCGCGAGCTCGCGTCCGTCGTCGACCGTCATCCGGGCATGCTGCTCGAAATCAAGGGCGCGGCCGTCGCGCTGCACTACCGCAATGCGCCCGAGCGCGAGCCGGCCGCGCGCGAAGCGGCCGAGCGCCTCGTCGCCGAATATGCGGACGCGTATGTGCTGCAGCCGGGCAAAATGGTGTTCGAGATCAAGCCGAAGGGTGTCGACAAGGGGCGCGCGCTGGCTGCGTTCCTCGACGAGCCGCCGTTCGCGGGCCGCGTGCCGCTGTTCGCGGGCGACGACCTGACCGACGAGAAGGGCTTCGCGGTGGTCAACGCGCGGGGCGGCCTGTCAATCAAGGTCGGCGCGGGCGAGACGTCGGCGCGCATGCGGCTCGACTCGGTCGACGCGCTCCACGCGCAGATTGCCCGCTGGCTTGGCGCGGAGCAGCGGGGCGCATGAGTCGACTCATCATCGTTTCAAACCGCGTCGCCCCGATTTCGGAAGGCGAACCGGCGGCGGGTGGCCTCGCGATCGGCGTCTATGATGCGCTGAAAGAGACGGGCGGCATGTGGTTCGGCTGGAGCGGCGAGGTGGTCGCATCCGGTGCGCCGCAGATCCGCATCGAGGAGCGCGGGCCCGTGACGTTCGCGACCGTCGGGCTGTCGCGTCGTGATTACGACCAGTACTACCGCGGTTTCTCGAATGCGACGCTGTGGCCCGCGTTCCATTACCGCGCGGACCTGATCCAGTACGACCGCCACGAGTTCGACGGCTACCGCCGCGTGAACGTGTGGCTCGCGCAGCAGCTCGTGCCGCTGCTGCAGGACGACGACGTGATCTGGGTGCACGACTATCACCTGATCCCGTTCGCGCGTGCGCTGCGTGAGGCCGGCGTGAAGAACCGCATCGGCTTTTTCCTGCACATTCCGTTTCCGGCCGCGCAGGTGCTCGTCAACGTGCCGCCGCATCGCGAGCTCGTCGAGTCGCTGTGCGCGTTCGACTTGCTCGGCTTCCAGACCGAGCCCGACCTGCGCGCGTTCTGCGACTACATCGAGTTCGAGGCGGGCGGCGAAGTCGCGCGCGAAGGGCACACGGTGCGCGTGAACGCGTTCGGCAACACGCTGCGCGCGGCCGCCTATCCGATCGGCGTGTATCCGGACGAGATCGCGTCGCTCGCGCAGGCGGCCGAGAACGGCAAGGCCGTGCGCACGCTGGCGACGTCGCTGCGCGGGCGCCAGCTGATCATGAGCGTCGACCGGCTCGATTATTCGAAGGGGCTCGTCGAGCGGTTCCGCGCGTTCGAGAAACTGCTGGAGCACCAGACGTCGATTCGCAACCGCGTGTCGTTCCTGCAGATCGCGCCGTCGACGCGCGCCGACCTGCGCGCATACCAGGACATCCGCCTGCAGCTCGAAGCGGAGTCGGGGCGCATCAACGGCCGCTACGCGGAACTCGACTGGGCGCCGATCCTCTACATTCACCGCCAGTACGACCGGCAGGTGCTGGCCGCGCTGTACCGGCTGGCGCGCGTGGGTTTCGTCACGCCGCTGCGCGACGGCATGAACCTCGTCGCGAAGGAGTACGTGTCTGCGCAGAATCCGGACGATCCGGGCGTGCTGGTGCTGTCGCGCTTCGCGGGGGCCGCGCGCGAGCTGACGGGCGCGCTGATCGTCAATCCGATCGACATCGACGGGATGGCCGATGCGCTGTCGCAGGCGCTGACGATGCCGCTCGCCGAGCGGCGCGCGCGTTATGCGGACATGATCGCGCAGCTGCGCGAGAACAACGTGTCGGTGTGGCGCGACAACTTCCTGCGCGACCTGCAGCGCGTGTAGCCAGCGCTTGCGCGGCGGATGCCGCGCGATGCCATGAAAAAAGCCGCCGTGCTTCGCACAGGCGGCTTTTTTATCGGTTGCGTGCCGCGGCGTCAGGCCACGCGTTCGCCGGTCGGCGCGGTGCCGTCGGGCGCGTGATGGCGGCCGTGCTGCTTCGCGAGCAGGTCGCGGTACAGGCCGGGGCGGTTGCGCAGCACGTCGGGGCTGCCATCGTCGATCACCTTGCCGTTGCTCATCACGATGATCCGGTCGAAGTTGCGCAGCGTCGACAGCCGGTGCGCGATCGCGATCACCGTGCGGCCGACCATCAGGCGGTCGAGCGCGCTCTGGATCGCTTCCTCGGACGAGCTGTCGAGTGCGGACGTCGCTTCGTCGAGCAGCAGGATCGGCGCATCCTTCAGGATCGCGCGCGCGATCGCGATGCGCTGGCGCTGGCCGCCCGACAGCTTGACCCCGCGGTCGCCGACGATCGTGTCATAGCCTTCCGGCATCGCTTCGATGAACTCCGCGCAGCGCGCGTCGCGCGCGGCGGCGAGCACTTGCTCGCGGGTCGCGTCGGGGCGGCCATAGGCGATGTTGTCGTAGATCGTCCGGTGCAGCAGCGAGATGTCCTGCGGCACGAGCGCGATCGCGTGGCGCAGGCTGTCCTGCGTGATCGCCTTCACGTCCTGGCCGTCGACCTTCACGACGCCGTCCTGCGTATCGTAGAAGCGCTGCAGCAGCGCGAGCACGGTCGACTTGCCGGCGCCCGACTTGCCGATCAGGCCGACGCGCTGGCCCGGCTCGATATGGAGGTCGAAGTGGTCGAGGATCGCGCGGCGGTGCGGATACGCGAACGTCACGCGCTCGAAGTCGACGCGCCCGCCGGTGGCCGCCAGCGGCTTCGCGTCGGAGTGGTCGGGCATCCCGTGCGGTTCGAGCAGCGTCTTCACGGCTTCGGACAGGCGCGCGACGTGCTGCGTGACGTCGACGAGCGCGACCGCGAGGTCGCGCGTGCCGTGCAGGATCGTGAAGCCGAGCGAGCTGACGAGCACGATGTCGCCCGACGTCGCGCGGCCCTGGTCCCACAGCCACAGCGCCCAGCCGAGCAGGCCGGCCGACAGCATCGCGGTGATCACCGCATGCAGCAGCCGCAGCTTCTCGAGATAGAACAGGCTCTGCTGGCGCGCGTCCATCTCCGCCTTGATCGTTGCGCTGAAGCGCTTCTGTTCGCGCACCGTCATCCCGAACGCACGCACGAGCCCCATGTTGCCGATCACGTCGACGAGCTCGCCGTCGACCGCCGCGGCCTTCGCCGCGAATGCGTGGTGGCGCGCCGAGCCGCGCCCGGCCAGCTTGAACAGGATGATGGACAGCACGGCCGAGCAGCCGAGCAGGCCGGCGGCCATCAGCGGATTGACGACGATGATCATCAGGATCGCGCCCATCACCGCGATGCACGGCGGCAGCACGTTCCACGCCATCGTGTTCTCCGACGTATAGACCGCGTTCGACGTGGCCGTGATGCGGCTCGCGAGCGTACCCGGCTGCTTTTCCGAGTAGTAGGTCGGCGAATGGCCGATCAGATACTGGAACAGGTCGCGCCGCAGGTCGCCGGTGACCGCGACGAACGTGTGCGCGGCGGCCCAGCCGCCGACCCGCCACAGCAGGTTGTCGGCCGCGATCAGCCCGACGAGCAGCGCGAACGCGCTCCACAGCGGGCCCGGATGATGGCGCCCGGTCGCCAGCACGTCGATCAGGTGCTTGATCGCGTATTGCGAGCCGAGCGCGCAGCCGACGGCAGCCAGCACGCTGCAGAGCACGACGAGGTGAGCAACGGGATGCAGGCGGATGTAGCGGAACAGGAACGCGATCGGCCGGTGCGCGTAGCTCGAGAGCTTCGCGTTGTGGGCGTTGCGCTGGGCGGGGGTAAGAGATTCCAAAATATGCGTGCGGTGATTCGGTGATTGAGCGTGGCGGCTGGATCGCATGCCGGCGTGCGCTCGGACTGAATAATCCGGCATTGTAAACAAGGCCTGCGTCGCGCTGCGCGAATCTTGCCTGGGCCAGAGGCTCGCGAGCGATTTTGAGATAAAATCTGGCATCCCGTCCTGTTTCATGTGCCGGAATCACGCTACCGGCACGCACGGGTGACAAGGATCGCCAAAAGGGCCTTCCACTCTAGAACGGACACCCGAGTCCGCGGGTTGCAAAGTGTTGCGCCTTTGTAACAAAGTAAAGTGTTTGAAATGTCGGGGGCCGTCTCGGGATTAACCCTAGATAATCGGCTCCGGGGTCGATCCCAGGTTTTTTTACGAACCCCTGTCAACGGGTCTTCGTTTCGAACGTTCTATGCCTGTCGCGTCGCCGACGCTCCTTGAGCAGCGCGGGTTCGACGCCCCGGCAGGCTGATTCGTCCGACCGTCGGACGAAATGCATCCAGCCCGACCGCTGGCAGGTTGCCGACCCATACCTGGTTTTTAGCCGATTTTTTAGGAGTTACGCATGCGAATCGCCCAAATCGCTCCGTTGCATGAGGCAGTCCCCCCGAAGCTTTACGGTGGTACCGAGCGAGTGGTGTCCTATCTGACCGAAGCACTTGTCGAGATGGGGCATGACGTCACGCTCTTCGCGAGCGGCGATTCGCAGACCTCCGCGAAGCTCGAAGCGTGCTGGCCGCAGGCACTGCGCCTCGACCCGACGATCCGCGACGTGATGGCCCCGCACATGCTGCTCCTCGAGCAGGTGCGCCGCCGCGCGGAAGAGTTCGACGTCCTGCACTGCCACATCGACTACTACCCGTTCTCGCTGTTCTCGCGCCAGCCGGTCCCGCATCTGACGACGATGCACGGCCGTCTCGACCTGCCGGAACTGCAGCCGATCTTCAACGCGTTCAGCGACGTGCCGGTCGTGTCGATCTCCGACAACCAGCGCATCCCGCTGCCGCAGGCGAACTGGCTGTCGACCGTGTATCACGGCCTGCCGGAAAACCTGCTGACGCCGATCCCGAACGTGAAGCCGAGCTATCTCGCGTTCCTCGGCCGCATCTCGCCGGAAAAGCGCGTCGATACCGCGATCCGCATCGCCGAGCAGGCCGGCCTGCCGATCAAGATCGCCGCGAAGCTCGACAAGGCTGACCGCGCGTACTACGAAGAGAAGATCAAGCCGCTGTTCGCGCTGCCGCACGTCGAGTATATCGGCGAAATCAGCGAGTCGGAAAAGACCGAATTCCTGGGCAACGCGCACGCGCTGCTGTTCCCGATCGACTGGCCGGAGCCGTTCGGCCTGGTGATGATCGAGGCGATGGCCTGCGGCACGCCGGTGATCGCGTTCAAGCGCGGCTCGGTGCCGGAAGTGATCGACAACGGCGTGTCGGGCTTCGTCGTCGAAGACGAACTCTCGGCCGTCGCGGCGCTCAACCGCCTCGATACGCTGCCGCGCGAGAAGGTGCGGGCCGCGTTCGAAGCGCGCTTCTCGTCGAAGGTGATGGCGCAGAACTACGTGAAGGGCTACGAGGAACTGCTGCGCCAGAAGCACCGCACGGTGCTGCGCGAAGTCAACGCAAACTGATGCCGGGCCGCTGGCCGCACTGCGGTTGAGGCCCTCATCGACGCCCCGTCCGGGATCCCGGCGGGGCGTTGTCACATCCGCGGCGCGGATCTGTTGTATTCTCGCCGCGCCCGACGCCTCGAACGGCCCCGGAAGGGGGCCGGCACGCCATCCGGCAATCTGTCCAGACGGTAATGTCCCTATAATGGCCGTGCCGTGAAATCGGCCCCGCACGAACATCGAGAGGAGAGCAGTCTTGGCGAGAACGAAAACGACGCGCGCAGCGCCGGCCCCCGGCGCCGGCGTGATCTTCGCATTGCGCGCGATCGGGCTCGTGCTGTTCGCGCGCTGGCTGTTCTCGATGTCCCAGATGGGCTATCGCGCGTCGCTGTCGGCGATGGTGTCGTCGCCCTGGGCGTTCGTCTATCTCGTGCTGATCTTCCTGCTGCTCGCGCTGCCGGGCGCCGTCGCGCGCGCCGAGCGGCCGTTCCATCCGCTGCCGCAGTGGCTGCGCCAGGCGCTGCGGGTGTTCGCGCTGATCGGTTTCCTGTTTGCCGTCTGGTCGATCGGCGCGTTCGCATGGGCGGCCGGCTGGCGTTCTGCGCTGCACGCGGTGACGGCGACCAACGGCTGGCTGATCGCCGCGCCGGCGCTGTATGCGGCGATCGTGTGGATGTGCCGGCCGCGGCCGCTGTGGCGGACCAACGTCGCCGCGCGCCGTTTCGCGGTCGGCCGCTACGCGATCTCGCTCGATACGCTCACCCGTACCGCGATCGTCTGGATGGAGAGCCGCAAGGTCGGCCAGTATGACGCGCGCGAGCTCTCCGTGCGCTGGCCCGGCCAAGTTGCGCCGGCAGCGGGCGAGCAGGGTGCGCAGGCCGCCGTGCCGCCGCGTCGCGGCAGCCTGTTCCGGCGGCCGAAGGTCGAGCTGCTGTGGGATTCGCCGGCAGCCGTCGGCCATAACCGGCAGATCGTGATGCGCGCGCCGCTCGTGACCGAGGGCGACCGCGTCGCCGTGCTCGCGCTCGACGCGGCGCTCAAGCAGATCGTCTGACAAGGCCTGCGCGGCGCGCGGGCGACAAGGAGGCGCAATGATCGTCCGCTGGTTGCTGGCAGCCGTTCACCTGATGGCGTTTGGCGTCGCGTTCGCCGCGATCGCGGGGCGCAACCGCGCGCTGCGCCGGGTCATCGCGTCCGCGCAGGCCGCCGACCTCTCCGGCGTGTTCAAGGCCGATGCGGCCTGGGGATTGTCCGCGCTGGTGCTGATCGCGACGGGGCTCGCGCGCGCGTTCGGCGGCTTCGAGAAAGGCGCCGCGTATTACCTTCACGAGCCGCTCTTTCACCTCAAGATGACCGCGCTCGTGCTGATCCTGCTGCTCGAGATCGTGCCGATGCTCGGGCTGATCCGCTGGCGCGTCGCCTCGCGGCGGCAGCAGATGCCGGATCTCGGCCGCGCACGGACCTATGTGCGGATCGGTCACTGGCAGGCCGTGCTCGTGATGGTGATCGTGTTGGCCGCGTCGGGGATGGCGCGGGGGATCTGGGCAGCCGGGCAGCTTTGACGGGCTGAATAGCGCCGATTGCCGTTGCCGGGCCGGATTATTCTGGACCGACCGACCGACCGACCGACCGACCGACCGACCGACCGACCGACCGAGCGACCGACGGACCGACCGACGGGCCGTGGCCGCCCGAATTCCAATTTCGTTTCCGTTTCCGTTCGATGCCGGCAGGCTGTTCCCGCCCGGCACCCGCCGATGCGCGGGCGAACCGACGCATTTCCTTCTGGCCGGGCAGACCCGCCGCCCGGTTCGTCCCGCGCTCAGCGCACGAGGCAGGGGCGCTTGTTGTTGAACGTCCACCCCGGAATCAGATACTGCATCGCCGCCGCATCGTCGCGCGCGCCGAGCCCGTGCTGCTTGTACAGCTCGTGCGCGACCGCGACCGCATCCATGTCGATGTCGATGCCGAGGCCCGGCCGCTTCGGCACTTCAACGAGCCCGTTCTCGATCTTCAGCGGCTCGCGCGTGAGCCGTTCGCCGTCCTGCCAGATCCAGTGCGTATCGATCGCCGTGACTTGCCCGGGCGCCGCGGCCGCGACGTGCGTGAACATCGCGAGCGACACGTCGAAGTGGTTGTTCGAATGCGAACCCCACGTGAGGCCCCAGTCGCGGCACATCTGCGCGACGCGCACCGAGCCCTGCATCGTCCAGAAGTGCGGGTCGGCGAGCGGGATGTCGACGGCGTGCAGCTGCACCGCGTGGCCCATCTGGCGCCAGTCGGTCGCGATCATGTTGGTGGCCGTCGGCAGCCCGGTCGAGCGGCGGAATTCGGCCATCACCTCGCGGCCCGAGTAGCCGTTCTCCGCGCCGCACGGATCTTCCGCATACGCGAGCACGTGGTGCAGGTCGCGGCACAGCCGCACCGCCTCGTCGAGCGACCACGCGCCGTTCGGATCGAGCGTCACGCGCGCTTCGGGGAAGCGCTCGGCCAGCGCCGTCACGGCTTCGATCTCGCGCGCGCCTTCGAACACGCCGCCCTTCAGCTTGAAGTCGTTGAAACCGTAGCGCGCGTGCGCGGCTTCGGCGAGGCGCACGACCGCCTCGGGCGTCAGCGCGGCCTCGTCGCGCACGCGGGTCCAGTCGTCGGTCGCGCCGCGGCCGTCGCGATAGGGCAGCGCGGTCTTGCCGCGGTCACCGACGTAGAACAGGTAGCCGAGCATCTCGACGCGCTCGCGCTGCTGCCCTTCGCCGAGGAGTGCGGCCACAGGCACGCCGAGATGCTGGCCGAGCAGGTCGAGCAGCGCGGCTTCGAGCGCGGTGACCGCGTGGATCGTGGTGCGCAGGTCGAAGGTCTGCAGGCCGCGGCCGCTCACGTCGCGATCGGCAAAGGTGCGCCGCACGTCGTTGAGCACCGCGTGGTAGTTGCCGACCGGCTGGCCGACGACGAGCGCGCGCGCATCCTCGAGCGTGCGGCGGATGCTTTCGCCGCCCGGCACTTCGCCGACGCCGGTCCGGCCCGCGCTGTCCTTCAGGATCACGAGGTTGCGGGTGAAGAACGGACCGTGCGCGCCGCTCAGGTTGAGCAGCATGCTGTCGTGGCCGGCGACCGGAATGGCTTGCAGCTCGACGATGCGCGGCGTGTCGTGGGAAGGCGAGGCAGTGACGGCGTTCATGGCGGCGATGGCGAAAGAGTGGGCGATGCCGTGCGGCAAAATCTTTGCCGCGCGCGGCGGGAGGTGCGATCATTCGACAACCGACGTGCGCGGCGCGCAAGCCCCGCATGTCGACAGCAACCCGAACGGGCGGGAGCGACCAGCTCGATGCCGATGTCGCGCGCAAGCGCGGATGTCGGTCGATCGCGAACCACGGGACCGACTAGGCGCCGATGTGCCAGCCTCGGTCAACAGGAGATCCGTGTCGTGATCATCAGTCGTCGGATGACTTGTGACGCAGTATAATGAATCATCGGCGTTCGCTCAAACCCCGCGTAAACCCTCGGCTCACGTTACGATCATTCAAAAAGGAACCGGCCTCATGTCCGTGCCAACGCTTCCCGCTGCGCCGCGCCGTCGCGCACGCAGCCTCGCACAAGATGTCGTCGACGCGCTGACCGCGCAGATCGAAAACGGCACGCTGCGTCCCGGTGACAAGCTGCCGACCGAAACCGAAGTCATGGCGGCGCAGGGCGTCAGCCGCACGGTCGTGCGCGAAGCGATCTCGCGGATGCAGGCGAGCCACCTCATCGAGACGCGCCACGGCATCGGCAGCTTCGTGCTGGAACCGTCGCGCCGCCAGGCGCTCGGCATCGATCCCGCGACCATCATGACGCTGCGCGACGTGCTCGCGGTGCTCGAGCTGCGCATCAGCCTTGAAAGCGAATGCGCGAGCCTCGCCGCGCAGCGCGCGAACGACACCGACCTCGCCGCGCTGCGGCGTGCGCTCGACGCGATCGCGTCGGGGGCGGGCGGCGGGCGCGACACCGCGCAGCTCGACTTCAACTTCCACCTGCAGATCGCGCAGTCCACCGGCAACCGCTACTTCGTCGACATCATGACGCAGCTCGGCGCGTCGATCATCCCGCGCACGCGTGTGAACTCGGCGCGCTTCGCCGGCGACGACCTCGAGCGCTATGTCGGCCGGCTCAATCACGAGCACGAGGACATCTACGAGGCGATCGCGCGTCACGATCCGGAAGCCGCGCGCGCTGCCATGCGCACGCACCTGACCAACAGTCGGGAGCGACTGCGCCGCGCGCACGAGGCGGCCGAGGCGGAACGCGACACGCAGGCCAGTTGACGCGAGGGCGGCTGCACGGCCTGTGCGTCGCGACAGGCGGTGGCGGCTCGCCTTAATATCAGACATCGTATGAGATCGGCGTCGTTGCGCCGATCGTTTCGCGGCCGCAGCACCTTCGACTGCTCCCGCATCGTGTGAAGGGCGGATCGGGCGGCGTTCCCGCCACCGCCCGTCACGCCCGGGCGGCCTGGCTACCCAGGCCCCCCATCCGGTCCGATCAACCCCCCTTCGTCACGATCGTCTTCCACGCGCCGTTCTTCACCTGGTACAGCGTCGACATCCCGCTCTTCAGCGAGCCGTCGTTCGCGAACGAGATCCTGCCGGTGATGCCTTCGAAGTCGATCTTCTTCAGCGCCGGACGGTAGACCTTCGGATCGGTCGAGTTGGCTGCCTGCATCGCCTTGATCGCGGCCCAGGTCGCGTCGTAGCCGAACTGCGCGTACGACAGCACGTCGACGCCGAAGCGCTTCTTGAACCGCTGCTCGAAATCCTTGCCCTGCGGCAGCTCGTCGAGCGGACGCCCGTATTCCCACGCCATCGCGCCTTCCGCGGCCGGGCCGGCGATCTTGATGAACTCGTTGTCCTTCACGCCGCCGCCGCCGACGAACTTCGCGTTCAGCCCGAGCTGGCGCATCTGCTTGACGAAGTTCGCGGCGAGCGAATCGAGGCCGCCGAAGAAGATCAGGTCGGGGTTCTTGCCCTTCAGGCTCGTGATCTGCGCGCGGAAATCGACCGCCTGGTTGCTGGTGAACTCGCGGCCGATGATGTTGCCGCCGGCCGCCTTCACGGCCTTCTCGAACTCGTCCGCCTCGCCCTGGCCGAACGCGGTGCGGTCGTCGATGATCGCGATGCGCTTCGCCTTGGTCACGTCGACCGCGTACTTGCCCGCGTTGCCGGCGTTCTGGCCGTCGGTCGCGATCACCATGAACATGTTCGCGAGCCCGCGCGACGTCAGGGTCGGGTTGGTCGCGGCCGGATCGATCACCGGGATGCCGGCCTTGTCGTAGACGACCGACGCCGGAATCGTCGTCCCGGAGTTGAAGTGGCCGACCACCACCGACACGTTCTGGTCGATCAGCGCCTGCGCGGCCTGCACGCCGATGCGCGGGTCGGCCTGGTCGTCCTGCACGATCAGGTTGAAGTGCGCGGGCTTGCCGGCGATCTGTATCTTCTGCGCGGCGGCATCGTCGAGCGCGAGCTGCACGCCGTTCTGAAGATCCTTGCCGTAGCCGGCGTTCACGCCGGTGAGCGGCGCGGCGAAGCCGACCTTCACGTCGGTCGCGTCGGCGGCCCGGGCGGCTTGTTGCGAGAGGAGGGCAAAGGCGGAGATGACCGACACCGACAGCAGGGAATGACGGAATTTCATGTTCGTTCCTCTTGTTCTACACCAGCGGGTGGATACCGCACGCAGCCGGCGGGCCGGACGCGTGCGACGGGTGGGCGGTTCGACCGCTTCTCGGAATCGGGCGGGGAGGTCGGCATGTTGATGATTCCCGGAAGAATCTCCCGTCAGGCTCGGCGAGGAGCCCCGATCGTCTCGATATATAGGTCGCCGATATGCACGGGTCTTGGCAATTTGCCGCGCATTCGATGCGGATTTGCGCATAGCTTCCGCGCGTGCGCGGGCGGCCGGTATCGGGAGTTTCCCGTCACGAGCGGACGGGAGGCAGGATGGGCGGCGCGGCCCCGGCGGGGCCGCGCCGCGTTCGACGTCGTCAGTCGGACAGGGCGTCCGATGCGGCTTCGGCGTCGTCGTGCGACGCGTTCGTGCGGATGGCCGGGTCGCTCGTGCTCGGGCGGCCGGTCTCGACGTGGCCCGCGAAGCGGCGCAGGAAGCCGAGCGGACGGCCGTCGCTGACGGTCAGGTCGTACCAGCCGTGACTGCCGCGCAGATCCCAGTAGTCGTCGACGTGCGCGCCCGGCGCGAGGTCGAACGTGCGCGCGCGGCCGTGGCCGTACGCGTTCGTCACCTTGAGCTGCACGGCCTTGTGGCCGCGGTTCATCAGGCGCAGCGTGATGTTGCCGTTCGCGACGTCGTAGCCGTAGATCACCTCGGGGTTCACGCTCGCGCTGCCGACGCCGGTCGCGAACGGGCCGCGGAAATGGCAGTAGAAGCCGTTCGGGCCGTACACGTCGAGGTCGTACAGGCCGAGCGACGGCGCGGCGCTCCACGTATCGGCGACCCGCTTGCCGGCTTCGACCGTGTACGCCCACGGGCCGTCGAGTCGGTTGCGCGACTGCACCTGGAATGCCGCGCCCGCGCGGCCGGTGTTCGCGAAGGTCAGCCGGAACAGGCCGTTCACGGCTTCGACGCGGCCGTGCACGAACAGCTCGTACGGCAGCGCGCGCGCCGGACGCAGCCCGGCCTCCTGTTTCGGCAGCTTCTGCAGCACCGGCGGCACCGGGATGTAGTCGGGGTGGCGCACGCGATCGGGCGGCGCATAGCCGCTCGTGTCGGGCAGCGTCGGCCACGCGGTGTCGGCGGTCGCGAATTCGAACGCCGACGTCAGGTCGCCGCACACCGCACGGCGCCACGGCGACACGTTGGCGGCCGTCACCGGATACTGCGCGCCGAAACGCGCTTCGATGAATTGCAGCAGCGACGTGTGATCGAAGGTCTGCGAGCAGACCCAGCCACCCTTGGTCCACGGCGACACGACCAGCATCGGCACGCGCGGCCCGAGCCCGTACGGGCCGGCCATGTGCGACGCGTCGCCGGCGAACACCTCGTTGGTCGTTGCGACCGTCGACAGCCCGTTGTCGCGCGACTGCGGCGCGAACGGCGGCGGCACGTGGTCGAAGAAGCCGTCGTTCTCGTCGTAGGTGATGAAGAGGGCGGTCTTGCTCCACACGTCCGGATTCGACACGAGCACCTTCAGCACCTGCTCGATGTACCACGCGCCGTAGTTGGCCGGCCAGTTCGGGTGTTCCGAGTACGCTTCCGGCGCGCAGATCCACGACACCTGCGGCAGCGTGCCGTTCTTCACGTCCTGCTGCAGCACGTCGAACAGCGTGCCGCCGGCGCTGATGTTGGTGCCGGTGCGCGCCTTGTCGTACAGCGGCGTGCCGGGCAGCGCGCTGCGGTACTGGTTGAAATAGAGCAGTGAATTGTCGCCGTAGTTGCCGATGTACGGGTTCTGCGTCCAGCCCCACGAGCCCTTCGCGTCGAGCCCGATGCCGACGTCCTGGTAGATCTTCCACGACACGCCGGCCTGCTCGAGCACTTCCGGATAGGTCGTCCAGCCGTAGCCCGTTTCCTCATTGCCGAGCACCGGGCCGCCGCCCGTGCCGTCGTTGCCGACGTAGCCGGTCCACATGTAGTAGCGGTTCGGGTCGGTCGAACTCGGGATCGCGCAGTGGTACGCGTCGCAGATCGTGAATGCGTCGGCGAGCTGATAGTGGAACGGGATGTCGTCGCGCTTCAGGTACGCCATCGTCGTGGTGCCCTTGTTCGGCACCCACTGGTCGTAGCGGCCCTTGTTCCACGCGGCGTGCATGTCCTGCCAGCCGTGCGGCAAGTCCTGCAGGAACTGCAGGCCGAGCTTGTCCGCGCCCGGATGAAACGGCAGCAGCTCGGCCGGGCCGACCGGCTGATGGAACACCGACTTGCCGTTCGCGAGGCGCAGCGGGCGAGGGTCGCCGAAGCCGCGCACGCCGCGCATCGTGCCGAAGTAGTGGTCGAACGAACGGTTCTCCTGCATCAGGATCACGATGTGTTCGATATCGCGGATGGTGCCGGTACGGCGGTTCGCCGGAATCGCAAGCGCATCGCGGATCACGGGCGGGAACAGGTTCAGCGCGGCGGCGCCGGCAGTGCCGGCGGCGACGCGCAGGAAGTCACGACGGTTCGATCGGGTCATGGTCGTTATCGTGGGTCAAGGAAGGGAGCCGATTGGCGGGACATGCGGGAAAAATTCGGCGCGTCCGGGCGCAGGATGCGGCTGCGCCGGTCGTGCCGTCGCGAGCATAGCGGGGAATCGGTGTCATTCATGTGAAGTCCGGAAACGTTTGCACGCACGGACCGGACAGAACCCGAACGGCATGGCGCCGGCGAGCGAACTGCGGGGGAGAGGCGAGGGCGGCAGCGCGCGCGGCACGCCGGAGAAGCAGGGGATACCGGGGGATTCGACGAGATGCGGAGGATTCGCGGCCGGTGCGGGCGCATCACGCGTCGGTCACCCACGCGCCGAACCACTCGCTCGGGCGCGCGATTTCGTCCTGGGCGGCGACGAGTTCGAGCTCGTAGCGGCGCGCGTCGTAGGTCGCCTTCACGACCGCGTGCACGGCCGCAAGCGTGTGCTCGAACGCGGCGCGCACCGAGTCGCCGCGCAGCCGGCGCGCGACGAAAATCGCGCTGGTGAGATCGCCGACGCCGACCGGATGGCGCGGAAACGCATACAGCGGGCGCTGGCCGATCCACGCTTCGGTCTCGGTGACGGCGAGCATGTTGAAACGGTCGGCCGGGCTGTTGCGGTCGTGCAGGTGCTTGACGAGGACGATCTTCGGGCCGCGGCGGATCAGCGCGCGGCACGCGTCGACGGCTTCGGCGACGGTCTCGATGCGCCGCCCGGCGAGCTTCTGCAGCTCGGTGTGGTTCGGCGACATGCCGTCGGCGAGCGCCGGCATCTCCTGGACGATGAATTCCTCGACGCCGGGTTCGGGCCGCACGCCACCCGTCTGACCCATCGCCGGATCGCAGAAGTACCACGCGTTCGGGTTCATCGCCTTCACCGTGCGCACGATCTCGACCGTCGCGCGCGCCTGCGGCGGCGAGCCGACGAAGCCGGACAGCACCGCGTCGCAGCGCTTGAGCGCGCCGATCGCGGCGACGCCGTCGACGAGCTGCTCCATCTTCGCCGCGTCGATCGCGCTGCCGGCCCAGTGGCCGTACTGCATGTGATTCGACAGCTGGACGGTGTTGAGCGGCCAGACGTTGACGCCGAGGCGCTGCATCGGAAACACGGCCGCGCTGTTGCCGGCGTGTCCGTAGATCACGTGCGACTGAATGCTGAGGACGTTTTTCATGAGTGTTCGCCTGCAGGCGTTTCAGGGTCACGACACACGATACCCGAGTTCGTCGCGCGCGCGGAAGTCGCACGGCCATCGAGTGTTGCGCGCCGTCGTCAGCCCGACCGCGTAGAATCGCGGGGCGCGAAGCCGCCCGGTTGCGCGCGTGTATTTCCCCTTACCGTGATCGCCATGCTCTCGATTTGCAAGATGTTGTCCCTCGCGCGCGCCGCCGTGCTCGGCGCCGGCGTCGCCGCGGCATGCGCGACCTCCGCCGTGGCCGCCGCGCCGGCGCCGGCCGGCAACGACGGACCCGCGTACGGCCCCCGCCTGGAAGGTTTCGACTATCCGGAGCCGGTGCATCGCTACGCGTTCGTGTCGCAGCGCGAAACCCTCGAGATGATGTACATGGACGTGCAGCCGACGCACCCGAACGGCCGCACGGTCGTGCTGCTGCATGGGAAGAACTTCTGCGCGGCGACCTGGGAGGACACGATCGGGGTGCTGAGCCGCGCCGGCTATCGCGTGATCGCGCCGGACCAGATCGGCTTCTGCAAGTCGTCGAAGCCCGAACGCTATCAGTACAGCTTCCAGCAGCTCGCGCGCAACACGCATGCGCTGCTCGAGTCGATCGGCGTGAAATCGGCGACGCTCGTCGGCCATTCGACGGGCGGGATGCTCGCGATGCGCTATGCGCTGATGTATCCGAAGGCGACCGATCAGCTCGTGCTGGTGAACCCGATCGGCCTCGAGGACTGGAAGGCGCTCGGCGTGCCGCCGCTGCCGGTCGACTACTGGTATGCGCGCGAACAGAAGACGAACGCCGACGGCATCCGCCGCTACGAACAGGCGACCTACTACGCGGGCAAGTGGTCGCCCGCCTACGAGCGCTGGGTGCAGATGCTCGCCGGTATGTATCGCGGCCCCGGCCGCGACGCGGTCGCGTGGAACTCGGCGCTGATCTACGACATGATCCTCACCCAGCCGGTGGTCTACGAACTCGGCGCGATCCGCGTGCCGACGCTGCTGCTGATCGGCGACAAGGACACGACCGCGATCGGCAAGGAGGTGGCGCCGCCCGACGTGCACGCGAAGCTCGGCCATTACCCGGAACTCGCGAAGCGTACGCAGGCGGCGATCCCCGGCGCGCAGCTCGTCGAATTCCCGGCGCTCGGCCACGCGCCGCAGATCCAGGATCCGGACGCGTTCCACAAGGCGCTGCTCGACGGGCTGGACGCGGTGCACCCGTAGTGACGTGACGGCGGGCGCGCGTGCCCGTCCGGTCAGCGGGTTTCGTTCGCCAGTTCGTCGCGGATCTGCGCGGCCAGCTCGAACGAGCGCACCCGCGCGGCGTGATCGTAGATCTGCGCGGTGATGATCACCTCGTCCGCACCCGTCTGTGCAATCCGGTCGCGGAGCTTGTCGCGCACCGTGTCGCGCGAGCCGACGGCCGCGAACGACAGCGCGTGCGCGACGTTCGCGAGTTCGAATTCACTCGCCTCGAGCGCGTCGACGGGCGGCGGCAGCTTGCCCGGCGTGCCGCGGCGCAGGTTGATGAACTGCTGCTGCAGCGACGTGAAGAGGCGCCGCGCCTCGTCGTCGGTATCGGCCGCGAACACGTTGATGCCGACCATCGCATGCGGCTTCGGCCACGCGGCCGACGGCCGGTACTGCGCACGATAGAGTTCGAGCGCACGCATCAGGTAGTCCGGTGCGAAGTGCGACGCGAACGCGAACGGCAGCCCGAGCATCGCCGCGAGCTGCGCGCTGAACAGACTCGAACCCAGCAGCCACACGGGCACGTCCAGCCCCGCACCGGGCACCGCGCGCACGCGCTGGCCGGGCACCGGTTCCGCGAAGTAGCGCTGCAGCTCCGCGACGTCGTCCGGAAACGAGTCGGCGCTGCCGATCAGGTCGCGGCGCAGCGCGCGCGACGTGGTCTGGTCGGTGCCGGGCGCACGGCCGAGCCCGAGATCGATGCGCCCCGGATACAGCGACGCGAGCGTGCCGAATTGTTCGGCGATCACGAGCGGCGCATGGTTCGGCAGCATGATCCCGCCCGAGCCGACGCGGATCGTCTTCGTCGCGCCCGCGACATGACCGATCACGACGGCCGTCGCCGCGCTCGCGATGCCGGGCATGTTGTGATGTTCGGCGAGCCAGTAGCGGCGGTAACCGAGGCGCTCCGCGTGCTGCGCGAGATCGACGGTATTGCGGAAAGCCTGCGCGGCGTCCGCGCCGGCGGGAATGGGGGCGAGATCGAGTACGGAAAACGGAATCATCGGTGGCCTTCTAAAGGGAGGGGCGCGGTGATGCGCGTGCGCAACAGATGTCGACGATTTTGCCAAAGGGTTCCGGAACGCGCTGGCGACGCACGGATACCCATGCGCCTTTCAGGGGTGCAAGGTTGCATAGGATGGGAGGTCGCGATCGTTGCAGAAATCAATTCAATCCCCAAATAATGACCAAACTTTACGGGGATTGGACATGTCTTCGCATCGACATACAAAATTCCACGAAACGTCTGTTTTTCAAGACTGCAATACGCCTGCAAAGTGCTTACGCTAGCGTGAACGTAGTGGCACCCGAATGGTTTGCCGATCGCACAGCTTTGCCGAAATCGCACAAGTCCGTTTCGCGCGCCGTCACGCGCGGGCCGACTTGCGCTGCTAAAATCCGGCGCCTGTTCATGTTGTGACGATGTTCGCCATTCGAATCTTCCCGCATCCCGTCTGGGCATCGCGCGGAAATGTGCCACGCGAAGCCGGTGCCGGTCGCATTCGGGGAATGGGCCGAGCCTCGCCATTACAGACGCTGCTGGAACAAGGAGTCGGGTCGTGCCCGCGTTCGTTGCTGTCGGAATACCCAATCGCGTTCAACCAGGTTCAATCGATCGGCAGGGCGCCCGCGTCGCCGGGGAGGCGCGCGCATGACGCCGATCGTCACGCTGCTCGACGGGCTCCTGCTCGCATTCACGCTGGCTGCGTCCGGCTACGCGCTCGCCGCGGCCTTCGCGCCGCGCCCGCGCACGCCGCGCACCGCGGCGCGCGACGGCTTCGCGCCCGTCAGCGTGCTCAAGCCGCTGTGCGGCGCCGAGCCGCACCTGTACGAGAATCTCGCGACGTTCTGCGAGCAGCGCCACCCGCGCCATGAAGTGCTGTTTGGCGTCGCGTCGGCGGCCGATCCGGCCGTCGCCGTCGTCGAGCGCTTGCGCGCCGACTATCCGGAGTGCGACATCACGCTCGTGATCGACGCGCGCGTGCACGGCAAGAACCTGAAGGTCAGCAACCTGATCAATCTGGCCGAACGCGCGAAGTACGGCCGCATCGTGATCGCGGACAGCGACATCGCGGTGAAGCCGGACTATCTGGAACGCGTGACCGCGCCGCTCGCCGACGCGTCGGTCGGCGTCGTCACGTGTCTGTATCATGCGCGCAGCGTCGGCGGGTTCTGGACGCGGATCGGCGCGCAGTTCGTCGATGCGTGGTTCGCGCCGTCGGTGCGGATCGCGCACCTCGGCCGCTCGAGCCACTTCGGCTTCGGCGCGACGCTCGCGCTCACGCGCGACACGCTCGACCGGATCGGCGGCTTGATCGCGCTGAAGGACGAGCTGGCCGACGATTTCTGGCTCGCCGAACTGCCGCGCCGCCTCGGGCGACGCACCGTGCTGTCCGAGGTCGAGGTCGCGACCGATGTGATCGAACCATCGTTCGGGCCGCTCTGGCACCGCGAGACGCGCTGGCTGCGCACGATCCGTTCGCTGAACCCGGCCGGCTTCACGTTCCTGTTCATCACGTTTACCGCGCCGTGGCTCGCGATCGGCGCGGCGCTCGCGCTGCGTCTGGACGGCACCTTCGCCGGCACGCTGGCGGGTGGCGCGGCCATCGTGGGCACGTTCGGGCGGCTGGTGCTGCACGCGCGCGGCGAGGACGGCTGGCGCGCGTTCTGGCGCGATCTGCCGCTCGTCGCCGTGCGCGACACGCTGCTCACGCTCGAATGGCTCGCGGCCGCGTTCGGCACGCACGTCGTGTGGCGCGGCGCGCGGATGACGGTCGTCGGCGGCGAGCGGGCGACGGCGGCGGTGGAAGGCGGGGACGGCCGTTAACGCACGTTAACGCACGTTGCCCGCGGGAGCGGCCATGAGCGCGTTCCCGATCGAATTCGGCCTGAGGGCCGAGAACGCGCCGCGCGGCCACGCCGCGCGACGCGACATGACAGAGTGGCGGGCGCCGGCAGGGCGGCCCGCGGGTTATTGACTGAATCGTTGAAACGAATCGAACTATGCAGGCTACCGGAGCAATCATGAAAACGCTGTTCTTGCAGGCCCCTTCGTATGACGGCTTCGACGGCGGAGCCGGCTCGCGCTATCAGGCGAAGCGCGAAATCCGTTCCTTCTGGTACCCGACGTGGCTCGCGCAGCCGGCCGCGCTCGTGCCGGGCAGCCGCGTCGTCGACGCACCGGCCGACGGCCTGTCGGTCGAGGAAACGCTGAAGATCGCCAACGACTACGACCTCGTGATCATCCACACGAGCACGCCGTCGTTCCCGACCGACGCGATGTTCGCGCAGGACCTGAAGAAGATGAAGCCGTCGATGCTGGTCGGCATGGTCGGCGCGAAGGTGATGGTCGATCCGCACAACTCGCTCACGGCGAGCGACGCCATCGACTTCGTGTGCCGCGAGGAATTCGACTTCACCTGCAAGGAAATCGCCGAAGGCAAGCCGTTCCCAGAGGTCAAGGGCTTGAGCTGGCGCGCGAAGGACGGCTCGATCGAGCACAACGAAGCGCGTCCGATTCTCGAGAACATGGACGAACTGCCGTTCGTCGCGCCCGTCTACAAGCGCGACCTGAAGATCGACAACTACTTCATCGGCTACCTCAACTATCCGTACGTATCGATCTACACGGGCCGCGGCTGCAAGTCGCGCTGCACGTTCTGCCTGTGGCCGCAGACGGTCAGCGGCCATCGCTACCGCACGCGCTCGGTCGAGAACGTGCTCGCGGAAGCCAAGTGGATCCGCGACAACATGCCGGAAGTGAAGGAACTGATGTTCGACGACGACACCTTCACCGACGACCTGCCGCGCGCCGAAGCCATCGCCATCGGCCTGGGCAAGCTCGGCATGACGTGGTCGTGCAACGCGAAGGCGAACGTGCCGTACAAGACGCTGAAGGTCATGAAGGAGAACGGCCTGCGCCTGCTGCTGGTCGGCTTCGAATCCGGCGACGACCAGATCCTCGTGAACATCAAGAAGGGCGTGCGCACCGATTTCGCGCGCCGCTTCAGCGCGGACTGCAAGAAGCTCGGCATCAAGATCCACGGCACCTTCATCCTCGGCCTGCCGGGCGAGACGCAGGAAACCATCAAGAAGACGATCGAGTACGCGAAGGAAATCAATCCGCACACGATCCAGGTGTCGCTCGCCGCGCCGTATCCGGGCACGACGCTGTACAAGCAGGCCGTCGAGAACGGCTGGATGGAAGAGAACAAGACCATCAACCTGGTCAGCAAGGAAGGCGTGCAGCTCGCGGCGATCGGCTATGCGCACCTGTCGCGCGACGAGATCTATCACCAGCTCGAGCAGTTCTATCGCCAGTTCTACTTCCGTCCGTCGAAGATCTGGGAGATCGTCCGCGAGATGCTGACGAGCTGGGACATGATGAAGCGCCGTCTGCGCGAAGGCGTCGAGTTCTTCCGCTTTCTGCGCGCGCACGAGGCCTGATTCGTGACGACGCAGCGGGCGGCGCGGGCGCTGATCTTCACCGCGGACGACTTCGGGCTGCATCCGCGCGTCAACGCGGCGGTCGAGCGCGCGCATCGCGACGGCGTGCTGAACGCCGCGAGCCTGATGGTCGGTGCGCCCGCCGCGCACGATGCGATCGAACGCGCGCGGCGGCTGCCGTCGCTCGCGGTCGGCCTGCATCTCGTCCTCGCGGACGGGCCGGCCATGCTGCCCGCGCATGAGATTCCCGCACTCGTCGGCCCCGACGGGCGGTTCGGCGACGCGATGGCGAAGGACGGCTGCCGCTTCTTCTTCCTGCCGCACGTGCGTGCGCAACTGCGCCGCGAGATCCGCGCGCAGTTCGACGCGTTCGCAGCGAGCGGCCTGCCGCTCGATCACGTGAACGCGCACAAGCATTTCCACCTGCATCCGACCGTGCTGTCGCTGATCATCGAGATCGGCCGCGACTACGGGTTGCGCGCGGTGCGGCTGCCGTATGAAACGAGCGCGCCCGCGCTGCTCAAGCCGTGGATCGCGCTCGTGCGCGCCCGGCTCGATCGCGCGGGGCTCGCGCACAACGACTACGTGGTCGGAATCGCGCATACGGGCGCGATGGACGAGCGCGTGCTGCTCGACGCGCTCGCGGCGCTGCCGCCCGGTGTCGGCGAGATCTACTGTCATCCGGCCGAGGCCGGCGACGGCCCGATCACGCCGACGATGGCCGATTACCGCCCGGTCGACGAACTGGACGCGCTGCTGTCGCCGCGCGTCGCGGCCGCGCTGAAGGCGGCCGGCGTCGCGACCGGCGGGTTTGCGGACGTGTTCGGCCAGCCCGCGATGCGCCGCGGCACGCGTGCGTCGCGCGAAGCGGGGGCGCGGCCGTCATGACCCGGTGGATCAAATGGCTCGGCTGGCCGATCGGCATCGGGATCCTGCTCGCGCTGGGGGTGCACGAAGGCATCGGCGACGTGTCGCGGATGCTCGAGCGCGCCGGCTTCACGCTGCTGTGGCTCGTGCCGTTCCACGCGCTGCCGCTGCTGCTCGACGCGTATGCGTGGCATCAGCTGCTCGACCGGCGCGCGTCGCTGCCGTTTTTGTGGTGGATCGCGACCGTGCGCGAAGCCGTGAACCGGCTGCTGCCCGTGGTCGGGATCGGCGGCGAGCTCGTCGGGATCCGGATCGCGCGCTGGCAGGTGCCCGACGCGAGCCGCGTGACCGCGTCGGTGATCGTCGAGGTGCTGGTGACGATCGTCGTCCAGTATGCGTTCGCGGCGCTCGGCCTCGTGCTGCTGCTCGCGACTACGCACGACATGGGCGGCGGCACGATCGGCCTGGCGCTGCTGCTGACGTTGCCGCTGCCGGTGCTCGGCGTCGTGCTGATGCGGCGCGGCGGCGTCTTCCACGCGATCGAGCGGTTCGCGGGGCGTCTGCTCGGCGATTCGCACCGGTTGCTGCAGGGCGTCGACGGCCGCCGGCTCGATGCCGACATCGACGCGCTGATGTCGCGCACGGCGCTGCTGTTCAGTGCGTTCTTCTGGCAGCTGGCCGGCTACGTGCTCGGCGCGCTCGAAATTTACTGGGCGCTCGCGCTGCTCGGGCATCCGGTCTCGATCGGCGGCGCGATCGCGATCGAGGCGATGACGCAGGCCGTGCGGCATGCGGCGTTCATGGTGCCGGGCGGCCTCGGCGTGCAGGAGGCGACCGTCGTGCTGCTCGCGCAGATGTTCGGCGTCGATCGCGAGACGGCGCTGTCGCTCGCGCTGGTCAAGCGCGGCCGCGAGGTGCTGTTCGGCTGCGTGGCGCTCGGTTCGTGGCAGCTTGCCGAGCTCGTGCGCACGCGCCGCCGCATCCGTGCGGTGCCGGCCGGGTCGGATGATGCACCGCCCGCGCGCCGCGAGGCCGCGCACACCGAAACGACGCGCTGAACACGGGACGGGCCGCGCCCGTCTCGCGCTTTTGGCGTTGCGCGGGTATCCTTGGCGCGTGTTTTCTCGACGCGCAATTCCTCAGATGATTTTTCGTTTCCGGCTGCTCCCCGTCACGATGCTGGCCGCCGCGCTGGCGCTTGCCGGCTGCGACGACAAGCAAGGCAATCTCGACGTGCAACGCATCAGGGACTTTTTCACTGCGATCAAGCCGGCGCCGCTGCTGCTCAAGGGGTTGAAGGTTGGCGTATCGACCGAAGCCGACGTGCGCGGCACGATGGGCAAGCCCGACACCGAGCGCACCTTCACCGACGGCTCGAAGCGTCTCGAATATCCGCGTGGCCCGATGGGCAATCAGACCTGGTTCGTCGATCTCGACGCGAGCGGGCACTACGCGGGCGCCATACAGGTGCTGACCGCCGAGAACTTCGCGAAGGTGCGCCCCGGGATGGATGAGGACGAGGTGCGGCGCCTGCTCGGCAAGCCGGGCGACATCGCGCAGTACCCGCTGAAGCCCGAGACGGTGTGGAGCTGGCGCTGGCTCGAGGATGGCGTGAACACCGACGCGTTCTTCAACGTCCATTTCGGCCCGGACGGGCTCGTCTACACGACGTCGCGCTCCGACATCCTGAAGGGGCACTGAACCCGCCTTCCGGCGCCGGCGCTATATCGAAAAAGCGACCGGAAAATTGCAAAAAGCCCGCTTCCCTGCGTGTCATCCGACTGTCAGGAAGCGGGTTTTTCCCTTTTGAAACAGGGGCGTAGGCCGGGCCTGCAAATGATCGAGCGAATTGTTGCGCTGCAACAGTCGCGCGCACGGTGATTTGAGGCAATCATTTTCGCTTGCGACTATCCGCGTCAGCCCGGCGCGACAGAGGTTTGCGTGCCGGTGTTCATTCAACACTGGAGACGCGCGTGTTCCTTTACGGCTTTGGTCCCGTCCTCTGGGCCGGCACCGTGCAGACCATCGAGCTGTCGGTGCTGTCGCTCGCTGCCGCGGTGGCGCTGGGACTGATCGGCGCGGTGGCGAAGCTGTCGCACAACCGGGTGCTGCGAGCGATCGCGACCGGTTATACGACGCTGATCCGCTCGGTGCCCGATCTCGTCCTGATGCTGCTGTTGTTCTACAGCATTCAGATCTGGCTGAACCAGTTCACCGACCTCGTCGGCTGGGAGCAGATCGACATCGATCCGTTCGTCGCCGGCGTGCTGACGCTCGGCTTCATCTACGGTGCGTACTTCACCGAGACGTTTCGCGGCGCGTTCCTGTCGGTGCCGCGCGGCCAGCTCGAGGCCGGCGCGGCGTACGGGATGAGCGGGATGCGCGTGTTCGTGCGGATCATGTTTCCGCAGATGATGCGCTTCGCGCTGCCGGGCATCGGCAACAACTGGCAGGTGCTCGTGAAGGCGACCGCGCTGGTGTCGATCATTGGCCTCGCGGACGTCGTGAAGGCCGCGCAGGACGCCGGCAAGAGCACGTTCAACATGTTCTTCTTCATCCTCATCGCGGCGCTGATCTACCTCGCGATCACGACCGTCTCCAACCTCGTGCTGATCCAGCTCGAGAAGCGTTATTCCATGGGCGTGCGCCACGCAGAACTATGATCGAGATCCTCCAGGAATTCGGCCGGGCGTTCCTTTACTGGGACGGCCAGCGCCTCTCCGGCCTTGCGGTGACGCTGTGGCTGCTCGTCGCGTCGATTTCGCTCGGCTTCGTGTGCGCGGTGCCGCTTGCGGTCGCGCGCGTGTCGAAGAACAAGTGGCTGTCGATGCCGGTGCGGTTCTACACGTACGTGTTCCGCGGCACGCCGCTCTACGTGCAACTGCTGTTGATGTACACGGGCATGTACAGCCTCGAGTTCGTGCGTTCGCACTCGCTGCTCGACGCGTTCTTCCGGAGCGGCTTCAACTGCGCGATTCTCGCGTTCGCGCTGAACACCTGCGCGTACACGACCGAGATCTTCGCGGGCGCGATTCGTGCGATTCCGCACGGCGAGGTCGAGGCGGCGCGTGCGTACGGGATGACGCCGTTCACGATGTACCGCCGGGTGATCCTGCCGTCGGCGCTGCGCCGCGCGCTGCCGCTGTACAGCAACGAGGTGATCCTGATGCTGCACGCGACCACCGTGGCGTTCACGGCGACCGTGCCCGACATCCTGAAAGTCGCGCGCGACGCCAATTCCGCGACCTACATGGCGTTCCAGTCGTTCGGGATCGCCGCGCTGATCTATCTTGCGGTATCGTTCGCACTCGTCGCGGCATTTCGCCGGGCGGAGCGCCACTGGCTCGCGTATCTCGCGGCCGGCCGTCATTGATTTCACTTCGAGGAGAGCCAGTTGGCCGAGATCACTCAAACGAGCGCGTCCGCTTCCACCAAGCTTGCCGCGGTCGACATTCACAAGCGCTATGGCGATAACGAGGTGCTCAAGGGCGTATCGCTGAACGCGAAGGCCGGCGACGTCATCAGCATCATCGGCGCCAGCGGGTCCGGCAAGAGCACGTTCCTGCGCTGCATCAATTTTCTCGAGCGGCCGAATGCGGGGCAGATCGTCGTCGACGGCGAGACCGTGCGCACGAAGCCCGACCGCGCCGGCGCGCTCGAGGTCGCCGATCACAAGCAGTTGCAGCGCATCCGCACGAAGCTCGCGATGGTGTTCCAGCACTTCAATCTGTGGGCGCACATGAACGTGCTCGAGAACGTGATGGAAGCGCCGGTTCACGTGCTCGGCATTTCGAAGCGGGAAGCCGAGGAGCGCGCACGCGCGTACCTGGAGAAGGTCGGGCTGGCGCCGCGTGTCGAGAAGCAGTATCCGTCACACCTGTCGGGCGGCCAGCAGCAGCGTGTCGCGATCGCGCGTGCGCTCGCGATGGATCCGGACGTGATGCTGTTCGACGAGCCGACGTCGGCGCTCGATCCGGAGCTCGTCGGGGAAGTGCTGAAGGTGATGCAGAAGCTGGCCGAGGAAGGCCGAACGATGATCGTCGTCACGCACGAGATGGGTTTTGCGCGCAACGTGTCGAACCACGTGATGTTCCTGCATCAGGGGCGGACCGAGGAAGAGGGCGATCCGAAGGAGGTGCTGGTGCGTCCGCAGAGCGAGCGTCTGAAGCAGTTCCTGTCGGGCAGCCTCAAGTAACGCGACGGGCGGGTTTTCATACGTGGTACCGGTGACTCGTCCCGCAGGCGCCACCCGCACGACGCAGGTGGCGATCGTTGCATTGCCGCCCGTGTCGATGTCGGGTGTGGGGCCGATCGTCGATGCGTTGAATCTCGCGAACGAGATCGACGGGCGCTTGCTGTATCGCTGGCAGGTGTGTTCGTGGGACGGGCGGCCCGTGCCGCTCGCCGGCGGCGCGCAGTGGCATGCCGATGCGGCGTTCAACGATGCTGTCGCGTGCGACTGGCTGATCGTCGTGTCGGAGCGGTTTCAGCAGTTTGCCGACTATCGGTTGTTTCTCGCGAGTCTCGCGCGCATTGGGCAGCGCACGCCGGTCGTCACGGGGATTCACCATGGCGTGTGGTGGCTCGCGATGGCCGGGCAGCTTTCCGGGTATCGGGTGAGCGTGAACTGGGAGACGTATCAGCAGTTCGCCGAGCAGTTCGAGCGGTCGATCGTCACGCAGCAGATCTTCGAGATCGATCGCGATCGGGCGACCTGTGCCGGTGGGCAGGCTACTGTCGATTTCATGCTGGCCATGATTGGCCGCGAACATGGGGCGGATCTCGCGGAGCGGATTGCCGATGCGCTCGGCGCCGGGACTCTGAGGAGTGGTGAGGAGCGCCAACGGATTCCTTTTGTTACCGCGCCCGGTGAGCGACATCCTCGGTTGAATGATGCTTTGCTTTTGATGGAAGCCAATATCGAGGATCCTTTGACTACCGATGAGATTGCCGGGCTGGTGGGCGTTTCACGCCGGCAACTCGAGCGGCTCTTTCGACAGTATCTCGGGGCCATGCCCTCCAAGTATTACCTCAATCTTCGACTGCTCAAGGCGCGCACTCAATTGCAGCGGACCAGTAAGTCGGTCGTGCAAGTCAGTCTCGCCTGTGGGTTCTCGTCTGCTGCGCATTTTTCTAATGCCTATCGGGAGCGGTTTGGGGTTACGCCTCGGGAAGATCGGCGGGCATGGCTCGAGAAGCAGACTGGGGGCGGGAGTGAGCCTCGCGGGGGCGCTCTTGTTGAGCGGGGGAAGGATTAAGGTTTGGGTTTTTGGTGGTGCGCCCTTGGTTTCGTGAAGCACCTGCAATCGTGTCGGTCTATTAGCGTCGCCCCTGCGCGGGGCGGCGGTTACTTTTCTTTGTCTTGCCAAAGAAAAGTAACCAAAAGAAAGGCGCTCAGACAACGCATGACTTCCCGGTGCCATAGCCAGCAGAGTGGCCCTCGCCTAAGTGTCGGCGCCAGTGAAGAACGCGGAGTGGTTCGAGCAAGCGGTCTGACACCTCTCACCACCCCGCAGAGTGGTATACCGCCCGCTAGCTCCGTCCTCGCTTCGCTCGGCCGATAGGTCCACTTCCTCCTTCTCAGCGCAATCTCGATTGGCTAACGCAATCGTCGCGCAGAGCACATGCATGCAATTAATGAAATCCCCATTGCTCTAGGGCGGGCAGGTACTGGTTTGGGGACCTGATTAGTGGGGGCGGGTGGAGTTTTGCGTAGGCGCGTGAATTGCGCTGAAGTACCTTGCAGCCGAGCGAAGCGAGGATGGAGCTAGCGGGCGGTATACCGCTCCGCGGGGTGGTGAGGGGTGTCAGAACTATTGCTCGAACCACTCCGGGTTCTTTACTGGCGCGGACACTTAGGCGAGTGCCACTCTGGTGGCCATGGCACCGGGAGGTCATGCGTTGTCTGAGCGCCTTTCTTTTGGTTACTTTTCTTTGGCAAGACAAAGAAAAGTAACCGCCGCCCCGCGCAGGGGCGACGCTAATAGACCGACACGATTGCGGGTGCTTCACGAAAACCTAAGCGCACCACCAACCACACACACACCGAACGAAGAAACCTCCACCGCAGAAGAGGCAAAATAAAGCGAGGAAGCCGCTTCCGATAGAACCCGTCGCAAATCCGCAAGACGCTTGCGTCACCCTTACCTAAACTTGATCCTGTTGAACCCTCTTACGAAACCGAAAGGAACGACCATGACGACCTCGACCGTGACCCGCCAGACATTCGACGAAGTGATGGTGCCGGTATTCTCCCCCGCGCCGTTCGTGCCGGACCGTGCAGAGGGCTCCCGCGTGTGGGACACGGCCGGCCGCGAATACGTGGATTTCGCGTGCGGCATCGCGGTGACGTCGCTGGGTCACGGCCACCCGGAACTGCTGAAAGTCCTGGACGAACAAGGCCGCAAGCTCTGGCACATCGGCAACGGCTACACGAACGAACCGGTGCTGCGCCTCGCGAAACGCCTCGAATCGCTAACCTTCGCCGACCGCGCATTCTTCGCGAACTCGGGCGCGGAAGCGAACGAAGCCGCGCTGAAGCTCGCACGCCGCGTCGCCTTCGACCGCCACGGCGCCGACAAGTACGAAATCGTGTCGTTCGTCCAGTCGTTCCACGGCCGCACGTTCTTCACGGTCAGCGTCGGCGGCCAGCCGAAATACTCGGAAGGCTTCGGCCCGGTGCCGGCCGGCATCAAGCACCTGCCGTTCAACGACATCGAAGCCGCCAAGGCCGCGATCGGCCCGCAAACCTGCGCGGTGATCGTCGAGCCGGTGCAGGGCGAAGGCGGCGTGATCCCGGCCGATCCGGCCTTCCTGAAAGCACTGCGCGAAGCGTGCGACGCACACGACGCAGTGCTGATCTTCGACGAAGTGCAAACGGGCGTCGGCCGCACGGGCCAGTTCTACGCCTACATGGACACGGGCGTCACGCCGGACATCCTCACGACCGCGAAGGCGCTCGGTAACGGCTTCCCGATCGGCGCGATGCTGACGACGAACGAACTGGCCGCGCACTTCAAGGTCGGCGTGCACGGCACGACGTACGGCGGCAACCCGCTCGCATCGGCAATCGCGGACAAGGTCGTCGAACTGATCGGCGACCCGGCACTCCTCGAAGGCGTGCGCGAACGCAGCGTGCGACTGAAGGGCGCGCTCGAGCGCATCAACGCACGCTTCGGCATCTTCAAGGACATCCGCGGCAAGGGCCTGCTGGTCGGCGCGGAACTGACCGCCGCCTTCGACGGCCGCGCGAAGGACTTCGTCACCGCCGCCGCCGAGAACGGCCTGATCATGCTGATCGCAGGCCCGAACGTGCTGCGTTTCGTGCCGTCGCTCGTGATTCCGTTCGACCTGCTCGACGAAGGCATGAAGCGCTTCGAGAAGGCAGTCGAACAGGTGCTCGCGCCCCAGGAAGCCACCGCGCGCTGATCGGCGCACCCCTCGCAGACAGGAACGACGATGCTATTTGTTCGCCCCGGCAAACTCACGGATCTGGATGCGCTCGCGCACATGGCGCGCACCGCGCAGCCGGTCCTGCACTCGCTGCCGCATGACCGCGCGGCGCTCGAAGCGCGCGTGGCGCTCTCCGAGGATTCGTTTCGCGCGGACGTCGACTTCGCCGGCGAAGAGTTCTACCTCTTCGTGCTGGAAGACTCGTCGACGGGCAAGCTGCTCGGCACGGCGAGCATCGTGGCCGCGGCCGGCTACTCGGAACCGTTCTACGCGTTCCGCAACGACGCCCTGATCCACGCGTCGCGCGAGCTGCACGTGAACCGCAAGATCCACGCGCTCACGATGTCGCACGAGCTGACCGGCAAGAGCCGGCTGGCGGGCTTCTACGTCGATCCGTCGCTGCGCGGCGACGCGGCCGCGCACCTGATCTCGCGTGCGCGGATGATGTACATCGCCGCGAACCGCCGCCGCTTCACGCCGGAAGTGTTCACGCTGCTGCTCGGCGTGAGCGACAACACGGGCGCCTCGCCGTTCTGGGAAGCAGTGGGCCGCAAGTTCTTCGGCCGCGACTTCACCGACGTCGACATCGCATCGGGCGGCCGCAGCCGCACGTTCATCGCGGAAGTGATGCCGGCCTATCCGCTCTACGTGCCGCTGCTGCCGGAAGCCGCGCAGCGCGTGCTCGGCGAGCCGAACGAAACGGCGCTGCTCGCGTACGACATCCATCTCGAGGAAGGCTTCGAGCCGGACCGCTTCGTCGACATCTTCGATGCGGGCCCGGTGCTGACCGCGCAGGTCGACCGCATCGCATGCGTGAAGCACGCGACTGAGCGCACCGTGCGCGAAGCCGCGCGGCAGCAGGGCGACGCTGCGTACATGGTGTCGACGGGCAGCGGCGAATCGTTCCGCTGCGTGCTGGCCGACCTGCCGGACGACGATGCGCACGGCGAGCTTGCGCCGCTGTCCGGCGACGTGCGCGCGGCGCTCGATGTGAAGGATGGCGATGTCGTGCGCTGCGTGCCGCTGCACCGCCGCGACGATGAAGAAACGAAGGGAGGCGCAGCATGATCGTCGTTCGGGTCGTACAAACGGGCGACGTCGACGCGCTCGTGTCGCTCGCGCAAGAAACCGGGCCGGGCCTGACCACGTTCAAGCCCGACCGCGACGCGCTCGCCGCGCGCATCGAACGCTCGCGCCGCACGCTCGAGGGCAACGCCGCGCCGGGCGAAGCCGGCTACTTCTTCGTGATGGAAGAATCGAAGACGGGCGACATCGCGGGCGTGTGCGGGATCGAGACGCAGGTCGGCCTCGAACAGCCGTTCTACAACTATCGCGTGAGCACGGTCGTGCACGCGAGCCAGGAGCTCGGCGTGTGGACGCGGATGTCCGCGCTCAACATCTCGCACGACCTGACGGGCTACGCGGAAGTGTGCTCGCTGTTCCTGAGCCCGCGCTATCGCACGGGCGGTGTCGGCGGCTTGCTGTCGCGCTCGCGCTTCATGTTCATCGCGCAGTTCCGCGACCGTTTCCCGGAACGCATCTGCGCGGAACTGCGCGGCCACTTCGACGAAGACGGCACGTCGCCGTTCTGGCGCGCGGTCGGTTCGCACTTCTACCAGATCGATTTCAATGCGGCGGACTACCTGAGCTCGCACGGCCGCAAGTCGTTCCTCGCGGAACTGATGCCGCGCTATCCGGTGTACGTCGACCTGCTGCCGCAGGACGCGCAGGACGCGGTCGGCCTCACGCACCGCGACACGCTGCCGGCGCGCAAGATGCTCGAGGCGGAAGGGCTGCGCTACCAGAACCACGTCGACATCTTCGACGCGGGGCCGGTGCTCGAATGCCACATCAACGACCTGCGCACGGTGCGCGAGAGCGTGGTCGTGCCGGTCGCGATCGGCGAGCCGGACGCCGGTGACGCGCAGGGCGACCATGCGCCGAAGTCGCTCGTGTCGAACACGTCGCTGAACGATTTCCGCGTCGGCGTCGCGCCGGGCGTGGTCGCGAACGGTGCGTTCGTGCTGTCGGCCGACGATGCCGCCGCGCTCGACGTGAAGGCCGGCGATCCGGTGCGCGTGCTGCCGCTCAAAGTCAAACAGGGATAAACGAATCATGACGGAACTCTTCATCGACGGCGCCTGGATCGCAGGCTCGGGCCCCGCCTTCGCTTCGCGCAACCCGGGCACCGACGCGATCGCGTGGCAGGGCGACAGCGCGTCGGCAGCCGACGTCGACCGTGCGGTCGCGAGCGCGCGCCGCGCGTTCGGCGGCTGGTCGGCGCTCGACTTCGAAGCACGCTGCGAAATCGTCAAGCGCTTCGCGGCGCTGCTCACCGAGCGCAAGGAAGCGATCGCGACGGCGATCGGCCGCGAGACGGGCAAGCCGCTGTGGGAAGCGCGCACCGAAGTCGCGGCGATGGCCGCGAAGGTCGGCATCTCGATCCAGGCATACCAGGAACGCACCGGCGAGAAGCGCCAGGACATGGCCGACGGCGTCGCGGTGCTGCGCCATCGTCCGCACGGTGTCGTCGCGGTGTTCGGCCCGTACAACTTCCCCGGCCACTTGCCGAACGGCCATATCGTGCCGGCGCTGATCGCGGGCAACACGGTCGTGTTCAAGCCGTCGGAGCTCGCGCCGGGCGTCGCGCGCGCGACGGTCGAGGTGTGGCACGAAGCCGGGCTGCCGGCCGGCGTGCTGAACCTCGTGCAGGGCGAGAAGGACACGGGCATCGCGCTCGCGAATCACCGGCAGATCGACGGCCTGTTCTTCACCGGCAGCTCTGATACCGGCACGCTGCTGCACAAGCAGTTCGGCGGCCGTCCGGAGATCGTGCTCGCGCTCGAGATGGGCGGCAACAACCCGCTCGTGATCGGCGAAGTCGAGGACGTCGACGCGGCCGTGCACCACACGATCCAGTCGGCGTTCCTGTCGGCCGGCCAGCGCTGCACGTGCGCACGCCGCATCTTCGTGCCGCAGGGCGCGTTCGGCGAGCGCTTCCTCGCCCGCTTCGCCGACGTCACGTCGAAGATCACGGCCGACGTGTTCGACGCCGATCCGCAGCCGTTCATGGGCGCGGTGATCTCGGCGCGCGCGGCCGCGAAGCTCGTCGATGCGCAGTCGCGCCTGGTCGAGCAGGGCGCGAAGCCGATCATCGAGATGACGCAGCGCGATCCGCGCCTGGGTTTCGTGAACGCGTCGATCATCGACGTGACCGGCGTGGCGAACCTGCCCGACGAAGAGCACTTCGGCCCGCTCGCGCAGATCGTCCGCTACGCGACGTTCGACGAAGCGATCGAGCGCGCGAACGACACGGCGTTCGGCCTGTCGGCCGGCCTGCTGGCCGACGACGCGCACGCCTGGGAGCACTTCCGCCGCACGATCCGTGCGGGGATCGTCAACTGGAACCGACCGACCAACGGCGCATCGTCCGCCGCGCCGTTCGGCGGCACCGGTCGCTCGGGCAACCATCGTCCGAGCGCGTACTACGCGGCCGACTATTGCGCGTATCCGATGGCGTCGGTGGAAAGCACGCAACTGACCTTGCCCGCGAGCCTGTCGCCGGGCCTGCACTTCTGATCGAGGGAACGACGATGAACGCACAAGAAGCCAATTTCGACGGACTCGTCGGCCCGACCCACAACTACGCTGGGCTGTCGTTCGGCAACGTGGCGTCGCTCAACAACGAGAAGTCGGCCGCGAACCCGAAGGCGGCGGCGAAGCAGGGGCTGCGCAAGATGAAGCAGCTCGCGGATCTCGGCTTCGCGCAAGGCGTGCTGCCGCCGCAGGAGCGGCCGTCGCTGCGCCTGCTGCGCGAGCTCGGCTTCTCCGGCAAGGACGCGGACGTGATCGCGAAGGCCGCGAAGCAGGCGCCGGAACTGCTCGCCGCGGCGAGCTCGGCGTCGGCGATGTGGACCGCGAACGCGGCGACCGTCAGCCCGTCGGCCGACACCGGCGACGGCCGTGTGCACTTCACGCCGGCCAACCTGTGCAGCAAGCTGCATCGCGCGATCGAGCACGACGCGACGCGCCGTACGCTGTCGACGCTATTCGCCGATCCCGCGCACTTCGCGGTGCACGAGGCGCTGACGGGCACGCCGGCGCTCGGCGACGAAGGGGCCGCGAACCATACGCGCTTTTGCGCCGAATACGGCAAGCCGGGCGTCGAGTTCTTCGTGTACGGCCGTGCGGAATACCGCCGCGGCCCGGAGCCGAAGCGCTTCCCGGCGCGCCAGACCTTCGAGGCGAGCCGCGCGGTCGCGCATCGCCACGGCCTGGATGAAACGGCGACGGTCTATGCGCAGCAGGATCCGGACGTGATCGATGCGGGCGTGTTCCACAACGACGTGATCTCGGTCGGCAACCGCGACACGCTGTTCACGCACGAGCGCGCGTTCGTCAACAAGCAGGCGATCTACGACACGCTGACGGCCACGCTCGATGCGCGCGGCGCGCGGCTGAACGTGATCGAGGTGCCCGAGGCGGCCGTGAGCGTGAACGACGCGGTCACGTCGTACCTGTTCAACAGCCAGCTGCTGTCGCGCGCCGACGGCTCGCAGGTGCTCGTCGTGCCGCAGGAGTGTCGCGAGAACGCGAACGTCGCGGCCTATCTCGACGAGCTCGCGGCCGGCAACGGCCCGATCCGCGATGTGCTCGTGTTCGACCTGCGCGAAAGCATGAAAAACGGCGGCGGACCTGCCTGCCTGCGCCTGCGTGTCGTGCTGAACGACGCCGAGCGTGCGGCGGTCACGTCGAACGTATGGATGAACGACACGCTGTTCGCGTCGCTCGACGCGTGGATCGAAAAGCACTATCGCGATCGTCTCGCACCGGACGATCTCGCCGATCCGACGCTGCTCGACGAATCGCGCACGGCGCTCGACGAGCTCACGCAGATCCTGCGTGTCGGGTCGCTGTATGACTTCCAGCGCTGAGTCCCGCATGCCGGCCGCCGCGCTGCTCGACGGCTTCCTCGCGTTCACGCTCGCGGGCGACGCGCCGGCCGTGAAGGACGGCGTGTGCGCGGACGGCGCCGTGCGCTGGCAATGGCTCGGCGACGGGCTGCTCGCGTTCGAGCCGGCCGCACGCGACGCGGCGGGCGATGCCGATGCTGACGCTGCGGCGCGCGCGAGCGTGCTCGTGTCGGCCGGCGTGCATGGCGACGAGACCGCGCCGATCGAGCTGCTGTCGATGCTCGTGCATGATCTCGCGGCGGGCACGCTGCCGCTCGCGTGCCGGCTGCTCGTCGTGCTCGGCAACGTGCCGGCGATGCGCGCGGGCGAGCGCTATCTCGACGACGATCTGAACCGCCTGTTCAGCGGCCGGCACGCGCAGGTGCCGACGAGCCGCGAAGCGCCGCGCGCGGTGCAGCTCGAAGCGGCGGCCGCCGCGTTCTTCGCGGCCGCGCCGGCGGGCGGTGCACGCTGGCACGTCGACATGCATACGGCGATTCGTGCATCGGTGTTCGAGCAGTTCGCGCTGCTGCCGCACACGGGCACGCCGCCGACCCGCGCGATGATCGAATGGCTCGGCGAAGCGCGCATCGCGGCCGTGCTGCTGCATACCGCGAAGGGCAACACGTATTCGCATTTCACGGCCGAGCACTGTGGCACGCTCGCGTGCACGCTGGAACTCGGCAAGGTGCGGCCGTTTGGCCAGAACGACCTGTCGCGCTTCGCGCCGGCCGACCGCGCGGTGCGCAAGCTCGTGTCGGGCGCGCCGCAGGGCGGCCATCCGCAAGGAGGCCATGCGCCGTTGCCGCGCGTGTTCACCGTGATCGACCAGATCACGAAGCAGAGCGACGCGCTCGAGCTGTTCGTCGCGGCCGACGTCGCGAACTTCACCGCGTTCGCGCGCGGCACCGTGCTCGCGCAGGACGGCGACTACCGCTATACGGTGAAGCACGACGAGGAGCGCATCGTGTTCCCGAATCCGTCGGTGAAGCCGGGCTTGCGCGCGGGCCTGCTCGTCGTCGACACGACGCGCGACACGCTCGCCGCGCTCGTCTGAGCGATGCGCGGTTGCGCGCGGCTGCGGTGATCGGCAGCCCGCGCATCGTCGCGCCGCGTTCGCATTTTGGGGTTGACGTACGTGCGCCGGCCGCGCAGGCGGCTCTTGCGTATTTGCGACATCGTCTTGCAAGTTCGACGAAGGCCCGGCCGACGCCGGCGCACGCAGCGCAGCATCGCGTGCCGGCGGCCGCTTTGCCGTATCGGGCCGTGCGGATTGGTACAATCGCCGCCTTGCGGCTGTTGCGCCGCATCAAGGCGCGGCATCGGGATTGTCGTGGTCATCCGGCCCGGCAATGATGCAAGCGCCCGTAGTTCCGGAACATTCGAGTATCGAGGAGAACACCTGATGAAGTTGGATTGGCGTAAAGTGGCCGCGCACGCGGTAGTGGCGGCAACGGCCGTGGCGGCAGGCAGCGCGATGGCGGCGGATCTGAAGGAGATCCGGTTCGGCGTGGAGGCCTCGTACGCGCCGTTCGAATACAAGACGCCCGACGGCAAGCTGACCGGCTTCGACATCGACATCGGCAACGCCGTGTGCGCGAAGCTGAAGGTGAAGTGCGTGTGGGTCGAGAACGACTTCGACGGCCTGATCCCCGCGCTGCAGGCGCGCAAGTTCGATGCGATCAACTCGGACATGACGATCACCGATCAGCGCAAGCACGCGATCGCGTTCACCGATCCGATCTACACGATCCCGAACCAGCTGATCGCGAAGCAGGGCAGCGGCCTCCAGCCGACCCCGCAAGCGCTGAAGGGCAAGCGGGTCGGCGTGCTGCAGGGCACGATCCAGGAAGCGTACGCGAAGAAGAAGTGGGCGCCGGCCGGTGTCGAGGTCGTTCCGTACCAGACGCAGGACCTGGCCTACGCCGACCTGAAGTCGGGCCGTCTCGACGCGACGTTCCAGGATTCGGAAGCGGGCTCGAAGGGCTTCCTGTCGAAGCCGCAAGGCCAGGGCTTCGGCTTCGCCGGCGGCACGGTGGCCGATGCCGAGATCCTCGGCTCGGGCGTCGGCTTCGGCCTGCGCAAGAACGACGCGGCGCTGAAGACCGCGCTCGATCAGGCGCTGAAGGGGCTGAAGGCCGACGGCACGATCGACACCCTCGCGAAGAAGTACTTCAGCGTGCCGGTCACGCTCAAGTAAGCGTTTCGATCCGTCGCACGATGCAGCCGGCCGCTTTCGCGGCCGGTTTGCTTTTGGGGCGCCGCTTCTTGCGCACGGGGTGGCGCCCCGCGTGCGTCACGCGGGGAAGAACCGCCCCAGTTCGCGCGCGAGCTCGTTGAGCACGCTCATCTCCTGCTGCGTGATCTTGCGCGCGGGCTGTGCGCCGGCCCAGTCGCCGTACAGCAGGCCGACGGTCGTCGTGCCGACGCGCACCGGCAGCAGCACGAACGCGCGCGTGTCGGGGAGCGCATCGAGGTACCACGCGGGCAGGCGCTTCACCATCTTCGGCTCCTGCGCCTGCTCGATGAAGATGCCGACCGAGTTCGTGATCGCGAGATGGAACACGTCCGGCTCGAAGCGCTCGTCGAAGCACAGCCGGTCGAGCGCCGCATCGACGTCCGGCCCGAAGCCGAGGCGCGCGGCGAACATGCCGTCGTCGCGGCGCACGAACATCACGGTGCGCGTGAACGCGAGCCCCGCGAGCAGGCTTTCCGACGCAAGCGCGAGCACCGGCATCAGCACGTGCTCGGACGGCAGCGCGCGCAGGTCCGCGAGGCCGGCCTCGAGGCATGCCTCGGGTTCGGGCTGCGCCCGCGCGATCGCATCGGCGTTCGCGCGCAGCTCGACGATCTCGCGCATCACGGTGTCGCTCGCTTCCTCGCGTGCGAGCCGGTCGGCGATTTCCACCAACGCGTCGGCATCGATCTCCAGTTCCTGCCCGTAGCGCTGCGCGAGCACCGCGATGTGCGCGTCGCGCTGCGGGCCCGCGGGCATCGCGAGCGCCCCGGCGACGTCGGTCGAGCAGCGGCTCACCGCGCGCAGCCAGCGCACGCGGTCGGTGCCTTCGTCGGCACAGGCCGCGGGGCGCCGGCGGTCGGCGCGCTCGTCTTCGTCGTCGTCTTCGCGTTCGTCGCGGTGGGCGGCGTGCGCGGCGCGACCGTCGCCGTCGGCCATCCCGGCGCGGATCACGTCGGGCAAGCGCCAGCTCGCGGCGGCCTCCAGACCGATTTCGTCGAAGCCGACGCCGAGCACGTCGATGCACGCGGCCGCGTCATCGCCGTTCAGCTCGGCGGCGCGGCGGCGAATCCGGTCCCATTCGCTGTCGAGATAGCAGACCACGAGCAGCTTGCCGACCTGGCGCATCAGCGTGCAGACCACGGCTTCCTCGCCACCGCGCAGTTCCGCATGCTCGGTCAGCTTGCGGGCGACGCAGCCGGACAGCAGCGCGCGGTTCAGCTCGAGCTTCGCGTCGATGCGGCGCGGCGTGCTGTGATGGAAATGGTCGACGAGCTTCAGCCCGACGACGAGATGGCCGACCGTGTCCATGCCGAGCACCATCAGGGCTCGCGTGACGGTCGTGATGTTGCCGCCGAACGCCATGTACATCGCGGAATTGGCGAGCCGCAGGACTTTCTGCGTGAGCGCGAAATCCGACAGTACGACGCGTACGAGCGCGGTGAAGTCGAGGTCGTCGTTCTTCATCGCGGCCATCGTCGCGCGCAGCGATTCCGACAGCAGCGGGAAGTCGCCCCGTTCGTTCATCCGGGCCCACAGCTTGTCGAGCAGCGCCGTGCGGGGCAGGTGTGCGGTGATTGACATTCGAATCTGTCCGGTTCGCTGCGCGCGTCAGGCGGCGTGCAGGCGCAATTGCTGCGCCTCGAAGCGCCGCGCGAGCTCCTCGGACGGCAGCGCCTGGCACACGAGCCAGCCCTGGATGTGGTTGCAGCCCATTTCGGTCAGCAGTTCGCGCTGCGCCTCGGTCTCGACGCCTTCCGCGACGAGCTCGAGATCGAGCGTCTGCGCGAGGCCGACCACCGCCGACACGATCGCGCGATCGTTGCGCGACGTCAGCAGGTTCTCGACGAAGCTGCGGTCGATCTTCAGCTTCGCGAGCGGGAAGCGCTGCAGGTACGCGAGGCTCGAATAGCCGGTGCCGAAATCGTCGATCGCGAAGCGGATGCCGAGCTCCGTCAACTCCTCGAGCAGCATCTTCGCCTGCGCGGGATCGTGCATCAGCAGGCTTTCGGTGATTTCGAGCACGATGCGGCGCGGGTCGATGCCCGTCAGCGCGATCGCCTCGCGCACGCTCTGCGTGAAACGCGGGTCGCGGAACTGCTGCGGCGACACATTGACCGCCACGTACTGCAGCGCGAGCCCCTGGCGGTCCCACGCGACGAGCTGCATGCACGCGGCCTTGAGCACCCAGTTGCCGAGATAGTTGATCAGGCCGATCGATTCGGCGAGCGGAATGAAGGTGGCCGGCGGCACGAGGCCGTGCACCGGATGTCGCCAGCGGATCAGCGCCTCGACGCCGTCCACCGCGCCCGACTGGCTGCGCGTGATCGGCTGGAAGTGGAGCGAGAACTCGCCGTTGCGCACGCCGTCGTACAGGTCGGCCTCGAGCTTGAGCCGCTCCGCGTCGGCCGGGTCGTCGACCGGCTCGTGAAACGCGAGCGCATTGCCGCCCGACGCCTTCGCCTGTGCGAGCGCATGGTCGGCGCGGCGCAGCAGCGGGCTGTGGTGCTGCGCGCGATGCGGCGCCGCGCGTTCGTCCGGGTACAGCGCGATGCCGATGCTCGCGGACAAGTGCACGGTCTGCCCCTGAAACACGTAAGGTTCGCGCACCGCGGCCTGCAGCCGGCGCGCGAGCGCATCAGCGGCGTCGCTCGCGCGAGCGCGGTTCGGCGCGGTCAACACCACCGCGAACTTGTCGCTCGCGACGCGCGCGAGCTGCTCGCCGGGCGCGACGAGCGCCCGCAGCCGCTGCGCGGTGTCGCGCAGCAGCGTGTCCCCGGCGTCGTAGCCGAGCGCGCGGTTGATGCGCTGGTAATCGTCGAGGTCGAGCAGCAGCAGCGCCGCGCACGTGCCGCTCTCGTCGGCCGCCTGCTGCGCGCGCATCAGCGCGGGCACGAGCGCGGACAGGTTGTCGAGCCCCGTCATCGGATCATGGTGCATCTCATACGTCAGGCGGGCTTCGAGCGCACGCCAGGCAGTCACGTCGAACGCCGCGATCGCGAAGCCGTCGACGCCGTGGTGACGGCTCTTGAACGCGCGGATCTCGACGTCGAGCGGGTAGGTGAGCGACTTGACGATGCAGATCGTCGCCTTCTCGACCTGGCCGGAACGCGCGGCACGTGCGAGCAGGCCTTCGAGCGTCGCGGTATCCTGTTCCGCGATCAGGTCGCGCAGCGTCAGCGTGTGCAGGTAGTCGCGGTGATAACCGATGAAGCGCAGGCTCGCGTCGGATACATACAGAAAGCGCAGCTCGCGGTCGACATGGGCGAGGAAATCCACCGTGCCGACCGTCTGTTCCAGCCAGTTGCGCACGGTGTCGTCGCGGCGCGGCGCGCCGGCGCGCGCAGGCATCAGCGCGCCGCCCGACCAGGCGAAGCGGCGCAGCGTATGCAAGGCATTGCGCCAGGAGCCCTTGCGTGGCGTCTGTTTCCTGTTGGCTTCCATGTTTCTCGCTGACGTGAAGGGCTGGAACCGGTTGTCCGGAAGGAATAACGGCAGGTTGCGCGGAATCTTTAACCGGCCGGCCGGCAGCGGCTTGCGCTGCCGCCGGACCGGGTCGTGCATGCGGCGTTCGATGGTCGAACGCAGCATGGCCCACATCGAGGCTGACTGTATAAGAAATGAGGACACAGATGAAGCGAAAACTATTGGTGGGCGCCGTGGCGGCGCTGCTGCTGGCCGGTCATGCGCTGGTCGCGCAGGCGCAACTGAAGCCGGGCGCTACGGCCCCCGATTTCACGACGCAGGCGTCGCTGGGCGGCAAGACTTACACGTACGCGCTCGCCGATGCGCTGAAGCACGGGCCGGTCGTGCTGTATTTCTACCCGGCCGCGTTCACGAAGGGTTGCACCATCGAGGCGCATGCGTTCGCGGATGCGGTCGATCGTTACAAAGCTTACGGCGCAACGGTGATCGGCGTGTCGGCCGACAACATCGACACGCTGACCAAATTCTCGGTGAGCGAGTGCCGCAGCAAGTTCCCGGTCGCGGCCGATCCGGACGCGAAGATCATCCGCGAATATGACGCAAAGCTGCCCGCGCTCGATCGCGCGAACCGCGTGTCCTACGTGATTTCGCCGGAAGGGAAGGTGCTGTACGAGTACACGAGCCTGTCACCCGACAAGCACGTGGAGAACACGCTCGCCGCGGTCAAGGCGTGGGCCGACGCGCATCCGAAGCAGTAAGCCGCAGGCGCTGAGCCCGCGGCAAAGCGGCCCGCCGCGCGGGCCGCAAGCACGATGGGACGCGCCGCGGGGTGGCGGCGCGGGCGTGCCGGGCGTACCGGATGTCCGTTAAGCGCGCAATGCCTGTTCGATCGGCACGCCGCCGCCGACGAAGCCGATGACCTTGCGCGAAATGCCCAGCTTGATCGCCTCGATCGCGGCCCATGCGACATCCTGGCGCGACACCGGCGGCGCCGCGTTCAGCGGCTCCTCGGTCAGCGCGATCTTGCCGACGCCCGGGCTGTCCGACAGCGGGCCCGGGCGCAGAATCACGTAGTCGATGCCCGACGCGATCACGCGCTCGTCGCCTTCGCGCTTCATCTGCGAGTAGTGGCGCAGCGCGTCGCCGCTGCGCTCCGGCCAGTACGCGGTCAGCGAACTGATCACGACCAGCTTCTGTACGTTGTAGGCGAGCGCATGCTCGGCAGCGCGCGCGACCGCGTCGCGGTCGATCTGCTCCTCTTCGGCGGCGCCTTCCGATTCGGCCGAACCGGCCGCGTAGATCACGTGCGTGATGCCCTGGAATGCGTGCGAGAAATCGCCCGTCAGATCGGCCTCGACGACCTTCGCGCCCGGCAGCGCATAGCCGTGCCGGCGCACCAGCGCTGTCACCTCGAATTCCGGCTGCTTGAGCAGCAGATCCGCGCAGGCCTGACCCGTGCGGCCGGTCGCGCCAATCAGCAGTACCTTCGTCGTCATGAAACCGCTCCTTGCATGATGCGTCATCCTCCCAGATAGGGACGGACGACCGATACTCAAGTGTATGTCGATTTGGGCCGGCGGCGTGCAGGGAATGAGGGACGCACCGCTCGAGGCTTGCCGGCGCGGCCCCCGGGGGAGCCGCATCGGCATGCCATCGTGCGCATCGATTGCGGAATCGACCCGCTGACCGGCTATCATGTGCGCGATGCATTTTTCGCCGCGACGCAATGCAGCGCGGCGACCAACCGGTTGGAGTACACATGGCATTACCCCTGGACAACGTCAGCATGGCCGTGTTCTGCGACTTCGAGAACGTCGCGCTCGGCGTGCGCGACGCGAAGTACGAGAAATTCGACATCCAGCCCGTGCTGGAGCGGCTGCTGCTGAAGGGCAGCATCGTCGTGAAGAAGGCATATTGCGACTGGGAGCGCTACAAGGGCTTCAAGGCGTCGATGCACGAGGCGAGCTTCGAGCTGATCGAGATTCCGCACGTGCGCCAGTCGGGCAAGAACTCGGCCGACATCCGGCTCGTCGTGGACGCGCTCGATCTCTGCTACACGAAGTCGCACGTCGACACGTTCGTGATCATCAGCGGCGACTCGGATTTTTCGCCGCTCGTGTCGAAGCTGCGCGAGAACGCGAAGAAGGTGATCGGGGTCGGCGTGAAGAAGTCGACGTCGGACCTGCTGGTCGCGAACTGCGACGAATTCATTTTCTACGACGATCTGGTGCGCGAGCAGCAGCGCGCGCAGGCGAAGCGCGAACAGCAGCACGCGGGTAACGGCGGCGCGAAGCGGCCGGACGAACCGTCGCGCAAGCCGGAGCTGGAAGCGCGCCGCAGCGAGGCGATCGCGCTCGCGGTCGAGACGTTCGATGCGTTGGCCTCGGAGCGCGACGACGTCGGCAAGATCTGGGCGTCGGTGCTCAAGAGCGCGATCAAGCGCCGCAAGCCGGACTTCAACGAGTCGTATTACGGCTTCCGCGCGTTCGGCAACCTGCTCGACGAAGCGCAGGCGCGCGGGCTGCTCGAAGTGGGGCGCGACGACAAGTCGGGCGCGTTCGTGTCGCGGCCGCGCCAGTCGTCCGTGGCGGAGCAGGCGGCGGCGCGTGATACGGGCGGCGCGCACCATGGTCACGGCGCGCATCACGGTCACGGCGGGCGTCATGCGGAAGCGGCAGCACCGGCCGAGCGCCCGTCGCGGCGTCGCGGGCAGCGGGCGGAAGCAGCCGTGCAGGAAAGCGTGCAGGCCGACGTGCAAGAGGCGGCCGTCGTCGACGTCGTCGATGAAGTGGCGCTCGTGCCGGCAGCGACGGCCGAAGCGACTGCAGCGACTGAAGTGGCCGATACGCACGGTGAAGCGAAGGACGGCCGCAAGCGCGCGCGCAAGAGCGCGGCGAAGAAGACCGGCGCCAAGAAGGGCGGCGAAGCGAAGGGCGGCGACGCGAAGGGCGCCGGCCGTCAGGCGGCGGCGAAGCCGGACGAGGCCGCGCACGGCGGTGCGAAGCATGGTGGTGAAAAGCACGCGCAAGGCCAGCCTGCCGAAGCGACGCATCGCGACGCGGAGCATCGGGAGGAACGGCACGTCGCGGCGCCGACGGCTGGCGAGTACGGCGCTTCGGCGGCTGCCGCGCAGCCGGCGCACGAAGCGGCACCGGTTGCCGAATCGACCGGTGAGGCGGCTGACGAAGCCGCCGCTGCAAAGCCGAAAAAACCGGCCCGCAAGACGGCTCCCCGTGCGCGTCGTCCGCGCAAGACGGCCGCTGCTGCCGAGTAACGCTGGCCGCGCCGACTGCGCCGACCGCACTGACCGCGCTGACCGCGCTGACCGCGCTGACCGCGCTGACCGCGCTGACCGCGCTGACCGCGCCAACCGCGCGGGGGCGGCGTCCGACCGAGGGCGCCGCCTGTCTCACCCCGTCGGCCGGTGCCACGCCGGCCGACGCGTCCCGTTATCCGTTCAGCACGTACGGCTGCGTCATCACTTCGAGGAAGTGACCGTCCGGATCGTCGAAATACACGCCACGCCCGCCGTGATGGCGGTAGATCTCACCGGCTTGCCGCTTCGCCGGATCGGCCCAGTGCGGCAGGCCGCGCTCGCGAATGCGCGCGTACACGCGATCGAAGCCGGCCTCGTCGGTCAGGAATGCGTAGTGCTGGGACGCGATCTCTCCGTCCGTTTCATAAAAATCGAGCGACACGCCGTTCTCGAGCGGGACGACCAGCATCGGGCCGAACGGCGTCGCCGCCGGCAGCTCCAGAAGCTCGGTGAGGAAGCGGCTCGACGCGTGCTTGTCGCGGCACCAGACGATCGTATGGTTGAGCTGGACGTTCATGGCGGGCTCCCGGAAACGGGCGCGAGGGTGAGCATGGACACACGATAGCCGATCGCCGCCGGCGTGCAAGCCCGACCCCGGGCGAATGCGCCGCCTCGTCGGCGGCAGCCTCGGCGGCCGCGCGTGAATCGTCGGCTGAAACGATCTGGACGATCGGCTACTTTTTCGGGAGCCAAGGTCATTGGCGCGGCTTTTTGCGCCGCCAAGCATCGCCGCGCCGCTCCACGCCGCCCCGCATCCCGCCGCGCCCCACCACGTCCCGCTACGCGTTACTCCCCAGCCACCGCCGGCCCGCCCGAATTGCCGCGGCGGTTGCGGCGCTTCTCGCTCCACACGCGCAGCCGGTCCATGTACAGATAGACGACCGGCGTCGTATAGAGCGTCAGCACCTGCGACATGATCAGCCCGCCGGCGATCGCGATCCCGAGCGGCGCGCGCAGCTCGGCGCCGTCGCCATGGCCGAACGCGAGCGGCAGCGCGCCGAGGAGCGCCGCCATCGTCGTCATCATGATCGGCCGGAAGCGCAGCAGGCACGCCTCGTGGATTGCATCGTACGACGACTTGTTGCCGTTGCGCGTCTGGTCGATCGCGAAGTCGACCATCATGATCGCGTTCTTTTTCACGATGCCGATCAGCAGGATCACGCCGATCAGCGCGATGATGCTGAACTCGGTCTTGAACAGCAGCAGCGCGAGCAGCGCGCCGACGCCGGCCGACGGCAGCGTCGACAGGATCGTGATCGGGTGGATGTAGCTCTCGTACAGGATCCCGAGCACGATGTAGACGGCCAGCAGCGCCGCGAGAATGAGGATCGGCTGGTTGTTCAGCGATTGCTGGAACGCCTGCGCGGTGCCCTGGAAGCTGCCGACGATCGTCGGCGGCACGCCGATCTGCGCCATCGTCTGGTAGATCGCCTGGGTCGCCTGCGACAGCGACACGCCCGGCGGCAGGTTGAACGAGATCGTCGTCGCGACGAAGAGGCCCTGGTGGTTGACCGACAGCGGCGTCGTGCTCGGGCCGAAGGTCGCGATCGCGGACAGCGGGATCATCGTCGACTTCGACGTCGACACCGCCGCGCCCGACGACGCGCTCGACTTGCCGCTCGACGCGATCGAGTTCAACGCCTGGTTGCGCGCGGAATCGGACGCGATCGCCGCGGCGCTGGTGGCGGCCGTGCCGGCGCTCGACGTGCCGGCCGAGGTCGCGACGAAGGTGCCGGCCGCCGCGTTGGTCGACTGCGAGCCGTTCGCGCTGCCGCCCGACGTGCTGATCCACACTTCATTCAACATTTGCGGGCTCTGCCAGTATTTCGGCGCGACTTCCATCACGACGTGGTACTGGTTCAGCGGGTTGTAGATCGTCGAGACCTGGCGCTGGCCGAACGCGTCGTACAGCGTGTTGTCGATCTGCGCGGGCTTGATGCCGAGCCGCGCGGCGGTCGCGCGGTCGATCGTCACCATCGCCTCCAGCCCGCCTTGCTGCTGGTCGGAGTTGACGTCGGTCAGCTCGGAGCGCTTCTGCAGCGCCTCGGTCAGCAGCGGCCCCCACTTGTACAGGTCGGCGCTCGAATCGCCGAGCAGCGTGAACTGGTATTGCGCGTTGCTCTGCCGGCCGCCGACGCGGATGTCCTGCGCCGCCTGCAGGAACGTGCTCGCGCCGGCGACATCCGCCAGCGGCTTGCGCAGTTGCTGGATCACCTGGTCGGCCGACAGCTTGCGCTCGGTGCGGTCCTTCAGCGTGACGAACATGAAGCCCGAATTGGTCTGCGTGCCGCCGGTAAAGCCCGCGGCGCTCTGCACGTTGGGGTTGCTCTGCACGATCCGCATCATCTCGGTGAACTTCTGCTTCATCGCCTGGAACGACGTGGACTGGTCGGCCCGAATGCCGCCGATCATCAGCCCGGTGTCCTGCTGCGGAAAGAAGCCCTTCGGCACGATGATGTACAGATAGACATTCAGCCCGATCGTCGCGAACAGGATCAGCAGGACCAGCAGCGGGCGGCGCAGCGCCCACGACAGCGAGCGCTCGTAGCCGCGCTGCATCCGCGCGAAGAAGCGCTCCAGGAACCGGCCGAGGCGGCCCTCCTCGTGCGCGTCGTGCGGCTCGCGCAGCAGCCGCGCGCACATCATCGGCGTGACCGTCAGCGATACCGCGAGCGATACCGCGATCGCGAGCGACAGCGTCAGCGCGAATTCGCGGAACAGGCGCCCGACGATGCCGCCCATCAGCAGGATCGGCAGGAACACCGCGACGAGCGAGATGCTCATCGACAGCACCGTGAAGCCGACCTCGCGCGCGCCGTCGAACGCGGCCTGCAGCCGCGGCTTGCCGTTCTCGATGTGACGCGTGATGTTCTCGAGCACGACGATCGCATCGTCGACGACGAAGCCGGTCGCGACGATCAGCGCCATCAGCGACAGATTGTCGATCGAGAAGCCGAGCAGGTACATCGCGCCGAACGTGCCGATGATCGAGATCGGCACCGCGACGCTCGGGATCAGCGTCGCGCGCCAGTTGCGCAGGAACAGGAACACGACCATCACGACCAGGCTGATCGCGATCAGCAGCGTGTGCTCGGTGTCCTTCAGCGACGCGCGGATCGTCGTCGAACGGTCGAGCACCGGCGTCACGGTGATGTCGGCCGGCAGCGACGCGGTGAGCTGCGGCAGCGCGGTGCGCACCCGGTCGATCGTCTCGATGATGTTCGCGCCGGGCGACCGGTAGAGGATCACGAGCACCGCGCGCTTGCCGTTCGACAAGCCGAGGTTGCGCAGGTCCTCGACCGAGTCGACGACCTCGGACAGGTCGGACAGCCGCACGGCCGCGCCGTTGCGGTACGCGACGACCAGGTCGCTGTACTGCGACGCATGCGACGCCTGGTCGTTCGTATAGAGCTGGTAGTGCTTCGGGCCGAATTCGATCGCGCCCTTCGGGCTGTTCGCGTTCGCGGACGCGAGCGCGGCCCGCACGTCCTCGAGGCCGATCCCGTAGTGGAACAGCGCATGCGGTTCGAGCTCGACGCGCACGGCCGGATTCGCGGAGCCGCTCACCGACACCTGGCCGATCCCGTCGATCTGCGACAGCGACTGCTGCAGCACCGTCGACGCGGCGTCGTACAGCTTCGCGGGCGACGACGTTTCCGACGTGAGCGACACGATCATGATCGGCGAGTCGGCCGGGTTGACCTTGCGGTACGTCGGGTTGCTCTTCAGCGAGGCGGGCAGGTCGGCGCGCGCCGCGTTGATCGCGGCCTGCACGTCGCGCGCGGCGCCGTCGATGTCGCGGTTCAGCCCGAACTGCAGGATGATCCGCGCGTTGCCGACCGTGCTGGTCGACGTCATCTCGCTGACGTCGGCGATCGAGCCCAGGTGCCGCTCGAGCGGGCTCGTCACGCTGGTCGCGACGGTCTCGGGGCTCGCGCCGGGCAGCGACGCCTGCACCGAGATGGTCGGGAAGTCGACCTGCGGCAGCGGCGACACCGGCAGCTTGATGAACGCGAACAGGCCGGCGAGCGCGACGCCGAGCGCGAGCAGCGTCGTCGCGACGGGGCGGGTGATGAAGGGGCGCGACAGGTTCATCGCTTAGGCACCCGTGTGCTTGCCGGAATCGGCGCCGGGGCCGTACCGCTCGAACCAGCCGCGCGCGCGGCGCGCGAGGCTGTCGAAGCCGAGATAGATCACCGGCGTCGTGAACAGCGTCAGCACCTGCGACACGATCAGGCCGCCGGCGATCGCGATCCCGAGCGGCTGGCGCAGCTCGGAGCCGGCGCCCGCGCCGACGATCAGCGGCACCGCGCCGAGCAGCGCGGCGAGCGTCGTCATCAGGATCGGCCGGAAGCGCAGCAGGCACGCCTGGTAGATCGCCTCGCGCGGCGGCTTGCCCTCGACCCGTTCGGCCTCGAGCGCGAAGTCGATCATCATGATCGCGTTCTTCTTCACGATGCCGATCAGCAGCACGATCCCGATGATCCCGATGATGTCGAGGTCGTGCCCGGTGATCATCAGCGCGAGCAGCGCGCCGACGCCGGCCGACGGCAGCGTCGACAGGATCGTGATCGGATGGATGTAGCTCTCGTACAGCACGCCGAGCACGATGTACATCGTGACGACCGCCGCGAGGATCAGGAACAGCTGGTTCGACAGCGACGCCTGGAACGCGAGCGCCGCGCCCTGGAAGCGCGTCTGGAACGAGCCGGGCAGGCCGATGTCCTTCTCCGCGGCGCCGATCGCCTTCACGGCCTCGCCGAGCGACGCGCCCGGCGCGAGGTTGAACGAGATCGTCGTCGACGGGAACTGCGACAGGTGCGCGATCAGCAGCGGCGACGGCCGTTCGTGGAACGACGCGATCGACGACAGCGGCACCTGGCCGCCGCCGGCGGACGGCAGGTAGATGTCGTTCAGCGATTCGGCGTAATGCTGCTCCTTCGGCTCCGACTCGAGAATCACGCGGTACTGGTTCGACTGCGTGAAGATCGTCGATACGATCCGCTGGCCGAACGCGTCGTACAGCGCGTTGTCGACGGTCGCCGGCGTGATGCCGAAGCGCGCGGCGCTGGCGCGGTCGATCTCGATGTACACCGACTGGCCGTTGCTCTGCAGGTCGGTCGCGACGTCGGCGAGCGACGGCTCCTTCTGCAGCCGCGTGACGAGCTTCGGCACCCAGGTCGCGAACTCGTCGGGGTTCGGGCTCGTCAGCATGAACTGGTACTGCGTCGGGCTCACGGTCGAGTCGATCGTCAGATCCTGCACCGACTGCATGAACAGCGTGATGCCGGTCACGTTCGCGACGCGCTGCTGCAGGTCGCGGATGATCTGCGCGGACGACTCGGAGCGGTGGTCGCGCGCCTTCAGGTTGATCAGCATCCGGCCGCTGTTCAGCGTGATGTTGCTGCCGTCGACGCCGATGAACGACGTGAGGCTCTCGACGTTCGGGTCCTTCAGGATCTCGGCCGCGAGCGCCTGCTGGCGTTCGGCCATCGCGCCGTACGAGATCGACTGCGGCGCCTGCGTGATCGCCTGGATTACGCCGGTATCCTGCGCGGGGAAGAAGCCCTTCGGTATGTACACGTAGAGCAGGGCGGTCAGCGCGAGCGTCAGCAGCGCGACGACGAGCGTCGAGCCCTGGCGGTTCAGCACCCATTCGAGCGCGACCCCGTAGCGCGCGATCACTGCGTCGATCACGCGGTGCACGCGCGCCTCGAAGCGGTGGCTTTCCGGCGGCGGCGAGTGGCGCAGCAGCTTCGCGCACATCATCGGCACGAGCGTGAGCGACACGATCGCCGAGATGACGATCGTCACCGCGAGCGTGATCGCGAATTCGTGGAACAGGCGGCCGACCACGTCGCCCATGAACAGCAGCGGGATCAGCACCGCGATCAGCGACACCGTCAGCGAGATGATCGTGAAGCCGATCTGCCTTGACCCCTTCAGCGCGGCCTCGAGGCCGGTGTGGCCTTCCTCGACGTAGCGGGCGATGTTCTCGATCATCACGATCGCGTCGTCGACGACGAAGCCGGTCGCGATGGTGAGCGCCATCAGCGACAGGTTGTTCAGCGAGAAGCCGGCCAGGTACATCACCGCGAGCGTGCCGATCAGCGACAGCGGCACCGACAGGCTCGGGATGATCGTCGCGTAGACGTTCGCGAGGAACAGGTACATCACCAGCACGACCAGCACGACCGCGAGCAGCAGCTCGAACTGCACGTCGCGCACGGCGGCGCGGATCATCGTCGTGCGGTCGGTGACGACCTGCACGTCCAGCGCCGCGGGCAGCGTCTCCTGCAGCTTCGGCAGCTGCGCCTTGATCGCGTCGACGGTCGCGATCACGTTCGCGCCCGGCTGGCGCTGCACGTTCAGGATGATCGCGGGCTCCGCGTTCACCCACGCGCCGAGCTTGGTGTTCTCGGAGCCGGCGACCACCTTCGCGACGTCGGTCAGCATCACCGGGCGGCCGCTCTTGTACGCGACGACCGCGGAGTTGTACTGGTCGGCGCTGGTGAGCTGGTCGTTGGCGTTGATCGTATACGCGCGCGTCGGGCCGTCGAAGTTGCCCTTCGGCGTGTTCACGTTCAGGTTCGAGATCGTCGTGCGCAGGTCGTCGAGGTTCATCCCGTACTGCGCGAGCGCGGTCGGGTTCGCCTGGATCCGCACGGCCGGCCGGTTGCCTCCCGACAGGCTGACGAGACCGACGCCGGCGATCTGCGAGATCTTCATCGCGAGGCGCGTGTCGGTCAGGTCCTGCACCTGCGTGAGCGGCAAGGTCTTCGACGTGATGGCGAGCGTCAGCACCGGCGCGTCGGCCGGGTTGACCTTCGCGTAGATCGGCGGGGCCGGGAGGTCGGACGGCAGCAGGTTGCCGGCCGCGTTGATCGCGGCCTGGACTTCCTGCTCGGCGATGTCGAGCGGCAGGTCGAGCGAGAACTGCAGCGTGATCACCGACGCGCCGGCCGAGCTTTGCGACGACATCTGGTTCAGCGACGGCATCTGCCCGAATTGCCGCTCGAGCGGCGCGGTGACCGACGACGTCATCACCTCGGGGCTCGCGCCCGGATAGAAGGTCTGGACCTGGATCGTCGGGTAGTCGACTTCGGGCAGCGCGGCGAGCGGCAGGAAGCGCAGCGCGACGAGGCCGGCCAGCATGATCGCCGCCATCAGGAGGGCGGTGCCGACCGGCCGGAGAATGAAGAGGCGGGATGGATTCATCGAGCGGCCCGCGCGTTACTGGGCCGCGGGGGCCGCGGCCTGCGACGCGCCGTGCTTGTGTCCGCCGCGGTGGCCGGACGCACCCGACGCGCCCGATGCACCGGACGCCGCGCCGGCGCCGTGCGCGCCCGACGCGCCTTTCGGCTTGTCGGCCGGGATCGTGATCTTCGCGCCTTCGCGCAGCCGGTCGGAGCCGTCGGTGACCACGCGCTCGCCGAGCGCGACGCCGCTGACGATGCTGGTGCGTTCGCCGTCGACCGGGCCGATCGTGACCTTGCGCACCGTCACCGTGTTGTCGGGTTTGACGATGTACACGAACTGGCCGATCGAGCCCGTCAGCACGGCGGCCGTCGGCACGATCGTCGCATTGCGCAGCACGTCGACGAGCAGGCGCGTGTTCACGAACTGATTCGGGAACAGCAGGCCTTCCTTGTTATCGAACGTCGCGCGCAGCTTGACCGTGCCGGTGCTCGTGTCGATCTGGTTGTCGAGCGTTTCGAGCGAGCCCGTCTCGAGCGGCACCGTGTTGTTGCGGTTGTACGCGGTGACCGACAGCTTCTTGCCCGCGTTCACCTGCTTGAGGATCTGCGACAGGTTGTCTTCCGACGTCGTGAAGATCACGCTCATCGGCTGCATCTGCGTGATCACGACGATCCCGTTCGTGTCGCCCGCCGTCACGTAGTTGCCGGGGTCGACCTGGCGCAGGCCGACGCGGCCCGACACCGGCGCCGTGATGCGTGCGTACGTGAGGTTCAGCTTCGCGGAATCGATCGCCGCCTGGTCGGTCTTCACCGTTCCTTCGTATTGCTTGACGAGCGACGCCTGTGTGTCGACCGTCTGCGACGCGATCGAGTCCTGCGACAGCAGTGTCTGGTAGCGCTTCAGGTCGAGGCGGGCCGTCGCGAGCAAGGCCGCGTCGCGGGCGTAGGTGCCTTCGGCGGTTTCGAGCGCGACCTGGTACGGACGCGGGTCGATCTGCGCGAGCAGGTCGCCCTTCCTGACGAGCTGGCCTTCCTGGAATGCGACCGACTGCAGATAGCCCGACAGCTGCGTCTTGACCGTCACGTTCGCGAGCGGCGTCACGGTGCCGAGCGCGGACAGCACGATCGGCATCTCGCCTTGCGTCGCGGTCGCGACCGACACGGGCTGCGGAATGTTCGCCATCGCGGCCGGGCCGCCGCGGCCACGATGGCCGCCGCCGGCGCTCGCGCCGGAGGCCGCGCTGCCTGCGGCCTGCGTGCCGGCCGGCGTGCGGCTCCACGGGTGCCACCACAGCAGGCCGCCGATGACGACTGCGAGCGTCCCGATCACCAGCGTGCGGCGCGGGCGACGGGCGGCAGGGGAGGCGGGATCCTTCGAAGGGGGCGTGGGCTTTTGTTGGTTGTCCATCGTGTTCTGTCAGGAAGACGGCGCGGCGTGCCGGAAAACGGGGGTGGAGCGGCGCGTGGGCATGCGATGCCGCGAGGGCCGGCTCGGTCCGGCCCTGGCGGTCCGCGCGGGAAAGAGCGGTGCGCACCGCGAATGCGGCGCGACGATGGGCATGATGCTACGTCCCGTCCCCGTTACAGTCCAGCGGTCTATCTTTCAACGGGTTACGGTCGTTACATAACGCGACGGGACGATGACGGATCGATTACGCGGCGCTGCGCCGGGCCGGTGCGCCGCCGATCTCGCGGGTGATTTTCGCGATGCATTCGTGCAGCGCGGGCACCACGTGTTCCTGCAGCCATTCGGCCGAACACTGGCTCGATGCGCCGCCGCAGTTCACCGAGTAGCGCTGGCCCGACGGGCCGACGAAGCCGGCCGCGACCGCGTTCAGCCCTTCGCGCCATTCGCCGATCGCGATCGCGTGGCCTGCGCGCATCGCGTCCTCGAGACCGGGGTTCAGGCGCGCCGACACGTGCGGCCAATCGTCGCCGGCCGTCGCGCGCAGCGCGTCGAGCAGCGTGCGCCGCTCGTCGTCCTCCAGCGCCGCGAGATACGCGCGGCCGACCGCGGTGCGTGCGATGTCCATCCGCGAGCCGATCTCGAGGCGCGTGACCAGCACCGCCGAGCGCGGCCGGATCACGTCGATCGCGACCATGTCGAGCCGGTCGCGCACCGCGAGGTGCACCGACAGCGACGTGCGCTCGGCCAGCTCGATCATGAACGGCCGCGAGCGCGCGCGGATATCGAAGTTGCGCAGGAAGCCGTGGCTCAGCTCCAGCACCGACGCGGTCAGCACGAAGCGCTCGCTGTCGGGCAGCTGGAACAGGAAGCCGGCGCTGACGAGCGTCGCCGTGATGCGCGACACGGTCGGCTTCGGGATGCCCGTCAATTCGGTCAGCTCGCGGTTGCTGACGGGGGCGTCGGCGGCCGCGATGCGGCGCAGCACGGCGAGGCCGCGCGCAAGCGCGGTGATCTCGTCCGGCGCCGATTCACGGTCCCGGGGTGCGGGAGGCGTTACAGATATCGACACGAGGAATTCTCTCTATTTCCGAAACTCGATTTCAATTTTGTTGGTATCGTAAGATGATTGTCAAAAGATGCATGTTCCGTGGGTGAATCGTTCATCGTATGGGATTTTACGGGTTCACCCTTGGTTTATTAGGAAAGTTCTCAAATGACCATTGCCGGAAAGTGCAGGAGCCGGTGCAAATACCGCTTGACTTGTCGGGCGGAAACGGAAAGAATGTCTCACGTTTTCGAAACATCGTTTCAGGAGTTTAACCGGCAACGGTGTTTCGCGCAGTCTCTCAGGTTCTAGCACGGCCCTCGGAATGGCTAGAACTTTTTTAGCGCCACGGTCTCCGTGGCGCTTTTTTTTGCCCGTTATCGGCGCGCAACAAAGTTTGCAGCAGCTAGCAAGAGCGGTCTCAAAAACGTCAAAGTATGCCGCATTGCCGAAGGTTGTTGTTCGGCGCCCGATCTGGAGCGCTATTTCCTCATCAACGTGATGTCCGGCGGTTCGACTGCCTCGGCGCTATCTGGGTGGTCACGTCGATCCCATGATGCGCGTACCCAGTGAAATACCGAGCGCCGACAGCGAAGCGTTGATCTTCTGCTGATCGCGTTCCCAACGCGACAGGGCGGCGTCGAACGCCGTGCCTCGCGCGAAAGCCTGCATCGCTTCGGCGAGTCCAACCGCATTGTCCGCCGCCTTTGCCACGCCGGCGGCGGTATGTGGGCGGACAAGGCAAGCCGCGTCGCCAAGCAGTACCGCGCGGCCGAACACCATTCGCTCGACGACAAGATCCCGAATTGCCTGTGCGAACGGCGCGTGCGTTGCGTCGACGAGCGCGGCGAGCGTCGGCGCGAGCAGGTTGCGGGCCGCGTCGACGAGTTCCGACCGACTGTCGTCGGGCATTGCACCGGGCGGCAGCGATCCGTCTCGCTGTGTGCCGTCCCGGGAAAGAAACAGTTCAGGTAGCTTGTCGTACGACAGACGCCGGTACCACACCCAGTTCACGCGCCGTTTGCCGGGCTCGACGGTGCCGTCGCGGCCTGGCACCAGGTAGGTCAGGAACAGATGTGCGTCACCCTGCTGAAACGTAAAGCGGTTGCGCAGCATGCGAAGTACCTGATCGGGCAGGTCATGTTCGTCCACGAGCCCGCGCCACGCAACGTAGCCCGCATAGGTGGGTTGCGTATGGGGCAGCAGTTGCGCGCGCACGCCGGAGCGCCCGCCATCCGCGCCGACGAGCAGATCCGCGTGTTCTACGCGGCCGCTCGCGAAATGCGCGGTCACGCGCGCGCCATCGGAATCGAGTCGCTCGAACGTCTCGCCTGCATGGACGACGCCCGCTGGCAGCGCGCGCTTCAGCGCCGTATAGATCACATTCCACGCAGTCTGGGTTTGCGGCACGCGCATTTGCTGCACGATCCGGTCACCCTCGTCGAGATAGATCCGCTCGCTCGAATCCACGCCGGTATCGCCCGGCATCGGTACTCCGCCGAATGCGAACGCGCGGACGATCGGCGGCTGCAGGACGATGCCGCCGCCGCGGCTATCGAGCTCGCTTGGCGACTGTTCGAACACGCGGACGCGCCATCCAGCCGCACGCAGCGCGGTTGCCGTGAAGAGTCCGCCTACCGATCCGCCGATCACGAGTGCCCGCGGCGTCGATACGTCATTCATGAAGTGCTCCTGTCAACCAGTGGATCGCGCGTGCCGCGCGTCCGATTTCCTGCCGCGTCGATGCCGGTGCGCCGCGGATTCAACCTTCCCAGCTCTTCAGGAAATCGAGCAGCAGCGCGTTGACGCGTTCCGGCTGTTCTTCCTGCGGAAGGTGGCCGCATTGCGCGATGGGCTCGGCCCGAAGATGTGTCGCCATGCTTTCCCAGACGGATTTCATGTCGAACATCTTGCCGACCGCGTAGAAATCCTCACCCCAGATCGCCATGGTCGGGCATGCGATCTTCACATCGGCGTCGGCGAGATCCTGTTTGACGTCTTCCGCGTTCGCGCGGTAGTCGGCGAGTGCGCCACGTACGGCGCCGGGACGACGATAGGCCCGGACATACGTGTCGAACGCCTCGCCGGAAATGGCGTGCGGGTTGTAGCACCAGTCGGAGAAGAAGTAGCTGAGCCACTCGGCCTCCTTGCCGGCGATCAGGGCTTCGGGCAGGTCCGCTACCTGATGAAACAGGAAGAACCAGTACGCGCGTGCCGTCTGGGCTGTCATGTTCTCCGCGACGATGCGGGTCGGCACGTTGTCCATCACGACGAGGCGCTCGAGGCGCTCGGGGAAGTCCTTCGCGAAGCGTGTCGCGACGCGTGCGCCGCGATCGTGCCCGACCAGCGCGATTCGGCCGATGCCAAGCGTGTCGAGCAATGCGACGAGATCGCGGGCCATGTTGCGTTTGTCGTAGCCGGCGGCCGGCTTGTCGGTTTCGCCGTAGCCGCGCAGGTCGGGCACGATGACGCGGTAGCGTTGCGCCAGGACGGGAATCTGGAACCGCCATGCGAAGCTGGTTTCCGGGAAACCGTGCAGCAGGACCACGACAGGCCCGCTGCCCGCGTCGATGAAATGTTGTCGAATGCCGTTCGCGGTGACGGTGTGGTGAACGATCGAAGGCGTGGTGGTGGACATGTGTCGGTTCCCGTTTCGGTTCGGACGACGCGCCATCGGAGCGACGTGCGCGCGAGTGCTGTCCGAGCATAGGCGAAGCAACATCGCCAGTCGTATGAATTGTTCTGAATGACGATGAAGGTGTTCCTGGGAGGAGGGCGACCTCCAATGCCCGTTGTGAGCAGGGCGGCGAATGGCGTCAGTGCGGCGTGCGCGCAAAAAAAAGCGCGACGCCCGCACTGGGCATCGCGCATGAACCGGCGTGGAGCGCCGACGAATGAAACGTGATGAAGAGAAAGGGGGCCGGTCAAGACCCCCGGCCGCTCAGGCCTTCGCGAGCTTGATGCTGGTCGGCTCGGCCGTCAGGTAGCCGACGCAGGCGCCGAAGCGGTCCTTGTAGTTCGCGCGCACGAGCGGGTCGAGCGTCGGCTTGACCTTGTCGTGCAGCGGCGTCTCCCAGTCGCCCACGTGCTGGAAGTTGCTCATGACGTAGGTCCAGCCGTTGATCTCGTCGACCGCGTGCAGGCCCGTCGATTCGGCGCCGGCCGGGCACGACAGCACGCGCGCGAGCGACTTCGTGTCGACGTTGTACGCCCACAGGAAGTTGTTGACGTGCATGCCCGAGTCTTCGCCGATGAAGAGCGTGCGCAGCTTTTCGGAAAACTTCAGGTTGTCGGGGTTCGCGATCTTGTCCGGATTCGCGAGGTTGCCGAGCGCGTCGGCCGCGGCGAGGTCCTCGCCGACGAGCGCCGCCGGCGCGGCCATGTCGACCGGCACCCATTCGCTGTCGATCGCGCCGCCCGACGTGTCGCGCTGGCCGGCCTTCAGGTTCAGCGCATAGACGGCGCCCGCGGCGATCTTCTTGTCCACCGCGACGTCGCGCGACACCGCATTGCCTTTGACCATCGACGTCTCGATCCGCGACATCGCCGTGTAGACGATCTTGTCCTTCGCGTTCACCGTCGTGCCCTCGAGCTTCGTGAACGCCATGCTGCCGCCGATCAGCGCCGCATAGCGGTGCGTCTCGAGGAACGCGGCCGCCTTTTCCATCCCCGGCTTCACGCGCATCCAGTTGAACTTGCCGCCGAAGTGGATCTTCGTGTAGCTCGCGTCGTTCGGGTCGGTCGTCGTCAGGTCCATGATGTCCGACGCCTTCAGCGTGTTCGCGAGCGTCTCGATCTCGCTGCTCGTCGCGTGGCCGATCCGGATCCACGTCAGCGTCGCGCTGCCGGCGCCGGCGGACGACGTCTGCGTCCACTTCGCGACGTACAGCGTGCCGGCCGACAGGTCGGCCGCCTTGTCGGCGACGAACATGAACAGGCCGCCGTTGGTGGCGTCGTCACCCATCATCACGGTGCGCTGGTCCGGCATCACCTGGATCAGCTCGTGCGAGATGCGGCCGAGGCAGTAGTGTTTCTTCACCGTGCCGGTGCCGTCCGGGTTCACCGTGATCTCGGGCAGGTGGCCGTAGTGATAGGGGTTCGCCTTGGTCTCGTCGCCGAACGTGTTCTTGCTGAATGCCTTGAACTGCGCGTCGGTCGCGGCCTTCGTCGCGTCCGGCTCGTATTCCTCGCTCGACAGGTGCGTGCCCCACGGCGACAGGCTCGCGCCGCAGGTGATCCACAGGCCGTGCGCGCTCGACGTGTCGACGTTGTGGTACTTGACGACCTTCAGCGCGCCGCTGGACGGATCCTGGTCGAGCGTGATCACCGCGATCGGCGACGGCAGCTGGCCGTACTGCGATGCGCTCGCCTGGTCGCGCGTCGTGTATTCGAACTGCACGACCGCGAACACCGTGTTGCCCTTCACGCCGGCGACGTTCGCGTTCTTCAGCGTCAGCAGCGAGCTGCCGTCCGGGCAGTCCGAATAGAACTGGCGCTCCTTGCCGGCCACCGAGCGGTCGATGATCGGCTGGTTGTTGATGTCGTAGTAGCCGCCCGCGAGCGTCGTGCCGCCCTTGCCGTCCGGCACCATGTCGCCCGTCACGAAGAACGGCCGGTACGCGAGCTTGAAGTTGCGCGACGAGCCGTCCGAGAACGACACCGACAGCGTCGAGCCGACCGTCGTCGTGGCCATCGCGGCCGCGTTGTCGAGCGAGGGCGCCGCCATCGCCGAGAACGCCGCCGACGTGTACGCGGCGGCGGCCGGCGTCGCCGTCGGATTGTCGTCGCCGCCGCAACCGGTCAGGAGAGCCGGCAGCGCGAGGCCGGAGAGGGGCAGCATGGGCGCGCCGGCGAGGATCTTCAGGGCCTGACGACGGGAAGCATTGGGCAACGCGGGCATGTGGAGTCCAGTTTCAGATGTTGGAAGAATGGCCGTCGCGAAGCAGGCTCTCGGCAAGCAAGGCGAAGGCAAGTTGAAAACTGGACCGAAGTGTAGGGACGCTAGATGAAAGTTTTTTGAATCGAAAACGTAATGACGTCCGTCAGGTGGGCTGACGGACGCCGGTTTCGTGCTGGATGGTGTTCAATCGCGCTCGGGCGTCGCCGAGATGCGGTGAATCGACAGGTCGGCGCCGTCGAATTCGGCTTCGCGATCGAGGCGCAGCCCGACGGTGGCCTTCAGCGCGCCATACACGAGCGTGCCGCCCGCGGTGGCGATCGCGATGCCGCCGAGCGTGCCGATGAGCTGCGACACGAACGACACGCCGCCGAGGCCGCCGAACACGGGCTGCCCGAACACCCCGGCCGCGACGCCGCCGAGCGCGCCGCACAATCCGTGCAGCGGCCACACGCCGAGCACGTCGTCGATGCGCCACTTGTTCTGCACGCAGGTGAACATCGCGACGAATACCGCGCCGGCCGCGGCGCCCGTGACGAGCGCACCGATCGGGTGCATTACGTCGGAGCCCGCGCACACCGCGACGAGGCCCGCGAGCGGGCCGTTGTACGTGAAGCCCGGATCGTTGCGGCCGGCCATCCACGCGGCGAGCGTGCCGCCGACCATCGCCATCAGCGAGTTCACGGCGACGAGGCCGCTGATCTTGTCGAGCGTCTGCGCGCTCATTACGTTGAAGCCGAACCAGCCGACCGCGAGCACCCACGCGCCGAGCGCGAGGAACGGAATGTTCGACGGCGGATGCGCGGCGATCCGGCCGTCCTTCGCATAGCGGCCGTGGCGTGCGCCGAGCAGCAGCACGGCCGGCAGCGCGACCCAGCCGCCGAATGCGTGCACGACGACCGAGCCCGCGAAATCGTGGAACGGCGCGCCGAACGCATGCGTGAGCCAGTCCTGCACGCCGAAGCGGTCGTTCCATGCGATCCCTTCGAAGAACGGATAGATGAAGCCGACGATGATCAGCGTCGCGACGAGCTGCGGATTGAATTTCGCGCGCTCCGCGATGCCGCCGGACACGATCGCGGGGATGGCCGCCGCGAACGTCAGCAGGAAGAAGAAGCGCACGAGCGCATAGCCGTTGTGCTGCGACAGCGTGCCGATGTCGTCGAAGAACTCGACGCCGTACGCGATCGTGTAGCCGATGAAGAAGTACGCGAGCGTCGACACCGAGAAGTCGACCAGGATCTTCACGAGCGCGTTGACCTGGTTCTTCTTGCGGACCGTGCCGAGTTCGAGGAATGCAAAGCCCGCGTGCATCGCGAGCACCATGACGGCGCCGATCAACAGGAACAGTGTATCGACGCCGGATTTCAGACCATCCATGCCGTGGCTTCCTTGCGCAAAAAATGCGCGAGGAATGCAAGTATCGAGCCAACTTGGTGAATCGCTGCGTGCAAATGGTGCGAAAGGCCGCGCGGCGCGGCATTCCGGTGAAGCATGCACAGTCGCGGGGCGGGCTGGATGCGGCGAGAGGAGCGCACCCGATGCACGCGCGTGGTGCGAAACGTGCGCAACTGGTGCGTGCGACGCGCGGCGCGGGGCGGCGTGATGTGCCGCGATGCACCGGTCTGGCGCGTCAGCGGCGCGCGAACAGCGTCCGTGGCCGCCGCAGCCGCAGCGCGCATGCGCACCAGTAGGCGGCGACGGCCGCGAGCCCGAGTGCCGCGAACGTGAGCGCGGCGACGCCCGCGTGCGACTGGCCGTCGCCGTCGGGACCGAGGATGCCTTGCGCGACGATCAGCGCGGCCGTCCAGAAGCCGATCACCGCTTGAACGAGCAGGCGCGCGCACGCCACGCGGCGCGCACGCCCGACGGCACGCAGGCGCGTCGCGGACGGCGAGCGAAGACACAGGAACAGGGTGGCGGCGAGCACGGCGGCCAGCGCGATGAACCAGTCGATGAGGAAAGCCATGGAGAAGCGGGAAGCGGACGGAGCGGATGGAAGGCTGCCCACTTTAGTGTCGGCGCGCGTGCGATTGAATCAGACGAGTCCGAAATTGAAAGGCATTTTTAAGCGGGAGTGGTCGGTGGCCCTGTTCCACAAGCGGTATCATCGGCATCGGTCCAACCATTCAGGCCGTGCACTGCACGGCCGGAGATTGCTGATGAAGATGAAGACTTCGCGGGCGCGTCGCGCGCCCGGGTTCGTGCTGGCGGCCGCGGCCGTCGGTGCGCTGCTGTTGCTCGCAGGCTGCGAGAAGTCCGGCACGCCGGCCCAGCAAGCCGATACGGCCGCGAGCGCGGCCACCGACGCCGCCAACAGCGCGGCCAAGGCGCTCGACCAGGTGGCGAGCACCGTCAACCAGCAGCTCAATGCCGCGAAGGCCGGCATCGCGAGCGCGGCCTCGGCCGTGCCGCCGCTGTCCGCGAGCGGTCTCGCGTCCGCCGCGCAGGCGCAGCTCGATGCGGCCGCTTCCGCGGTCGTCGCGCATGCGGCGTCCGAAGCGGGCGCGAAAATGGCGGAAGCCGGCAAGAAGCTGCAGCAGTGGAGCCAGCAGAATGCATCCGGTGCGAAGCCTGCCAGCGGCGAGTAACCCGGCACTTGCGCAATGCGTGAAATGTAATTATAGTGGTTACACATTGTCGCCGGCTGCGGTTCGGGCCGGCGTCGCCAGGTGAGTGAGCAATGAATACCAGCAGCCGGTTCGCGTTTGCCGTTCACGTGCTTGCCTTGCTGTCGATGCAGGAAGGCGCGCCGCTGTCGTCCGACATCATCGCGGGCAGCGTGAACACGAATCCGGCGCTGATTCGTCGTCTGCTGTCGATGCTGGCGGCCGCGGGGCTGACCACGTCGCAGCTCGGCGCGGGCGGCGGGGCGCTGCTGGCGCGCGAGCCGGGTGAGATCACGTTGCTCGACGTGTATCGCGCGGTCGACGATGCGCAGTTGTTCGCATTGCATCGCGAGGCGCCGAATCCCGCGTGTCTCGTCGGGCGGCACATCCAGGGCGTGCTGATCGACTACATCGGCGACGCGCAGCGCGCGATGGAAGCATCGCTTGCCACGCGCACCCTCGCGGACGTCACGGCCGACGTGCTCGAATCGGAGCATCGCAGCCGGCCCGCGGGAAGCGCCGGCGGCTAAGCGCAGGGGACGGATGATGCAGGGCAGGAGGCTGGGCGACGCGCACGCGCGGCGGCCGACACGACGGAGTTTCGCTCCGTTTTTTTTCGGTCTTATATGTAATCACTTTAGTTACTTTTTCTTTCTGGAGAATCGACATGACGCAACGTACCCTGAACATCGCACTGTTTGGCGCCACCGGGATGATCGGTTCGCGCATCGCCGCGGAAGCCGCGCGCCGCGGCCATCGCGTGACCGCGCTGTCGCGCCACCCGGGCGCGTCCGCCGACGGCATCGTCGCGAAGGCGGCCGACCTGTTCGATGCGGCGAGCATCGCGGCCGCGCTGCCGGGTCACGACGTCGTCGCGAGCGCGTACGGCCCGAAGCAGGATGATGCCGCGAAGGTCGTCGCGGCGGCAAAGGCGCTGGTGGCCGGCACGCGTCAGGCGGGCCTGAAGCGGCTCGTGGTGGTGGGCGGCGCCGGTTCGCTCGAAGTCGCGCCGGGCAAGCAGCTGGTCGACACCGAAGGCTTCCCGGACGCGTACAAGGCCGTCGCGCTCGCGCACCGCGATGCGCTCGACTATCTGCAAACGGTCGGTGATCTCGACTGGACGTTCTTCGCGCCGGCCGCCATGATCGCGCCGGGCGAGCGCACGGGCACGTTCCGCACGGGCGTCGGCAAGCTGATCGTGGACGCGCAGGGCAACAGCCAGATCTCGGCGGAAGACTACGCGGTCGCGTTCGTCGACGCGCTCGAGCAAGACAGCTTCGTGCGCGAGATCGCGACGGTCGCGTATTGAGCGATATCGCGACATCACGGCGAGGCGGCGCGCGTGTGGCGCGTTTTCCGTGAACGTCCGTGAGCATTCGTAAGCGCCCGGCAGCCCACGCGGTCGCAACGAGCTTCAGGCGATTCCACCTCGACGGGCGGGATCGCCTGTTTCGTTTGAGCGGCCGCTCATCGACAAGGCCGCTGCGCGCGGCATTCCGCACATCGCGCGCGTATCCCTCGCTGATTGGTATTTATCCCGGTCGACGCCGCGCAGCGGTTTCCATATCGTTCCCCGTCATGCACGATGTATAGAAAAAATTTCTATCTACGAAGGACTGGGGAAATGGATGCCATCGATCGCAAGCTGCTGGAGCTGTTGCAGGCAGATGCCACATTGCCGATCGCGGAACTCGCGCAGCGCGTGAACCTGTCGCAGACGCCCTGCTGGAAGCGCGTGCAGCGGCTCAAGGAAACCGGCGCGATCCGCGCGCAGGTCGCGCTGTGCGATCCACGCAAGCTTGGAGTCGGCACGACCGTGTTCGTCGCGATTCGGACGAACCAGCACACCGAGGAGTGGGCGCAGCGTTTCACGCAGGCCGTGCGCGACATGCCGGAAGTCGTCGAGGTGTACCGGATGAGCGGCGAGACCGACTATCTGCTGCGGGTCGTGGTGGCCGGCATCGACGATTACGATCGCGTCTACAAGCATCTGATCCGCGCGGTGCCGCTGTTCGACGTGAGCTCGTCGTTCGCGATGGAGCAGATCAAGTATTCGACCGCGCTGCCGGTGCGCGATCTGTCCGAACCGGCGTAGCGCGGTACGGCGGGCGCGCACAGAGCACGCCGCCCTCGTCATCACGCTTAGCGGCCACGCGCCAGCGCCCGGGCGCGTTCGTCCGCCAGCGCGTCGCTGCGCACGAACTCCGCGACGAACGGGCTGGCCGGATGATGATGCAGCGCGTAGGGCGTGTCCCATTGCGCGAGCCGGCCATCCTTCATCACGCCGATCCGGTCGGCGATCGCGAACGCTTCGGCCTGATTGTGCGTGACGAGGATCGCGGTATGACCCGTGCGTTTCAGGATGTCGCGCAGCTCGAACGCGAGCCGCTCGCGCGTATCGACGTCGAGATTCGAGAACGGCTCGTCGAGCAGCAGCAGCTCGGGCGACGGCGCAAGCGCGCGGGCGAGCGCGACGCGCTGCTGCTGGCCGCCCGACAGTTCGTGCGGATACGCGTGCCCTGCATCGGCGAGACCGACGAGTTCGAGCATGTCCGCGACGCGGGTGCGCCGCTCGGCCTTCGGCATGCGCCGCAGGCCGAACGCGACATTGTCGGCCGTGCTCAGGTGCGGGAACAGCGCATAGTCCTGGAACATCATCCCGATGCGCCGCCGCTCGGGCGGCACGTCGAGCGACGGCGCCGCGACGGGCGTGCCGTCCAGCACGATGCGCCCCATGCGCACGGGTTCGAAGCCCGCGATCGCGCGCAGCACGGTGGTCTTGCCGCAGCCCGAGGCGCCGAGCAGGCAGCCGATGTCGCCGCGCGGCAGCGCGAGGCTCAGCCCGTCGACCACCGTGCGGCGGCCGTGCGGCGTGTCGTAGGCGACGCAGAGGTCGTCGAGTTCGAGCAGGTTCACGATGTCAGGCTCCGATCTTGTGACGGGTGCGCGCGAGCAGGATCACGGGCACGAGCCCGGCCAGCACGATCGCGAGCGCGGCGACCGCGCCTTCCTCATAGGTGCCGCGCGCGGCTTCCGCGTACAGCCAGGTCGCGAGCGTGTCGAAATTCAGCGGGCGCAGCAGCAGGGTTGCCGGCAGCTCCTTCATCGCGTCGACGAAGACGAGCAGCGCGCTCGTCGTGAGCGCGGGGCGCAGCAGTGGCAGGTGCACGCGGCGCAGCGTGCCGCCGGCCGTCTCGCCGAGCGAGCGCGCGGCCTGTTCGAGCGACGGCGGAATGCGCGCGAGGCCCGCCTCGATGCTGCCGGTCGAGATCGCGAGAAAGCGCACGGTGTACGCGATCACGAGCGCGGCCGCCGAACCCATCAACAGCAGCCCGTCGCGGCCGAGCGCCGCGCCGAGCAGCCGGTCGGCCGCCGCGAACGGGATCAGCAGGCCGATCGCGAGCACGGTGCCCGGCACCGCGTAGCCGAGGCTCGCGATGCGTGCACACACGCGGGCCGGGCCCGCATGGGCGCTGTCGCGCCGCGCGCGTGCCGACCAGGCGACGACGAGCCCGCAGGCAAGGGTGGTGACGGTCGCGGCGGCGGCGATCGTCAGCGTGTTCGCGAGCCCGGTCAGCAATTGCGCCGACACGCCGCCGACGAGATGCAGCCGCTTGCCGGTCTCGACCGCGAGGTACGCGGCCGGCGCGCCGAAGCCGATGAGCACCGGCAGCCAGCCGGCCACGGCGGCGCTCCACGCGGCCGCGCCGGTCAGCTTGCGCGGCGCGAGCGGACGCATGCGCCGGCCGTGCGCGTAGCGCTGGCGGCGACGCCCATAGCGTTCGAGCACGATCATGCCGACGACGATCGCGAGCATCGCGAGCGCGATCTGCGCGGCGCCGGCGAGATCGGAGCGCGTGATCCACGTCGTGTAGACCGAGACGGTCAGCGTCTGCACGCCGAGGAATTCCGACGCGCCGATGTCGTTCAGCGTTTCGAGCAGCGCGAGGCTCACGCCGACGGCGATCGCGGGCCGCGCGAGCGGCACGACGACGCGCCAGAATGTCGCGATACGTCCCGCGCCGAGCGTGCGCGCGGCTTCGAGCAGGCTCGCGGACTGCGTGACGAACATCGCGCGGGTGCTGAGGTACACGTATGGATACAGCACGAAGCCGAGCACGAAGATCGCACCGGGCAGCGAGCGCAGGTCGGGCAGGCGGAACTGGCGCGGGCTGTCGAAGCCGAGCAGCCAGCGGATCGCGCCCTGCACGGGGCCGATCGGGTGGAGCAGGTCGAGATACGCGAACGCGACGATATAGGTGGGTACCGCGAGCGGCAGCAGCAGCGCCCAGGTCAGTATCCGGCGGCCGGGAAAGTCGTACGCGGTGACGAGCCATGCGCAGCCGGTACCGACCACCGTGACGATCGCGCCGACGCCCGCGAGCAGCAGCAGCGTATTGGCGAGCGCCTGCGGCAGCACGAAGGCGCCGAGATGCTTCCAGTGCGCGAGATCGGCGCCGAACGCGGCGGCGACCAGCACCGCGAGCGGCGCCGCGACCGCCGCGGCAATCGCGACGGCCGCGCCGAGCCAGAGGCTGCCCGCGCGCGAACGCAACGGCCGGCGGCGCGCGCGGACGAACGATGCATCAGTTGTCAAAGCCGACCTTGTCGACGAGCTGGCTGGCCGCCTTGCGATGCTTCGCGATGTCGGTCAGCGGCAGCGGGTCGACCTTCAGCGTGCCGAAGCTCGCGATCACCGGATCGAGCTTCACGTTCGCGCGCACCGGGTATTCGTAGTTCGCCTGCGCATAGAGCGCCTGCGCTTGCGGCGACACGAGGTATTCGAGCAGCTTCACCGCGTTGGCCTTGTGCGGCGCGTGCTTCGCGACCGTCGCGCCGCTGATGTTGACGTGCGTGCCGCCGCTCTTCGCGTTCGCGAACGTCGGCCGCACGACCTTGATCGCGTCGCCCCACTTGCGCGCATCGGTGCCCGGCTCCGCGTTCTTCATGTGACCGACGTAGTACGCGTTGGCGAGGCCGACGTCGCAGATCCCGCCGAGAATGTCGCGCGCGACGTCGCGGTCGCCGCCCGTCGCCTTGCGCGCGAGGTTCGCCTTCACGCCGCGCAGCCACTTTTCGGTCGCGGCCTCGCCGTCGTGCGCGATCATCGCCGCGACGAGCGCCGTGTTGTACGGATGCTGCCCCGAGCGGATGCAGACCTTGCCCTTCCATTTCGGATCGGCGAGATCCTCGTAGCGGAACGCGTCGACCTTCAGGTCCTTCTCCACATACAGCACGCGATCGCGCAGCGATAGCGCGTACCAGTCACCCTGCGCGCCGCGCAGGTTCGCGGGAATCGCGTCGTCGAGCACCTTCGAGCGCACCGGCTGCGCGAGGCCGCCGTCGACGAGGTCGAGCAGGTTGCCGATGTCGACCGTCATCAGCACGTCGGCCGGCGACTGCGCGCCTTCCGCCTTCACGCGCTCGAGCAGGCCGTCCTTCACGAACACCGTGTTGACCTTGACGCCGCTCTGCTGCGTGAACGCGTCGATCAGCGGCTGGATCAGTTTCGGTTCGCGGGTGGTGTACAGGCTCACTTCCTCGGCGGCGTGGGCCAGCGGCGCGAACGCGGCGGCGGCAACGGCAAGGGCGCCGGCGAGCGGCAGCAGGCGGGTGCGCGGATTCGACATGGAGACTCCGGTGAGGCAGGCGGACGAAGAGGCGTTCCGGGGCGTGCCTGCCGCCCGAGCGACCCGAAACATTACAAAACGAAAGACTTTCGATTCTAGATCGAAATGGGAATGATTATCAAATGAAAGGTGGTGGAAAGCGGGGTGGAAGGCGGGATGAGAGGGGCGTAACGGCGCGTCGCGGCGCGGGCGCAAGCGCGTAGAATGCCCGCTTCAACGAATTCGACGGAGCCGGACTGACCATGAACGATCAGCGCAAGAAGAACCCTGTCCGCAACGTGAGCATCCTGATCGTCGTGGCCGTGCTGCTCGTGATCGGGACGATCGCGTACAACGCGATCTCGCAGAAGCACGCGTACGACGAGGCCCATCCGGCCGAGGCCGCGAGCGCCGCGTCGCACTGACGCCGGCACGGCCGGCATGATCGCTGCGGCCTGGTTGGCTTGGGGCGCAAGCGACGTGTGGGGAACAGCAGGGGGAGCGGCGGGCGACGAGGCCCATCCGGCCGAGGCTGCGAGCGCCGCGTCGCACTGACGCCGGCACGGCCGGCATGATCGCTGCGGCCCGGCGGGCTCGGGGTGCAAGCGACGTGCGAGACAGGTGGGAGGAGCGGGGAAGCGGCGGACGACGCGCAATGCGCCGCGTCGCGCCGGGACAGACGCGGGCGCCGGACCCGGCGCGCCGCATGGGAAGGTCAGTCGTGCGTCAACGTGACGCAGGCGCGAACTTCGGGCGGATCCGTGCGTAGAACACGACCGCGAGCAGCACGAGCCATCCCGCGCCGACGTAGAGCGCGACGCGCGTGTCATCGAACCAGCCGAGCATCACGATCACGAAACCCATGAACGCGATCGTCAGCGCGGGCCCGACGGGCCACAGCGGCACCTTGAACTTCAGCGCGGCGACTTCCGCGCTCGACAGGCGACGGCGCATCGCGACCTGCGACAGCAGGATCATCAGCCACACCCACACGGTCGCGAACGTCGCGATCGCGGCGACCACCAGGAACACGTCCTTCGGCATCAGGTAGTTGAGCACCACGCCGACCAGCAGCGCGCCGGCCATCACGAGCACCGTGACCCACGGTACGCCGTGCCGCGACGTCGTCATCAGCACGCGCGGCGCCTGGCCCTGCCGCGCCATCCCGAACATCATCCGGCCCGCGCCGAAGATGTCGCTGTTGATTGCCGAGATCGCCGCGCTGATCACCACGAGGTTGAGGATCGTCGCGGCCGACTTCACGCCGAGCGCCGAGAAGATCTGCACGAACGGGCTGCCGTCGCTGCCGACGCCGGTCCACGGGCTGATCGACATCAGCACGACCATCGTCAGCACGTAGAACAGCAGGATGCGCGCGGGCACCGCGTTGATCGCGCGCGGAATCACGCGCTCGGGATCCTTCGCCTCGCCTGCGCTCATCCCGATCACCTCGATGCCGCCGTACGCGAAGATCACGACCGACAGCGACGCGATCAGCCCGCCGATCCCGTTCGGGAAGAAGCCTCCATGGTTCCACAGGTTCGCGAATGTCGGCACGTCGGCCGAATGGCCGAAGTGCATGCCAGTCAGCAGGATCGCGACGCCGCCGCCGATCATCGCGACGATCGCGCCGACCTTGATGATCGACAGCCAGAATTCGAGCTCGCCGAACACCTTCACGTGACACAGGTTCAGCCCGCAGATGACCGCGACGACGCCGAGCACCCAGATCCATTGCGGCACGTCCGGAAACCAGAAGCTCATGTAGATGCCGAACGCGGTGATGTCGGCGATCGCGACGATCACCATTTCGAGCGTGTAGGTCCAGCCGGTGACGAAGCCGGCGAACGGGCCGAGGTTTTCGGTCGCGTAGTGGCCGAACGAGCCGGCGACGGGTTCGCGCACGGCCATCTCGCCGAGCGCGCGCATCACCATGTAGACGGCCGCGCCGCCCAGGATGTAGGCGAGGATCACCGCCGGGCCCGCGAGCTGGATCGCGGATGCCGAGCCGTAGAACAGGCCGGTGCCGATCGCCGAGCCCAGCGCGAGAAAGCGGATGTGCCGTGCGCTCAGGTGGCGCTGCAGGTTCTTCATCGAGTCTCCGATATCGTTATGCGACGGACCGGGCGAGCAGGGCTGGCCCGGTCGGCTCAAGTTGTCTATACAACTTGAATGTGAACGAATGATAACAAGCCCGGCCATGTGACCGGAATCGGGTATTCCCTGACTGGCGCAACCGGTTGAATCGCGGGTGGGACAAACGCGCGGCGCGCGCACGGGCCGGGTGGGACGGGCGGGTCATGCTGCGGAACGGTATTGCGGGAGCGGGGAAGCGGTGGAGCGCCGCCGGTCGGCCCGCTTGCATGCGCGGCCGGCCGGCGGCGGGAACGACGTCATGCGGTCATGCAGGCAGGCGGATGACGCTCGCGTCCTTGCGGATCAGCAGCGACGACGCGAGCATCTGCTTGCACTGGTGTGCGAGCACCTTCAGGTCGTGCGTGAGCTCGGCGCCCACCGCGTCGGATTTTTCCGCGGACACGACCATCGCGTCGAGCTCGCGCGTGATCTGCTTCGTCGCATCGAGCTGGTCGGCCGGCGGCGGCTCGCCGGCTTCCGCCTTCTCGAGGTTCTCCAGCACGGCGGACAGGCCGCGGTGCAGCGCGTCGTCGTGGACGAGGCTCTCGTCGGCCGCGCACGCGCTGCGGATCAGCGGCGCGGCGGCGGTGATCTGCGCACCGAGCACGTGCGTCTGCACGAGCAGGTCGTTCAGCTCCGGCACGAAGCGCTGGTGCGCCTTCGGCTCGATCATCATCCGCTGGAACGCCTGGCCGAGGTTCGCGAACGCGATGTGCACGTCCTTGCGCGCGAGGCGGTAGCGGTAGTCGTCGTCGAGGGCGGTGGTGGGCGCTTCGATCGCCGCGGCGACGACCGGCACGACCGCCGCGCCGTCGGCGGTCGGCACGGGCGGCGGCGATGCGCCGCGCCCGGCGCGCCACACGGCCTCGAAATACTTGCGGGTCGACGTCAGCATGTCGGTGACGAGCTTGCCCATCAGCCGGTATTCCCAGTACGGGAACAGGCGGCTCGCGGCGATCGCGATCATGCAGCCGACCACGGTGTCGATAGCGCGCTCGCCGATGATCCGCATGCTGCCCGGCGCGAGCAGGTGGAACATCAGCAGCACGTACGACGACGTGAACACGACGCTCGCCGCGTAGTTGAACAGCAGCAGGCTGTAGCTCATCACCATCGAGCCGAACATGATCGCGATCAGCAGGTGCGGCTCCTTCACCGTGTAGATCAGCGCGATGCTCGCCGCGCAGCCGATCAGCGTGCCGACGATACGCTGCGCATTGCGCTGCTTGGTGAGCGAGTAGCCGGGCTTCAGGATGATGATGGTCGTCATCACGATCCAGTATGCGTTCGTGAGCGGCAGCAGCCGGCCGAGCCAGAAGCCGACCGCCACCGCGATCGTCACGCGCAGTGCGTGGCGAAAGCTCGGCGAGCGCATGTTCAGGTTCGAGAAGATCAGCAGCGGCGACATCCGGCGCCGCTGCAGGAAGCGCGTGAGCGCCTTGTCGATCTTCAGTTCCATCTGCTGCGGGTCGGCATGGCCCGACAGGTTGCGGCGCATCCGGTCGATCAGGCGCGTCGCGCTCCAGATGCGCCGGAACGTCGCGAGCACCGCCGCGTACGCTTCCGCATTGCTGGCCGGGAAATTCTTCTTGCGCATCAGCTCGATCTCGTACTCGATCGCGCGCAGTTCGGCCTTCACGCTGATTCGCGAATGCGGCGCGCGGTTTTCGAGCACCGCGAGGCCGATCTGCTCGAGATCGGCGGCTGCCTTGCGGATCAGGTCACGGTAGAAGATGATCAGATCCGAGCCGCCGAACGTGTTGCGCACGAGCGGATAGTCGGTGTGCGCACCGACGAACAGCTCGTGCAGGTCGACGCTGTTGATGAACAGGTTGTACATCGTCGCGCGGCCGGGATCGAGCTTGCCGCGACGCAGCTTCGGCAGATTGCGCAGCACGATGTCGCGCGCGGTTTCCTGCGTTTCGACCGCGGTGATCTGCTTCGCGACGAGGTTGCGGTAGCACTCGTCGAGATCGGCGTCGAGATCGTAGAACTGCGCGCGCGCGAGTAGGTAGTCGGCGCAGGCGAACAGGCTTTCGGCCAGCGCCTGCTGTTCGATCCGGCGCGCCTGCCATTGCGACACGAACGTCGCCCAGTACGTGTACCAGAGGCCGCCCGCGAGAATCCAGCCCGCGTTGACGAACGCCTCCAGCGGCGTGAACTTCTCCTCGAGCGTCATCACCATCATGAACAGCGTCGCGAAGCTGATCTGCGGCCAGCGGTTGCCGTAGACGACGATCAGCGACAGCACGAACGTGAGCGGCACGATCGTCAGCCACAGCCCGAAGATGTTCGGCGTGGCGAGGCCGGTCGCGAGCGCGGCCAGGAAGCCGATCACGCTGCACGCGAGCATTTCGTTGTGCTTGTACTTCAGCGGGCCCGGCATGTCGACGACGCACGCGCCGAGCGCGCCGGTCGAGATCGTGAAGCCGAGCTCGCGGTTGTGAAACACGATCAGGCACAGCACGGCCGGCAGCGACACGCCGACCGCGATCCGCAGGCCGCCGAAAAAGTACTGGCTGTAGAGAAACTTTCTGATTTCGACCGAATAGCGCATCGATGGGCTGAATGACAGACGAAGACGCCGGGGCGGCGTATTGACTGGCGACGAGTCTATCGTATTTCGCGGTCCGCAAAACCTGGCCGTTCGGCCGAGCTTCGTGGTGACGGTCCTTTTGCTATCCTTGGTGCTTCTGTTCGCCCGGCCCGGCCGGCGCGACGCTTCGACACCCGCTTGATGCTCCATCTCTTCTATTCGAACCGTCACGAAACGCTCGCCGACGCACTGCTCGACGACCTCGCCGCGTTCCCGGCCCGCAACGGCCCGTGGGCGCCGCAGCAGGTCATCGTGCCGAGCGCGGCGCTGCGCCGCCGGCTCGAGCTCGACATCGCCGCGCGCCACGGCGTGTGCGCGAACGTCGAGTTCACGTATCTCGCGCAGTGGCTGTGGGCGCAGATCGGCCGCGTACTGACGGTGCCCGCGCGTTCGCCGTTTGCACCCGACCGCCTCGTGTGGCGCTGCTACCGGTTGTTCGCGCAGGCCGCGGGCGGCGCGCCGTGGTTCGCGTCGCCGCGGCTGGCCGCGTATCTGTCCGCGTCCGACGATGCGATGCGCTACGAGCTTGCGCAGCGCGTCGCGGCCGTGCTCGATCATTACCTGACCTATCGGCCCGAATGGCTGGCCGCGTGGCAGGCCGGCGAGTCGGTGCTCGCGGGCGACGCCGCGCCGCGCGGGATCAGCGATGCCGCACGCGACGACGAGCACTGGCAGGCCGCGCTGTGGCGCGCGCTGCTCGCCGAGCTGAGCGACAGCGGCACGCCGCCCGCGCATCGGTTCCTCGTGGAGGCACGCAACCTCGATGCCGAAACCGTCGCTCGCGCCGACTGGCCGGAATCGGTCAGCGTGTTCGCGCTGCCGACGATGCCGCCGCTGCACGTCGCGCTGCTGCGCGAGCTGTCGCGCTGGATCGACGTGCGCGTCTATGCGCTCAACCCGTGCCGCGAATTCTGGTTCGACATCGTCACCGCCGCGCATGCCGAGGCGCTCGATGCGGCCGGCCGGCTCGACTACCAGCAAGTCGGCCATCCGTTGCTCGCGGAGTGGGGCCGGCAGACGCAGGCGCAGCTGCACATGCTGCATGAACTGACCGAAAGCGCCGCGTTGGGCGACGCGTCGCGCTTCGTCGGCAATCCCGCGCCGACCTGGCTCGCGCGCGTGCAGAACGCGATCCTCGACCTGCAGCCGGAGGCCGAACTCGGCGAAGCGCCGGCCGAGCGCGGGATCGAGGTGCACGTGTGCCACAGTCTCGCGCGTCAGCTCGAGGTGCTGCATGACCGCCTGCTCGCGTGGTTCGACGCCGACGCGACGCTGCAGCCGTCCGATGTGCTGGTGGCGGTCGCCGATCTCGCGGCGGCCGGGCCACTGATCGATGCGGTGTTCGGCACGGCGGGCGCCGGCGGCGCGCGCGTGCCTTACCGGATCACCGGCCTGCCGCCGTCGCAGGCGAACCCGGTCGCGCGCGTGCTGCTCGAATGGCTCGCGTTGCCGGAGCGGCAGGTCGGCGCGCCGGAGCTGGTCGAATGGCTGCGCGTCGACGCGGTCGCGGCCCGTTACGGCATCGACGCCGCCGCGCTCGAGACGGTGCAGACCTGGCTCGCGGCCGCCGGCGCGCGGCGCGGGCTGTCGCCGACGGCGAGCGACGATGCGGCGGTGCCGGCGCCGCGCCATACATTCTCCGATGCGCTCGCGCGGCTCTTCCTCGGCTATGCGATGCCCGAAGGCGCGGCACCCGTCGGCGCGTGGCTGCCGATCGAGGCGGCCACCGGCAGCGAGGCCGAACTGCTCGGCCGGCTCGCGCGCTTTACCGACGATCTCGATGGCTTTTCACGGCGGCTCGCCAGCGCGCATACGCCGCGCGCATGGAGCGAACTGTTCGCCGACACCCTCGCGCGCTTCTTCGATTCCGGCGCCGCGTATGCCGATGCGCTCGCGGGCGTGCGCGACGCGCTCGACGCGATGCTCGCCGCGATGACCGAAGGCGCGCCCGACGAGGCGTTGCCCGCGGCCGTCGTGCGCGCGGGGCTGACAGCCGCGCTCGACGATCCGGCGCGCGGCGGCGTGCCGTGGGGCGGCGTCACGTTCTCGTCGCTGACGAGCTTGCGCGGCTTGCCGTACCGCGTCGTGTGCCTGCTCGGCATGGACGACGGCGTGCTGCCGAGCCTCGCGCGCGCGGACGAGTTCGACCTGATGGCCGTCCTGCCGAAGCTCGGCGACCGCCAGCGCCGCGACGACGAGCGCAACCTGTTTCTCGATCTGCTGCTCGCGGCGCGCGACCGGCTGCTGATCGCCTATACGGGGCGAAGCATTCGCGACAACGCGCCGTTGCCGCCCGCGGCGCTCGTCGACGAACTGCTCGACCATCTCGCGCTCGTCACGGCCGGCGCGGACACCGCGCCGGGCGCCGTCGATGCCGCGCGGCGCGCGTTCATCGTCGAGCATCCGCTGCAACCGTTCGCGGCCGAGTATTTCCGGCTCGGTAGCGAACTGGCGTCGTACGACGCCGAGCGCGCGACGCTCGCGTCGCTGCTGGCGGCCGAAGCCGCGCGCGACGCGACGCGCGAGCAGCCGTTCTTCGCGCAGCCGCTGCCGGCCGAGCCGGTCGAGCCCGTTGCATTCAGCGAATTCGAACGTTTCTGGCGGCATCCGGCGCGCGCGCTGCTGCGTGCGCGGCTCGGCATCGTGTTGTCCGACGCGCAGGCCGAACTGCTCGACACGGAGCCGTTCGCACTCGACTTCGCCGGCAGCGACGCGCTCGCCGAGCGCGTGCTGCCGCTCCTGATCGAATCGGATGAAGGCGGCGTGCACGATCATGCGCTGCGCATCGCGGACGCCAGCCCCGAACTGCCCGGCGGCGCGACGGGTGCCGTCTGGCGCGACCAGGCGCTCGGCTCGATGATGCAGCTTGCGTCGAACGTGCGTCGTGCGCTGGCCGACGGCATGGAGCGGCGGCCGTTTACGATCGCGATCGCGCCCGCATGGCCCGACACCGACCAGGCGCTGTTCGGCGCCGATGACGCGATGCTGTCGGGCGACGCGGTGAGTGCGCGGCTCGAATTGCACGGCACGCTGAACCGGCTGACGCCGGCGGGCCAGATCATCTATCGCTATGCGCGGCCGAGCGCGCGTGACTACCTGTCCGCGTGGCTTGCGCACCTCGTCTATTGCGCGGTGGAGCCCGACGGCCCGCGCCGCACGCTGTGGTTCGGCAGCGGCGGCGCGTTCGAACTCACGCCGGTCGCTGCACCGCTCGAGCGTCTCGCGCCGCTTGCCGCGCTGTTTCGCGCGGGGCGGCGCATGCCGCTGCGATTTTTCCCGCGCAGCGCATGGGCACGCGTTTCCGACGGCGAGGCGAAGGCCGCGAGCGTCTGGATCAACGAGCGCGTGGTGAGCGAAGCCGACGACCCGGCCATCGCGATCGCGTGGCGCGGCGCCCATCCGTCGCTCGACGAGCCGTTCGGCACACTTGCGCGACTCGTGTTCGAGCCGATGCTGGAACATCTGAAGGAGATCGCATGAGCGCCGCATCGCAGCCGCAGGCGGCGCTCGAACTCGACGTGTTCGCGTGCCCGCTCGACGGCGTCAACCAGATCGAGGCGTCGGCCGGTACCGGCAAGACGTGGAACATCTGCGCACTGTACGTGCGGCTGCTGCTCGAGAAGGATCTCGGCGCGGACGAAATCCTCGTCGTGACCTTCACGAAGGCCGCGACCGCCGAACTGCACGAGCGGATCCGCGGGCGGCTCGCGCAGCTCGCGCATGCACTCGATACCGGTGACGACGGCGGCGATCCGTTCGTCGCGCGCCTGCTCGAGACGACACTCGGTGACGCCGGCACGCTCGACCCCGAGACCGCCGCGAAGCGGATCCGGCGCGCGTTGCGTGCATTCGACCAGGCGGCGATCCACACGATCCACGCGTTCTGCCAGCGTGCGCTGCAGGAAGCGCCGTTCGCGGCAGCGATGCCGTTCGCGTTCGACATGCAGGCCGACGATGCGGCGCTGCGCTTCGAACTCGCGGCGGACTTCTGGCGCACGCGCGTCGAACCGATAGCCGCGCGCTGGCCCGGCTTCGCGACGTGGCTCGTCGATTCGGGCGCGGGCCCGGCCGCGCTCGACGCCCAGCTTGCGCGCCGGTTGAAGAAGCCGCTCGCCGCGCTGCGCTGGGACGGCGTCGTCGAACCGGACGAATCGGCGGAGGCCGCTGCCGCCGAGTGCTTTGCGGAGGCGGCACGGCTGTGGGCCGACGAGCGCGATGCGATCGACGCGTTGCTGCGCGCCGCGCAGCCCGCGCTCAACCAGCGCTCGCACAAGCCCGACGCGCTCGCCGATGCACTCGCCGCGTGGAGCGCGCATTTCGCGCAGGGCGATGCCGCGGCCGCGCTGCCGAAGGCGGCGCTCAAGCTCACGCGCACCGCGCTCGCGAAGGCGACGAAAAAGGGCGGCGTGACCCCCGAGCACGCGTTCTTCGACGTGGCCGACGCGCTCGAAGCGGCGGTGGCCGCGGCCGAGGCCACGCAGCGCGCCCGCTGGCTCGCGCTGATCGCCGACTGGCTCGACACCGCGCCGGGCGAGCTGGCCGAACGCAAGCGTACGCGTCGCGTCGTGTCGTTCGACGACCTGCTCGCGAACCTGTATCACGCACTGCACGCGCACCCGTGGCTCGCCGAGACGCTGCGCGCGCGCTATCCGGCCGCGCTGATCGACGAATTCCAGGATACCGACCCGCTGCAGTTCGCGATCTTCAACCGGATCTTCGCGCCGGGCGGGCCGCTCTTTCTCGTCGGGGACCCGAAGCAGGCGATCTACAGCTTCCGCGCGGCGGATCTGCATACCTATCTCGCCGCACGGGCAAGCGCGAGCGCGTGCTATACGCTCGCGGTCAACCAGCGCTCGACGCCGGCGATCGTCGACGCGTGCAACCGCTTCTTCATGTCGAACCCACGCGCATTCGTGCTCGACGGGCTCGACTATTACGCGGTGCGCGCCGGCACGCGCGTGCGCGCACGGTTCGTCGACGCAACCGATCCGGGCCCGGCCGGCGATTTCCGGATCTGGTCGCTGCCGGGCGGCGATGGCACGCTGCTCAAGCGCGATGCGCAGGCGCAGGCCGCGCAGGCATGCGCGGCCGAGATTGCCCGGCTGATGCGCGGCGCGCGCGAGGGCCATGCGCGGCTCGGCGATACGCCGCTGTCGCCGGGCGACATCGCGGTGCTGGTGCAGACGCACCGGCAGGGCAGTCTCGTGAAGCGCGTGCTCGCCACGTGGGGTATCGGCAGCGTCGAGCTCGCGCAGGCGTCGGTGTTTTCGACCGGCGATGCGGAGCAGCTCGAGCGCGTGCTGGCGGCGATCGACGCGCCGGGCGACTTGCGGCGCTTGCGCTCGGCGCTGGCCGCTGACTGGTTCGGCCTCGATGCCGGTGCGCTGTGGCGGATGGAGCAGGGCGACGGCGACGCGTCGCGCGAAGCGGCTGACAGCGCGGACGCGATGAGCTGGGTCGAGCGCTTCTCGCGCTATCGGCTGCTGTGGCGCGAACGCGGCTTCGCGGTGATGTGGCGCACGTTCACGCGCGAGCTGCGCATCGCCGAGCGGCTGATGGCCGGCGCGGACGGCGAGCGCCGCGTGACCGACATCAACCATCTGGCCGAACTGACGCAGGCGCGCGCGTCCGCGCAGCCCGGCATCGCGCCGACGCTGCGCTGGCTCGCCGCGCAACGGCTCGACGGTGGCGGCGAGGAGGCACAGCTGCGCCTCGAATCCGACCGCAACCTCGTGCAGATCGTGACCGTGCACAAGTCGAAGGGCCTCGAATACGCGGTCGTGTTCTGTCCGTTCCTGAACGACGGCGGGCTGCGCGAGCCGCCCGCGTCGGGGTTGCCGGACGCGCGCGAGTATCACGACGACGCGGGCGACGCCGTGCTGCATTACGGGTGCGACGACGAAGCCGCCGAGCATGCCGCGCGCCAGGCGCTGCGCGAACAGGCGGCGGAACGCGCGCGGCTCGTCTACGTGGCGCTCACGCGCGCGGTGTATCGGTGCTATCTCGTCGCCGGGCCTTATCTGTCGTCGCGCTCGACCCGCGAGGCACGGCGCAGCGTGCTGAACTGGCTCGTGGCCGGCGCCGGCCAGTCGTTCGACGCGTGGCTCGACGAGCCGCCCGACGAAGCGGTGCTCGACGCGGCGTGGCAAGCGCTGGCCGGCGGCCCCGTGAGCGTTGCGCCGTTGCCGGTGCCGGCTCGGCGCGAACGGCTCGCGGCCGGCCACGATGCAACGCAGACGCTCGCGGCACGCCATGCGACGCGCGTGCTGCGCGACGCGTGGCGGATGGCGAGCTTCAGTTCGCTGACGGCGTCGATGGCGCGCGAGGAGGCGGGCGTCGCGGTCGTGCCGGACGACGAGCTTCGGCCCGATCACGATGCGCTAGCCGCCGTGACGCCGGACGGCGCGTTCGTCGCGGTCGACACGATCGCTACCGAGCCGCCGGACGACGACATCCTCCGGTTTCCGCGCGGTGCGGCAGCGGGCGAGTGCCTGCACCGCCTGTTCGAACTCAGCCGCTTCACGGAGCCCGATTCGTGGCATCAGGCAGCGCTCGGCGCGCTGCACGACCGGCCGGTCGAGGCCGAGCCCGAACTCGCGACGCGTCTGCCGGCGATGATGGCGCGGCTCGTCGACGATGTCGTGCGTACGGAGCTCGTGCCGGGCATGCGGCTTGCGGATCTCGACCCCGCCAGGCGGCTCGACGAAATGGGTTTCCTGTTCCCGGCGCCGTCGCTGGAGCTGGGCACGCTGCGCCGGCTGCTGGTGGCGCACGGCTATCCGGACGTGGCGCTCGACTCGGGCATGCTCGCCGGTTTCATCAAGGGTTTCATCGACATGATCGTCGAACACGACGGCCGGTTCTGGATCGTCGACTGGAAGTCGAACCATCTCGGCAATACGCCGGATGCGTATGGCCCGCGCGCGCTCGACGTCGCGATGGCCGATCACGCGTATCACCTGCAGGCGCTGCTCTATACGGTCGCGCTGCATCGCTATCTGCGCGGGCGGCTGCCCGACTACGACTACGACACGCATATGGCGGGCTACCTGTACCTGTTCGTGCGTGGCGTGCGGCCCGACTGGCGCAGCGGCGGCGAACCGGCCGGCGTGCATGCGCGGCGGCCCGCGCGCGAACTCGTCGACGCACTCGACCGGATGATGGAAGGGGGCCGCGCATGAACGCGTCCGACGATACGCTCGAATTCACCGGCGGCCTCGTCGCGCGCCTGCCCGAGCCCGCGGATTTCGGCATCGCGCTCGCGGAAGGATTCGCGCGCCGCATGGGCGACCTGTCGCGCCGCGCGGGTGCGCCGGCCGTGGCCGCACGCTGGGCGGCGCGTGCCGCGTTCGCGGCGAGCCGGGCGACCGCGGGCGGCCACGTGTGCGTGTCGCTGGGCGCGCTCGCGCAGCGCTACGAGGAGCCGGTCGACGACGTGCGCGCGGCGCTTGCCGCGAGCGGCGTGGTGGCGTTCGGTACGCTCGCGCGCGGCGACGAGCGGCCGCTGATCGTCGACCGGCTCGACCATCTGTATCTGTCGCGCTATTTCGACTACGAACGGCGGCTCGCCGATGCGCTCGTCGCGCAGGCCGGCGTCGCCGCACCGGGCGACGCGCTGTCGCCCGAGCGCTTGCGCGACAGTCTTGCGCGTTACTTCGGGCCCGCGACCGGCGAGGTGGACTGGCAGCGCGTCGCGGCGATCGTTGCGCTGACAGGGCGCGTGACGATCGTCAGCGGCGGCCCCGGCACCGGCAAGACAACGACCGTCGTCGGGGTGCTGGCTTGTCTGCTCGACGCGCATCCGGGGCTGCGGATCGCGCTGGCGGCGCCGACCGGGAAGGCCGCGCAACGGATGCAGGAAGCGTTGCACGCGCGGGCGGGCGACCTGCCGCCGGAACTCGCCGCGCGCCTGCCCGACACGTCGTACACGCTGCATCGCCTGCTGGGCGGCGGCGGAGCGGCGGGCTTCCGCCATCACCGCGACAATCCGTTGCCGTATGACCTGATCGTCGTCGACGAGGCGTCGATGATCGACGTCGCGCTCGCCGCGCATCTGCTCGATGCGCTCGCGCCCGGCGCACGGCTCGTGCTGCTGGGCGACAAGGATCAGCTCGCCGCGGTCGAGGCCGGCGCCGTGTTCGCCGAACTCAGCGCACGGCCGACGTTTACCGCCGCGGCACGCACGCGCATCGCGGGTGCGCTCGGGATCGACGAAGCGGCTTTCGTCGCGGCGTTGCCTGTGCCGGACGGCGAGGCGGCGGCGGTTGCGGCGCCCGCTCCAGCTCCGGCCTCAGCGCCAGCTCCGGCATCCGCGCCGGTGTCGACGAGCGCCGCGCGCAAGCCGCCGGCGCGACGGAACGTGGATACGCGCCAGGCGTCGCTGTTCGACGACGATCCGCAGGACGAAGCAATGTCCGCTGCCGATGTCGTGCCGCCGGCCGTGTCGTTGCCAGCCGCGGCGCCCGGGCCGACCGACATCGACAGTATCGGCGCTTCCGCCGATCCTGCATGGATCGAAGCCGAGGACCTAGCGTGGCTCGACGCGATCGAGCTCGCGCCATTCGATCCGGCCGATGCAGCCGATGCAGCCAATGCGGCAAATGCAGCCAATGCGGCAAATGCGGCAAATGCGGCAAATACCTCGCTTGCATCGGCCGTCGCAACGCAACCCGACGACCACGCCGCAGCGTCACCCGCGCCCGCACCGCTTGCAGACTGCGTCGTGTGGCTCGAACGCAATTACCGTTTCGGTCTCGATTCGCCGATCGGCCGCCTGTCGCTGGCGATCCGCCGCGGGGACGTGCAGGCCGCGCTCGATGCGTTGCCGACGGACGATGCCGCTGCCGCGTCGTTTCATGACGACGCGGGCGATACGCTTGCGGCGTCGACGGTCGAGCGGCTCGCGCGCCGGTTCGGCGCGTACCTCGACGCATTGCGTACCGCGTTGTCCGAGCCGGTGCCTGACCCATTGCCGCTGTTCGATGCGCTCAACCGTTTCCGGATCCTGTGCGCGACGCGCACCGGATCGCGCGGCGCCGAGCACGTCAATGCGCTGGTGGCCACGCACGTGCGACATGCCGCGCGCGTGCCGCTCGCGGTCGGCGCACACTGGTTCACGGGACGGCCGATCATGGTCACGCGTAACGACTATGCGCTCGGGCTGTTCAACGGCGACATCGGCATCGCGTTGCCGGACGCGCACGGTGTGTTGCGCGTGTGGTTCCGGCGCGCGGACGGCACCGCGCGCGCCGTGTCGCCCGCCGCGCTGCCGCCGCACGAAACCGCGTTCGCGCTGACGGTCCACAAGTCGCAGGGCTCCGAATTCGACGAGGCCGCGCTCGTGCTGCCGGCATCGTTCGGGCGCGTGCTCACGCGCGAACTTGTCTATACGGCCGTCACGCGCGCGCGCACGCGCGTGCAGGTGATCGGCCCGCGGCGCGTGCTCGCGCAAGCGGTCGCGACGCGCACGCAACGCGATTCGGGCCTCGCGGCCCGCGTCGACGAGGCGCTCGCGCGGCGTCGCAAGGAGCCGTCGCGATGATGATCCGCTACACGCTCGATCCGGCCGAAGTCGAATGGACCGCCGTGCGCGCGCAGGGAGCCGGCGGACAGAACGTCAACAAGGTGTCGAGCGCGATTCACCTGCGCTTCGACATTCGCGCGTCGTCGCTGCCGCCCGTCATCAAGGAGCGGCTCCTCGCGCTGTCCGACCAGCGCATCACGCGCGACGGCATCGTCGTGATCAAGTCGCAGGAATACCGCACGCAGGAGAAGAACCGCGACGCGGCGCTCGCGCGGCTCGATGCGTTGATCGGCAGCGTCGCGTACACGCCGCGTGCGCGGGTCGCGACACGCCCGACGCGCGCATCGAAGGAGCGGCGGCTCGAACACAAGTCACGTCGCAGCGCGGTGAAGTCGGGAAGAGGGAAGGTGACGGACTGACGAAGGGCTAGGCTGGGCTGGCCGGCGTTGCGCACGGTTCCGGGCCGCCGAGCGCGCTACCGCATCACGGTGCCCGCGCTGTCCAGCACGAAGTCGACGCAGAACACGACGAGGCGGCTTTGCGCGCGAATCGCGACCGCCGCGGTATAGCAGTCGCGGCCTTCGGTCAGCGAGAAGTGCGGGCCCATCAACGCGACGCGTCCCGGCGCAGCGATTGCGCGCTGGAAGTACGGGCGTCGCGACCAGTTGCTGTGCGTTTCCGGAAACAGCGGCGAGAGCCGGGTGCCGCCCGCCTGGCCGTCCTCGGGGGGCGCGCCGATCGACGGCAGGAACTGTTCGCCGATCTCGTCCGTGACGAACACGCGGCGCGCGGCCGGCACCGTGAAGACGCGCTGGGCGGCGTCGTTCAGGTCGCCGCTCGCGGAAAACGCGGCTGCGCCGGCGAGCACGAGCCGCTCGATCGCGTCGAAGCCCGGCTGCTCGGCGCTCCCCGGCGTATGCCGCTGCGCGATGAAACGCTGCCACGCGGCATCGAGCATCGCGGGCGCCGCGGCGCTCGCATGTGCGATCGATCCATCGGGCTGGCCGAACTGAAAGCCCTGGACGAAATCGATATCGGCGTCCATCAGCGCCTGCAGTGCGTCGTCGTTTTCGACACCCTCGGCGAGCACCATTGCGCCGGCCTGGTGGAGCATCGATACCAGGTGATGCATGATGCGGCGATCCTCGCCCGAGCCGGTCGCACGTTCGACGAGCGAGCGGTCGAGCTTGACGATATCCGGCCGTGCGCGCCACACGCGGTCGAAATTCGAGAATCCGGTGCCGAAATCGTCGATCGCGATCAGGAAGTCGCGATGCTGGATCATGTCGATCGTGCGGGCGAGCGCGGCTTCGTCGCGCGACGGCTGCTCGACGACTTCCAGCACGATGCGGTTCGGCGGGAGTGCGAAATGCCGGCACAGCGCCTCGACGAATTCGCGCTGCACGAGGCCCGAATCGAGCACGCGCGGCGTCACGTTCAGGAACAGCCAGCCGTCGCCGATGCCTTGCGCGACGAAGTTGGCCGTATGCAGGCAGCGCGCGAGCCGGTCGAGCAGCAACGCGTCGGCGGCCGCGCGCGTCTTGTCGAACAGTGCGACCGGCGACACCAGCGTGCCGTTCGCGTCCACCACGCGCAGCAGCGCTTCGTAGCCGACCACGCGTTTGTGCGTGATCGACAGCACGGGTTGGAACACGCTGCGCAGCGTCGTCTCGCGATACGTGGCGATCCAGCCGCTGGGCGTCGGCGTCAGGCGTTCGAGCAGGGATTCGAGCGAGAGCTCGCGGGAGGCCTTCATGTCAGTGGTGCGCTGGCGCGCTCCGGGGGGCCGTGTCGTGCCGCCACGCCGAAGCCGTCGCACGCGCAGGTGGACGCGAAAGAACGTGGCGCATCGTGACCGCCTTCTGCGGATGAGTGTCCCGAGTGTAACGGGAATGGCGCGGCGCGCGTATCAGGGTTACTCCAGACGCAAACGCTACACAGCACGGGGGCGGGGTTGTCCGGCCGGAAACATGCACCCCGCGAGGGCGCCGGTCGAGCCGCGGCGACAGCGCAACGTGGCCCGCATGCATTGCGTGCGAAGAATGCGGCGGGATTCCGAAAACGGTGGGGCCGGAAGGCTACGCACCGCGCGAGGTCATCGGCGTCGGGCGAAAGACGCCGTGCTTCGGCGCGTATCGGTGGGCGCGCGGTGCTCGAAGAAGACCGAGAACTGACAACGGGCGCGTCACGCGAAACAGAGAACCGGTGGGGCGCCGGCCGCCACGCTCACCGCCGTTCAGTCCGCTCAGGCTGCTCAGTCCGCTCACACGCTCACACCGTTCACACCACTCAGGCAGCTCAGGCAGCTCAGTCCACGTAGTCCGCTCCGGCCGCACAGTCAGCTCAGGCCGCTCACGCAGCTTCCTCCCCCCGCGGGCGGACCCCGGGAATCCGCTTGATCACGCCGGTCGCAAGCGCGGTGCCGACGAGCACGATCGCGCAGCCCTCGAGCATCACGACCGATACGTGTTCACTGAGGAACAATGCGCCCCACAGCAGCCCGAACACCGGGATCACGAACGTCACGGTAATCGCGCGGGCAGGGCCGACATGCGCGATCAGGTAGAAGAAGATGAAATACGCGATGCCCGTGCACGCGATGCCGAGCGCGAGCACCGCGCCCCATGCATGTGCACTGACCGCCGCCGCAGGCCAGGTCGCGATTGCAAACGGCAGCAGCAGCACGGTCGAGCCGATCATGCTGCCGGTCGCGTTGACGAGCGGATCGACGCCGCTGAGCTTGCGCTTCGTATAGTTGGCCGCGATGCCGTACAGCAACGTCGCGCCGAGCGCGGCGACGGCAGCCAGCGCGGTCGCGCTGGCGCCGGTGCTGCCGTGCGCGTTCGCGATCTGATCCCAGACGAGCGTGAGCACGCCGGCAAAGCCGATCACGAGGCCGAGTGCGCGCGGCAGCGACAGCTTGTCCTTCAGCCATACGTAGGCGACGAGCGCGCCCCACAGCGGCGTGGTCGCGTTGATCACCGAGGTCACGCCGGCCGACAGCGTCAGTTCGGCATAGGCGAACAGGCAGAACGGCGCGCCCGAGTTCAGCAGGCCCACGACGAACAATGGCCACGCATGCCGGCGCAGCCGCGCGGCGAGGTCGGCGGGCTTGAAACGCGTCAGCGCGAGGCCCGTCAGGAACAGCGCGCCGATGCCGACGCGCAACGCCATCAGCGGCGCGACGCCGAATTCGGCGACGCCGATCCGGATGAACAGGAACGACGCGCCCCACAGGGCGGCGAGTACGGTCAGCAGAAAGGCGTTCTTGGGCGACATCGAGGGGGGCGGGCGTGGGGAAGGGATGCGCTAAATCTTACACCGCGCTACCACGCCGTCGTTTCACGATCGGATGAAACGACAAGAAACGGGAACTCCGCTCGCTGCCGCCGCGAGCCGGCCGGATGGCCGGCTCGGTGGCTCAGTGATGGCGATGGCCGCCGCGTCCGCCGAAACCGAAGTTCAGTGACAGCGCGGGGCCCCAATAGCCGCCCCATGCCGGCGCATACGCGGGGGCCGGATAGTAGTACGCGGGGCCGGGCTCGACATACACCGGCGCGGTCTGTACCGGCGCCGCTGCGTAATAGCCGGACGGATAGTAGCCGTAAGGGTAGTAACAACCGGCGAGTGTCGCGCACGCGAGCGCCGCGGCGACGAGGGTCCTGTTCATGATGTTTCTCCGGCGTAGCCGGCAATCGGCGGATGCTTAAAGCTTAGGCCGCACGACGATGACGCGGTGCGCAAAACGGTAACGGATCATTTCCGCGCGTCGGCTGCGCCGGATGCGAAAACGGCGCTTCCGCAATGCGGAAACGCCGTCTGGTCAAAACTGGAACGTGCCGCGCGTCGCGCGGCACGCGTGGGGCCGGCTTACTTGCCGACCTGGTTGCCGATCAGGCCGCCGGCTGCCGCGCCGCCGAGCGTCGACAGTGCATTGCCGCCGATCGCCGCGCCGGCTACGCCGCCGACACCCGCACCGATTGCCGTATCGCGCTGGCGCCGTGACATCGAATCGCAGGCCGACAGGCTGGCCACCGTCGCGACCAGGAGCGCGTATACCCCAAAACGCCGAATCGAGTTCATGATCGTTGTCCTTGTGGTAGTGGGCGGAAGTCGCGCGACCCCCGGGTCGCGCATGACCCCAATCTACGCGCCGTACCCCCACGCTGCTGTAAGGACTTGTTAAGCCTGGTACGGTTTCGTAATCAATTGTTTCCCGCGCCTGAGCAGGCATGCGTGATGCGGGCGCAAAAAAGCCCGCTCGAAAGCGGGCTTCCTGCAGGGCGTCACGAGGCGATCCGTGCGGATCGCTATGCGCGCTTACTGACGGTGATAGATCTCGGCGCCGGTCTTCACGAACTCGACCGCCTTGACTTCCATCCCCTTCTTCAGCGCCTCGGTTTCCGACACGCCCTGCTGCGCGGCGAACTCGCGCACGTCCTGCGTGATCTTCATCGAGCAGAAGTGCGGGCCGCACATCGAGCAGAAGTGGGCGACCTTCGCCGAGTCCTTCGGCAGCGTCTCGTCGTGGAACTCGCGCGCCTTGTCCGGATCGAGGCCGATGTTGAACTGGTCTTCCCAGCGGAACTCGAAACGCGCCTTCGACAGCGCGTTGTCGCGCACCTGCGCGCCGGGGTGACCCTTGGCGAGGTCGGCGGCGTGCGCGGCGAGCTTGTACGTGATGATGCCTTCCTTCACGTCGTCCTTGTTCGGCAGTCCGAGGTGTTCCTTCGGCGTCACGTAGCACAGCATCGCGGTGCCGAACCAGCCGATCATCGCGGCGCCGATGCCGGACGTGATGTGGTCGTAGCCCGGTGCGATGTCGGTGGTCAGCGGCCCGAGCGTGTAGAACGGCGCTTCCTTGCACCAGTCGAGCTGGAGATCCATGTTCTCCTTGATCAGCTGCATCGGCACGTGGCCGGGGCCTTCGATCATCACCTGCACGTCGTGCTTCCACGCGATCTGCGTGAGCTCGCCGAGCGTCTTCAGTTCGCCGAGCTGCGCTTCGTCGTTCGCGTCGTAGATCGAGCCGGGACGCAGGCCGTCGCCGAGCGAGAAGCTCACGTCGTACGCCTTCATGATCTCGCAGATATCTTCGAAGTGTTCGTACAGGAAGCTTTCCTTGTGATGCGCGAGGCACCACTTCGCCATGATCGAGCCGCCGCGCGACACGATGCCCGTCATCCGGTTCGCGGTGAGCGGCACGTACTGCAGCCGCACGCCCGCATGGATCGTGAAGTAGTCGACGCCTTGCTCGGCCTGCTCGATCAGCGTGTCGCGGAAGATTTCCCAGGTGAGATCCTCGGCCTTGCCGTTGACCTTTTCGAGCGCCTGGTAGATCGGCACCGTGCCGATCGGCACCGGGCTGTTGCGGATGATCCACTCGCGCGTTTCATGGATGTGCTTGCCGGTCGACAGGTCCATCACGGTGTCGCCGCCCCAGCGGATCGCCCACGTCATCTTGTCGACTTCCTCGCCGATCGACGACGTAACGGCCGAGTTGCCGATGTTCGCGTTGATCTTCACGAGGAAGTTGCGGCCGATGATCATCGGCTCGGATTCCGGGTGGTTGATGTTCGCGGGAATGATCGCGCGGCCGCGCGCGACTTCGTCGCGCACGAACTCGGGGGTGATCTCGGCGAGTGCGTTCGCGCCGAAGGCCGCGGCGCCGAACGCCTGGCCCGGGTGCTGGCGGCCCATCATCGCGGCGAGCTTCGCGCCGTTCGGGCCGCTCGACTTCAGGCTCTCGATGTACTCGGCGCGGCGCTGGTTCTCGCGGATCGCGATGTATTCCATTTCCGGCGTGATGATGCCCTGACGCGCGTAGTGCATCTGCGTGACGTTCTTGCCCGGCTGCGCGCGGCGCGGGTTGCGGTGCAGGCCCGGGAAACGCAGGTCGGCGGTGGCCGGGTCGGCCGCGCGCTCGAGGCCATACTGGCTCGACAGGCCGTCGAGCACCTCGGTGTCGCCGCGCGCTTCGATCCAGCCCTGGCGCAGCGCGGGCAGGCCCGCGCGGATGTCGATCTTCGCGTCCGGATCGGTGTACGGGCCCGACGTGTCGTACACGTAGATCGGCGGATTCTTTTCGCCGCCGAAGCCGGTCGGCGTGTCGGCCTGCGTGATTTCACGCATCGGCACGCGGATGTCGGGCTGCGAGCCGGTTACATAAACCTTTCGCGAATTGGGCAGCGGCGCGACGGCAGCGGCATCGACGTGGGCGTCGGCGGACAGAAACTTCGGATTGGCGTTCATGCAATCTCCTGTGTGAGCGCCGGACACGCGCTACGGCGCTTGCCCGGAGCCCTTGACGTATGTGGGGCTCGAGCTAAGCAGGAGACGAGGTTTGGTGAGGCGGCGGATTTCGTCAGAAGGAAGGCGGCGAAATCCGTACGCTTCCCTGCGCTGGCATTATCCAGATCAGGTTCAAAGGGTATTTCTCACCCGCAATGCCGGTTTGTTTGACCGAACGCATTGCAGGACCCCCGCGTTAGCAAGGGCACACGATACACCGGCTTCGCGGCGGTTTCAACCGGGGGCGGAACTTAGGCGAGGGTGCGACCGCAGCATCGCGGGCCGCGCGCGCGGCCGGCGGCGGGGCCGCCAGCACGGCCGCCGCGGCGAAGCGGTGCGGCATCGCGGCCATTCGATTCCTGCCGGAAACGCCGACCAAAAAAAATATTCAAACGGCTGTCATTTCCAGGCTCATGCTGCGTCTATTCGGCTCCTTAAACCCATGTACCGGAGAGATGTCATGAAAAATGGACTGCTGGCTGCCTGTGTCGCCGCTTTCGCGATGGTTGCCGTGAGCGCGCATGCGCAGAACGATGCGATGTCGAAAGACGGCACGTCGATGTCGAAGGACGCGATGGGCCACGACGCGATGGCGAAGGACGGCGCGATGAAGAAGGGCACCATGAAGAAGCATGCGATGAAGAAGGACGCGATGGGCCACGACGCAATGGGCAAGACGACGCCGAGCGACAAGATGGCGCCGTCGAACTGACGCCGGCGGGCGCGGCAGGCGGTGCGTGCATTGCATCGCCCGCCGCGCCGTATGAGGGCGTGTGCATCATTCCCGCATCTCCGGAGGTTTCATCATGCAAACCGTTCCCGCCACAGGTCGCGACGCGGCGTCACCGCCCGCGCGCCCGATCCATCCGGTGTGGGTGCGCGTGAGCCACTGGCTCAACGCGCTCGCGGCGATCCTGATGGTGTTGTCCGGCTGGCGCATCTACGACGCGTCGCCGATCTATCCGCCGTTCACGTTTCCTCACGGCATCACGCTCGGCGGCTGGCTGGGCGGCGCGCTGCAGTGGCATTTCGCGGCGATGTGGCTGCTCGTCGCCAACGGATTGTTCTACCTCGCGATGTCGATCACGACCGGGCGCTTCGCGCGCATGCTGCTGCCGGTCACGCCGGCGTCCGTTTGGCGCGACCTGCGTGCCGCACTGCGCGGACGGCTGTCGCATGACGACCTCGGCGTCTACAACGCGGTGCAGCGCACCGCGTACCTGACCGCGATCGTCGACCTCGTCGTGCTGGTGCTGTCAGGGCTCACCATCTGGAAGTCCGTGCAGTTTCCGCTGCTGCGCGAGCTGTTCGGCGGCTACGACATGGCGCGCGTCGTGCATTTCTGGGCGATGTCGCTACTGGTCGCATTCGTCGTCGTGCACGTCGCGATGGCGTTGCGCGTGCCGCGCTCGCTGCTCGCGATGCTGCGCGGACGTTGACCCGCACCGTGCGGGCAAAGGGGATCATCATGTCGGAATCCGAAAGCACGCGCGACGGTTCGCGCTGGACGCTCGACCGCAAGTCGCTCGAACTCGACGTACGCCGCACGCTCGACATGCCGTCGCGGCGGCTTTTCAACCGCCGCATCCTGACGCTCGGCGGCCTGACGATGCTGACCGGCTGTTCGCTGCACGACGACGCGTCGGTCAACACGTTTCTCGAGCGGGTATCGCGGCTGAACGATCGCGTGCAGGCGTGGATCTTCAGTGGCGAGCGGCTCGCGCCGACCTATACCGAAGCCGACATTACGCGGCCCTTCCCGTTCAACGCGTACTACGGCATCGACGAGGTGCCGCACGTCGACGCGGCGACGTACCGGCTGATGCTGTCGGGCCGCGTGACGGGCAAGCGCGTGTGGACGCTCGACGAGCTGTATGCGCTGCCGCACGCGGAGCAGATCACGCGGCACATCTGCGTGGAAGGGTGGAGCGCGATCGGGCGCTGGGGCGGCACGCCGTTCGGCGCGTTTCTGGCGCGCGCGGGCGCCGATACGCACGCGAAATACGTCGGCTTCAAATGCGCGGACGATTACTACGAAAGCATCGACATGCCGACCGCGCTGCACCCGCAGACGCTGCTCACATTCGACTACGACGGCCAGCGCCTGCCGCCGGAATTCGGCTTTCCGATGAAGCTGCGGATGCCGACCAAGCTCGGCTACAAGAATCCGAAGCACATCATGGAGATCTTCGTGACCGATACGTTCCCGGGCGGCTACTGGGTCGACCAGGGGTACAACTGGTTTGGCGGATCGTGAGCGGCGGGGCTTGCCGATGCGTTACGCCGATTGGCGCACCTGCAGATCGACGCGCAGGCCGACGGCCGACGCCATGTTCACGAGCGCGTCGAGCCCGAACAGGTTGATCTTGCCGCGCAGCAGGTCGGACACGCGCGGCTGCGTGACGCCCAGTTGTTTCGCGGCCTGCGCCTGGCTGAGTTCCAGCTGCGCGATGCGCTGCTTGAGCGCGATCATCAGTTCGGAGCGCAGCTTCATGTTCTCGGCCTCGGCCGGCTGGCCCTCGATTGCATCCCAGACATTCGTATAGCGTTCGTTGCTCATCGTTTCCTCTCGATCGTCAGCGCGCGATAGCGCCGGGTGGCCAGTTCGATATCGGCCTGGCAGGTGCGCGCCGATTGCTTGCGGAAGCAGTGCAGCACGTAGATCGCGTCGGCGAATGTCGCGACGTAGATGATCCGGAATGCGCCGCTCGCATCGCGCAGGCGAATTTCCCGCACGCCGGGGCCGACGGTGCGCATCGGTTTCCAGTCGTCGGGCGCCAGACCGCGCTGCACCTGGTCGATCTGGTGACCGGCTTCGCGGCGCGCGGGCAGCGGAAAGCCGCGCAGCGCGTCAAGCGCGCCGCCGACGAAGACAACCGGCTTCGGCGGAAGAATGGTTGGATTATACAAAATTTTGTATGGGTGGTGTGCGAATCGAATGAACGGAATGTCGGCGGCCCGACGGCAGGCCGATCGTCACGATAAGCGCGAAGCGACACCTGCAGCGCATGACTGGCCATCAGGCCGAGGTATCGAACGTGGCGCGGGGGAAGGGTTCGAGCACGGCGCTCGCGACGCCCGTACAGCGCGTATCCGGCCCCGGGTCCACCGTGAGCGGCGGCCCGAAAATGTCGCGCCGAAACGTCAGTCGATATCCTTTCAGACGGGTCCGACGATGCTTTCGAATCCGTGATGCCATAATGCCGAGCATTGCGTGGACGAAGCCGTTCACGCACGTTTTCGTGACCCTCTGCCGCCGCTCGCCGGTTCTTATTCGTCGCCGTTCGCACCGCCATGTCGTTCCGCACGTTTGTCTGCGCCTTCCCGGTCCCGTCAGGGCCGTTTGCCGGTTTCTCCGGTGTCTTTCAGCGCAGCGCGCGGCACGTCGTGCAGGCAGGCTGACCGATGACACCGCTCGACCGCCTCCTCGATTTCCTCGCCCGCCTGCCGTTCCGGATCCGCCTGCCGCAAAGCCGCGGCGGCCGTGTCGCACTGGCGCTGGTATTCATCTATTTCGTCTGGGGTTCGACCTACAGCGGCCTGCATTTCGCGCTGCAGTCGTTCCCGCCGCTGCTGCTGTCGGGGCTGCGCAACCTGCTCGGCGGGATCGGCCTGTTCATCTTCGCGCTGCGGCGCAAGCCCGAATGGCCGACGCTGCTGGAAATCCGCAACTCGGCGATCGTCGGCACGATGCTGGTCGCGCTGTCGTCCGGCACGATCGCGCTCGGGATGCGCACGGTCAGCAGCGGCTCGGCCGCGGTGATGGTCGCCACGGTTCCGCTGTTCGCGACCGTGATCGCGGCGGTGGCCGGGCGTCCGGTGACGAAGGGCGAGTGGTCGGCCGTCGCGCTCGGGATGGTCGGCATCGTCGTGCTGAATTCGGGCGGCGCAGCTGCCGCGAACTCGGCGCTCGGCACGATCTGCGTGCTGGCCGGCGCGCTGTTCTGGGCGGGCGGCGCGCATCTGTCGACGCGGCTCAAGCTGCCGTCGGACCTGTTCCTGTCGACGTCGCTGCAGATCGGTCTCGGCGGGCTGATGTCCACGCTGGCCGCGTGGCTGCTCGGCGAGCGCATCGAGCAGGTCACGGCGGCGCCGGTGTTCGCGTTCCTGTACCTGATGGTGTTCTGCACGATGGCGGCGTACGTCGCGTACGGCTACCTGATTCGCCACACGAGCCCGATCATCGCGAGCAGCTGCATGTACGTGAACCCGATCGTCGCGGTCGCGCTCGGCGCGCTGATGCTCGGCGAGCCCGTGACGATGGCCACCGTGATCGCGACGGTCGCGATTCTCGGCAGCGTCGGGCTGTCGTTCCTGTTCGATCCCGCGCGCCGTCCCGCGGCGCGCGCGGCGGCCGACGTTTCGCCGGCCGTGGCGACCGGCTCGGCGGCGGCGCCTGCACCGGCACCTGCACCGGATCAGGCCGCGGTGCCGGATCCGGCGCCGATCCTCACGCCTTCCGCGATACCGCTTGCGGTGCCGACCCCGGCCGCCGTCGTGGACCCGGCCGCGGTCATGGACCCTGCTCAGGCATTCACGCCGCCACCCGCAGACGAACCGGCCGAGTCGCGCGCCCGCGCGTGACGCCGCCGCGCGCGGCGCAGGTCAGCCGCGTTGCGCGCCGCGATGGTGGAACCAGGCGGCGAGCGCGGTAAACAGCAGGCCGGCCGCGCACATGCCGATCCAGCCGAATGCATGCCACGCGGCGACGCCGACCGACGAGCCGAGCGCGCCGCCGATGAAGTAGCACACCATGTACACGGTGTTCACGCGGCTGCGCGCGTCGGGCTTCAGCGCGTAGATGCGCGACTGGTTCGAGATTTGCGCGGCCTGCACGCCGACATCCAGCACGATCACGCCGATCACGAGCCCGACGAGGCTCGTCCCCGACAGCGCAAAAATCACGAACGACGCCGCGAGCAGCGCGATCGCGAGCGAGATGATCGCGCGCGGGCCGCGCTTGTCGGCGAAACGGCCCGCGTAAGGCGCGGCCAGCGCACCGGCCGCGCCGACGATCCCGAACAGCCCGGCGGCCTGCGGGCCGAGATGGAACGGCGCGCCGGCGAGCAGCAGCGTGAGCACCGGCCAGAACGCGCTGAACGCGGCGAACAGCGCGGCGCCCGTCAGCGACGCCTCGCGCAGCCCGCGCAGTTCGACCGCCAGATGCCACATCGAGCCGAGCAGCTTGCCGTACGACAGCGTCGACGTCGGCGAACTGCGCGGCAGTCGCAGCACGATCACCGCGGCCAGTGCGGCGAGCGCCGCGACCGACACACCGAATACCGCCCGCCAGCCGAAATATTCGGCGACGAAGCCGGCCGCCGTGCGCGCCAGCAGGATGCCCAGCAGCAGGCCGCTCATCACGGTGCCGACCGCATGGCCGCGCTCGGCGGGCGGCGCGATCTCGGCCGCGAACGGCACGGCCTGCTGCGCGATCGTCGCGAGCACGCCGATCGCAAGGCTCGCCGCGGCGAGCACCGCCAGCGACGGCGCGGCCGCGGCCACGATCAGCGCGATCGACAGGCCCGCGATCTGCAGCAGGATCAGCCCGCGGCGATCGAAACGGTCGCCGAGCGGTGCGAGCAGGAACATGCCGGCCGCATAGCCGAGCTGGGTCGCGGTCGGCACCGCGCCGATCCACGACGCGCTGTCGGGAAAGGCCGAGCGGAAGCTGTCTAGCAGCGGCTGGTTGTAGTAGATGTTCGCGACCGACACGCCCGCGATCGTCGCGAGCAGCAACAGCAGGCTGCGCGAGTAGTGGGGCGAGGCGGCGTCGGTCGGACGGTCGGTGGAGGCGGCGGACATGGCGGCAACGGGTCGGAGTGGGACGGCGTGGCGCGCGGCGCGGCGTCGGATGCGCGGGCGGCGGGGCGCCAATCGAGCGTGCCGATCATACCGGAGCACCGGGAATCATGCCGGGAGGGCAGCCACGTGGCCAAGCGGCCAAGCGGCCAAGCGGCCAGGCGGCCAGGCGGCCAAGCGACCAAGCGACCAAGCGACCAAGCGACCAAGCGACCAAGCGACCAAGCGACCAAGCGACCAAGCGACCAAGCGACCAAGCGGTCAAGCGGTCAAGCGGTCAAGCGGTCAAGCGGCCAAGCGGCCAAGCGGCCAAGCGGCCAAGCGACCAAGCGGTCAAGCGGCCGGCGTGAGCGGGCGCTCGACCGGCCGCTACCGGCACCGCCCGGCCGCAGCGAGCGCCGACGGGCCGCCGCCCGTCATTCGTTCGCGATGCGCGTCGTCAGTCGACCAGTTCCCCGCTCGGTTCATAGAACGGATAAGGCCCGTCGCCTTCGTCCACGTACACGTGATGGGACGTCATCCCCATCTGCGGCGTATGGACGTGCACCGCGAATGCGGGCGGCTCGAGCCGGAACGCCGACGGCCCGTCCGCGCGCAGGTCGAACGCAACCTGGTGCGCGGGCGCCGGCACGGCCGACGCGAGCGTGCCGCCGAAGCGCGTGAACATCGTCCGGTGCACGTGGCCGCACAGCACGCGTTCGACGTTCGGATAGCCGCGCAGCAGCGCATCGAGCTTCGCGGCGGCGGCGGGCGCGAGGCGCAGCGCGTCCATGTGCCCGATTCCGGACACGAACGGCGGATGATGCAGCGCGACGATCACCGGCCGGTCGCGCGCGGCGTCGAGCTGAGCGGCGAGCCACGCGAGCCGCGCGTCGCACAGGTCGCCGTGGCTCGCGCCGGGCACCTGCGAGTCGAGCGCGAGCACGCGCACCGCGCCGACGTCGAGCGCGTATTGCACGAACTCGCCGTCCTGCAATTCGGGGCGATCGGCGAACGCGCGGCGCAGCCCCGCGCGATCGTCGTGATTGCCGACCATCAGGTAATACGGAATCTCGAGCGGCGCGAGCAGGTCGCGCAGATGGCGGTATTCGTCGTCGTGGCCGAAATCGGTCAGGTCGCCCGTGACGAGCACCGCGTCGGGGCGCGGCACCAGCGCGTTCAGCTTCGCGATGCAGCGCGCGAGCGCGGCGGCCGTGTCGACGCGCCGGTACGCGAGCTGGCCCGGACGCTTGATGTGGAGATCGCTGATTTGAGCAAGCAGCATCGTCGTTCCTCGGAATGTCGGGTTATCGTGGGGCGCGGTTATGCGGCGAGCGCGATCAGGCCTTCCGCCGCGATCGCGATGCCCACCGCCGTGCCACGGGCGAGCTCGATGCGGCCCGGCACGTCGATGACGAGCGCGTCGGGCGCCGCCTGCTCGATGGTGAGCCGCGTGCGCTCGCCGAGGAACGCGCACGCGCCGATCGCACCGCGCAGCGGCGCATGCGCGGGATCGGCGAGCTGCGCGTCTTCCGGGCGGAAGAACCACTCGTCGGCGGCGTGCGGCGTGACGATCGCGCCACCCGTCGTCACGAGCGCGCCATCGCGCCATTGTCCCGCAAGCCGGTTCAGCGTGCCGATGAACTGCGCGACCGTGCGGTTCGCCGGCCGGTAGTAGATGTCGCGCGGCGTGCCGATCTGTTCGATCCGGCCCGCGCCCATCACGACGATCCGGTCCCCGAGCTCCATCGCCTCGGCCTGGTCGTGCGTCACGTACACGGTCGTCACGCCGAGCTCGCGCAACAGCGCATTCATCTCGCGGCGCAGCACGTCGCGCAGCTTCGCGTCGAGCGCGGTCAGCGGTTCGTCGAGCAGCAGCACGCGCGGGCGCACCGCGAGCGCGCGCGCCAGCGCGACACGCTGGCGCTGGCCGCCCGACAGCTGATCGACCGGTTTGTCCGCGTGCGCGTCGAGCCGCATCATCGCGAGCAATTCGTCGACGCGTTCGCGCAGCGCGCGCGGCTCGGTCTTGCGGATCTTCAGTCCATAGCCGACGTTGCCGCGCACCGTCAGGTTCGGAAACAGCGCGTAGTTCTGGAACACCATGCCGACCTGGCGGCGTTCGATCGGAAGCGGCGTCACGTCGTCGCCGCCGAATGCGATCGTGCCGCCGGCGTCCGGCGTGTCGAGGCCGGCGATCAGGCGCAGCGTCGTCGTCTTGCCGCAGCCCGACGGGCCAAGCAGCACGAGCGTCTCGCCCGCGCCGATCGAGAGGTCGAGCGGTTCGAGCACGCGTGTGCCGCGGAACGTCTTCGCGCAGCGGGTCAGGGTGATGGGCGTGGAATCGAGTTTCATGGGATCGGTAAAGTCAGCACAGGGTCAGCGCGGGCGGCGCTTGAGCGCGCGCGTGCCGGACGGATCGACGCCGAGCCACTGCATCGCGACGAGGAGCGGCAGCGTCATCAGCAGGAACACGATCGTGTAGGCGCTGCCGACTTCGAGACGCAGCGACGCATAGGTATCGGCGAGTCCGACGGGCAGTGTCTTCGTGTCGGGCGTATGCAGCATCCACGTCAGGTTGAATTCGCCAATCGACAGCGCGAGCACCGCGAGCGCGCCCGCGACGATGCCGGGGCGCAGGTTCGGCAGCACGATCGTCACGAAGCGCGTGACGAACGACGCGCCGAGGCTCGCCGCGCCTTCCTCAAGCGTGCGCAGGTCGGCACCCGCCGCGACGGCCGCGACCGCGCGCACCATGAACGGCAGCGTGAACACGACGTGGCCGGCGACGATGAACCACAGGCTCATCCGGAACGCGGTGAAGCCGCCGTACACGACCAGCAGCGCGAGCGCCGACGCGAGGCCCGGCAGCGCGACCGGCAGCACGAGCGCTTCCTCGATCATGCGGGCGACGCGGCTCTTGCTGCGCGCGAGCGCATAGCCGGCCGGCACGCCGACGGCGAGCACGATCGCGAGCGTCGCGAACGCGACGCCGAGCGACAGCGCGACCGAGCCCTGGTATTGCTGCCACACCTGTTCGAGCCAGCGCAGCGTGAGGCCGCTCGACAGCCCGCGGAAATAGTTGACGGTGAGGCCCGCGAGCACCGACATCACGACGGGCACGATCAGGAACGCGCACAGCAGCAGCGTGACGCTCCATTGCAGCGCGGCGATCGCGCGCGCGCCCGTGACGCGCGGCGCGCGTCGTGCGACGCCGTTCGCATGCGACGGAGCGGGCGCCGGCGACGGCGCGGACGAACGGGAAAGCGATTGCATGAAGGAATCCTCAGGCCGCGGCGGCGGCGGTATGGCCGGTGAACCGGCGCGCGAGCGCGAGCACGGCCCACGTGACGATGCCGAGCACGATCGACAGGCCGGCCGCCGTCGCGATGTTCGCGTTCAGTGTGAACTCGGTGTAGATCGTCATCGGCAGCACGTTCAGGTCGGTGGCGAGCGTAAACGCGGTGCCGAATGCGCCCATCGCGGTCGCGAAGCAGATCGCGCCGGCCGCGATCAGGCCCGGTGCGAGCGCCGGCAGCACGATGTCGACGAAGATGCGCCACGGCGACGCGCCGAGCGAGCGCGCGGCCTCCTCGAGCGACGCATCGAGCTTCGACGCGGCCGCGATCACGGTGACGATCACGCGCGGAATCGAGAAGTACAGGTAGCCGACGAACAGCCCGGCAACCGAATACGCGAACACCCACTTGTCGCCGGTCAGCTTCGCGGACAGCATGCCGATCAGCCCTTGACGCCCGGCCAGCATGATCACCATGAAGCCGACCACGACGCCCGGGAACGCAAGCGGAAACGTGAGCAGTGCGAGCAGCACGCGCTTGCCCGCGAAGTCGCGGCGCGCGAGCAGCAGGCCCGAGATCGTCGACAGCGCGAGCGTCGCGAGCGTGACGCCGGCCGACAACGCCACCGTTTCGCCGAGGCTCTTCATGTAGCGCGCGTTGCCGAGCAGCGTCGCGTACTGCGTGAAGAACGCGCCGTCGGCGGACACGTGCACGAGCGCCGCCATCGGCAGCAGCCAGAATGCGGCGAACACCGCGAGCGCCGGCGCGACGAGTGCGACACGCCAGCGCAGCGGGAAAGTCAGATCGAGCATCGCTTGGTTCCAGCCGCTTACTGCATCACCTGCAGGTATTGCAGGCCGAACGCTTGCTGGCCGGCCGCCATCTTGCCGAAGTCGACCGGTTTCGCGCGTGCGTATTCGCTTGCCGGCAGGAACTTCGCGGCGACGTCGGCGCCGAGCGTCTGGGCGCGCACAGGACGCAGATACGCGTTGGCCCACAGTTTCTGGCCTTCGTCGGAGAGCACGAAGTCGAGCACCTTCTTGCCGTTCGCGTCGTGCGGCGCGCCCTTCACGAGGCTCATCACGTACGGCACCGCGATCGTGCCTTCCTGCGGAATCACGAACTCGACGTTCGCGTGATCCTTGTACTTCGCGCGATACGCGTCGAAGTCGTAGTCGAGCAGGATCGGAATCTCGCCGGACAGCACGCGCGCATACGCGGTCTGCTTCGGCACGATCGGCGCGTTCGCCTTCAGCTTGCGGAACCAGTCGAGCGCCGGCTTGAAGTTGTCGAGGCTGCCGCCGAGCGCCTGGTTCACGGCGACCGCCCCCGCATAACCGACGAACGCGCTCGACGGATCGAGGTAGCCGACCATGCCCTTGTATTCGGGCTTCAGCAGATCGGCCCACGAGCGCGGCACCGGCTTGCCGTCGAGCGCGTCCTTGTTCACGAAGAAGCCGAGCGTGCCCGAGTGGATCGCGAACCAGTAGCCTTGCGGGTCCTTCAGGTTCGCGGGAATGTCGTTCCAGTGCGCGGGCTTGTACGGCGCGATCACGCCCTTGTCCTTCGCCTGGAATGCCGACGACACGCCGAGATAGACGACGTCGGCGACCGGGCTCTTCTGTTCGGCGATCAGCTGCGCGATCGCCTGACCGGAGTTCTTGTTGTCGAACGGCACGCGGATACCGGTTTTCTGCTTGATCGCCGCGATTTGCGCGGCCCAGTCGGCCCATTCGGGCGGGCAGTTGTAGCAGATCGCGGATTCGTCGGCATGGGCGGCGGGCGCGAACGCGACGAGCGCGGCGCAGGCGACGGGTGCGGCGAGCACGCGCAGCAGCGAGGTCAGGCGAAAGGACACGGTGGGTCTCCGGGCGAGGTAAGGGTATGTCGCCGCGCGCTCGCGCGGCACACGCATTCAGGCTTGGTGCAATTGCAGGTTGGCGGCCGGCGGCGCGACCGTCGCGCCGTCGCGCACCGTGTGCGGCAGGATCAGCGACGTGCGCTCGATCGTCGCGCCGCCGATGCATTCGACGAGGCGCCGCCATGCATGACGGCCGATGTCCTGGTTCGGCGTCGCGACGCTCGCGAGCGGCGGCGCGAGCAGCTCGCCGATCGCGATGCCGTCGAAGCCGAGCACCGACAGATCGTCGGGAATCGAGAAGCCCGCGCGGCGCAGGCCGCGCATCACGACCATCGCGAGCAGGTCGTTACTGCAGAACAGGGCGGTGGGGCGCGTGGCCTGCGCGGTGAGATGCGCGAGCACTGCGTCGGGCAGCTCGGCCGCGTTGAAGTCGACTTCGACCGGCGGCAGCGTCGCGACGCCGGCTTCGTCGAGCGCCTGCGCGTAGCCGAGATGACGCTGGCGGGCGCGGTCCGACGCGGCGAGCGAGCCGGCCAGCATCAGCACGCGGCGATGGCCGCGTGCGGTCAGCAGGCGGACGCCGTCGTAGGCAGCGCGGCGGTTGTCGACCGACACCGACGGGCGGCGTTGCGTGTCGTTGTGCATCAGCACGTAGTGGGGGCCGTCGCGGTCGAGCATGTCGAGCAGCGGATGCGTGTCGGCGTCGGCGACGGTCAGGATCAGTCCTTCGACGCGCTGCTCGCGCAGCGTCTCGATCGCGTGGCGCTCGCGTGCCTCGTCGTATTCGGTCGTCATCACGATCAGCTTGAAGCCGGCCGCGGTCGCGAGTGCGTCGATGCCTTGCAGGCAGTCGGCGAACACCGGATTCGACAGCGTCGGCACGACGACGCCGACGAGGCGCGTGCGCTCGCCGCGCAACTGCCGGCCGAGCGGGCTCGGGCGGAACTGCAGCGTGTCGATGGCGGTGCGGATCGTCGTCAGCGTGGCGGGGCTGACGGTATGCGGCGCGTTGATCGCGCGCGAGACGGTGGCGATCGAAAAGCCGGCGAGCGCGGCGACATCCTTGATGGTGGGGGTCATGAAGTTACGCGATGTAAACGTTTTCGACCGATGGATTATCGAAAATGTTTGTGACTTCGCGATGACTCGCCAGACATCTGTTTCGTAAAAAATACGATACAAACATCAGACGTTTTGCGCCCCGAGAATGGGGCGCAGTGATTGTATCGGGGGATATTGCGGCGCGGGACGAAATCGATGACGCTGTGGCGGCGGGGTCGATGTCCGGATATGAATTCGGCCGCGGATGGTGCAGGCAGGCATGCCGCGTCGCGATGCGCCGCGCGTGAATCAGGGAACGCATGCGCGAAGCAATGGTAGAATCGCGTCCCGCCCTTTTGCCGGGGTGATGAAATTGGTAAACATAGCGGACTTAAACGATTGAGTGCCCGGCCGGAAACGGTCGGTGCAGAACCCTTCAAATTCGGCGAAACCCCTGATGCGCGCATCGAGGCAACGCCGAGCCAAGCCTCGCGGTGAGATCGCAGCGAGGAAGGTGTAGAGACTAGACGGGGGGCGCCTAAGGCGCACGGGCGGCGATCACGCCCGCGCGCGACGGTGAAGGCATAGTCCAGCGCACGAACGGCATCGTTTCGACGACGCCGGCTTCGAAAGAAGCAGTGTGACGAAAATCCGCCGCCTTAATTGGCTTGCCGGTTCAAGTCCGGTCCCCGGCACCAACATCGCTTCCGTGTGATTCCACGAAGCTTCAAAGACCCGCGAGAAACAAGCGTCTCTCGCGGGTTTTTTGTTTTCATGCCGAGCCGTCGGGTGCGTTCATGGCCACCTTGCTAGGCGATACCCCAATGCCTTTCACCGGCGCCTCAACGCACACTGGTTCGCGTCGCTCGAGGAATGCCAGCGGCCCCGTCCAGTACCAGATTCGATTCGCATGACGTTCGTTCAACCGTCGTCCAGCATCCGGGTTCAGCTCAGGTGGGGAGGCCAAATGGGACAGTGCCGTCGCATCTATTCACGTTTCGTCGTCACGGGCTCGATCGCGGGTCTGGCGATTCTGGCAGGCATTGGCCACGCGCATGCCGAGGACGGTCCCGCGAGTTCACCGACCGCGTTCAAGCCATCGGAAAGAACGATCAACGCTTATGCGGTGTATGGCGACGGACGCGCGACCGACGGCGGCGATATGCATTGGCGCGCCTACGAAGTCGGCTTCGGCGACGTGTTGAACGACTACTTCTCGATCTACCTCGCCTATTTGAACGAGGGGCATCCGGTGGATCACCACCGTGACGGCTTCGCCGCGCTGGGTTCGTTTCGTTGGCCGCTCGGCAATCGCGTGGCGGTCGAATTGTCGGCGGGGCCGTATTTCAGCATCGACACGACCCATGTCGACAACCAGGCGCGCAATGAAAAGCGCTGGGGTGTGCGCGCGTCAGCAGCCGTGCGGTATTACCTCGTTCCCGACCGCTTCTTCCTCAAGCTGCAGTACAACCACGTGCAGATGATTGGCGGATTCAATTCCGACGCGGTGCTGTTCGGCATCGGTTCGGATTTTGGCGGCGATCCCGGCCCGGCGTTGTCGGACGGCAAGACGCAGGTCAGCATTTGGGCCGGGACGTCGCAGACGAACCGTCCTCAAGTGCCGATCGAAAAGGGCTACATGGTCGAAGTCAAACGGCCGCTCGGCAATGCGTGGGCCTATTCGGCGAGCTTCGTCTACGAAGGCAACAATGGCGTCGCCGGCCGAAGGGGTGTGGCAGCGCAACTCTGGTACGTCGCGCCGATCAAGACCAAATGGACGCTTTCGGCAGGGGCAGGTCCGTATCTTTCGCACGACCGGGACGAAGCCTCAAGCAAAACGAGAGTCAATGCGTTGCTCAGCGCGCAGGTGAGTTACCAGGTCACGAACGATTGGGCGGCGAGCTTGCGCTTCAATCGTGTCGCGACCGGCAACGACAAGGACCAGGATATGTTCATGGTCGGCTTGGCACGCAATTTCTAGGGCTTCATTCTCACGCGCATTCTCGCGGCGCAAATTGAAATTCATGTGCGGTGCGGCATAAGCGTGGCATCTCGAGTGATGTCGTCGGATTCCAGCGTACAGACGAAATCGGCCGCACGCGCCGAGGCAGGCACGAAAATCGCTGCGGCATGCAAACAAACGTTGCACTGACAACCGGTCAGGGTTCCGGTTGCCTGCGTCGGTAAAAATCTCCCACCCGTCACGGAATCGCATGCAGCGTTGAAAAGGAGCGGCTCCGAAGCACAGGGTCGTGCAATACGGTTTCGAGGTGCTCCAGTTGGCGATTTCGCGATCTATTGTTAAGGGGCAACGCCATGCACATATTCACGAACTTGAGCCCATTGGTCTCGCTGATCGCTGGCATTCTGATTCTGGTGGTGCCGCGCCTGCTGAATTTCATCGTTGCGATCTACTTGATCATCATAGGATTGCTCGGACTGTTCGCAGGACATATACACTGACGAGCCCTTTTCGGCCTCCCTCCCTGGTTCGACGGCGACCGCTTCAATGAAGATTTGAAAAAACCGCGAGCGAGAAAACGAATGAAGGGCTCGCGGTTTTTTTATGTTGCGTGCCACATGCATCGCCGCTGCAACGTCGCGCGCGACCGCACCCTCACTGCAACGAAACCGACCCCATGTGATACTTGGCGCGCACATCGCACCGCACACCGTTGCTGCCCTTGGCACACGCGCGCCGGTCGATGGACTTCAACGCTGCTTGCCTGCCTCGACATCACGCCATGACCGACTCGACCCATCACTATTACGAACCCTCGCAAGGCCACGGCCTCCCGCACGATCCGCTGAACGCGATCGTGGGCCCGCGCCCGATCGGCTGGATCTCTTCCCGAGGCAGCGACGGCACGATCAACCTCGCACCGTACAGCTTCTTCAACGCATTCAACTATCGTCCGCCGATCATCGGCTTTTCGAGCACGGCCGCGAAGGACAGCCTGCGTAACGTGCAGGAGACCGGCGAGTTCGTCTGGAACCTCGCGACGCGCGATCTCGCCGACAGGATGAACCAGACCTGTGCGGCCGTGCCGTACGGCGTCGACGAATTCGAACTCGGCGGCCTGACCGCGATCCCGTCGCGCCTCGTCGATGTGCCGCGCGTCGCGGAAAGCGGCGTCAACTTCGAATGCAAGGTGACCGACGTGATCCCGCTGCGCGATCACCATGGCGTCGACTCGCCGGCCACGTTGGTACTCGGCGAAGTCATCGCCGTGCACATTCGCCACGACCTGCTGAAGGACGGCATCTTCGACACGTTCGGCGCGGGCATCATTCTTCGCGCGGGCGGCCCGTCGGCCTACGTGCACGTCAAGCCCGACAGCCGCTTCGACATCGCGCGCCCCGACGCGTAACCCATCGCGCCGGCACGACCCGGCAAGCGCCCGGACGAAGAGACCCCGCCGAGATCCCGGATTTCGCGGGGTCTCTTGCTTCGTATCGTCCGACATGATCGACGCGGAACGATCGGTGCGGCCGCGATCCGCACGCTCCGCAGCCATTGACGCATCGCAGCACACGCGGCCTTCGTTCACCACGCCGGCGGCGCCGATCGCCCGCCGACACCCACCATGGCAAATCTGCTCACCGCAATCGAGCGGCTTGGTCATCGACGTCGCGCTTCGCGAGGCATAGATTTTCAAGGTTGGCGTGCTTATCCGTGCGCCAGCCCGCGCGTGAGCCGGCAACCGGCCGCGCGTTCCAACAGCGTGAGACACAATCGAGCGTGGAGACGACACGATGAGCCTGTCAGAGCCATTGCGTCTGCATGTGCCGGAGCCCACCGGGCGTCCGGGCTGCAAGACGGATTTTTCCTATCTGCATCTATCGCCGGCCGGCGCGGTTCGCCGCCCGCCGATCGACGTTGCCCCCGCGGACACCGCCCATCTCGCCCGCAGCCTCGTGCGCGTGCTCGACGACCACGGCGCAGCGCTCGGCCCATGGGCGCCGGACCTCGACGATGCGCGCCTGATCGCCGGGATGCGCGCGATGCTGAAGACCCGCATCTTCGACGCGCGCATGATGATCGCGCAGCGTCAGAAGAAAATCTCCTTCTACATGGTGAGCCTCGGCGAAGAGGCGATCGGCGCCGCGCACGCGATGGCGCTGCGTCACGGCGACATGTGCTTCCCGACCTACCGCCAGCAAAGCATCCTGATCGCGCGCGACGTGCCGCTCGAACGGATGATCTGCCAGTTGATGTCGAACGAAGGCGACCCGCTGAAGGGGCGCCAGCTCCCGGTGATGTACTCGGACCGCGAAGCCGGCTTCTTCTCGATCTCCGGCAATCTCGCGACGCAGTTCATCCAGGCGGTCGGCTGGGCGATGGCGTCGGCGATCAAGGGCGACACGAAGATCGCGTCCGCGTGGATCGGCGACGGCGCGACCGCGGAAGCCGACTTCCACACCGCGCTGACGTTCGCGCACGTGTATCGCGCGCCGGTCGTGCTGAACGTCGTCAACAACCAGTGGGCGATCTCGACGTTCCAGGCGATCGCGGGCGGCGAGGGCACCACCTTCGCCGGGCGCGGCGTCGGCTGCGGCATCGCTTCGCTGCGCGTCGACGGCAACGACTTCCTCGCGATCTACGCGGCATCGACCTGGGCCGCCGAGCGCGCGCGCCGCAATCTCGGCCCGACGCTGATCGAATGGGTCACCTACCGCGCGGGCGCGCATTCGACGTCGGACGATCCGACGAAATACCGGCCGGCCGACGACTGGGCCCATTTCCCGCTCGGCGATCCGATCGCGCGCTTCAAGCAGCATCTGATCGCGAAAGGCATCTGGTCGGACAGCGCGCACGACGCGCTGACGGCCGAGCTGGAAGCCGAAGTGATCGCCGCGCAGAAGGAAGCGGAGCAGTTCGGCACGCTGGCCGACGACCGGATTCCGTCGCCGGCCTCGATGTTCGACGACGTGTACAAGGAGCTGCCCGCGCACCTGCGCCGTCAGCGCCAGGAACTGGGAGCGTGATCATGGCGCAACAGGAAACGACGACGGCATCGGCGCAGCCGATGACGATGATCCAGGCGCTGCGCTCCGCGATGGACGTGATGCTCGAGCGCGACGGCGACGTGGTGGTGTTCGGGCAGGATGTCGGCTACTTCGGCGGCGTGTTCCGCTGCACCGAAGGGCTGCAGGCCAAGTACGGCAAGTCGCGCGTGTTCGATGCGCCGATCTCGGAAGGCGGGATCGTCGGCGCGGCGGTCGGGATGGGCGCGTATGGATTGCGGCCGGTCTGCGAGATCCAGTTCGCGGACTACTTCTACCCGGCGTCCGACCAGATCGTGTCGGAAGGCGCACGGCTGCGCTATCGCTCCGCGGGCCAGTTCACCGCGCCAATGACGATCCGGATGCCGTGCGGCGGCGGCATCTACGGCGGCCAGACGCACAGCCAGAGCCCGGAGGCGATGTTCACGCAGGTCTGCGGGTTGCGCACGGTAATGCCGTCGAATCCGTACGACGCGAAAGGGCTGCTGATCGCGTCGATCGAGAACGACGATCCGGTGATCTTCCTCGAGCCGAAACGCCTGTACAACGGGCCGTTCGACGGCCATCACGAGCGGCCGGTCACGTCGTGGCTCAAGCATCCGGGCAGCGTGGTGCCGGACGGCTATTACACGGTGCCGCTCGATACGGCGGCCGTCGTGCGGCCCGGCAACGACCTCACGGTGCTGACGTACGGGACGACCGTCCACGTGTCGCTCGCCGCGGCCGAGGAGACCGGCATCGACGCGGAAGTGATCGATCTGCGCACGCTGTGGCCGGTCGACCTCGACACGATCGTCGCATCGGTGCGCAAGACCGGCCGCTGCGTGGTGGTGCACGAAGCGACGCGCACCTGCGGCTACGGCGCGGAACTGGTATCGCTCGTCCAGGAGCACTGCTTCTACCATCTGGAAGCGCCGGTCGAGCGGACGACGGGCTGGGACACGCCGTATCCGCACGCGCAGGAATGGGCGTATTTCCCCGGCCCGGCCCGGGTTGGCGAAGCATTGCGACGCGTGATGGAGGCCTGAGATGGGGATTCATGTGATCAAGATGCCGGATATCGGCGAAGGGATCGCCGAGGTCGAGCTGGTGGCCTGGCATGTGGAAGTCGGCCAGACGATCAAGGAAGACCAGCCGCTCGCCGACGTGATGACCGACAAGGCGGCGGTGGAGATTCCGTCGCCGGTGGCGGGCAAGGTGCTGGCGCTCGGCGGCCGGATCGGCGAGATGATGGCGGTCGGCAGCGAGCTGATTCGTGTCGAGGTCGAAGGCAACGGCAACCTGAAGCCGGGCACGAAGGCACGCGATGCCGAAGCGGATGCGACGTCGCGTCCGGCGGCGGTTGACGCGCCTGCAAAGTCATCGAAAGTCCCCGAAGCGCACGACGCGTCGAAGGCAGCGCGCCACACCGCTGAGCGTGCACCGGCCGAGCCGCGTCGCACGGAACACGCGGCGCCGCCGCGCGCGGCCCTCGCGCCGGGCGAACGGCCGCTCGCGTCGCCGGCGGTGCGCCAGCGCGCCTGGGACATGGGCATCGAGCTGCGCTACGTGCGCGGCACCGGCGAGGCCGGCCGGATCCTGCATGCGGACCTCGATGCGTACGCACGCACGGGCGGCACGGCGGCGGGTGGCGCGCAAGCGCGCGGCTACGACGAGCGCAACGATGAAACGGAGGTGCCGGTGATCGGCCTGCGCCGCGCCATCGCGCGCAAGATGCAGGAAGCGAAGCGCCGCATTCCGCACTTCAGCTACGTCGAGGAGATCGACGTCACCGAGCTCGAATCGCTGCGCAGCGAGCTGAACCGACGCCACGGCGACGCGCGTGGCCGGCTCACGCCGCTGCCGCTGCTGATCCGCGCGATGGTGATCGCGCTGCGCGACTTCCCGCAGATCAACGCGCGCTACGACGACGAAGCCGGTGTCGTCACGCGTTACGGCGCGGTGCACATGGGCGTCGCGACGCAGACGGACAGCGGCCTCACGGTGCCGGTGCTGCGTCATGCGGAAGCGCGCGACGTGTGGTCGATCTCGGCGGAAATCGCGCGGCTCGCCGACGCGGTGCGCGCGAACCGCGCGCAGCGCGACGAGCTGACCGGCTCGACGATCACGATCTCGAGCCTCGGCGCGCTCGGCGGCATCATGTCGACGCCGGTCATCAACCATCCGGAGGTCGGCATCGTCGGCGTGAACCGGATCGTCGAGCGGCCGATGATCCGCGACGGCGCGATCGTCGCGCGCAAGCTGATGAACCTGTCGTCGTCGTTCGACCATCGCGTCGTCGACGGCGCGGACGCGGCCGAATTCATCCAGGCCGTGCGTGGATTGCTCGAGCGCCCGGCGCTGCTGTTCGTGGAGTGAGTGCGATGCCGAACGAACACACCACGCTGCTCGTGATCGGCGGCGGGCCGGGCGGTTACGTCGCCGCGATTCGCGCGGGGCAGCTCGGCATTCCGACGGTGCTCGTCGAGCGCGAACGGCTCGGCGGCACGTGCCTGAACATCGGCTGCATTCCGTCGAAGGCGCTGATCCATGTCGCCGATGCGTTCGAGCAGGCGTGCGCGCAGGCCGGCGAAGGCATGCTCGGCATTCGCGTGCGCGCGCCGGAGATCGACATCGCGAAAAGCGTCGCATGGAAGGACGGGATCGTCGAGCGGCTCACGCGCGGCGTCGGCGCGCTGCTGAAGAAGCACGGCGTGCGCGTGCTGCAGGGCGACGCGCGCGTCGTCGACGGCAAGACGGTCGATGTCGTCGCCGGCGACCACACGACGCGCATCGCATGCGAACACCTGTTGCTCGCGACCGGTTCGGAACCGGTCGCGCTGCCGTCGATGCCGTTCGGCGGGCACGTCGTATCGTCGACCGACGCACTGTCGCCCACGTCGTTGCCGACGCGGCTGGTCGTCGTCGGCGCCGGATACATCGGGCTCGAACTCGGGACCGTCTATCGTAAGCTCGGCGTCGAGGTCAGCATCGTCGAAGCGGCGGAGCGCGTGCTGCCCGCGTACGACGCGGAACTCGCGAAGCCGGTCGCCGATTCGCTCGCGCGGCTCGGCGTCGGTTTGTGGCTGGGCCACACGGTGCTCGGTTTGGCGAGCGACGGCGCGGTGCGCGTGCAGGCGCCCGACGGCGCGCAGAAGACGCTGCCGGCCGATCGCGTGCTGGTCGCGGTTGGGCGCCGGCCGCGCGTGGACGGCTTCGGGCTCGAAGCATTGCCGCTCGATCGCAACGGCCGCGCGCTGCGCATCGACGACGCATGCCGGACCTCGATGCGCAACGTATGGGCGATCGGCGATGTCGCAGGCGAGCCGATGCTCGCGCATCGCGCGATGGCGCAGGGCGAGATGGTGGCCGAGCTGATCGCAGGGCGGCGCCGCAAGTTCACGCCCGCGTCGATCCCCGCCGTGTGCTTCACCGATCCCGAGGTCGTCACGTCCGGCTGGTCGCCCGACGACGCGAAGGCGGCCGGCGTCGACTGCATCAGCGCGTCGTTCCCGTTCGCGGCGAACGGGCGCGCGATGACGCTGCACGCGACCGACGGTTTCGTGCGCGTCGTCGCGCGGCGCGACACGCATCTGATCGTCGGCTGGCAGGCGGTCGGGCGCGGCGTGTCGGAACTGGCCGCGGCGTTCTCGCAGTCGCTCGAGATGGGCGCGCGGCTCGAGGACATCGGCGGCACGATCCACGCGCATCCGACGCTCGGCGAAGCGGTGCAGGAGGCGGCATTGCGCGCGCTGGGACACGCGTTGCACGTGTGAACGCGCGTCGGCATCCGTCGTCATCCGTCGCCGGACGAAGCCCGGCTGCGGCGCCGATCCGCGCGACCGGTGTGATCGCGTTCGAGCATGCGCGGCTCGCGGGTCGCTGTTGACCCTCGTGCGCGAACCGTTCATCGTGTCGGTATCCCGTCCGATTCATCGGCTTCGAACGGGCGGCTCCGCCGCGATGCGGCATGGCGATGTGCCGCGTCGCACGGCTGCCGCTCACGGCCAGCTCTGCACCGGCCATACACGGACAACTGCACATGAAATTGCTGCTCGTCGGCGCGACCGGACTCGTTGGGCGCCACGTCCTCGACATCGCGCTGGCCGACGCGCGGGTGGACCAGGTCGTCGTGCTCGCGCGCCGGCCGTTGTCGCCGCATCCGAAGATGCGCGCATTGACGGTCGACTTCGATCACCTGCCCGAGTCGGCCGACTGGTGGCAGGCCGACGCGGTGATCTGCACGCTCGGCACCACGATGCGGGTCGCGGGCTCGCAGGCCGCATTCCGCCGCGTCGATCACGACTATCCGCTCGCGGTCGCGCGCCTCGCGCACCGGTCCGGCACGCCGACCTACGTGCTGAATTCCGCGCTCGGCGCGGACCCGGCGTCGCGCATCTTCTACAACCGCGTGAAGGGCGAGGTCGAGCGTGCGCTCGCTGGCATCGGGTTCGCGTCGCTTACCTGCGTGCGGCCGGGGCTGATCGGCGGTAGCCGCGACGAGTTCCGGTTCGGCGAACGGATGATGGCGCTGGCGCTCGGTACCGCCGGGCCGCTGTTGCCGCCGAAGTGGCGCGTGAATCCCGCGCCGCGCATCGCGCGCGCGCTGCTCGATGCGGCGATCGATGCACGCCCGGGCGTGCATGTCATCGGATCGGAACGGCTCGCCTGAACCGGGGCCGGCACGTTGTCGGCACGGATGAATGAACGGACGTGCGCGCCGGCTATTCACACACGAAGCCGTCGAGTGGAACGCGTCCAGCGCTTCGCCGCCGTCGCTGTTGCGCTGCGTCGCAAGCTGGAATTCGACCGCATGGCTCAGCTTGCTCGCGAGCAGCCTGCGCATCTTGCTGCCGGCAAGAGTGGAAGCAATGACCGATCGACGGGCCGAGCCACTGCCACCTGTGAGACTGTTTCGTCATACCAACCGATTGCACAAACACGGCATGCCCGCTGACCTACGATGAAGACATCGCGTCCATCGTCTACCGAAACGTGTGCACTCACTACCGCGCCCCCGATGAAGACCCGGGCATCAGCGAGCTGAAGCTCGGCATCGGCGACCTGTTTCGCCGCGACCCGTGGGAACCCGACGTGTATCCCGATTACGTGGCGCCCATCGCGCGTGCCGACGGCGACGGCCTCGCGGTCGTCAGCGCGGTGTTCGGCTTCTGGCCGAAGTTCATGCAGCCCGTGCGTGTCGACGAGAACGGCCGCAAGCGCAAGAAGCTCGATACGGTGAACGCGCGCGCGGAAACGGTCGGCTCGTCGCGGCTCTACAGCACGGCCTGGCGCAACGGCCAGCGTTGCCTGATTCCTGTGCGCTGGATTTTCGAGCCGTGCTACGAGACGGGCCGCAACGTGTGGCACCGGATCGGCGTCGACGGCTGGCAACCGTGCTGCGTCGCCGGCATCTGGCGCAGCTTCATCACGGCCGACGGCCGCGAGCGAATCGGCATGACGATGCTCACGGTCAACGCCGACGATCACCCGGTGTTCGCGCGCATGCATCGGCCCGGCGACGAGAAGCGGGGCGTCGTGATCCTGCGCCGCGCCGACTACGACGCATGGCTGCACGCACGCGACGTCGAAGCCGTGCGGCGCTTGCTGACGCTCCTTCCCGCCGACGACCTGGTGGCCGAGCCCGAGCCGGCGTCGCCCGCCGGCACCTGAGCTTTCATTTTTCCTACGCGCGACCGACGACTCCGCAGGTCCGACGCGTGCCGTTTTCCGACACGTTTCATAAATCGTCGAACACCCGGGAAATCACCGATATCACGCAAGTTGTATATACAAGAATATCCGCTGGCAATGTCGGCGCTCATCGGCGATCCATGGCGCGCCACGTCCGGCGAGCCGAAAGGGCGCCCCGGCAGGTTTGCCGTTTCCCGTCTCGTCCGAACCATTCGCGATCCTCAGTATCTTGGAGATTTCCCCGTGTCAACGAATCCCAGTGGAAAAGCCGGCGGCCTGATCGAGGTACGCTCGATCGATTTCATTCCCGACGCCGAACGCCACGGCGGGCTGCTGAGCCAGTTCACGCTGTGGCTGTCGGCGAACATGCAGATCACGGCCATCGTCACGGGGGCGCTCGCGGTCGTGCTCGGCGGCGACGTATTCTGGTCGCTGGTCGCGCTGCTGCTCGGCCAGTTCGTCGGCGGCGCGGTGATGGCGCTGCACGGCGCGCAGGGGCCGCAGCTCGGGTTGCCGCAGATGATCTCGAGCCGCGTGCAGTTCGGCGTCTACGGCGCGATGATCCCGATCGTGCTCGTGTGCCTGATGTACATCGGCTTTTCCGCCAGCGGCTCGGTGCTCGCCGGGCAGGCGGTCGCGCAACTGCTGCACGTCGACGACGCGGCCGGCATCCTGCTGTTCGCGGCCGTGATCGTCGTGCTGACGGTGTTCGGCTATCGCGCGATCCACTTCGTCGGCCGGATCGCGAGCGTGGTCGGCATCGTCGCGTTCGTCTACATGTTCACGCAGCTGTTCGCGAACCACGACGTCGGCGCGCTGCTCGCGAACCGGCACTTCTCGCTCGCGAGCTTCCTGCTGTCGATGTCGCTGTCCGCGTCGTGGCAGATCGCGTTCGGCCCGTACGTCGCCGACTATTCGCGCTACCTGCCGCGCTCGACGTCGTCGGTCGCTACGTTCCTCGCGGTCGGCCTGGGCTCGGTGATCGGCGCGCAGGCCGCGATGGTGTTCGGCGTGTTCGCGGCCGCGCTGGCCGGCAGCCAGTTCGCGCACCACGAGGTGTCGTACATCGTCGGGCTCGGCTCGACGGGGGCCGTCGCCGCACTGCTGTATTTGAGCATCGCGTTCGGCAAGGTGACGGTGACCGCGCTCAACGCGTACGGCAGCTTCATGTCGATGGCGACGATCGTCAGCGGTTTCCGCGGCAAGGGCGCGGTGTCGTCGCGCAGCCGTCTCGTCTACATCTTCGGGATGATCTGCGTGTCGACGCTGATCGCGCTCGCCGGCCGTCATTCGTTCCTGAAGGAATTCACCGCGTTCATCCTGTTCCTGCTCGCGTTCTTCACGCCGTGGAGCGCGATCAACCTGGTCGACTACTACTGCTTCACGCGCTCGCGCTACGACGTGCCGGCGCTGTCCGATCCGGATGGCCGCTACGGCCGCTGGAACGTGATGGCGATCACGATCTACGTGGTCGGCATCCTGGTGCAGGTGCCGTTCATGTCGACGCACATCTACACGGGCGCGCTCGTCGATGCGCTCGGCGGCACCGACATCTCGTGGATCCTCGGCCTCATCGTGCCGGCCGTGCTGTACTACGTCGGCGCGCGTGCGTCGCGACGCAGCATCCCCGAGCGGCTGATCCTGCCGCTCGAACGCAGCGAGGTTCACCACTGACGCATGACGCATCGCGTCGCCCGTCGGGCCGGCCTTCCGCCGGCCTGAGCGGCCCGCCGAATCCCGCATCATCGGCAGCCGCGCTGCACATCACACCTTCGTGATCCACGATGCCGGCACGGCGGACCACCGTGCCCGGCGTCGTTCCGCTCAAGCATGCGGCGCGCGTCGCAGGGTAGTAGCCGAAGAACGCGACGACGACCGCGACCCTCCTTTCGCGTGTGCGAGCAATCCAACGCCTACATCCCCAGCCGTTCCGCGAGCGAGTGCTGCTGCATGCAGCGCTCCATCGCGTCGAGGAACGCGTGCTCGGCCGCGTTCATCTTGCGGTCGCGATGCCACAGCAGGAACACGTCGACGTCGACGAGGCCGTCGTCGGGCGGCAGTCGCCACAGCCGTTGCTGCGCGATGTCGTCGCGCACGATGTGCTCGGGCAGGCAGCCGATTCCGTAACCGGCGAAGATCAGCCGCCGCACTTCCTCGAGACTCGGCGACGACGCGACGATGCGCCCGGTGAAGCCCTTCTGGTCGCGGAACACGGTGAGCGGCGACAGGCTGTCGCCGATCTGATCGCTCGTGAACGACACGAAGTTCTCCGCGAGCAGATCCTCCATCCGCAACTGCGTCTGCCCGAACAGCCGGTGATGGCGACCGCAGTAGATCGCGTAGCGCTGGCGCAGGAAGCAGCGCATCTCGAGCTTGTCGTGCGGCGTGCGGCACAGGCCGAGCCCGGCGGTGGCCGTCTTCTGCAGCAGCGACGACAGGATGTCGGATGAGCGCATCACTTCGATCTGCAGATCGATGCGCGGATACGCGCGATGGAAGTCGGCGAGGAATGCGTCGTAGACGGGCGACTCGATGCGGCTCACCGTCAGCAGCCGGATCGAACCGGTGAGGTCGGCCGTGCTGTCGTCGAGTTCCGTTTCGAGCCGCGACACGCCGCCGTAGATGTCGCTCGCGATCCGATACACGGCTTCGCCCGCTGGAGTGGGCGCGAAGTGCGCACCGCGCCGCTCGATCAGCTTGCGCTCCAGCGTGTCTTCCAGCCGCCGCAGCGCCTGGCTCACGGCCGGCTGCGTCACGTGCAGGCGCGCGGCCGCCCGGCTCACGCTGCGCTCCTGCATGATCACCAGGTAGGTGCGCAGCAGGTTCCAGTCGAGGCGGTCGTTGAGGAAGGGGGTGAGGTCGGCGCGCATCGGGTCTCCGCTCGAATCGGATCAGTCATTAGCTGAATTTATACGCTGAATAATAACTTGAAATTTGACTAATGATTTGCGGTCGCCGATAAAGGAGGGGCGCCGCACCGTGCGGCGCGAGGCCGCGACAGACGGCCCGCCACCACGATATTGCGCGTGCCGCGGCGCGCGTCAGGAGCCCGCATGACCCAGTCCCTTCCTTCCGCCCGCCAGCCGGCGCGTGCCGCGACGGCCGCGTTCGTCGGCACGATGATCGAGTGGTACGACTTCTACATCTACGCGACCGCCGCCGCGCTCGTGTTCGGCGAACTCTATTTCCCGTCGCATGACCGCTTCGTCAGCACGATGGCGTCGTTCGCGACGTTCGCGGTCGGCTTCTTCGCGCGCCCGCTCGGCGGCATCGTGTTCGGCCACCTCGGCGACCGCATCGGCCGCAAGAAGGCGCTGATGACGACGCTGATGATGATGGGCGTCGCGACCGTGTGCGTCGGGCTGCTGCCCGACTATTCGCAGGTCGGCATGCTCGCGCCGGTGCTGCTGATCGTGCTGCGCGTCGTGCAGGGGATCGCCGTCGGCGGCGAGTGGGGCGGCGCGGTGCTGATGGCGGGCGAGCACGCGCCGCAGGGCCGCCGCACGTTCTTCGCGTCGTTCGCGCAGCTCGGCAGCCCGGCCGGGCTGATCCTGTCGCTGGTCGCGTTTCGCGCGGTCACGTCGATGGACAAGGCCGATTTCCTCGCATGGGGCTGGCGCCTGCCGTTTCTCGCGAGCTCAGTGCTGCTCGTCGTCGGCCTCCTGATCCGGCTCGGCGTGAACGAGTCGCCGGAATTCGCGCGCGTGAAGGAAGCGAACCGCACCGTGAAGCTGCCGGTGGCCGAAGTGCTGCGCTCCGCGTCGGGGCTCGTGCTGCTCTGCATCGGCGCGAACACGATCGGGATCGCGGGCGTCTATTTCACCAACACGTTCATGATCGCGTACACCACGCAGTACGTCGGCGTGTCGCGCTCGCTGATCCTCGACAGCCTGTTCGCGGTCGCGATCATCCAGTTCATCGCGCAGCCGCTCGCCGCGTGGATCGCCGAGCGTATCGGCGGCGCGCGTTTCCTGAAGATCGCCGCGCTGCTCGCGATGCTGTCGCCGTACCCGATGTTCATGCTCGTGCAGGGCGGCACGTCCGGGTCGCTCGTCGCCGGCATCGCGCTCGCGGTCGTGTGCATGGCCGGCTTCTACTCGGTGATCGCCGGCTTCGTGAGCGACGTGTTTCCCGCGCACGTGCGCTATTCGGCGATCTCGCTCGCGTACCAGGTTTGTGGCGCGATCGCGGGCGGCCTGACGCCGCTCGTCGGCACCTGGCTCGCGCATCGCTTCGCGGGCCAGTGGTGGCCGCTCGCGGTGTTCTACACGTGTCTCGCCGGCATCTCGCTGCTTTGCATCGTCGCGCTCGACGCGCGACGCGCGGGCCGGCCGGCCACGGCCGAAGCGCTCGGCTCGCACTGACCCTCGACGAACGAATTCATCGGAGTGCAAATGAAAGACCTGTTGGAAATCGACGGTGCCCGCCTGTGGCGGAGCCTGGCCGACATGGCGCGCATCGGCGCGACGCCGCGCGGCGGCGTGCGGCGCCTCGCGCTGACCGACGACGACCGGCGCGGGCGCGACCTGTTCGCGCAGTGGTGCCGCGACGCGGGGATGACGGTGAGCGTCGACGCGGTCGGCAACCTGTTCGCGCGGCGCGACGGCACCGACGTGCAGGCCGCGCCGGTGCTGATCGGCAGCCATCTCGACACGCAGCCCGAAGGCGGGCGCTTCGACGGCGTGTACGGCGTGCTCGCCGGGCTCGAAGTCGTGCGCACGCTGAACGATGCGGGCATCGTGACCGGCAAGCCGCTCGAGATCGTGTCGTGGACCAACGAGGAGGGCGCGCGTTTCGCGCCGGCGATGCTCGGCTCGGCCGTGTTCACGGGCGCGCTGCCGCTCGATGACGCACTTGCGAAGCAGGACGCCGACGGCATCACGCTCGGCGCCGCGCTGGACGCGTGCGGCTGTCGCGGCACGCGTGCGCCGGGCGGCGCGGTCGACGCGTATTTCGAAGCGCATATCGAACAGGGGCCCGTGCTCGAGGCGAACGGCACGACGATCGGCATCGTTACGGGCGGGCAGGCGATCCGCTGGCTCGACGTGCGCGTGACGGGCGTGGCCGCGCATGCGGGCACGACGCCGATGCCGTATCGCAAGGACGCGTATTTCGCGAGCGCGCAGATGGCGCTCGAACTGGAACGCATCGTCGCCGGCCACGCGCCGCGCGGGCTCGCGACGATCGGGCAAGTCGGCATCCGCAACGCGTCGCGCAACACGATCGCCGGCGACGTGACGTTCACCGTCGACCTGCGCCATCACGACGACGCGCAAGTCGATGCGATGGAGCGCGCGCTGCGTGACGCATGCGCGCGCGTGGGTGCGGCGCGCGGCGTGCAGGTCGCGATCGATACCTGCTGGCGCAGCCCCGCGACGCCGTTCGACCGCGGCTGCGTCGAGCTGGTCGCGCAGGCCGCGGAGGCATTTGGTTATACGAACGAACGGATCGTCAGCGGCGCCGGTCACGATGCGATCGTGCTCGCGCGCTGCGTGCCGACCGCGATGGTGTTCATCCCGTGCGTCGACGGGCTGTCGCACAACGAGGCCGAGGACGCGCTGCCCGACGACGTGACGCGCGGCACGAACGTGCTGCTCAACGCGGTGCTCGCGCGGGCGGGCGTCGCGACGCGCGTGGCTGCAGCGGCAGCCGCGCACGATGCATGACGCGACGAATCGACGAGGACCGACGATGAACACCTATTTCCACCCCGAACAGTTGCTGCACCATCCGCGGACCTACCTGTCGCGCGGCAGGATGCGCGAGCCACAGGAAGTGCCCGAGCGCGCGGCGCGGCTGGTCGCGGCCGTGCGTTCGCTCGACTTCGACGTGCGCGAGCCGGACGACCGCGGCACCGCGCCGATCGCGGCCGTGCACGACATGAACTACCTGCGCTTTCTGGAGGAAGCGCACCGCGACTGGAAGCGGATGCCCGACGACTGGGGCGACGAAGTGATGTCGAACGTGTTCGTGCGCGATCCGAATCCGCTGCGCGGCGTGCTCGCGAAAGCCGCGCGCTATCTCGCCGACGGCAGCTGCCCGGTCGGCGCGAACACGTGGCGCGCCGCGTACTGGTCCGCACAGAGCGCACTCTCGGCCGCAGCGGACGTCAACGACGGCGCGCGCGACGCGTACGCGCTGTGCCGCCCGCCCGGCCATCACGCGCGCCGCGATGCCGCCGGCGGCTTCTGCTACCTCAACAACGCGGCGATCGCCGCGCAGGCGCTGCTCGGCCGCCATCGGCGGGTCGCGATCCTCGATACCGACATGCATCACGGGCAGGGCGTGCAGGAAATCTTCTACGGCCGCGACGACGTGCTGTACGTGTCGATCCACGGCGACCCGACCAATTTCTATCCGGTCGTCGCCGGCTACGAGGAAGAGACGGGCGCGGGGCCCGGCGACGGCTACAACCTGAACCTGCCGATGCCGCACGGTGCGCCCGAGTCGACCTTCTTCGAGCGGCTCGACGACGCGCTGCGCGCGCTCGCGCGGTTCCAGCCCGATGCGCTCGTGCTCGCGCTCGGCTTCGACATCTACAAGGACGACCCGCAATCGCAGGTGGCCGTCACGACCGACGGGTTCGGCCGGCTCGGCGGCGCGATCGGCGCGCTCGGCTTGCCGACGGTGATCGTGCAGGAGGGCGGCTATCACCTCGAGAGCCTCGATGCGAACGCACGAGCATTCTTCGGCGGGTTCGCCGCCGCGGGCTGATACGTCGACCCGGCGGCCGCGATGCGCGGCCCATCAGCGACAACGCCCGCGTCGGCATCCCGGCGCGGGCGTTGTTCAATTGGGGCGCCGCGTATCGGCACCCTGCGGGTCGCGGTGCGCTTACGAGTTCGCGGCAACCGGTGCGCGGCGGCGTTGCATCCTTTGCAGCGCGACCAGCGCGAGCCCGGCCGCGGCAATCAGCCCGCCGACGAGCGGCACGGCCGCGTAGCCGAAGCCGGCCGAGATCGCCGCGCCGCCGGCTGCCGCGCCGAGCGCATTGCCGAGGTTGAACGCGCCGATGTTGACGGCCGACGCGAGGCCCGGCGCTTCGTGTGCGGCACGCATCACGCGCATCTGCAGCGGCGGGACCACCGCGAACGTCGCGACACCCCACACCAGCAGCGTGGCCGCCGCGCCGACATGCGTGCGGGCGAGCATTGGGAACCCGGCCATCGTCACGATCAGCAGCACCAGGAAGCCGACCAGCGTGGCGTCGAGCGAGCGGTCGGCGAGGCGGCCGCCGGCGATGTTGCCGATCGAGAAGCCGACGCCGATCAGCACGAGCATCGCGGTCACGAAGCCGGGCGTCGCGCCGGTCACGTGTTCGAGCGTCGGGGCGACGTACGTGTAGAGCGTGAACATCGCGCCGGCGCCGAGCACCGTGGTCGCGAGCGCGCCGAGCACGACCGGGCGCGTGAGCACCGACAGTTCGGCACGCAGGTTCGGCATCTTGCCGGCCTCGCCCTTCGGCAGCGCGGCGAACAGACCGGCGATCGCGATCAGGCCGAGCGCGGCGGTGGCCGCGAACGACATGCGCCAGCCGATCATCTGGCCGAGCCAGGTCGCGGCCGGCACGCCGCCGACGTTCGCGATCGTGAGGCCCATGAACATCGTCGCGACCGCGCTGGCTTGCCGTTCACGCGGCACGAGGCCGGCCGCGACCACCGAGCCGAGCCCGAAGAACGCGCCGTGGTTCAGGCTCGTGACGAGTCGTGCGAGCAGCAGCGTCGTGTAGTCCGGCGCGATGGCCGACAGCAGGTTGCCGATCGTGAAGATCGACATCAGTGCGATCAGCGCCGAGCGGCGCGACCAGCGCGCGAGCAGCAGCGTCATCAGCGGCGCGCCGGCCATCACGCCGATCGCATACGCGCTGATCAGCATGCCGGCCTGCGGAATCGACACGTGGACGCCGTCGGCGATCACGGGCAGCAGGCCCATCGGCGAGAACTCGGTCGTGCCGATGCCGAACGCACCGGCGGCGAGCGCCAGCAGCGGCAGCGCGGCGCTGCCGCCCGGGCGGGAAGGAGAAGAAGTCGTGGGGTTCACGCGATGCGCTCCTGTAAGCATTGGGCAACGGCATCGGCCGTTGTGGACAGGGTGAAGTGTGCCTGCATGACTTTTGCGGAAAAAGCCGTATCCGGGCGAAATTATCTTGATTTCATGTCAACAATGCGGGGTTGGGGCCGCGTGAGTGTGAGGTCGGCAGCGTCGGGGCGCTCGGGCCACGGGGTAGGGCAGCCGACTCGTGGTGACGCAAGTGCGTGATCCTTCCCGCAGATCCTGTACCACCGCGGCTTGCGGCAAAAAAAGCCCCGGTCACAGGGGGACCGTGACCGGGGCGGAAAGGCATCCTCTCTTTGGCACGAGGGTTGGATGCGGGCGCAGTATATTTCGGGGCATAACGATTCGAAATGACGTTAAACGGCCGTTTTTGGTGTCAATTTAAAAATAGCGAGGCGGCTGCGCCGATTGTCACGAATCTGAAAGAATTTTCGTACGTTCCGGCGGATGTTTAGGTGCGGTGACGGCGAAGCCGGCCGTCGTCGCGCGGCGCGGCGCCCCGCTCCAGGCGGCCCGATCCGCGGTCCGCGATGCTACAGAATCCGTCGCAGGTGCGCCGGTTGATTTCGCCGGCGCTCGGTCAATCCGCGTGGCCGGCCGCGTCGCGTACGGCGTCGAGAAACCGTGCGACGACAGGGGAAGCGGGCGCCGCCGCGCCGTCGAACACGAACTCGATGTCGAAGCGGCTCGCGAGTTCGTCGAGCGCGACGAGCCGGACCGTGCGCGGGCACGTCGGCGACGCGCTTTCCGGCACGAACGCGCAACCCATGCCGGCCGCGACGAGCCCGATCAGCGTCGGGATGTCGCTGCCGACCTGCGCGATGCGAGGCGTGAAGCCCGCGCGTTCGCACTGCGTCATCAGGAAGCGATGGTGCGCGGCGGAGCGCTGCGCGTCGAACCACACGAACGGTTCGTGCGCGACGTCGGCGAGCGTGCGCGGCGCGTGAAAGCGCCCGCCGGGCGGCGCGGGCATCGCCAGCACGAAGCGGTCGCTCAGCAGCCGCACGCCCGACAGATGCGGTGCCTCGTCGCGGCGCCACGCCATGATGCCGCCGTCGAGCTGGCCGCGCATCAGCGCCGCCGCCTGCTCGGCCGACAGCATCGGCGCGATCGACAACTTCACGTCCGGACACGCATCGCGAAACGCCTTGAGCACGTTCGCGACGACCGGCAGCGGCAGGCAGTTCGGCAGCGCGCCGAGCCGCAGTTCGCCGAGCTGGCCGGCCGCGCTGCGCAACGCGCGTTCGCGGCTGTCCTGCAACGTCGCGAGCAGGCCCGTCGCATCCTGCAGGAAACTCGCGCCGGCCGCCGTGAGCGTGACGCCCGTCGTGCGGCGGATCAGCAGCGGCGTACCGATTGCGTCCTCGAGTTCGCGGATCTGCCGCGACAGCGCAGGCTGGACGATGCCGGCCGCGCGGGCGCCGGCCATCACGCTGCCGGCTTGCGCGACCGCCACGAAGTAACGCAGGTGACGCAGTTCGATCTGGCGCATGCGGGGTGGGCTCCGGTTTCGATTCGGTTGATATGCCCGTAAAGCATAGCAAGAGCCATTCGATGGTATTGGAAAGCATGGCCGGCGTGCCGTACGATGGGCGCCATTGCCGGGCCTGTTCACAGGCTGCGTGCGATTCCCTTGTCCCGACTGTCCTCACGGTGTCCCGCGCCATGCCGCTTCATATCCCGACTCCCTATATCCGTTCGCAAATCGCGTCGCGCCGCCTCGGCACGAACATCCGGCTGAAGCTCGACGCGCTGCAGCCGTCCGGTTCGTTCAAGTTGCGCGGCATCGGCGCGGTTTGCGAAGCGCGGCATGCGGCCGGCGCGCGCCGGTTCGTGTCGTCGTCGGGCGGCAATGCGGGCATCGCGGTCGCGTATTGCGGTCGGGAACTCGGCGTGCCGGTGCTCGTCGTCGTGCCCGAAACCGCATCGGCCCGCGCGCGCGAGCTGATTCGTGTCGAAGGCGCGGAGGTGATCGTGCACGGTGCGAGCTGGGTGGAGGCGAACGCGTTCGCGCTGGCGGCCGTCGGTGCGCAGGACGCGTTCGTGCATCCGTTCGACGACCCGGTGCTGTGGCAAGGGCACGCGACGATGATCGACGAGATGGCGCTGACCGGCCCGAAGCCCGACGCGGTCGTGCTGTCGGTCGGCGGCGGCGGGTTGCTGTGCGGCGTACTCGAGGGGCTTGCGCGCAACGGCTGGCACGACGTGCCGGTGATCGCGGTCGAGACGGTGGGCGCCGACAGCTATGCGCGCTCGGTCGCGCAGGGGCGCCCGGTCGAGTTGCCGGCGATCACGAGCATCGCGACGACGCTCGGCGCGAAGCGCCCGTGCGACGCGGCGGTCGAATGGGCGACGCGGCATCCGATTCATCCGGTCGTCGTGTCGGATGCGCAGGCGGTGGCGGCGTCGTTGCGGTTCCTGGACGAGCACCGGATCGTCGTCGAGCCGGCGTGCGGCGCGGCGCTGGCCGCGCTCGAACGGTCGGTGCCGGTGCTTGCGTCGGCGTCGGACATCGCGGTGATCGTGTGCGGCGGGGTGACGGCGACGGTCGAGCAACTGCAGACGTTGAACGCGACGCTCCGGTAACGCGCTGACGCCCCGGCGTACGTCACGCGGCGCAGCGGGACGACGTTGCAGAAGAAGCCGTAACGGCGGCTGTGCAGTCAGTTCGCGGCGGGCGCGCTGGCGCCGGACGGCGCGGACGAGGCGAGGGGAGCGGCAGTTGCCGATGCAGGCGCTTTGTCTGCGGCCGTCGAAGTGGCGCTCGACGGCACAGGTGCGGATGCCGCGGATACAGGCGCGGCCGATACCTGCGTTGCGGCCGCCGTCGTGGCAGCCACTGGCGTCGAAGCAGCCGACGTCGATGTGGCCGATGTCGAAGCGGCCGGCGTCGAAGCAACCGACGTCGAAGCAGCCGGCGTCGAAGCAGCCGACGTCGAAGCGGCCGGCATCGATGCGGCCGGCGTCGAAGCAGCCGACGTCGAAGCAGCGGGCATCGAAGCAGCCAGCGTCGAAGCCGAAGCCGGCGTCGGAGCAGCAGACGCAGGTGCCGAAGCCGGCACCGGACCCGAAGCCGGCGCGGCCCCCGGCACGACACCGCGCATCGCCCCCGGGGCAACCACGGCCGATGCCGGCGCAGGCACGGCCGGCACGACGGGCGTGCCCGGCGTCGGCGCGACGCTCGGCACCGACAGCGGTACAGGCGCCGCAGGCGGCGTCGGCACGACGGGCGTCGTCATCTTCATCGGCTCGCCCTGCGGCGTCGGCGCGGGTTCGGGCAGCGGCGCGACGGGCTCCTTCTCGGCCGCTTTCACGGTGGCGCGGTCGCGGCGGGCCGGATCGATCTTCAGGAAATGCTCGACGAGATTGAAGAAGCGCTCGTAGAACACGCCGGCGGGAATCGTCTCGCTCGCCGTTTTCACGAGCGCGTCGTCGCTCGAACCGATCGGCAGCGACAGCGACCCGAACACGCTCAGCCCGACGCTGGCCGACGTATTCGACTTCTTCAGCGTGTAGCGGTCCTGCACCGCGTTCACGTACGCGATGCTCGACGTGCCGTCCGCGGTCGCGTCCGCGCATACGACGTGAAACTCGATCACGACGTGCATGTCGTTGTTCGGCTGGAAATTCTTGCTGCCGTCGACCGCATCGTTGCGCGACGACGACACGACATAGCCCTGGCTCAGCAGCGCGCGACGCGCGGCCTCGCAGGCCGCGTCGGATTTCGAGCGGAACGTGTGCGCATACGGGCTGGTCGCCGCGTCGAACTGCTCCTGCTGGTAGATCGGCTTGGGCGGCGACGAGCACGCCGCCAGCACGGCCGCGGCCGCGAGCGCGCACGAAACGGAAAACAGGCGAAATCGGTTGTGCATGGCGTCTTTCAAAAGGCTCGGCGAAATGCCGGGCGGGGCGGCGGGCGCCGCCCACGCGATGCCGCGCAACGGCTGTGCCGGTGCACGGCGCTTGGCAATCTCGTATGGCCGGGGCGTCATTATAGTTTCGTTTGATGTCGCGCTTGCTTCAGCCGGCCGGTGCCGACGGCGCGACGGCGAGCAATTGCGACACGAGCGGATGGTGTTCGCCGCGCCGCGAGCGGATCGCGTGGATTTCCTCGGTCACGTCGCCCGCACGGCCGAGCCGGCGCAGTCCGCGCAACAGCGACGCGTCGTTCGCGCCGAGTTCGCTGAGCGGAAACACGCCGAGGCCGCGCGCCGCGAACACGGCCATCAGCGCGCTGTCCTCGAATTCGCCGGCCACGCGGGGCACGATCCGTTCCCGCTCCAGCCATAGGTCCAGACGTGCGCGCAGCGCCGAATGGGCGGTCGGCAGCAATACCGGCAGCTCGGCGAGGCAGTGCGGGAAGCGCTGGCGCGCGGCGGGCGTGACGAGCGCCGCGGGCCCGTACCAGTCGACCGGCGACGCGACGAGCCGCTCGCTCGTCACGCGCAGATTCGACCCCGAAGGCGCGCCCTGTCCGGCCAGCACCAGATCGAGGTGATGCAGGGCCAGTTCTGCGAGCAGCGCGTCGTGCTCGCCCTCGTGACACAGCAGCCGAAGCGTGGGCGTGTCGAGCACCGGCGCGAGGATCGCATGCGCGGCCAGCTTCGAGATCCCGTCCGCGAGGCCGACCGCGAGCCGCACGGTCGGCTGGCTCGCCGCCGCGCGCACTTCGTCGGGGATCAGCCGGCCCATCTCGAAGATCACCTCCGCGCGCGCATACGCGGCCTGGCCCGCATCGGTCATCGCGACGCCGCGCCCGGCCGGGCGCAACAGCTGGTGGCCGAGCGACTTCTCCAGGTCGCGCACCTGCGCGCTGATCGTCTGCACGGCCACGTCGAGCCGCTCGGCGGCGCGCGCGAAGCCACCTTCCTTCACGACGACCCAGAAATAGTACAGGTGGCGAAAATTCAGCATCGGAGCGAGATTTCGGAAAAACCGAACCAAAGATCAGATTCTCGCTGATTTTTCCGAAGTCATGGAAGGCCTATCATCGGACTTTCCAACATTCGAATCGGCCCTATTCATGGACTACCTGCTGACGCTTGCCGCCGACCCCGCCGTCTGGGCCGCGCTCCTGACGCTCGTCGTGATGGAAGTCGTGCTCGGCATCGACAACCTGATCTTCATCTCGATCCTCAGCAACAAGCTGCCGGAAGCGCAGCGCGCCCGCACGCAGCGCCTGGGCATCGGGCTCGCGCTCGTGATGCGCCTCGCGCTGCTCGGCAGCGTCGCGTGGATCGCGAGCCTCACCGAACCGGTGTTCACGCTGTTCGATCACGCGTTCTCGTGGCGCGACATGATCCTGCTGGCGGGCGGCCTGTTCCTCGTGTGGAAGGCGACCACCGAGATCCATCATCACGTGTCGCATGACGCCGACGGTTCGGGCGCGTCCGGCGGCGCGGCCGGCCTGACGGTCTGGGCCGCGATCGGCCAGATCGTGATGCTCGACATCGTGTTCTCGATCGACAGCATCGTGACCGCGATCGGCATGACCGAGCACGTCCCGATCATGTTCGTCGCGGTGATCGTCGCGGTGAGCGTGATGCTGTTCGCCGCCCAGCCGCTCGCACGCTTCATCGACCGCAACCCGACCATCGTGATGCTCGCGCTGTCGTTCCTGGTCGTGATCGGCATGACGCTGATCGCGGAAGGTTTCGGCTCGCACGTGCCGAAGGGCTATATCTACGCGGCGATGGCGTTCTCGGCGTTCGTCGAGGGCATGAACATGCTGGCGCGACGTGCGAAGGCGAAGCGCGCGGCGCGCGGCGAAGCTCACTGAGCAAGCGGGCGGGCGAGGGCCCGCCCTCGATTAGGAATTCTCAACGGAAGGAGAAACGCGATGAAATGTCCGGTCTGCAAGACGCCCGACCTGCTGATGGCCGAGCGCCAGTCGATCGAGATCGACTACTGTCCGACGTGCCGCGGCGTGTGGCTCGATCGTGGCGAACTCGACAAGCTGATCGCACGCGAAACCGGCGACGTGCCGGCACGCCGCGACGAGCCGCCGGTGCGTCACGATGCCCACGCGCCGCGCGGGCGTGACGATGGCTGGGGGCGCGACGGTCGCCCGCACGACGACCGTTACCGGCACGACGGCCAGCGTCGCAAGAAGTCGATGTTCGACCTGTTCGATTTCGATTGAGCGCGGCGGCGCGCGCGTAGTGCGCCGCACGTTGCAAAAAAGCCCCGCCAGGTGTGATGCCTGGCGGGGCTTTGTCATGTGCGTGACGCGATGGACACGCGCCGGCGTTTACGCGTTGCCGGCTGTCACGTCGATGCGGCGCGGGCGTGTTTCCTCGCGGCGCGGAATCGTCAACGTGAGTACGCCGTCGCGCAGGCTCGCATCGATTTGCGACGTGTCGAGATCGGGGCTCAGCACGAACGTGCGCACGAAGCGCGGCGCGCGGACTTCGGCATGGCGCACGCGCAGATCGGCCGGCGTGTCGATGCGCGTGTCGGCTTCGATCGTCAGCGTGTTGTCGTGCACCTTCACGTCGAGGTTCTCGCGCGGCACGCCGGGCAGGTCGGCGCGCAGCGTGACGCGCCGTGCGTCCTCGACGATATCGACGGCCGGCGTGAGCGCGGGCCGGCGCGCGGCTTCGGCGGCGGCTGCGTGGATGGCACCGTTGCGGCGTTCGGTCAGGTTCTGGCTCATCTGGCTCATATTCATGTCGTTCTCCTGAAGGTTACTGAACGGTGATCGCGCGCGGCTTCGCTGCCTCGCGCCGGCCGACGCGAATCAGCAGGCAGCCGTTTTCATAGCGGGCGCTGACGTTGTCGGCGTCGGCGTTCTGAGGCAGCTCGACGACGCGACGGAACGCGCCGTGAAAGCGCTCCTGCGCGTAGGTGCGCAGGTCGTCGCCGGCGTCGTGCGGCACCGGCTTGCGCTCGCCGCTGATCGTCAGCAGGTCCTTGTCGATCGATACGTCGAAGTCGGCCGCGGCCATGCCGGGGGCGAACGCGACGATCTCGATCGCGTCGTCGGTCGCGCCGACGTTCAGCGCGGGAAACGCGCTCGGCCGCACCGCGCGGATGCCGGTCGGGTGCTCGCCGAACAGGCTCGCCACCTGCCGCTGCACGCGGGCGAATTCGTCGAACAGGTCGTACCCGTAATGGATGCCGCTCATGAAGGTCCTCCGGAACATGAGTGCGAAAGACGCGACGACGCGACGCCGACGGCGTGTGCGATGCGCGGTTTTCCGCTGAGTCGAAACGGGGGCAGTGCGCGTGACGGGCACTGCCTGGCAACGGGTAATTAGAGGTCGCCGCGGCGGTTTTCAAGAGGGAAATTGCAACCGGCATCAATACGTGGCGATGCGAATCGATGCGACAATCGTCGCGCTATCCACAGACCACGGAGACGGGACGGACATGGACATTCAACGCATCGCGATCGTTGGCGCCGGCGTGATCGGCGCGAGCTGGGCGGCCTTCTATCTGTCGCAGGGCTTCGACGTCGTCGCGACCGATCCCGCGCCGCAGGCCGACGCGCGGCTGCGCGACGCACTCGCAGGGTTTCTCGGCGAACGCACCGCAGAACTTTCCGCGCGGCTGTCGTTCGACGCGGATCTCGTGCGCGCGCTCGACGGCGTCGATTTCGTGCAGGAGAACGGCCCCGAGAGGCTCGACCTGAAGCGGGAGTTGTACCGGCAGATGGACGACGTGCTGCCCGCGCGCGTGCCGATCGCGTCGAGTTCGTCGGGCCTGAAGATGTCGGAGATCCAGACCGCGTGCGACAAGCATCCGGAACGCTGCCTGATCGCGCATCCGTTCAACCCGCCGCACCTGATTCCGCTCGTCGAGCTGGTCGGCGGCGACGCGACCGACCCGGCCGTGATCGCGCGCGTGAAAGCGTTCTACGACGCGCTCGGCAAGCAGACGATCGTGCTCAACAAGGAAATGACCGGCCACGTCGCGAACCGGCTCGCCGCCGCGCTGTTTCGCGAGGTGTATCACCTGGTCGGCGAAGGCGTGGTGAGCGTCGCCGATGCGGACAAGGCCGTCGCGTGGGGCCCCGGCCTGCGCTGGGGACTGATGGGGCAGTGCCTGACCTATCACCTCGGCGGCGGCGCGGGCGGGATCGCGCACTTCCTCGAACACCTGTCGGGGCCGATCACGACGTGGTGGGACGACCTCGGCACGCCGTCGTTCGATCCGGCCGTCGATCGCAAGCTGAACGACGAACTGCGCGCGATCCAGGGCGAGCGTTCGATGCAGGAACTGGCGGCCGAGCGCGACCGGCTGCTCGTCGAGCTGATCGACGCGCGGCGGCGCAGTTTCCTGCCCTGAGCGCTCGCTACAGTTCGGCGGCCGCCGTGATCAGCGTCGCCTCGAGCGCGAGCGTCGAGCGTGATGCAGCCGCGGGCCGGTCGATCACGTATTCGAGTTCGCCGAGTTCGGGCAGCCCCGCGTCGAGCCGGGCGAGCCCGGCCGGAATCACGTAGCCGGCGAACGCGCTGACGCCGAGCCCCGCGCTCGCGGCCGCGCGCAGCACCGCGATGCTGCTGCTCACCACGGCGATCCGGTAAGGGCGGCCGACCGCCTCCAGCGACTCGAGCACACGGCGGCGCGACACGCTCGGCTCCGGGTGCAGCGCGAGCGGCAGCACGGCCTCGTGACCGGTGATCCGCGAATCGGGGCCGGTGCACCAGTACAGCGGTTCGCTGCGGATCACGCGGCCGCGCCGGCTGCCCGCGACGCGCTTCGCGAACACCAGATCGTGGCGGCCTTCGTCGAGCGCATCGAACAGGTCGCCCGACAGCCCCGTCGAGATCGCGAGCTCGACGTCCGGATTGCGCTGCACGAAGCTCGCGAGCGCGGCCGTCAGGTGCGCGCTCGCGAAATCCTCCGACATCGCGAGCCGCACCTTGCCCGACAGCGGCGGCCCGCACACCGACGTGACGGCCTCGTCCATCAGTTCGAGAATGCGCACCGCGTAGCGGAACAGCGCGTCGCCGTGCTGCGACAGGTGCACGTTGCGCGTGTCGCGCTCGAACAGCGGCCGGTCGAGCAGCTCCTCGAGGCGGCGGATGTGCTGGCTGACGGTCGACTGCGACAGGCTCACGCGCTCGGACGCGGCGGTGAAACTGCCGGACTGGGCGACGGCGACGAAGCTGCGCAGCAACTCGGGCGGTAAGGGACGCATTGCTAAATCCACTGAATCGGTTTCGACAACTTCATAAATGGCCGCATTTTGCGGCGCTAGTATCGGATCACGCCTCGGTGCGGCCCATGCAAGGGGGCACATCGGACGCGTAGCCCGTGTCGCGCCGCCAGCTCCATCGGTCAGTCTAAGCCATCCGGCGTCCGGCCCGAAACCGCATCATCCCATCGACCGCCCGAGAACGCGCTCGCACGACGAGCCGCCGGGTCGCGGCGCCCCGCCGCAGGAGACAGACTGTCCGCGCCCGGGACCGGCGTGCGGGCCTGGCTTCCGCACGCGTCAGGCGCCCGTCACGAAGAGACTGGAGACGACTCATGATCATCTACGGAACCGCGCTGCTGGCGTTCTGCCATCTGGCCGGGCTGTTCCTCGGCGACCTGCTGGGCGCCGCGATCGGCGTGAAGACCAACGTCGGCGGCGTCGGCATCGCGATGCTGCTGCTGATCTGCCTGCGCCTGTGGCTGCACCGGCGCGGCTGGCTGCCGAAGGAGACCGAAGCGGGCGTCGGTTTCTGGGGCGCGATGTACATCCCGGTCGTCGTCGCGATGGCCGCGAACCAGAACGTCGTCGCCGCGCTGAAGGGCGGGCCGGTCGCGCTGCTGGCCGCCGTCGGCGCGGTCGGGATCTGCGCATGCTGCATCGCGGTACTCGTGCGCACCGGGCGCGACGACACGGCCTTCGCGGGCGTGCCGCAATTCGAAGAACAGTGAAGGAGGCCGCCATGTTGCAGATGCTCGAAAAAACCGTCGCCCATAACGGGCTCGTCGCGTCGTTCGCGCTGGTCGGCCTGATCATGTGGGTGTCGTCGATCGCGTCGCGCAAGCTCACGTACGGCCGCGTACACGGCTCCGCGATCGCGATCGTGATCGGCCTGGTGCTCGCCTATGTCGGCGGCGCGTTCACCGGCGGCGAGAAGGGGCTCGCCGACGTGCGGCTGTTCGCCGGTGTCGGCCTGATGGGCGGCGCGATGCTGCGCGATTTCGCGATCGTCGCGACCGCGTTCGAAGTGCAGCCCGCCGAGGCGCGCAAGGCCGGCCTCGTCGGCGTCGTGTCGCTGCTGCTCGGCACCGTGCTGCCGTTCGTCGTCGGCGCGAGCATCGCGCGCGCGTTCGGCTACACCGATGCGGTCAGCATGACGACCATCGGCGCGGGCGCCGTCACCTACATCGTCGGGCCCGTGACGGGCGCGGCGATCGGCGCGAGCTCCGACGTGATCGCGCTCAGCATCGCGACGGGGCTGGTCAAGGCGATCATCGTGATGGTCGGCACGCCGGTCGCGGCCAACTTCATGGGCCTGAAGACGCCACGCTCCGCGATGATCTTCGGCGGCCTCGCCGGCACCGTCAGCGGCGTGAGCGCGGGCCTCGCCGCGACCGACCGCCGGCTCGTGCCGTATGGCGCGCTGGTCGCGACGTTCCATACGGGCGTCGGCTGCCTGCTCGGCCCGTCGCTGCTGTTCTTCACGACGCGCGCGCTGGTCGGCGCATAGCCGCCGCGTGCGATTCGGGCGGGCCGCGCATGTAGTCGGTGTGCGCGGTTTCCGGCGCGCCGAATCCATCGCGGCGCCCTCTGAGTCGCATTCTTCAACATCATCAATCGACGGCGGCGCCAGGCTTAGAATGCCGCTGGACCATCGAAGCGGGAGAACTGTTCATGACGGGATGGAATCACGCGCGGCAGGCGCGCGATGCACGCCTCGCGGCCGGCGCGGCGTACGCGCAGGGCAAGCGGGTCGATGCGCGCGACACCGTCGCGTTGCTCGAAGCGGTGCTGCGGCCCGGCGACCGCGTTTGCCTCGAAGGCGACAACCAGAAACAGGCCGACCTGCTCGCGACGGCGCTCGCCGACGTCGACAGCGCGAAGATCCACGACCTGCACATGGTGCAGTCGGGCGTCGTGCTGCCCGAGCATCTCGACGTGTTCGAGCGCGGCATCGCGAAGCGTCTCGACTTCGCGTATTCGGGCCCGCAGTCGCAGCGGATCGCGAAGCTGCTGTTCGGCGGCAAGATCGCGCTCGGCGCGGTGCACACGTATCTCGAGTTGTTCGCTCGCTACTTCATCGATCTCACGCCGCAGGTCGCGCTGATCGCGGCGGTCAGCGCCGATCGCGACGGCAACCTCTATACCGGCCCGAACACGGAAGACACGCCGACCGTCGTCGAGGCCACCGCGTTCAAGGACGGCATCGTGATCGCGCAGGTCGACCGCATCGTCGACAAGGTGCCGCGCGTCGACATTCCCGGCGACCGCGTGCATTTCGTCGTCGAGGCCGGCCGGCCGTTCTACGTCGAGCCGCTGTTCACGCGCGACCCGGCCGCGATCACCGAAACGCAGATCCTGACCGCGATGCTCGCGATCAAGGGCATCTACGAACCGTACGGGATCAAGCGCCTGAACCACGGGATCGGCTTCAACACGGCCGCGATCGAGCTGCTGCTGCCGACCTACGGCGCGAAGCTCGGGTTGAAGGGCAAGGTCTGCACGCACTGGGCGCTCAACCCGCACCCGACGCTGATTCCCGCGATCGAGTCGGGCTGGGTCGAGCAGATTCACTGCTTCGGTTCCGAAGTGGGGATGGACGACTACATCCGCGCGCGCTCCGACGTGTGGTTCACGGGCCCCGACGGGTCGCTGCGCTCGAACCGCGCGTTCTGCCAGACCGCGGGCCTCTACGCGTGCGACATGTTCATCGGCTCGACGCTGCAGATCGACCTGGCGGGCCATTCGTCGACGGTCACGGCCGAGCGGATCGCCGGCTTCGGCGGCGCGCCGAACATGGGCAGCGACGCGCGCGGCCGGCGCCATCCGAGCGAGCCGTGGCTGAAGGCCGGCGCGCAAGCCGACCCCGACACGCCGGCGGCGCTCAGGCGCGGCCGCAAGCTGGTCGTGCAGATCGGCGAGACGTTCGGCGACAAGAACGTGCCGATGTTCGTCGAGAAGCTCGACGCATTGAAACTCGCCGACAAGCTGCAGCTCGACCTCGCGCCGATCATGGTCTACGGCGACGACGTCACGCACATCGTCACCGAGGAAGGCATCGCGAACCTGCTGATGTGCCGCGACAAGGATGAGCGCGAGCACGCGATCCGCGGCGTGGCCGGGTATACCGAGGTCGGCCGCGGCCGCGACCGCAGGATGGTCGAGCGGCTGCGCGAGCGCGGCGTGATTCAGCGTCCGGAGGATCTCGGCATCGATCCGCTCGATGCCGACCGCCGCTGGCTTGCCGCGCGTTCGATCAAGGATCTCGTGCACTGGTCGGGCGGCCTCTATGCGCCGCCGGCCCGGTTCCGCAACTGGTGAGGAAGAGGGCATGGAACAGTTGAACTACCGCTTCACCGCGCGCGAGCGCGCGCAGGGCGAACGGGCCACGGCGCTCGTCGGCGTGGTCGCGTCCGGCAATCTCGAGGTGCTCGTCGAGCGCGTGCTGCCGGGCAATGAATGCGAGATCGACATCCGCACCGCGGCGGTGGGTTTCGGCGCGGTGTGGCAGGCCGTCGTGTCGGACTTCGTCGAACGGCGCGCGCCGGGCGGCCTGAAGCTGTCGATCAACGACGGCGGCGCGCGGCCCGACATGGTGTCGCTGCGGCTCGCGCAGGCCGTGCGCGCGATCGAGGGGGACGCATGACGACCGACATGATCCATGACGCGCCCGCGTTCGTCGCGAACGGCGCGAGCTGGTACGAAGCGTCGGCGCGCCAGCGCGTCGACGGGCTGCTCGACGCGGGCAGCTTCACGGAATTTCTCGGGCCGGGCGACCGCGTGACGAGCCCGCACCTGCCGTTGTTCGACCTGCCGCAGCAGTTCGACGACGGGATGGTGGTCGGCCACGGCCGGCTCGACGGCAAGCCGGTGTTCGTCGCCGCGCAGGAAGGCCGCTTCATGGGCGGCGCGTTCGGCGAAGTGCACGGCGCGAAGCTCACCGGGCTGCTGCGGGCGGCGCGCGAAGTCGGCACGCCGGTGCTGATCCTGTTCGATACGGGGGGCGTGCGGCTGCAGGAAGCGAACGCGGGCGAGCTCGCGATCGCCGAGATCATGCGGGCGCTCGTCGACGCGCGTGCGGCCGGCGTGCCGGTGATCGGACTGATCGGCGGGCGCTCCGGCTGCTACGGCGGCGGCGGGTTGCTCGCCGCGTGCTGCTCGGCGCTCGCGGTGTCCGAGCAGGGGCGCATCAGCGTGTCGGGCCCCGAGGTGATCGAGACCAATCGCGGTGTCGAGGAATTGGACGCGAAGGATCGCGCGCTGATCTGGCGCACGATGGGCGGCAAGCATCGGCGGCTGATCGGCGGCGCGGATCGTTACGTGGCCGACACGCCCGACGCGTTTCGCGCGGCGGCGCTCGAGCTGCTCAAGCGTGCGCCGACATTCGACGTGGCGATGCTGCGCGCGGAGCAGGCGCGTCTCGAAGCCCGCGTCGAACGGTTCGATGGCTGCAAGGACGCGCTCGACGTGTGGCGCGCGCTCGGCGCGGACACGCCCGAAGCGATCCCTGGGATGCCCGACGACGAATTCGCGAAGCTCGCCGACCAACTGCAGGAGCAGAAATGAAACGACCCCCACGCTCACTTCGTTCGCTGCCCCCCGAGGGGGCGCCTGCCTTCCTTGGGGCGGCCCGGCGGGAGGCAGCATGACGCTCGATGAAGTCCTGACCTCGCTGTTTCCCCAAGGCCATTCGATTACGCGTAGCGGCGGCCTGCTGACCGGCCACGCGCAACTGGCCGACACGCGCGTCGACGTGATCGGCGTGACCGACCGCTTACCGTTCGGCATCGACGAAGCGCTGACGCTCGCGTCGCACGTGCTCGACACGATCGAGCGCGGCGGCGACACGCCGATTCTCGTGCTCGTCGACAGCGACAGCCAGCGGATGAGCAAGCGCGACGAATTGCTCGGCCTGAACGAAGGGCTGTCGCATCTCGCGAAATGCCTGATGCAGGCGGAGCTCGCCGGGCACCGGACGATCGGGGTGCTGTACGGCCATACGGCCGCGGGTGCGTTCATCGCGACCGCGCTCGCGACGCGTACGCTGCTCGCGGTGCCGGGCGCCGAGCCGGAGGTGATGGACCTGCCGTCGATGTCGCGCGTGACGAAGCTGCCGATCGACGTGCTGAAGGAGATGGCGCGCTCGACGCCGGTGTTTGCGCCGGGGCTCGACAATCTCGTGAAGATGGGCGCCGTCGACGCCGTGCTCGATCCGGCCCGCGCGCTCGACGCGCAGGTCGGCGAATGGCTCGGCAGGCCGGCCGATCGCGGCGACGGCCGTGCGGCGCGCGGCCGGCCGGTCGCGGCCGACGTCGCGCGACGCGTCGAGGCACTCGCGCGTGCCGCACGCTGACACACCGCTGCGCCGCCACACGCTCGTCACGCTGACGGCGGCCGGGTGGCGCGCGGCATGCGCGCGCGATCCCGCGCTGGCGGCCGATCCGCTCGTGCAGGCGTGGGCCGCGCACGGCTGGCCGCTGATCGTGCGCCGCGCGTCGCCCGACGAGGCCGACGCGGGTCGCATTCCGCTCGGCTTGCCGCTGCCGCCTTCCGCGGGCAAGCGGCGCATCGCGCTGAACGTCGCCGCCGACGCGGTGGCGGCGGTCGGCCCGCTGCCTGCGCTGGCCGACGTGCTCGCTGCCGCGCCCGACGCATGGCACGCGACGTTGCGCGAGCTGGATGCGCTCGGCGCGCGCTGCGGCGTGCCGGGCCGCGTGTTCGGCAGCCTCGCCTGGCAGGCGCTGACGGGCGAGCGCTACCTCAGCGCGTCCTCCGATCTCGACATCGTGTTTCCGCTGCCGGCCGCCGCCTCGCTCGCCGCGTTGCTCGACGGCCTGGCGGCGCTCGATGCGCGCGCGCCGATGCGCATCGACGGCGAACTGCTGCGCGACGACGGCGCCGGCGTGAACTGGCGCGAACTGCATGCGCGGCTGCCTGAAGTCGCGGTCAAGACGGCAATCGCCGTCGAATTGATGTCGGCCGACGCATTCACGGGAGGCACGCGATGACTGCAGGAGCCGCCCGCCTCGCCACGGCGCCGTCCGACGCCGAGCGCATCGCCGCACTGGCCGAGCATAGCCTCGTGCTCGAAATCGATACGTATCCGAAACCGGGGCTCGTCAGTCACGTCGACACCGGCAGCCATGCGGACATGGATGCCACGACGTTCGCTCGCAGCGCGGCCGTGCTGCGGCCGTATTTCGCGGAGCTCGCGGAAGCCGGCGCGCGCGACGCGGACATGGCCGTGCTGCGCAAGATCGGGCTGCGCGCGGAGCACGCGATGCTCGCCGCGACCGGCGGCGTCAACACGCATCGCGGCGCGATCTTCGGGCTCGGGCTGCTGTGCGCGGCTGCCGGCCGCCGCACCGTGCCCGGCACGGCGGCCCGCGAGATGACGCTCGGCGCGTTCGTTGCGCAGCGCTGGGGCACCGACATCCTCGGCGGCCCGCGGCTGCCCGACAGTCATGGCGAGCGCGCGAGCCGTCGTTACGGCGTCGGCGGCGCGCGTCGCGAGGCGGCCGACGGGTTCGCGACCGTGTACGGCGTCGGGTTGCCGGCCCTGCGTCGCGCGCGGCGCAGTGTCCCGGGCGATCCGGAAGCCGCGCGTGTCGACGCGTGCTTCGCGCTGATCGGCGCGCTCGACGATACGAATCTGCTGCACCGGGGCGGGCAGGCCGGCCTCGAGTTCGCGCGGGCCACGGCACGCGCGTTCGTCGCCCGCGGCGGCATACGCGCCCGCGACTGGCGCTTGCGCGCGGCGGCCGCGCACCGCGCATTCGTTGCCCGTCGGCTGAGCCCGGGCGGCGCGGCCGACCTGCTGGCGATGAGCGTGTTCGTCGATGCGCTCGAAGCGGACGAGGTGGGGCGATGACGCTGGCGATCCTGTGCTCGGGGCAAGGCGCGCAGCGCGCGGACATGTTCGAGCTGACCGGCGCGGTGCCGCAGGCCGATGCGCTGTTCGCGCACGCCGGCCGGCTCCTCGGCGACGATCCGCGCGACTGGGTCCAGCACGCCGAACCGGACGCGCTGCACGAGAACCGCGCCGCGCAGCTCCTCTGCACGCTGCAGGCGCTCGCGGCGGCCGCGTTGCTCGATACGGTGTGGCCGCGGCCTCGCTGTGTCGCGGGATACAGCGTCGGCGAAGTCGCGTCGTGGAGCGTCGCGGGGATGATCGATCCGCACGACGCGCTGGATCTTGCCGATGCACGCGCGCGCGCCATGGACGCCGCGAGCGGCGGCGATGAACGGATGGCGTTCGTGCGCGGGCTGACCCGCGCGCAACTCGCGCAGCTATGCGACGGACGCGAGGCCGCGATCGCGATCGTCAATCCCGGCGACGCGTTCGTGGTGGCCGGGCGGCAGGCCGACGTCGCCGCGGTGGCCGACGACGCCGCACGCGACGGCGCGCTGCGCGTGGCGCCCGTGTGCGTGCGGATCGCGTCGCACACGCGACGGCTCGCGGCGGCGGTCCCTGCGTTTCGCGCGTCGCTAGCTGCCGTGAACGTGCACCGGCCGCCGCCCGGGACGCGACTGTTTTCGGGGATCGACGGCGCGTCGGTGCTCGATGTCGGCGCGGGGCTCGACAAGCTCGCGCGGCAGATCGCGGAGCCGGTCGAGTGGGCGGCTTGCCTCGCCGCGTGCGTCGAGGCCGGCGCGACCGCGTTTCTCGAACTCGGCCCCGGTCGCGCGCTGGCCGAGATGGCGGGCGGCGCGTATCCGGCGCTGCCGGCGCGCAGCGTCGCGGATTTCCGTTCCGTCGACGGTATCGCGAGCTGGCTCGCGCGCGTCGCGGCCGGCTGAGCGGCGGCGCGCAAGCGTCGGCAAGTGCCCCGCAGGCACCACGGAGGCACTACGCAGGCACGACGCAGGCACTACGCAGGTACTACGCATGCACTACGCAGCCACACGCAGCCACACGCAGCCACACGCAGCCACACGCAGGGCGGCGTCCCACAAGCGCCCCGACAACGCGGCAAATCGCCTCGTAAACCGCTCGGTTCGATAGCCATTCCGCCGCGTGTGTTGCGCCGGCGCAGCACCGTTTCAGCAGGTGCTTGCCACGCGAATTGGCGTCGCTACAATGGCGCCCGCCATGAGACCAGCCGCCTTCCTCCTCGCCGCGCTCGGCTGCGCGGCGAGCGCCCACGCCAGCCCGATTCCGTCCGACGCCGCGTCGGTCGGCACGTACTTTTCGTATGACAATGCGGCGGCCGACGCGACCGTCGACTTGATCGGCCAAGCGCAGCGCCGCGTGCTGCTGGCAGGCTACGCGTACGTGCCGCCCGCGGTCGCCGCCGCTCTGCGTACGGCGCGCTCGCGCGGGATCGAAGTGCGGGTCGTGCTGGTGCGTTCGTCGCGTGCCGGCAAGTACAGCGGCGCGGGCTATCTGAAATCGGCCGGCATCGACGTCGCGATCGACTCGCGCCACGGCGATCCGGCACCGCGCTTCGTGATCGTCGACGACAGCGTCGCGCTGACGACGCTGTCCGACGACGCCGCCGCGCGGGCGGAAACGGTGAACGTGTTCCAGCGCGCGCCGGAGCTCGCGCAGTCGTACGCGCAGTCGTTCTGGCGGCTGTACCGGCAGGCCGGCGGCCTCTGACCGGCGAGCCCGCCTGGGCGAACTCCACCGCCCCTTTCTTCGCGGCAAGCCCCAAACCGCAATCCGCAGCCTTCCACGCCGGTGTGACCCCGCTTGCATCGGCGCGTCCGATGAACCATGCTCGTTGGACAGGCGCCGGCGCGGGTATCGCGCATGGGGCGCCACGCAGGGAGCCGATCGTGACCGAGTGTTTTGCCGATCGCGCCGACGCGGGTCGCCGGCTTGCGGACGCGCTGCATGACTATGCGGGGCGTCGCGACGTCGTCGTGCTCGCGCTGCCGCGCGGCGGCGTGCCGGTGGCATACCAGGTCGCGCTGGCGCTGCGCGCGCCGCTCGACGTGCTGGTCGTGCGCAAGCTCGGCATGCCGTCCGATCCCGAATTCGCGATCGGCGCGATCGCGACCGGCGGGGTGATCCACCTGCAACACGCGGCGATTCGCGCGATGGGCGTGACCGATGGCCAGCTGGCCGACGTGATCGCGCGCGAAACCGTCGAACTGGAGCGTCGCGATGCGCTGTATCGCGGCGGCCGGGCGCCGCTGCCGGTCGACGGCCGCGTCGCGATCGTCGTCGACGACGGCGTCGCGACCGGCGCATCGATGCGCGTCGCGCTGCAGGCGCTGCGCGAGCGCCATCCCGCGCGCATCGTGGCCGCCGCACCGGTCGCGCCGGCCGGCGCGCGGCACGTGTTCGACGGTCTGGCCGACGCGTTCGTGACGGTGTCGCAGCCGTACCTGTTCTTCGGGATCAGCCAGTTCTACGCGCGTTTCGACCAGACCGGGGACGACGAGGTGCGCGCGCTGCTCGAGGCGTCCCGCGCGCAGGACGACGACATCACGTCCGTCTGATCCGGCGCCGGCGCGCTGCCGGGCGAGCGGCTTCGGCCTGCGCGAACGCCCGCTGCAGCGCCGGATGGACGTCGCCGCGCCACCGGTCGCCCGTGAACAGCCCGTAGTGATCGCAATCGTCGATATCGACACGATGGCGCTCGCCGGCGGCGAGGCCGCCGCACATGTCGAGCGCCGCATGCGTCTGGCCGGCGCCGGTGACGGCGTCGCAACGGCCTTCCACCGTCAGCAGCAAAACGCCGCGCAGCGCGGCTGGCTCGACGCGCTGGCCGCCGACGTCCCACGTGCCGTTCGGCAAACACATTCGCTGGAACACGACATCGACGGTATCGAGGAAGTATTCGGCCGGCATGTCGAGCAGCGACGTGTATTCGCGCAGCGCGCGCCGCGCGTCCGCCAGCGCCGTCAGGTCGAAGCGCGACGCGGCGCGCGCGTACTCCTCGATCAGCGTCAGCAAGCGTTGCGGATACAGCAGCGCGATTTCGCCTTGCTGGAGATAGGTCGGGAACACATGCCGGCCGCGGCCCGGGAAGCAGGGCGGCACGATGTCGATCAGATGGCGGCGGCACCACGTGAGCGAGCGCGACGCGGCGGTCGTGCCGAGCGAGCTCGGGTTGACGCGCGCGTCGAGCGGGCCGCCGATCAGCGTGACGCTCGCGGGCGGCGCGAGGCCGCGCGCGGCGCGCAGCGCGAGCGCGCCGAGCGCGGGCACGGTGGCCTGGCACACGGCGACGACGTGCAGCGGCCGGGCGTCGCGGGCGAGCGCGTCGACGAAGCCGTCGAGCGTCGCCACGTATTCGTCGAGCCCGAAGCGGCCGGCCGCGAGCGGCACGTCGCGCGCATTGACCCAGTCGGTCACGCACACGTCGCCGTCCGCGAGGAGCGCCTCGACGGTCTCCCGCATCACCACGGCCGCGTGACCGGCGAGCGGCGCGCACAGCAGCATCGTGCGTCGGGTGTCGTCGCGCGCGAAGCGCCTCAACTGGCAGAACGGCGTGTGCGCGACGATCCGCTCGTCGACGGCCGGCCGCCGGATCTCGAAGCGCGGCGGCTCCACGGCCGGCCCGAGCAGCGGCTCGAACAGGTCGTCATAACACGACGACGCGGCGTGCGGCAGCGTCTCGGCGGGCCACACGTCGAACGCGTGACGCGTCGCTTCGCGCCACGCGCGCATCCATTCCCGCTGCTGCTCGACGACGGCGTACCACATGGCAAACCTGGCGCGGAAGGGGCGTGAATCTGCATTATGGTCACTCCGGCCGCACAGCGGGTGTCGAAAAAATCGTCACCGGGTGACGTGGATCAAGCATGCAGCGGGCATGCGTCGCGCTAGGCGGCGACGCACGGCGCTGCTACAGTCGTCGCTCCCATTCCCCTCAAGCGGAGCGTTGCAATGAAGCTGATCGGCATGCTGGATTCCCCGTTCGTGCGCCGTGTCGCCATATCGGCGAGGCTGCTCGACCTGCCGTTCGAACACGAGTCGGTGTCGGTGTTCCGCCACTTCGACCGGTTCCGGACGTTCAGCCCGGTCGTGAAGGCGCCGACGCTCGTGACCGACGACGGCACGACGCTGATCGACTCGTCGCTGATCGTCGACTACCTCGACCATCGCGTCGCGCCGGAGCGGCGCCTGCTGCCCGATGCCGCCGACGCGCGGCTGCGCGCGCTCGTGCCGGTCGGTTTCGCGCTGGCGGCGGCCGAGAAGACGGTGCAGGTCGTGTACGAGCAGGCGCTGCGGCCGGCCGACAAGCAGCACGCACCGTGGCTCGAGCGGGTGCTGAGCCAGCTCGAGGCCGCATACGGCGAACTTGAGCCGCTCGTCGCGGCCGCGAACGGCTGGCTCGGCGGCGCGCGCCTGCTGCAGTCGGACGTGACCGTCGCCGTCGCATGGCGTTTCACGCAGTTCATGACCGCCGATTACCCGGCGCTCGCGCGGATCGATCCGGCCCGTTATCCGGCGCTCGCCGCGCATTCGGCGCGTGCGGAATTGCTGCCGGCGTTCGTCGAGACGCCGCTCGACTGAAGCCGGCGTCGCTCGCGGCGGCGCGGGATCGACGGGGTGGGGGCGGGACCGGCATGCGTGGGGCCGCATCGGGACCCGGGCCGGCGTCCGGCGCGGATCGACCCGGCCGTCCTTGACTGCCGGGCCGCGCCCGTTTTTCTCCCCGACCGTTCAGCACAGTGTGCGCAAAACAACGGCGCGTGCGCCCGTTTTAGTATCCCCGGAGCGCCCCTCGCGACCCGCTCGTCCCCGTCCGGCAAGGCCCGGCCGATTGTTCTCGGCCGCTGACAAGTGACTTCGCATTCGTGCCATTTATCCGGATGCACCCGGTCCCTAGAATCCACTCCATCGAATACGCATTGCCAGATGGAGCCGAAGATGAGAGCCCTGATCGAATCGAGCCTGTACCACCCGTCCGTCGTGTTGCCGCTTGCCGCGCTGACGCAGCTGATGGTCGAGCGCGATTTCAATCTCGGCCAGGTCGGCCTGATTGTCGCCGCACGCGGCGCGCAGGCTGCGATGTCGCGTTCGCGCGCACTGATCTTCTCCCGCAACGGCGAAGCGCACGCATGAACGCCCGTGCGCCGCACAGATGCAAAAAAGCCCGGCCGGCGCAAGCGCCGGTCGGGCTGATCGGATTCGATCGAGCCCCGGCTTCGGCCGGGGCTTTTTCATTCATGGCGCTCAGGCACGGGCGGCCGACACGACGCCGTAGATCTCCGTGTCCTCTTCCTCGCGCAGCTGGCGCACCAGCTGGTGGGCTTCACGATGCGACGCGACGGCCGGCGGCGAGCCCTTGAGCGGCTGGCGCGCGGTTTCGGCGAGCGCGACGACCGACACGATGCCGATCACGGCGGCGCCCATCATGTAGTACGCGGGCATCATCAGGTTGTGAGTCACGTCGACGAGCCACGCGGTGACGAGCGGCGTCGTACCGCCGAACAGCGACACCGACACGTTGAAGCCGATCGCAAGCGCGCCGTAGCGGATCTCGGTCGGGAACAGCGCCGGCAGCGCCGACGGCATCACGCCGGTGAAGCACGACAGCAGCACGCCGAGGATCAGCAGCCCGCTGAACACCGACGCGGTGGTGCCCGCATGGATCAGCATCATCGACGGGATCGACAGCACCAGCAGGCCGACGCAGCCGGCCAGCATCACGGGCTTGCGGCCGATCTTGTCCGACAGGCGGCCGGCGGCGAGCGTCAGCGGCATCATCAGCACCATCACGATCAGCACCAGCACGAGGCTGTGCGATTCGTCGAAGTGCAGCGTCGACGACATGAAGCTCGGCAGGTACGACAGCACCATGTAGTCGGTCACGTTGAAGATCAGCACGAGGCCGACGCAGAGCAGCAGCGCGCGCCAGTTGCGCAGCAGCGTTTCGCGGAAGCGCGTCTTCGGCACGGCCTTGTCCTGCGCTTCGCGCTCTTCGGCCTGGCGCTTGAACGCCGGCGTTTCCTCGAGCTTCATCCGGATGTACAGGCCGATCAGGCCGAGCGGGCCCGCGATCAGGAACGGCACGCGCCAGCCCCACGACAGCAGCGCTTCCTGCGACAGCGACGCGGTGAGCAGCGCAACGACGCCGGCCCCCATCACGTAGCCGATCAGCGTGCCGAACTCGAGGAAGCTGCCCATGAAGCCGCGGCGCTTGTCGGTCGAGAACTCGGCGATGAAGGTGGCGGCGCCGCCGTATTCGCCGCCGGTCGAGAAGCCCTGCACGAGGCGGGCGACGAGCAGCAGCACGGGCGCCATGATGCCGATCGATGCGTAACTTGGGATCAGGCCGATCGCGAAGGTGCCGACGGCCATCATGATCATCGTGGCGGCGAGCACGCGCTGGCGGCCGATGCGATCGCCGAGCGGGCCGAACACCATGCCGCCGAGCGGGCGCACGAGGAACGCGGCCGCGAACGTGCCGAAGGTCGCGAGCAGTTGCGCGGACGGGCTGCTCGACGGGAAGAACACCTTGCCGAGCGTGACGGCGATGTAGCTGTAGACGCCGAAGTCGAACCATTCCATCGCATTGCCGATGGCCATCGCGCTGACGGCGCGCTTGAGCAGGCTCTGGTCGACGACGGTAATGTCGTCCGCGGCGAGCGGGGCCTCGGACGAAGCGGAGGAAGAAGCAGCGGTCGGGCTGACGTGTGTTGCGGTCAAGGTCATGCACTCCTTTGACTGCGCCGGAACGGGCGAGCCGTCCGACACGGTTTGCCGGCGAGCGCGATGTCGTGTGCTGCGCGTCGGGGCAAGCCTTTATGCGCTTACTGCACAGGGGGCAGCAAGAGGCCGTAAGGGATTGCTTCGACGCGGGCCCGATGGGCCGTCGCGACGGTGCGCTCATGAAGAATGGGCCGCGTGATGCGAGCGGCGGATGCCGGTGCGGACGGGGTCCGGTGTTCCGGCAACTGCCCCGGAGGGGCAACGAAACGAGAAAAGCGGGCCTGTCGGGCGGGCTTTCCTGTGGATGCAATTCCGGTCGAAGCACCGGCCCGCAACGCGCGGACGGACTTCTCTCGAAATCGAATAGACAGAGATTGAATGTTGAAACAGGCGACATGATAGCACGATGACAGACGATCGTGCAAATTGCCCGGAATCCCCCGTGGGGCGGGGGTTCCGGCGCGCTCGGCTCCGGTATGATCGGCGGCGCGCGGCGGGGTCGGGCGGCTCGCCGGGCGACAGGAGAATTCACGAGGAACCGGATGACCGAACTGATGAAGATCGCGGCGCTGTTCGCCGTTACCGCGCTGGCCGAAATCGTCGGCTGCTACCTGCCGTGGCTCGTGCTGAAGGGCGGGCGGCCCGTGTGGCTGCTGGTGCCGGCCGCGCTGTCGCTCGCGCTGTTTGCGTGGCTGCTGACGCTGCACCCGAGCGCCGCGGGGCGCACGTACGCGGCGTACGGCGGCGTGTATATCGCGGTGGCGCTGATCTGGCTGCGGGTGGTCGACGGCGTCGCGCTGACGCGCTGGGATGCGGCGGGCGCGGTGCTCGCGCTCGGCGGGATGGCCGTCATCGCGCTGCAGCCGCGCGCATAAGCGCGGCTGCAGGCGAGACTTTCGGGACGCGCAGGACGCCGCGTCAGGCGGCTTCGGCGGTGTCCACCTCGGCGGACGTGCGCCACACGCACGTGCCCTTGACCGACTTGTCGAGTTCGTCGAGCTGCGTCTGGTGGGCGGCAAGCTCGTCGTCGCTTGCCGCGAGAACCGGCAGGGCGAGCGACGCGAGCGATACGCGCTGGCCGTTCGCCGCACCGCCGTCGGCGCCTGCGTCATCGAGCATGTCGATCACGAGGCTGTCCTGGCCGCGCGTCATCGCGAGATACACCTCGGCGAGCAGCTCCGAGTCGAGCAGTGCGCCGTGCAGCGTGCGATGCGCGTTGCTGATGCCGAACCGGTCGCACAGCGCGTCGAGCGAGTTGCGCTTGCCCGGGAACATCTGCTTGGCCTGCACGAGCGTGTCGATCACGCCGCCGCAATGCTCGGTGAACGGCGGTAGGTCGAGCCGCGCGAATTCGGCGTCGAGAAACCCGAGGTCGAACGGCGCGTTGTGGATGATCAGCTCGGCGCCTTTCACGAAGTCGCGAATCTGGTCGACGACTTCCGCGAACTTCGGCTTGTCGCTCAGGAACTCGGTGGTGAGGCCGTGCACGGCCAGTGCGCCCGGATCGCTGTCGCGCTCGGGGTTCACGTAGATGTGCAGGTTGTTGCCGGTGAGCCGCCGGTTCAGCAGCTCGACGCAGCCGATTTCGATCAGGCGGTCGCCCGTGCGGGGGTTCAGGCCGGTGGTTTCGGTATCGAGAATGATCTGGCGCATGTCGGATAAATCGGGAAAGACAATAGGGTGGCCTGAATTCAGGCCACGAGCGATTCGACGCCGCGATTCGCGAGCGCGTCCGCACGTTCGTTTTCGGGATGGCCGGCGTGGCCCTTCACCCAGCGCCACTCGATCTCGTGTTGTACGACGAGCGCGTCGAGCCGCTTCCACAGGTCGGCGTTCTTCACCGGCGTTTTCGCCGCGGTGACCCAGCCTTTTTTCTTCCAGCCGTGGATCCACTCGCTGATGCCTTTCTGCACGTACTGCGAGTCGGTATGGACGATCACGCGGCACGGCCGCTTGAGCGCTTCGAGCGCGCCGATCACGCCCATCAGTTCCATGCGGTTGTTGGTCGTGTTGGGCTCGCCGCCGAACAGCTCTTTTTCGCGGTCGCCGTAGCGCAGCAGGGCGCCCCAGCCGCCGGGGCCGGGGTTGCCCTTGCAGGCGCCGTCGGTATAAATGTCGATGGTGTCGGTGGTCATGAGTGTTCTTGATGGGTGGTCGGGGTGGCCGCCGGCGTGAGGCCCGGCGCGAGCACCGGCTTTTTCATCTTGATCTGGCCGACGAGGCGCATGCCGCGCACGCGCTTGACGGCCGTGACCATGTAGACCGCGCCGAAGATCGGCCACCAGCGGTCGCCGGCGGCTTCCATGAAGCCGTAGCGGGCAAGCCATTTGTCGGTGACGAGCGGTGGCCGGTAGCAGCCGAAGCGGCCGCGCTCGAGATCGAAGCCGAGCAGCTTGATCCAGTCCTTGAGCCGGATGAACGCGATCTGATCGCGCGCGGCCGGCACGAACGGGCGATTCGCCATGCGCCCGAACGATTGCCGCATGCCCCACAGGCTCAGCGAATTGAACCCGGTGATCACGAGCTGGCCTTCCGGCATCAGCACGCGTTCGGCCTCGCGCAGCAGCCGGTGAGGGTCGGACGTGAATTCGAGCGTGTGCGGCATCACGATCAGGTCGACGCTCTGCGACTCGAACGGCAGGTCGAGCAGGTCGCACCACGTCGTGCTGCGATCGGCCGGCGCATGTTCGGGCCCGCGCGCCTCGCGCGCCCATGGATACTGGTAGGGCGCGCTCGCGCCGCTCGCCGGATCGAGCACGAGGCCGCGATACGGCATGCGGTTCTCGCGCAGCGCGTCGAGCTGCGGCAGGCCGAGCTGGAGCGCGTGAAACCCGAACACGTCGGACACGATCCGGTCGAGCTGCGCCTGCTCCCAGCCCAGCACGTAGCGGCCGGGCGGCGAGTCGGTCCAGGCGGGCCAGTCTATAATTTGTGGATCGGACATAACGTTGATTGCGCGCCCATGAACGAGCTGGAATACGTGCCGGTGCCGGCATTCGAAGACAACTACATCTGGCTCGTGTCGGACGGCCGCGATGCGATCGCCGTCGATCCGGGTGAAGCCGCGCCGGTACGCCGTGTTCTTGCGGAACGCGGCTGGCGGTTGACCGCTATTTTACTCACGCACCACCACGCCGACCATGTCGGCGGTGTCGCCGCACTGCGAGATAGCCAACCGGACGATGCGCCGCTCGTGGTTTACGGCCCCGCAGCCGAGGCGATCGGCGTGGTCACGCGGCCGCTCGCGGGCGGCGATCGCGTGACGCTCGACGCACCGGCGCTCGCGTTCGACGTGCTCGACGTGCCCGGTCACACGCGCGGCCACATCGCGTATTTCCAGGCGGCCGGCGTAGGCGCGGCCGGCATAGGCGCGGCCGGCATAGGCGCGGCCGGCGTAGGCGCGGCCGGCGCAGGCAAGGCCGGTCAAGGCGCGGCCACGCCGCACGTGTTCTGCGGCGACACGCTGTTCTCGTGCGGCTGCGGCCGCCTGTTCGAAGGCACGCCCGCGCAGATGCTCGCATCGCTCGACGCGCTCGCGGCGCTGCCCGGCGACACGCGCGTGCATTGCGCACACGAATACACACTGTCGAACATCCGCTTCGCGCTCGCGTGCGAACCGGGCAATGCGGCGCTCGCCGCGTGGCGCGACGACGCGCAGGCGCTGCGCGCGCGCGGCGTGCCGACGCTGCCCACCACCATCGCGCACGAACGTGCGGTCAACCCGTTCATGCGCGCGGACAGCGCGGCGATCCATGCGACGCTCGAGGCGGAGCTGCACGAAAGGGTGCCGGATCGTCTGGCGGCATTCACGCTGATGCGCGAGTGGAAAAATCGTTTCCGATGACGCATTCCGGAGGACTCCAAACCTCAGGTGGCGCCTGTAAAAATTGCTCCAAATGTAGGATTTCGCTGAGTTTTCGGTGTTTTTATTGACGTGAAGCACGCACTTCCGTAGTATCGCCTGCAATTTCCAGCCGTCGGAAGCCGAGATTTTCATGCGACTTATATTGAGTGCGATGGTGGTCCTGCTACTCGCCGCTTGTGCGAGCCAGGCTCCTGTCGCCAACAACGCCGCCGATTCGCAGGCGACGTCCAACTACCTCCGTAAATCAGCCACCGCCAAAGAAACTGTCGACGTCGACAAGCAATCCGTCGGCGACCTGACCAGTGCGGACTCCGATCTCTGGGGCCGCATCCGTCGCGGCTTCCAGATGCCCGACCTGCAGAGCGACCTCGTCGACATGCAGACGACGTGGTACACGCAGCGTCCCGATTACGTGCAGCGCATGACCGAGCGCTCGCAGAAGTACCTGTATCACATCGTCGAGGAACTCGAGGCGCGCCACATGCCGACCGAGCTCGCGCTGCTGCCGTTCATCGAATCCGCGTACAACCCGCAGGCGCTGTCGGTCGCGAAGGCGGCCGGCATGTGGCAGTTCATGCCGGGCACGGGCCGCACGTACAACCTGAAGCGCAACATGTGGCAGGACGAGCGTCGCGACGTGCTCGCGTCGACGAGCGCCGCGCTCGACTACCTGTCGCGCCTGCATGACATGTTCGGCGACTGGTATCTGGCGCTGGCCGCCTACAACTGGGGCGAGGGCAACGTGCAGCGCGCGATCGCGCGCAACCAGGCGGCCGGCCTGCCGACCGACTACCAGAGCCTGCGGATGCCGAACGAGACGCGCAACTACGTGCCGAAGCTGCAGGCGGTGAAGAACATCATCGCGAGCCCGCAGCAGTACGGCCTCGTGCTGCCGGACATCCCGAACCACCCGTACTTCGTGACGGTCACGACGTCGCGCGACATCGACGTGGCGGTGGCCGCGAAGCTCGCGAACCTGTCGCTCGACGAATTCCGCTCGCTGAACCCGTCGTTCGCGAAGCCGGTGATCCTCGGCGCGACCGAGCCGCAGATCCTGCTGCCGTTCGACAATGCAGCGGCGTTCGAGAAGAACCTGAAGGCGCACAACGGCCAGCTGTCGTCGTGGACCACCTACACGGTCAGCGAGCGCGCGCGTCCGGCCGCGATCGCCGAGAAGATCGGTGTCGACGCCGATACGCTGATGTCGATCAACAAGATTCCGGCCGGCATGCGCCTGAAGCCGGGTTCGACGATCGTCGTGCCGCGCGGCGATGACGACGACGAGGACATCAGCGCGGACGTCGCCGAAAATGGCGTGCTCGCGATGGAGCCCGACGTGCCCGACACGCGCAAGATGCTGATCCGCGTGCGCCGCAAGCAGTCGATGGCCGCACTCGCCGGCCGCTACGGCGTGTCGGTCGGCCAGCTGAAGGCATGGAACCGCACGCACCGCGATATGGTGATGCCGGGCCAGGCGCTCGTGCTGCACGTGCCGGTTGGCCGTGCGGTGCCGGCGGAACCAGGTCCGGAGCGGATCGCGACGTCGGCGGCCGGCGCGCATATCGAGCGCGCGAGCCTGTCCGTCGGCGGCAAGTCGCGTGGCGCGAAGCACGCCGCCGCGAAGCCGGCGGCCCGCGCGGCGAAGGCGGCTCCCGCGAAAGCGGCACCGGCCAAGGCTGCTGCCAGCAAGAGCAAGAAGAAGTAACGCGGTCGCGGTCGCAACGCAGCGGTCCGTGCGGGCCGCGCGATTGCGTTATCATCCGACGAAACGCGAGGCAACGCCGTCACCGAGGTGACGGCGTTTTCATTTGTGCGCGGCGGCGCGGCCGCTGTTGCGCCAGACGTGGAACAACAAGGAGAGGCGATGTCATCGGTGCAGGCGAGGGTGCTCGCGCTGTTTGCGATCGGGTATTTCGTGTCGTACGTGTTCCGCGGCGTCAATCTCGGCTTCGCGCCGTTCGTCACGCACGAGCTCGGGCTGTCGGCCGCCGATCTCGGGCTGCTCACCAGCCTTTATTTCCTCGGCTTCGCAGGCGCGCAGATTCCGGCCGGCGTGCTGCTCGACCATTTCGGCCCGCGCCGCGTGACGGCCGGGATGCTGCTGTTCGCGGCGGCCGGCGCCGCGGTGTTCGGCGTCGCCCACGACCTCGGCACGATGATGATCGGCCGGCTCCTGATCGGCGTCGGCGTATCGGTGTGCCTCGGTGCGGCGTTCAAGGCGCTCGCGCAGCATTTTCCGGTCGGCCGGTTGCCGCTCCTCAACGGTCTCGTGATGGCGGTCGGCGGCCTCGGCGGCGTCGCGGTCGGCTCGCCGCTGACCTGGCTGCTCGGATTCGCGAGCTGGCGCGCGATCTGCGGCGGCCTCGCGGTGCTGACGATCGTCGTCGCCGCCGCGATCGGCTTCGGCGCGCCGGAAGCCGAACGGCCGCGCCACCAAGGCGGGCTCGTCAGCCAGTTCAAGGGCACCTGGCACATCCTGAGCAGCCGCGCGTTCTGGAAGATCTCGTCGTTCTCGGTCGTCACGCAGGGCGTGTTCTATGCGATGCAGTCGCTGTGGGTCGGGCCGTACCTGCGCGATGTCGCGGGGTTCGATGCGCAGCGCGCGGCCCAGCTCGTGTCGGTGCTCGGCTTCGCGATGATGGCCGGCTGCGTCGGCTTCGGCGCGGCGGCGCGCATGCTCGAGCGGCGCGGGGTGTCCGTCCAGGCGTTTTGCGGCGTCGGCATGGCGCTGTTCGTCGCGACGCAAGCCGCGATCGTCGCGCGCGTCCCGCTGCCGCCGGCCGTACTATGGGCGGCGTACGGGATGTTCGGCGGCGTCGGAATCCTGACCTATGCGGTGCTGGCCCGTCATTTCCCGGCCCATCTGATCGGCCGCGCGAACACGACGCTCACGCTCGTGATCTTCGTGCTGATCTTTGCGTTCCAGATCGGTATCGGCGCGGTGCTGTCGCACTGGCCGGCGATCGACGGCCATTACCCGGCTGCCGCACACTTCACTGCGTGGAGCACGCTGCTCGCGCTGCAGCTCGCGAGCGCGGTCTGGTACGCGTGGCCTGCGCGCGGCACTGGCAAGCAGGGTGATCCGGCGGTACGCTGACGGGTAGGGCGTCCCGCGCAAACGGGGCCGCAGCAGCGCGCGCGGTGCGCGGTCGCGGCAATGTCAGACGCGCCGCATGCAGGATCGGACGGCCATATCGATTGAAGATAGGGCCATTTTCGGGCTATAATTTGAAAGTTTGTGCTGATCAACCTCGCACCCTAGCGCCTACCTCACTCATCCCGTTCATCCGCCGCACGCCGCCTGTCGGGCGATGCCGCGAAGCCTCGTGCGCCACGCGCCGGGTTCGCGTCTCGACAACGCAGGTCGCGTCCAGCTAGCGACTCCGCGCGCCCACGCAGCGCGGCGCACGCGCGGCAGGGTAAACAGGTCGGCAGCAGGGTGTTCCCCAAGGAGCCTCCCGTGTTGCCGTCTTTTTCTCCCGCCTTGCTTGCACTCGCCGACGGCACGGTCTTTCGTGGTTATTCGATCGGGGCCGAAGGCCATACGATCGGTGAAGTCGTGTTCAACACCGCGATTACCGGCTATCAGGAAATCCTGACCGATCCGAGCTACGCGCGTCAGATCGTCACGCTCACTTACCCGCATATCGGCAACGTCGGCATCAACGCCGAAGACGTCGAAGCCACGAAAGTCCATGCCGCCGGCCTGATCATCCGTGATCTGCCCACGCTCGCATCGAACTTCCGCATGGACCGCACGCTCGGCGATTACCTGCGCGACGAAGGCGTCGTCGCGATCGCCGGCATCGATACCCGCAAGCTGACCCGTATCCTGCGCGACAAGGGCGCGCAGAACGGCTGCATCCTGGCCGGTTCGGACGACGAGGCGAAGGCGATCGAGCTCGCGCGCTCGTTCCCGGGCCTCGCCGGCATGGATCTCGCGAAGGTCGTGTCGACCACGAAGCCGTTCGAGTGGAAGCAGACCGAATGGCGCCTCGAAGGCGGCTACGGGATGCAGGAATCGCCGAAATACCGCGTCGTCGCGTACGACTTCGGCGTCAAGTACAACATCCTGCGCATGCTCGCGGAACGCGGCTGCCAGGTGACGGTGCTGCCGGCGCAGGCCAGCGCGGCCGACGCGCTCGCGCTGAATCCGGACGGCATCTTCCTGTCGAACGGCCCCGGCGACCCGGAGCCGTGCGACTACGCGATCGCTGCCACGAAGGAATTCATCGAGCGCGGCGTGCCGACCTTCGGCATCTGCCTCGGCCACCAGATCATGGGGCTCGCGGTCGGCGCCAAGACGCTGAAGATGAAGACGGGCCACCACGGCGCGAACCATCCGGTGAAGGATCTCGGCGACGGCCGCGTGGTGATCACGTCGCAGAACCACGGCTTCGCGGTCGACGCGGATTCGCTGCCGGCCAATGCGCGCGTGACGCACGTGTCGCTGTTCGACGGCACGCTGCAGGGCTTCGAGCTGACCGACAAGCCGGCGTTCTGCTTCCAGGGCCACCCGGAAGCGTCGCCCGGCCCGCACGACATCGGCTATCTGTTCGACCGTTTCACCGCCCTGATGGACGCGGCGCAGCAGCGCAACGCCTGACGCCACTGAAGCAACCGAAGAACGGGAGATTCGCATCATGTTCGGCCACGCACTCGGCATCACGGATATCTGGACCTACGTGTTCGGCGTGATCTTCATCATCCTGCTGCCGGGGCCGAACTCGATGTACGTGCTGTCGCTCGCGGCGCAGCGCGGCGTGAAGGCCGGCTATCGCGCGGCCTGCGGCGTGTTCGTCGGCGATACGGTGCTGATGGTGCTGTCGGCCGCGGGGGTCGCGTCGCTGCTGAAGACGAACCCGCTGCTGTTCTCCGTCGTCAAGTACGGCGGCGCCGCGTATCTGCTGTACATCGGTGCCGGGATGCTGCGCGGCGCGTGGCGCAAGCTGCGCGCACGCGCCGATGCGCCGGCCGACGCGCCGCTCGCGGTCGACGGCGAGCGCTCGTTCGACAAGCCGTTCCGCAAGGCGCTGATCGTGAGCCTCCTGAATCCGAAGGCGATCCTGTTCTTCATCTCGTTCTTCATCCAGTTCGTCGACCCGGCATTCCCGCATCCCGCGCTGTCGTTCGTCGTGCTCGGGGCGATCGCGCAATGCGCGAGCTTCCTGTACCTGAGCACGCTGATCTTCGCGGGTGCGCGGCTCGCCGAGCATTTCCGCCGCCGCCGCAAGCTCGCGGCGGGTGCGGCGAGCAGCGTGGGCGGCCTGTTCATCGGTTTCTCGGTGAAGCTCGCGCTCGCCACCATGAGTTGAGCGCAGCCGGCCGACCCGCGACAACGCCACGACCAAGATTACTTACTGAATTCACAAGCCATGCCAAAACGCACAGACATCAAAAGCATCCTCATCATCGGCGCCGGCCCGATCATCATCGGCCAGGCTTGCGAGTTCGACTATTCGGGCGCGCAGGCTTGCAAGGCGCTGCGTGAAGAGGGCTACAAGGTCGTCCTCGTGAACAGCAACCCGGCGACGATCATGACCGACCCGAATACGGCCGACGTCACGTACATCGAGCCGATCACGTGGGAAGTCGTCGCGCGCATCATCGAGAAGGAGCGCCCGGACGCGATCCTGCCGACGATGGGCGGCCAGACCGCGCTGAACTGCGCGCTCGACCTGCATCACCACGGCGTGCTCGAGAAATTCGGCGTCGAGCTGATCGGCGCGTCGCCGGAAGCGATCGACAAGGCGGAAGACCGCCAGAAGTTCAAGGACGCGATGACCAAGATCGGTCTCGGCTCGGCGAAGTCGGGCATCGCGCACTCGATGGAAGAAGCGACCCAGGTGCACGCCGAGATCATGGCGTACACCGGCGGCAGCGGCTATCCGATCGTGATCCGTCCGTCGTTCACGCTCGGCGGCTCGGGCGGCGGCATCGCGTACAACCGCGAAGAGTTCGAAGAGATCTGCAAGCGCGGCCTCGACCTGTCGCCCACCCGCGAACTGCTGATCGAGGAATCGCTGCTCGGCTGGAAGGAATACGAGATGGAAGTCGTGCGCGACCGCGCCGACAACTGCATCATCGTGTGCTCGATCGAAAACCTCGACCCGATGGGCGTGCACACCGGCGACTCGATCACGGTCGCGCCGGCGCAGACGCTCACCGACAAGGAATACCAGATCCTGCGCAACGCATCGCTCGCGGTGCTGCGCGAGATCGGCGTCGACACGGGCGGCTCGAACGTGCAGTTCTCGATCAACCCGAAGGACGGCCGCATGGTCGTCATCGAGATGAACCCGCGCGTGTCGCGTTCGTCGGCGCTCGCGTCGAAGGCGACCGGCTTCCCGATCGCGAAGGTCGCGGCGAAGCTGGCGGTCGGCTACACGCTCGACGAGCTGAAGAACGAAATCACCGGCGGCCAGACGCCGGCGTCGTTCGAGCCGACGATCGACTACGTCGTCACGAAGATTCCGCGTTTCGCGTTCGAGAAGTTCCGTGAAGCCGATTCGCGCCTGACCACGCAGATGAAGTCGGTCGGCGAAGTGATGGCGATCGGCCGCACGTTCCAGGAATCGTTCCAGAAGGCGCTGCGAGGCCTCGAAGTCGGCGTCGACGGTCTCGACGAGAAGTCGACCGACCGCGACGAGATCGCGATCGAGATCCACGAGCCGGGCCCGGATCGCATCTGGTACGTCGGCGATGCATTCCGCATCGGCATGACGGCCGAAGAGATCTTCGCGGAAACCGCGATCGACCCGTGGTTCCTCGCTCAGATCGAGCAGATCATCCTGAAGGAAAAGGCGCTGTCGGGCCGCACGCTCGCGTCGCTGACGTTCGACGAGCTGCGTTTCCTGAAGCAGAGCGGCTTCTCCGACCGCCGCCTCGCGAAGCTGCTCGGCGCGACGCCGGAAGACGTCCGCAAGCGCCGCGTGGAGCTGAACGTGCGCCCGGTCTACAAGCGCGTCGACACCTGCGCGGCCGAGTTCGCGACGAAAACCGCGTACATGTACTCGACCTACGAGGAAGAGTGCGAGGCGCAGCCGACCACCAACAAGAAGATCATGGTGCTGGGCGGCGGCCCGAACCGGATCGGCCAGGGCATCGAGTTCGACTACTGCTGCGTGCACGCGGCCCTCGCGATGCGTGAGGACGGCTACGAAACGATCATGGTCAACTGCAACCCGGAAACGGTGTCGACCGACTATGACACGTCCGACCGCCTGTACTTCGAGCCGCTGACGCTCGAGGACGTGCTGGAAATCGTCGACAAGGAAAAGCCGGTTGGCGTGATCGTCCAGTACGGCGGCCAGACGCCGCTGAAGCTCGCGCTCGACCTCGAGGCGCACGGGGTGCCGATCGTCGGCACGTCGCCGGACATGATCGACGCGGCCGAAGACCGCGAACGCTTCCAGAAGCTGCTGCAGGACCTCGGTCTGCGCCAGCCGCCGAACCGCACCGCGCGCGCCGAAGAAGAAGCGCTCGCGCTGGCGGCCGAAATCGGCTACCCGCTCGTCGTGCGCCCGTCGTACGTGCTGGGCGGCCGCGCGATGGAAATCGTCCACGAGCCGCGCGACCTCGAGCGCTACATGCGCGAGGCCGTGAAGGTGTCGAACGATTCGCCGGTGCTGCTCGACCGCTTCCTGAACGACGCGATCGAATGCGACGTCGACTGCATCTGCGACGGCGAAGCGGTGTTCATCGGCGGCGTGATGGAGCACATCGAGCAGGCAGGCGTCCACTCGGGCGACTCGGCATGCTCGCTGCCGCCGTACTCGCTGTCGAAGGAAACCGTGGCCGAGCTGAAGCGCCAGACGGGCGCGATGGCGAAGGCGCTGAACGTGGTCGGCCTGATGAACGTGCAGTTCGCGATCCAGCAGGTGCCGCAGGCGGACGGCTCGAAGCAGGACATCATCTACGTGCTCGAAGTGAACCCGCGCGCATCGCGCACGGTGCCGTACGTGTCGAAGGCGACCAGCCTGCCGCTCGCAAAGATCGCGGCGCGCGCGATGGTCGGCCAGAAGCTCGCGCAGCAGGGCGTGACGAAGGAAGTCGAGCCGCCGTACTTCAGCGTGAAGGAAGCGGTGTTCCCGTTCGTCAAGTTCCCGACCGTCGATCCGGTCCTCGGGCCTGAAATGCGTTCGACCGGCGAAGTGATGGGCGTCGGGCAGACGTTCGGCGAAGCGCTGTTCAAGTCGCAGCTCGCGGCCGGTTCGCGCCTGCCGGAGTCGGGCACGGTGCTGCTGACCGTGATGGACGCCGACAAGCCGAAGGCGGTCGAAGTCGCGCGCATGCTGCACGACCTCGGCTACCCGATCGTCGCGACCAAGGGCACGGCTGCCGCGATCGAAGCGGCCGGCGTGCCGGTGAAGGTCGTCAACAAGGTGAAGGACGGCCGTCCGCACATCGTCGACATGATCAAGAACGGCGAGATCGCGCTCGTGTTCACGACGGTCGACGAGACGCGCCAGGCGATCGCCGATTCGCGTTCGATCCGCATGAGCGCGCAGGCGCACAAGGTCACGTACTACACGACGATGTCGGGCGCGCGCGCGGCCGTCGAAGGCTTGCGCTACCTGAAGGATCTGGAAGTCTATGATTTACAAGGTCTTCACGCTCGCCTAAACTAAGCAGTCAGTTTCCTGTCGAAGCAACACGTGCCGCGGTTAAGCGGTGTTTCCGGTTCACCGGAAATGCGCTTAATCGCGGTGATTTTTTTTATAGCCGTTATTATCGATTGAGCCGTTTATGAGCACCATTCCGTTGACAAAGCGTGGCGCAGAGCAACTGCGCGATGAATTGCAGCGCCTCAAGTCCGTCGAGCGGCCGGCCGTGATCAACGCGATCGCGGAGGCCCGCGCACAGGGTGATCTGTCCGAAAACGCCGAATACGACGCAGCGAAGGAAAAGCAGGGCTTCATCGAGGGCCGTATCGCGGAACTCGAATCGAAGCTGTCCGCCGCGCAGGTCATCGACCCCACCGTGCTCGATGCCGAGGGCCGCGTGGTCTTCGCGTCGACGGTCGAACTCGAGGATCTCGAGTCGGGCGACACCGTCAAGTATCAGATCGTCGGCGACGACGAAGCCGATATCGACCACGGCCTGATCTCGGTCAGCTCGCCGATCGCACGCGCGCTGATCGGCAAGTCCGAAGGCGACGTCGCGGCCGTGCAGGCGCCGAGCGGCGTGCGCGAGTACGAAATCATTTCCGTCAGCTACATCTGAAGCCGGGCGACGTGATGCCGCATCGCGTGTTCCGTCTGCTGTCGGCCGTGTGGGTCGGCAGCCTGCTGACGATCGGGTATGCGGTCGCGCCCGTGCTGTTCAAGACGCTGGAGCGGATGACGGCCGGTACGGTCGCCGCCCAGCTGTTTCGCATCGAGGCGATCGTCGGTGTCGTGTGTGGCGTGCTGCTGCTCGCGCTGTCGAATCAGCAGGTGCGGCGCGGCAGCGGCGATTATCGCCGCGTGCGCTGGATCGTCGCGGCGATGGTCGCGTGCGTGCTGGTCGGGTATTTTGCGCTGCAGCCGTTCATGAACGCGCTGCGCGTGGCCGCGATGGAAGCGGGCACCGATATCGCGAACTCGCCGTATGCGAGCCGCTTCGGGATGCTGCACGGCGTCTCGAGCCTGTTCTATCTCGTCGAGAGCGTGCTGGGGCTGATGCTGATCTGGCGTCTGCCGGCGCGCGACGCCTGAACGGCCCTCATTAGCCTGAGCGCCGCACGGGCAGGGCACGGGATGCCCCGTGCCGCCCGGCAGGATTACTTGTCCTGGTGCGGCCGCTTCGTGCTGGCCTGACGCTTTTTCGCGCGCTTCACCGTGCCGCCCGCCGTCACGCGCTCATTGCCGCGCACGACGACCTTGGTCGGCTTCGGGCGACGCACGGGGCTCGCGTTCGGCGACACCTTGACGACCTTGACGGTGCGCGGTGCGCGGCCTTTCCTGTCGTCGCTGGCTTCGGCCGCGCTCGGCAGCGTGCCGGCACGACGGCCGCGGGCCGGGGTTGCCACAGCGGCCTCGGGCTTCCAGATCACCAGCAGCTTGCCGATGTGCTGGATCGGCGCGGCGCTCAGGCGGTCGCAGATCTCGTCGTAAATGGCGACGCGCTCGTCGCGCTCGTCACCGAACACGCGGATCTTGATCAGCTGGTGCGCGGCGAGGTGCACCTTGATTTCCTTCAGCACTGCGTCGGTGAGCCCTTCGGCGCCGATCAGCACGACGGGCTTGAGCGCATGGGCCTGGGAGCGCAGCGCGGAGCGCTCGGCGGGGGAAAGCGAAAGGGCGGGCATGGAAATGTCGAAATCTAGATAAGGGGCGCTGCGTCAGAAGCGAATCGCGGGAAGTTACCGCATCAGCCGCGCGCCGAAACCACGTAAAATCGCGGCTTGGGCCTCAGAAGGGGCCGCAGCCGCGCGAAGAAGACGCGTATTATCCGCCAAAAGCACGGCTTCACGAAGCAAATAGCAGCAATCTCTCTCTCGAATGGCAAAAAACCGCTTCAACCAGCACTGGCTGCACGACCACATCAACGACCCGTACGTCAAAATGGCGCAGCGGGAGGGCTATCGCGCGCGTGCCGCGTACAAGCTGAAGGAAATCGACGAGCAGGACAAGCTGATCCGTCCGGGCCAGGTGATCGTCGACCTCGGCGCGACGCCGGGCAGCTGGAGCCAGTATGCCCGCAACAAGCTCGCGCAGGGCAAGAAGCGCGACACGCAACGCGAAGGCGGCATCGACGGCACGATCATCGCGCTCGACCTGCTGCCGATGGAGCCGATCGCCGACGTCCACTTCATCCAGGGCGACTTCCGCGAGGACGACGTCCTCCGGCAGCTCGAAGATGTGCTCGAAGGTCGCGCGGTAGACCTTGTTATTTCCGACATGGCCCCCAACCTCTCGGGCGTAGCCTCGGCGGACGCAGCACGCATCGAGCATCTGTGCGATCTGGCGCTTGAATTCGCGCAGAACCATCTGAAGCCGGATGGTGCGCTGCTCGTGAAATGCTTTCACGGCAGCGGCTACAGCCAGATCGTCGAGAAGTTCAAGCAGCAGTTTAAGGTGGTCGCGCCCCGCAAGCCGAAGGCGTCGCGCGACAAATCGTCCGAAACATTCATTTTGGGCCGGCAGCTGAAGCAACCGCGGTGACGCGGAGCGCGGTGCCGCAAACGGGCTCCGGCCCTTGCCAGACAAGCGAAGCGCTATCGCAGCGGTTGTCAATGCTTATGGCAGGGGTGGTCGGACTGGATTAGAATGACCGAGGAGCGCCGCAAGGAAAATGTAGGCGCTCGTCTACGAGTGAAGGAGTGGTGCTTTGAACAACAATATGTTTTCGAAGGCAGCAGTGTGGCTGGTGATCGCACTGGTGCTGTTTACGGTGTTCAAGCAGTTCGACAAGCCCCGCGTCCAGGAAGGTGTGTCCTATTCGCAGTTCATGGACGACGCCAAGAACGGCAAGGTCAAGAACGTCATCGTGCAGGGGCGCAACCTCACCGTCACTCCGTCTGATGGCCAGAAATACCAGATCGTGTCGCCCGGCGACATCTGGATGGTCGGTGACCTGATGAAGTACGGCGTGCAGGTCAGCGGCAAGGCGGACGACGAGCCGAACGCGCTGATGTCCGCGCTGTATTACCTCGGGCCGACGATCCTGATCATCGTGTTCTGGTTCTACATGATGAGGCAGATGCAGGGGGGCGGCAAAGGCGGCGCATTCTCGTTCGGGAAATCGCGTGCGCGGCTGATCGACGAGAACAACAACGCGGTCAACTTCTCCGACGTCGCGGGCTGCGACGAAGCGAAGGAAGAAGTGTCCGAGCTCGTCGACTTCCTGCGCGATCCGCAGAAATTCCAGAAGCTGGGCGGGCGCATTCCGCGCGGCGTGCTGCTCGTCGGTCCTCCGGGTACCGGCAAGACGCTGCTCGCCCGTGCGATCGCCGGTGAAGCGAAGGTGCCGTTCTTCAGCATCTCGGGTTCCGACTTCGTCGAAATGTTCGTCGGTGTCGGCGCGGCCCGTGTGCGCGACATGTTCGAGCAGGCGAAGAAGCACGCACCGTGCATCGTGTTCATCGACGAAATCGACGCGGTCGGTCGCCATCGCGGCGCCGGCATGGGCGGCGGCAACGACGAGCGGGAGCAGACGCTGAACCAGATGCTGGTCGAGATGGACGGCTTCGAGGCGAACTCCGGCGTGATCGTGATCGCCGCGACCAACCGTTCCGACGTGCTCGACAAGGCGCTGCTGCGTCCGGGCCGTTTCGACCGCCAGGTCTATGTCGGCCTGCCGGACATCCGCGGCCGTGAGCAGATCATGCGCGTGCACCTGCGCAAGGTGCCGATCGCGAACGACGTCGATGCAGCGGTCATCGCGCGCGGCACGCCGGGTTTCTCGGGCGCCGATCTCGCGAACCTCGTGAACGAAGCGGCGCTGTTCGCCGCACGTCGCGGCAAGCGCATCGTCGAGATGCAGGATTTCGAGGACGCGAAGGACAAGATCTTCATGGGTCCGGAGCGCAAGTCGGCGGTGATTCGCGAGGAAGCGAAGCGCGCGACGGCTTACCACGAGTCGGGCCACGCGGTGATCGCGAAGCTGCTGCCGAAGGCCGACCCGGTGCACAAGGTCACGATCATTCCGCGCGGTCGCGCGCTGGGCGTCACGTGGCAACTGCCGGAGCATGACAACGAGACGTACTCGAAGGACTACCTGCTCGATCGCCTGGCGATCCTGTTCGGTGGTCGCGTGGCCGAGGAGCTATTCCTGAACCTGATCAGCACCGGCGCGTCGGACGACTTCAACAAGGCGACGCAGACGGCACGCGCGATGGTGGCCCGTTTCGGCATGACCGACGCACTCGGACCGATGGTCTACGTCGACGACGAGAGCGACAACGGCCCGTTCGGCCGCGGCTTCACGCGCACGATCTCGGAAGCGACGCAGCAGAAGGTCGACGGCGAAATCCGCCGCGTGCTCGACGAGCAGTACAACCTTGCGCGCCGCCTGCTCGAAGAGAACCGCGACAAGGTCGAGGCAATGACGGCCGCGCTGATGGAGTGGGAAACGATCGACGCCGATCAGATCAACGACATCATGGAAGGGCGTCCGCCGCGCTCGCCGAAGAGCTCGCCGGCTGTCGGCGGCGACTCGTCGGGTGGTGGCACGACCGCCGAAGTGAAGCCGGCCAACGCGCCGGCGCCTGCTTCGCCGGCCTGAGCGCCGCTGTAGCACCGTTCACGGGCTGGTGTGGCTTCACACCGGCCCGTTTTGCATTCATCAACGCCTCCCGCCCGTGTCCGATTCCGCTGTTTCCGCGTTCATCCCCGCGCCGCTCCAGTGCGGCCGTTTCTCGCTGACGTTCGAACGCCCGCTCGTGATGGGCATCCTCAACGCAACCCCCGATTCGTTTTCCGACGGCGGCCGCTTCCTCGCGCGCGACGATGCGCTGCGCCAGGCCGAGCGGATGATCGCCGAAGGCGTCGAACTGATCGACATCGGCGGTGAGTCGACGCGTCCCGGGGCGCCGCCCGTGCCGCTCGACGAGGAGCTCGCGCGCGTGATCCCGCTCGTCGAGGCGCTGCGGCCGCTGAACGTGCCGCTGTCGATCGACACCTACAAGCCGGCCGTGATGCGCGCGGCGCTCGCGGCCGGCGCCGACCTGATCAACGACATCTGGGGGTTCCGCCAGCCGGGTGCGATCGACGCGGTGCGCGACGGCAACAGCGGGCTGTGCGCGATGCACATGCTCGGCGAGCCGCAGACGATGCAGGTCGGCGAGCCCGACTACGGCGACGTCGTGACCGACGTGCGCGACTTTCTCGCCGCGCGTGCGCAGGCGCTGCGCGACGCGGGCATCGCGCCGGAGCGGATCTGCGTCGATCCGGGCTTCGGGTTCGGCAAGGCGGTGGTCGACGACAACTACGCGCTGCTGGCCGCCTTGGCGGACACGGCGCCCGCGCGGCCTGACGGGCGCGCGTATCCGATTCTCGCGGGCATGTCGCGCAAGTCGATGCTCGGTGCGGTGATCGGCGGCAAGCCGCCGATGGAACGCGTCGCGGCGAGCGTGGCGGCCGCGCTGTGCGCAGTCGGGCGCGGCGCCGCGATCGTGCGCGTGCACGACGTCGCGGCGACGGTCGACGCGCTCAAGGTCTGGAACGCCGTGCGCGAAGCCGCGCGGCAACGATAAGTCAGAATTCAGAAAGACGAAGGAGGAAGATTCGCCATGGGACGTCGATATTTCGGCACGGACGGCATTCGCGGCACGGTAGGCGAGGCGCCCATCACGCCTGATTTCGTGTTGCGTCTCGGCTATGCGGCCGGCAAGGTACTGGCCGGCACGGCCGACGTCGCGGCCGGCGCGCGTCCGACGGTGCTGATCGGCAAGGACACGCGCGTGTCGGGCTACATGCTCGAGGCCGCACTCGAGGCCGGGTTCTCGGCGGCCGGCGTCGACGTGATGCTGGCCGGCCCGATGCCGACGCCGGGCGTCGCCTACCTGACGCGCGCGCTGCGCCTGTCGGCCGGCGTCGTGATCAGCGCATCGCACAACCCGTATCAGGACAACGGCATCAAGTTCTTTTCCGCGGACGGCAACAAGCTGCCCGACGATACCGAAGCCGCGATCGAAGCGTGGCTCGACAAGCCGCTCGAATGCGCATCGTCGGACCGGCTGGGCAAGGCGCGCCGCCTGGAGGACGCCGCCGGCCGCTACATCGAGTTCTGCAAGAGCACGTTCCCGGCCGCATACGATCTGCGCGGGCTGAAGCTCGTGATCGACTGCGCGCACGGCGCCGCGTACCAGATCGCGCCGCACGTGTTCCACGAACTCGGCGCGGACGTGATCCCGATCGGCGTCGCGCCGAACGGCTTCAACATCAACGACGGCGTCGGCGCGACGGCGCCCGACGCACTCGTGCGCGCGGTGCGTGCGAACCATGCGGATCTCGGCATCGCGCTCGACGGCGACGCGGACCGCCTGCAGGTCGTCGATTCGACGGGCCGGCTGTACAACGGCGACGAACTGCTCTACGTGCTCGTGAAGGACCGCATCGCGACGGCCGGCAAGGTCGACGGCGCAGTGGGCACGCTGATGACGAACCTCGCGGTCGAGGTCGCGTTGCAGCGCGAGGGCGTGCCGTTCGTGCGCGCGGCGGTCGGCGACCGCTACGTGCTCGAGCAGCTGCGCGAACGCGGCTGGCAGCTCGGCGCGGAAGGCTCGGGCCACATCCTGTCGCTCGACCGCCATTCGACCGGCGACGGCATCGTGTCGGCGCTGCTCGTGCTCGCCGCGCTCAAGCGCAGCGACCGCACGCTCGCGCAGATGCTGGACGGCGTCACGCTGTTCCCGCAGAAGCTGATCAACGTGCGGATGAAGCCGGGCGCGGACTGGAAGGGCAGCGCATCGATTCGCGCGGCGATCGACGCGGCCGAAGGCGCGCTCGCGGGGAGCGGCCGCGTGCTGATCCGCGCATCGGGCACCGAGCCCGTGCTGCGGGTGATGGTCGAGGCGCAGCAGGCCGCCGACGCGACCCGCCACGCGGAAGCGATCGCAGACGCGGTGCGGATGGCGACGAGCTGAGCCGAACCGGCGACGGCGCGCGACGCTCCGACCGAGGGCGCGCCTGCCGCTGCAATGAATCGACCTGCGGCGCCTTCGGGCGCCGCAATTCATCAGACGCAAAGGTTTGCGCTATTAAATAGAAGGGGCTTCGGCGCGGATTTCATCTGACCGAACAAATCATCCGACCCTGAGCAGAAGCGGCGTCAGAGCAGGGCATTGCCCGCCTGTTTTTCACCGCGACTGAATCGCCCGCGCACCCGCCAAAGGGTGCCCACATCGTCCCTCCCTGACCGGCAATTCTTGCCGCTGTCCCCGCCGCGCCTGGCCTCCGCGGCCCATCGCACCACCCCGGATACACCCTTTCAACCAGTCATGTTACTGTCACGCCAGTTTCATCGATTGTCACATTATCGTCATGAGGAGCCCCTAACCTTCGCGGTGCCGTAGTCATCCGCTCACACACTGGAGGTCTCATGAAATTGATGCAAACCGCGATTGCCGGCCTGGCTGGCGCGCTTTTCGCCGTTGCCGCGCACGCTGCCGACATCACGGGCGCAGGTAGCACGTTCGCCATGCCGATCTATACGAAATGGGCTGCCGACTACCAGCAGTCCGGCGGCGCGAAGGTGAACTACCAGGGTATCGGTTCGTCGGGCGGCCTGAAGCAGATCAACGCGAAGACGGTCGATTTTGCCGGTTCAGACGCTCCGCTGAAGGATGAAGAGCTCGCGAAGGAAGGCCTGTTCCAGTTCCCGACGGTGGTCGGCGGCGTGGTGCCGGTCGTCAACGTGCCGGGCGTGAAGGCCGGTGAACTGACGCTGTCGGGCCCGGTGCTCGGCGACATCTACCTCGGCAAGATCAAGAAGTGGAACGATCCGGCGATCGTTGCACTGAACCCGAAGGTCAAGCTGCCGGACACGGACATCGCGGTCGTTCGCCGCGCTGACGGCTCGGGCACGAGCTTCATCTGGACGAACTACCTGTCCAAGGTGAACGACGAGTGGAAGTCGAAGGTCGGCGAAGGCACGACGGTCAACTGGCCGACGGGCACGGGCGGCAAGGGCAACGACGGCGTCGCGGCCTTCGTGCAGCGCCTGCCGGGCGCGGTCGGCTACGTCGAGTGGGCGTACGCGAAGAAGAACAACATGGTCTACACCGCGCTGAAGAATTCGACGGGCACGGTGGTCGAACCGAAGACGGAAACGTTCAAGGCCGCCGCGGCCGGCGCGAACTGGTCGAAGTCGTTCTACCAGATCCTGACGAACCAGCCGGGCAAGGATGCATGGCCGGTCGTCGGCGCGACGTTCGTGCTGCTGCACGCGAAGCAGGACAAGCCGGAGCAGGGCGCCGAAACGCTGAAGTTCTTCAGCTGGGCGTTCAAGAACGGCGAGAAGGCGGCCGACAGCCTGGACTACATCTCGCTGCCGCCGGCAGTCGAGGCGGAAATCCGCAAGCAGTGGAAGACGAAGGTCACGGACGCATCGGGCAAGCCGGTCGCCGCGGAGTAAGCATTGCAGCGGTTCACTGCCCGGCCGTGCCGGTCGGGCAGTGTGTGCGGTAAGGCCGGGCGTCACGGCGCCCGGCGATCCAGAACAGGCACCCATGTCTGAAATTTCCTACACGTCCTCCCGGTCCCCCGACGCCGCGTCGCAACGCGCGCCGAGCCGCCTCGGCGACGTTCTGTTCGGCGGCCTCGCATGGCTTGCCGCGATCGTGACCCTGCTGCTGCTGGGCGGGATCATCGTTTCCCTGATCATTGCGTCGATGCCGACCATCCAGAAGTTCGGCCTCGGCTTCCTGTTTCAATCCGAGTGGGATCCGAACTCGGATGTCTTCGGCGCACTCGTGCCGATCTACGGCACGCTCGTGACGTCGATCATCGCGCTCGTGATCGCGGTGCCGGTCAGCTTCGGCATCGCGCTGTTCCTCACCGAGCTGTCGCCCGTGTGGCTGCGCCGCCCGCTCGGCATCGCGATCGAGCTGCTCGCCGCGATTCCGTCGATCGTATACGGCATGTGGGGCCTGCTCGTGTTCGCGCCGATCTTCGCCGAATACTTCCAGAAGCCGATCGGCCGCATCTTCAAGGACGTGTGGGTGGTCGGTCCGCTGACGTCCGGCGCGCCGATCGGCATCGGCATCCTCGCGGCCGGCGTGATCCTCGCGATCATGATCATCCCGTACATCGCGTCGGTGATGCGCGACGTGTTCGAAGTCACGCCCGTGCTGCTGAAGGAATCGGCGTACGGGATCGGCTGCACGACGTGGGAAGTGATGTGGAAGGTCGTGCTGCCCTATACGAAGACCGGCGTGATCGGCGGCGTGATGCTCGGCCTCGGCCGCGCGCTCGGCGAAACGATGGCCGTGACCTTCGTGATCGGCAACACGAACCTGCTCGACAGCGTGTCGCTGTTCGCGCCGGGCAACAGCATCACGTCGGCGCTCGCGAACGAATTCGCGGAAGCGCAGCCGGGCCTGCATACGTCCGCGCTGATGGAACTGGGCCTGATCCTGTTCGTGATCACGTTCATCGTGCTGTCCGTCTCCAAACTGCTGCTGCTTCGTCTCGAGAAGGGAGAGGGCAAGAAATGAGCGAGCCCATCATGAATTTCCCCGGGCCGAACGGCGCCGCGCTCGACGCGATGCGCAACCGCCTGCAACGCAGGCGCAAGTTCACCAACGCGATCGCGCTCACCGCGTCGCTTGGCGCGATGGCATTCGGGCTGCTGTGGCTCGTGTGGATTCTCTACACGACCGTGCACCTCGGCGTCGGCGGCCTGTCGCTGCAGTTGTTCACCGAATCGACGCCGGCACCGAACACGGAAGGCGGCGGTCTGGCGAACGCGATCGTCGGCAGCCTGCTGCTGTGCGGTTTCGGCACGCTGGTCGGCACGCCGATCGGCATCCTCGCGGGCGTCTATCTCGCCGAATACGGCCAGAAGAACCTGCTGGCGAGCACGATCCGCTTCATCAACGACATCCTGCTGTCGGCGCCGTCGATCGTCATCGGCCTGTTCGTGTACGCGATCGTCGTCGCGAAGTCGGGACGCTTCTCGGGCTGGGCCGGCGTGATTGCGCTTGCGCTGCTGCAGATTCCGATCGTGATCCGCACGACCGAGAACATGCTGAAGCTCGTGCCGAACGCACTGCGTGAAGCGGCCGTCGCGCTCGGCACGCCGAAGTGGCGCATGGTGCTGAAGATCACGCTGCGCGCGTCGGTCGGCGGGATCGTGACGGGCGTGCTGCTCGCGATCGCGCGGATCGCCGGCGAAACGGCGCCGCTGCTGTTCACGGCGCTGTCGAACCAGTTCTTCTCGTGGGACATGAGCCAGCCGATGGCGAACCTGCCCGTCACGATCTACAAGTTCGCGATGAGCCCGTTCGCCGAATGGCAGTCGCTCGCATGGGCGGGCGTGTTCCTGATTACGCTCGGGGTGCTCGGACTCAACGTCCTGGCGCGCTCGATCTTCTCGAAAAAGTAACGGCGGAGCGATCCGATGAATATGGCAGAAAGCCACCTGAATTCCGTCGAGCGCACCGCTGCGCCCGCCGGCACGCACGACGCGGTGCATGGCAGCCCGCTGGCGCCGCTGAACGCGAAGATCGAGGTCAACGACCTCAACTTTTTCTACAACAAGTTTCACGCGCTGAAGAACATCAACCTGCGCATTCCCGAAGGGAAGGTGACGGCGTTCATCGGCCCGTCGGGCTGCGGCAAGTCGACGCTCCTGCGCACGTTCAACAAGATGTACGCGCTCTATCCGGAGCAGCGCGCCGAAGGCGAAATCCTGATGGACGGCGAGAACCTGCTGACCACCAAGCGCGACATCTCGCTGCTGCGCGCGCGCATCGGCATGGTGTTCCAGAAGCCGACCCCGTTCCCGATGTCGATCTACGACAACATCGCGTTCGGCGTGAAGATGTTCGAAAAGCTCACGCGCTCGGAGATGGACGACCGCGTCGAGTGGGCGCTGTCGAAGGCCGCGCTGTGGAACGAAGTGAAGGACAAGCTGAACCAGAGCGGTTACGGGTTGTCGGGCGGCCAGCAGCAGCGTCTGTGCATCGCGCGCGGCATCGCGATCCGTCCGGAAGTGCTGCTGCTCGACGAGCCGTGCTCGGCGCTCGACCCGATCTCGACGGGCCGCATCGAGGAGCTGATCGCGGAGCTGAAGAGCGACTACACGGTCGTGATCGTCACGCACAACATGCAGCAGGCCGCGCGCTGCTCGGACTTCACGGCCTACATGTACCTGGGCGAGCTGATCGAATTCGGCGAGACCGAAAAGATCTTCATCAAGCCGGTGCGCAAGGAAACGGAAGACTACATCACCGGCCGTTTCGGCTGATGACGGAGAACAACAACCATGTCGGATAAACATCTGTCGAGCCAGTTCGATGCGGACCTGAATGCCGTGTCGTCGAAAGTGCTGGAAATGGGCGGACTCGTCGAGTCGCAGATCGTCGGCGCGATGCATGCGCTGAACGAGTTCGACCGCGACGCGGCCGAGAAGGTGATCACGGCCGAGGAAACGCTGAACGCGATGGAAGTCGACATCGACCAGGAGTGCGGCAACATCATCGCGCGGAGGCAGCCCGCCGCGCGCGACCTGCGCCTTCTGATGTCGATTTCGAAAACGATTACGAACCTCGAGCGCGCGGGCGACGAGGCCGAGAAGATCGCGAAGCGCGTGCGCCGCCTGGTCGACGAACCGGCCGCGCGCACGGTGAACATCGCCGAGATCAAGGTGTCGGGCGAGATGGCCGTGACGATCCTGCGCCGCGCGCTCGACGCATTCGCGCGCCTCGATACGGTGGCCGCCGCGCAGATCGTCAAGGACGACAAGGAAATCGACCTCGAATTCCGCGCGTTCGTGCGCAAGCTCGTGTCGTACATGCAGGAAGATCCGCGCACGATCTCGGTCGGCCTCGAATATCTGTTCATCGCGAAGGCGATCGAACGGATCGGCGACCACGCGAAGAACATCGCGGAGTTCATCATCTACATCGTGAAGGGCACGGACGTGCGGCACCAGCCGCGCGACACGCTCGAGCGCGAAGCCAACAGTTAACACCACGCACAGGAAGAACAGAGGTGCCGATGCCCAGCAACATTCTCGTCGTTGAAGATGAGCCCGCGATTTCCGAACTGATCTCGGTGAATCTCCAGCATGCCGGTCACTGCCCGATCCGCGCGTACAACGCGGAGCAGGCGCAGAACCTGATCAGCGATGTGCTGCCCGATCTCGTGCTGCTCGACTGGATGCTGCCGGGCAAGTCCGGCATCGCGTTCGCGCGCGACCTGCGCAACAACGAACGGACCAAGCACATCCCGATCATCATGCTGACCGCGCGTGGCGACGAGCAGGACAAGGTGCTCGGCCTCGAAATCGGTGCGGACGACTACGTGACCAAGCCGTTCTCGCCGAAGGAACTGATGGCGCGCATCAAGGCCGTGCTGCGCCGCCGCGCGCCGCAGCTGACCGAGGACGTCGTGTCGATCAACGGGCTGCGCCTCGATCCGGCCACGCATCGCGTCGCCGCGCACGGCGACGGCAGCGAGATCAAGCTCGATCTCGGCCCGACCGAATTCCGCCTGCTGCATTTCTTCATGACGCATCCGGAGCGCGTGCACAGCCGCACGCAACTGCTCGACCAGGTGTGGGGCGATCACGTGTTCGTCGAGGAGCGCACCGTCGACGTGCACATCAAACGATTGCGCGCGGCCTTGAAACCGGCCGGCTGCGATGCGATGATCGAGACCGTGCGCGGCAGCGGCTACCGGCTCGCCAAGCACGCGTAACGTATCCGCGCATGCCGTGTGCCACGGCATGCCGTTCATTCTTTCGGGCGCTGAATCATGAACATCATCTGGGCGCGCTTTCTCGTGTCGCTCGTGCTGCTCGTGCTGATCAGCGTATTGGTCGGCGTGTTCGCCGGCCCGACCGCGGCCTGCGGGTTCGCGGCCGTGATGCTGGTCGCGCAGGGCTTCTTCAGTACCTTCCATACGCAACGCCTGTGGCGTCTGCTCGATGCGCCCGTCTACGGCGAGGTGCCGAGCGCACCGGGCATCTGGGGTGAAATCTATTACCGGCTGCACAAGCTCGCGAAGCAGTGGCATGCGCAGGTGCGGCAGGTCGAGCAGCAGCATTCGCGCTTCATCCAGGCGATCCAGGCGTCGCCGAACGGCGTCGCGATGCTCGACGACCACGACCAGATCGAGTGGTGCAACGCGATCGCCGAGGTGCATTTCGGCCTCGATGCGAAACGCGACCTGCGCCAGCACATCACGAACCTCGTGCGTCATCCGGAATTCGTCCGCTACCTGAACGCGCAGCACTACGATGAAACGCTCGTGATGCGCGGGATGGGCGACTCGCGGCAGAACGTGCTGGAGGTGCAGGTGTTTCCGTACGGCGAGAACCGCAAGCTGCTGCTCACGCAGGACATCACCGAGCTCGAGCGGACCGACGCGATGCGCCGCGACTTCGTCGCGAACGTGTCGCACGAACTGAAGACGCCGCTCACCGTGCTGTCGGGTTTTCTCGAGACCATGCGCGAACTGCCGCTGAACGAGGAAGATCGCGCGCGCTATCTCGAGATGATGGAGCAGCAGGCGTCGCGGATGCGGCACATCGTCACCGATCTGCTGGTGTTGGCGAAGCTCGAGGGCGAAAGCAGGCCGCCGGTCGATCACGCGATCGACATGCGCGCCGTGTTCGACCATCTGAAGGAGGATGCGCAGACGCTGTCGAACGGGCATCACGAGATCGCGTTCGCGATCGACGAGACGCTCGGCGTCACGGGCGCGCAGACCGAAGTGTTCAGCGCGTTCGCGAATCTCGTCACCAACGCGATCCGCTATACGCCGGACGGCGGCAAGATATTCGTGTCGTGGCGGCGCGAGGGCGCGCAGGGCGTGTTTTCCGTCACCGACAGTGGCTTCGGCATTCCGGCCGCCGACCTGCCGCGGCTGACCGAGCGCTTCTATCGCGTCGACCGCAGCCGTTCGCGCGATACGGGCGGCACGGGGCTCGGCCTCGCGATCGTCAAGCACGTGCTGCAGCGGCACGACTCGCACCTGTATGTGCAGAGCGAGGAAGGGCGCGGCAGCACGTTCACCGCGCGCTTCCCGGCGTCGCGGATCATCGCGATCCGGCCGGCGGCGTTCGAAGCTTGAGCGCGTGATCGTGTGACACGGTTCGTGCGCATCGCATCCGCGCACGACCGAAACGAAAAAGGCACAGCCCGCATGAGCTGTGCCTTTTTCGTTTGATGCGCGCCGTCTGTCTACGCCGCCTGCCTACGAACAGAACTTCGCGAGCAGCCCGAGTTGCGCGTTGCGCAGCGTCTTGCCCGCGCGGCGGCGCCGATAGTGACCGTCGCTTTGCATCAGCCATGCCGACTGATTGTCGCCGAGACAGACCGACAATCCCTCGGCGATCACGCGGCGCTTGAGCTTGCGCTCGCGGATCGGGAACGCGACTTCGACGCGGCGGAACAGGTTGCGGTCCATCCAGTCCGCGCTCGACAGATAGACTTCCTCGGCGCCGTCCGCGTGGAAATAGTAGATGCGGTGGTGTTCGAGGAAACGCCCGACGATCGAGCGCACCGTGATGTTTTCCGACAGCCCCGGCACGCCCGGCTTCAGCGCGCACACGCCGCGCACGATCAGGTCGACCTTGACGCCGGCCTGCGACGCTTCGTACAGCGCGGCGATCACCGTCGGCTCCAGCAGCGCGTTCATCTTCGCGACCACGCGCGCGCGCTTGCCGGCGCGCGCATTGTCGATCTCCGCGCGGATCGATTCGATGATGCGCGGATGCAGCGTGAACGGCGACTGCCACAGCTCGTGCAGCGTCAGCTCGCCGCCGATTCCGGTCAGTTGCTGGAACACGTGGTGGACGTCCTCGCAGATCTTCTGGTCGGCCGTCATCAGCCCGAAGTCGGTGTAGAGGCGCGCGGTGCGCGGGTGATAGTTGCCGGTGCCGAGGTGCACGTAGCGGCGCAGCGTCGCCTTGCCGCCCTCCACGACGCGGCGCACGATCAGCATCATCTTCGCGTGGCACTTGTGACCGACCACGCCATACACCACGTGCGCGCCGACGGCTTCGAGCTGCGACGCCCAGTTGATGTTGGTTTCCTCGTCGAAGCGCGCGAGCAGCTCGACGACGACGGTCACTTCCTTGCCGTTGCGCGCGGCGGCCATCAGCGCGTCCATCAGCGGCGAATCGGTGCCGGTGCGGTAGATCGTCTGCTTGATCGCGACGACGCTCGGGTCTTTCGCGGCCTGCTGCAGCAGTTCGAGCACCGGCTGGAAACTTTCGTACGGGTGGTGCAGCAGGATGTCGCCGTCGTCGATCGCGTCGAACATCGCCGGTGCATTGGCGATCACGGGCGGGATCGATGCGGTGAACGGCGCGAACTTCAGGTCGGGACGATCGACGAGATCGGGGATCTGCATCAGCCGCACGAGGTTCACGGAGCCGGCCACGCGATAGCAGTCCTTCTCGTCGAGCAGGCTTTCCTCGAGCAGGCGGCGCACGATATGTGCCGGCGTGTCGGCCGACACCTCGAGCCGCACCGCGTTGCCGAGATGGCGCGCGGGCAGTTCGCCCTGCAGCGCGACGCGCAGGTTGGTGATTTCGTCTTCGTCGACGAACAGCTCGCTGTTGCGCGTGATGCGGAACTGGTTGCAGCTCTTCACGACGAGTTGCGGGAACAGTTCGCCGACGAAGCGCTGCATGAACGTGCTGAGCAGCACGAAGCCGTGCTCGAAGCCCGACAGCGCCTGCGGCATGCGCACCACGCGCGGCAGCGCGCGCGGCGCCTGCACGATGCCCATCACCGCCTGACGGCCGAACGCGTCGCGGCCTTCGAGCTCGACGACGAAGTTCAGGCTCTTGTTCAGCACGCGCGGGAATGGGTGGGCCGGATCGAGGCCGATCGGCGTCAGCACCGGCAGCAGTTCGTCGAGGAAGTAGCGGCGCGCCCATTCGAGCTGCTCGTCGTTCCACGTGTCGGCCGCGTGGAAGTAGATGCCTTCCTGTTCGAGCGCCGGCAGCACGGTTTCGTGCAGCATCGTGTACTGGCGGTGCACGAGCCGCTGCGCGCGCTCGACGACGAGGTCGTAAGCGTGCTGTAACGACATGCCGTCGGGCGTCAGGGCGCCCGGGTTGTCGCGGATCTGTTCCTGAAGGCCGGCCATCCGGACTTCGAAGAATTCGTCGAGGTTGCTGCTGGTGATGCAGATGAAGCGCAGGCGTTCGAGCAACGGGACTTGCGGGTCGGCAGCCTGGGCCAGCACGCGCTCGTTGAACCCGAGGATGCCGAGTTCACGATTGAGAAGCGGATAACGGACGGACATCGGCAGAGTAGGGGATGATTCGGGCGATGATTCGAAAGGACGCTCGGAAACTCTCACGGTACGATGACGTGCTGATGACGATTATGTATTTATATCGGGAAATTCTACGCCGCAACCGTTTCATCTCATAAATGTTTCGGCCATATACAATCTACCCGGGTACATGCCCGTGAAGCGTGGCTACGGCAAGCGTTCCACGCTTAAAATATCGCCTTTGATTGATCGTCCAGCGTGGCCGCAGCGGCTGGCGCGGGCGAACGCGCACGGAGCCCCCTTCTGATGGTTACATCCCCCCACTTGCTGGCTGCCGTCGATCTCGGCTCGAACAGCTTCCGGCTGATCGTCGGGCGCGTCGAGGAAACCCCGGCGGGCAGCCAGATCTATCCCGTCGATGCGCTGCGCGAGCCCGTTCGACTGGCCGCGGGCCTGTCGAGCGACAAGATGCTCGATCGCGCGTCGCAGGAGCGTGGCTGGGAGGCGCTCAAGCGGTTCGGCGAGCGCCTGCGCGATTTCCACCCCGATCACGTGCGGGCGGTGGCGACCAACACGCTGCGCGTCGCGAAGAACGCGGCCGAATTCCTCGGCGAGGCCGAGGCGGCGCTCGGTTTTCCGATCGAAGTGATCGCGGGCCGCGAAGAGGCGCGCCTGATCTATGCGGGTGCCGCGCATTCGGTGCCGGCCAGCGCCGGCAAGCGGCTCGTCGTCGACATCGGCGGCGGCTCGACCGAATTCATCATCGGCTCGCACTACACGCCGATCGTGATGGAGAGCCTCTACATCGGCTGCGTGAGCCACAGCCGTGCGTTCTTTCCGGCCGGCAACGTCGACGAATACACGATGCGGCAAGCCGAACTCGCGGCCAAGCGCGAGATCCAGATCATTTCCAGCGAGTACAAGAAGGCCGGATGGGACCAGGCGATCGGCTCGTCCGGCACTGCACGTGCGCTCGCGGAGCTCGTCGAGGCGAACGGCTTCAACGACGCGGGCATCACGCACGGCATTTCGCGCGGCGGGCTCGAACGCCTGAAGCGCGCGCTGATCAAGTCGGAGAACGTGAACCGGCTGAAGCTGATCGCGCTGAAGCCCGACCGCGTGCCGGTGCTCGCCGGCGGCCTCGCGATCATGCTCGCGGTATTCGAGGAACTCGGTGTCGACTATGTCGATACCACCGACGGCGCGCTGCGTCTCGGCGTGCTGTACGACCTGCTCGGCCGGACCCAGCACGAGGACATGCGCGCGGTGACCGTCGAGGGTTTCACGCGCCGCTACGGCGTCGATCGCGCGCAGGCCGAACGCATCGGTGCGCTTGCGGTGCGGTTCTACGACGAGCTCGATGAAGCCGACGACGAAGCGCGCGAGGAAGCCCGGATGTTCCTCGGCTGGGCCGCCGCGTTGCATGAGATCGGGCTGTCGATCTCGCACAGTTCGTATCACAAGCATTCGGCCTATATCGCGAGCAACGCCGACATGCCGGGTTTCTCGCGCACCGACCAGGCGCGCCTCGCCGCGCTCGTGCTCGGGCACGCGGGCAAGCTCGGCAAGCTGTCGCAGGCGCGCGACGTCGAATGGCCGCTGCTGTTCTGCCTGCGGCTCGCGGCGCTGCTGTGCCGGCGCCGGACCGATGCCGGGCTTCCGGACATTTCCGTGTCGCAGATGAAGAAGGGCGGGTATGAAGTGCGCCTGCCGAGCGCGTGGGTCGAGCAGAACCCGCTGACCGACTACAGCCTCAGCCAGGAAGCGGCCGAGTGGGAGAAGGTCGGCATTCCGTATCGCGTGGTTTATACGGGCGCGTAACGAGGCGCGCTTCGGGCGAGCGACACCGGCGCGGCGAGTTTGCGCCGCTTTCCTTGCGACGCGCTCAGTCCGAGCACACGATCGCGGTCAGGAACGGGAACGCCTGCTTGACGGTCGCGTCGCTGCCAGCCTTGCGCACGGCCTGTTCGACGGCACTCTTCGTGCCGCGTACCACGACGCCATACGCCCAGTTGCCGATCGGCGTGCCGTCGCCCGGCTGGAAGATCGGGTCGTTCGCCTGGTAGCCAAGCACGACGTAGACGCCGAAGCCGTAGGCGGTCAGCGGGTGGTTCGTGCGGAATGCGTTCACCGAATTCGCTTCGACGTGCATCGGCTCCGACTGGATGTCGCCGGCCGCGAGCAGCGGCGCGACGAACTTGTGGCCGTTCGAATGGCAGTCGAGCGCGTCGTCGAGCGACTTGGCCGACGCGGCGCCGGACGCGCCGAATGCGAGCAGCGCGCCGAACAGGGCAGTCTTGAGAACGTTGTTTTTCATGCTCGGTTGCGGGTTGGTCACGGATATTATCGCGTGTTCTCGCAAGATTCGTGCGCGGGGGGCGGACAACACCACCCATTTACCCCGCCACCTCATTCGCTTTCGCAGTGCATTTTCTGTTTCGAAGTGACGGTGGGGCGAGCCAGCCTGGACGTGTTCCGTGTCGTTGCAGCGACACCTTCCGATTGGGCCTTTCCCGTAAGGCTTAGGGAAAATTTACGACTTCGGCCAATGGCATGGTCGCAATTCAGAAGGTACTCGTCCTGCGCGACGAATATTTGCGGAACCTCCTCGTCCGCGTTACCGCGCCAAGGGCGCCTCAATGAATTTGTGACAATGATTCGCTGTCGCCCAATCGTGCCTGGGCGCGAGCCTCCGCGTCGCTAGGCAACCGGGCGTCAAATTCTGTCAGGCCGAACGATATTTGTCAGACTTTAGATTAAAATCGCGCGGGCGACTTGCTGTCGCAATGGCTGACCGTCTTTGTGCGACTGACGGGACGGTCGAACCTGAGAGAGATAACGAAAATGGATATCAGACCGTCCGCACTCGGGGACCTGAAGTTGCGCGACCTCTACGAGGCGATCAGTAAGGGCGTTTTGCAGGAGGGGCGGCTGTTGATGCTGAGTACGCCGCTCGGCAAGAATGCGCTGGTACCGTTACGTGCGCGCGGATCGGCCAGAATCGGGCGGGACTATTCGTACACGATCGATGTAGCGTCGACGCGCGACGATACTGCGCTCCTGTCGCTGATGCATCAGCCTGTCACCCTGCAGATTCAGCAAGTAACGGCTCCCTTTGCGGTTCCCGTCTATCGTCCGGTGCACGGCTTCGTCCATCGGGTTGCCTATTTGGGCGGTAACGGCAGCCTTTCGACGTATCAGATCGAGTTTTCATCGGCGCTGGTCTTCCTTGAAAAAACCCACAACGAAGAAGGCTGGCTCGAGAAAGATGCCCGCGAGATCATTTCCGACGTGCTTGATCGGTATCCGCAGTTACGCGGGCAGTATCGTTTTGCGCTGTCGACCGATCCTGCCAAGCGGTCGTGGTGCAGGCAAAGCGAATCCGATCTTCACTTCGTAAATCGCTTGGCCGAAGCCGAGGGCTGGTATTTCTACTGGATCCACGAAAACGTGAGTGAAGGTGACGCGCCCAAGACGACGCTCATAATCGTTGACCGCGTCTCGACACTTCCCGACGCCAAGTCGGTTGAATTCATTCAGGCCAACGACAGCAGCGAATCTGACGGTTTCGCCCATTGGGCCGCGGTGCAGACGATGCAGAGCACGCGCTACATGTCGCGTGCGTTCGATTACAAGCGGCCCGCGTCCAATTTTCAGGTTGAAAGTGGGCTTGCCGCGACCAGCTATGTCACGGAGGAGCACCGCCAGAAAGTGGAGCAGCGCGTTCCTGATGCGCCGATGACGGTCTATGAATCGACGGCTTATGGCTATTCCAGCTCAGACACTGGCGAGGTGCGAGCGCGACGGCGAGTAGAGATATGGGATGCGCGAGCAAGCCGATATTTTGGCGTCGGAGGCGTGCGGTGGCTCGATGCCGGTTCGCGGTTTATGTTGAACGGGCATCCCCGCCACGATGGCGGTGATGCGAAGAAGCGAGAATTTCTGGTGGTCGAGGCACGTTGGTTCATCGAGAACAACGTCCCGATCGGCCAGCAGACGGCCGAGTTTCCGCAAAGTCTTCGTGCAACTCTGGCCGAGCAACAGGCGATTCACCGGGAGCGGTTCAAGACGCTTGGACATGAGGCGGATGGTTCGGCCGGATTTTTCGTGCTCGAAGTCGAAGCGCAACCCACGGCAGTTGAATACCGGAGTCCGCTGGATCATCCGAAGCCGGTCATGTCGGTCGAACACGCGCTTGTCGTGACCCCCGATGGCGCGGAAGCGTGGACCAACGACCGAAACCAGATCAGGGTGCATTTCGCATGGGATCGCAAGAATCCACCGGACGCCTTCAATTCCTCACCGTTGCTGTCGTCGCTTCAATCCGATACCGGCAACGGTTATGGAGCGGTTCACGTTCCGAGGGCGCGGGAATGGGTCATCGTCGGCTACTGGAACGGCGACTGTGATAAGCCGTTCGTATTAGGGCGTATCAACGGAGGCGCCACCCCATCGCCATGGCATTCGAACGCGTTGCTGTCAGGGTTCAGGTCGGAGGGGTTTGGGAAGACCGGCGCATACAACTCGTTCGTCCATGACGATTCTACGAATCAAAGCGGGACGCGGCTGGTTAGCTACACGGGCAAGAGCTATGCGGCACTGACGCAGGGCTACCTGATCAAGCACGACGACGGCAACACACGAGGTCAGTATTTGGGTGCCGGCTTCATCTTGCACGCTGACGAGTTCGGTGCGGTTCGTGCCAGCAAGGGGCTCTCTATCAGTGCGCACTCGAAATCCTACGACGATGAGCAGATGGGCGTGGACGAGGCGCGCTCGCAGTTGCAGCAGGCGGGAATGCTGATCGAGTCGCTCTCTAGCGCAAGCACAACCGCTCAGGCGGAATCGCTGCAAACCGGACAGGATGCGCTCAAGGCGCTGTCGAAGGACATCAAGCATCCGGTGTCGGGCGATACGTCGGGCGGCGTGACGGCAGGGGGCGGCACCGGTAGCGCCAATGGATTCGCGCAGCCGAACATACTGGTATCGACGCCGAAGGACATTGCACTGGTCGCAGACAACTCGACGCATATCGTGGCCGAGAAAGAGGTCAACGTCGTCAGTAACGAGAACACGTATGTGGCGACGGGCAGGTCGTTCGTCGTCGCGGCTGCGGAAAAGGTGAGCTTCTTCGCGCAGAAACTTGGTGCGTACTTCGTGACCGCGAAAGGCCCGATCAAGCTGTCGGCCAACACGGATGACGTGAGCGTCAACGCGGGCAAAGACGTGACCGTGAAGGCCAAGCGGATTGTGCTCGACGCCGATGAAATCATCATCAAGGCTGGCGGCTCGTACACGAGGTGGGTGGCCGCTGGCATCGAGGATGGCACGCAAGGGCCACGCACGATCAAATCGGCATCGCTCAGCCGTCAGGGGCCGAGTTCGATTGCGCAGCATATGAACAGCCTGCCGCAGGCCAAGTTTAACGATCCGTATGTGCTGCGCGATCGCATCACGGGCGAGGTGCTGAAAAACCACCCATATGAACTGATCCGCGGGGACGGCACACGTCTGACCGGAATGACGAACGAGCTGGGGCAGGTGGCCGAACAGAAGAGCGAGGATATCGAGAAGCTGGCGGTGCGTGCATTGCGGCCGAAGCCGAACGGTCCTGCGGCTTGAACCCGATAACCTATGGTCGAATCTGAAGAACGACGATGAGCGAAAACACAGATCAATCCGGCGGCGGATCGCCGTTCAGTGACGATGCCGAGAAGGAAGTCGTCCAGCAGGCTGGTCGCACGGACAAGGACGGCGCGTCGGTCGGGCATTTTACGTTGACGCCGGCGAGTGACACGCGCTCCAAAGAACTGCTGTGCGACGTGCGGCCAATCATTCCGGTGATCTTCCTGCCAGGCGTGATGGGCTCACCATTGGTGAACACCGACACCGGTGACGAGATGTTCTTTGCACCGGAAACGGACGGCCTATTTGGGAAGGCGGGCGCATTGCCAGCGCTGCTCGGCCTTTGGTTCAAGGGTGCGTCCACGCGGGAAAAGCTGTTCGACCCGACCCAGGCAGCCGTCACCCCGTTCGGGCCGGTCAGCGCCGGCAAGCACGAAAAGGATGCTGAACCCGACCAGTACGTGGACGAGAAGGAGGCCATTCGGCGGGGGTGGGGCTCAGTGTATCGATCGAGCTATCAGCCCATGTTGGCGTGGCTGCAGGAGCAACTGAACGAGCCGATGCATCTGGGGAAGCATAAAGGACCCTGGATTGCAGGCGACCCCGACGGTAAGAAATGGGCGCTGAAGCCGCTGCTGGACACGGAGCCGGCCGACTACGGGGCGCTCGGCGTCGGCGCGCAAGGCCGGGGGCAGGCGATTGCAAAAGACTCTGAGGTGTTCAAGCACTTCATGAAATACCAGTATCGAGTGTACGCAATTGGGTACAACTGGCTGCAATCGAATGAAAAATCGGCGCAACAGGTAATTGATGGCACGGACTTCAAGGACAAGAAGACCGGCAAGACGGCGCGCCTGATGGGCATCAAGGAGATCATCGAGGAGAATCATAGCGGCAAGGCGATTATCCTCACGCACTCAATGGGCGGGCTGGTAGCACGGATGGCGATCGCGATGCACGGTGCAGCGGACCTGATGCACGGTGTATTCCACAACGTGCTGCCGGCGACCGGAGCACCCATCGCGGCGAAGCGGTTCCGCACCGGTGGCGGCAGCGAGGGCGGCGTGAACGGTTTCATCAATGGTGCACTTCTTGGGAGTGATGCAGACGAGTTTGTGGCGGTGGCCGCGAATGCGCCGGGACCGCTTGAGCTGTTGCCGATGCCGGATTACCACAATGGCGAGGCATGGTGGATCTTTTCGCGGCTCGACGGTACTCCGGTGATGAAGTTTCCGAAGGAAGGGAGTGCATACAAGGAGATTTATGCCAATACCAAATGGTACGGATTGGTACCTGAGGAATCAGTATCGCTACTCGATCCGGCGGGGATCGTAACAAAGCGGCTGGACGATTTGGGGCGTGGGGACACAGTTCTTAGTAATTTCCAAGCATTGATGGGAGACGTTGTTACGGCGAATCAAAATAAGATAAAAAATAAATACCATGATAGGACTTATATTTCCTATGGCGACGGAGCTTTGCTGCCCAAAGGGCGAGCTACCTCAAGCAATGAGTCAAGCAAACCTGCGATCGAGAAAGGCAAGGAGCTCGACGAGCTGTTGGCATGGGGTACGGTGATCTGGAAGGGCAACGTGCCCGCCGGCGTAACGGAGGAAGAGCTGCGCGCTGCACGGTTCCTCGGTGAGAAACACGACGATTCCCACACAGGGACACTGCGCGTGCATCTGGACTCGCGCAATGTCACCATCGAGTTCGAGGTGCAGAAGGTGGCAAAGCTGCCGCCGGGCAGTGACGCGCCCGATCCTGAGAAGAACGGCATCATCGCAGGCGACGGTACTGTGCCGGCCTGGTCGGCCGAAGCACCCGCGTATGGCTTGGAAGGGGGCGCGGCCAACGGTGTACAAATGGTGTTCGACCAAGGAGGATATGTGCATCAGGAAAGCTATAACCATCCATGGGCGCGCTGGGCTCTCCTCTATAGCATCGTTCAAATCGCGCAAGATGCTCCGGAGCCGAAATGCTGACGAGAATTGGCCGACTCCTATTTTTAGTGATGGGCGTGTGCGCCTGTTCGATGACCTTTTCTGTGGAACCGACGATGACGAATCCTTTGTTGTCCAAGCCGCGCCCGTGGTGCATCGGGCGCTTTGTGTTCCAACGACCTGCGACTAGCGAAATCACGAATCAGCGGTACGCGTTTCGCGGAGAAAAACTGGAAACACAACATAATGCGTCAATTGCTACATATCGAGCAAAAGTAAGTGATTTGGAGAAGACGCTAAAAACAAATATACGCATCGACCCGAGTGAAAATAACAAACCAACGAATCATGCTTGGCTGGAAAGGGAGGTCTCGCCAAGAAGCGACTCGAAGGCTTTTGTTTATCAGATGTCGCACACTGACGGGATAAGACTCCCATTTAAGTCTGAGGGTTTTGTTTTTGATGGTGATGAAATATTTCATACGACCGGATCATTTGGTCCAGATGCACTGAGCAAATTTGAAGGGTTTTATACTGATCTATATCGGCGCATTAAGGCGCGCGATAACTGGTCGGTTCCGACCGAATCGGGGTTCTGCTTCGATGGCGGGATTGTCACGGGGTCTTCGACCTACCCCGAAGAAGCCAGCCAGTCGTTCGCGCTGATGCCGGGGCGGCCGGCGCTACTGGTCATTCAGACGCGCAAGTCGATGAGCGACGACCAAGGGCAACCATTGACCAAGACGCTTCCTGATCTGCGCGCGAAGATGGATCAGATTTCAAGCGGCAGCTACCGTATCCTGCGGCAGGGGAAACGCACGGTGGCCGGGATGGACGCGGAGGAAGTATTGTTCGCGCTGAAGGAAGGCGAGATCACGTCTTTCCGCTTCTATCTGCTCGCGCCAGGCGATCCGAGCACGTTGGCGAAACCGCATACCGCTATTCAGTTGCTGCTCGGCGCGAGCAGCCCCGATTTGAAGCCTGAAGAGGCGACGTCACCGGTCGATGAGGCTGGCGCACTGCAAACATGGGACACGCTGTTGAACAGCCTGCGATTGCGGCCAGGCGCAGTCTGAGCGGAGGCGACATGCGACGCTACGACATCGTGAAGGGTGACACGACGACCGTCGGAGGTATCGTGCAGGGTGGTGACGGACAAGACATTCTGCACGACCGCGAACAAGCGTATGAACACGATCCGGTGTGGTGCCCGGTGTGCAAGACAGTCGGCTTGATTGAGTGCGACGGCCCACGTCATTCAAGCACCGGGCCGGATGGTCGACAGTCGGCGTTGAGTGACGACCTCTGTCGATGTGCATGTCCGACGCCGCCGAAGCTGGTTGCGTCGCAGTCGGTATCGTATACCGAGGTCTGAGCAACGTGACCAAAGTGAAACGTGCGCGGGAGCGCGGTGGCGAGTGCCTGTCGACCGCCTATAGCTTCGTGGCGAAGTATTGATTCCGATGCGGGCAGTGACATAAACGGGAGGCTGCGGGCCACACACTTGCGCAAGCCTTCGTGTCAAGAGTGCTCTGTCAATGGGCGGAGAGTGCCCAGACCGGCTTGCGAAGCTCCGAGACAAAGCGTTGGCGGACGAAGTTCGGCGGGCGACTACTTGCCGTCATCGCGCCAGTCTTCGAGCGATGAAAAGGCAGCGCTGAAAGAGACGGGACTGGCTGCCATCGGGCGCAGTTCCTTATGGAAGTCAATCCGGCTGATAGCAAAGGAGTAGTGCTAGGGCGGATTGCACAAAAGAAAAAGGGGTTAGCGTACGCTAACCCCTTGATTCCTTTGGTCGGAGCGATAGGATTCGAACCTACGACCCTCTGATCCCAAATCAGATGCGCTACCAGGCTGCGCTACGCTCCGACGAGCCAAAGATTCTATCGTCTAATGGGTGACCGGGTCAATCAAGTTATGCATATCGCCCACATCATCCCGAACCGTTCACGATTGGCGACAATTCAGAGTGTGAGCGTCCGGCACGCACCTGCGCGACCGGAACGTTCGCCGATGCATGGAGAGACATCATGATGAACCTGATCCTGTGGCGCCACGCCGAAGCCGAAGACTACGCGGCAAACGACCTCGCGCGCCAGTTGACGAGCCGCGGGCGCAAGGAAGCGCAGACAATGGCCAAATGGCTGCGCGGCCGGCTCGAGTCGAACAGCGTGATCCTCGCGAGCCCGGCGGCACGTACCGTGCAAACCGTCGAGGCGCTGACCGACCAGTACCGGACCGTCGATGCGCTCGCGCCTGGCGGTAGCGTCGACGACGTGCTGACCGCCGCCGGCTGGCCGGACGGCATCGCGCCGACGGTCATGATCGTCGGACACCAACCGACCCTCGGCAGCGTCGTCGCGCACCTGATCGCAGGCAACGGTGACAGCTGGAGCATCAAGAAGGGCGGCATCGTGTGGATCGCAAGCCGGACGCGTGACGGCAGCCGTCAGGCCGTGCTGCGTGCGTTGTTGCCGCCGGACCTTGTGTGACGGGGTTTGACCGTATTGATCATACGGTTTCGCAAGCTTTCTGCTAAAGTCAATTCGGCGACACGTCATTGAATGGACACGGTCGTGCCACAGAATGGTAACGGCCGGTTACTACATTGGCTGGCATGTCGTCCTATTCCTTACGACCAGGAAAGCCTAATGCGAGAACTGCCGACGCCTACGCTCCCTTTTGCCTCGCTTCCCCTCGACACGACGCGGCGTCACCTGCCGCGCGCTGCTGAAACCGTCACATCCGAGTACCGTCTGCGTGCCGCATGGGCGCGTACAGAAGACGAATTGCGCGAGGCACAGCGCCTGCGTTACACCGTCTTCGCCGAAGAGATGGGCGCGCAGCTCAGCGGCCCGTCCGGTCTCGACGTCGATCCGTTCGATGCCTATTGCGACCACCTGCTGGTGCGCGATCTCGACACATTGAAGGTGGTCGGCACGTACCGCGTACTGCCGCCGCACGAGGCCGCGCGTGTCGGCCGTCTGTACGCGGAAGGCGAATTCGACCTGTCGCGCCTGACTCACCTGCGCGGAAAGATGGTCGAGGTCGGCCGCTCGTGCGTGCACAGCGACTACCGCAGTGGCGCCGTGATCATGGCGCTGTGGGGCGGCCTCGGCGCCTACATGATGCAGAACGGCTACGAGACGATGCTCGGCTGCGCGAGCGTGTCGATGGCCGATGGCGGCCACTATGCGGCGAACCTGTATCAATCGCTGTCGGCCAACGCGCTGACGGCGCCCGAATATCGCGCGTTCCCGCATACGGCGCTGCCGGTCGACGAACTGCAGACGGGCACCGTCGTCGCGCCGCCGCCGCTGATCAAGGGCTACCTGCGCCTCGGTGCGAAGATTTGCGGCGCGCCGGCCTGGGATCCCGACTTCAACTGCGCGGATTTCCTGACGCTGTTCCGGCTGTCGGACATCAACGCCCGTTACGCCCGCCACTTCCTGGGCTGAGCAAACCAGATCGCGCGGCGCGCACGAATGCGAACGCCGTCGCATGGGCAGGCTCTCACGGCCTGCCAGCGACGGCGTTCGGCTATTCGGACGAGGTCGGCCTATCCGGCCCTGTTAATTTGAACGGCACGCAGCAACCACGGTGCGCGCGGGCGCACGTTCGGGGCGGGTCCCGCGGGCGGCGACCCGGACGACAGGGCGGCTTGCCTAGTGCTTGCGCCGCCAGTCGAGCAGATGGTGTTCGGCCATCCAGTGATGGACCATCCCTTCGCCGCCGTGGCTGCGCTTGTATTCGCGCGATTCGAAGTACGACAGGGCGACGAGCACCATCAGGCCGACGAACAGGCCGATCAGGCCAGCGATCTCTTCAGACGACATGGCAGCCTCCTTTCAACGGGCACAGCGCCATGCCTTCATACTAGAACATCCGCGGGACGACCCCTAACCGGGAATTCCGCTAGACTCGGCGCGGTCCTGGCGCGCGATGGGCGCGCCGTTTTCCGGAGAGCCTTCCCGATGACTCGTTTCATGCTGGCCGTGCTGGCCGCGTCCATTCTTGCCGGCTGTTCCAGCGATCCCCGCCAGGCCCGTCGCGGCCACCCGCCGCAAGATCCGGCCGATTACCACGGCGTGCCGACCGACATGACGCCGCCATCGATGCTCGGCGCGCCGGCGCCCGCACCCGCGCAATAACGTCCGGCCCGCGCGGCGGTCAGGCGCCGGCCGCGGGAGCGTCGGCGCCGATCCGCCGCACGAGCGCCGGCAGGTAGCGTGCGAGCGTCGCACCGCGCGCGACCATGAACAACAACAGCGCGAACCACAGCCCGTGATTGCCGAACGGGCCGACGACGGTCACCGTCGCCGCGATGAAGATCGCAAACGACGCGACCATCGCGCGCATCAGCGATTGCGTCTGCGTCGCGCCGATGAACACGCCATCGAGAAGGAATCCCCACACGGACACGATCGGCGAGATTGCCGCCCACGGCAGGTATTGCAGCGCGACCGCGCGGATTTCGGCCTGGTCGGTCAACTGCGCGACGATCCATCCGCCGGCCGCCCAGTAGATGAGCGCGAACAGCAGCGCACCGAGCGCGGACCACAGCAACGTGACGCGCACGGCCTGGCGGAATGCGGCGCGGTCGCGCGCGCCGGCCGCGGCGCCGACGAGCGCCTCGGCCGCATGCGCGAAACCGTCCAGCCCGTACGCCATGAACGTCTGAAAATTCAGCAGCAAAGCGTTGGCCGCGAGCGTCGCGTCGCCCTGTTTCGCGCCGAGATGCGCGAACCAGCCGAACGCGCCGAGCAGGCACATCGTGCGCAGGAAGATGTCGCGATTGAGTACGATCAGGCGCTTGAGCGCCGCGCGGTCCGCCAGCGCACGCGCGGCAATGGGCGCGAGGCCGCGCGGCCGCAGCTGCCACAGCATCCACGCACCGAGCGCGAAGCCGCTTGCATCGGCGGTCGCGGTCGCCGCACCGATCCCGGCAATGCCCCAGCCGAAGCCGTACACGTATAACGGCACGGCACCGATGTTCACCGCATTGATGAAGACCTGCGCGACGAGCGCGAGCCGTACGCGCTGCACGCCGAGCAGATAGCCGAGCACGACGTAGTTCGCGAGCGCGAACGGCGCGCTCCAGATCCGCGCGTGGCCGTAGGCCAGCGCGGTTGCGCGGACCGCGTCGCTGCCGCCCAGCGCGGACAGCGCGAACGACAGCAGCGGCACCTGCAGCGCGAGCACCGCGGCGCCGAGCGCGAACGCGACGATCAGCGCGCGCAGCACGTTCAGGCGGATGCCGGCGGCGTCGCCGGCGCCGTGCGCCTGCGCGACGAGGCCGGTCGTGCCCATGCGCAGGAAGCCGAAGCCCCAGAACACGAAATTGAAGAACAGTCCGCCGAGCGCGACGCCGCCGAGATACTGCGCGCCGTCGAAGTGGCCGGCGACGGCCGTATCCACCGCGCCGAGGATCGGCTGGGTCAGGTTCGCCAGGACGATCGGGAACGCGAGCGCGAGGACGCGCCGGTGCGAGACGGCGGCCGAACCGGTGCCGGCCGCGTGCGGTAACGCGGATTCGGACATGGCGGACGCGTCAGGCGCGTTCCTGCACGCAGACCCACGGCGACACGACGACCGCCCACAGCTCGGGATTGCGCGCCGCGAAGTCGGCGGCCGTTTCCGCCGGCATGCGCGCGACGAGGCCGGAAGACAGCCAGCGCGTGACCTGTTGCGCATCGTCGCTGGCAATCGCTTCCGCGACGCTGACGAGATCGAGATCGCGCGCGACCGACAACAGCTTGCCCTGCGCGAAAAAGCGCTCGAGATCGCACCAGTCGATCTTGGCGGTTTCGCCGAGGAGTTTGGCGTAGAGCGGGCTGTGCGACGCGCCCGCGGCGGATTCGTGTTGGTCGGAGGACATCGTTGTGCGTTGGAAAGACTGCGTGGCGCCACTATAAACCATCCGGACGACCGTCCGGCGGCCCGGCGCGGCCCACGCGGTTCACGCGTCGCGCAGCGCGCGGCGCACGATCTTGCCGGTCGCCGTCATTGGCAGGCTGTCGACGAACGCGATCGCGCGCGGATACTCGTGCGCGGCCAGGCGCGTGCGCACGTGCGCCTGCAGCGCCTGGACGAGCGCGTCGTCGCCGACATGGCCGGGGTTCAGCACGACGAACGCCTTGACGATCTCGGTGCGCGTCGGGTCCGGCACGCCGACGACGGCCGCCATCCGCACCGCCGGATGCGTGAGCAGGCAGTCCTCGATCGGCCCCGGGCCGATCCGGTAGCCGGCGCTCGTGATCACATCGTCATCGCGGCCGACGAAGCGCACGAACCCGTCCGCGTCGATCGTGCCGGTGTCGCCGGTAAGCAGATAGTCGCCCGCGAACTTGTCGCGCGTCGCGGCGGGATTGCGCCAGTATTCGATGAACATCACCGGGTCGGGGCGGCGCACCGCGATGCGCCCCTCGACGCCCGGCGGCAGCGCCGTGCCGTGCTCGTCGACGATCGCGACCGTATGGCCGGGCACGGCCTTGCCGATCGCGCCGGGCTGCGCGTCGAACAGCGCGGCGCACGACGACAGCACCATGTTGCATTCGGTCTGTCCGTAGAACTCGTTGATCGTCACGCCGAGCGCGTCGCGTCCCCAGGCCGTCAGCTCGGTGCCGAGCGACTCTCCGCCGCTCGCGACCGATTTCAGCGCCAGCGTGTAGCGCTCGCGGGGCGCGGGCACCGCGCGCATCAGCTTCAACGCGGTGGGCGGCAGGAACGCGTGGGTCACGCCGTGCCGCGCCATCAGCGCGAACGCGGCCTCGCCGTCGAACTTCTCGAAGCGGCGCGCGAGCACGGGCACGCCGTGATGCCACGACGGCAGCAGCACGTCGAGCAGGCCGCCGATCCAGGCCCAGTCGGCGGGCGTCCAGAACAGGCGCGCGTCGCGCGGAAAGCATTGCTGCGACATCTCGACGCCCGGCAGGTGGCCCAGCAGCACGCGATGGGCGTGCAGCGCGCCTTTCGGCTTGCCGGTCGTGCCGGACGTATAGATGATCACCGCCGGATCGTCGGCGGCGGTGTCGGCCGGCACGAAGTCCGGCGATTCGGCCGCGAGGGCGGCGTCGTAGCGCAGCACGCTCGCCGCGTCGGGCACGTCGTCGCCGATGCAGTAGCACGTGCGCAGCGTCGGCAGTTGCGCGCGTAGCGGCGCGATCTTCGCGTAGCCGGCCGCGTCGGTGACGAGCGAGGCGGCTTCGCTGTTCGCGAGCCGGTATTCGAGCGCGTCGGTGCCGAACAGCGTGAACAGCGGCACCGCGATCGCGCCGAGCTTGTACGCGGCGAGATGGGCAATCGCGGTTTCGGGGCCCTGCGCGAGGAAGATGGCGATCCGGTCGCCGCGTTGCAAACCTGCACGCGCAAAGCTGTTCGCGAGCCGGTTAGAAGCATTCCTCAGGTCGTCGAATGTGATGCGCGACACGTCGCCCTGCGACGTTTCGTGGATCAGCGCGAGCCGTCCGCTGCCATCGGCCCACTTGTCGCAGACGTCCACCGCGATGTTGTAGCGGGCCGGAACCTCCCACTGGAAGCGGGAGAGCAGGTCGTCGTAGCGTTCGGCTGCGGGCAGCATCGCGGGTCTCCTTCATGTCGATCGACGGATCCGGTCGATGGTTTACATCAACATTTCACGCGACCTGACCACAATGGCGTGCGAGAGATAGGGAATGTGCGGACTCGTCCAACGGGGGCGGCTCAGTGCACGATTCCGCAATGACGCATAAGATCACGACAAAACAGTGATGTGACCATGGATTTGCTTTTGATAGCTGCGGGGTTCAGCCTGTTCGGAATCGGGGCGCTGGTGGTGTTTGCCAGCCGCGTCGATCCGTTGTCCGGCCGTTTCACCGGCCGTCTGCGCAAGCGCTGACACAACCTTCCCGATTCTCCTCGCGACGACATGCGATGCATGCCGGCATCGCGTGTCGTCCCGTCGATGCCGGGCGCGTTCAGCGCGCCGGCAGGTAGCGTGCCGGATCGATCGAGCGGCCGCCGTAACGCAGCTCGAAATGCAGCGCGACGCGATCGCTGTCGCTGTTGCCCATCTCCGCGATCGTCTGCCCCTGCGTGACCGACTGACCTTCCTTCACGAGCAGCGCACGGTTGTGCGCGTACGCCGTCAGGTAATCGGCGTTGTGCTTGAGGATGATCAGGTTGCCGTAGCCGCGCAATCCGTTCCCCGCATAGACGACCGTGCCCGGCGCGGCAGCCAGCACCGGTGAGCCTGCCGCGTTCGCGATATCGATGCCCTTGGATTTCGAACCGTCGAACGTGCGCACCACATTGCCGGCGGCCGGCCAGATCAGCGCGATGCTGGTCGCTGGCTTGACGGCCGATTCGACCGGCGCGGAAGGCGCGGGGCGACTGCGTCCCGCGCTGCCGGTGCCGGTGGTCGACGCGGTCGTGGTGCCGGGCGGCGGCGCGACGCGCAACACCTGGCCGACCTCGATCGAATCGGGGTTCGTGATCTGGTTCCAGCGCACGATGTTCGCCATCGACGTGCGATTCGCGCGCGCGATCTTGTAGAGCGTGTCGCCGCGCTCGACGCGGTAGTAACCGGGGCCGACGGGCGCGGAGCCGCACGCGACGAGCAGCGCGGCGCAGGCGGCCGCGACGAGTCGCTTCGTTGTTGTTCCGAACATTGAACCTCGCAAAACCCTGCCGCGTGATGCGGCAGGCAATACAAAACGTCAGATTTTAACGGGTTCGACCCGAGCGCCGCAGTTTCGCGCCCACCGCGCGCCTTTCGGCGTGCGATGGCATCAGCCCGCGAGCGGCAGTACGCGGATGCGCAGCGTGGCCGTTTCGGTCGAGCCCGGCGCGAGCATGCGCAGCCCGAGACCGTTGTGGATCGCGTCCGGCAGGCCGAGCCATGGCTCGACGCAGTAGAAGTCCGATTCCGGCTTTTCGGTCCAGGTCGTGACCGCGTACCACGGGATCGAGCCCGGTACGTCGAGCGCGATCTCGATCGTGCGGCGGCGGCCCGGCATCACGATGCGCACCAGCGTGGACGGCGCGCCGTCGAGGCAGTGGAAGCGGTCGAGGATGTCCGGATCGTCGAGCGTGTAACGCGCGTCGCCGCGTTCGGGCGCGCTGATGGAGCCGTCGGCGTGCTGCGCGCAGCGGTGCGTGGGCGGTAGCTCGAGCGTGGTTTGCGCGCGCTCGCCGCGCGGCAGCGCGAAATAGAAATGGTGGCCCGCGTAGTAGGGCAGCGGCGTGTCGCCGCGGTTGGTCGTGGTGAGCGCGACCTCCAGCGTGTGTGCGTCGGCGAGCCGGTAGGTCGTTTCGAAGCGGAAGTCGAACGGGTAGCTCGCGTGCAGCGCTTCGTTGGCCTCGAGCGTCATCGATAGCGCGGCGCCGTCGGCCGACGGTTGTGCCGCGAACGGCAGGTCACGCGCGAAACCGTGCATCGGCAGGTCGCGGACCACGCCGGCGGCATCGCGCCAGCGGCCCAGTTCGCCGTCGACGCGGTGGCGGCCGAGGAACGGGAACAGCAGCGGATTGCCGCCGCGCACGCGCGCGAGGTTGCTCCAGTCGGCCGTTTCCGGCCAGAAGATGATCGGCTCGCCGTCGACGTGCCACGACAGCAGGCGGCCGCCGAATTGCGGGGCGACCCGAACGAGCGACGGGCCGGCGTGAAGTTCGTGAATGTCGTGCTGCTGGAAGATCGGCATGGCGAATCGGTATGAACGGGGTGGGCGGGGGTGCGCGATGGCGCGCTCCATTATCGGGCCGCGACGCGGTCGGGGAAAACCCTTCTCGGGGAAATCGCGAGTTTTTCAGATTGTCAGCTGTCGGGATAATGCCTCTAAACCGGTGAGGTTGCCGGGTCATGACACTTCGAGGAGCGGCCATGGATCTGGCAATGGCAATGGGAATTGCACTGTTCGGCATGTTCACCGGCAGCACGGTATTGTTTTTCTACCAGCTCGGCCGCTGACGGCAATTTCTGCCGGAATCGAAAGGCCCGCCATGCAAATGGCGGGCTTTTTGCTTTCCGAACGCTTACAAATTGCAAGCGTTTGTGTGCATTGCCGCAATAACCTGCCAAATGCCTTGGCGCGGTAATCCTGGCTGGGCATAATCGGGGCGCGTTTTTTCGGACGCGCGCTGCGTCGTCCGCTTGTTCACCCGATTGCTCATCACTAAAAGGACCGACGCGTGAGTCTCTGGTTTCTGGTATTCCTGAGCGTCCTGCAGGGCGTTACCGAACTCTTCCCCGTCAGCAGTCTCGGCCACACGCTGCTCGTGCCGGCGTTGTTCGGCATGCACATCGACAAGCATGCGCCGCAGTTGCTGCCGTTCCTCGTCGCGCTGCACCTCGGCACCGCGCTCGCGCTGCTGTGGTATTTCCGTGCGCGCTGGATCGCGTTGATCAGCGGCTTCTTCGCGCAGCTCGGCGGCCGCAAGAACGACGACGGGCACCTGATGTGGGCGCTCATCATCGGCACGATCCCGACCGGGATCGTCGGCCTGCTGCTCGAGAAGCGCCTCGAGCGCGTGTTCCACGATCTGCGGATCGTCGCGGTCGCGCTGATCATCAACGGCGTGCTGCTGTGGGTCGGCGATCGCATCCAGCGCAGCCGTGCGCACCAGGCGCCGGAGAAGATGACGTTCAAGCAGGCGTTCTTCGTCGGCCTCGCGCAGATCGGCGCGCTGATTCCGGGTTTCTCGCGCAGCGGGCTGACGATGATTGCCGGGAATGTAGCCGGGCTGACGGCGGAGAAGGCGGCGGAGTTTTCGTTCCTGCTCGGCACGCCGATTATCTTTGCCGCGGGCGTGCTCGAGTTGCCGAAGCTCTTTCATGCGCGCGACCAGCTCATGGACGCGCTGCTCGGCGGCGTGCTGACGGCGATTGCCGCTTATCTGAGCGTGCGGTTTCTGATGCGCTATTTCGAAGGGCGCGGGCGGTTGGCGTCGTTCGGCGTGTATTGCGTGATCGCCGGCGTGTTCTTCCTCGGCTGGTTCATGACGCATCCGCAGCCGGTTTGACGGTTGCGGCGCCGGTCGCGCGTGGTATGACGCGATGATCGGGTATAATTTCGGGCTCGGCTTCATGCCGGGCCCGTTTCGTTTCGGGGCTTTGAGTTCGTGGTTGTTGGAGCTGGCTCGAAGCTTCGTGCGTTAAATGCGGTCCGGGTTTTGTGGCCGTGTCTTGTTCCCTCGACCGCCCTTAGCTCAGTTGGATAGAGCAACGGCCTTCTAAGCCGTAGGTCACACGTTCGAATCGTGTAGGGCGGGCCAGTCGAAGCAATGGGTTAGATCGTATTTCGAAGTCTATCCCGATCCTCAAAAAATTCCATGTAGGCGCCGTGTAGGTGTTCACGGCCAATGCAGATCCAGATTAGTCCATGTCGGAAGGGGCGTTGGAGAGCGATTGGCAGCGCCGCAAGCCGACGTGAGGGACTGCTGCCATCATGCATGCGATCCGCTTCAGTTCTGGCACGATATCGATGCTTGGGCAAGCCGGATTGGCCGCCGGTGATATAACAGAGCGGGGTGAGGAGTGACGCAACAGAAGGCGCCGCAGGAAATCATCGAATTCAGCGCGAAGTTGCACGAGACTTTGCGCGGCTATCTCGATATGGATAGCTGGACGCCAGTAATGGGTGCGTTGCTGCTGTCCGGTATCCAGCCGTCCCCCGACAGCACTGAATTACCGAAAAGCGGCGGTATTGGTCTTGACGGTGCCGAGATAGTTGGCTTTGGGACTGGCCAGTATCACGAAGCGCGAACAATCCTGAAGCAGTGGAATGACTGGTGCGAAGATCGCGGACGCGATTCCGAGATCGGAATGAAACCCATTGAGTTCATCGACTGGTGCGTCGAGGACGAGATCAAAGAGAGGTTCGCTGTCCACCATCGCTTCCAGTGGATCGACGTGTTCAAGGATATGGTTGGCTACCCGACCGGACATGTGCCGTTCGAGGTAGCTCTATATGCCGTGAAGACGGCCCAACCGCTTGAGCTGATCCTGGAGAAACTTAACGAGATTGATCGTCGTGCTATTAAGGCGGCGCGCCGTGGCTCAATTGCCGTAGTGCCTATAGCGTCTGGCGACGGGGACGCACAGGTTGCAATCAATCCCCTTCGTCAACACCTGACTACTGAAGAGCTTGCGTCTGCACTCGGCGTTCAGCCGCAGACGATCTGGACGGATGGGGTGCAGCCGAGAACGACGATGGAGAGTCGAGCGGTTCGTCGCGTGCCGGCGATTCAAAACGGCGTCGATAGGATTCGGTTTGGAACGGCCCGCCGTCATCGGGAAACGGATCGGGCGAACGGCGAGTAGGGTAGTCCGATGTCCGGGAGGATGCCGGCTGCGTATGTCGGAAAGCATGTAGTGCGTGATCAGGGTAGGGGGCTTGGGCTTCCCATTCGTCAATCGTTGGATCGAAAAGCTTGTACTGAGCGGGGGACGTAACAGCAGTAGGTGTAGGTGACGTTGGGGCGGGAGTTGGAGTTGCACGCCGCCTGAGAATTAGCAGGATGCCGGTAAAGATAAGAATCACGGCAGCGACATTGCCAATGGCGAAGGCAAGAGTGGGATGCATGGAGAGTTCCTGAGCGAAGTGCGCCGATGCGGGAGTGCAGTGGCGGAGCGGCCATCGTGGGCTGTGCTCGGGAAAGTGATATATGGGTGAATCTTTTTAGAATCGACCGCAGCGGTCGAACTAGGGGGTGCACGAGTTAGTTCTTGAACCGGATGCCCGCGTAGATACATGCCATCGGGAATTCTTGCTGGGCGGCCACGACGGCAGGCCATAGCGACGACATCGTGCGCGACGTGATGCTGGCTGCAGCGGAAAATCGATTTGGTAACGAACTGCATACCCCATCCGAAATCAGGTGTCTGAGCGACGACACGCGCTAGTTTGCGATGGACATCGGCCTGAAGCTATTGAGCGCGCCGTTGTGCAGCCCACAAAGTAACGGAATGGCCGAGAGCTTTGTGAAGGCGAAGTCGGACGCAACGGACTGCTCGACGTTATATTGCGACGGATAGGTACGTCGAGCGCATCAGCATGTGACTGTCCGGCTTTGGTAGGAAGTGCCGGCCTTAGTTTGCTTACTCAAAGCAACGTCTTTATAAGGCAACGAGCGAGCGCGTTTCCCACGAACGTTTGCTATGCTTTAATATCGAAATCGAATTGGCATTTTATTTCTATTTGCTTTCGTTAATTTTACATTAATATTATCGTCGAATTGTCTGAGAGCAATAGACGATTTTCCCTAAACGGGGTTGTTGCATGGCATCGGACATGCTGGATAAGGTGCTGCGCGGCGGTTACGCGCAGTTCGAACGTATCGTCAAACTTGACACTCCACTCGGCGACAACTGGCTCACGCCGCTGTACGTCAAGATTAAAGCGCGGCTTGGGCGCAATTTCGAGGTGACTGTCGATGCCTCATCGGTCGTCGGCGACAAGATCAAGCTCAGCGCCCTGATGCTGCAGCCCGTCACGCTCTGGATTCGCCAGATGGACGGCGGCTATCTGCCAATCCACGGCTACGTGCAACAGGCTCGCCGCCTAGGAAACGATGGCACTTTGTCGTATTTTCAGCTCCATTTCGCTTCATGGTTGAGCTTCCTCAAGCTCAGCAGCGATCGGCGCGACTGGCAAGAAGCCAGCGGCTGGCAGATTCTCACCGACGTATTCGACAAGCATCCGCAGGCTTCTGGTAACTATGGACAGGAACTGCGCGCGGCGATGCGCTCGTACTCGCACCGCGTGCAGTGGGAAACCGACTGGAATTTTGTCCACCGGAGTCTGGAGGAAGTCGGCGTGTTTCCGCGCTTCGATTTCGCGAAGGATGGCAAGTCGCACAAGGTAGTCATGATGGACGACCTGTATTTCGGGCCGTCACTGCCGAATTCGGAGATGAGGTTCAGCCACGCAGGTACCGACGAGGATTTCGACGGACTTACCCAGTTGAGCGAACAGCAGGACGCTCAAAGTGCGACGCTGACGCTCGGCACCGCCGACTACAAGCGACCTGACCTCGACAAACAGGTCAGCACGCCGGCGGCGGACCTGGAGGATTTACCCGGCCAAGGTGAAGACTATCTCTATACCGGCTCACAGACCTGGGCGGAATCCGACATCGGGCAACAGCAGGCCCGCATCCACACCGAGGAATGGGCCTCGCGAGCAAAGCGCTATTTCGCGATCGGCAGCCCGCGCTATGCGCTACCCGGCTATTGGTTCAAGGTGTCGGGGCATCCGGTTCTCGATGCCCTGCCGGAGGAAGAGCGCGAATTGTCGATCATCGCGAGCGACTGGCTGATTCAAAACAATCTGCCCGGCCTGGATGCGCTGACGCGGTTTCCGCGCAGCCTGCGCAGCGAGATCGAACAGGTCCAGGCGGCTGGCACGGGTGCGACCCTGAGTCACCGCGATGGCGGCGTCGGATTTTTCCACGTCGAGATCGAGGCGCAACGCCGCAAGACACCGTTCCGCAGCCCGTTCGAGCACGAGAAGCCTGAGATGCATCTGCAGACGGCGATTGTCGTAACCGATAGTGACGAGGAAATCGTCACAGACGACGGCAACCGTGTGCGGGTCCGGACGTCAAACAGCCGGAACGGTCGCAACACGAAATCAACGTCATGGATTCGCGCGGCAATGCCGGACGCGGGCGCAAGGCGTGGCGGATACTTCCCGTTACGCAAAGATGACCAAGTGCTCCTAGGATTCGTGAACGGCGATTGTGACCGGCCGGTCATCATCTCGAGGCTGCACGGGGGCGCGACGATGCCTGTATGGCATACGCATGGCCTGCTGTCCGGCTTCCGGTCTCGTGAATACGGCGGCGACGGTTTCAACCAGCTCGTGCTAGACGACGCAAGCGGCCAGAACCGGGTCCAGCTCTACACGACGAGTTACGCGTCGCACCTTCACCTCGGCTATCTGATCGAACAGTCCGACAACACGCGCGGCTCGTTCGTCGGGAGTGGCTTCGATCTCAAGTCGGAGGCGCACGGTGCGATTCGGGCAGTTCAGGGTCTGTCGATCTCGACCCACCCGGCCGCCGTACAACCGATGAACGTGTCGGCCGCGACCGATCAGCTCGCGGCTTCGGAAGCTGTGTTCGAGACGGTCTCGCAGGCGAGTGAGACGAATCGGGCCGAGAGCCTACGGGACGGCAGCGATGCGCTAAAAGCCTTTACCGAAATGACGCAGCACAGTGTCCCCGGCGCCACAAAGGGCGGTCGGACGGCTGGCGGAGGAACGGGGAGCGCTAGTGGCTTTGCGAAACCGGCGTTATTGCTGTCGAGCCCGGTGGGTGTTGGGCTGTCAAGCCAGCAATCGATTCACGCGTCGGCGAATCAGCAGGTCAACTTGGTGGCAGGAAAGAACGTCAACGTCGCAGCCGGGAAATCACTTTTGGCGAGCGTCATGGACAAGATCAGCCTGTACGCTCAAAACCTCGGGATTAAGATCTTCGCGACCAAAGGCCCCATCGAGATACAAGCCCAGAACGGTGCGTTGTCGATGTTGGCGCAGCAGGATGTCACGATTGAGAGCGCAAGCGGACGACTCATTATCAGAGCCGAGAAAGAGCTGATCCTGAATGTGGGCGGTTCGTATATCAAGATCACACCGAACATGATCGAGAACGGGACGTCTGGTCAGATTCTTGAAAAATGTGCTTCGTGGGACAAGCCTGGGGCGTCCACGATGACGCTCCGTGATCCGATCCACGGCACGCCCATATCCCCGAGTGGCGGTTACGCGGATGACTTTTCCGGCTGATCGGAATCGATTGCAAATAACAAGCCTGAGAGCGATTCACGACTCGATATACATCATGACGAACAAGCATTCTCCTCATCATCCGCCGAAGCAGGCAGCACATGCAGCGAAGCCGGCGGAGTCGGCCGTAGTGTCAGCGCAACCTGTTTATACTCCTCTCGCGTGGAGCTATCCGTTTTCTCCTGCGGGTAAGGAGGATGTCGGTGATCCGATGACTTACATGAAGGCGCTCGCATCCGCTGAAGATGGTTTTTATCCGCTTGGGGCGAGCGGCATCTGGCATGGTGGTATTCACTTTGATCAGAAGACTGGCGCTGCCCTGAAACAAGGCGATGGCGTGCGCGCGATTGCGAAAGGCGAGGTCGTTGCATATCGCCTCGATTCGAAGTATCCGGAGTTGGCTTACCAAGACAAACGCTACGCGCTATATTCGACCGGCTTTGTGTTGATTCGACACACCCTTCAGTTGCCGCCGGAACCTAAAAAACCGGAACCGGCACCGGCACCGGCACCGTCGAAGGCTCCGACCAATGCTGCCGCGCCGAGCGGCGCCTCAGCACCGGCTGGCGCCTCGGTGGCCAGCGCGACACCAACTGGTGCGTCGTCGAAGGCGCCCGCTCCGGCGAGTCCGCCACCCGACGAGACGTTGACGTTCTTCAGCTTGTATATGCACACGCTCGATTGGGCGAGCTATAAGGAAGCGCTAGATCACGCAAAGTCCGATCCCAAGGCGCCACAACTGAGACCTATGCTGTACTGGGAGGCCGACCGCTACTATCGGGTGGGAGACAAGGACAAGCAGGAGGTTCCGAAACCGAAGCCGATCGATCATGATGTGCTCGGAGATTTGATTAACGCTGATTTCGACATGAGTAAGCTGTCGCCGGAACAGCGGGCAGCCGACGAGGCTCCACCGCAGCCTGTCCAAGGTACTCGGGTGCGCGTCGCGCCCAACGGCAAGATTCTGGGTTTGTTGCCGAAGGGGACGGAGTTGACGGTGGACGAATCCGACAACGGCGGCACGCCCGGTTGGGCAAAGATCGGCAAGATCAAGTCCGGCAAGCCGGTTGGTGCTGTCGTAGGTCAACCGCCGTCGGAGCATTTGCCGTGGGGTTATGTGTATGTCAAGGAACTGCAGCCGGTGAGCCAGTCAGGCCCGGTTGATACAGTGGTCGTGCTGAAGAAACCGCATGCGGTCGAGGCGGGTGAAGTGATTGCCTATCTTGGTCAATATCAGCGCTACAGGGAAGCGAAACCTACGCCACCGCAACCGAATCGACCGTTGTTGCATCTGGAGGTATTCGCGGGCCCTGATTTGCCGAAGTTCATCGAAAAGAGCCGGGCGCGTGCGGGAACGTTGCACGACAAGACCTTTCTGGAAATCCTCGCGGGCGCGCAGCTCGTGACTGATATTTCGCGACCGGATTATCTTCTTGAGAAGGCGGGATTGAAACTGGCTCCGGTGAGTGATCCAAAATCGCGCTGGGTCAAGGTGCAGCCGAAGGTCGTGACGATGCCTGCCCCTCAGCCTGCCGTACCTGCGACGCCCAAGGGAAAACACAAGCCGTCGGCGAAGAAGCCGGATCCGATCGAAACAGCGACCGGTGATCCGTTCTGGGTCGACAGCAGCCTGGTTAATCAGACAACAAAGGGACCAGTTCAAGGTTGGAAAGAGTTTCCACTGAAGGTGAGCCGGGCGAGTGGTCCAGGTACGGATTTCCGTAACGTGTTCCGGGTGGTAGACCTCGACAAACTTGGCACGGGGAATTTCGCGCGAGAAGAGAAGGACGCGAACGGGAAAACCAAGCGCTGGTGGAATGTGAAGGTTGGTACGAAGGACGGCGCTACACGGCAAGGCTGGGTGCGTGAGGAAGATCATCCTCAGGCGAGACTGTGCGGACCGTGGGACTGGCCCGGATTCGAGCGAGTGGACAATAGTTCGATCAAGCCTGTCGAGATGTTCAAGCGCTATCTGTTCGTCGCAGAATTAGCGATGGGAGACGATCAGCAAGCCTTCAAGCCGAGTGCTGACCAATTGGCGACTAGCGACCTGATCCAAAAGCTAGAGAAGGCGATTGATAGCAATCACGATGGTAAGGTGACTGCAGAGGAGTTGGCCGCATCGCAGCAGACGCCGTGGCTAGCTGAGGCGATTTCGCACATGATCGTTAAGAGTGAGAGTGAGTGGGGTGGCAATATGGGGAAGTGGGAGGAAATCCTGCCTCATATGAAGCTCGTGCCATGGAAATGGCAAAACGAGATGGAAAGAATCAAGAAGCTCCAGTGGTGGGAGCAAATCAAAGGCGTGCAGGGATTCCCGCAAGACGCCATGCCTTGGCATTTTCATCCGATCGGTATTATCGGGAATTTCAAAGTGGGTTCGGGTACAGCATTAGATGAGCTCATAAGGAAGATCGGCGATATTATTGCGAGCGGGGAAGGAAGTTACGATGCTTATAACACTGGCACGAAAGATGTTCCCGGTGGACAACCCGGCCATGCTTATATACACGGAGGGCCTGCTGGTCTAGTTACGAAAAAAACCATCAACGAAATTCTTGCAACGGAACCGTTGTCCGGAACCGACCCAAATCGGATGTTTGCCACTGGGAAATATCAAACCACGTTCCCCACACTTAGGGCGGGAGTGGCTCGTCTTTCTCTAAGCGGAAGTGAAATATACGATGCTGAAATGCAGGAGCGAATGTTTCGGGATTTTCTGTTTGATAAGGCCGGCGGCGGCAAGCTTTCTGCGTTTGTAAAGCACGGTAAAGGAACTATCGATGATGGTGTATTTGGAGCCTCCCAAGAATGGGCGTCTATTGCAGTCCCCAATGGCTATCCGACGAATAAAGTAAAGAAGCATCCGGACGGAACGAAAGAGAGAGTTCTTTCTGATGGAACTTTGACTTATTTTCAAAACGAAGGTGCTGCCAATAAAGCGAACATGGCTTCCACTAAGAGGTTGCGGGAAATACTTGAGGAAATTCAGGGATCCAGGTAGGAATTTGACATGAAGAAAATATTTGTTTCCGTTGTAATTTCAGCTATTGCTGTTTTTTCGTTTGGTGTTGTTGCCAAGCAGGCTAAATCGGATGAAATAAAAAATCACCCGTATGCGGAGGTGAAGATTTCCTATGCAACATCGGATTTGACAAAGTGTTCATTTCAGTACAGCCCGGTAGATTTTTGCGACGATAAGCACGTTTCTGCATACAGTGAAGTACTTAAAAAGGAAGTGCCGAATTTTTATGGGCACTATATTCTTTTGGCATATCCTGAGTTCAAGGAGTATCACCAAAGATCGGTTGTAGCGATTGATGCCAAAACCGGAGTGGTCTACCCACTTCCGATCGATGCATTTTCTGGGTTTATGCATGGCAGACGTGTCGCTAAAGACGAAGGAAAAATAACGTACTCTGCCGATAGCAACAAGGTATGCATTAGTGGCGCGATATTGGTCTACAGAGCGTTCGAAGAGGGAAATTTCTGCTTCGAATTTGTCGGTGACAAATTCGTCGGACATCATACCGAATATATGTATCCTTGAGCGATACCTCTGATGATGAACCTAATTCGTATCGGTGATGACACTGATCACGGCGGCAAGGTTGAAACCGGCTCAAACACGATGCGTTTCGACGGCCGCTATGTCGCCCGCAAGGGCGATCGCGTGTCATGCCCGCAACATCCTGATGTGTCGCCCAACATCATCGAAGAGGGCGACGCATCGATGACGGATGACGGCTTTCCGATCGCGCGTCACGGCCATCGCGCCACGTGTGGCTGTCACCTGATTTCAAGTCTCGTATGATCGGATCAAGACACTGCGTTCGCCCACATGTGGCTGGCGCCGACTTATCAGCAAAGGAAAAGCTTGTCGTGAAGTTGCCTCTGATCATCCTGTCGTGCGTGATGATGTTGGTGCTCTCAGGTGGAGCGTTGGCCCAAGCCACCGATGGCTCTGATCCGGATGCGCCCATCGTGGCGAAGTTTCATCGCATCCGACCGTACGAAATCGTGGAGGGTACGCCCATCGATGTAGGTTTGGAAACGGGCGATCCCGGAATCGGCGGCATGATGATCGGCATCGTGTCTCTCAACGTCTATGACCGCTTCGGAAACGTTGCCATTCCCAAGGGAAGCAAGCTGATCGGACAAACGATCAGGCAGGTGAACGACCGCCGCGAGGTTCAGTGGAACGGCTTGCAACTGCCAGGCACAGCTACTTTACAACTTGATCCGCCGCTTGAGGGTTGTATGCCGGACGGATCGGCCGGCATCACTGTTACCGCTCTTGGACGGCCAGGCTCGAGTGTTGCAGCCCTCGTGACGAAGGCTTTCATCGTTCCGCACTGAACGGATATCCGCCATCACTTCTCCCAGCTTGAATTGGAAGTTGCAGTATGTCGTGCGATTGAGTCAGACTGTGAACAGATAATTCGAAACCATATTACGGAGAATCATGAAAGCGTTGATATTGGCATGTTCGGCTGTGGTTGCTCTGACTGCCTGCAGTGAATCGGACCAGTCGCCTACAGTATCGCCTGTATCCAGCCCTAATGCGCAACCAGTTTCGGACGTTAGCGCGCAGCCGTAGTCAGTAGACGTTTGGGCCGACCTTAAACCAGAAACATTCCGAAAGCAGTACGACGAGCTAGCAACGGCCGATGGGGATGACACGATCAGGCGGATGAGTAAGACAAAGGATGGAATTGCAGTAACGCTCAATGACGAGCGTTTTCAGAGAGGGATAGCCGAACTGAAGAAGCTCGATTTGGCGAATGGGCATTTCGAGAGCCACCTTGGAATTCGCCTTTACGTCGACGGTGCTGGCAAGATTATAAGGATTGGCCTGACAGGAGACCGATCCGATCCCGTCAATCTCATGCGCTTTGTCGGTGCCGTGGGCCATAGTCAATAATATGCTGAACCCGGGCTTGGATGAAAAGGCGAATACGGACTTTCTCGCGTCTCTAAGCCTTATGAGGGGCGATGCCGACGCGTCCATCGGGCAGCCGGTTTCTGCATTCAATCACGGCGGAGCATTCGCATGTATTTCAATGCCTCCTGAACAAACGACCGGTGTTGGCTGCGTTGTGATGCCGCGCTCGTAGTTGCGTTGCTCCTTCGCTGTTCTGAGTGAAGAGCGTGCCGCGGTTTGGTTGTTTTTCGGCTGATACCGACCGAATCGCGTCGTAGTGCGCTCGCGCCATCTTCCCGTCCCGTTAGGCGGAGGGCAATTGACCGGACCCCGCTGAGTACACCATTCATATGTTAGTGGACTCGCCGGTTGAGGCATTCCTCCCGGAAACACCCGTGGAATGATTCGTTCTTCGCGTTGTCGGTCGGTTCGCCCGGACGCGAGAAGTCAATCTCCATGCCATCCTCGTACGCCCATTTGTCGAGCGCCTTCGAAATGAATTCGCTGCCATTGTCTGTCGTGATATAGCGTGGAAGCGGACGATGCTGCGCAGGCCGGGTCAGTGCGGCGGCAACATGCTCGCCACGCAATGAGCCGTCGACTTCAATGAACAGGCATTCCCACGTGTAGTTGTCCACGATCGTGAGCGTAGCGATCACGCAATTCATCGATCAACATGCGCCGACGCAACGTCGCAATCCAACCTGCCGATCGTACAGCACGCCAACCAAACGCAACGACAACCGATTTCACAAACCCTTCGCATAGTTCGTCCCTGCAGCAGTCCTGCCGAATTTCCGGCAAGGCCGTCGCGCATCCATTCCCGGGAGAACATCATGCGATATCCGTTGCAGTACTCCGACGCACGCACGTCTGCGCCGCATCCATCCGACCTCGACGCCACCCCGTACGCACCGGCGCCCCAGCCGGACATCGAGGAGGCATGAGCCATGAGCAATGAAGTACTTGACCCGCTGCTGCGGCAGTTCGCGGAAAAGCGATTGGGGCGGCCACTCGAGCCGGGCGAAGAACAGGCACTGCTGGAGCGACTGCCGAGCAGGCACACCAATCAGCCGACGCCAACCGCCGGCACCGCCACGCAGGCGCACGCCACGCAGGCGCACCCCGCGAACCCGCCGCTCCCACAGCCGCAGCCGAAAACCCGCCAGGAGGCGCGCGAACAGATCAAACATTTCCTGCAGCTCAACCAGCAAAAGGCGTACGAGAAGATGCGCGGCATCCTGCAGACGATCGACGCGCAGAACGAGACGACCCTCGGCATGCTGGCGTCGGAACAGCGGAAGGTGTCCGGCGTACTCGACGCGCACGAGCCGCCGGCCGACGCTCAGGCATCCGGCGCGGCCGACATCCAGGACAGCACACGCGAGGCAATGGCGATGATCGGCGAACAACTGACGGGCCTCATCCGGCAGGAAATCGATGCGTGCTTCCGGCAATACGTCGACGTACTCACCGTCCGGCTCGATGCGATATACGACCGCCTCCAAAGTATCAGCGCCACCCCGCCCGAATTGTCCGGATCTACCGCGCCGGATGCCGCCGCCACCGCGGTCGTTCACGACACCCCCGGCCCAGCGTCCATGTAGTAGCACGCGGGTCATGCGGCTCAACGCGAAAAACGGCCAGCCCCGATGTGCGCCTTCTCAACTACGTGAACCAAGGAGCAACAAATGGCTGAAAAGTGTCAAGTGTGCCAGGTCAATCCCGCGATTACGGATGCGGTCACACAGGTCAACGTCAAGGTGGTCGCCGAAGCGCCGGCAATGGCGATGGGCTCGCTGTACCAGGCCCAAAGTCATTCGCTGAGCATCCTGTTCGAGAACGCGGTGCAGCAGCAGTCGCAGGCCGCGATCCAGTCGCAGACGTCGACGAACGTGGGGACGATGCAGCTCTACACGATCGGGCCGGAAAGCGCGGGCGCGGCCGCCACGGAAATCGGCTCGAACGGGATCATCTCGCTGCTGGCCGACGTGATCGCGATCGGCAAGGCGGTGGCACGTTAAGGCGCCGTCGCAACACCGTGGTTGAGCGGCGGCGCAAGCGGTACGAACCGCCAAGGCCGCCGCCGCGCCGCGGATCCGCAGCACGGCGGCCGCCACCAGCACAGCGGTGCCGTGTGGTGTTCCGGAGCAACTGACAGAACTGACAGAACGGGCAGAGCCGATTCGATGCGGCGCCCGATCGCAAACCAGGAGAAACTCGATGGGAAACGAAAACGATCCGATCATTGGCGACCCGACCGACGCCTGCGACTGCAAGACCTGCGCGGTCAATGCCGCGATCACCGACGCGGTCACGCAGACCAACGTCAAGGTCGTGGGCGAAGCGCCCGCGATGGCGACGGGCTCGCTGTACCAGGCCCAGAGCCATTCGCTCAGCGTGCTGTTCGAAAACGCCGTGCAGCAGCAGTCGCAGTCCGCGGTGCAACTGCCGACCTCGACGAACGTGGGGACGATGCAGCTCTACACGCTCGGGCCGGCGAGTGCGGGCGCCGCCGCGACGGAAATCGGCTCGAGCGGCGTGCTTTCCGTGCTGGCTGACGTGCTCGCGATCGGCAAGGCGCTCGCCTGACGCGCAACCCGGCGTTGACGCCTGGCGGCAGCCGCGGTGGCTGCCGCCAGGCACCCGACGTCGTGCCGACACCCGCGAAGGCGGGCGCCCGCGCCGCATCGACGGCCGCACGGCGCGCTTCGCCGACCGACCCACTCATGCTTTCGCCGTGACCGCGTCGACTGCGCCATAGCGGCGAGCAACAACAGGAGTAACGACATGCCGGAACAGGCCTCCGCCGCGATTGCCGATGCAGTCACGCAAGCCAACGTCAAGGTGGTGGGCGAAGCGCCCGCCGTGGCCTTGGGCACGCTCATGCAGTCGAACAGCCACGCGTCCGCGATCCTGCTTCACAACGCGGTGCAGATGCAGGCGAACCAGGCGGCGTCCAACCTTGCCGCGACGACCGTCGGCATCATGCAGCTCTATGCCGGCTCGCCGGTGGCGGCGGCTGCCGCGGCACGATCGTCGAACGACAGCTTCGTGTCGCAACTGGCCGCCGTCGCGCAGTTGATGAACGCCATCGGTCACTGGCGCAGCTGATCTTCGCCGCGCGCCGCGCAACCCGGCGCGCAATCTCCTCACGCCGCGGCACCGCACGACGACGTGCGCGCCGCGGCATCAATTGGCGTCGGCGATGTACCGGAGCCGCTCCGGTTTCTCGATCGTCACACCGTGCTCGCGCAGCCGGATCAGGCCGTCGCGCTGCATTTTCTGCAGCGTGCCGTTCAGTCGCGGACGGCTGACGTTGAGCATCGCGGCCAGGATGCTCTGGTTCTCCGGCAGCGGCACCTCGACGTCGTTCCCTTGCATGCGATTCAGCAGATGGCGCGCGAGCCTTGCTTCGAGCCTGTACAGGCACGCCGACTCGACGAAGTCGCTCAGCTGGTGGATGTGCAGGCACAGCTGCTCATAGATGCGCTCCATGAAATCGGCGTTGGCGCGCAGCGGCGCGAAGTGCTGACGATGCAGCAGCGAAATGCGGCAGTCGTGGCTCAGCTGGGCGGTGAAGCTGCGCCGGTGCGCGCGAAGGAGGGTGCTTTCACCGATGAGTTCGCCCGGCACCGAATGGCCGAGAATGATTTCGCGTCCGCCGGGTTCGTGCAGTGTCTTGTACACGCGGCCGCGGTGTACGAAGGCGACGAAATCTTCCGGGTCGCCCTTGAAGAACAACATTCGGTTGCCGTGTTCGGGCCACGGCATCAGATGCCGCTCGACGTGAGCGAGCAGGCTTTCCGGAAGATCGGTGAGTATCCGTATATTGCGCAGCGTTCGAGCGTTAGCAAGGGCAGGCATGTTTTCCGTGCGAGGTTGTTTGACGATGCGGCCACCTAGCGGAAAACGCTGCTTCTGGTACTGCGTGAAAAAAAATAATGAAGATACCGAAATAATCGACGAGCAGTCCGGACGCGACGGCACTTTGGCGGCAATGACGTTCGGGCGACCGACATCGATAGCGGCGTGCCGGCGCGCGAACGCGTCGCGACGCCAGTCGTTCTTTTTTCATCGCAATGCCGTTATTTACGCCCGGCGGAGTGCCTGATACGGCGGAACGGGCGACGCCCGTGGGTTAAAGATTTCCGTTCACAATAATCAAGAAAATTGACCAAAACGATTATCTCAATAACGGTGTAACGCGCGTAACAGCGCCGCTCTCGGCATCAAATCGATTCTGTGTTTTCCATAAAAACGGAGGGCACGGAATGACAACCTCGAACCCGCACGCTGTCCCGCCGGCCGCGTCACAGGCGCAGCAGCTCGATCGTACGTGGCGTGAAATGCAGGGGAAATTGCGGCGGCGCGCGCGCCTCTTGTGCAAGGGGGATATTTACCGTGCCGACGAACTGCTTTCGGATACCGCACTCAAGGTTCACATTTACCTGCAGCGTTCGCCCGAGCGTGTTCGGAACCTGGCCGGCTTTCTCTTTCTGGCGCTGAACCACGCGTTCCTCTCTGGCGCGCGTCAGCGCCAGCGCGAAAACGGCATGCTCGAATACGACTCGAGCTGGGACGACGATCACGTCGCCGAGCTGGCGGGCCACGCACCGTCGATGGAGCAGCAGTTGCTGCTCCGACAGCAACTGCGGCGTCTCGACCAGGCGCTGTCGTTGCTCCCGCAGCAGCAGCAAATGCTGTTCACGCTGAAGTTCGAGGAGGACATGCCGTATCCGCATATCGCGGCGACGCTCGGCATCAACGAGCCGCTTGCCAGAAAGCGCGTCGAGCTGCTGCGCAAGAAATTGCGCGACGAACTCGCTTGAGCGCGTTCACGAATGCGGGGACGCAGCGTTCCTAACGACATACGCGGTGTCGATGGCCTGCCGGCCCGCCCGTTCCTTCAACCGCATGCCGGAGCCGAGATTCGAGGAGGCCTCGTGGCAGACAAAGTCAATGAGCAGGTTACCGACGCGCTGACGCAGACCAATGTCAACGTCGTGGCTGGATCGCCAGCCCAGGCGCTGGGCACGCTTTACCAGATGTTCAGCCAGGCCGTCGGCATCTCCGCACAGAACATGACGCAGCAGCAGGCGGCGCTCAACCAGATTTCGAACGCCGTCGTGTCGAAAGCGGTGGCGATGATTCTGTCCGTCGAAGCGTCGCCGAAGGGGGCGTCGGCGGGCGCATCCGGCAGCACGCCGCACGCCGCGACGAGCGGGCCGCACACGGGTACCGCGCATTAGCACGTGCAGACTCTCGGGATACCTGAACCATGAATATGAAAGGCCTTTTGGGCGGGCGCGGCGACGACGCGCCACAGACGCCGCGCGATGTCGACGACGCCGCAGCCGAAGCCACGACGCCAGCCGATGTCGCGCCGGTCGCCGCGGCGTCGAAGGTCGGCGCGCGCGCGTGGCCGGTCAACCGGCTGCGCAGGTTCACCGATGCGCTGAAGGCGCCGAACCAGATCGCGGGTGGGCCCGGGTCAGGCGGCTCGGCGCTGCAGACCGTGCAGGCGATCAACGCGGAAGCGGCGTCCTACGCGACGACGCAGATCGCGGTCGGCCCGAACATGTTGATCACGCAGGCGGGCGGGATGGTTGCGCAGGCGGCGGCCAACTACTTCGAGGCGTCGACGTCGCTGGCGATCGCGGGCAAGAGCGTGCTGATGAAGGATCTCGCGCAGAAGACCATTGACGAGAACGTGTCCGGGATGGCGATGGATGCGATGGGCCTGCTGTTGACGGACCTGTTCGTCGCGACCGCCGCGCTCGTCGCGGGTGCCGCGGAAGCGATCGAAGGGGAGGCCGCGAGCGTCGCGCTCGACAAGATCGACGAGAGCTTGCAGAAGTATCAGGCGCTGCTGGACAAGAAGGGTGCGTAGTGCGTGTCGGTGGCGGCGGATTTCCCCGAGGAAGCAGGACGAAGGCGTGCGGATTTCCATCCTGCCGATCCTCGGAAACGAGTGGAAAAACAATGAGTACACCGACAGGTTCGTAAATCGATACCGTGTGCGCGAGCGGGATCGCTTGCATGAACGACGATGGAAAAGCGACCTGCGTCGGCCACGACAGACCGATCCATTGTCGCGTCGATGACGAACGTCCCGGGCAATCATCCCCGTGAACACAGGTCGATTGACTCCGGTGTGCGCAGCGACAAAGAATCAATCGACACGATCCGCCGGGCCGTCAGCCCGGAGGCGGGAAGTGAGCAGCGGGGCCGACGCACGTCCGCATTCGCGAACGCGTCGCGGCTTGGCTATCAGCAGTCCCATCGAATCATGCGAGGAACCCATGCCCTACATCATTCAGAACGTACAAGGTCCCGCGCCGCTGTCGGTTGGCGAGCGCATCTGGGGAGACGCGACGGAAATCGATTTCGGCGCGATGACGAGCTGCATCGCGCTCGTCGAGCAGACGCCGGGCCAACCGACGTCCGTGCGCGCGATCCATCTATCGATCGTCAGCGAAGACGGTACGCCGGTCTACGATCCGGCGTCGAACGTGGCCGGACAGGTCGGGGCGATCATGCAGCCGACCGGCAACCTGCGTGCGTGCCTCGGGCGCATCGAAGTCTGGCAGGCGGAAGAGCCGCAACAGCTGGGGGATTTCTTCGCCGGGCTGATGCAGAGCCTCGACATGACGACCTGGGTTCCGCTGCCGGACGGCAACCTGCGCGTGCGATTCAACGGCGGTGTGATCCAGTATCGGGAGGGCACCGGCGCGTGGATCGACGTGTAGGCGCCACGATCCATTGAAGCCGCCGCCGCTATGCGAAAGGGCACCGGCTAATGCCATTCACATGATCGTAGCGAAACTCAAGGAAACGACGTCCGCGAGTCGCACGCTCACGTCTGCGTTCGCAGATCGAATATGCAGGTCATCGGTGTCCACTTCAGACCGGCCGGTGTCCACGGCGTGGCGGCCTGGAATGTCCACATCACGTCTTCCCAAGCACGAACCGTAGGATTTTCTTCCGCGGCTTTGGCCATGCGTTCGGCATCGAACACCGCGTCATCGGTGTCCATCACCATCGTCATGCGCGTGCCGAGGCGGAAAATTTCCATACCGAGTACCCCATGCTCGCGAAGATGCCGCAGCACGTCGGGCCATACGGCACGGTGATGCTCCTCGTAGCGAGCGATCAGATCAGGATCGTCTTTCAGATCCAGTGCGAGACAGTAGCGCATAGCGACCTCATGTTGGAAAACGCCCGAAGAGCGTGAGCCGTCGACTGCTCAGGATCACGCATCAACGGGTAACGAAATACGTGCCGCACGTTTGCCCGATCGTCGCGGAATGCCGGATAGTACGGTCACGGCCGCTAGCGATCCCGAATGCGACACCGTCGCGTCGGGTGGTGCACATGCTGCCGCAAGCCGCCGTTGCAGGTCGATGATCGCGGGCAGTTGAAAATCGTGAACATCGGGCACGGCGCTGCCTTGACGTCGACAGACCTGAGCCGCAATGTCCAGCGCGCGCGAGCGCATGTCGATCAGGAGCGAGAGCGCCTCATCGAGCAGATCTCGTTGCTGCGCCGATAGCCGCAATTCGCTTGTGCGATCGCGCGGCGCCGATTCGGGCGGGTTCATGTCCATGGGTGACGATTGCCGGAGATGAGTGGGAGCAGGGCGGGGCATCACATGATCGGGCCGCGCAGCCACGGCACGAACTCGCGGTCGCCCATGCCGTTCTGCTCGCTGCAGGTGCGTACGCCCGACGCGACGTCCAGCATCAACCGGAATAGTTGCGCCCCGGCCTGCCCGACGGAAAGCGAACCGTCGACGATCTCGCCGCCATTGAAGTCCATATCCGAGCGCATCCGCTCGAATAGTCCGGTGGTCGTCGCCAGCTTGATGGTGGGAACCGGCTTGGAGCCGAACACCGAGCCGCGCCCCGTCGTAAAGCACACCAGATTGGCGCCTCCGGCGATCTGTCCGGTGGCGGATACCGGGTCGTAGCCGGGCGTGTCCATGAAGACCAGGCCCGACTCCGATACGCGGTCGGCATAGTCATAGACGGCGTTGAGCGGGCTGCTGCCGCCCTTCGAAACCGCGCCGAGCGACTTTTCGAGAATGGTCGTGATGCCGCCGGCCTTGTTGCCGGGCGAGGGGTTGTTGTTCATGTCGCCGCCCGATTCGCCCGCATACCGTTCCCACCAGCGCAGCTTGTCGAGGAGCCGCTCGGCTACGACGCCGGACGCGCGTGCGGTCAGCAAATGTTCTGCGCCGTAGATCTCCGGTGTCTCGGAAAGGATGGCGGTGCCACCGTGGCGAACGAGCAAATCAACGGCTGCCCCGAGCGCGGGATTCGCAGTGATCCCCGAGTAACCGTCCGAGCCGCCGCATTGCAGGCCCACTTTCAGCCGCGCGGCGGGAACTTCGGTACGCGTCATGCGATTGGCTGCCGTCAGCATTTCCCGGACGATCGCGATGCCGTGCGCCACGGTTTCACGCACGCCGCCTTCATCCTGGACGACGAGGGTCCTGACCGGCGCAGCGTGCGTTGTTTCCACGGACGTTGCAAGGGCACCGACCTGGTTCACTTCGCAACCGAGGCCCACCAGCAGCACGGCCGCGAAGTTCGGATTGCACGCGTAGCCGGTCAGCGTGCGACGAAGTACGGCGATGCCGTCTCCGGTTGCGGACATCCCGCAGCCGCTCTGATGCGTGATCGCAACTACGCCGTCCACCGATTCGAACGGAGCCATCGCGTCGCCCTTGAACGCGTCCGCAATCGCGTGACAGACGCTGGCGGAACAGTTGACGCTGGCGATGACCCCGATGTAGTTGCGTGTGCCAACCTGTCCGTCCGCCCGCACGAAACCCTGAAACGTTTCCTGCCGGTCTGCCGGCGCGAGCGCGTGACCGGCATCGACGTGCGCGGCACGATGCGCGTGATGCTCGGGCATGCCGACGTTATGAACGTGAACGTGCTCGCCGGGCGCGATATCGTTCAGCGCGACACCGATCGTTTGCCGGTACTTGATCACCGGACTGCCTCGCACGATGCGACGGGTCGCTATCTTGTGGCCCGCCGGAATGGACGTCACGGCCATCATCGACAGGCCGTTCACTTCAATCGACGTGCCGGCCTCGAGCGTTCTCAATGCCACCGCTACGTTGTCGTCGCCATGAAGCATGACGACCATCCGATCATTCATGATGCATTTGCCTCTTTGGTTGAGGGTGTCACGCCATGCCGCGCGAGCGTATCGCGCAGCCGCGTCTGATCAGGCGCAACCCCGAGCGAATCGCCCAGTTCGATCAGCGGCAGAATCCGCCGCCGGACCTTTTCGACATGGTTGCCGGCGATGTCCGCGATGTGATGGTCGAGGTACGGATTGAGAAACCGCTCGCGCACGCTTGCAACGTACCGCTCTGCGCGAACGCGCATCCCGAGCGCATCGAACACGGGCAGGACTTCCTCGCCCCAGACGCCCTCGATGCCCTCGCGCAGCGTCGTATCGTTCATCGCGTCGAACACGGTCTGCGCGCTGCTGCGGCGCTGCACGAGCCACTGGTCGGCAAGCCAGGTATGCCCGACATTCAGAAAGAACAGTTTGAGCCGCTCATGGCTGAGCAGGTCGTCGGTCACGACGATTTGTTCGTGCGTGCACGGCAGTTCCATGCCCGGTTGTCGTTCGATGGCCCAGAGCGCGTAGGGCTCGGCCACGGCGCCCACCGGTTCGATCGGTTCGGACACGATCCGGTCGACCAGTGAGTTGACCCAGATGCATCGTTGCGACAGGTACGTGACGAAGGGCGCGGGCAGCGCCCATTGTTCAGCGAGGCCGATGACCAGCGCGCGTAGCGTGTCGCCGTTACGCGCGACGAGTTCACACGGAAAGATCGACACACCCGCACCGGGCCGTGCGCGCCATCGTGCATGCAGCAGCGTGAGCAGCTTGGCGGGGAAGCTGCGCGGGACATGACTCTCCCGCGCGAGCAGCGCCGGCGAATCGCGCTCGTCGAGACGGTAGCCGGCGTCGCCGGTGTTCGACACAATCACGCGGACGTCATGCGTGACCGCATGCCGGATCATCGCCCAGTCGCGATCGGCGATCCACGCGGCGCGCACGGCGCGGCAGTGGACGACCGTATCCACGATCGCGCCGTGTTCCCTGCCGCGGATCTTCACCGGATAACTGCCTGACTGAGCCAAAGCGGTGATGCGCGCATGGCTTGCCGGGTTGTCGGTGGTCTGCACCATGCGGATCCCGCCGATCGCATCGCCGCGCTCCAGCGCCTGCGATACGAACAGGGCGACATGGGCCTGGAGAAACCGGCTGGTGCCAAACTGAAGAATCGGTTCACTCATCTCGAACGGTTCCCGCGAATTCGGTCAGCACTCGACCAGCGCCTTGACGACGGTCTGCCCGGGTTCCATCAGTTTCGGGAACTCGACGGGAACGTCCGACAGGCTCATCCGATGCGTATTGAGCGCCTTGTCCGGAATGCGGCCGGCGCGCATCGCGTCGAGGACCGTCTCGAAGTCTTCGGCGGTGGCGTTGCGGCTGCCGAGCAGCGTTGCTTCGCGCTTGTGAAACTCCGGATCGGAGAACGTGATCTCGCCGGGGACAATCGAAATCAGCACGTACTTGCCGCCGTGGGCAATGAACTCGAAACCGCGATTCATGGCCTTCACGTTACCCGTCGCATCGAACACCACGTCGAAGAACTCGCCGTTGGTCATCGTCGACAATTCGTCGACGTCGGTCGGCCCCGTCTGCACCGTCGCAACGGCGAAGTGTTCGCGGCAGAACGCAAGGCGATCGGCGCGTGTGTCCAGGCACGTGACGTGTGCGCCTCTCAGCTGGGCGAACAGCATCGCCGCCATGCCGATCGGCCCCGCACCGACCACGAGGATTCTTTGGCCTGCGGACACGGCGGCACGCCGCACCGCGTGTGCGCCGATGGCGAGGAATTCGATCATTGCCGCCTGGTCCAGCGTCACTCCTTCGGCCTTGTGCACGAACTGCGCGGGCACCGACAGATATTCGGTCAATGCGCCGTCACGATGCACGCCAAGCACCTTGATGTTGACGCAGCAGTTGGTCTTGCCCTGTCGGCACGCGATGCACTGTCCGCACGACAGATAGGGCATCACATAGACCGCGTCTCCGGGCGCGACGTGCGCGCCGGGATCGGCCTCGGCCACGATCGCGGACAGTTCGTGGCCCATGACGCGCGGATATTGCAGGTAGGGTTGATTGCCTGAATAGATGTGCATGTCGGTGCCGCAAATACCGACTCGTTGCACGCGCAACAATATCTCGCCATCGGCGCGCGAAGGCGGCGCGCGATCTTCGTGGCGCAGTACGCCGGGCGATTCGCAAATGATGCTGAGCATGGTGACGTCCTCGTTATTGAGCGTGTTGATCGCCGGACGGCCGATCGATTCTGTAGAAGTGGCATGCATTGCCGCCGAAAACGCGTGCACGTGCGTCGGGCCCGAGGAAGCGGTCGCAGCCTTGTTCGCACCACGCGAGCCACGCGCCGTAGTCACCAAAATGGCCGGCAAGGCGCGAGACGGGCCAGTCGCTGCCCCAGATCAGCCGGGACGCGCCGAACCACTCGCAAACCGCGCGCACGTACGGTTCGACGCGCAGGAGATCGGGATGCGGGCCGGCTTCCGTCCACAGTCCGGAGAGCTTGCAGTGCACGTTCGGATGCGCGGCGAGTTCGCTCATCGCGACGCGCCACGCTTCACTTCCGCCCGATGCGATGGGTGGCTTCGCGGCGTGGTCGATCACGATGCGCAGGCGCGGGTAGCGGCGCGCGAACGCGAGCAGCGCGGGGAGATGGCGCGGCGTGACCAGTGCGTCGAATGCGAGGTTATGCGCGAGCATGGCGTCGATAGCCGGCTCGAGAACCGGATCGTCGATCCAGTCGTCATCGGCAAGATCCTGCAGCATCGGGCGAATGCCACGGAATTTCGGATCACGGGCGAGCGACGCGATATCGGCCGGCGCATCCGGGGATTTGAGGTCCACCCATCCGACGACGGCCGCCACGAAGCTCGTCCGGGTTGCAACGTCGAGCAGGTAGCGCGTGTCTTCCTGAGTCGGTAGCGACTGGACGACGACGGTCCGCTGCACACGGGACCGCGCAAGCAGCGGTTCGAGATCCTGCGGACCGAAGTCCCGATAGATGGCGTCCAGCGTTTGCGGCGGCCAATAACCGTCGCGACTGGCCATCTGCCAGAAGTGTTGATGAGCGTCGATGCGGAACGTCACGCGCACACCTCCGGAACCGGCGCGGCTGCGGCGATCAGCCCATCGCGTTGCAACGCGGTCCACAGCTCCGGCGGGAGCGGCGTGTCGAGCCAGGCGATGTTCTTCTGCAACTGCTCGATACTGCGCGCCCCGACCACGCAGGACACCACGGCCGGGTGGGCCAGCGGAAACTGAAGTGCGGCCGCGGCAAGCGGTACGCCGAAGCCGGCGCATACGTCTGCGAGACGCGCGACTTTTCGGATCACTTCGGCCGGCGCGTCGGCATAGTTGAACTTGCCGTTTCCGACCAGCACGCCCGAGTTGAACACGCCTCCTGCGACGATCCGAACATAGTTGCGCACGCATCTATCTAGCAACGGCGAAAGCGCCTCCTGTTCGAGCAGCGTGTATCGACCCGCAAGGAGCACGACGTCGATATCCGCCGCCTGCATCGCGTCGACGGCAACTTCCCATTCGTTGACGCCGAGTCCGATGGCGGACACGGCACGGGCATCGCGCAGCTCGGCGAGCGCCCGGAATCCGCCTCCGCGGGTCAGCTGTTCCCAATAGTGGGCATGCCGATCGCCGTGCGTGGCGGCGCCGATGTCGTGAACATAGAGGATGTCGATCGTCCGCATGCCGAGGCGTTGCTGGCTGTCCTCGTACGAACGCATGATGCCGTCGAACGTGTAGTCGAAGTGAGGCCGGAAGGGCAACGGGTGCGCCCAACCGTCGTCGCCGGGCTGAACCGTATCGTCGGGCCGCATGAGCCGCCCGACCTTGGTGCTCAGCACATAGCGTTCGCGCGCCCGGGCCTGCAGCGATTGTCCGACGCGCCGCTCCGACAGCGTATAGCCGTAGAACGGCGCGGTGTCGAAATAGCGGATGCCGGCATCCCACGCCCAGTCGACGAGCGCATGGGCCTCGGCGGTCGACATCGACTTGTAGAGGCCGCCCAGTTGCGAGCAACCGAAGCCCAGTGTGCTCATGACCAATCCGCTACGGGGTAGCGCGTGCGTTGCAATGGCTTTCATGGCGTGTATGTGAATGGAGGAGATGCCGACGGGCGGCCCGGCAGAGCCGCCGCGACGGCGCGTTCGTCAGTACAGGACGTTCTTCGCTGCGGGCGAGTCGAGATTCTGCTTTTCGACCATCAGCACGCCCGTATCCACCTGCTTGGAAACAGGCTTGCGCTCGATCACGTTGACGAGGGTCTCGATGCCCTTGTAGCCCATCTGGTACGAGCTCTGAACGGCGATGGCCTGAATCGTGCCGTCTCGAACGAATCCTTGGAGGTCCTGATTGCCGTCGAAACCGATCGCCACGACCTTGCCGCCTTTGCCCGACTGCTGCAGCGCGCGCCCCATCCCCACGGCAGTCGGTTCGTTGGCGCCGAAGATGCCCTTGAGGTCGGGGTTCGCCGACAGGACATCGGTTGTCTGGTTCAGCGCATTCGCCATCTGCGACTGCGAATAGAACGGCCCCACCACCTGCAGCTTCGAATGCGCGGCGATGTACTTGCGGAATCCGCCGACGCGGCCGACTTCCGAACCGGCACCCGGCACGTACGACATGACCGCGACTTTGCCGGTCTGCCCGACCCGGTCGATCATCGCCTTCGCGCAGAGCTCGCCGGCTTTCGCGTTGTCGGTCGACAGGAACGACTGGTAGTACTGCTTGCCGGCATCGGATACGGTCGAATCGATCAACACCACCGGAATATGCGCTTCCCACGCTTTCTTCATGGCCGGCACGAGTGCATCCGGATCCGACGGCGCGAGGACGATGCCGGCGACATGTCGGTTCACGGCGTTCTCGACCATGTTGACTTCGTCGGCGATCGCCGATTCCGCGGCAGGGCCCTGGAACGTCATCGTGTATCCCTTCGCATTGGTCATGGCGGCGGTGGCGCCTTTCTGCACGTTCTGCCAGTAGTTCGAATTGGCCGTCTTCACGATCACGGCAATTTCGCCTCCGGCGGCCTGCGCATGCGCGCCGAACATCGCGCACAAGATTGCCGCCGCTGCCAGTACGGATAGTTTTTTCATGTCTCGCTCCTTGTTGGTGGTTGGAACTTCGTCTTGTGATTACAACTTCCGGTTGCGGAGTTGATCGATCCACACGGTGCCGAGAATGACGACGCCGATGATGATCTGCTGGATGAAGCTCGACACGCCGTTCATGTTCAGGCCGTTGCGCAGCACGCCGATCACGAATGCGCCGATGGCGGTGCCGGAGATCGTGCCGACGCCGCCCATCAGCGACGTGCCGCCGATCACCGCGCTTGCGATGGCGTCGAGTTCGTACATCACGCCTTCGTTCGGCTGGGCCGTGACGAGGCGCGACATCAGTACGCAGCCCGTGGCGCCGGCGAGCAATCCGGACAGGACGTAGGTAAACAGCTTGACGCCTTGCACGTTCACGCCGGACAGACGTGCCGCTTCCGCGTTCGATCCAACCGCGTAGATGTGGCGGCCCAGTGACGTTCGCGACAGCAGCACCGAGACCGCCACGAAGAGGGCCACCATGATGACGACCGGGTACGGAATGCCAGGAAAGATCGTGTCGGGAAAGCCGTCGGCCCCGATGTGCGAGATCTTGAAGAGGGCGCCGTTGCCGAGCTCGCCGAACGCGTCGCCGAGCCCCGACACGGGTCGGGCGCCGGTGATCTGCAACGCGAGCCCGCGGGCGACCAGCATCATGCCGAGGGTGGCAATGAACGGCGGCAGCCCCATGTGCGTGACGCAGATCCCGTTGACCCAACCACATGCAGCGCCGACCAGCATGCCGCCCAGCATCGCGACGGGGACCGGAATGCCGGCCTTCACGAGCAGCGCGGCGGCGACGCCGGCCAGCGCCAGGACCGATCCGACCGACAGATCGATGCCGCCGGTAATGATCACGCACGTCGCGGCCACGCCGAGATATGCGATCGACGTCACCTGAAGCGACACGGTCATCAGGTTGCCGACGGAGAAGAATGCGGCGCTGGTCAGCGAAAACGCGACGATCAGCACGACCAGGCTGCCCAGCGCGGCAAATTTCTGGATCAGGTCGCGGCGTCGCTGCCGGGCCTGTTTATCGACGGCCGGCGTGCGGCCCGATGTGATGTCAAGCATGACTTCTTCCTGATGCATGATGCAAGATCTCCTCCTGATTGGTCTTTCCGGTTTCAAGCACCGCGGTGATACGTCCTTCGTGAAACACGGCAATGCGATCGGTCATGCCGAGCAACTCGGGCAGTTCCGAACTGATCAGGACGACACCGACGCCATCCGCCGCCAAGCGGTCCATCAGCCCGTAAATCGCGTATTTCGCGCCGACGTCGATGCCGCGCGTCGGCTCGTCGAAAAAGAGGATGCGCGAGCCGCGGTATAGCCATTTGCTGATGACGATCTTTTGCTGGTTCCCGCCGGACAGGTTCCGCGCGATCTGCGCGACCGTCGGTGTGCGGATGCCCAGTTCGCGCACGTAACGCTCGGCGATGGCCGTTTCGTCGGCGAAACGCAGGAAGCCGCGCGACGAGATCGCCGCGACGTTGGCCAGCGTGATGTTTGCGGCGACCGGCATCGCCAGCGCGAGGCCGTCCTTTTTCCGGTCTTCGGACAGGTAGGCAATCCCGTGGCGAATGGCTTCGCGCGGCGAGTTGATCTCGACCGGCGTATCGCCCAGCAGGATCGAGCCGGCATCGGGCCGCTCCGCGCCGAAGATCGCGCGGGCGACTTCGGTGCGTCCCGCACCCATCAGCCCTGCGAAGCCGAGAATTTCGCCCTTGCGAAGTTCGAACGACACAGGGCCGAACGTGCCGGTTCGTTGCAGGTCGCGTACCTTCAGCAGCACCTGATCGGTGGGCGTGGATCGACGCGGCGGGTAGGCATCGTCGAGCGGACGGCCCACCATTCGGGCGACGATCTCGTTCACCGACGTCGCTGCAAAATCGCTCGTGGCAATGTGGCGCCCATCGCGCAGCACCGTCACGCGATCCACGATTTCGGCCATCTCGTCGAGTCGATGCGAGATGTAAAGGATGGCGACGCCTTCGCTGCGAAGCTCCTTGATGATGCGAAACAGCTGGACCGTTTCCGATTCGGTCAGCGACGACGTGGGTTCGTCCATGATGAGCACGCGCGCGTCGAGTGACAGCGCCTTCGCGATTTCCACCATCTGCTGCTGCGCGATCGAGAGCGCGCCGACCAGCGTCGTGGGCGACACGTTCAGGCCGATTCGTTGCAGACACAACTGTGCGGCGCGGTTCAGCGCGCGGTAGTCGACGAACGGGCCGCGCTTGGGCTCGCGCGCCAGGTAGATGTTTTCCGCCACCGACAAGTGGGGCACCAGGTTCAGCTCCTGATGAATGATCGCGATGCCTGCGGCTTGTGCGTCGGTGGCGGACGAAAACTGCACGGGCGCACCGTCGTAGAGGACGACGCCGTCGTCCGCGCGGTATTGCCCGCTGATGATTTTCATCAGCGTCGACTTGCCCGCGCCGTTCTCGCCGCACACGGCATGAACCTCTCCCGCTCGTAGATCCAGATCGATGCCGTCGAGCGCCACGACGCCGGGGAAGCGCTTGCCCACGCCCTGCAGCTGCAGGATGGTTCGAGCAGTCGGCCCGCCGCCCGAAAGGGGTGGCGATTGCCGCAAGTCGGCAGGGGTCATGCGTGTCTCCGTTGGTCACTGGCGCGTTCGTCGAGCGGCAACTGGCCAGTCCAGTTGCGATGAATTCGAGGATGTAGCGCTCATCTGGTCAAGCCAATTGTGATTATTTTGAAGTGACCATACCAATGGTGTAAACCCTTGTGCCGGGTCTATCCCATGCTGGTCGGGGGTTTCGCCGCCGTGATAGACTCCGCGTGAACGCGAAGCTCCGGCCACTTCGGTCGACCATTTTTCGGATCATGAAGCAGACAGAACCCAAGCGGCTTTACCAATCCGTGGCCGCGCAAATCCTCGCATTGATCCGTCAGGGTGGAATTCCCGCCGGTGGGCGACTGCCGCCCGAGCGCGAGCTCGCGACGACGCTCGGGGTCTCGCGCCCGTCGTTGCGCGAGGCCTTGATCGCCCTCGAAATCGGCGGGCAGATCGAGATACGGCTTGGGTCGGGGGTCTACGTTCGCGATCCGGGCGAGAGCGACGGTGGCGGCGTGCCAGCACTGGGAGAGAGCCCATCGGAGCTGATGCAGGCGCGCGGTGCCATAGAGGGTTCGGTGATCGTGCTGGCCACCGCGCGATTCTCGGCAGCCACGCTGGATCGATTGCGTCGCACGGTCGAGCGCATGAAGCGGCTCGCCGTCGCGGGCAAATCGCCCGTCGACGCGGACCGGCAGTTTCATATGCTCATTGCGGAGGTGGCCGGCAACTCCGTGTTGAGCCGCTTCGTGGGCGAGTTGTTCGATAGCCGACACGATCCGATTGCCGCCGCGATTCGCGGACATTCGGAAAGCCCGGAAACCTGGGCCGCCGCGGTGCGCGAGCACGAGCAGATCCTGAAGGCGTTGCAAGCGGGCGATCCGATCGCTGCGCAAACCGCGATGCGCGCCCATCTTCAAGCGTCGGAGGAGCGCTGGATCGGCGGCGCATTGCAGCACGGGATTGCGCCCTGACGACGCCGATGCCGGTCCCGCGAAAGCGCTGACGTCCGCCCCGCGCAGCCATGCGCGCAAAGCCGAAACGCGTGTATTCATCTCGCGTTCGGCAGGTCGCGGAATCCCCCCGAATCACCCCCAAATCGCCCGCCGTCCGACGACAAACCGCAATTCATCTGATAATACGCGCGGCGATCCACGCGAACGAGCAATCGTGCGAATCCCGCCGAACGTTGCACAGGCAACCAGGCGGCAGCATCGCCCCGATTGCGTCGTCACCCGCCGCAATCCGGAAAACGAAACGGCGTCAGGCCCACCTGGTCGTTCGGAATGTGCCCAGCGCCGTTCAAATCCCCACACGACGCCCGCGCGACGCGGCGTCGCAACCAGGAGGTGAACGATGATCACGCTGACCGTCAACGGTGGCGAACGGCATTTCGACGGCAATCCCGACATGCCGTTGCTCTGGTATCTGCGCGATGTCCTCGGCCACACGGGCACCAAGTTCGGCTGCGGAATGGCGCTGTGCGGCGCCTGCACCGTGCATCTCGACGGCGTCGCGATCCGGTCGTGCATCACACCCGTCGCGGCCGCCGCGGGCAAGAAGGTGACGACGATCGAGGGTCTGTCGACGGACGTGAACCATCCGCTGCAGCAAGCGTGGCAGGAACTGAACGTCGCGCAATGCGGCTACTGTCAGTCCGGGCAGATCATGCAGGCCGCGTCGCTGCTGAAGACGAATCCCCATCCGAGCGACGCGGACATCGACGACGCGATGTCCGGCAACATCTGCCGCTGCGGAACCTATACGCGCATCCGCGCGGCGATCCGCCTGGCGGTGCGCCGCGGAGGTGCCGCATGAACGCGCCGGAACTCTCCGTCCACAATGAAAGCCGCCGCGCATTGCTGCTCGGCTTCGCATCCGGCGGGCTGCTGCTCGCATTCGGCGTGCCGTCGCTTGCGCGCGCGGCCACGCCCGCGCAGCCGCCCGTCAGCCCGAATCCGCAGTACGGCGGCGCGGGCATGCCGCACGGCTTGCGCGACGATCCGCACCTGTTCGTCGCGATCGCGCCCGATGGCACGGTGACGGTGACCTGCATTCGCTCGGAGATGGGACAAGGCGTGCGCACGAGCGTCGCGCTCGTGATCGCCGACGAGCTGGGCGCGGACTGGGCACGCGTGAAGGTCGCGCAGGCCGTCGGCGACGAGCCGCGCTACGGCAACCAGAACACCGACGGTTCGCGCAGCCTGCGCCAGAGTTTCGCGGCGCTGCGCCGCGCGGGGGCGGCCGCGCGCTCGATGCTCGAGCAGGCCGCGGCGGCGACCTGGGGCGTCGACGTGCGTCAAGTGAAGGCGACGGTGCACGAGGTCGTCGATACGAAAACCGGGCGCAAGCTCGGGTTCGGTGAACTGGCCGCGAGGGCGGCCGCGCTGCCCGTACCCGATACGCAGAGCGTGGCATTGAAGGCGCCAGCCGAGTTCCGCTATATCGGCAAGGGCGAAACGGCATTGATCGACGGCCGCGACATCGTCGGCGGCCGCGCGCACTACGGGATCGACACGCGGCTCGACGGCATGCTGTACGCGGTCGTCGCGCGTCCGCCGGCCTATGGCGATACGGTCGCGTCGTTCGACGCGTCCGCCGCGGAAAAGCTGCCGGGTGTCGTCAAGGTCGTGCAGCTCGCGTCTGCGCCGCTGCCGTCCGGGTTCCAGCCGCTCGGCGGCGTGGCCGTGATCGCACGCGACACATGGACGGCCATCCAGGCGCGCGCCCGACTGAAGATCGACTGGAAGCATGGGCCGCACGCAGGCTACGATTCGGCCGCCTACCGCAAGACGCTCGAAGCGGCGGCCGCGCAGCCGGGCGACGTGATCCGCGATGACGGCGATACGGCCGCGGCGCTCGCGGGCGCCGCGAAGCGCGTGCGTGCGACGTACTACATTCCGCATCTCGCGCACGCGACGATGGAGCCGCCCGCGGCCGTCGCGCGCGTGGCCGACGGCCGCTGCGAGGTATGGACCTGCACGCAGGCGCCGCAGACCACGCGCGACGAAATCGCGAAGGCGCTCGCGCTGCCGAGCGAGCGCGTCACGGTCAACGTGACGCTGCTCGGCGGCGGCTTCGGCCGCAAGTCGAAACCCGACTACGTGGTGGAGGCCGCGCTGCTGTCGAAGGCGGTGGGGGCGCCCGTGAAGCTGACGTTCACGCGCGAGGACGACATCGCGCACGACTATTTCCACGCGGTGTCGCTGGAAGCGTTCGACGGCGGCCTCGATGCGGCGGGGAAGGTGGTCGCGTGGCAGCATCGCACGGTCGCGCCGTCAATCCAGTCGACCTTCCGGGCCGGCGTCGTGCACGAGCAGCCGGGCGAGCTCGCGCAAGGTGTCGCCGATCTTCCATTCGCAGTCCAGAACGTACGGATCGAGAACCCGGCCGCGCCAGCGCACACGCGGATCGGCTGGTTCCGTTCGGTGTACAACATTCCGCACGCGTTCGGGATCCAGAGCTTCGTGTCGGAACTCGCGCATGCGGCGGGCCGCGACCCGAAGGATTTCCTGCTCGACCTGATCGGGCCGGCGCGGCGTTTCGAGCCGCACATCACGGTGAAGAACGTGAACTACGGCGAGGATCCGGCGTTGTATCCGGTCGATACCCGACGACTGCGGCGTGTGATCGAGACGGTCGCGCGCGAAGCCGGTTGGGGCCGCAAGCTGCCGAAGGGGCACGGGCTGGGGATCGCCGCGCATCGCAGCTTCGTGTCGTACACGGCGGTCGTGTGCGAAGTGCAGGTGGCCGCGGACGGCGCGCTTTCGGTGCCGCGCGTCGACATCGCGATCGACTGCGGGCCGCAGGTCAACCCGGAGCGCGTGCGCTCGCAGCTCGAAGGCGCGGTAGTGATGGGGCTCGGCATCGCGCTGCACGGCGAGATCACGTTCAAGGACGGGCAACCGGAGCAGAGCAATTTCAACGGCTTCCAGGTGCTCCGGATGAACGAGGCGCCGCGTGAAATCCGCGTGCATCTGGTCGCGCCGGACGACTATGCGACACCGCTCGGCGGCGTGGGCGAGCCGGGCCTGCCGCCGGTCGCGCCGGCGCTGACCAACGCGATCTTCGCGGCAACCGGCACGCGGATTCGCAGCCTGCCCGTCGCCGATCAGCTCGCGAAGCAAAAGGCGGGTTGATACGCGGTCGCGTGCCGGGTGCGGCGCGCGCACGGGTTTGCGGCGCCGCCGGCGCCGCGCACCGATCGAACACTTGCGCTCGTCGAACGGAGGCGCGACGCCGGAGCATTGTTGTTTGCGAACGACCGTGCTAAATTCTGCGCCAGCACTTGCAGTCACCGACCCAATCATCCGGTGCCGGCAACCGGCGCCCACGGGGGCGCCGACGCGCCGCCCGACCGCGAAGCATGGGACCAGAGCAAGCGCTAAAGCGCTAACTCTGGTCGACCGCGAAGCATGGGACCAGAGTAAGCGCTAAAGCGCTAACTCTGGTCGACAGGAGACAGACGTGATGGAGCATGCATCGATCGAGCACCCGTGGATCGACCGGGCCGCGCACGGTCGGGCCGCGCACGGTCGGACCGCGCACGTGCGGCCGTCGACGATGGGGAAAACGCAGGCCACGCGGAGGGCGTCACGATGAGCCTGCTGATGTCGCGACGCGATCTCGCGTTCCTGCTGTACGACTGGCTCGATGCCGACGCGCTCGGCGCGCTGCCGCGCTATGCGGAGCACAGCCGCGAGACCTTCGATGCGGTGCTCGATACCAGCGAGCGAATCGCCGCCGACCTGTTCGCGCCGCATGCGGCGCGCGGCGATCGCGAGGAGCCGCGGTTCGACGGCGAGCGCGTGACGCTGATCCCTGACGTCGAGCCGGCCGTGCGGGCCTTCGCGGCTGCCGGCCTGATCGCCGCGGGCCAGGACGAAGCGTTCGGCGGGATGCGGTTGCCGAAGCTCGTCGAAGCCGCATCGTTCCTGTTCTTCCAGGCCGCGAACATCGCGACCGCCGCATATCCGTTCCTCACCGTCGCAAACGCCAACCTGCTGCTCGCGCACGGCAGCCCCGCGCAGATCGACGCGTTCGCGCGTCCCGAGCTGGAAGGGCGCTTCTTCGGCACGATGTGCCTGTCGGAGCCGCAGGCTGGCTCGTCGCTGTCCGACATCGTAACGCGCGCCGATTTCGAGTGCGCGTCGCCGCTCGGCCCGCGCTACCGGATCACCGGCAACAAGATGTGGATTTCCGGCGGCGAGCACGAGCTGGCGGAGAACATCGTCCACCTCGTGCTCGCGAAGATTCCCGACGAACAGGGCCGGCTTCTGCCCGGCACGCGCGGCATCTCGCTGTTCATCGTCCCCAGGTACCTGCCGACCGACGACGGCGCCGCGCGCGGCGAGCACAACGACGTGGTGCTGGCCGGCCTGAATCACAAGATGGGCTATCGCGGCACGACCAACTGCCTGCTGAACTTCGGCGAAGGCACGCGCCATCGTCCGCAGGGTCGCGCCGGCGCGATCGGCTATCTGGTCGGCGAACCGAATCACGGCCTCGCCTACATGTTCCACATGATGAACGAGGCACGCATCGGCGTCGGCGCGGGCGCGGTGGCGCTCGGCTACACCGGTTACCTGCACGCGCTCGACTACGCGCGCAACCGGCCGCAAGGGCGCGCGCTCGGACCGGCCGGCAAGGACGCGGCCGCGCCGCAGGCGCCGATCGTCGCGCATCCGGACGTGCGGCGCATGCTGCTCGCGCAGAAGGCGTACGTCGAAGGCGGGCTCGCGCTGATCCTGTACTGCGCGCGGCTCGTCGACGAAGCGCGCGCGCATGACGATGCGGCGGCGCGCGCGGAGGCCGCGCAACTGCTAGACATCCTGACGCCGATCGCGAAAAGCTGGCCGTCGCAGTGGTGCCTCGCGGCCAACGATCTCGCGATCCAGGTGCATGGCGGCTACGGCTATACGCGCGACTATCCGGTCGAGCGACTGTATCGCGACAACCGCCTGAACCCGATCCACGAAGGCACGCATGGCATTCAGGCGCTCGACCTGCTGGGCCGCAAGGTCGGCCAGGACGGCGGTGCGCTGCTGCGCACGCTCGATGCGCGCATCGGCGCGACGCTCCAGCGCGCACGGGCCGCGGAGGGCGACGCGCGCGCGCATGCCGACGCACTCGCGCTGCGCTGGGCACGGCTCGTCGAGGTCACGCGCGCGCTGGCCGCGCTTGACGATCCGCAGGTGCGGCTCGCGAATGCGAGCGTCTATCTGGAGGCGTTCGGCCATCTGGTCGTCGCGTGGCTGTGGCTCGACGTGACGCTTGCCGCGCACGGGCACGACGGCGATTTCCACGACGGCAAGCGCGCCGCCGCGCGTTACTTCTTTCGCTGGGAGCTGCCGAAGATGGACGCGCAGCTCGATCTGCTGGCGAGCGTCGATACGACGACGCTCGAGATGCGCGACGCATGGTTCTGAGCGTCGCGATGCACGGATGACGGTGCCGCGGTGCAGGCCGATGTGCGTGCGCCGCGCGCCGCTTGCGCGGGCGTGTCCCGCTGCCGTATCGATGCGCGGCGACGTCGCGCAAGGAGAGAGGAAAGCATGAAAGCCCTGATGTGTACCGCATTCGGCCCGATCGACCGCTTGCGTATCGACGACGTCGCGATTCCCGAACCGGCCGCGGGCCAGGTGCGGATTCGCGTGAAGGCGGCGTCGCTCAACTTCCCCGATGCGCTGATCGTCCAGGGGTTGTATCAGGTGAAGCCGGCGCTGCCGTTCTCGCCCGGAGCGGAATTCGCCGGCGTGATCGATGCGGTCGGCGACGGCGTGAGCGCATGGCGGCCGGGCGACGAGGTGGTCGCGTTCACTGGTCACGGCGGCTTCGCCGAGCAGTGCGTGGCCGACGTGCACCAGATCGCGGCGCTGCCGCCGGGGATGACGTTCGAGCAGGGCGCGGCGCTGGTGCTGGCCTACGGTACGTCGCTGCATGCGTTGCAGCAGCGCGCGCGTCTGTTGCAGGGCGAGACGCTGCTGGTGCTGGGGGCGGCGGGCGGCGTCGGGCTGGCGGCGATCGAGATCGCGAAGGCGTTGGGCGCGCGCGTGATCGCGGCCGCGTCGAGCGCGGACAAGCTCGCGCTGTGCCGCGCTGCCGGCGCCGACGACACGATCGACTATGCGACCGAGGACCTGCGGCGCCGCGTCGACGAACTGACCGGCGGGCGCGGCGCGGACGTCGTCTACGATCCGGTCGGCGGCGCGTACAGCGAGGCGGCGCTGCGCGCGACCGCGTGGCGCGGCCGGTTCCTCGTGGTCGGTTTCGCGGCCGGCGAGATTCCGAAGATCGCGCTGAACCTGGCGCTGCTGAAGGAGCGCGATATTCTCGGCGTGTTCTGGGGCGACGCGGTCCGGCGCGATCCCGCGGAGCACGCGGTGAACATGCGCCAGCTGGCGCAATGGTTCGCGGCCGGCAAGGTGCGGCCGGCGATCACCGAGCGCGTGCCGCTGTCGGGTGCGGCCGACGCGATCGCACGCATGGCGAACCGGCAGGTCAAGGGCAAGGTCGTGATTCTGCCGGACGCGTGATTACGCTGACAATGGACCATGCGGCGGCGGTTCGATGCGCGGCGGGCGGGAGTGGGGCGGCGCATCATGTGCCGCCGTGCCGCCGTGCCGCCGTGCCGCCGTGCCGCCGTGCCGCCGTGCCGCCGTGCCGCCGTGCCGCCTCGCCACCGCTCCGCCGCGCATCCGCTCAGCGGAGCAATGAAGCCGCGCCGGTCAGATCGACCCGGCCGCATGCCGGACTCGCCTGCGCGTTGCCGCGGAAGTCCGGCAAGGTCCGCGCCGGCAGCGAAATCACGAAGCGTGCGCCGCCGAGCGGCGAATCCTCGAGCCGCACGTTGCCGCCGTGCACGAGCGCAACGCGCCGCACGATCGCGAGCCCGAGGCCGAACCCGCCGGTCTGCCGGTCGCGGCTCGAATCGAGCCGCTGGAACGGTTCGAACACGCGCGCGCGCTCGGCGGCCGGAATGCCGGGGCCGTCGTCATCGACGCTCAGCACCAGCGCACCGGACGCATCGTGCGTCGCCGATAGCAGGACCGTGCGCGCCGCATAGCGCGCGCTGTTGCGGATCAGGTTGAGCAGCGCGCGAGCGACGAGTTTCGGATCGCACACGTGGGTGGCGGGCGCGCCGGTCGTCGACACGTCGAGCGTGATGCCGCGATCGTTGAGGTCGTTCGCGACGTTGCCGGCGACGCTGTCGATCAGTGCATCGACGACGACGTCCATCGGCGCGAGCTCGCTGGCGCCTTGTTCGAGCCGCCCGATCGTCAGCAGCTCGGTCACCAGCTCGTCGAGTTCGCGCACGTCGCGCCGCAGTTCGTCGCGGCGTTCGCGCATCCGGCCGCTCTCGTCGGATTCGGCGAGCAGCGCGAGCCCGAATTCGAGGCGCGCGAGCGGCGTCTTCAGCTCGTGCGAGATCCCGTGCATCATCTCGCGCTGCTGCTTGATCGACGCCTCGATCCGCTCGGCCATGTCGTTGAACTGCTGCGACAGCTCGTAGATGTTCGACCGGCCGGACAGCTTCACGCGGGTCGACAGACGGCCCGCGCCGAACGCATGGGCGGCGGCCTGCAGCCTGCGCAGGTCGCGCCAGTGATACGAGATCCACAGCACGACCGCGAACAGCGCGGCGAGCGCGAGCAGCAAGTAGGCGTAAATCTTGATGTCGAGGTCGAAGGGCTGGATCGGGCGCGCATGCAGCACGGAACCGTCCGCGAGCGGCATGTAGTAATCCTTGCCGTCGTAGCCGATCGCGATCTTGCCGGCGTCGAGGTCGCGCAGTGGCGCGCCGCTCAATTGGGCGCGAGCGTCTGCCATCGTCACGAAGTCGAATCCTTCCTTGCCGTGCTTCGCGAGCTCGCGCAGCGCGAGCGTGCGCTGCGCGCCCGGATGGCGTTCGAGATAATCGTTCAGCACGAACGCATAGGTGGTCAGCGAGTCTCGCTGCGCCTGCGCCGCGCGTTCGTAGAAGATCCGGTCGAACGAGAACTGGATGAACGCGATCGATCCGGCGCCGCACAGGATCACGATGAGGTACAGCCTGATCAACGGACGCAGCATTTATTCGTCCCACGCGGAAGGGCTGAACAGGTAGCCGCGGCCCCAGATCGTCTTGATCTTGTGCGGCTCCGACGACGCATCCTCGAAACGGCGCCGCAGCTTCGAGATGCCGGAATCGACCGAGCGGTCGAGCCCGTCGAACTCGATCCCGCGCAACTGCTTCAGGATGTCGTCGCGGCTCAGCACGGTGCCGGCCGCGCGCGCGAGGATCAGCAGCAGGTTGAATTCGGCCGTCTTCAGGTCGACCGGATCGCCGCGCCACGTGACCGTGCGGTTCGGCGGCGAGATCGTCAGTTCGCCGAAGATCAACGCGTCGGGCGCGGCGGCGCGGGTTTCCGTCGCGGCCGGCCGTGCCCGACGCAGCAGCGCGCGGGCGCGCGCGACCAGCACGCGCGGCTCGATCGGCTTCGTCACGTAGTCGTCGGCGCCGGTTTCGAGGCCCGCGACCTGATCGTAGACGTCCGCGCGTGCGGTGAGAATCAGCACCGGGACGTTGGTGAATGCGCGAATGCGCCGGCACACTTCCATCCCGTCGAGATTCGGCAGCATCAGGTCGAGTATCACGAGCGCGGGCTCGTGCTCGCGCACCGCCGCGACGGCCAGGTCGCCACGCCGCACGACCGTTACCGTGAATTCATAGTTGTCGAGGTATTCGCGCACGAGCTGCGCGAGGCGGTCGTCGTCCTCGATCAGCAGCACACGGTATTTGAGCGGATTGTCGTACATGGTCTCCTCGATATGCGCGCGTCGTCCCGGCTCCCCGCACGCGGGCGCGCGGCGCGGCACGCGAATTCTAGCCGGCGTTCCGGCGCCCCGGGCAGCAGGACGACAATCGCGAACAATCAAACACAATTGAGCACAGATTCCCCGCAGATTACGGACAACCCCGCTGCACGGCGGCACCTAGACTGCGGGCTCCGTCACTCATATCTCAATATTGTGCGCTCAACCCTTCGCCGTTCCCGCTATTGCGTGCCGCTTGCCGGCCTGACCCTTGCCGCGGCCGCTCACGCGGAGAACCAGTATTCGATTTCGCTCGGCGGCGGGTTCGCGCCGCGCTACCCGGGCAGCAACCAGTATCGCGGCGTCGTCGCACCGGGGCTTTCCGCGAAGTTCGGCAAAGGCTTCTTCATCGATAGTCGCGAAGGCGCCGGCTACCGGCTGGACCTGCCGCACGGTGCGTTCGTGTCGGCGGCAGTGAGCTACGACCCCGGCCGCGCGGACGAGAACCGCTTCGACCTGCCGGGTTCGGACTACCTGAAGGGGATGGGCCGGATTCCGGGCTCGGTGCTCATCGGCGTGCGGGCCGGCGTGACGCTGCTCGACGCGGCCGAACTGAGCGTCACGGTCGACACGCCGGTGACGCATACGTCGCGCGGCGTGTCCGGGCATGTCGATCTCGCGGTGCCGGTGTTCAAGACCGCGCAGCACGAGATCATCGTGACGGGCAGCGTGCATGCCGGCACCGGCCGCTATACGCAGACGTTCTACGGCGTGACGGACGCGCAGTCGATGACGAGCCGCTTCCGGCCGTATTCGACGAGCGGCGGGATCGACAGCGCGACGGTGTCGGTCGCATGGAACTGGAACCTGTCGCGGCACTGGTCGGTGCTCGCGACGGGCGGCGTGACGCGGCTGCTCGGGCGCTACGGCGACAGCCCGATCGTCCAGTCGCGCAGCAACTACTACGGGATGGCCGGCGCGACCTACAAGTTCTGAACGAGAGACCGGCGCGCGTATGCCGCACGCGATGCGTCGGCGTCGCGCCGTTGCCGCGCATCGCGTGCGGTAACATGCAGGCGGTTCCGGCACCACGCCGGGCCCGCGACGCACGTGCGCCGAATCGATTCGACCGCGTCGTGCAACGCCGCCGTGTGCCGGCCGGCATCCGTCAGGAAGCGGCCGGTGACGCGCGACACCCATCACGCATGCAATGCCCGGCCGTGCGCGACTGCCGTACATGGATCGCCGGGCCGCGACACGGAGAAGCCAGTGAAGAACACGATCGCGATGCTCGTTGCACTCGTTGCGAGCGCAACCTTTGCAGGATGTGCGGACATGAATACGAAGCACCCCAACGCGACCGCCGGCGGCGCGGCGCGAAACACCGCGCCGATGTGCAGCGCAGACGCGGCGCCGGACGATGCGCTGATCGGCAAGACCGAAGCCGAGGCGACCGCGCTGCTCGACGGGTGCCTGTGGCGCGTGCTCGAGCGCGACGGCAAGTCGCTGCCTGGCACGATGGACTATCGCGAGGAGCGCCGCGACCTCGGCATTCGCGACGGCAAGGTGATCTGGGTGCGGCGCGGGTGATCGATGAGGCCGGCGGGGCCGGCCGAGTCGCATGCCGTTTGCCGGCCGCGCCGGGCGTGCGAACCCGCGCGCGTTACTTCGAGATATACCAGAGCGCGTCGGTGCTGACGCGCGCGGCCGGCGCCTGAGGTGTGGCGGCCGGCGGCGGCGTGTTCGACGTCACCGCGGTGGGCCACGTGGCCGGCGTGTTTGACGACGCCGACGTGGTTGTCGTTGGGGCGGTATTCGCCGTCGCTGCCGATCCCGATGTCGACGGCGTGTTCACATACCACAGCGCGTCGGCCGACGCCGTGCGCTTGGTCGATGCATTCGCGTGCGGTTTCCCCGCAGGCGTGGTGGCGGCCGTCGTCGCCCCCGAACGCGATGTTCCCGCCGCTGCCCCAGCCCCAGCCTGCGTCGTTGCCCCCGCCGCGCCGCGCTGCGCGCGCGCCTCGAACGGACCGAGCTGAAAGATCAACGTTTGCGCGGGGCGCGTCAGAACGGCATACGGGAACTGCAGCTCCCACGACATCAGCACGCGGCCCGACGACGTCTCGGTGAAGATCGCCGGCATATGCTTCATGTCGCTGAACTGCACGTAGATCCGCGCACCGTCGTCGAACACTTGGGTCGGCTTGGCCTGGTCGGCGCCCGTGACGGTCCAGCCGAAGTTGTACGTGCCGGCCGGGCCGGCGGGACCGCCTTGCGGCGGCGGGGCGGCCGGTGACAGCGTGCGGGCCCGTGCGGCCGGCGGCGCGGATACGCTCAGGCTCGCGAACGGGTTGTACGCCTGCACCTGCTGCGGCGGCGTAAAGGAAGGAGGCAGGATGGGCATGGGAGTATCCGGCGAATCCGGCATGGTCCGGATTGCATCATAGACCTTGCGGGCATACGCGAGGCGCTTGTCGGGCGACGCGGCGTTGTACGCGCCGATCGCGGTCCAGTTGGCGCCGAGCTGGCGGATGTTCTGCGACAGGATCCATGCGCCGACGTACGCGTTGGTGCACGCATCGAACAGGCTTTCCCGCGTGATGCCTTCGCGCGCGAGCGTCGGCAGCCAGGTGCTGTTGATCTGCATCAGGCCGATGTCGACGGTGCCGTTCGTGTTCGTGTTGATCGCGTTCGGATTCATCCCCGATTCGACCTGCGCGATGCCGCGCAGCAGGCTCACGCTCACGTGCTGGAACGTGGCCGCGTCGTCGAGGCAATCGGCCCACGCGGCGCCGTGCAGCGCGCACGACAGCGCGATCGTCGCGGCGATCTTCGGCGTGGCGGGGCTGATCGAACGGGCAGTATGACGCGGCATGGCAGGATGGGGCGGGATCCGGCCGCCCGGTGCAAGGAAATTACGCAGACGCGAAGTGTGCCATAGCGCGCAGTCAAATGGCTCGCGTCAAACTTTCCTTTGCATTTGCCGGTGTGTTTATTGCGCCTTTTCCGCTGCGCGGGGATCGTCGCGCGACCGGATGGAAGCGGTAAAAACGGCTGATTTTCGCGCGCAGGCCGGCGCTCGAGCGGAGTCGCAATACTGACGTCGCGCGTCAGTTGCGCCGTGAATGCGGAATACTGCGATGAATCATGCAGCGATGTGAAACGAACATGGTGCGGGCGCCGCTGCGGGGCCCGGAAATGGCGGCGGCGGCCGTAGCCGCCGTCTTGGCGAATCCGCCATCCGGCATCCGCGATCCGATACCGACCGGCCGGCCGCGCGGCACCGCGACATCACGACACCGCCCGCAGCCGCCCCCGTCGCTCAGAAGCGGTGACGCAGCCCGAGGTTGACCATCGTCTGCGAGCTCGTGCCTGCATAGCCGTACGACGCGATCGATGCCTGCGCGGCCATCGATCCGCCTTTGCCGTCGCCGGTCTGGCCGCTCGCATGCTGATACGCGGCGCTCAGGTACACGTCGGTGCGCTTCGACAGGCTGTAGTCCGCGCCGGCCGACACCTGGTGATAGGTCGCCGACGTATCGCCGCCCGAGCGCGTATAGCTGTAGCCGACGCCGACGAGCAGCGCATCGGTCGCCTGGTAGTTCACGAAGCCTTGCCCGGTGTTGTAGTGCTCGTTCGAGTCGAACGCCGAGCTTGCGTCGCGACGGTACTGCGCGTTGCTGTAGCCGAGGCCGAACGTGAACGGGCCGGCGACGTACTGGCCCGCGATGCGGGCGATCCCGATCGAGTGCGCGCTCGCATAGCCGCTGTTGATCGGGCCGTCGAAGGTGCCGTCCGACGAGCTGGTCCAGCCGTCGCGCAGGCCGTTCGACGCGGGGCTGTTGGTCGCGTGGAAGTAGCCGCCGGCGACGCTGAACGGCCCGTTGTTGTACGACACGGCCGCCGAATACGACTGCGCGGCGCCGGTGCTGCCGGCGATGCCGCCGAACGAGTACATCGCGGAGAACTGCAGCCCCGAATATACGGCCGACGTGTACTTCACCGCGTTGTCGACGCGGAAGCTGTTGTCGTAGTTGTCGACGTCGCCCGGTGTCGCGAACACGCTGCCGAGATAGTTGTCGGCGGTGATGCCCTGCACGAGGTCGACGAGCGGATCGTACTGGCGGCCGAACGTGAGGGTGCCGTAGCGCTCGCTCGTCAGCCCGACGAATGCCTGCCGGCCGAACAGGCGGCCGCCCTGGCCCTGCCGGCCGTTGCTCGGGTCGAAGCCATTCTCGAGCTGGAACAGCGCCTTCAGCCCGCCGCCGAGATCTTCGGTGCCTTTCACGCCCCAGCGGCTGCCGGAGAGGTTGCCCGCGCTGCTGTTGCCGAGCATCCATGCGTTGTCCTTGCCCTGCGCGTGATTCACGTACGTGATCGACGTGTCGATCACGCCGTACAGCGCCACGCTCGACTGCGCGTGCGCGGCGGGGATCGCGGCGAACGACGCGAGCGAAATCAGCGAGAGGGTCGTGCGTTTCATTTCATCTCCTTGCCATGGGGTGCGTGAACCGGAATGGCAGGAGACTACAGAGCCGCCGCCGAACGGCAAAAATGGAATTCTCCGATGTGACCTAAAGCAGACAGGCACATGCTGCGCAAAGGCCTGTTGAGAGATTCAGATTATTGTGCGCTGTGTGCTAATCGACCTGAATTTCAAGATAGTGCGATCGGCGTATTGCCGGATTCGTGATAATTCCGTGGGATTTTCGATCGGATTTCGCTAAAACGGCGTTTGTCATGGATTCGTCAATTCATTATTTAATGGAATCGAATCGCGCGATGCGGCCCGAATATGCTATTGCACGTGTCCCACTTGTTTCATGCAATTGCCGCACGTCGCGCATGACGACGCGCGGCTTCGGAGAAGAACCTGATGAACCGGAAGATCAAGACGGGCGCCGCGCGCGCCGCGATTACCGGCACCCGGCGTCGCGCGTTGCGCTCGCTCGCGGGTGCGGCGTTCGCCCTGTGCGCGGGTCTGTCGGCCAGTATGCCTGTGCGCGCCGCCGATGCCGCGGCTGCGGTCGGGGCGCCGCCCGTCACGCGCGTCGCGATGCTCGTGCAGCTGCACGGCCCGAACCTGAAGGTCGACGAACGGATCGGCCAGCATCTCGGCGAGCGCGGCTACGCGGTGCGATTGATCGACGAGAGCGCGACGCCCGACGCGGCGCGCGATGCCGATCTCGTCGTGATCTCGTCGACGGTGTCGTCGAAGAACGTGCGGCCCGGCTGGCGCACGCTCGACAAGCCGCTCGTCACGTGGGAGAACGACCTGCTCGACGATCTCGCGATGACGGGCAAGCGCCACGACGTCGACTTCGGCGAAACGGGCAAGGAGCGCTATCTGTGGCTCGTCAACGCGCCGCATTCGATCTCGGCCGGATTGCCGGCCGGCGTGGCCGACGTGTACGGCAAGCAGGCGCCGATGAGCTGGGGCAGGCCGGGGCTCGGCGCGATCACGATCGCGACCGTGTACGGGCAGCCGGACAAGGCCGCGATTTTCGCGTACGAGAAGGGCGCGACGATGGACTACGAAGCGCTCGCGCCGGCGCGCCGCGTGATGTTCTTTCTCGCCAACGACACGTTCGCCAACCTGTCGCCGGCCGGGCTCGCGCTGTTCGACGCGGCGCTCGACTGGGCGGCGGGGCGGCGCTGATGCAACGCGGCGCGCCGGCGTGTGCCGGGCGGCGCGCGCGCAGCGTCGGCGGCAATTGGCATTGAGTGCGAGAATTCGCGCTTCGGCCGGCGTGCGCCGCGCCGCTCACCAGGGAACCCGCATGGACAGTCACATCGCGCCGGTGGCGCTGCAGAAAGCCTACCGTCTCCTCAACCACGGCCCGACCGTGCTCGTGTCGGCCCGCCACGACGGTGTCGACAACGTGATGGCCGCCGCATGGGCCTGCGCGCTCGATTTCCTGCCGCCGAAGCTGACGGTCGTGCTCGACAAGTCCGCGAAGACGCGCGAGCTCGTCGAGCGCAGCGGCAGGTTCGTGATCCAGGTGCCGACGGCCGCGCAGCTGCAACTCACGCATGCGGTCGGCAGCCACAGTCTCGCCGAGCGGCCCGACAAGCTGCGCGACGCGGGCGTCACGCTGTTCGACGTACCAGGCCACGACCTGCCGTTCGTCGCCGGCTGCTCCGGCTGGCTCGCGTGCAAGCTGATTCCCGAGCCGCACAACCAGCAAACCTACGACTTGTTCATCGGCGAGGTGGTCGGCGCGTGGTCCGACACGCGCGTGTTCCGCGACGGTCACTGGTATTTCGAATCGGCCGATCCGGCGCTGCGCAGCCTGCATTACATCGCGGGCGGCAACTTCTATGCGATCGGCGAATCGCTGCACGTCGATCCGGGCCAGCCGGACCCGCGGTAAGCCGCCGGCCGGTGGTCGGCCGCAGTTCCAGGCGCGCGGCTCACGCGCGCTTTTTCAACGCCGCCAGCATCGCGTCGGCGAACGCCTGCGTGACGCGCGGCAGCGTGCGCCCGCGCTTCACGACGAGCGCGATCGGCCGCACGAACGCGGGGTCGTCGATCGGCTTCGCGACGAGGTCCGGCTCGGCGCGCACCTCGCGCGCGGTCGCCGGCAGGATCGTCACGCCGAGCCCGCCGCGCACCATCGCGACGGCCGTCATCATGTAGGTCGGTTCGCACGCGATGTCGGGCGTGCAGCCGGCCGCGTCCAGTGCGGCATCGACCACGCCGCGCACGCTCGTGCCCCGCGCGGTCAGCACGAGCGGCAGCGCGGCGACGTCGGCGGTGCGCACGCGCCGCTTGCGCGCGAGCGGATGATCCTTCGGGCACACGGCGACGAGCCGGTCGGCGCCCACGTACAGCACCTCCAGCGACGCATCGAACGCATCGCCGCCCGTCAGGCCGAGATCGGCTTCCTCGTTGCGCACCAGCGCGGTGACGAGGCTCGCGACCCCGTCGCGAATCTCGAAGCCCGCGCGCGGCACGTCGTGCCGGAACGACTGGATCAGCTCCGGCAGCAGGCTCGACGCGAAGGTCGGCAGGCACGCGAGCCGCACCGTGCCGCTCGCGCCTTCGCCGAGCGCACGCGCATCGCGCAGCACGCGCTCCATGTCGTCGAGCGAGCGCTGCAGCAGCGGCAGCAGTTCGCGCCCGGTCTGCGTGAGCGCGACGCTGCGGCTATTGCGGTCGAACAGCCGCGCGCCGACGATTTCCTCGAGCCGCCGGATCTGCACGGTCAGCGCCGGTTGCGACAGATGCAGCCGCGCGGCCGCACGCGTGAAGTTGCCGGCGTGGGCGACGGTGACGAACGCGCGAATGTCGCGAAGATTCAGATCCATAACGATTCGTGATTGCTGCGATCAAATCATTTCAATTGTGCTATCGCTGCGCCGACCTTACGCTCGTCTCCAACAAAAGACAAGGTAGGAGACACGGATGCTGCCGTTACTCGGGCTTGGCACGATCGTCGTGCTGCTGGCCGCGATTCTGTCGAAGCGGATGTCACCGCTCGCCGCGCTGATCATCGTGCCGATCGCGGCGTCGCTGATCGGCGGCTTCGGGCTGCATACGAGCAAATTCGTGATCGACGGGCTGAAGGGCCTCGCGCCCGTGGTCGGGATGTTCGTCTTCGCGATCCTCTATTTCGGGACGATCACCGACGCCGGCACGCTCGATCCGATCATCGACCGGATCCTGCGCGCGGTCGGCACGCGGCCTACGCGCATCGTGATGGGCACGACGCTGCTCGCGCTGCTGATCCACCTCGACGGCTCGGGCGCCGTCTGCTTTCTCGTGACGATTCCCGCAGTGCTGCCGCTGTACGACCGCCTGAAGATGGACCGGCGCGTGCTGGCCGCGGCCGTGTCGATGGCCGCGGGGATCAACTTCCTGCCGTGGACGGGGCCGATGATTCGCGCGTCGGCGTCGCTGCACCTGCCGGTGTCGGCGCTGTTCAATCCACTGATTCCGGTGCAGGCGATCGGGCTCGTGTTCGTGTTCGGCGTCGCGTACTGGCTTGGCCGGCGCGAGGAGAAGCGGCTCGGCCTGTCGCGCGACGATGCATCGATTCCGCTGCCCAAACGCGAGCTGACGCCCGACGAGCAGGCGCTGCGCCGGCCGCACCTGTTCTGGTTCAACCTGGTGCTGACGCTCGTCGTGCTCGGCACGATGGTCGTGATGGGCGAGAAGATTCCTCCCGCGATCATGTTCATGGTCGGGCTGTGCGTCGCGCTGATGGTGAACTACCCGAACGTCGACATGCAGCGAAAGCGCATCGACGCGCACGCGCGCGCGGCGCTGATGATGGCCGGCATCCTGCTCGCGGCCGGGGTGTTCACCGGGATCATGCAGGGCAGCGGCATGCTGAAGGCGATGGCGCAGGCGGCGGTCGGCTTCGTGCCGCCGTCGATGGCCGGCCACATTCCGGTCGCGCTCGGCCTCGCGTCGATGCCGCTCAGCATGCTGTTCGATCCCGATTCGTTCTACTTCGGCGTGCTGCCGGTGATCGCGGAGGTGGCCGGCCAGTTCGGCGTGCCGGCCGTGCATGTCGGGCAGGCCGCGTTGCTCGGCCAGATGACGACCGGCTTTCCGGTCAGCCCGCTGACGCCCGCGACGTTCCTCGTCGTCGGCCTGTGCGGGATCGAGCTGGCCGAGCACCAGAAGTTCACGTTCCCGCTGCTGTTCGGCGCCTCGATCGTGATGACGATCGCGTGCGTCGTGCTGGGCGTTTTTTGATTGTTCCCGGCGCGCGCGCCGGATGACGGTACCGACATGACAGCAAAGCCTCCACACGAACGGCGCGTGCGCATCGGCGCGGGCGCCGGCTACTCGGGCGACCGGATCGAGCCGGCGGTCGAACTGGCCGAACACGGGCAGCTCGACTATCTCGTCTTCGAATGCCTGGCCGAGCGCACGATCGCGATCGCGCAGCAGGCGCGGCGCAAGGATCCGTCGCTCGGCTACGATCCGCTGCTCGACGCGCGCATGCAGGCCGTGCTGCCGGTGGCCGCGGCCAAGCGCGTGCGGATCGTGTCGAACATGGGCGCGGCCAACCCGCGCGCGGCCGCGCGGCGCACCGCGCAGATCGCGCGGTCGCTCGGCCTCGCGGGGCTGAAGGTCGCGGCGGTCGAAGGCGACGACGTGCTCGACGTCGTGCTGCGCGGCGCGTTGCGTTTCGAGGAGTCGGGCGACGAAGTCGCCGCGTATCGCGAGCGCATCGTATCCGCGAACGCGTATCTCGGCGCCGCGCCGATCGTCGACGCGCTCGCGGCCGGCGCGGACGTCGTGTTGACGGGGCGCGTCGCCGATCCGTCGCTGTTCGCCGCGCCGCTGATCCATGCGTTCGGCTGGCGGATGGACGACTGGGACACGCTGGGGGCCGCGACGGTCGTCGGCCATTTGCTCGAATGCGCGGGGCAGGTGACGGGCGGCTATTTCGCCGACCCCGGCTACAAGGACGTGCCGGATCTCGCGCGGCTCGGCTTCCCGATCGGAGAGGTCGCGGCCGACGGCTCGGTCGTGATCACCAAGGTGCCGCACGCGGGCGGCCGCGTGAGCGCGGCGACCTGCAAGGAACAGCTGCTGTACGAGATCCACGATCCGGCGCGCTACCTGCAGCCCGACGTCGTCGCGGATTTCACGCGCGTGGCCGTCGCGGAGGAGGCGCCGGACCGCGTGCGGGTGACGGGCGGGCGCGGCACCGCGCGCCCCGACACGTTGAAGGTGTCGGTCGCGTATGTCGACGGCCATATCGGCGAAGGGCAGATCTCGTACGGCGGGCCGGGGGCACTGGCGCGCGCGCGGCTCGCGCTCGACATCGTCCGCGAGCGGCTTGCGCTCACCGGCGTGGCCGCGACCGAGTTGCGCTTCGATCTGATCGGCGTTGATGCGCTGTACGGCGACGCGACGCCCGCCGTGCGCGGCGAGCCGGCCGAAGTCCGCGTGCGGGTGGCTGGCCGCGCGGCGACTGCCGCCGAGGCCGCGCGGATCGGCAACGAAGTCGAGACGCTATATACGAACGGGCCGGCCGGCGGCGGCGGCGCGTTCAAGTCGACGCGCGAGGTGATCGCGGTGCAGTCGGTGCTGCTGCCGCGCGCGGCCGTGACGCCGTCGTTTTCATTCGTGGAGGCCTGATGCAACTGCGTGAACTCGCGCATGCGCGCACCGGCGACAAGGGCAATACGCTGAACGTGTCGGTCATCTGCCGCGATCCGCGTCACTACGAGCACCTGCGCGCGCATCTCGATGCGCGGGCGGTGAAGGCGTGGCTCGCGGGCATCGTGCACGGCGACGTCGTGCGCTACGAACTGCCGGCGCTGGCCGCATTCAACTTCGTGCTGCGCGATGCGCTCGGCGGCGGCGTCACGCGCTCGCTCGCGCTGGACGCGCACGGCAAGTCGGTCAGTTCGGCGCTGCTGGCGATCGAGGTGCCGGAGCCGGTGTGATGATGTGATGGTGTGCGTCGCTGGCGGGGCGTGCGCTCATGGTGACGTTCGCGGTTGCAGAATCGGCCGTTCGCGGCGCCGCGCCTGCGTTCTCGACCGGTTCGCCTGTAACGTACAGGCGTGGCTCGGCGCGAGACTCCGGAGGTCGAGCCGGCGCGTCCGCAGATTTTTTTGCATGGTCTGACCAGTCTAACCTCAAGTTGCCGCACGGCCGGTCGTTAAACCCGTTTGCGTACTCATTGACTGTCCGATAACAACGCGCAACCGGAGATCGTCGTCATCATGCTGTCATCAATTCGCGCCCGGATCGTGGCGACCTGCGTCGCCATCGTCGTCACGGCGCTCGCCGTCACCGGCGGCCTCGTGTACCAGGTCGTCAAGCGACACAACGGCGAAACCATCGACCGGAACCTCCAGTCCGTCCTGGCCGGCCACGCGCTGGCGCTCGACGAGTGGGTCGCCGGCCGCGCGCAGCAGACCCAGGCGCTCGCGGATACGCTGCCGATCGGCGAAGGCGATCCGCTGCCGGCACTCACGCTGCTCGGCAAGTCGGGCGGCTTCCAGGTGCTGACGCTCGGCCTGCCGGACCACACGGCCTTCTCGAACATCCCCCTTGCGCCCGGTTACGATCCGACCGCGCGCCCGTGGTACAAGCAGGCGGTCGAGGCCGGCCGGCTCGTCGTCACCGCGCTGTATCAGGACGCGTCGACCGGCAAGCCGGCCTTTGCATTCGCGGTGCCGATCATGCGCGGCGGTGCGCTGAAGGGCGTTCTGGCGGCGAGTCTCTATATGGAACGCGCGAGCGCGATCGTCGCGTCGATGCACCCGACGCCGGCGAGTTTCGCGTTTCTCGTCGACCGCGGCGGGCGCCTCATCGCGGGCGCGAAGACCGACCTGATCATGAAACCGGCCGTGCAGTTGTCGCCGGAACTGACGCCCGAGCACCTCGCGAGCCTGCAGAGCGCGAGCGAGCCGGTGGCGATCGCGGTGGACGGCGTGACGAAGCTGTTGCGCGCGCAACCGATCGCCGGTACCGACTGGTCACTCGTGATGGCGCTCGACCGGTCGGACGTGACGGCCGGCATGCGGGCCGTCGCGACGACGACGCTCGTGGCCATCGTCATCGTGGCCTGTATCGCGGCCGCGCTCGTCGGTGCGCTGACGAACGCGGCATTCAAGCGCGTGCTGCTGGTGCGCGATGCGCTGACCGACGTCGCCAGCGGCAGCGGCGACCTGACGAAGCGGCTGCGGGCGGACGGCAACGACGAGGCGGCGCAGATCGCGCGCGCGTTCAACCTGTTTGCGGAAAAGATTTCGGCGATCCTGCTGCAGATCCGCGGGTTCAGCGAGTCCGTGAGCGTGGCGAGCGCGGAGATCGCGCAGGGCAACCAGGACCTGTCGGGCCGCACCGAGCATGCGGCGTCGAGCCTCCAGGAAACCGCGGCGGCGCTCGAGGAGATTGCCGGCACGGCGCGCAACTCGGCCGACGCGGCGACGCAGGTAAACCGCCTCGCGGAATCGGCGTCGGGCGTCGCGATGCGCGGCGGCGAGGTGGTGAGCCAGGTGGTCGCGACGATGGGCGAGATCACGGCGGCGTCGAACGAAATCTCGAACATCATCGGCGTGATCGACGGCATCGCGTTCCAGACCAATATCCTCGCGTTGAATGCGGCCGTCGAGGCGGCACGCGCGAACGAGCACGGGCGCGGCTTCGCGGTCGTCGCGGGCGAGGTGCGCACGCTCGCGCAACGCAGCGCGCAGGCCGCCAAGGAAATCAAGCAACTAATCCAGGCGTCCGTCGACAAGATCGAGGGCGGGTCGGGGCTCGTGCACACGGCGGGCGCCACGATGGACGAGATCGTCGAGGGCGTGCGCGGCATCACGAGCGTGATCGCGGAAATGACGGTCGCGGCGAACGAGCAGAGTACCGGCCTTGCACAGGTGAACCAGGCGGTGTCGCAGCTCGATCATTCGACGCAGCAGAACGCGGCGCTCGTCGAGGAGTCCGCCGCGGCCGCGGCGCTGTTGCGCGAGCAGGCGGCGCAGCTCGCGCAAATAGTGGGCGAATTCAAGCTGGCGCGGCCGCAAACGGGCGAAACCGCACCGGTGTGACGCGGCGCGCGCCGGGCCAGTGCGATGCGCGCTTGCGATGCCGCGCCGTGCGTGTACGCTACGGCCTCGCGGGCATCGCCCGCGCGTGCGGCAGGGGCCGCGCGCATCGACCGGATCCTGGAATGAAGAACGAGATCGTAACGCCGGAGGGCGTGAAGGGCGCGGCCATGCGCGGTAGATGGTTCGCGGCGACCCTCGCCGCACTGTCCGCCGTCGCGGCACTCACCGCGCTCGTCGCGCCATCACCGGCCCATGCCGCCGAGCCGGCGCATCCCGAGCGTCAGCTGCAAAAGTTCATCCACGACACCTACGGCAACTGGCGCGCCGATCGCAAAGGCTGGCAGTCAGACGCGGGTGACTTCATTTACGCGTCGTGCGGATCGCTGCGCGTCGCGACGGCCGACGGCCCGCGCACGCTGCTCGCGATGTGCGGCGAGACCGAGGACGCCGTGCAGAACGGGATGCCGGGGATGGATTCCGATGCGACGCCGGGCACCATCGACCTGTACGTGCTTCGGCCTTCGCAGGACGGCGCGACGCTCGAACCGGCGCTGAAGAAAACAGGCATCGTGTCCGGCGGGCGCGGCGAGCCGGGCACGGTGAGCATCCAGCGGCTCGGGCCGCATCTGTTCGGTTTCGTCCTCGGCAACAGCGACTCGCGGCAAGGCTATACGCAAAGCATGCGCTCGATCTGGCTGCCGTACGGCGACGCGCTGGTGCCGGCGGCGGCGCGCATCGACGAAGCGCTAGACAATGCGGAATCGAACGAATGCGCGAACGATCCCGCGCGCTGCGAGGCACGCCGCTTCGCGATCGCGCCGGACACGAGCGTCAACGATAGCGTCTATCCGCTGATCGTCACCGAGACCGGCACGCGCGGCAATCGCGCGATTCACGCGCGCCATACGGTGAAGTTCGACGCGGCGCGCGGCCGCTACATCGTGCCGAAGGCCGTGCGCGACGGGTATTGAGCGGCCCGTGCGGGGTACCGCAGAACCGCGGATCCGGGCGGCATCGCGCCGCCCGCCCGTCACACGTACACGTAGCGCACGAGGTGGAAGAACACCGGCGCCGCGAAGCAGATCGAGTCGACGCGATCGAGCATCCCGCCGTGGCCCGCGATCATCGAGCCCCAGTCCTTGGTGCCGAGCGAGCGCTTCACGGCCGACAGCACGAGGCCGCCGACGAAGCCCGCGATCACGATCGCGAGCGAGATCCCGAACGCCGCGCCGAAGCTGAACGGTGTCACGCGATACAGCGACGCGCCGCACAGCGTCGCGAGCAGGCCGCCGCCGATGAAGCCTTCGACCGTCTTCGACGGCGACAGGCGCGGCGCGATCTTGCGTCGCCCGCACAGCTTGCCGACCACGTACTGCAGCACGTCGCTGATCTGCACGACGAACAGGAAGAAGAACAGCAGCAGCGCGTTCTGCCCCGTGTAGCGCGGAATGTCGAGGATCAGCACGGCCGGCGCATGGCTCAGCCCGTACACGCAGACCATCAGCGCCCAGTTGATCTTCGCGTTGCGGCTCAGGAATTCGCGCGTGTCCTGCGTGAGCGCCGACACCAGCGACATCGCGAAGAACAGGTGCACCGGCACGAAGATCGAGTACATCCCGTACCAGTTGATCCCGAGCAGCACGTACTGCACCGGAATCGCGACGAAGAACGCGATGAAGAGCGTCGTATGGTCGCTCGCGGTGGTCGGCGTGAGCGTGATGAATTCGCGCAGCGTCAGATACGACAGCAGCGCGAACACCAGGTACGTGACGTTGTTGCCGAGGCTGATCGCGATGACCATGATCGCGATCATCGCCCACCACGCGCGGATGCGCTGGTTCAGATTGACCACGGTCGCGCTGGCGCCGCCGCTGCGCGCGCCGAGGATCGCGCCGATCACCGTCGCGAGCACCAGCACGCCGGTGACACCCGCGACCAGTTCCCAGAAGAGAGTTCGCATGAAGAGGTCCGGAAAAGGGAGAGGAGGGCGCCGGGATCAGCCGGCCGGCCGCTGCGGCGGCGCGAGCGCGACGATCGCGTCGCGCATGCGGGCGAGGAAGGTTGGCTTGTCTTCACCGGCGCCGAGCGCGTCGTTCGCCCCGAAGTGCACCTTGCAGATCAGCGGCACGGGCCAGATCGCGCCCTTCGGCATGATGCGCTGCAGGTTCTCGAGATAGACCGGCACGAGCGCGACGTCCGGAAATTCCGTTGCGAGATGGAACAGGCCGCTCTTGAATGGCTGCGGCAACACGTCGGCGCCGCGCGTGCCTTCCGGGAAGATGATGATCGAGTGGCCTTGCCGCAAGGCGTCGCGCACCGGGTCCAGAGGATTGCCGCCGTTTTCGCGGTGACGGTCGATCAGCACGACGTTCAGCAGCTTCTGCGCGATATGGCGCTTCAGGTCGCTGCTGTCCCAGTAGTCGCGCGCGGCGACCGGCCGCACGACCGCGCGCACGTCGCGCGGCAGCGCGGCCAGGATCGCGAGCGTGTCGATGTGGCTCGTGTGGTTCGAGAAGTAGATCTTCTGCGTCGGCGACGGCGGTGCCTGATGCCAGACCGGATACGCGCCGGCGACGAGCCGGACGAACGACAGCAGGAAATCGCGCTGCCAGACGTTCAGGATGTTCATCGGCGCCGCGCCTCCTGCCTGCATGCCCGCGCGGCCGCGCACGCGCGGCAGGCGGAATCCCGGAATGCCGGCGCGGCAGGATGCGCACCGGACGGCCATTGTTTAAGTTTTTTCAAATTCGTGGCTGCCTGTCGCAGGGCCGCGATAATCGGACGATGCGCCGGCGGACGTCGCGGCGCGGTCGCCGGTCGGCGGCGTGATAATCGGCTGTTGCACGAGCGCCCGTTTGCAGTTCGAATGGATCTTGCTGCGATCGGGCCAGCGGATTATCGCGAGTTTCCGTCAAAAACGCCAGATTGCCCGCGCGGCGCCAGCGGCGTGCTGCTTGACGCGTCGGGGCCGCTCGGCGACGATTACGGCCACCTGTCGAAAAGCCGTCGATGCCGACGGTTGCGCCGCCCGGGGCATGGCGGCTGGAAACGTGTCCGAATGAGCAGAACCAATAAAACGATGAGCCTCTACGCACTCAAACCGAAATTCCAGAACCGTCTGCGTCCGTTCGCGGATTCGCTTGCCGAGCGCGGCGTCACCGCCAACCAGGTCACGCTGTTCGCGGCCGGCGGCTCGATCGTCGTCGGCGCGCTCGCGGGGCTCGGCGTGTTCGCCCGCGTGCTGTTCCTGCTGATCCCGATCTGGCTGTTCGCGCGAATGGCGCTCAACGCGATCGACGGCATGCTCGCCCGCGAACACGGGCAGAAGAGCACGCTCGGCGCGTACCTGAACGAGCTCGGCGACGTCGTGTCCGATGTCGCGCTCGTGCTGCCGTTCCTCGCGATTCCCGCGTTCGCTCCGGCGGACGTCTGGCTGTTCGCGCTGATGGCGGTCATCGTCGAATGCGCGGGGCTGATCGGCCCGCTCGCCGGTGCGACGCGCCGCTACGACGGCCCGTTCGGCAAGAGCGACCGCGCGCTCGCGCTCGGTGCGTTCGCGCTGTGGATCAGCTTCGGCCTGCCGGTCGGCAGCGTCGCCGCATGGCTGTGGCGTGTGCTGATCGTGCTGTCGATCGTGACGGTGGTGCGGCGCGTGCAGGCCGGCGTCGCCGAAGCGGGCGGCTGACGGCCAACGGGTGGGCCGGCGCCTGAGGGCGGCGCCGCATGATTCGAACAACGAAACGAGAGAAACGCATGAGCGCACGCACGGCCCGCGAGGCTGACTTCATCACGCACGACGGCGAAACGCTGTTCTATCGTCACTGGCCCGCGACGGGCCCGCGCTGCCGCGGCGCGATCGTGCTGCTGCATCGCGGCCACGAACATTCGGCGCGCGTCGCGCATCTCGTCGACGAGCTCGACCTGCCGGACTTCGCGTTCTTCGCATGGGATGCGCGCGGCCACGGCCGCTCGCCCGGCGCGCGCGGCTACAGCCCGAGCGCGGCCGCGTCGGTGCGCGACCTGCAGATATTCGTCGAGCATATCCGCGACACGCACGGCATCGCGATCGAGGACATCGCCGTGATCGGGCAGAGCGTCGGCGCGGTGCTCGCCGCCACCTGGGTACACGATTACGCGCCGCCGATCCGCTGCCTCGTGGTCGCGTCGCCGGCGTTCCACATCAAGCTCTACGTGCCGTTCGCGCGGCCGGGGCTGCGGCTGATGCACAAGCTGCGCGGGCTGTTCTACGTGAACAGCTACGTGAAACCGAAATTCCTCACGCACGACCCCGAACGGATCGCGAGCTATGCGGCCGATCCGCTGATCACGCGGCCGATCGCCGTCAACATGCTGCTCGACCTGCACGACACCGCGAAGCGGATCGTCGCCGATGCGGCCGCGATCACCGTGCCGACGCAGCTGCTGATTTCGGGCGCCGACTGGGTCGTCCATCGCGGCCCGCAGGACCGCTTCTTCGAGCGGCTCGGCGCCGTGCGCAAGGAGCGCATCGTGCTGCCTGGCTTCTATCACGACACGCTCGGCGAGCGCGACCGCGCGCAGGCGCTCGCGCCGCTGCGCGCGTTCGTGCTGCGCGAGTTCGATACGCCGAGCCCGCGCGTGTCGCTCGCCGACGCCGACCGGCGCGGCGCGTTCCACGACGAATACGCGGCGCTCGGCCGGCCGCCCGCGAACCCGTTCGCCCGCGCGTACTGGGCGATCACGCGGGCCGGGCTGAAGGCCGGCGGCGCGCTGTCGGACGGCATCGCGCTCGGTCTGCGGCTCGGCTTCGATTCGGGCTCGACGCTCGACTACGTGTACCGCAACCGCGCGCAGGGCCGGCTCGGCGTCGGCGCGCTGATCGACCGCACCTATCTCGACTCGCCGGGCTGGGTCGGCATCCGTCAGCGCAAGGTGCATCTGCAGGAGCTGATCGGCGCGGCGATCGGCCGGCTGCGCGGCCTCGGCGAACCCGTGCGGATCGTCGACATCGCGGCCGGGCACGGACGCTATGTGCTCGACGCGATCGCGACGGCCGCCGAACGCGACGGCGCGGCGCCCGACGACATCACGCTGCGCGACTACAGCCCGCCGAACGTCGAGGCCGGACGCGTGCTGATCGCGCAGCGCGGCCTCGAGCCGATCGCGCGCTTCGAGCGGGGCGACGCGTTCGACGAGGCGTCGCTCGCGACGCTCGAGCCGCGTCCGACGCTCGCGATCGTGTCGGGGCTGTATGAACTATTCGGCGAGAACGCGCTGATCGAGCGCTCGCTGCGCGGGCTCGCGCAGGCGGTGCCGCCCGGCGGCTATCTCGTCTATACGGGGCAGCCGTGGCATCCGCAGCTCGAATTCATCGCGCGTGCGCTGAACAATCACCGCGGCGATGCGACCTGGGTGATGCGCCGCCGCTCGCAGGCCGAGATGGACGAGCTCGTCGCGCGCGCCGGTTTCCGCAAGCTCGACCAGCGTATCGACGAGATGGGCATCTTCACGGTCAGCCTCGCGCAGCGGGTCGACGCGTCGTGAGCGCGCTCGGCGGCGGCGCGGGCGGCGGTCTGGCCGAGCCGGCGGCCGGCGCGCGCGATGCGTCGTTCGCGCTGCGCGTCGGTTGGCTCGCGGCGATGGGCGCGGTGTTCTTCTCCACCTACGGCTTCGCGAACTGGCTCGCCGCGCGCCGCGCCGAGGTGCCGACCTTCGCGTTCGGCTGGGAGCACGGGATTCCGTTCGTGCCGTGGACCATCGTGCCGTACTGGTCGATCGACCTGCTGTACGCGCTATCGTTCTTCTTCTGGACCCGCCGCGACGATTTGCTCGATCACGTGAAGCGGCTGTTGACCGTGCAGCTGATCTCGGTCGCATGCTTCATCGCATGGCCGCTGCGCTTCGGCTTCGAGCGGCCCGATGCAGGCGGCGTGGCCGGCGCGCTGTTCACGCTGCTGATGGGATTCGACAAGCCGTTCAACCAGGCGCCGTCGCTGCACATCGGCCTGCTCGTCGTGTTGTGGGCCGTCTATGCGAAGCATCTGCGCGGCAGGGCCGCGCGCATCGTGCTGCATGCGTGGTTCGCGGCAATCGGCGTGTCGGTGCTGACGACCTACCAGCATCACGTGATCGACGTGCCGACCGGCGCGGCTGTCGGCTGTCTCGCGCTGTTTCTGTTTCCGTTGCGTGACGCCGCGGGGCGGTTGCCGGGTGCGGCCGCTTCCCCGTCCGCCGCCGGCCGCGCGCTGGCGCGCCGCTACGCGCTCGGCGCGGCGCTGGTCGCACTCGCGGCGCTTTACTGCGTGTCGCGTGCGCCGGGCCTTGCACTGGCGGCCGGGTGGGGGGCGCTGGCGCTCGCGTGCGTTGCGTGGATCTATTGGCGCGGCGCGCCCGGCGCGTTCCAGAAGGACGATGCGGGCCGCTTGCCGGTGTCCGTGCGCTGGCTGCTCGCGCCGACGATCGCCGCGGCGTTCGTCAATTCGCGGTGGTGGACGTTCCGGCAGCCGGCGCCGGCGCGCATCGACGAGCGCGTGTGGATCGGCCGCACGCCGACCACGCGCGACGTGCGGCGCCATGGCTTCACGGCGCTCGTTGACCTGACGGCCGAGATGCCGCGCTGGGCCGCGGCCGACGCGTCTCTCGCGTATGTGGCGGTGCCGCAACTCGACCTCGTCGCGCCCACGCCCGCGCAGCTCGCGGCGGCCGTCGCGGCACTCGAACGCCTGCATGCGGAAGGGCGCGACGTGCTGGTCTGCTGCGCGGTCGGCTACGGGCGCAGCGTGTTGTGCGCGGCCGCGTGGCTCGCCGCGCGGCGGGGGCTCGGCGATGTGCGCGACGCGCTCGCGGCGGTACGGGCGGTGCGGCCGCGCGCGGTATGGTCGGACGACGGCGTGGCCGTGCTGCAGGACTGGATCGACCGCCGCCGCGTGACGGGAGGGCCGTGATGCGCGACCCATCTGCTCCGTTCCGGATCGCCGCCGCGCGCGGTGCGCTCGATGCGGGCGCGTGGGCGATCGCGGCCGCGTTGGCCGCGGCCGGCGCCGGGTGGTGGATCGCGTCGGGCTGGGCGCCGTCGACGATCGCGCGCGTGCTGCTGGCCGTGGTCAGCACCGGGTCGGGGATTGCCGTGCTGTGGTACGCGGTGCGCATCGAGATCGACCGCCGGCTGTTCGCCGCGCTGGCGCGGGCGGCGTCGTGCGATGCGTCGGTCGACGACGGGCTCGCCGCGCTCGATCGCGCGCTTGTCGAGCTCGGCTGGATCGATGCAGGGAAGACTGGACGCGCTTTGGACGACCGCGTGCGCGGCGCGGTCGGGCTGTGCCGTGCCGCCGTGCTGGTCGCGATCGTGCAGTGGATCGTGGTCGGGCTGGCGATCGCGGTGCCGCGGGTGGGTTAGCCGTGCGTGCGCGAGGCGGCGGGGTGCCACCGAGCGAGAGCCACGCATGGAAGAAGGTGCGTGTCGTGTAATGATTGCCGAATCAAAACCAAAATACGGAATATCGGAAATATTTACCCGATGGTCGTTGCTTTGAACCTGACAATATTCAAAGACTGTCGGCTAATCGAATTTATTGTGAAAGGTATTTATAATATCGGCTCGGCAGAAATCCCGCCTTAATACAATCAAGGGCATGCTGCATGGGCCATACCGCACTTTATAAGACGTTGCGTCTGGGCGACGCGCAATACAATCGTCTTGTCAAACTGGACACGCCACTCGGCGTCGACTGGTTACTGCCTCTGTACGTTAAAGGAACGGCCAGATTAGGACGCGACTATGAATTCGTGATCGACGTCGTGTCGCCGCGCGGTGGCCAGATCGACCTCAAGGCGCTGCTGGCCAAGCCGGTGACGCTCTGGATTCAGCAGGTCGACGGTACGTACATGCCGATTCACGGTTACGTTCACCGCTTCAGCCGGCTGGGATCCGATGGCCCGCTCACGTACTACAAGCTGGCCTTTTCCTCGTGGCTTTACTTCCTGTGCCTGCGTCGCGACATGCGCGATTGGCAGGAGCAGAACGGCGAACAGATTCTCACCGACGTATTCAACGAGCATGCGCAGGCACGCGGCGCGTTCCGCTTCGACCTGCATGGTGCGTTACCGTCGTATTCGAATCGCGTGCAATGGGAATACGATCTGAATTTCGTCCACCGAAGCATGGAAGAGGTGGGTGTATTTCCCTACTTCGAACAAGCGGACGACGGCCGATCCCACACGATGGTCGTGACGGACGACGCCTACTTCGTTCCCGCGCTCAGGCAACCGGTCGTCGAGTTCGGCCGCATGGAAATTGGCGGCGAGCTGGACGGATTCGCTCAATGGAAGGAGCAGCTTCAGATCGAGAGTGCGCAACTGACGTCGCGCTCGTTCGACTACAAGCGGCCCGATCTTCCCCGACAGGTTCAAGGCGTGACCGACGTCCACGGCAATTTGCCGACGGACGGCGAGGTCTACGACTATCCGGGTGCCTACATGTGGTCCGATCGGGAGCAGGGCGAACGCCTCGCGCGGATTCGTCTTGAAGAGAAGATGTCGCGAATGAAGCGCTTTCACGGTGTGGGCGGCTTGCGTTGTGCGATGCCGGGAAGGCGTTTCGAACTTCGCGGTCACCCGATTCACGATGCGGGCAACCAGGCCGATCGAGAGTTCGTGCTGCTTGGAGTCGACTGGCTGATATCCAACAACGTGCCGGGTCTCGATGGTGTGGAGGCCTTTCCCGATGGGCTGGCTGCCGAGGTTTCCGAGGCGAAGGCCGGAGCAACCGTGCGGCATGCAGACGGCAGCGAAGGCTTCTTTCAGGTTAAGGTCGAGGCACAGCCGCGCAACGTTCCGTTTCGCAGTCCGTTCGAGCACAAGAAGCCGGTCATGCAGTTGCAGAACGCGATCGTTGCCGGACCGGGTGGTGAAGAGGTGTACACCGACTCGTTGAATCGCGTGAAGGTGTGGTTTCACTGGAACCGCCGCAATGACCAGGACGAACGCGCGTCGTGTTGGGTGCGGCCGACTTTTCTCGATGCCGGTGCGAACCGCGGTGGCATCCAGCCATTGCGCAAGGGCGATGAGGTCGTCGTCGGTTTCATGGAAGGCGATTGCGACCGGCCCGTCATCATTGCGAGGATGTACGGGGGCGCGACCCAACCGGTGTGGCACTCGAACGGACTGCTGTCGGGCTACCGGTCGCGCGAGTACGGCGGGACGGGCTACAACCAGCTCGTGATGGACGACTCGACGCAGCAGAATCGCGTTCACCTCTATTCCAGCAGCTATCAGTCTCATCTGCATCTCGGCTACCTGATCCAGCATACGGACAATGCACGCGGCGCATTCCTCGGCAATGGCTTTGATCTCAAATCGGACGCGTACGGCGCCATTCGTGCGGGGCATGGGTTGTTCGTTTCGACGCATTCGGCAACGGCTCACCAGCCTCTGAACGTGACTGCCGCGACCGAGCAATTGGCGAGTGCGGAGAGCGTGGTGGAACTGACGTCACAGGCGAGTGCGGCAAATCAGGCCGAGAGCCTGGACGAAGGGCACGACGCGCTGAAGCGATTCACCAATGCAACGCAGTACAACGTGGCGGGTGGCGCAGGCAGTGGCGGTCGAACGGGAGGTGGCGGCACGGGTAGCGCAAACGGGTTTTCGTCGCCGATCATGCTGATCGCGAGTCCCGCGGGTGTGGGCGTATCGACGCAGGACTCGGCGCAGCTCACGGCGAACCAGCAAGTCAATATCGTCAGCGGCAGAAGTACGCACGTCGCCGCCGGGAAATCGCTGATCGCGAGCGTGATGGAAAAGATCAGCCTGTTTGCTCAGAACGCGGGGATCAAGCTCTTCGCCGCCAAGGGGAAGGTCGAGATTCAGGCGCAGAGCGACGAGATGAAGCTTGCGGCGCTCAACGACGTGACGATCACGAGTTCGAGCGGGCGTGTCGTGATCTCCGCGGAAAAGGAGATCTGGATTGGTGCCGGCGGCTCCTATATCAAGATCGCGCCCGACCTGATCGAGAACGGCACGAGCGGCCAGATCCTCGAGAAATGTGCATCGTGGGACAAGCCCGGTGCGTCATCCATGCGCCTGCCGTCGCCGATTGCGAGCGTACAGAAAGGTTGCGCATGGAAGACGGCGTCGGCGGCGGCCGACAGTGCGTCGAGCGTCGTGCTGGAGTAGTCATGATGAATACTCCGAACAATCGTGTCGCGGATGGTGCGGATGGCCTGAGTGCGTCTAGCGAGAACGCAGTGATCGACGCCACCGCCAGTGTGCTGCACGCCTATTTCGACAAGCACCCTGAAATGCGTTGTCTTCTGGTTGTCGATCCGTCGCAGCGTGATGTGCCGTCAGACGACGGATCGGCATTCAGCGAGCTGAAGCGCACGATCGTGACGATCGCGCACGACGGATTTCCGGCTGAACAGCAGCCTTACCTCGTTGAACTGGATTTGCGGTCGTCGGCAGGCGCCATGCTGCTGAAGGAAAGCGTGCGGCTCGCATTCGAAGACCGGCGTCCCGCGTCGATGGCGCAGGGGCTCGGACAGCGCATCGGCGGATGGCTGGCGAGTACTGCTTCCGCCGACGAAGTCGCCGGACACTGGTCGACGCAAGTGTTGCAGTACGACGAGCGCGGGCGGCTATGTGCGCTGCGCTTTTACGACACCCGTGCGTTGGGTTTGATCTGGCCGCTATTGACCGAGCAACAGCAGCAGGCGCTACTCGGGCCGGTGACTGTCTGGCATGCGCTCGACGTGTGCGCGAAACCGCGAGCGTATGGCCGTGGCGTTGGATCGAGCCGGGCGTGTTCGCTTACCGCCGCGCAATGGCCGGAAGTGCATCGCCACGGCCTCGTCAACCGTGCGCTCGCATTACACGCGTTGGCGGCAGGCCGTCAGCCGACGCCTGCGGAAGTAGACGCGGCCGTTGCGGCCGCGGCGCGGGCCGAGCAATACGGGCTGCAGGATCGTGACGACCTGATCGCGTTCATCGGGCACGCGCTCGACTGGCATCCGCACTTCGATCGGCATCCCGAGATTGAGAAGGTGTTGAAGCAGTTTTCGCCCGACGATTTTTATACTGCGGCGATCGGCCACCTTCGGCCTGACGACATCGACGAAATTCGACAAGGGGCGTGGTACGGACAGGCGGCCTCGCTATCCGACCCGCAACGCCGACCGAGCCCCGACACGAGATACGAATAAAAGAAATGGCGACCACTGAACGAGAATGCGCGAATTGCCAGAAGACCGGGCTGCCGATCCTGCCTGTCCGCTATACCGTTTTGCCGAATAAGGTTCCGGCAAAGCTTCCGGACGGCATTGGCGGGAAAGGCATCACCGACGTGCCACTGACGACGCACCGTTACGGGCTGCGCACCCTGCGCGATGGATGGGTGTACCTGTATTACGTCCAGAGTGCCCGAGGTCCCAAGCGGTGGGAGGTGTACAAGGTGACGGAAGACGGGCGACTGTGGAAACAATCGCGTCCGCTGCCTGAGGAACCGTCCACGCATCCCGCGTGCGCCCAGTGTGCGATTGCGGTGCCGATGGACTTGATCGCGATCGAGCGTCCGGAAAAATGCACGGACCGTGTCTACATCGCATTTTCCGAGCACGCATGGGTCGACGATACATTCAAGCGATACGAGGAAAATCCGGCATTGCGCGAGCAGCGCATGCAATGGATCGAGCCGTCCAAATGGATCAACGGCGGCAACGACCCGAAGAAGCATGCGGTCGTTGCAACGCGTGAGCGGATTGATGATGTCGTCGAGTACATGCCGGCGCTGGACCCCAAACTGCTCGTCCCGCAGGACCAGCGATTGACCGACGAGACCGGCGCTTACGACCCGAAGCTGATGGGACGGGAGTCGACCCGCTACCCGCTGCATATCCGACAGGCGTCGCCACTGTCGACGAGCGAAGCGCTGGTCAAACTGATGAACACGATCGGCTCGACTGGGAAAGGGCAATCTCATCCGCCCATGATGCTCGCGTTGTGGGACGGCATCGGCAACGTTCACGAACTGAACGATTTTCGTAACGATGCAGGCAGCATGTTGTCGCTGTACGTGAAGGAGCAGGGCCGGCAAATCGACGCGATGCTGTCGATCGATGCAGCCGAGGTGGCCGTGCGCAACGGGGCGGTTGCGTTCAAGAGCCGCATGCGCTCCGCCCTGCGGGCCGGCTGGGAAGGCATGCTGAACAACCCTGGCGCGATAGACGGCATTCCGAGTTACGCCGTCGTCTCGCCCGAGCAGCAGGCGGCGTCGGACCGGCGGATCGAGCAAGCGGGCGTGATCAGCCCCGAGGAAGCGAAGACGATCGGCGATGCCGAGTGGCCCAAGTACGAGGGCAAACTGAATCTGCGCAAGCTCGGCGCCTTCCGGCCATGGTTCACGTCTGTTCAGGATGCGGTCAAGGCAATTCAGGCGCGCCGTACACCCGACGTGAAGGCATGGCTGAAGGCGCCCACGTTCATCGCCGCGCTGCATGACTATCACGAAGAAAACGCGGACGACGGACGGGCGTTCGAGAAAGTCGTGATCGAGGCGATCAACGGATTGCCGTCGGAGGATCGTGGTGCGGCCGTCGTCGAGGAACTGGTCAACAACATGGATCCGACTTTGCCGACCAGTCTCGTGTGGCGTGCGTTCGCCTACAACCAGAAGCAACCGAAGGCCGAGATCAAGCAGTTGCTGACCCAGGCGATCGCGAACAAGACGACCAAGACCGACACGGTCAGCGACATCGCCGACAAGGTCAGCAAAGTGCTGGAGCAGTTGAAGAACTTCGTCGATTTCCGCGACAAGATGCAGGAGGTGCATGAGCATCAGAGTCCCGTATCGGTGTCGGAAAAGTATTTGAAAAGCCTTCAGGGCGATGCACTCGTCATCACGATGGGCAATGCGCTGTTCAAATGGACGGGGCTTGGCGTTCTGGGCGATTGCGCCGGTACATTCATGATTCGCGGTGCGCTGATGTTGCGCATCGGCATCAGCAAGGCGGACACGATCGATCTCGTCAGGCAGGCGATCAAGGTCGAACCGGAGTTGCGTCTGAGGTTGCAGCAGGGATATCGGACGTTGCGCAGTCAGGGCGTCGTGGCGAAAGACGCGTTCGTCAGGACGATTCAGTCGCTCGCCGAACACGAAGGCGGCCAGCTCTATCGGGCGAAATGGAATGCGGTCAAGTTGACGCAGGAAGGCAAGGCGGTCAATCTCGGTGTGCGGATCGGCGGCACGCTGGCCGTGATCGAGTTGCTGAGCTTCGGTTGCGCGCTTGCGAAGGCGGACAAGAAGGGCGAAGACTACGCGATGTTGGTGGCGGGGGGATTCTCGTCGATGTCCGCTTGCCTGCAGGCTTCGACGAAGCTGATGACGGGATTGTCGAAGGACGCGGCGCGGACGTTGAGCAATCTGAAGGCGATTACCGGGTATTTTGGCGGGGCGTCTTCGATGATTGGGACGGTGCTGGATGCAGGGAAGGGATTTGAAAGCGCCGGAAAGACGCAATATGGTTTGATGTCGGCATACTTCTTTAAGGCAATGCTCGGACTCGGTGCAACAGGAGCAAATTTCCTTACGGCATTGACCTCATCTGCTCCGTTGATCGCCCGTATTACCGGCGGACGCGGCGTAGTGTTTATCGCGAAAGTTGGAGTAGGTATTGCGGGCGCGACGGCTCGATCGGGCGCAATGGCTGCGAGTGGTGCGGGGCGGGCGGCAGCCAATGCTGTCGGTAGGGCTGCTGTCGGAGCAGCTGCAGAAGAAGCTGGAATTATAGTTACGGAGCGTGCTGCCCTTCTATTGATCGGTCGTGGGGTTCTATTTCTCGCTGGCTGGGAAGTTGCAGTGGCACTTGTAATACTACAGCTTTTAATTGCATATTTTTCAGATAATGACCTCCAGGCGTGGTTTGAGAAATGCTCGTTTGGCAAAGGGCAGGACAATCCGCCATGGGCGATAGATAAGCAGCGTGATGAGTTTGAGAAGGCTCTCGCTGCTGTTGGTTTGAAGCCGAGCTCCGGAGTGCAATAAATATGATCGAATTGAAAACTTCATCCGTCGTCAAAATGCGCGGTCGTATTAAAAACCTGCGTAAGACGCGGGGTGGTCACGATTTTATTTTCGGCGAAGTTGATCGCGCTGAAATGGGCGCAACCGCGATTGCAGCCGGCTTGGTCGGTTTGGGAGGCGTTGCAGTAGGGCTGAGTGGGATGGCGATGGATACCACCGAAGAGGCTGATCTGCTCGAGTTTGATCTTGATGGGAAGCCAGTGAAGGCATGGGTATGGTGGTCTGTGTTTGCAGAGGGAGATGAGGTGGAGGTGGTTGCTGAGCGTTTGGGGGATATCTGGCAGGTCTTTGGTATTCGACGACTTTCGGACAAAATTGTGGCGCTCCATCCGCACTGTAGTCGAGGTCGATTCGCACACTATCGAGCTTCATTCAGATGGGGAGGGATGATTTTTTTCTCTATGCTGATGATCATGTATTTTATTATTGCATGCTTTGCAATTTTCAAGGGTGGTGTCCCAATTGAAAATCTGATAATCGGATGCCTGATATCCAGCCTGGTGTCGGCGGCGGGTTTTGCATTTATAACATATCGAATCTCGAGAAAAATGATGGGCTTTGTTCGTCTGGCCGAAGGAATTTTTGAGGGATTCGGATGGAAGGATGTTAAAAATATCGATCTACCGGCCATCACGAAGAAGCATAAGCAACCCGGCGAGCCTGGCGCATTGGGGGTGCTGTATTTCCGCTACTAAGGTCACGTCGCGACCGCAGTCGAAGTTGCTGCGCGGGCGTGTCTGCAACCTGCGCAAAACGCGTTGCAGTCAGGATTTCTTCTTTACCGATGCTGATCGAGCGAAGATGGGCGCGACTGCGATTGCTGCAGGTTTGGCTGGATTGGGCGGTGTGGCAGTGGGCTTGAGCGGTATGGCTATGGACACCGCGGAAGAAGCTGATCTGATCGAATTCGACCTAGATGGCAAGCCGGTCAAAGCGTGGGTATGGTGGTCGGCGTTTGCAGAAGGGGATGAAGTCGAAGTTGTCGCAGAACGTTGGGGGGACACTTGGCAAGCTTTTGGTGTTCGACGGATATCTGATGGGATTGTCGCACTCCATCCACATTGTAGTCGTGGCCGGAATGCCCACTACCGCGCCACGTTGAAATTATGGTGCAAAATTTCTGTGTCACTAATCGCGGCATTTTTTGTATTTGGTTTTTTGTATGGTTTTTTGAAATACGGATCGGAGACGGATTGGGTTGGTCTCACTGTTGGGCTTGCAATCGGCGGGTTTGCAGCGGCTGCGGTATACGGAATTATCGCTTTCCGTATCGCTCGAAAATTTATGGGATTTGTCGGTCTCGCGGAGAATATATTTCGTGGATTTGGATGGAAGGGTGTGAAGGATATAGATCTTCCTGCGATTACAAAAAAAGGGAAAAAACCGGGCGAGCCGGGCGCGTTGGGGGTGCTGTATTTTCGCTACTAACTTCACGTCACGACCGCAGTCTCAGTTGCTGCGTGGGCGCCTCTGCAACCTTCGCAAGACGCGCTGCAGTCAGGACTTCTTCTTTAGCGATGCGGACCGCGCCAAGATGGGCGCGACGGCAGTTGCGGCCAGTTTGGTCGGCCTCGGTGGAGTTGCCGTCGGACTAAGTGGTATGGCAATGGATACTACCGAAGACGCTGACCTGCTTGAGTTCGAGCTTGAAGGGAGGTCGGTGAAGGCTTGGGTTTGGTGGTCGGTATTTTCAGAAGGTGACGAGGTCGAGATTGTGGCTGAGCGTTGGGGTGATACTTGGCAGGCATTCGGCATCCGGCGATTGTCGGACAAAATTGTGGCGCTTCATCCGCATTGTAGCCGAGGTCGCTTTGCTCATTATCGAGCTTCATTTAAATGGGGTGGGGCATTTTTTGCGGCTGCGATGTTTTTTGAATATTTTATAATTGCGTGCTTCGCTATTTTTAAAGGCGGCGTGCCAATTGGAAATTTGATCATATCATGCGCGCTGGGGACTTTGGTGTCGGCGCTGGGCTACGGGTTCATTACTTATCGCGTTGCCCGGAAGATGATGGGCTTCGTTCGACTGGCCGAAGGAATTTTTGAGGGATTCGGCTGGAAGGACGTCAAAAACGTCGATCTCCCGGCCATCACGAAGAAGGATAAGAAACCCGGCGACCCTGCCGCACTGGGCATCCTGTATTTCCGCTACTGACAAGCATCCGGATCACGTTACGAGCAAGGAATCGAATTCATGATGAATCTCATCCGTGTCGGCGACGACACCGACCATGGCGGCAAGGTAATCACAGGTTCGTCGAAGATGCGCTTCGACGGCCGATTCGTGGCGCGCAAGGGCGACGAAGTGACGTGTCCGCAGCATCCCGAGATTAAACCGAACCTGATCGTCGAGGGCGACGAATCGATGACTGACGATGGCGTCCCGATTGCCCGGCACGGCCATCGCGCGACTTGCGGATGTTGTTTGATTTCGAGCCTCGTCTGATCGGCATAGGTGACCGGGCGAACGTTCCGCAAGACTTGTCGCACCGCGAGGTCACACGAGCGGCGTCGCTCCCGGTCGCGGCGCACTGCGTCGAATTTCCCTGCCGTTGTTGGCGGACATGACGACAAGCTGCACGAAGTTCGTTGCGGACATATGCGCAGTGAAAAAACGCTCCATCACACCGACGAACGCATTCAGACTCGTTGCCGCGAACGCCTGTTCGTCAACGGTCAGCGTCACCTCCAGGCCGCGTACAAAGCTCGGCATCGGCTCTCCCGACAGCCAGAGTTGCCGGACGCGATGACCCAGGTTCGTCAATCCATCGATCAGATTCGCGTGCGTGCCCGACTGCACCGCAAATTGGCGGAGCAGGCGTTTCAATTCTGCAAGCCCGGAGCGGGTCAGTTCGATCGAATGCGGCGCGAGTTGCGCGATGAGCCGCCATACGGCGTCGCCTTCTTGCGGTAGACGGGCAACCGGGGTGGGCGCGTCGAGCATGTCGATGCGCGACACGATTGCGCCTTGTTCGTTGACGAGATCGCCATTCGGCGCACGCGCCCTTATCGTCCGGGGGAGATCGCCGTTCGTGCACGTCATGTTCGCGGTGATCTGCTCGATCCCGGTGTCGGACGCAGGGCGACCATCGAGTCCCACCAGACTGATCGCAGCCTCGGCTTTTCCCGAAGAAGTCGTCGCCGCGCGTTGGACGGAAATCCAGTAGGGGCCGGTTGGGCCGCCGACACCGCCATGCATGAGCGACGTGAACGGCGGAATGACAGCCGCCCTCGACACGCCAGTCGTGGCGCGTACCGTGTCGACCGACCAGATCGCAACCTGCGCTGCATCGGTGTTCTGCGACTGCACCGGATACGTGCCGGTCAGCGAGTCTCGTTTGAGCGGCACCGATGTTAGCCGGAACAAATTGACGATCGGCGTGCAGAAGAGCTTCAGGTTATCTGCTGACAACGCGCCCAGCCGCTGGGCTTCCCGCGAGTCCGGATGTATGCCGCCGATCGCGAGGTGCAGCGTCAGTTTGTGATCCGGGCCTGCTGCATCGGTCAGCGCACCGAGGTCGACGTCAACGAAATCGAACTTCTTCGAGTATGCGAAGTATTCGCCGAGCAATCGCAGGGCCGGCGCTCCGTCGTCTTCGTCGATCAGCCGCTCGGTGTCGTCATAGCCTACCGGTGCAAGCGGCGAAGCGTGCAATGCGGTCCACCGCTGTTGCGCGTCTTCGACGAACGCTGCCGCGGTCCGCATTGTCATCGAATCGAGGATCGTGGCGACGACTTCGTCTGCGCCGTGGATATGGACACGCAGCGGACTCGGGATGGACGCGATACGAAAATCAGGCCGCGTAACCGCGAAAGTGATCGAGAGGAGGCCGGATGTGCTCGGTGGCAATACCGCATAGGACGGAACGCTGGTTGCCGGCCCGTACCGCGCGTGCTCAATGCGTATGGGCGCAAGCGTAACGTCGTAGACAGTACGGAAGCGGCAGTCCTCCGCTTTGCTCGAGAGTTCGGTGTTGCGGCGAATCGACGACGGTTCGGTCAGCTTGTCGAACACGTCGCCGATGTCGAACCGGGCAATCGTACATGCCGGGACCGGTCGCAGGTATTGAGGGCACAGCATGCCTGCGAGCGACGTGGTGAATTCAGGATACTCGTCACTGAGCCGGGTGCCGATATTCGCGGCAAGAAGAGCGAATGACTGCAGCATTCGCTCGATATGCGGATCTTCAGAGCGGTCTCCGTTGATCCCGAGGCGGACGGCAATTTTGGGATAGCGCGCCGAGAAGGAGGCAATTGATGCGCGCAGCAGGCCAAGCTCTCGTTCGTAGTGCGGAAGCAGATGATCCATTGCGTGAAGTGGCGAACCGATCGAGCGACAAAGGCATGTACTCTTTGCCTGCTCGGTTGCGCCACATGATGTCGGGCGTGTCGGTGCTTGGGATCGCAATGATAACCATAAAATTACATATTGCTGTCATCGCATGTCGATCTGCTTTCTGCTCCGCCGGATGTCCAGACGGGCAACGCGACATTCCGCCTTCGTATCACACGTGGTCAACCCGCCGCGTCCGCGTCCGCTTCACCTCATACATCTCCCGATCCGCATGTTCGATCAGCGCGTTCATGTCGGTGCCGTCGTCGGGCAGCATCGCGATGCCGACGCTGACGCCGAGCCGCAGCGGATGCCCGTCGAATTCGAACGGCTCGCCAACCTTGCGCGCGAGCCGGGCGCGTTGCGCGTCGACGTCGTCGCGGCCGCCGACATTCGGCAGGATCACCGCGAACTCGTCGCCGCCCACCCGCGCGACCGTATCCGAGCGCCGCACGGCGCCGAGCATCCGCATCGCGATCTCGCGCAGCGCGGCGTCGCCCGCGCGGTGGCCGAGGCCGTCGTTGATCGGCTTGAGCCCGTCCATGTCGATGTTGAGGATGCCGAGCCGGCCGTTCGCGCGCAGCGCCGTGTGCATCGACTGGCGCAGGCGGTCGTAGAACAGCGCGCGGTTCGGCAGGCCGGTGAGCGCGTCGTGCGTCGCGCGCAGGTACAGCTCGTTGGCTTCGTTGCGCGCCGCGTGGAACATCGCGGCGGCGATCAGGTCGGCCATCAGCCGCAGCGTGCCGGCGTCGGCGGCCGAAAAACCGTCGACGTCCGGCGACATCACCTTCAGCACGCCGACCGTCGTGTCCGCATGCGTGAGCGGCATCACCAGCATCGAGCGCAGCCCGACCCGGCGGCACGCGTCGCGATCGACGCGCGGGTCGGTTTCCGAATCCGTGCAGCGCAGCAATTCACCGCGGGTCACGCACAGGCCGGACAGGCTGCCCGAGCGGCGCAGCCGCAGCCCGAGCATCCCGGCGGCCGAACCCGACGCGGCGCGGTACACCATGTCGTCGCCTTCGGCGAATTCGACCGCCGCGCCGCTCGCGCCCGTGAGCTGCGGCACCTGCTCGGTCACGTAAGCCATCACGCTGCCGAGATCGAGGCCGAGTTTCGCGATTTCGGCCTGCGCGGCAATGATGCGCAGCAGCGTGTCGGGGGACGGCGTGGCGGTGTCGACGAATTGATCCAAGTCAGTTTTCCATGAAGAAAGCGCGGCGCTCGGCGCGAGCTTGCGGTAGCATACGCGCCGCTCGCGCGGCAGCGCATCCGGGCGGCCCGCAAGGGGTCGCAACCGGCATTCGGCCGGTAGTCGGGTGTTCGACCGGCCAGCCCGGCGCGCCGGCAGTATGCCGGTCGCTCCGGCAGGCAGCAACGGCGTAATTCTTGCCATTCAATCGCGGCGCGCAGCATTTCCGACCGAATTGAGTTGTTTTTCGCTTCGTCAGCGCGAATCACGGTGAGTTTCGCCCTGATTTTGAGATAGTGTGACGAATGTGCGAGCGCCTGTGCCAGGCCCGCGCACCGTCTGACGAATCGGCAGCCAGAGAGTTCGCCGCGTCGTTTCGATAATTGCATTCAGGCCAGACATTGAGGGGAAGCAGTGGGGATGTGCACTCGCGGGCAGAGCTGCTGTGCGCGCGTCGGTCGCGACGCGCTTGATAACCGGATGATCACGACGATGCGGAGCCGCGCATGAAGCCGGCCGTTTCGCTGTTCGTCCTGTCGGTGGCCACGTTCGGCGCGCTCCATGCGGCCGCGTTGTCGGCCGCACCGATGCCGGCGGTGCCTGCTGCCGCGTCGGCGTCCGCCGGGACTCCGGCCGCGCCGTCGCCCGCCAGCGGCGCGGCCGTGCCGAATGCCGCCAGCGCGGCGTCCGCCGGGCTGCCGACGACGACCGTGCACCTGCCGTTCGCGTCGCTCGGCGCATTCGATCCGGTGCGCCTGCGCGGCGCCGACGACGCGCGCACGATCAACGCGGGCGTGCGGCTCGACCGCGTGGTGACTGGCGCGCGGCTGCGTCTGACCTACGCGTATTCGCCGTCGCTGGTGTTCCCGATGTCGCACCTGAAGGTGTCGATGAACGGCGAGGTGATCGCGACGGTCCCGTTCGACGCGACGCGCGCGGGCCGCACGGTCACGCAGGACATCCCGATCGATCCGCGTTATTTCTCCGATTTCAACCAGATCGGCCTGCGCCTGATCGCGCACTACACGCTCGATCACTGCGAGGACCCGTCGAACTCGGCGCTGTGGGCCGACGTGAGCCCGACGAGCGAGCTGATCCTCGACGAATCGCCGCTGCGCCTGCCGAACGACCTGGCGCTGCTGCCCGCGCCGTTCTTCGACCGGCGCGACAACGGGCTGCTGCGGCTGCCGTTCGTGCTGCCGGCGTCGCCCGATTCGGCGACGCTGCGCAGCGCCGGCGTGCTCGCGTCGTGGTTCGGCGCGCAGGCCGACTACCGGCAGGCGCGCTTCCCGGTCGCGGCGACGCTGCCTGCCGACGACCAGGCGGTGGTGGTCGGCACGGCTTCGACGCTGCCGGCCGGCCTCGCGCTGCCGTCGGTCAACGGCCCGCTGCTCGCGGTGGCCGACAACCCGGCCGCGCCGGGCCGCAAGCTGCTGGTCGTGACGGGCCGCACGGCGGCCGAAGTCGACGACGCGGTCGCGGCGCTGGTGCTCGGCCGTGCGGCGCTGTCGGGCCCGGCGGCCACCGTCGCGCACGTCGATCTCGGCGCGCCCCGCAAACCGTACGACGCGCCGCGCTGGCTGCCGGTGAACCGGCCGATCGCGTTCCGCGAACTCGTGTCGGACCCGCGCGAACTCGAAGTGCGCGGCACGACGCCCGACGCGATCCGCCTGAACCTGCGCGTGCCGGCCGATCTCCATTCGTGGAACGGCTCGGGCGTGCCGATCACGCTGCGCTACCGCTATACGGCGCCGACGGTGCAGGACGACTCGACGCTCGCCGTCGAGATCAACGAACAGCTCGTGAAGTCGTACCGGCTCGGGCCGGCCCATGCGGAAGACGCGCGCGGGCGCATGCAGCTGCCGCTGCTCGCGGTGCCGGAAGGGCGCGTGACGAGCGATGTGGACATCCCGGCGTTTCGCGTCGGCAGCGGCAATCAGCTGCAGTTCCGCTTCACGCTCGATTCGCAGAAGACGGGGCTCTGCTCGAGCACCGCGACCGAGCCGCAGCGCGCGGCGATCGATCCCGATTCGACGATCGACTTCTCGCACTTCGTCCACTACGCGCAGTTGCCGAACCTCGCGTTCTTCGCGAACAGCGGCTTCCCGTTCACGCGCTTCGCCGACCTGTCGCAGACGGCCGTCGTGATCCCGGACCGGCCATCGCCGCAGGAGCTCGAAGCCTATCTGACGATGCTCGGCCACATGGGCCAGTGGACCGGCTTCCCGGCGCTGCGCGTGGAGGTTGCGCGGCCCGGCGACGTCGCCGCGCTGGCAGGGCGCAAGGACCTGCTCGTGATCGACGGCTCGCCCGCGTCGCCGCTGCTGTCGCACTGGCGCGCGGCGCTGCCGCTGACGATCGACCAGCAGGGCGGCACGGGCGCGACGCGGGTCGCCTTCTCGGTGAAGGAACGCTGGCGCAACGGCATCGGCATGGCCGACGGCGGCGCGCATATCGAGCAGACGGGCTCGCTCGCCGCGCTCGCCGGCTTCGAGCTGCCGGGCAGCCATGGCCGCAGCGTCGTCGCGCTGACGGCGACCGACCAGACGCGCCTGGCCGATCTGCTCGACGTGTTCGAGAAGCCGGGCCTCGTGTCGCAGCTGCAGGGCGACCTCGCGCTGGTGCGGCCGGGTCAGGTGGACAGCCTCCGTGTGGGCGAGCCGTACGTGGTCGGCTTCGTGCCGTGGTACGCGCGCGTCTGGACGCAGCCGGCGCGGCACCCGGTCGTGCTCGGCGCGGTCGGCGTGGCCGCGGGGCTGCTGCTCGCGCTCGGCGTGTTCAGCGTGCTGCAGAGAATCGCCGCGCGTCGACGGGGGATGTAACGGATGGCGTGGGCATTCGCAAGGCGACGGGCAACGCGGCCGGCGCGGCGCGTCGGCACGACGCTCGTGCTGGCCGTCGCGGCGGCGTGCGCGGCGACCGCGACCGCGACCGCCGGGCGCGCGCAGGCGGCGCAAAACGGCGCGGCCGACGCGCAGTGCGGCGCGGCGTGGCCGCGCTGGGACGCGTTCAAGCGCGATTTCGTGTCGGCCGACGGTCGGGTGATCGACGTCGGCTCGGCCGATTCGCGCACGGTATCGGAGGGGCAGGCGTATGGACTGTTCTTCGCGCTGGTCGCGAACGACCGGCGCACGTTCGACACGATCCTCGCATGGACCGAGAACAACCTCGCGCAGGGCGACCTGAGCGCCCGGCTGCCGGCGTGGCTGTGGGGCCGCGCGCCGGACGGCGCATGGCGCGTGCTCGACGCGAACGCGGCGTCGGACGCCGACCTGTGGATCGCATACACGCTCGTCGAAGCCGGCCGGCTGTGGCGCGAGCGCAGCTACACGGCGCGCGGCGCGCTGCTCGCGAAGCGCGTGCTGGACGACGAGACGGCCAGCGTGCCGGGCCTCGGCCTCACGCTGCTGCCCGGGCCGACCGGCTTCAAGCTGGCCAACGGCCAATGGCGCGTGAACCCGAGCTATTCGCCGCCGCAGGTGATCCGCGGGCTCGCCGCGCGCCTGCCCGACGATCGGCGCTGGGCCGCGCTCGCGGCCAGCACTGGCCGCGTGCTGCTCGACACCGCGCCGAAGGGCTTCTCGCCGGACTGGGCGCTGTATCGCGCGGGCGCCGGCTTCGGACCCGATCCGCAAACCCGCGCGGAAAGCGCGTACAACGCGATCCGCGTGTACCTGTGGGCCGGCATGCTCGATCGCGCCGATCCGCTCGCCGCGCCGCTGCTCGCGCGGTTCGCACCGTTTGCCGACTACATTGCCGCGCATGGCGCGCCGCCGGAGAAGGTCGACACGACGACCGGCGTCGCGGGGCCGAACGACGGCAACGGCGGCTTCTCCGCGGCGGCCGTGCCGTTCCTCGACGCGCGCGGCCAGCGTGCGCTCGCCGATGCGCAGGCCGCGAGGGTCGATACGCTCGCGCGCCAGTCGGCGCCCGGCTACTACACGAGCGTGCTGACGCTGTTCGGCCTCGGCTGGCGCGAGGGCCGCTACCGGTTCGGCGCGGACGGCTCGCTCGACGCGCGCTGGGAGGGGCGTCCATGCGCGGCCCGATGAAGCGCACCGCACCGCGTGTCGCGGGGTTCGCGTGGCTCGCGTCGTCGGTCTGCGCGGCGGCGCCGGCCGCGGCTGCCGGCGGTACCGCCTCCGCGGTTGCTCCGCCACCGAAAACCGTCGCGCCGAAAGCCGCGCCGGCCACGGCGGCAGCCACGACCGATCGGGCCGACGTGCAGCGCCAGCTCTCGACCGCCCGCATGTGGGGCGCGAAGCATCGCGACGACCTCGCGCGCGACGCGCTGCGCAAGGGGCTGCTGATCGCGCCGGACGATCCCGAACTGCTCGCGGAGCAGATGCGCGTGCTGTTACGGCTCGGCGACGCGCAAGGCGCGCAGGCCGCGCTGGCGCGCCTGCAGGCGCGTGCGCCCGCGGCACCGGGCACGCGGCGTGCGGCCGACGAATACCGCGTCGCGACGAGCGGGCGCGGCGAGATGGCGCAGATCCGCCTGCTCGCGCGCAGCGGCCGCGCCGACGAAGCGGCCCGGCGGATCGTCGCGCTGTTTCCGAACGGTGCGCCGTCCGGCGCGCTCGGCGCCGAGTACTACCAGATCGTGTCGAATGCGCCGGGCGGACGCGAGCCGGCGATCGCCGCGCTGCGCCGCGCGGTCGCGGCCGACCCGCAGGACGTCAGCGCGGCCCTGGCGCTCGCGCGGCTGCTGAACCAGCGCGACGACACGCGCGCGGAAGCGAACCGGATCGCGTGGTCGCTCGCGAAGCGGGCCGACACCGACCATACGGACGCGATGGCCCTGTGGCGCCGCGTGCTGCAGTCCGCCGGCGCCGATCCCGCGTATCTCGACGCGTTGCATGCGTATCTGGCGCTCGTGCCGGACGACACCGAATTCCGCGATCGCGCCGCGACCCTCGACCGGCAGCGCGACGCGCAACGCCGGCTCGAACGCGATCCCGACTACATCGCACAGCAGCGCGGCCTGCAGGCGCTCGCGCGCGGCGACCTGGCCGGCGCGGATCCGCTGCTCGCGCGCGCCGCGCAGGCGCGCGCCGACGACGCCGATGCACTCGGCGGGCTCGGCCTGCTGCGCTTGCGCGAAGGCCGGCACGACGAAGCGCGGGCGCTGTTCACGCGCGCCGCGGCGCGCTCGACCGACCAGCGCGGCAAGTGGCAGGGCCTCGCGCGCACCGCGCAGTTCTGGGGGCTGCTCGCGCAGGGCCGCGCGGCGGCTTCGGCCGGGCGGCCGCAGGATGCGGAACGCGCGGCGCGCGCCGCGCTCACGATGCAGCCCGACAGCCCGGACGCGAAGCTGCAGCTCGTCGATGCGCTGCTCGCGCAGCGGGACTGGGCGCGCGCGGAGCCGTTGCTGCGCGAACTGCTGGCCGCCCGTTCGCCGACGCTGTCGGCGGTGCGCGGCACCGCGATGCTCTATGAGAACACCGGCCGCGCGGATCGCGTCGGCCCGCTGCTCGACGCGCTGCAGGGTCGCGTGACGGGCCGCGACGATCACCGCGCGCTCGACGGGCTGCGTGCGGACCTGCTCGCGAGCCAGGCGCGCGCGCTCGCCGACAAGGGCGAACGCGGGCCGGCCGCGCAACGCTACGAAGCCGCGGTGCGTGCGGCGCCCGATGCGCCGTGGACGCGTTTCGCGCTCGCGCGGCTGTATCGCGACATGGGGCTGCCGCAGCTCGGCCGCACGGTGATGGACGACGGGCTCGCGCAAAGCGACACGCCCGAGATGCGCTATGCGACCGCGCTGTATCGCAACTCGCTCGACGACGTCGCCGGCGCGCAGGCCGCGCTCGCGGGCGTCGACGACGCGCACCGCTCGGACGGCATGCGTGCGCTCGCGCGCAAGCTCGACGCGGAAGGTGCGCTGGCCGACGCGCGCGGCGCGCTCGGACGCGGCGATCGCGCGGCGTTCGCCGCGTCGCTCGCGCATGCGCAGGCGAGCGCGCCGGACGATCCCGACATGCTCGCGGCGATCGGTGCACAGTGGATCGACGCGGGCGACCCGGAGCGCGGCCTCGCGCCGTTGCGTGACTGGATCGCCGCGCATCCAAGAGAGGCCGATACCGACGTCCGGCTGCGCTACGGCGATCTGCTCGGCAGCGCGGGGCGCGACGACGCGCTCGCCGCGTGGCTCGACGCGCTGCGCCGCGAGCCGGCGCTGACGGCCGCACAGACCGCGCGCATCGAGGATCAGTCGCTGCGGCTCGTGCTGCGGCAGACGGACGACGCGATCGCGCGGCAGGACTATGCGCGCGCCCGCACGCTGCTCGATCGTGCGAGCGAGGCCGGCCGCGCGGACAAGCGCTACGCACTGGAACTGGCCGACCTCGAACGCGCGCAGGGGCACTACGACGCGGCGCGCGATGCGCTCGCGCCGATCGTCGCGCGCGCGCCGGACGACGCCGATACGCAGCTCGCGCTCGCGCGGATCGACGAGGACAGCGGTCATCGCGCGGCGGCGCTCGCGCGCGTGCAGGCCGTGCTCGCGCGCACGCCGGACGACGACGTCGACACGCGGCTGTCGGTCGTGCGCCGCCTGAACGCGCTGCGCCGTCCGGACGAAGCCGCGCAGGTGACCGGCCCGCTGCAGGCCGCATATCCGGCGCGCGCCGACGTGACGGTGGCAGCCGGGCGCGTGGCCGAGGCGCAGGGCCGCTACGACGATGCCGCGTCGCTGTACCGGCTGTCGCTGTCGCAGGAACGCACGAGCGGCGTGAGCCCCGGCCGCGACGGCCGCACGCCGGCGCAGGCCGCGTTCGCGGATCTCGAGCAGCGGCGCGACCCGGAGATCGAGACCGGCTGGCTGCCCGCGTACAAGTCGGGCGACGAAGGGGTGTCCGCGTACCGCGCGCAGCAGGTGCCGATCTACGTGCAGGTGCCGGTGCGCTACGACGGCCATGCGTTCCTGCAGCTCGACACCGTGCATCTGGACGCAGGCACGCTCGATACGAGCAACCCGAACGCGTATTCGCTGAAGACCTTCGGAACCTACGCCGCGCTCAACGCGCCGCTCGGGTTGCCTGCGCCGTTCGCGCCGAATCCGTCGGCCGTCGAGCTGATCGCGCATCCGCGCGGCGACCTGCACCAGCCGACGACGGGCGTCGCGCTCGGCGCCGGCTATCGCACGGACGCATGGCGCGTCGATCTCGGCACATCGCCGCTCGGGTTCCCGGTGCATTACCTGGTCGGCGGCGTGCGCTACCGCTTCGACGCGGGCCCGGCGAGCTTCACCGTGAACGCGTCGCGCCGGCCGGAAACCAGCAGCGTGCTGTCGTATGCGGGGATGCGCGACCCGTGGACCGGTGCGGTATGGGGCGGCGTGCGCCGCGATGGCGTGAACCTGCGTGCGGCGGTCGACGTCGGCCGCGTGAACCTGTTCGCGGAACTCGGCGCGGGCGTGCTGTCCGGCCGCAACGTCGAGCGCAACGCGGAAGTCACGCTGCGCTCGGGCTTCACGGTGCCGGTGTACGAACGCGCGACGATGCGGGTGAGCACGGGGCTCGTCGGCAATGCGTGGCATTACGCGCAGAACCTGCGCTATTACACGTACGGGCAGGGCGGTTACTACAGCCCGCAGCGCTACCTCTCGCTCGGCGTGCCGATCGAGTGGGCGGGGCGGCGCGACGCGCTGTCGTGGGACCTGACCGTCACGGCCGGGATCTCGAACAGCTATGAAAAGGATTCGCTGTTCTACCCGACCTTCGCGGGCCAGCGTGCCGCGCAGGAGGCGGCCGGGCTGGTCTACACGGGCAGTTCGACGCGCGGCGTGTCGTTTTCGTACGGCGTGAACGGCATCGTCGAGTATCGCGTGAATCCGCACCTGAGCGTCGGCGCGCAACTGCATGTCGACCGGTCGCACGACTATGCGCCGAGTTCGGCGCTCGTGTACCTGCGCTATGCGTTCGACGCTCGCGCGCAGCGCAGCTGGCTCGTCACGCCGACGCCGGTGCGGCTTTATTCGGATTACTAGGGTCTGCTTGCATATGGAACGCGTGAATACCGAAATCGACGCAACCCGTCCCGCGCTCGGCGCCGCCGGCCTGCTGGGCCGCCTGCGCGCGCTGCTGCGCACGGGCCCGGCCGGCGGCCGCGCCGGCCCGCTGAGCCGGCTCGCGATCGACGGGCTGCCCGATGCGTGGACGCAACTGGAAGCAGGCGGCCTGTACGCCGTCTATGCCGCCACCGGCACGCCGGCGTGTGACGCGCTGGTGTGGGAAAGCGCGCGGCAGTCGCGCACGCGCGACGTGACGGTCGTGCTGTCACGCGACGCGGCGCGCGTGGCCGCGCAGATGCAGGCGCGCGGTTTCGCGGGCGGCGCGCAGCCGTCCGGCTGGCCGCGCAACCTGAACGTGCTGGCGATGCCGTCCGCGCCCGCATCCGTAGCAGCCGACGGCGATGCCGCGATCGAACCAGGCACGCGGCGCCAAGCGGCGCCCGCTCCGTTCGCACGGCTCGCGGGCGGCTTGCGCGCGATGAAGCGCTACGGCTTTCGCACGCGCTCGCTGTATTTCATTGAAGGCGCGCAACGCTGGTTCAGCTGGGACGATCCGGCCGCGCTCGCGGAAGAGGCGCACGCGCTCGCGGATTGGTGCCGCACGCACCGGATCGCGCTGGTGCTGCTGGTCGATCCTGAAATCGCGCGCACGGGCGCCGCTCCCGACACCGACGATCCGCCGCTCGTGCGCGTCGCGAATCGTGCACCGCGCAGCGGCTTTCACGGCGTGTGCTCGGGCGTCGCGCAATTGCAGCGCACGCACGGCGAGCTGCTGTGGGTCGTCGATTTCTGGCGCGCGGGCGATACGCTCGCGGCCGGCGAAGTGCGGCCGCTGCGCTTCGCGCCGGGCGGCCGGCTTGCGGCGATCGTCGACGGCGGCGCCGTCCAGCCGTCGCGCGGGATGAAGCTCGCGACCGACGAGGATCGCGTCGTCGCCAGCCGCGCGGCGCTCGACGATGCGGGCCGCGTGCCCGCCGGCTGGGAAATCGTCGAGGATAACGCAGCGGTCGTTGCTGCCTGTGCGCACGCGCAGGCCGCGACCGCGGTGCTCGCGTTCCGCTCGCATCCGCAGCTCGAGGCGTTGTGCGCGGCCGTGCACGCGCTGCGCCGCCAATGCGGCGGCGCGCTGAAGATCGCCGTGGTCGAACGCGGCGAGGTGCTGCGCCAGCAGTTCGAGATGCTGTTGCTGAGCGTCGGCGCGAACCGCGTCGTCGCGCGCGACCTGCCGCTGTCGCGGATGCAGGCCGCGGTGAACGCGCTGCACGGGCAGCTCTATGCGCGGCCCGTCGCGCCCGACTATCGCGCGGCGCTCGCGGCCGCGCTCGGCGATTCGGTGCTCGGCTACCTGCCGGTCGGCGCGTTCTGCCTGCGCATTCGCGCGGTGCTCGATCGCGGCGCCGTGCTCGCGCTGCCGCATACGCTCGCGAAGATCGCGCTGCTGCCCGGCGTGTCGCACGTCGACGCGCTGCGGCACTGCCGGCCGCGCCGCGCGGGCGACGTCGTGACCGCCGACGCCGCGCATCTGTACGTGTTCCTGTTCGCGTGCGAACCGGTCGATGCCGAGGACGCGCTCGCGCGGATCTTCGACGTGCCGGTCGATACGCTGTCCGATCGCGTCGTGTGTCTCGGGGCAGGCAGCATCGACACCGAGCTCGATGCGCTGAAGACCGAAAACCGGCGCGCGCCGATCGCCGACTACAGCGACCTGTTCGCGACGGCGAAGCAAGCGGGCTCGACGCGCGTGACGGCCGAGCGCGCGGGCGAGGGCGTGGGCGCGGAGAATGCCGAATCGGGTGGCATGACCGATCCGAGCATCGATATATCGCCGCCGCCCGTGCGCGACGAAGAAACCGTGCCAGCCGCCGCTGCACCGGCGCCGTCCGCCGACATTCCCGCCGCGCGTGCGCGCGGCGCCATCCGCAGCGCGATGCCGCTGCGCAAGCCGGAGGACGCATGATCGCCGAACTCGTCATCGGATTCATCGTCGGCATCGCGATCGCGGTGCCGGTGTGGATCGTCGCGCAGCACCTCGGCATCGGCCGCGGTTTTCATGCGCCGCGCGGGCTGCACCGGCGCGACGCGGTGCCGTGCGAACTCGTGCCGATCGCGCTGCGCGGACGCCTGCTGCCCGACGCCGAGCGCACCGACGAGGCCGCGCGATGAAGACGATCGCCATCATCTCGACCACCGGCGGCGCGGGCCGCACGACGCTCGCCGGCGCGCTCGCGGTGCTGCTCGCGCGCCGCGGCCGGCCGGTCGTCGCAGTCGAGTTCGACGCGCAGAACCTGATGGGCGCGACGCTCGGGCTCGACGCGCTGGCCGAACACGGGCTCGCGCACAGCCTGCTCGCGGACCCTGCTGGCGCCGCGCCGTGGCACGCGCACACATGGCGCAATGCCGACGGCGTGCTGTTCGTGCCGTATGGGCAGGTCGACGCCGCAGGCGCCGCCGCGTGCGATGCGCGGCTAGCGGCCGATCCCGACTGGCTCTCGCGCGCGCTCGACGAGATCGCGCTGCCGGCCGAGGGCGTCGTGCTGGTCGACACGGCCCGCTATCCGTCGCCGCAGGCCGAGCAGGCGATTCGCCGCGCCGACCTGACGCTCGTCGTCGTGCCGCCCGAACCGGCCGCGTGCGCGACCGTCGCCGCGCGCCTGGACGCGCTGCGCGGTGGCCGCGGCGACCTGCAGATCGTCGTGAACCGGCTGAACCCCGCGCGCGACATGCAGCGCGACGCGCTCGCGATGCTGCGGGCCGTCGTGGGGCCGGAGTCGATGCTCGAGCAGCGCATTCACGTCGACGCGGCCGTGCCCGAAACGCTCGCGCGCGGCAGCTGGATCTTCGACGACGCGCCGTATTCGCAGGCCTCGCACGACCTGAACGGCGTCGCGAACTGGGTCGATACGTGGCTCACGGCGGCCGCGGCCGGCCGTGCGGGAGCGTCGCGATGAAAGCCGCGTTCGCGTCGCGCTGGCGTGCCACGGTCCGACGCGCGACCGACTGGTGCGCGCGCGGAATCGGGCTGCCTGCCGAGCGCACGCTGCTCGACTGGCTCGTGCGGCTGTTCTTCCATGCACCGCCGCCCGGCCGGCCCGACCCGATCCGTCGCCGGGCGCGCACCGCGTTCCTCTGGCTCGCGCGCGAGTGGGGCGTGCTGCAGCCGCTGAGCCCGCGTGAATGGCTGTGGCGCGCGATCGTACGCGCGCCGCGCGCGGCCGGCGAGCAGCCCGCGCGCGATCCGCTCGCGTGGTTCGACACGTTCGTCGTGCCGGTGTACGTCGTCGTACGCGCGCTTGGCGCACGCATCGGCGCACAGCTCGAGCGTTTGCCGTGGGCGCGCTGGGGCGGCTGGCTCGACGCGCGTGCGAACGGCGTCGGCCGCCACCGCTGGCTCGCGCCGCTGCTGCTGGGCGCGGGCGGGCTGATGTGGGCCGCGGCCGCGATGTCGCCGCTGATGCCCGGCGCGCAGTTCGCGTTCTTCGCGATCGTCGCGGTGCTGGCGCTCGCGCTGCGCCGCCTGCCGGGCCATCTGCCGACCCTCGCGCTCGCGTCGCTCGCGCTGCTCGCCACGCTCCGCTACGTGTGGTGGCGCACGACCCAGACGCTCGATTTCCGCAGCCCGGTCGAGGCGGTCGCCGGCTACCTGCTGTACGGCGCCGAAGCCTATACCTGGATGATCCTGCTGCTCGGCTTCGTGCAGACCGCGTGGCCGCTCGACCGGCCGATCGTGCCGCTGCCCGACGACCCGGACAGCTGGCCGAGCGTCGACATCTACATTCCGACCTACAACGAGCCGCTGTCGGTCGTGAAGCCGACCGTGTTCGCCGCGCAGAGCATCGACTGGCCGACCGGCAAGCTGCGCGTGTATCTGCTCGACGACGGCAAGCGCCCCGAGTTCGCGGCGTTCGCGCGGGAGGCCGGCATCGGCTACCTGACGCGCGACGACAACCTGCACGCGAAGGCCGGCAACATCAACCGCGCGCTGCCGAAGACGCGCGGCGAATACATCGCGATCTTCGACTGCGATCACGTGCCGACGCGCTCGTTCCTGCAGACCACGATGGGCGTGTTCCTGCGCGACCCGAAATGCGCGCTGGTGCAGACGCCGCACCATTTCTTCTCGCCCGATCCGTTCGAGCGCAACCTCGGCACGTTCCGCGAGATCCCGAACGAGGGCAACCTGTTCTACGGGCTCGTGCAGTCGGGCAACGACCTGTGGAACGCGACGTTCTTCTGCGGATCATGCGCGGTGCTCAAGCGCACCGCGCTGGAGGAGGTGGGCGGCGTCGCGGTCGAGACCGTGACCGAGGACGCGCACACCGCGCTCAAGCTGCATCGCCGCGGCTACACGTCGGCGTACCTGCCGACCGTGCAGGCGGCCGGCCTCGCGACCGAGAGCCTCGCGGGCCACGTGAAGCAGCGCACGCGCTGGGCGCGCGGGATGGCGCAGATCTTCCGCATCGACAACCCGTTCCTTGGGCGCGGGCTCGGCTTCATCCAGCGGATCTGCTATGGCAACGCGATGCTGCATTTCTTCTACGGGATCCCGCGGCTCGTGTTCCTGACGATTCCGCTCGCGTACCTGTTCTTCCACCTGTACTTCATCAACGCGTCGTCGATCGCGCTCGCGAGCTACGTGATCCCGTACCTCGTGCTCGCAAACGTCGCGAACTCGCGGATGCAAGGGCGCTATCGCCATTCGTTCTGGGCCGAGGTCTACGAATCGGTGCTCGCGTGGTACATCGCGCTGCCGACCACCGTCGCGTTCTTCAGCCCGAAGCACGGCAAGTTCAACGTGACCGACAAGGGCGGCAAGATCGACGAAGGTTACGTCGACTGGTCGACGTCGAAGCCGTACCTCGTGCTGTTCGCGCTGAACGTGCTCGCGATCGCGGCCGGGCTGTGGCGGCTCGTGGCCGACCAGGGCGACGAGGCGTCGACGATCCTGATCACGCTCGGCTGGACCGTCTACAACCTCGCAATGCTCGGCGCGGCGCTGGCGGTTGCGCGCGAGACCAAGCAGGTGCGCGTCACGCACCGGATCGCGATGCGCGTGCCGGCGACGCTGCTGCTTGCCGACGGCTCGACGGCCGCGTGCTTCACCAGCGACTACTCGACCGGCGGCCTTGGCCTCGAGGCGGTGCCGGGGCTGCCGCTCGCGATCGGCGACACGCTGACGGTGTGCGTGACGCGCGGCGACCGGCCGTTCCCGTTCCCGGTACGCGTGAGCCGCGTGACGCCGACTCACGTCGGCGTGAGCTTCGAGGCGCTGACGCTCGAGCAGGAGCGCCAGCTCGTGCAGTGCACGTTCGGCCGTGCGGACGCGTGGCTCGACTGGCACGCGAGCACGCGCACGGACACGCCGCTGCGCGGGCTGAAGGAAGTGCTGCGCGTGGGCGTGGACGGTTACGTACGGATGTGGAAGGGTGTCGCGCGCGGCGTGCAGTCGATGCTGGCACCGAAGCTCGATCGGGCGCGCGACTGACGCGGCGCCCATCACGGAGTGGTTTAGATGACGTTCTGGAATCTGTATTTCATCCTGAAGTTCGCGCTGTTCGCGACCGGCCACCTGCAGCCGCTGTGGCTCGCGAACCTCGCGTTCGCGCTGGCGCTCGCGGCGAGCGCGCCGGTGCGGCAGCGCGGATGGCGGATCGTGCGGCAGCTCGTCGCGATCGCGATCGCGGTGCCGCTGCTCGCGCGCGAACTGCATGCGCCGCCGCTCGCGCGCCTCGCCGAAGCCGCGCGCGAAGTCAGCACGTTCCGCGTCGACTACTGGATGGAGCTGTTGCCGCGCCTGTTGCCGCCGGTGCTCGTGCTGACGGTGGTGGGCGTGCTGATCGTCTACTTCATCGTCAACCGCTGGGTGCGCGTCGCGACCTTCGTGCTCGCCGTGCTGATCGTGATGCCGCTGTGGCAGGCCGGCAACGGGCTGATGGCGCGCGTCGTCGCGCCGCCGCAGCAGCAGGTCAGCACGACGGGCGGGCGCTCCGACCAGCCCGAGGATCACAACGCGGCACTCGCGACGTTCCGCGCGCAGGAGTCGCAGCGGCAGGTCGCGTTCGGCCATCTCCCGACCGATCCGTCCGCGCAGTTCGACGTGATCGTGCTGCACATCTGCTCGCTGTCGTGGGACGATCTCGATGCGGCGAAGGTGCGCAACCACCCGATGCTGAGTCACTTCGACTACCTGTTCAATAACTTCAGCACGGCCGCGAGCTATAGTGGCCCGGCCGCGATCCGCGTGCTGCGCGCGAGCTGCGGGCAGGAAGCGCACGCGGACCTGTACAAGAGCGCGCCGCAGCAGTGCTACCTGTTCTCGCAGCTCGCGTCCGCCGGCTACACGGTGCAGTCGCTGCTGAACCACGACGGCCACTTCGACAACTTCCTGCAGGTCATTCACGACAACATCGGCGTGCCCGACGCGCCGATGATCCCGAATACGGCCGCGCCGGTCGCGATGCATGCGTTCGACGGCACGGCGATCAAGGACGACTACGGCACGCTCGCGAACTGGTACGCGCAGCGCGCGTCGGTGCCGGGCCCGGTCGCGCTGTACTACAACACGATCAGCCTGCACGACGGCAACCGCGTGGTGGGCAGCCCGCTCGCCAGCATCGATTCGTATCCGCAGCGCGCCAACAAGCTGATGAGCGACTTCGACCGGCTCGCCGATCTGATCGCGCAGTCGGGCCGGCGCGCGGTGATCGTGTTCGTGCCCGAGCACGGCGCCGCGCTGCGCGGCGACAAGAATCAGGTGGCCGGCCTGCGCGAGATTCCGACGCCGCGCATCGTGCACGGGCCGGTCGGCGTGCGGCTCGTCGGCTTCACCGGCAATCACGGCCAGACGACCGTGATCGACCAGCCGACGAGCTTCCTCGCGCTCTCGCAGCTGCTGTCGAACCTTGTATCGAACAGCCCGTTCAAGCCCGGCGCGACGCTCGCGCAATATGCGGCCGACCTGCCGCGCACGCGGATGGTGGGCGAGAACGAAGGCACGGTGACGATGCAGACGAGCGCGGGCTACGCGGTCAAGACTCCGGATGGCGTATGGATCGACGAACAGTGATCAATATCGGCGAAGGTGACGACGATCGCCTGTCGCAGCCGAACGACGTGCTCGGCCTCGCGCGGCACCTGCCCGCGCTGGACCCGGCCCGTTATGTCGACGAGCAGGCGCGGCGCGCGTTCGTCGAATCGCTCGAGCGCTGGCCGACGCTCGCGAAGCTGATGGGATTGAAGCGGTGAGCGCTCGGCGGCCGGCGTGAATGCCGGCCGCCGTGTGTGGATGGGGATGGGCCGACGGGTGCCGGCTTACTGCGCCTTGCGCGCCGGTTGGCGCGTCCATTCGTTTTCCTCGCCCGGCACCTTGCCGAAGGTCTGCTCGGCCCACGCGTTGCGGGCCGCCTCGATCTTCGCGCGCTCGCTCGACACGAAATTCCATTCGATGAACCGCTCGCCTGGCAGGTGCGCACCGCCGAGCAGCATCACGCGCGCGCCGTTCGCGCTCGCGAGCGACACGCTCGCGCCGGGTTCGAGCACGGCCATCGTCGCGGGCGCGAGCGGCGTGCCGTCGATCGTGAGGTCGCCATCGACGAGATACACGCCGCGCTCGTCGTGCTCCGCGTCGAGCGCGAGTTGCCCATCAGCCGCGAATTCCGCATACGCATAGAGCGTCGGCGAGAACACGGCGACCGGCGACGTGAGCCCGAACGCGGTGCCCGCGATCACGCGCACGCTCGCGCCGTCGCGCGTGAACGACGGCAGCGTGTCGGCCGCGTGATGCGCGAACGCGGGCGCCGTGTCCTCGTGCTCGACCGGTAGCGCGACCCAGGTCTGGATCCCGTGCACGGGCTGCTCGAGCGGCCGGTCCTCGTCGGGCGAACGCTCCGAATGGACGATGCCGCGTCCGGCCGTCATCCAGTTCACGTCGCCGGGCACGATCTTCTGCCGGAAGCCGAGACTGTCGTGATGCATCAGCGTGCCGTCGAACAGGTAGGTGACGGTCGCGAGGCCGATGTGCGGATGCGGCAGCACGTCGATGCCGCTGCCGGCCGGCAGCACGGCCGGCCCCATTTCATCGAAGAAGATGAACGGGCCGACGAGGCGCGCGGCGCGCGCGGGCAGCACGCGGCGCACGACGAGATTGCCGATGTCGCTTTCGCGCGGCGTGAGTACGGTCTTGATCGATGCGGACATGGTGAGGCTCTCGTGTTCGGTGGGTCAGGCGATCGCCGTGTCGATTGTGATCGGATGCGTGAGGATCTTGTGCACCGGGCATGCGTTCGCGATCTGCAGCAGGCGCTCGCGCTGCTCGTCCGACAGGTCGCCGTCGAGCGTGATGCGGCGCACGATCGTGCTGCCCGCGCTGCCCGATTCATGCGCGAGCTTCACGTGCACTTCGGCGAGCGGCCAGCCCTTGCGTTGCGCGTACATCTTCAGCGTGATCGCGGTGCAGGCGCCGAGGCTCGACAGCAGCAGCGCGACCGGCGTCGGCGCGGCGTCGCCGCCGCCGAGCGCGGCCGGCTCGTCGGCGCGCCATTGATGAACGCCGTCGGTGAAATGGACCAGGTAATCGACCGAGCCGATGCTCGCTTCGACGGACAGTTCGCTCATTGCAGTTCCAGGTGGGGAAAGGGGAGGCGGGCCGGCAGCCGGCCCGGCGTTACGGTTCGAGCAGACGCTGCAGCCGCAGTTCCTCGAAATCCAGCTCCGATTCTATGCGGTGCAGCACCGCGTCGTCGACCCGCCCGTCGCGGTGCAGGTCGAGCAGCGCGTCGCGCGACACGCCGACCAGCTCGAGCTCGACGCGCAGCATCCGCGCGCGCACGCCCGCCGGTTCCGCGCCGTCGCGATGCGCGCTTTCGTTGAACGCGACGCGGCTGCGATATTCGGTCAGCAGCCGGTCGAGCGATGCACGTTCGAGGCCCGAGCCGCGCTGCTCGCGTGCGTCGAGCTCGGCGAGCGCCGCGCCGAACGTATGCGCGCGCACCGCGTGCTCGGACATCGTGTGCCGCGTGGCCGGGCGCAGCTTCAGCACGCGGATCAGCGGCGCGAGCGTGCCGCCCTGCACGACCAGCGTCGCGATGATCAGCAGGAACGTGCTGAACAGGATCAGGTCGCGGCCGGGGAAATCGCTCGGCAGCGCGATCGCGGCGGCGAGGCTCACGACGCCGCGCATGCCAGACCAGCCGAGCACGACGGCCTCGCGCCACGACCACGGCGGATGGCCCGCGCGTCGTGCGCGCAGACGGCCCGGCAGCCACATCGCGACGAACACCCACACGACGCGCGCGGCGATCGCGGCGGCCGTCGCCGGCAGCGCGACGCGCAGGCCGGCCATCAGCATCGCGCCTTCGTGGTTCACGCGTGCGAGGATCGCGTGCAGCGCGAGGCCGATCAGGATGAACACCAGCGCGTCGAGCACGAACACGATCGCTTCCCAGGTCGCCTTCGCCTTGATCCGCAGGTCGGCGTCGAACACGCGATGCTGGCGCACGCCGAGCACGAGGCCGCAGGTCACGACCGACAGCACGCCGGAGCCGTGCACGGCTTCCGCGATCCCGTAGCTGCCCCACGCCATCGCGAAGGTCACGACGATCCCGAGCATCGGCTCGCGCAGGCGCTGCAGCACCCAGCACATCGCATGGCCGCATGCGAGGCCGACCGCGATGCCGATCAGCGTGAGCGAGAAGAATAGGCCGGTGGCGCTCGCGGTCGTGATGGTGACGGCGAGCGCGGCCGACACGGCCATCTGATACAGCAGCAGGCCCGACGCATCGTTGACGAGGCTTTCGCCTTCGAGCACCGCGACGAGCCGCGCGGGCAGCGGGTGACGCTGCAGGATCGCCTTCGCGGCGACCGCGTCGGGCGGCGACACGATCGCGCCGAGCGTGAAGCACGCGGCCCACGGCAATGCCGGATTGACCGCATGCACGGCGAGCGCGACCGCCACCGTCGTGAACACCACCGCGCCGAGCGCGAGCGATGCGATCGACGCGAGCTCGTGCCGGAATTCCTTCCACGCGGTGTAGAAGCCGCTCGACATCAGGAGCGGCGGCAGCACGGCCGCGAGCAGCAGCGCCGGGTCCATGTCGGGCACGCGCTTGCCGGCAACGGCCACGACACAGCCGCCGAGCAGCAGCACGACGGCCGGCGGAATCGAGATCCGCTCGGCGAGCCACGTGAGCGCGCCCGCGCCGCAGATCAACAGCAGCAGGTAATGGAACAGCTCGACGTTGCTCATGCGCGGTGCGTGAGGGAAGCGTGCATCAGGACGGCGTGCGTTCGTTCGTGCTGCCGCCCGGCAGCGGGCCGAACATGTGCTGGCTGCACTTCGCGTCGCGCCATGCGGCGTTCAGCCGATGGCCCGCGAGCATGCGCCGCGCAACGGGCAGGATCTGTTCGCCGGCCAGCATGCCGAGCAGGCCGGTGAGCGCGATGATCGGCGGCGCGGGCGAGTTCACGCCGATCGCGCCGTAGATGACGCCGGCGAGGATGCCGGCGAACAGCGAGAGAACATACGGTTTCATGGGGGAGCGTCCGGTGATGGCGAGCGACGCCGCAACGGCGCCGTCAAAGTCTTGAGAGCGTATCGGGTTTGCGTGAAGAAAAAAAGAACGCGGGGCCTCGAACGCACGTCGTTTCCGGAATGGCATCGATTCCGTTTCTTGGGTGGTCACGCCGAGCGTTTGCCGATTAAATACGTCGCGCCGGGTCACGATCCGGCGTGATGCATTTCCGGCTCCTCCCGTTCTCACGGCCGAGGCAGGCCTCCCTTTTTTTCGTTCACAGGACTCCACGCGCCATGAGCAATCCGAAACTTGAAGTACTCACTCCGCAGAACAGCCAGCTGATCTTCATCGACCAGCAGCCGCAGATGGCGTTCGGCGTGCAGTCGATCGATCGCCAGGTGCTGAAGAACAACGTCGTGGGTCTGGCGAAGGCTGCGAAGGTCTTCAACATCCCGACCACGATCACGACGGTCGAAAGCGACAGCTTCTCGGGCCACACCTATCCCGAGCTGCTCGACGTGTTCCCGAACCAGAAGACACTCGAACGCACGTCGATGAACTCGTGGGACGACCAGAAGGTGCGCGACGCACTGGCCGCGAACGGCCGCAAGAAGGTGGTCGTGTCGGGCCTGTGGACCGAAGTCTGCAACACGACGTTCGCACTGTGCGCGATGCTCGAAGGCGACTACGAGATCTACATGGTGGCCGACGCATCGGGCGGCACGTCGCAGGCCGCGCACGACATCGCGATGCAGCGGATGGTGCAGGCAGGCGTGGTGCCGGTCACGTGGCAGCAGGTGCTGCTCGAATGGCAACGCGACTGGGCGCGCCGCGACAGCTACGACGCGGTGATGGCGATCGCGAAGGAGCATTCGGGCGCATACGGGATGGGCGTCGACTACGCGTACACGATGGTCCACAAGGCGCCGCAACGCACCGCGACGCCGCACGAGTCGATTGCGCCGGTTCCGGCGAAGTAACGGAAGATCGGCCGCGTTCGCCGCCGCCGCTGCGATCGACGCATGCGGCGGCCACGGTGTTCGCAGGCCGCCGCTCGCTCAGGCCACGGGCAACGCCCACGGCGCGTGCGCGAAGTGGTCGGCGAGGAACTCGAGCAGCACCGTCACGCGCGCGGCGCGCAGCATGCCGGGCGGCGTGACGAGGTTGACGTTGACGTCGGCGATTTTCCACTCGGGCATCACTTCCTCGAGCTCGCCGCGCTGCAGCGCGTCCCACGCGAGGAACTCGGGCTGCAGCGCGAGGCCGTGACCGGCGAGGAGCGCGGGGACGATCACGTCGGCATTGTTGGTGCGGATGCGTCCCTGCACGGACACGCCGACATCCTCGCCCGAAGCCGGATTGCGAAAGCGCCAGTGCTCGGGCGTCGGCAGGTTCGTGTAGGTGAGGCACACGTGCTGTTCGAGGTCGCGCGGATGCGTCGGGCGGCCACGCCGCTCGAGATACGCGGGCGATGCGACGAGCGGACGGCGCACTGCGCACAGGCGGCGCGAGCGCAGCGACGAATCGCTCAGCTCGGCGATGCGGATCGCGATGTCGAACCCGCCGGACACGATGTCGACGATGTTGTCGGTCAGCACGAGGTCGATGTCGACGCGCGGATAGCGTTCGAGAAACGCGGGCAGTAGCGGCGACAGATGGCGCAGCCCGAACGACATCGGCGCGTTCACGCGCACGAGGCCGTGCGGTTCGAGCGCTTGCGCGCAGGCCTCGCTCTCGATCAGTTCGGCATCGGCGAGCAGGCGGATCGCGCGGTCGCGCAGCAGCTCGCCGGTCGGCGTGAGCGACAGTTTGCGCGACGTGCGGTACAGCAGCATCGCGCCGAGGCGTTTTTCGAGGCGCGCGATGGCCTTCGACACGGTCGGTTGCGAGATGCCGAGCAGTTCCGCGGCTTTCGCGAACGAACCGGTCTCCGCGACGCGCGCGAAGATGGCCCAGGCTTCGAGATCAGGAAGATGTTGCATGGCCGGACAGGGTGACAGGGAAGCGAAGTGGAAGCGAGGGCGGCGAAGCATGCGGCCGACGCGATGCGGGTCATTCTAATCCGGTCGGGAGAAAAATCGTTATGGAATCTTATCTATCGTCGTTGGCGGCCGGCGTGCTGATCGGCGTCGTGTACAGCGTGATCAAGGTGCGTTCGCCGGCGCCGCCGCTGATCGCACTGATCGGCCTTGCCGGCATGCTGGTCGGCGCGCAGGCCATCGGGCCCGTGCGTCACTGGCTCGGCTTCTGACTGTTTCGAGGACATGTTAATGACCGCAACCGATACCCAACTGGATCTGATCCTGCACAACGGGCGCATCACGACGCTCGATCGTGCGAACCCCGTCGCCGCCGCGGTGGCGATCAAGGATGGCCGCTTCGTCGCGGTCGGCAGCAACGCGGACGTGATGCCGCTCGCGGGCCGCGCGACGAAAGTCGTCGATCTCGACGGCCGCGCGGTGCTGCCCGGCCTGACCGACAACCATACGCACGTGATTCGCGGTGGCCTGAACTACAACATGGAGCTGCGCTGGGACGGCGTGCGCTCGCTTGCCGTCGCGATGGAGATGCTGCGTCAGCAGGTCGCGATCACGCCCGCGCCGCAATGGGTGCGCGTGGTCGGCGGCTTCACCGAACATCAGTTTGCCGAGAAGCGCCTGCCGACGATCGACGAGCTCAACGCGGCCGCACCCGATACGCCGGTGTTCATCCTGCACCTGTACGATCGCGCGCTGCTGAACGCGGCCGCGCTGCGCGTCGTCGGTTATACGAAGGACACGCCGGAGCCGCCGGGCGGCACGATCCTGCGCGATGCCGCGGGCAACCCGACCGGCCTGCTGCTCGCGAACCCGAACGCGACGATCCTCTACGCGACGCTCGCGAAGGGCCCGAAGCTGCCGTTCGAGTACCAGTACAACTCGACGCGCCACTTCATGCGCGAGCTGAACCGGCTCGGCGTGACGGGCGTGATCGACGCGGGCGGCGGCTCGCAGAACTACCCCGACGATTACGAAGTGATCCGCCAGCTGCACGACGCGGGCGAGATGACGATCCGCATCGCGTACAACCTGTTCACGCAGAAGCCGAACGCGGAGAAGGAAGACTTCGTGAACTGGACCAAGAGCGTCAAGTATCACGACGGCACCGACTACTTCCGCCACAACGGCGCGGGCGAGATGCTGGTGTTTTCCGCGGCCGACTTCGAGGATTTCCGCGTCGCGCGTCCGGACCTGCCCGCGCAGATGGAGGACGATCTCGAAGGCGTGGTGCGCGTGCTCGCGCAGAACCGCTGGCCGTGGCGCATGCATGCGACCTACGACGAAACGATCAGCCGCGCGCTCGACGTGTTCGAGAAGGTCAACGAGGACATCCCGCTCGAAGGGCTGAACTGGTTCTTCGATCACGCGGAAACGATCTCCGAGCGATCGATGGACCGGATCGCGGCGCTCGGCGGCGGCATCGCGGTGCAGCACCGGATGGCGTATCAGGGCGAGTACTTCGTCGAGCGTTATGGCGCGCAGGCGGCCGAGGCGACGCCGCCGGTCGCGAAGATGCTGTCCAAGGGCATCAAGGTGTCGGCCGGCACGGATGCGACGCGGGTGGCGTCGTACAACCCGTGGGTGTCGCTCGCATGGCTCGTGACGGGCAAGACGGTCGGCGGCACGCGTCTGTATCCGCAGCGGAACCTGCTCGATCGCGAAACCGCGCTGCGCATGTGGACCGAGTACGTGACGTGGTTCTCGAACGAAGTGGGCAAGAAGGGCCGCATCGCAGTCGGGCAGTTGGCGGACCTGATGGTCCCCGATCGTGATTTCTTCACGTGCGCGGAGGACGATATCGCCGACACGACCGCGTTGCTGACGGTGGTCGGCGGCCGGATCGTGTGGGGTGCCGGGCCGTTCGCGTCGCACGATTTGCCGATTCCGCCGGCGATGCCGGACTGGTCGCCGGTGCGCACCTACGGCGGCTATGGCGGCTGGGGCGCGACGCAGCGCGAGGGCGCGCCGCTGCAGCGCGCGGCAGCGGCCGCTGCCGCATGCGCTTGTTCTACCGCGTGCGGGATGCACGGCCACGCACATGCGAGCGCGTGGGGCCGCACGTTGCCGACCTCGGACGCGAAGGGTTTCTGGGGCGCGTTCGGCTGTTCATGCTGGGCGGTCTGACATGACGACCGTGACCGGCCGATGTAGCCCCGGGTGGATTCGCGCGCTTCTTTCCCAGCCGTGGGTCGGCGCGCTGGTCCGGCTCGCGCTCGTTTCCGCGTTCCTGATCGGCGGGGTGAACAAGGCGATGCACTTCGGCGATGCGGTCGCGGAGCAGGCGCATTTCGGCCTGCACCCGCCGGCGCTGTGGGCGGCGCTGGCGATTGCGGTCGAGATCGGCGGCTCGCTGTGCGTGGTGTTTCGCCGCTTCACGTGGCTCGGCGCCGGCAGCCTCGGGATGCTGACGTTGGTCGCGATGGTTGTGGCGAACGATTTCTGGAACCGCTCGGGCGCCGAACATTTCACGGCGCTGAACAGCTTTTTCGAGCATCTCGGGCTGATCGCGGCACTCGTGCTCGCGACCATCGTCGACGATGCGCGGCAACCGGCCGACGACGGCCGCGTGTGACCGGGATTGCCCGAGCCGATCCATCCTCTGATCAAACAACAAGGACATCCGTTATGAAAACCCTTCGTTCCGCGCTGCTGGCGCTGACGATTGCCTGCGGTCTCGTCGCCGCGCCCGCCGCGTTCGCGAAACCGCCGGTGCCGCCCGCGGTCACGCCGACGCTGGCCGTCGGTCCGCAGTACGACACCACGCACGTCTGCGTCGCGCCGGAAGACTTCGACCGCTTTACCGACAGCTTCGTCGCGACGTTCGGCGGCAAGAAGTCGAAGCAGGGCGTGTTTCAGGTCACGCCGACGCCGAGCCAGACGATGTCGCAGCTCGTGCTCACGCCGGTCGGCACGGTGTCGGTGTTCGGCTTCAAGACGCCGATCCCGTATCCGTTCTGCGAGGAGCGCACCGGTTATCTCGTCACCGACATGGACGTCGCGGTGAAGTCGGCACGAGAGCACGGCGCGGACGTGATCGTCGATACGTTTCCGGACCCGATCGGCCGCGATGCGATCATCGCGTGGACGGGCGGCGTGAACATGCAGCTCTACTGGCATACGCAGGCGCCGCACTACGACGCGTTGCAGACCATCCCCGAGAATCGTGTGTACGTGTCGCCCCAAAGCGTGCGCAAGTTCGTGCACGACTTCGTCAAGTTCTCGAAGGGCAAGGTCGTGTCCGACAACCTGAAGGCGCCGGGCGTCGAGATCGGTCGTCCGAACGACACGTTCCGCCGCATCCGCATCGAATCGGGCTTCGGCAAGATGACCGTGCTCGTGACGGACGGCAGTCTGCCGTACCCGTTCGGGCGCGAGATGACCGGCTACGAAGTGTCTGATCTCACCGCCACGCTGAAGAAGGCCGAAGCCGCGGGCGTGACCGTGCTCGTGCCGCCGTTCGCATCCGACGGCCGCGACGCGGCGCTCGTGCAGTTCCCGGGTGGCTACGTCGCCGAGATCCACGCGAGCGCGGCGCGATGAAGCACGAGGACACGATCCTTGCCGCGGTGGCCGGCTTCGTCGACACGCTGAGCTTCGTCGCGCTGTTCGGGCTATTCACCGCGCACGTGACCGGCAACTTCGTGCTGATCGGCGCGGGCATCGCGGGCTTCGGCCAGGGCGTGGTGCTGAAGCTCAGCGTGTTTCCCGCGTTCGTGTGCGGCGTCGTCGCGGCGAGCCTGATCGCGCGGTCGATGTCCGGTCGGCCCGGCTGGCAGGGCACGCGCGCGCTGCACATGGTGCAGGCCGTGCTGCTGCTCGGCTTCTGCGCGGCCGGCCTGTGGGCGACGCCCGTCACGCAATCCGACAGCCTGCCGGTGCTCGTGGCCGGCATCGTCGGCACGTTCGCGATGGGCGTGCAGAACGCGCATCCGCGCGTGATGGCGCGCGCCGGCGTGCCGAACACGGTGATGACGGGCAACGTCACGCAGGCGATCCTCGATGTCGTCGACCTGCTGTCGGCCGGCACGACGGACAGCGCCCGTGCGACGGCACGCGCGCGTTTCGGCAAGATGCTGCCGGCGATCGTCGCGTTCGCGCTCGGCGCGGCCGGCGGTGCGCTCGGGTTCCGTTACATCGGCTTTGCGGCGCTGCTCGCGCCCGTGTGCGCGCTGGCGATGCTTGCGCTGGGTTCGTCACAAGCGGCCGCACCGGCTACGCAGGAGCGCGCATGATCGGGCGGGGGCAGGGCAGACGACGGACAGATCACGGCCGCCGAGTCGAGCGGGCTGCTCGTCTGTCGCTCGTCGCGGGGCTGTTGGTCGCGGGCGCCGACGCGGTGTTCGCGCAGACGGCGCCGGCATCGATTTCGACGCCGGCGCAAGAACCGGCGCCGGCTTCGGCTGCGTCATCGGTTTCTACATCGGCAACCACACCCGCGGCGACCACTGCATCGACCTGCACGGCCAAGCGCCCGACAGTGCTGTTCAACCGCTGGCAGGAAGACTGGTCGGTGCTCGCGAATCCGTGCGTGCCGCGCGCGCCGCTCGACGGGCTGAAATACATCCCGCTCGGCAATGATCCGGCATCCTATCTTTCTCTCGGCGTGAATCTGCGCGAGCGGCTGGAGACCAACGACGCGCCGCTGTTCGGGATCGGCTCCGCGCAATCGGATACGTACCTGATCCAGCGCGTCGAAGTGCATGCCGATGCGCATCTCGGCCAGCACTGGCAGTTCTTCGTGCAATTGCAGGACGCGCGCGCGTTCGGCAAGAACACGGTGTCGCCGGTCGACCGGAATCCGCTCGATCTCGAGCAGGCGTTCGCGACCTACACCGGTGCGCTCGGCGGCGGCACGGTCAAGGTCCGCGTCGGCCGGCAGGAGATGGCGTTCGACTTGCAGCGCTTCATCGCCGCGCGCGACGGCCCGAACGTGCGGCAATCGTTCGATGGGGTGTGGGCCGATTACGAATACGGGAAGTGGCGCTTCATCGGCTATGCGACGCAGCCGGTGCAGAACCGCAACGCATCCGATTTCGACGACGTGTCCAATCGCAATCTCACGTTCAGCGGCGTGCGCTTCGAGCGGCAGTCGATCGGGCCCGGCGACCTGTCCGGCTACTGGTCGCGGTACAACCGCAAGAACGCGCGCTTTCTCGATGCGAGCGGCCCCGAGCATCGCGATGTGTGGGATCTGCGCTACTCGGGCACGCAGGGCCGTTTCGACTGGGATCTCGAGACGATGCTGCAGAGCGGCACGGTCGGCAGCAATACGGTCGGCGCGTGGGCCGTCGGCTCGATCGCCGGCTACCGGCTCGATGCGCCGTGGTCGCCGCGCATCGCGCTCCAGGTCGATGCGGCGTCGGGCGACCGGCATCCGCACGACGGCCGCGTCGGCACCTTCAACCCGCTGTTTCCGAACGGCTATTACTTCACGCTGGCCGGCTTCACAGGCTACTCGAACCTGATCCACGTGAAGCCGTCGGTGACGCTGAAGCCGGCACCGAACCTGTCGCTGCTCGGCGCGCTCGGCTTCCAGTGGCGCGAGACGACCGGCGACGCCGTCTATCAGCAGGCGAACGTCGCGGTGCCTGGCACCGCGGGCAAGGGCGGCTTATGGACCGGGATGTACGTGCAGCTGCGCGCGGACTGGACGATCGCCGCGAACCTGATCGGCGCGGTCGAGGCCGTGCATTTCCAGGTCGGCGACGCGATCCGGCAGGCGGGCGGGCACAACGCGGACTACGTCGGTGTTGAACTGAAGTATGGGTGGTAGCGCGCACGGCGCATGAAAAAGGGCGACCCCGCGTGAGCAGGGTCGCCCTTCGTTCGTCCGGGCCGGCGGCATGGCCGGCCCGTTCGCGGTGATGGCGATGCCGTTACAGGTTCGGCGACAGCGCGAGCGCGTTCGTCAGGTCGCCCATCGGTTGCGCGCCGTTCGCCTTCAGCGCGTCGTCGCGTTGCTGCAGGCCCGCGAGGCGCGGCAGCGAGAAGCGGCGCGTGATGAAGCGCAGGATCGACGCGGTGTCGTACTGCGTATGGTCGACGAAACCCTTCTTCGAGAACGGCGACACGATCAGTGCCGGAATCCGCGTGCCCGGGCCCCAGCGGTCGCCCTTCGGCGGCGCCACGTGATCCCAGAAGCCGCCGTTTTCGTCGTACGTGACGACCACGACCATGTTCTTCCACTGCGGGCTCGCCTGCAGGTGCGCGAGCACGTTCGCGATGTGCTGGTCGCCGCTCGCGACGTCCGTGTAGCCCGGGTGTTCGTTCAGGTTGCCCTGCGGCTTGTAGAACGCGACTTGCGGCAGCGTGCCCGCGTCGATCGCCTTGAGGAACTCGCTGCCGTCCGTGCCGCCGTCGAGCAGGTGCTGCGCGCGGTTCGTGCTGCCCGGCGCCTGGTTCGCGTAGTAGTTGAACGGCTGATGGTGCGGCTGGAAGTTCGGCGCCGTCATGTTCGGGCCGTAGATCACGTTCGCGGTGCCGCTCTGCGCGGCCTGCAGCGCCTGGTTCCACGCACCGCCATACCACGCCCACGACACGCCCGCGTTGCTCAGCAGGTCGCCGATGTTCTGTTGCGTCTGCGGCGGCAGCGTGGTCGGCGCCGACGGATCCGCGAGGTTCGCATCGCCGCCCGCCGCGGCCTTGTTGCCGCTCGGCTGGTACGGCGGCTGCATCGTGTTGATCGCGTAGAAGTCCGGCGTCAGGTTGCCCGAGTTCACGAACTTCGGAGTCCCATCGAGCGCGGACGCCGGCGAGTTGCTCGCGAGCTGCAGCGACTTGCCGTCCGCGGCGACGGCCGAGATCGAACCGGCCGCCGGGCTCTTGTCCGCGTTCGCGTAGAACGGCGCGCACGCGCAGATCAGGTACTGGTGGTTCAGGAACGAGCCGCCGAACGCACCCATGAAGAAGTTGTCGGCGAGCGTGAACTGCTGCGCGATCTTCCACAGCGGCAGCTTCGTCGCGTCGGGCGTGTAGTGGCCCATCACGAGGCCGCCGGAATCGGCCCACGCGGCGAACATGTCGTTCTTGCCGCCGTTGATTTGCATCTGGTTCTCGTAGAAGCGGTGATACAGGTCGCGCGTCGTCACGCTCATCGGCGTGTTGAAACCGTTCGGATCGTCGATCGCGAACGGCGCGTTCGGCAGGTTGGCCGTCATCGCCTCGGTCACGGCCGGCGTCACGCCCTTCGCGGTCAGGCCGCCCCAGACCTTCGGCAGCGTCGCGAGCGGCTGGCCGTTGCGGTCCTTCTGCTGCGCGCTGGCAGCCGTCACGTTCTGCAGGCCGTTCGCGCCCGGAAAGTTGCCGTACAGGTTGTCGAAGCTGCGGTTTTCCGCGTAGATCACGACGACGTTCTTCACCGTCGACAGACCTTGCTGCTGTACGTCGTCGCCGCCGCAGGCGGTGAGGGCGACGGCCGCGGCAATCGCGAGCGGCGTAAAGCGAATCCAGGCGTGGGTTTTCATACGTTCTACTCTCATCTCTCTCTTGTCGCGTGGGGGACCGGAGCATCCGTGTGCGGCCGGTTCCCGAAGGTGACCGTTGTGTGTCCGGCAGTGCGCATTGTGGGGGCGTGATTTGACAGGCGGGTGTAGGGGTGCTTTCGATTTCCTGTCAGTAGGCCGTCATGGAATGGTCATGCGGCTGACATAAACTCCGCCCGCTCATGAACCTACTTTCCGACCAATCGATGAAGTCTCGCCAACCGGCAGCCGGCGCGTGCGCGCGCGCGTGGCTGCATCTGAGCGGCGCGCTCGCGCTGGCCGCCGCGCTCGCCACCCTTGCCGGCTGTGACGCACAGCCGGGTGCCGGTGCGTCGAGCGCACCGGCCGCCGTCGCCTCGCAGGCATCGGGCGCCGCGCAGCAGGTTGCGTCCGCAACGATCGCCGCGAGCGGCCCGGTCGTCGCCGCGAACCAGCCGCAGACCCGCGCGCAGGTTTACGAAGGCGTGCGCCGGATGACGGCGCTCGGCAAGCAACTTTTCTTCGACCCTACGCTGTCAGGTTCCGGCAAGCTCGCGTGCGCGTCGTGCCACAGCCCCGAGCACGCGTTCGGTCCGCCGAATGCGCTGGCCGTGCAGTTCGGCGGCGACGACATGAAGCGCTCGGGCTTTCGCGCGGTGCCGTCGCTCAAGTACCTGCAGGGCGTGCCGCAGTTCACCGAGCACTTCCACGACTCCGACGACGAAGGCGACGAGAGCGTCGATGCGGGCCCGACCGGTGGCCTCACGTGGGACGGCCGCGTCGACACGGGCGCCGAGCAGGCGCGCATTCCGCTCACGTCGCCGTTCGAGATGAACAGCACGCCCGCGAAGGTCGCGCGGGCCGTGAAGGCCGCGCCGTATGCGGCCGAGTTCCGCGCGGTGTTCGGCGTGCAGGTGCTCGACGACGACGCGGCGACGTTCAAGGCCGTGCTGCGCGCGCTCGAGACCTTCGAGCAGACCCCCGAACTGTTCTCGCCGTATTCGAGCAAGTACGACGCGTACCTCGCCGGGCGGGCGCAGCTCACGCCGGCCGAACTGCGCGGGCTGCAACTGTTCAACGACGAGAAGAAGGGTAATTGCGCGAGCTGCCACATCAGCCAGCGCGCGCTCGACGGCACGCCGCCGCAGTTCAGCGATTTCGGCTTGATCGCGATCGCGGTGCCGCGCAACCGCGCGCTGCCGGTCAATCGCGATCCGCGTTTCCACGATCTCGGCGCGTGCGGCCCCGAGCGCACCGACCTGAAAGGCCGCGACGAACTCTGCGGACTGTTCCGCACGCCGTCGCTGCGCAACGTCGCGCTGCGCAAGACGTTCTTCCACAACGGCGTGTACCACTCGCTCGAGGACGTGATGCGCTTCTACGTCGAGCGCGACATCCATCCGGAGAAGTTCTATCCGGTCGTGCACGGCAAGGTGCAGGTGTACGACGATCTGCCGAAGCGCTACTGGCCGAACATCAACCGCGAGCCGCCGTTCGACCGCAAGCGCGGCGATGCGCCCGCGCTGAACGCGGCCGAGATCAAGGACGTGATCGCGTTCCTGAACACGCTGACTGACGGATATCAGCCGGCGGCCACGTCGGCGGCGCGCTAGAAGGCGTTCCTGGCGGCACGCATGCTATGCTCGCTCGCTGACGGGCGTGGCGCGTGCCGGATGGCCGGCCGCCGGTTCGCCGGCCGCGCGCCACGCCTTCGATTGAACATCCGAGGAGAACAACACATGTCGATGCGTGCATCCCTTTCCATCGTCACGCGCGTGCTGGCCGGCGCCGCGTGCGCAGCCGCGATGCTGCCCGCCCACGCACAAAGCAACCTGGGCTTCCTGAACGACACGCCGCTGACCTACTTCAGCAAGACCGACCGCGCGTCGCTGAGCAAGGCCGTCTCGCAGGTGCGCGACGAAGGCAAGGACGGCGAAATCACGACGTGGCAGAGCAACGGCCGCGGCACGCAGATCGATGCGAAGCTCACGCCGTCGACGTCCGAAACCGACGGCAAGACCTGCCGCGAAATCTCGACCGAAATCTCGGCGAAGGGCCAGTCGATGATGCTCAAGCCGGTCTTCTGCAAGACCGCCGCGGGCAAGTGGCAGCTGCAGAAACGCTGAGCGTGGTGCGATGAAGCGCAGCGGTGCGCCGCGCACGGTATCGTGCGGCGTCGTGATTCTCGACGGGGCCGGCCGCGTATTCCTCGCGCATGCGACGGATACCACGCACTGGGACATCCCGAAGGGGCAGGGCGAGCCCGGCGAGTCGCCGGCCGACGCGGCGCTGCGGGAGCTGCGCGAGGAAACCGGCATCGAGCTCGCGCCGGCGCGCCTCGTCGATCTCGGCCGCTTCGCGTACCGTCACGACAAGGACCTGCACCTGTTCGCGGTGCAGGTCGCCGACGACGAGATCGATCCCGCGCACTGCACGTGCACGTCGCTGTTCCCGAGCCGTCGCGACGGCTCGCTGATTCCCGAGATGGACGCGTATCGCTGGACGGCGCCCGCCGACGTCGATACGTATGCGAGCCGCAGCCTCGCGCGGCTGTTTCGCACGACGCTGTCGCTCGCGGATCTGCATCGGCGGTTGACGGGCGGGTGAGCGTTATGGCTTCGATGCCGCGCACGGCACGAATGCCGCGCAGGCAATAAAAAACCGACCCTGAGGGTCGGTTTTTTTTCATCATCGCGCGACGTCGGCGCGAAGCCCCACGCCGCGCGCGCCGCAGGCCGTCAGGCCGGCTTGCCCCAGCTGTCGCGCAGCCCGACGATCCGGTTGAACACGGGCTTGCCCGGTTTCGAATCGACCCGGTCGGCAACGAAATAGCCGTGACGCTCGAACTGCAAGCGCGTTTCCGGCGCGACATCGCCGGCGCCCGGCTCGACGTAGGCCTGCGTGATCTTCTTCGAATCCGGGTTCAGCGCCTCGAGGAAGTTCGCGCCGCCCGCGTCCGGGTGCGGCTCCTTGAACAACCGGTCGTAGATCCGCACTTCGGCCGGCTGCGCATGCTTCGCGCTGACCCAGTGGATGTTGCCCTTGACCTTGTACGTGTTCGCGCCGTCCGTGCCCGACTTGCTGTCCGGGAAGTAGTTGCAGTGCACGGCCGTCACGTTGCCGTCGGCGTCCTTGTCGAAGCCGGTGCACTCGATCACGTAGCCGTAGCGCAGGCGCACCTTGTTGCCCGGGAACAGGCGGAAATAGCCCTTCGGCGGATTCTCGACGAAGTCCTCGCGTTCGATCCACAGCTCGCGCGAGATCGGGAACGTGCGCACGCCGCGCTCCGGATGATGCGGATGCACGGGGGCCGTGCACGCTTCCTCGAGGTCTTCCGGATAGTTGTCGATCACGAGCTTCAGCGGATCGAGCACGGCGACCGAGCGCGGCGCCTTGTCGTCGAGATCGTCGCGCAGCGCGCCTTCGAACACGCTCATGTCGATCCACGAATCGACCTTCGTCACGCCGATCCGCTCGCAGAACAGGTGGATGCTCTCCGGCGTGAAGCCGCGGCGGCGGATCCCGACGATCGTCGGCATGCGCGGATCGTCCCAGCCTTCGACGTGACCTTCGGTGACGAGCTGCAGCAGCTTGCGCTTGCTGGTGATCGCGTACGTGAGGTTCAGGCGCGAGAATTCGATCTGTTGCGGCAGCGGCCGCGTGAACACGCCGGCATCCGCGAGTTCGTTCAGCACCCAGTCGTACAGCGGGCGGTGATCCTCGAACTCGAGCGTGCACAGCGAGTGCGTGATGCCCTCGAGCGCATCCGAGATGCAGTGCGTGTAGTCGTACATCGGATACACGCACCATGCGTCGCCGGTGCGGTAGTGGTGCGCGTAGCGGATCCGGTAGATCACCGGGTCGCGCATGTTCATGTTCGGCGACGCCATGTCGATCTTCGCGCGCAGCACGTGCTCGCCTTCCTTGAACTCGCCGGCCTTCATCCGGCGGAACAGGTCGAGGTTTTCCTCGGGCGAACGGGCGCGGTACGGCGACGGTTTGCCGCCTTCGGTCAGCGAGCCGCGGTTCGCGCGCATTTCGTCGGCGCTCTGGCTGTCGACGTACGCCTTGCCGCGCTGGATCAGCAGCTCGGCGAATTCGTACAGCTTGTCGTAGTAGTCGCTCGCGAAATACTGGTGATCGACCGCATCCTTGCGCCAGTCGAAGCCGAGCCAGCGCACCGCGTCGACGATCGAGTCGACGTACTCGACGCTTTCCTTTTCCGGGTTGGTGTCGTCGAAGCGCAGGTGGCACACGCCGCCGTAGTCGCGCGCGACGCTGAAGTTCAGGCAGATGCTCTTCGCATGGCCGATGTGCAGATAGCCGTTCGGCTCGGGCGGGAAGCGCGTTTCGACGCGGCCGCCCCATTTGCCGGTGCGGTTGTCGTCGTCGATGATGTTGCGGATGAAGTTGGAAGCCGCGGGGGCGTCATTACGTTCGGTGCTCATGCGGTTGGCGTCAGGTTGTGTCGGCGCGTCGCGCCGGTTTAATCCTGTAATTCTACCTGAGCGGGGTCCGTCCCGCGCGGGTTGGGGCGCCGCAGGCGTCGGTTGGCGCTGCGTCCCGCAATATCTCGATAATGTGTCGGCTGTAACACGACGTAAATCGGATTGCCCGGCGCGTTCGGCTTTTCCTATGATGGCTTCACCGATTCAATGCCGCCGGCGGGCCTTTTTGCTGGCGGGAGGAAGCCAATAATCCATGATGAAGAAGACCACTTTTCTCGTTCGTACCGCGGTGATCGTCGCGGTCCTGTCGCAACTCGGCGCATGCGCGATGACGCATACGCAACGGAACGCCGGTATCGGCGCGGCCGCGGGCGGCGCGCTCGGCTACCTGATCACGGGCGGCCCGGTCGGCACGGTGGCCGGCGCGGCGGCAGGCGGCCTGGTCGGCGCCGGCGTGCGCTGATCGACACCGGCGCGCAGGCGCGCCGGCCGGTCGTGACGGGGTTCGCCGCGCGTCACGACCTCGCACATCCCTTCCGCGATTCGACAGGCAACATCAGGGAGGAACGGGTGTGCGACACTTCGTCGACGTCACATAACGACTTCATGCGTCGACGAATCCTCCATGAGCAACTTTCCCGTTTTCGTGCTGCCGGGCTACGGCAACTCCGGTCCGCTCCACTGGCAAAGCCGCTGGGAGCGCGCCGACGCGCGTTTCGTGCGCATCGCGATGCCCGACTGGGACCATGCGTTTCGCAACGGCTGGTGTCTCGCGCTCGATCGCGCGGTCGAGGCCGCGCCGGGCCCGGTGTTGATCGCCGCGCACAGCCTCGGCACGCTGACCACCGCATGGTGGGCGACCCGCTACGCGCGGCCGGCCGCGCTTGCGAAGGTGCGCGGCGCGCTGCTCGTCGCGCTGCCCGATCCGGCCGGGCCCGGGTTTCCGGCCGACGCGCACGGCTTCGGGCCCGTGCCGCACGAACGGCTGCCGTTTCCGACCTGCGTGGCCGCGAGCAGCGACGATTCGTACGGCTCGCTCGCGTTCGCGCGCGGTTGCGCGCACGCGTGGGGCAGCGCGTTCCACGATCTCGGCCCGCGCGGCCACCTCAACGCGGACAGCGGGCTCGGCGACTGGCCTGAAGCGCGCAGTTGGCTCGACGCGCTCGCGCGCTAGCCATCGATTCACTGGCCGTCGGCCACCGGTCGCACGCCGCCGACGGCGCCGCGACGCGCGTTCCTGTGGCCTCAGATCGCCTGCTTCGCCTTGAGCGCCGCGATGCGCGCCGCGTCGTAGCCGAGCATGTCGCGCAGCACCGCTTCGGTTTGCGCGCCGAGCAGCGGCGGGGCCGTGCGCGCATCGGGCGGCGTCGCGCTCATCCGGATCGGATTGCGCACGAGCTTCACGTCCGCGCCGCACGGATGCGGCAGCGACACCTGCATCCCGCGCGCGACCACCTGTTCGTTGTCGAACACTTCGTCGAGTTCGTTGATCGGCCCGCACGGCACGCCGGCCGCTTCCAGCGTGCCGATCCAGTCGGCCTTGGCGCGGGTCTTCACCATCTCCGCGAGGATCGGCACCAGTGTGTCGCGATGGCGCACGCGCGACGGATTGGTCGCGAACCGTTCGTCGTCGGCCAGCTCGGCCCGGCCGCCGGCCTCGACGAACTTGCGGAACTGCCCGTCGTTGCCGACCGCGACGATGATCCAGCCGTCGCTCGTTTGGAACGTTTGATACGGCACGATGTTCGGGTGCGCATTGCCCCAGCGCACCGGCGGCTTGCCGCTCGCGAGGAAGTTGGTGTTCATGTTCGCGAGCAGCGCGACCTGCACGTCGAGCAGCGCCATGTCGATGTACTGGCCTTCACCCGTGCGGTCGCGATGCGCAAGGGCGGCGAGCACCGCGATCGTCGAATAGAGGCCGGTCGCGAGATCGGCGATCGCGACGCCGGCCTTCTGCGGGCCGCCGCCTGGCTCGCTGTCGCGCTCGCCGGTGATGCTCATGAAGCCGCCGATGCCCTGGACGATGAAGTCGTAGCCCGCGCGATGCGCGTACGGGCCCGTCTGGCCGAAACCCGTGACCGAGCAGTAGACGAGATCGGGCTTCACCGCGCGCAGCGAGTCGTAGTCGAGCCCGTATTTCGCGAGCTGCCCGACCTTGTAGTTCTCGAGCACGACGTCGCTTTGCGCGGCGAGCTCGCGCACGATCTGCTGGCCTTCGGGCGTCGCGATGTCGACCGTGACCGAGCGCTTGTTGCGGTTCGCCGCGAGGTAGTAGGCGGCCTCGGCGGTGTCGGCGCCGGCTGCGTCCTTCAGGTACGGCGGCCCCCAGTGGCGCGTGTCGTCGCCGGCGCCGGGGCGCTCGATCTTGATCACGTCCGCGCCGAAATCGGCAAGGGTCTGCGCGCACCACGGGCCCGCGAGCACGCGGGTGAGGTCCAACACGCGGATATGGCTCAGGGCACCCATCGTCGAATCGTCTCCTTTCATGGCTTGGCGTCGGGCAACGCGGATCGGTATGCCGACCATCTTAAGGCGAATCGGCCGCGCGGGTGGCATAGGCCGGTCGTCCGGCACGGCGGGCCGCTGCCGTCTGGGCGGCCGATCGGTATCGTATAATCGATCGTTTACGATATTTGCCCGCCGTGCGTCCGCGAGGACGGCCGGCGTTTGAAGCCGTCTCAGCCAGACATTCCCCGCACGCCATGAAAGCTGCCGAAATCCGCGAGAAATTCCTCAAATTCTTCGAATCGAAGGGCCACACGATCGTCCGCTCGTCGAGCCTCGTGCCCGGTAACGACCCCACGCTGATGTTCACGAACTCGGGCATGGTCCAGTTCAAGGACGTGTTCCTCGGCACGGACCCGCGTCCGTACTCGCGCGCCACGACGGCGCAGCGCAGCGTGCGCGCGGGCGGCAAGCACAACGACCTCGAGAACGTCGGCTACACGGCGCGCCACCACACGTTCTTCGAGATGCTCGGCAACTTCTCGTTCGGCGACTACTTCAAGCACGACGCGATCCGCTTCGCGTGGGAGCTGCTGACCACGGTCTACCAGCTGCCGAAGGAAAAGCTGTGGGTCACCGTCTACCAGGAAGACGACGAAGCCTACGACATCTGGGCGAAGGAAGTCGGCGTGCCGGCCGAGCGGATCATCCGGATCGGCGACAACAAGGGCGCGCGCTACGCGTCGGACAACTTCTGGACGATGGGCGACACCGGCCCGTGCGGCCCGTGCACGGAAATCTTCTACGACCACGGCCCGGACGTGTGGGGCGGCCCGCCGGGGTCGCCTGAGGAAGACGGCGATCGCTACATCGAGATCTGGAACCTCGTGTTCATGCAGTTCAACCGCGACGCGCAGGGCAACATGACGCGCCTGCCGAAGCAGTCGGTCGACACCGGCATGGGCCTCGAGCGCCTCGCCGCGGTGCTGCAGCACGTGCACAGCAACTACGAGATCGACCTGTTCCAGAACCTGATCAAGGCCGCCGCGCGCGTGACCGAGATCAGCGACCTCACCAACAACTCGCTGAAGGTGATCGCCGATCACATCCGCGCGTGCTCGTTCCTGATCGTCGACGGCGTGATTCCGGGCAACGAAGGCCGCGGCTACGTGCTGCGCCGGATCGTGCGCCGCGCGATCCGCCACGGCTACAAGCTCGGCCGCAAGGGCTCGTTCTTCCACAAGCTGGTGGCCGACCTCGTCGCCGAGATGGGCGCGGCCTATCCGGAACTGAAGGAAGCCGAGCAGCGCGTGACCGACGTGCTGCGCCAGGAAGAAGAGCGCTTCTTCGAAACCATCGAGCACGGGATGTCGATCCTCGAGGCGGCACTCGCCGACGTCGAGGCGAAGGGCGGCAAGGTGCTCGACGGCGAACTCGCGTTCAAGCTGCACGACACCTACGGCTTCCCGCTCGACCTCACGGCCGACGTGTGCCGCGAGCGCGGGATGACGGTCGACGAGCCGGCATTCGACGACGCGATGGCGCGTCAGCGCGAGCAGGCCCGCGCGGCCGGCAAGTTCAAGGCCACGCAGGGGCTCGAATACTCGGGCGCGAAAACCACGTTCCACGGTTACGAGGAAATCGCGTTCGACGACGCGAAGGTCGTCGCGCTGTACGTCGACGGTTCGGCCGTCAACGAAGTGAAGGCCGGCCAGGATGCGGTCGTCGTGCTCGACCACACGCCGTTCTACGCGGAATCGGGCGGCCAGGTCGGCGACCAGGGCGTGCTCGCGAACGCCGCGACGCGCTTCGCGGTGGCCGACACGCTGAAGGTGCAGGCCGACGTGGTCGGCCATCACGGCACGCTGGAGCAGGGCACGCTGAAGATCGGCGACGTGCTGCGCGCGGAAATCGACGCGCACCGCCGCGCCCGCACGCAGCGCAACCACTCGGCCACCCACCTGATGCACAAGGCGCTGCGTGAGGTGCTCGGCGCGCACGTGCAGCAGAAGGGTTCGCTCGTCGATGCGGAGAAGACCCGTTTCGACTTCGCGCACAACGCGCCGATGACCGACGACGAAATCCGTCGCGTCGAGCAGATCGTCAACAACGAAATCCTCGCGAACGCGCCGGGCATCGTGCGCGTGATGCCGTACGACGAAGCGGTGAAGGGCGGCGCGATGGCGCTGTTCGGCGAGAAGTACGGCGACGAAGTGCGCGTGCTCGATCTTGGCTTCTCGCGCGAACTGTGCGGCGGCACGCACGTGCACCGCACCGGCGACATCGGCTTCTTCAAGATCGTCGTCGAAGGCGGCGTCGCGGCCGGCATCCGCCGGGTCGAGGCGATCACCGGCGACAACGCGGTGCGTTACGTGCAGGAACTCGATGCGCGCGTGAACGAAGCCGCGGCCGCGCTGAAGGCGCAGCCGTCGGAACTCACGCAGCGCATCGCGCAGGTGCAGGACCAGGTGAAGTCGCTCGAGAAGGAGCTGGGCGCGCTGAAGTCGAAGCTCGCGTCGAGCCAGGGCGACGAGCTCGCGCAGCAGGCCACCGAAGTCGGCGGCGTGTACGTGCTGGCCGCGACGCTCGACGGCGCGGACGCGAAGACGCTGCGCGAGACGGTCGACAAGCTGAAGGACAAGCTGAAGAGCGCGGCGATCGTGCTGGCGGCCGTCGAAGGCGGCAAGGTCAGCCTGATCGCGGGCGTCACGCCGGATGCGAGCAAGAAGGTCAAGGCCGGCGAGCTCGTGAACTTCGTCGCGCAGCAGGTCGGCGGCAAGGGCGGCGGCCGTCCCGATATGGCGCAGGCGGGCGGCACCGAACCGGCGAACCTGCCGGGCGCGCTGGCCGGCGTGAAGGGCTGGGTCGAAGAGCGGTTGTAATCAGAACGACGACGGCGCCGTGCAACGCGGCGCCGTCGCCCGATGCCGGCGATGTTCGGTTCTCCCCGGCATCGCGGCGGTTTTGTCGACGTTCGGCGGTTCGTGCGGATGCCGGTCGCGGCCGGCCGGTGAGCCGCCACATCACACATCCCCCTCCCTCCATTTCGCGATTCGCTGCCGTCGCCGCGCTCAATTCGCGGAATGCGTGACGAAATACCTCGAAACACCCTGATTCCATTTGCGTGCATGTCGTTTCGGTCAATATTGTCTTGACCGATTTTTATTTCGACTCGACGAATTGGATTTCCGCGCATTTTTCCGGTGCGCCGAATGCCATCGGCCATCCATCGGCAGGCGCGGGAGAGCCGGTGGTGGCAGGGTTTGCCGTTGAGTCGGCAATCGCGATTGTTTTGTCGTGGCAGAATTTCATTCGAATGGGAATGAAATTCGAACGAGACTTATTAATAGAAGAAAATTAACTAATTTTGATACGCGTACTACAGATGGAAAGGATTGCGTTAGGTAACATTCGCCGCTGACGAATCGGGCCCCGATCGTCCTGTCAATCTCGAGTGGTGCGTTTCATGTGTGTCGTTAGGAATCTGGCTCATGTCCGGTGCTGGAACCGTTGCCGATCATGTGCCGATCGGTGTCCTTGTCATGGCGCCCACGGCACCCACGGCACCCACGGCGCCGCGCCGCTGCGGCGCCGCGCACCGTTCGGCGTCGCGCTGGCGGTGAGTGTCGGCGCCGTGCTGTTCGCCGCGCACGCGCGCGCACAAGTGCCGAACGCCGGGCAGGCAATGCGCGATATCGAAACGCCGCGCCCGACCCTTCCTTCCACCGCCGCACCCGCCCTCGACATCCCGAAGTCCGATGACGCGCAGGCGCCTCTCCCCGATACCGGCCCACGCGTGCAGGTGCGGGCGTTCACGCTCGACGGCAACCGCGTGTTCGACAGCGGCACGCTGCTGCCGCTCGTCGCTGATCTTGCCGGGCGCGACCTGAGCTTCGCCGAGCTGCAGCAGGCGGCCGCCCGAATCACGACCTACTACCGCGAGCGCGGCTATGTGCTCGCGCGTGCCTATCTGCCGCACCAGGAAATCGACGACGGCGTCGTGCGCATCGACGTGGTCGAAGGCCGCTACGGCAAGATCGAGCTGAACAACCGCTCGCGCGTGCTCGATATCGCGGTGCGGCAGCCGCTGGCCGGCATCCGCCCGGACGGCGTCGTGCGTGGCGGCGAGCTCGAGCGCAGCCTCGTGCTGCTGGACGATCTCGCCGGCGTCTCGGCACGCGGCACGCTGCGCCCCGGCGACGCGGCGGGCACGACCGATCTCGTCGTCGATGTCGACAAGGGGCCGTTCGCAACCGGCTCGCTCGAGTTCGACAACTACGGCGATGCCTCCACCGGCCGGTATCGGCTCGGCGGCAGCGTCAACGTCAATTCGCCGTTGCGGCTCGGCGATCAGTTGAGCCTGCGCGGCCTCGTCAGCAACGAGTGGCAGCGCTACTACCGTACCGGCTACCAGGTTCCGGTGGGCCCGCTGTCGACGCGGCTCGGCGTCGCGTATTCGGAAATGCACTACCGGCTTGCCGGCGAGTTCTCGGATCTCGAATACCACGGCCGCGCGAGCGTGCAGAGCGTGTTCGTCGCGCAGCCGCTCGTGCGCGGCCGGCATCTGGACCTCACCGCGCAGATCCAGTACGAAAACAAGAATCTGCACGACACCTACGGCATCTTCGATCTCCAGGCGGACAAGAACGTCGGCCTGTGGAGCTTCAACCTGAGCGGCAGCAGTGAGGACCGCTGGTTCGGCGGCGGCCGCAACGGCCTGTCGGTGACGTTCGGCGCCGGCCGGCTGCGCAGCAACGATGCGATCGGCATGAATGCCCTCGCGAAGACGATCGGCTCGTTCTCGAAGCTGAACGTCAGCGCGCTGCGCGTGCAGTCGCTCGGTCGGCGCTTCCAGTTCTATGCACAGTTCAACGCCCAGCTCGCGTCGCGCAACCTCGATTCGTCCGAGAAATTCAGCCTGGGCGGCCCGTACGGCGTGCGTGCATACGGGTTCAGCGCCGGCAGCGGCGACCAGGGCTGGCAGGCGAGCGCGGAGCTGCGCTATCGCGCCGCGCCGGGGCTGCAGCTCAGCACGTTCATCGACACGGGCCGGGTGCAGCTCAACAAGCAGCCCTGGACGCGCGAGCGCAATACGCAACATCTGCACGCGGCCGGCGTAGGCGCAGGCTGGTACGGCGCGACTCGTCAGGTCACGCTGGCCGCGGCATGGGCACTCGGTTCACCGTTCGCTTCGCCGACGCGTGCGCCGAGCGTCTGGGTTCAGGCCGCTCAGTATTTCTGAGCGAATTCTGTAGCACCACCCCCGGCAACGGGGACATAGTGATAAAACAAATGAGGATTCCAAAATGAACAACGCGTATTCGCTGGTATGGAACGACGTGCAGGGCGGCTGGACCGTGGCAGGGGAAACGGCCCGCCGTCGCGGCAAGCGCTCGGGCGGCAAGCGCGCGATCGCGGTGGCGGCATCGCTGCTGGGGCTGGTGGCGACGGGCGCGCACGCGCTGCCGACGGGTGCGGCGATCGTGGGCGGCAAGGGCGACATCGCGACGTCGCCGGACGGCAAGGCGATGTCGGTGAACCAGCACACGGACAAGCTGATCACGAACTGGCAGGACTTCAGCATTGCAGGCGGGGAGCGCGTGTCGTTCCATCAGCCGACGGACAAGTCGATCGCGCTGAATCGGGTGATCGGGACGAACGGCAGCCAGATCCAGGGTCAGCTGGATGCGAACGGCAAGGTATTTCTGGTGAACCCGAACGGGGTGGTGTTCGGCAAGGGCGCGCAGGTGAACGTGGGCGGGCTGGTGGCGACGACGCGCAACATCTCGGACGCGGATTTCATGGACGGGAAGTACCGGTTCACGGGCACGTCGAAGAACGCGGTGGTGAACGAAGGGACAATCACGGCCGCGGAAGGCGGGAGCGTGGCGCTGCTGGGCGCGCAGGTGTCGAACAGCGGGACGATCCAGGCGAAGCTGGGGCGCGTGGCGCTGGCCGCGGGCAATACGATGACCGTGAATTTCGACGGCAACGGGCTGCTGAACCTGCAGGTTGACGATGGCGCGGTGGACGCGCAGGTGAACAACGGCGGCCTGCTGAAAGCGGACGGCGGCGAGGTGCTGATGACGGCGCGCGCGGCAGGTTACCTGCTGGGCGCGGTGGTGAACAACACGGGGACGATCGAGGCGAAGGGACTGAATTCGCGCAGCGGGAAGATCACGCTGGAAGGCGAACTGGTGAAGGTGGCCGGCAAGCTGGATGCGAGCGGGCAGGAAGCGAACGCATCGGGTGGGGTGGTGACGACGCGCGGCGAGCGTGTCGAGGTGGCGAACGACGTGCAGGTCGACACGCGCGCGCCGGGCGGTCGCACGGGCGCATGGAAGATCGAAGCCGCGAACGCCGGCGTGGGACTGAACGGCAATTCCAGCAAGTCGGGCAGTGACGCGCTCGACGCGGCTACGCTGTCGCGCGCGTTGGGCACGACGAATGTCGAGCTGGCCAATACGAAGGGCAACCTGACGGCAGATGGCTCGGTGAACTGGGCGAGCGACAACACGCTGACGCTGACGTCGCAGCATGGCGACGTGGATCTGAAGAAGTCGCTCGACGCGAGCGGCGAGAACGCGGGGCTGACCGTGAACGCGGCGAAGCAGATCCGCGTGCATGACAAGGTGACGCTGACGGGCCGCAACGCGCACCTGGAACTGAACTCGGGCAGCGGTCACACGCTGACCAACGCCAATGCGGTGGTCACGCTGTCGGGCCAGAACGCGTCGTTCCGCGCGAACGGCGAGGACTATACGGTGATCCACGACCTGGCCGGGCTGCGCAACGTGGACGCGAACCTGTCCGGCCGTTACGTGCTGGGCAATGCGATCAAGGGCAGCGGCCGCTTCCGCAGCATCGGCGGCTCGAACGGGTTCGGCGGCGTATTCGACGGCTTCGGCAACACGGTCAGCGGCTTGACCATCTACAACGACGCCGATGCGGACAGCGTAGGCTTGTTCGGGACCAACTGGGGGCGCATTGCCAACCTGAAGCTGCAGGGGATCACCGTCAACGGCGTGTCGTCGTATGCGTATGGCCAGCCGCTTTTCGTGGGCTCGCTGGTCGGTATCAACCTCGGCACCCTCTCGAACGTCGCCGCGCGTGACGTGCTGGTCACGGGCACGGGCAGCGGCACAACGATTCTCGGCGGCCTGGTCGGCTGGAACCTGAGCGGCCAGATCGATCGCGCGTCGGTGTCGGGGCGCGTCGAGGGCGACCGCAGCACGACCAAGATTGGCGGCCTGGTGGGCGAAAACCTGACGGTGTTGCCGCCGGATGTGGGCGAGGCGACGATCACCAATAGCGCGGCCGACGTCCAGGTCGTGGTCAAGGGCATGACGCCGGGCCGCTTCGTCGGCGCGGGTGGCCTGGTCGGGCGCAACACCGGCCTGATCGCCGGGTCGTCGAGCACCGGTTCCGTCCAGGTGGACGGCGAAGGCGCCGTGGTCGGCGGCCTCGTCGGTATCAACGACGTCAACGGCAAGACCCGCGGCACGATCCGTGCATCGAACTCGTCCAGCGAGGTCAAGGCGGCCGGCAACGCGCAGGCGGGCGGCCTGGTCGGCGTCAACAAGGCGCTCGTCGACGCGTCGTCGGCGAGCGGTGCGGTGACGGCCGGCGCCAACAGCCGCGTGGGCGGCCTGGTCGGCAGCAACGACGGTGACGTGCTGGCGTCGAAGGCGTCCGGCAAGGTCACGGCCGGCAACGGCAGCTCGGCCGGCGGGCTGATCGGCGCCAATGGCGGGACGGTCAACGGATCCCGCGCGAGCGGTACCGTGACGGTGGTGGGGGCAGGCAACGCCGGCGGCCTGGTCGGTTTCAGCTACGGTCGCAACAGCCGCGTATCGGGCTCGAGCGCGACGGGCGACGTCTTCGCCGGGTCCGACAGCTCGGTCGGCGGGCTGGTGGGCTTCCTCCAGGACGGCACGGTCGAATCCTCGTCGGCCAGCGGTTCGGTGAAGGGCGGCGATCGCAGCTACATCGGCGGGCTGGTCGGCACGAACTACTCCGGCACCGTCAGCGGCTCGTCGTCGTCGAGCACGGTGAGCGGCGGCATGTACGCGAAGCTGGGCGGGCTGGTCGGCTTGAACGGGGGCTGGGTGCTGGATTCCACCACGTCGAGCAAGATCGTCATCACGCCGGGCTACCTTCAGACGTTCGGCGCGCTTGCCGGCGGTAATTCCGGCGTCCTGAAGGGAAACAGTGCAACCGGCGATGCGGCCGGCGTGAAGCTGGTCGGGATCGCGTATCGCTGATCGTCCGGTCTGCTGAAGTCATGAAGTGATGAACCGCGCACCGTCGCGCTTCGCATGGGCGAAGGGTGACGGTGCGCCACATCCGTCGTTCCCGACGACGGATCTCTGAAACCCGGTTACATGAAATGGCCCGATCGGCATGCACTTGCCGGCCGGGCCATTTCCGTTTGTCCGTGCCGCGGACGTCAGACGGGCAGCGCTACGCCGCGACCCGGCGGACTGGCCGGGGCGCCCGGGATCGCTTCGCGAGCCGACGCCTGCAGCACGTCCCGCAACGCACCGAGCGCGGCGGACGCGTGGCCGTGCCGCCAGATCAACAAGGTGTCGATTGCGTCGAAAGCCGGAACGGCATGCAACGCCAGGTTCTCGACCTCCGGCTGCCGGTCGAGCACCGAGCGCGGCGCCACCGCGACGCCCGCGCCCGCGGCGACGCAGGCGACGATCGCATGGTACGAGCCGAGTTCCAGCACCCGCGCCGGCTTGACGCCATGCGCCGCATACCATTGTTCGGCATGGCTGCGGTACGTACAGCCGCGTTCGAACGCTATCAGCGTCGGCAGCATCACGTCACGCGGCGAGCGGACCGGCGGATGGCCGCGCGGCGTGAGCAGCAGGAGTTCCTCGCGGAACACCTGCACCGTGTCGAACATGTCCGGCAACGCGTCCGGCGCGGGCGGCCGGGCGACCAGTGCGGCGTCGATCTCGAACGCGCGGACCTTGTCGATCAGCCAGCCGGTCGTGCCGGTCACAAGTTCGAGCGTGACCTCCGGCCAGGCCTGGTGGTAGCGGGCGAGCACGGCGGGCAGTCGGCTCGCGGCCGTGCTTTCCATCGCGCCGAGCCGCAGCCGGCCGCGCGGCCGGTCCTCGCGCACCGCGTGGCGCGCCTCGTCGGCGAGCGCGAGCAAGCGTTCCGCATACGGCAGCAGCGTCTCGCCAGCCGGCGTGAGCACCAGCCGGCGGCCGTCGCGCACGAACAGCGCCGCGCCGAGTTCTTCCTCGAGCTGCTTGATGCGCGTCGTCACGTTCGACTGCACGCGATTGAGCTTCGCCGCCGCGCGCGTCACGCCGTTCTCGCGCACGACGGCCCGGAAAATCGCCAGTGCCGCCAGGTCCATGATTCTCTCCGGGAGATATGTGGATTCTTAATTATTCATTTTTAGAGAACGTTTGGTCAAGCTACGATACAAGCGTTCCGATTTCCGTTCCGGCCGGCGCGCACCGCGTGCGGCCCATGCCGCCATGTCCCGTTCCGATGCGCCGAGTGCCGCCGCCGGCACCCACCTGTCCGATGACGCCGACCGCCGCGCCCGCGCGGCCGCGCTCGCCTGCATGATCGGGCTCGCGGTCGCGCTCGGCGTCGGCCGCTTCGCGTTCACGCCGCTGCTGCCGTTGATGCTCGCCGACGGGTCGATCGGCCTGAAGGCCGGCAGCTGGCTCGCGTCGGCGAACTACGCGGGCTATTTCGTCGGCGCGGTCAGCTGCGCGGCGGTGCGGGTCGCGCCCGCGCGGATGGTGCGCTTCGGGCTCGCCGCCACCGTGCTGCTGACCGCCGCGATGGGTGTCGGCCATCTGCTTTCGGCATGGCTCGTGGTGCGCTTCGTCGCGGGTGTCGTCAGCGCGTGGACGTTCGTGTTTGTGTCGCAATGGGGGCTGCGGCGGCTCACCGAGCTCCACGCGCCCGAGTGGAGTGGGGTGATCTACGCGGGGCCCGGTGTCGGCATCGTGCTGACGGGGCTGATCGGCGGCGCGCTCGCCGGCCATCGCGCGGCGCCGGGCTGGCTCGGCTTCGCGGCGCTGTCCGCGGTGCTGTCGGTCGCGATCTGGCGCGTGTTCAGCACCGCGCCGGCAGTTGCGCCGCAGGCCGCGCCCGGCCGGCCTGCGGCGACGGCCGCCGCACCGCACGACGCCCGGCGCCATCGCGCCGACGCCGCGTGGCTCGTCGTGCTGTACGGGATGCCGGGCTTCGGCTACATCATCACCGCGACGTTCCTGCCGGTGATCGCGCGCGCCGCGCTGCCGGCCGGCTCGCCGTGGCCGGACCTGTTCTGGCCGATGTTCGGCGCGGCGCTGATCGTCGGCGCGATCGCCGCCGCGCGGCTGCCCGGCCACTGGGACAATCGGCTGCTGCTCGCCGCCGGCTGCGCGACGCAGGCGCTCGGGATCGCGGCGGGCATCGTGTGGCCGAACGCGGCCGGCTTCTCGGTCGGCAGCGCGCTGCTCGGCCTGCCGTTCACCGCGATCACGCTGTTCGCGATGCGCGAGGCGCGGCGGCTGCACGGCGAGCGCGCGGCCGGGCTGATGGGCTATGCGACCGCGTCGTACGGGGTCGGGCAGATTCTCGGTCCGCTCGTCGCCGCGCCGCTGACCGCGCGTTTCGGGTCGTTCTCGCCGGCGCTGTGGGTCGCGGCGGGTGCGTTGCTCGTCGGGGCCGCCGGCTTCGCGGCGACCGCCGCGCACGGGCGCGCGCGACCTTGACGCGATCGGGGCCGGATCGTCTGCGGCGCGGGCAAACTCGCTAGAATGAAGCCTTTCCCGCGCCGAGCGGGCGTGAGGCGGCCTGCGGGCCGCCGCCGGCGTCCGCCAGATCCCCATCGATGACCACCGCCGACTACCGTTTTTGCCCGCGCTGCGCGAGCCCGCTCACCGAGCGCGCCGATCCCGAACACGAGGGCGGCCGCGTCCGCCGGGCCTGCCCGGACGACGCGTGCGGCTACGTGCACTGGAACAACCCGCTGCCGGTGGTGGCCGCGATCGTCGAACTTGACGGCAAGATCCTGCTCGCGCGCAACGCTGCGTGGCCGGAAGGGATGTTCGCGCTGATCACCGGCTTCCTCGAGAACGGCGAGACGCCCGAGGACGGCATCGCGCGCGAGGTGTTCGAGGAAACCGCGCTGAAGGCCGAGCAGGTCACGCTCGTCGGCGTCTATGAATTCATCCGCAAGAACGAGCTGATCATCGCGTACCACGTGCGCGCATCGGGCACCGTCGCGCTGTCGCCGGAGCTGCTCGAATACCGGCTCGTCGATCCGCCGCTGCTGCGCCCTTGGCGGGCCGGCACCGGCTACGCGCTGGCCGACTGGATGCGCGCGCGCGGCCTCGATTTCGAATTCGTCGATCGAGCGGGGCAGTGACGGCCCGCGCCGCTCCCGGTATTCCATCCGTCGCGCCGCGCACGCTCGCGTCGCGGCATCTCGCCGTTTCCCGGCGTGCCGTCCCGCGCGGCCGCCGCGCGGCGTCCCACTCGTCCTGACCGCCATCGCCATGTCCGACAAGCCGCAGCCGCGTCCGCGCGACGCCTATCGCCACTTCCTGCCGATCACGACCCGCTGGATGGACAACGACGTCTACGGGCACGTGAACAACGTCGTCTACTACAGCTACTTCGACACCGTCGTGAACGAATACCTGATTCGCGCGGGCGTGCTCGACGTCGAGCACGGGCAGACGATCGGGCTCGTGGTCGAGACGCAATGCAACTACTTCGCGTCGCTCGTGTTTCCGCAGTCGGTCGACGCGGGGCTGCGCGTCGCGAAGCTCGGCACGTCGAGCGTGCGCTACGAGATCGGGCTGTTCGCGGCAGGGGAGTCCTCGCCGGCGGCGCAGGGGCATTTCGTGCACGTGTACGTCGATCGCGGCACGCGCCGCCCGGTGCCGCTGCCGGATGCGCTGCGCGCGGCGCTCGAACCGCTCGCCGGCTGACAGGCGCGCGGTGCTGCACGCGTTCGCGCTCCAGGCGTTCAACGGCCTCAGCTACGGGTTGCTGCTGTTCATGCTGTCGGCCGGCCTGACGCTGATCTTCAGCGTGCAGGGCGTGCTCAACTTCGCGCATGCGAGCTTCTACATGCTCGGCGCGTACGTCGGCTACAGCATCGCGGCCGGTGCGGGTTTTTGGCCCGCGCTCGTGCTCGCGCCGCTCGCGGTCGGCCTGCTGGGCGCCGGCCGCGAGCGCTGGCTGCTGCGCCGCGTGCAGGCGCGCGGCGGCCACACGAGCGAACTGCTGCTGACCTTCGGCCTCGCGTACCTGATCGGCGAGGGCGCGAAACTCCTGTGGGGCCTCACGCCGCTGCCGGCCCCGGTGCCGCCGTTGTTCGACGGCGCGCCCGTGACCGCGTTCGGCCTCGCGCTGCCGCGCTACCGGCTCTTCATGATGGCGATGTCCACGGCGATGCTGGTCGCGCTCGGCGTGCTGCTGCGCGCGTCGCGCATCGGGCTCGTCGTGCGCGCCGCGCTCACGCACCGCGCGGCCGTCGAGGCGCTCGGCTACGACGTGCCGCGCGTGATGACGGGCCTGTTCGGCGCGGGCACCGCGCTCGCGGCGCTGGCCGGCGTGATCGGCGCGCCGCTCGCGGTGATCGAACCGGCGCTGGCCGAGACGGTCGGGTCGGTGGTGTTCGCGGTGGTCGTGATCGGCGGGCTCGGTTCGCTCGGCGGCGCGTTCGTCGCGTCGCTCGCGGTCGGTTTCTCGCAGACCTTCGCGGCGTCCAGCGACACGTCGCTGCGCGACCTCGCGCACTGGGCGGGCGTCGCGCTGCCCGACAGCGTCGCGGCCGTGTCGATCGCGCAACTCGCACCGCTGGTGCCGTACCTGCTGCTCGTCGCGGTGCTGGTCGCCCGTCCGCGCGGCTTGTTCGGCGAGCGTGTCGATGGATAGCCGCAGGCGGGCCGGCGCGCTGCGCTGGGTGCTGTTCGCCGCGTGCGTCGCGCTGCCCGCGTGGCTGTGGCCGCATGGCGCGGTGCTCGGCTATCTCGCGCAGACGGCCGCGCTCGTCGTGCTCGCGCTGTCGTACAACCTGCAGCTCGGCACGACCGGGCTGCTGTCGTTCGGTCACGCCGCGTTCGCGGGCCTCGGCGCGTTCGCCGCCGCGCACTGGTTCAATCATGTCGGCGGCCCGCTGCCGCTGCTGCCGCTCGTCGGCGGCGTGGCGGGCGCCGGCTTCGGGTTCATCGTCGGGCTGCTCGCGACACGCCGCGCGGGCACCGTGTTCGCGATGATCACGCTCGGTCTCGCCGAATGCGTCGCGGCCGCCGCGTGGAGCATGCCGGCGTGGTTCGGCGGTCTCGGCGGCGTGCCGATCGACCGCGCGAGCGGCACGCCCTGGGGCGGCTGGCAGTTCGGCGCGCCGGCGCAGGCCTACGCGGTGATCGCCGCGTGGTGCATCGTGTCGGCGCTGGCGATGCATGCGCTGACCCGCACGCCGCTCGCGCGGCTCGCGAACGCGGTGCGCGACAACCCCGCGCGCGTGGCGGCGCTCGGCACCGAGCCGCGCCGCGTGCGGCTCGCGATGGTCACCTGCGCGTCGTTCTTCGCGGGTATCGCCGGCACGCTGACGCTGATCGACGTCGAGATCGCGACGCCCGACAGCCTGTCGATGGCGCGCTCGGCGACCGTGCTGATCGCCGCGGTGATCGGCGGCACGGGCACGTTCTTCGGGCCGGCGGCCGGTGCCGTGGTGCTGACCGCGCTGAGCGTGGTCGTCGCGGGCGTGTCGCGTGCATGGGCGCTGTATCTCGGCGTGCTGTTCGTCGTGGTCGTCGTCGCGGCGCCCGGCGGGATCGCGGGCGTCGCACAGACGCTCGCGCATGCGTTGCGCCGCGACGCGCCGGCCGCCGAGCGCTGGCGCGTGCTGTGCGGCGTCGGCGCGTGCGTGTTCTGGGGCGTCGCGATCGTCTGCGCGGCCGAGCTCGGCTACGCATGGCGCTTCGCGCAGGACGACGGCGCCGGCAGCGCGTTCGGCGCGTGGGGCATCGATGCCGATGCGCCGGCCAGCTGGGTCGTCGCGTGCTCGGCGGCCGGCATCGGCACGCTGCTGTGGGGCTGGCGCGCCCGGTTGATGCACCACGGGCACGGCAAGCGGGAGGACGGGCGATGAACGGCAACGCGATCGCGCTGCACGGCATCGTGCAGCGCTTCGGCGCGCAGACGGTGCTCGACGGAATCGAGCTGAGCGTCTGCGCCGGCGAGCGTCACGCGCTGATCGGGCCGAACGGCGCGGGCAAGTCGACGCTGTTCGGCGTGATTGCCGGCGCGACGCGGCCCACGCGCGGGCGCGTCGTGCTGCACGGCGTCGAGCTGCGCGGGCGCGGGCCGGTCGTCGCGAGCCGGCTCGGCATCGGCCGCAGTTTCCAGCAGACGAGTGCGTTCGCGCGGCTCTCCGTGTTCGACAATCTGCGCTGCGCGGCGCTGCATGCGCCGGACGAGCGGCGGCGCTGGTGGAACCGGCTGCGCGAATCGGCGTCGGTCGATCGCGCGGCCGCGCAGGTGCTGCACGACATCGGCCTCGATGCGCGACGCGACGCGCCGGCCGGCGAACTCGGCTACGCGGAACAGCGCGCGCTCGATCTCGGCATCGCGCTCGCGAGCGGCGCGCGCACGCTGCTGCTCGACGAACCGACGGCCGGCATGAACCGCGACCAGGCCGCGCGGATGATCGCGCTGATCCGCGCGACGACGCAGGGCCGCACGGTGCTGATGATCGAGCACGACATGGATGCGGTGTTCGGCTTCGCCGAGCGCGTGACGGTGCTGGTGCGCGGCGCGGTGGTCGCGACCGGTGCGCCCGACGCGATCCGCGCGGACCCGGCCGTGCGCGCCGCCTATCTCGGCGCCGCCGCATGAGCGCGCTGCTCGACATTCGCGGCCTGCGCGCGTGGTACGGGATGCAGCCCGTGCTCGACGGCGTCGATCTCGCGCTCGCGCCGGGCGAGAGGCTCGCGCTGCTCGGGCGCAACGGCTCGGGCCGCTCGACGCTCGCGAAGGCCGTGATGGGGCTCGTGCGCACCGCGGGCTCGGTGCGCGTCGGCGGCGCCGAATGCGCGGGCGCCCGCACGTTCGAGATCGCGCGGCGCGGCGTGGCTTACGTCGCCGAAAGCCGCGACGTGTTTCCGCTGCTGAGCGTGCGCGAGAACCTGCGGCTCGGGCTGCGCGGTGTGCGCGGCGCGGCCGAACGCGCGGCGCTCGACCGGCTGCTCGCGCGCTTTCCGCTGCTGGCCGCGCGGATCGACGTGAAGGCCGGGCGGCTGTCAGGCGGCGAGCAGCAGGTGCTCGCACTGGTGCGTGCGCTTGCCGGCCGCCCGCGCGTGCTGATCGTCGACGAGCCGGCCGAAGGGCTCGCGCCGCTCGCGGTCGACGAGGTCGGTGCGTGCCTCGCCGCGCTGCAGGCCGACGGCGTCGCGATCCTGCTGATCGAGCAGCGGCTGCAGCTCGCGCCGCGGCTCGCGCAGCGCGTCGCGGTGATGGGGCGCGGACGGATCGTCTATGACGGCGCGCTCGACGGGCTCGGTGGGGACGTCGTCAGTGCGTGGCTGAGCGCAGGCTGAGCGCTGGCTGAATGCAAGCGCGCCGATTGTTCGGCAAACCCCGCCAGTCAATTCGTGTCGAGCCGCTTTATCGCTGCGGCGCAGCACCTTACATTGCCAGTCATGCCGGTGCGCCGCATTCGCGCGGCAACCGGCGCCCATCCATCGAAAGTCTTCCGACTGAGGAATGAAATCATGAGCAAGCTGACAAACAAGGTTGCGATCGTCACGGGCGGGTCCAAGGGCATCGGCGCCGCGATCGCGAAGGCGCTGGCCGCCGAAGGTGCGTCGGTCGTCGTCAACTACGCGAGCAGCAAGGCCGGCGCCGACGCCGTCGTGAGCGCGATCGTCGAAGCGGGCGGCCGCGCGGTCGCGGTAGGCGGCGACGTGTCGAAGGCAGCGGACGCGCAGCGCATCGTCGATGCCGCGATCGAGAACTATGGCCGTCTCGACGTGCTGGTCAACAATTCCGGCGTCTACGAATTCTCGCCGATCGAGACGATCACCGAAGAGCACTATCGCCGGCAGTTCGATACGAACGTGTTCGGCGTGCTGCTGACGACGCAGGCCGCCGTCAAGCATCTCGGCGAAGGCGCGAGCATCATCAACATCAGCTCGGTCGTGACGAGCATCACGCCGCCCGCGAGCGCCGTGTACAGCGGCACCAAGGGCGCCGTCGACGCGATCACCGGCGTGCTCGCGCTCGAGCTCGGCCCGCGCAAGATTCGCGTGAACGCGATCAACCCGGGGATGATCGTGACCGAAGGCACGCACAGCGCGGGCATCATCGGTTCGGATCTCGAAACGCAGGTGCGCAACGACACGCCGCTCGGCCGCCTCGGCGAACCGGGCGACATCGCGTCGGTCGCCGTTTTCCTCGCGTCGGACGATGCGCGCTGGCTGACCGGCGAGCGCCTCGTCGCGAGCGGCGGGCTGCACTGACCCGCGAGGTCGGCGCGCGCCGCTACGCGATCATCGCGAGCGCGTTCGCGCCGACATGCCAGCGCAGGCTCTCGACGACGAGCGCGTGATCGTGTTCGTCGTCGAGCCCTGCGATCGTCATCGCGCCGACGAGTGCGCCACCGATTGCACCACCGATTGCGCCGCCGGCAACCCGCAACGGCACGCCGCCGCCGTCGAGCGCATAGTCGGCGTCCGACAACCCCTGCGAAGCCAACGACCAGCCGGCACGGCGAAAGCGCGCGCCGACCTCGAGCGAGCTGACGCCGAACCGCAATACCGTGTTCTGCCGGCGGCGGATCGCGTCGCTGTCGTCGGCGCGGCTGCCGTCGAGCGCGCAATAGAACAGCGGTGCGGCTTCACCGACGATGCCGACCGCGATCGGCAGCCCGCGCCGCGATGCGAGATTGATTGCGATGTCGCCGAGCCGGCGCGCGACGTCGGCATCGAAGTGCGGCAGCATCGGCGCCGCCGCGGTGTCGCCGCAAGGCGCGGGTGCGAAGCGCGGGAAGGGGATGGCCATGGCAGCTCCGTGTCGTCGCAAGTCCGGCCCGTGCGCACGCGCGCCGCGTCGTGCGCCGGCCGTCGATCGTTCAGCACATCAACGTGTCAGCGCTTGGGCGCCGCGTCGAGCATCCACTCGTGCGCGGGATCGTTCCTGAACGCCCATGCGCGGCTCGGCCCGGCCATCACGTTCAGGTAGTACAGGTTGTAGCCGTGCGGCGCGACCACCGGGTGATAGCCGCGCGGCACCATCACCACGTCGTGGTTCTCGACCGCGCACGCTTCGTCGAGGCTGCGATCGTCCGTGTACACGCGCTGGAACGCGAAACCCTGCGGCGGATCGATCCGGTGGTAATAGGTTTCCTCGAGCGACGTTTCGTCGGGCGCCGCGTCGCGATCGTGCTTGTGCGGCGGGTAACTGCTCGAATGGCTCGCGGGCGTGATCACTTCGACCACCAGCAAACGGTCGGCAGCCGGGTTGTCGCCCATCAGGATGTCGCACACGTAGCGCGTGTTGGTGCCTTGCCCGCGCACCGTGCGGCGCATCCGTTCGCCGTCGAGGCGCTGCACGCGCTTGTCGCCGCTCGCGTAGGGCGCGGTGCACAGCGCAACCTCCGCGTCGCGCGTCGCGACCAGCGTGACGGTCTTGCCGCCCGGCACGTACAGCGCGTCCGGCGACACCTCCTCGAACACGCTGTCGCGCTTGCCGAGCGCATCGTAGGTTTCGCCGTCGACTTGTGCGCGCAGCGTGCCCGTGAGCACGACGACGCACAGTTCGCGCGCGCCCGTGTCGAGCGTTTCGGTGTCGCCGGCCTTCAGGCGCAGCGCGCGAAAGCCGACGTGTTTCCAGCCGGCCGACTCGGGCGTCACGTTGCAGATTTCGCGGCCGGCGGATGCCTTGACCAGCAGGGGAGAAATCGTCATAGAACGGGGCTCCACAATGGGGAGAATAGCGGGGATGACAGCGCTCACGCGCTCAACCGGTCGACGATCGCGCGCAGCGACTCGTAGCCCTTCTTCGCATACTGATAGCTTGGCGCGACGGCCGGGTCCTGCTCGGCCTCGACGACGAGCCAACCTTCGTAGCCGGCATCCTTCAGCGTGCGCAGCGTCGCTTCGTAGTCGAGCGCGCCGTCGCCCGGCACCGTGAAAGTGCCGTTGATCACGCCGTTCAGAAAGCTCCAGCCGCCGTTGCGCGCCTGCGTGACGACCTGCGGTCGCACGTCCTTGCAGTGCACGTGCACGACGCGCGACACGTGCTTCCTCAGCAGTGCGACCGGATCGGCCGCGCCGCCGAAATATGCGTGACCCGTGTCGAACAGCAGGAACACCTTCGCGGGATCGGTCAGCGCCATCAGGCGGTCGACGTCGGCCGGCGATTCGACGTAGGCGCCCATGTGGTGATGGTAGGCGAGCTTGATCCCGTAGGTCTCGAGCAGGTGCGCGCCGAATGCGTCGAGGCGCGCCGCGTAGCGCCGCCAGCTTTCATCGTCGACGAAGCGCGGCCGCTTCGCGACCGGCGTGTCGATGCTGCCCTGGATCGTCCCCGCGCATTCGCCGTACACCACGACCTTCACGTCGTTGATCTGCAGCTTCGTCATGTGCGCGCGGCAGCGCTCGATCTCGGCGGCGACCGCGTCGGCATCGCTCATGCCCGGCTCGACTTCCGCGAGGAAGCCCGAATACCAGCCCGACACGCATACGAGCCCGAACTCGGCGAGCTTGGCCTTCAGCTCGGGGCCCGTCTTCGGAAACTTGTTGCCGAGCTCGAAGCCCGCATAGCCGATCTCGGCGCCTTCCTTCAGCGCCGTCTCGAGCGGCGTCTCGCCGCCGAGCGACGGCAAGTCGTCGTTCATCCATGACAGGGGATTGATACCGATGCGAACGTTCCAGCTCATGACGTGCTTCCTTGGTTCGGTTGTTGTTTTCGCGGGGCGGCCCAGGGAAAGGGAAAACGGTTCAGCGCCGCTGCCGGGTTTTCTCGTCGAGATACGCGTGGTGCGCGCGTTCGACGCCGGCGCGGGCGGACACCTGCGGCACCGCGACTTCCCACCACGCGCCGCCGTCCGCGGTCGTGCGCTCGTGCGTCGTGTCGATCACGAGCACCTGGCTCGTCGTGGCCGCGCGCGCACGCTTCATCTCGCGGCGCAGCTCGCCGACGTCGCGCACGTGCACGGCTTCGGCGCCCATCGCGCGCGCATGCATCGCGAAGTCGATCGTCGAGCGCTCGCCGCCTTCCGGCACGCAGTCGTCGAGCATGTTGTTGAAGCTCGCGCCGCCGCAATTCAGTTGCAGCCGCTCGATGCAGCCGTAGCCGCGGTTGTCGAGGATCACGACGATGAGCTTGCGACCGAGCATCACGGAGGTCGCGAGTTCCGCATTGAGCATCATGTACGAGCCGTCGCCGACGATCACGATCACTTCGCGCTCGGGCCGCGCGAGCTTCGCGCCGAGGCCGCCCGCGATCTCGTAGCCCATGCACGAGTACGCATAGTCCATGTGGTAGTTGCCCGGCACGCCGCTGCGCCACAGCTTGTGCAGCTCGGCCGGCAGCGTGCCGGCCGCGCACACGACGAGATCGTCGCGCGCGCTGTCGCGCCCGGCGTCGGCCGCGGAGTCGCGCACCGCGCCGATCACTTCCGCGTCGTACGGCAGCGTGTCGTTCGGCACGCACGTGGTCAGCTCGGTCACGCGCGCGTTCCACGCGGCGGCCTGATCGCGGTTCGCGGCGGTCCATCCCGCATCGGCGCGCCAGCCCGCGAGCGCGGCGGACAACTGGCCGAGGCCGGTGCGCGCATCGGCGATCAATTGCCGGCCTCGCTTCTTGCCCGCGTCGAACGGCTGCACGTTCAGGCTCAACAGCGTGGCATGGCCGAACAGCGCGTGCGAGCCGGTCGTGAAGTCCTGCAGGCGCGTGCCGACCGCGAACACCACGTCGGCCTGCGCGGCCGCGCGGTTCGCGGCGGGCGAGCCCGTCACGCCGATCGACCCGAGGTTCAGCGGGTGGTCCCACGCGAGGCTGCCCTTGCCGGCCTGCGATTCGGCGACCGGCACGCCATGCGTGTCCGCGAACGTGCGCAGCGCGTCCCACGCCTGGCTGTACAGCACGCCGCCGCCGGCGACGATCAGCGGCTTCTTCGCGGCCTTCAGCACGTCGAGCGCATCCGCGAGTTCGAGCGCGTCGGCCGGCGGCCGGCGCATCCGGATCACCGGCGGCGCGAAGAAGTCCTCGGGCCAGTCGTACGCGAAGGTCTGCACGTCCTGCGGCAGCGCGAGACACACGGGGCCGCACTGCGCGGGATCGGTCATCACCTGGATCGCGCGCGGCAGCGCGACGAGCAGCTGCTCGGGCGACGTGATCCGGTCGAAGTAGCGCGTCACCGGCCGGAAGCAGTCGTTCGCGCTGACGTCGCCCTGTTCGAAATCCTCGACCTGCTGCAGCACCGGGTCGGGCAGCCGCGACACGAACACGTCGCCGGGCAGCAGCAACAGCGGCAGCCGGCCGACGTGCGCGAGCGCGGCCGAGGTCAGCATGTTGGTCGCGCCGGGGCCGATGCTCGACGTCGCGGCCATCATCCGCTGGCGGAAATTCGTCTTCGCGAACGCGACGGCCGCATTCGCCATGCCTTGCTCGTTGTGCGCGCGGAACGTTGGCAGCCGGTCCCGTTCGGCGTGGAGCGCCTCGCCGAGCCCGGCGACGTTGCCATGACCGAAGATCGCGAACACGCCGCCGCAATACGGCAGGATCTCGGTGCGGCCGTCCGGCTGGACGACTTCGGCGCGCAGGGCGGCCAGGTAGCGCACGAGCGCCTGGCTGACGGTCAGTCTCACGGTGGTGGTCATCGTCTGTCGATAGGAAAGAGTCGGGTGGTCGTCACAGGCGCCGGCATCAGGCCGCGGCGGCGCGCGCGGCGGCACGGCGGCCGAGCCACGCGTCGACCAGCTGCGTGAAATTGCCGGCCACTTCGTCGATCAGCGCCTGGTCGTCGCTCTGGCCGGCGAGCCAGCGCAGCGACGCATCGGCCCACAGCGTGCGGCCGACCATGAAGCCCTTGACGATCGGGTTGGTCGCCGAGCGGAAGCTGTCGACCAGATACTGCAGCGGCTGGTTCAGCCCGAGGATCACCGCGCCGCGGCAGTGGTGGTCGCGCTCGGCCACGAGCGTCTCGAGCCGCGCCCAGCCGTCGGCGCTCAGCGGCGGGAGCTTCCACCATTCGGGCATCACGCCGAGGTTGTAGAAGCGCGCGACCGTGCGCAGCACCGCGTCGTCCTCGGTGCCGGCCGGCGTGACCGCGCGCGGGGGAATCATTTCGAGCAGCAGCTCGTTGCCGCTTGCGCGCGTGGCTTCCCACAATTCCAGTACGCGCTGCTCCTGCTCGACGCGCAGGTCGACGTCGTCGTCGGGGTGGTAGTGGACGAGGCACTTCACGACCTGTTCGGTCGGCCAGTGCGTGAGCGACGAGCCGACCGAGCGCGTGTCGTCGAAACGCAGTGGCCGCGAGCCGGGCAGCTCGACGGGGCGGCCGACCCACCAGCCGCGCCCGGTGGCCTGCGCGAGCGCGTCGCGGCCGTAGGCGCCGCCGTCGATCAGCACGCCGACGTGGCCTTCGAGATGACGATCGCGCTCGACCTGTTCGACCGCGCGCACGAGCAGGCGCTTGAGCGTCTTGATCTGTGCTTCGTCCGCGCCGGCCTGCACCGCGAGTTCGTAGAACTGGCTGCGATGGTCGAACGCCATCACGCACAGCTCGTCCCAGTCGCGGCGCGGCACCGTCACGCGATGCAGATGCGCGAGCGTGCGGTCGGCGTCGACCTGCGGGTGGCGGCTGCCGCCGAACCAGTGAGCGAGCTCGGCCGGCGTCGGCATCGCGGCCGAGCACGCGTGGCGCGACACGACGATCGCGCCGCACGCATTCGCGATGCGCGTCGCTTCGGCCCAGTCGCGCCCGCGCAGCAGGCCCGACAGCAGGCCCGACAGGAACGCGTCGCCCGCGCCGAGCACGTTCAGGACTTCGACGCGTTCGCCGTGGAAAGTCGGTGCATCGTCGATGCGGGCGGGGACGTCGCCCTCGATCACGCAGCAGCCGAGCGCGCCGCGCTTGACCACCAGCACTGCGCCGCTCGCGCGGCGCACGGCCTGAAGCGACGCGATCAGCTCGTGCGGCACGCCGCCCGCGATCAGGAATTCCTCCTCGGTGCCGACCAGCAGGTCGAATTCGCCGAGCACCTGCTGCAGCTGTCGCGTGACCTGCGCATCCGGCACGTAGCGGTTCTCGCCCGCGCCGCGCGCGGTCAGCCCCCACAGCACCGGCCGGTAGTCGATGTCGAGGACGCGCACCACGCCGCGGCGGCGCGCATAGCCGAGCGCGGTCAGCGACGCTTCGCGGGTGGCCGGCGTCGACAGATGGGTGCCGGTGATCGCGAGCGCGCGGCAGCCGGCGATGAAGTCCTCGCGGATCTCGTCGGCGCGCACGGCCATGTCCGCGCAGTTCTCGCGCACGAACAGCAGCGGGAACGTGTCGCGGTCCTTCAGCCCGAGCAGCACGAGCGCGGTCAGGCGTTCCGGATCGGTCTGCAGCTGGCTCGTATCGCAACCTTCGCGCTCGAGCGTCTCGCGCACGAAGCGGCCCATCTGCTCGTCGCCGACGCGCGAGATCATCGCGGTCTTCAGCCCCAGCCGGGCGACGCCGAACGCGACGTTGCCCGACGAGCCGCCGAGATACATCTGGAAGCTGCGCGCGTCCTCCAGGCGGCTGCCGTACTGCTGCGCGTAAAGATCCACGGCGACGCGGCCGAGGCAAGCGAGATCGATGGGGCGGTCAGTCGGAAAGTTCAACGGGCTCATATCAGGTATCACGCTCGCGGCCGGCGTTCGACCTGGCCGGCGGATTGAGGGGACCGATTCCACGACAGTTCTGACGGCTCCGCGTCACGTATGCCGCACGGCACGAGAACGCCTGCCGCAAGGAATCGGGCTACGGAACGGAGTCTAGACTTTTTGGAAATCCAGTTCCCTAGGTGAAATCACGTAGAAATAAATTTCCAAATTCTCGAGGAAGTGATCTACAGTTTCATCCGGATGCTTCGGTCCGTATCGGACGCGATGCCGACGGCGCGCAACGCGCCGCTTTCCGCCCCCGGAGATGAGGAGACAGAGTGATCATGAAGACCAAGCTGATGGCCGCCGCGGCCGCCGCGATCCTGACCATGCCGCTCGCGCATGCCGAGAAGATCGGCGTGACGATGGCATCGTTCGACGACACGTTCCTGACGATCCTGCGCAACAGCATCGGCGACGCGGCGAAGAAGGACGGCGCGACCGTGCAGATCGAGGATGGCGGCAACGACGTCGGCAAGCAGTTGAGCCAGGTCCAGAACATGATCGCGCAGAAGGTCGACGCGATCATCGTGAATGCGGTCGACACCGACGCGACGCCGAAGATCACGAAGATGGTGAGCGCCGCGAAGATTCCGCTCGTCTACGTGAACCGCAAGCCGGTCGACTTCGACAAGCTGCCGGCCGGCGTCGCGGTGGTCGCGTCCGACGAGAAGCAGTCGGGCACGCTGCAGGCGCGCCAGGTGTGCAAGCTGCTCGGCGGCAAGGGCGACATCCTCGTGCTGATGGGCGAGTTGTCCAACGAGTCGGCACGTGCGCGCACCAAGGACATCGAGGACGTGATCGCGACCAAGGACTGTTCCGGCATGAAGATCGTCGACAAGCGCGAAGGCAAGTGGAGCCGCACGCAGGGCCAGGACATCACGATGAACTGGCTGAGCTCCGGGACGAAGTTCGACGCGATCGTGTCGAACAACGACGAAATGGCGATCGGCGCGATCAACGCGCTGAAGGCCGCGCGCAAGCTGACGCCGAAGACGGTCGTCGCGGGCATCGACGCGACGCCGGACGGGCTCGCGGCGATGAAGAGCGGCGAGCTGAAGGTGTCCGTGTACCAGAACGCGGCCGGACAGGGCGCGCAGGCCGTCGCGACCGCGCTGAAGCTGGCGAAGAAGCAGCCGGTCGACCGCTACGTGAACGTGCCGTTCGAGCTCGTCACGCCGGAGAACATGAACCAGTACGCGAAGCATTGACCGGTTTTTCCGCTGAACTGCGCGGGCCCGGCGCGTCCGGGTTCGCGTGTGACTTTCGAGGAACGTCCATGTTTACAGCCAGGATGGCGCGCTCGATGGCCAACGAAGGCGCGCCGGCCGCGTCGCTCGCCGCGCCGGGTTCGTCCGGTGCGCCCGTCGCCGACTGCTTGCTCGAGGTGCGCGGCGTCGGCAAGTCGTTTCCCGGCGTCGTCGCGCTCGACGGCGTGCAGTTCCGCGTGCGCCGCGGCACCGTGCATGCGCTGATGGGCGAGAACGGCGCCGGCAAGTCGACGCTGATGAAGATCATCGCCGGCGTCTACACGCCCGACCAGGGCGAGATCCTGATCAACGGCGAGCCCGTCGTGCTGAGCGGCCCGCTCGACGCGCTCGATCGCGGGATCGCGATGATTCACCAGGAACTCAACCTGATGCCGTACATGACGGTCGCGGAGAACATCTGGATCCGCCGCGAACCGAAGAACCGCTTCGGCCTGATCGATCACGCCGCGCTGCGCCGCCGCACCGCCGCGCTGTTCGAGCGGCTGTCGATCGACATCGATCCGGAAGCCGACGTGCGTACGCTGACCGTCGCGAGCCGCCAGATGGTCGAGATCGCGAAGGCCGTGTCGTTCGACTCCGACGTGCTGATCATGGACGAGCCGACCTCCGCGCTGACCGACAAGGAGGTCTCGCACCTGTTCCGGATCATTCGCCAGCTGCGCGAGCAGGGCAAGGGCATCGTCTACATCACGCACAAGATGAACGAGCTGTTCGAGATCGCCGACGAGTTCTCGGTGTTCCGCGACGGCAAGTACATCGGCACGCACGCGTCGACCGACGTCACGCGCGACGACATCATCCGGATGATGGTCGGCCGCGAGATCACGCAGATGTTCCCGAAGGAGGACGTGCCGATCGGCGAGGTCGTGCTGGCCGTGAAGAACCTCGGCGTCGACGGCGTGTTCCGCGACGTCAGCTTCGAACTGCGCGCGGGCGAGATCCTCGGCGTCGCGGGCCTGGTCGGCTCGGGGCGCTCGAATGTCGCGGAGGCGCTGTTCGGCGTGGTGCCGGCGACCGCCGGCGAGATCCGGATCGACGGCAAGCCGGTGCGCATCACGACGCCCGCGCAGGCGATGAAGCACGGAATGGCGTTTCTCACCGAGGATCGCAAGGACACCGGCTGCTTCCTGAATCTCGACCTGCTCGCGAACATGGAAGCGGCCGTGCTCAGCAATCGCTACGTGAAGTTCAATTTCGTGCGGCAGGCGCAGCTGAAACGCGACTGCGAGGCAATGAGCCGGATGTTGCGCGTGAAGACGCCCGGGCTGCACGAGGAAATCCAGAACCTGTCGGGCGGCAACCAGCAGAAGGTGCTGATCGGCCGCTGGCTGCTCACGCAGCCACGCATCCTGATCCTCGACGAACCGACGCGCGGGATCGACGTCGGCGCGAAGGCCGAGATCCATCGCCTCGTCAGCGCGCTCGCCGGCAAGGGCGTCGCAGTCCTGATGATCTCGTCGGAGATGCCGGAGGTGCTCGGCATGAGCGACCGCGTGATGGTGATGCACGAAGGCCGGATGACCGGCATCGTCGAACGCAAGGACGCCGACCAGGTCCGCATCATGGACCTGGCCTCGCGCTGAGCCGAAACAAGATTGGAGACAAAGCAATGGGCAACCTGAACCCGGTCGCGGACGCGCAGTCCCTGACGATCAAGACGCGGCACGCGAAGTGGCCGCCCGAACTGAGCATCTTCCTGGTGCTGGTGGGCATCAGCCTGTTCTTCGAGGTGATCGGCTGGCTCGTCGTCGGCCAGAGCTTCCTGTTCAACGCGGAGCGGCTCGAGATCATCGTGCTGCAGATGGCCGTGATCGGCATCATCGCGGTCGGCGTGAACCTCGTGATCATCACCAGCGGGATCGACCTGTCGTCGGGCTCGGTCGTCGCCGCGGCGGCCGTCGTGTCGGCCAGCCTCGCGCAGGTGTCCGATTTTCCGCGCGCGGTGTTCCCGCACCTGACCGACTTGCCGGTCATCTGGCCGGTGCTGGCCGGCGTGTGCGTCGGGCTGCTGGTCGGCCTGCTGAACGGTTCGCTGATCGCGCTGACGGGCATCCCGCCGTTCATCGCGACGCTCGGCACGATGGTCGCTGCGCGCGGCTTCGCGAAGTGGTTCACCAACGGCATGCCGGTGTCGATGCTGACGGACCCGTTCGCGGCGATCGGCGCGGGCGCGAACCCGGTGATCATCTTTCTCGTGGTGGCCGCGATCTTCCACGTCGTACTGCGCTACACGCGCTTCGGCAAGTACACGTATGCGATCGGCGCGAACCGTCACGCGGCCGTCGTGTCGGGCATCAACGTGACGCGCCACCTGGTGTTCGTCTATGCGATCGCGGGCCTGTTGAGCGGGATTGCCGGCACCGTGACGGCCGCGCGTGCGATCTCCGGCCAGTCGGGCATGGGCGTGATGTACGAGCTCGACGCGATCGCGGCCGTCGTGATCGGCGGTACGTCGCTGTCGGGCGGCCTCGGGCGCGTGACGGGCACCGTGATCGGCGTGCTGATTCTCGGCGTGATGACGTCGGGCTTCACGTTCATCCGGATCGACGCGTACTACCAGGAGATGGTCAAGGGCGCGATCATCGTCGCGGCCGTGATCGCCGATCAGTACCGCAACAAGAAGTCGCGCCGCTGAGCGGCCGATACCGATACCCACGTCATTCGGAAAGAAGATGAAGATCGCTCTGGATCCCTACATGATTCGCCACCTGCCGCTCGACCGGTTGCCGCACGCGGTCGCCGAGCTCGGCTACGACCAGATCGAGCTGTCGCCGCGCAGCGATTTTCTCGACTGGTGGGTGATGCCGCGCGCGACGCGCGCGCGCATGACCGCGTTCCGGCACGCGTTGCGCGCAAGCGGCGTGGGGCTCGCGTCGCTGCAGCCGATGTACCGCTGGGCCAGCCCGTTCGAGGACGAGCGGCAATGGGCGGTGCGCTGCTGGAAGAAGGCGATCGAGGTCGCCATCGAGATGGAATGCGCGCTGATGGTGTCCGAGTTCGGGCGCGGCGCGTCGCCGGAGCGCTCGGTCGGCGAGCGGCCGGGCGCGAACCCGAAGGAGCTGTGCGAAGCCGCCTGGTTCCGTTCGATGGACGAGTTGCTGCCGATCCTCGAGCGCGAACGCATCGTGCTGTCGGTCGAGCCGCATCCGGAGGACTGGATCGAGCAGCTGCAGCCGGCGATCGACATCGTCACGAACCTCGGCTCGCCGTCGCTGAAGCTGTCGTACATCGCGCCGCACACGTTCTACTACGGCGACGACATGGCCGCGATGATCGCGCAGGCCGCGCCGATTCTCGCGCACGTGCGCGTGGCCGACACCTTCGACCACCGCAAGAGCAGCCAGCTGCGCTACATCGTCAACCCGCCCGGCTCGAACCAGATCCGCGTGCACCAGCATCTCGACATCGGGCAGGGCGAGATCGACTGGGACATGTTTTTCCGCGCGCTCGGCGACGCCGGCTTCGACGGCGTGATGTCGTCGTGCGTGTTCGCGTGGGAGGACCGCGCGGAAGCGTCGTCACGCTACATGCGCGACACGATCCAGCGCTACGTCGAGCGCCATTTCGATCGCGCGGCGGCGCGCTGACTCAATACCGACCGGCGCGGCACCGGCCGCGCCATGGATTAACGACAGACTGGAGATATCCGGATGACCTTGCAAATCGGCGTGATCGGCTGCGGCGCGATCGGCCAGGACCATATCCGCAGGCTGACGCGCACGCTGTCCGGCGCGCGCGTGGTGGCCGTCAACGACATCGATCCGCAGCAGGCGCGCGATGCGGTGACGAAGTACGGGCTCGATGCGGAAATCTACGGCGACGGCCACGAGGTGGTCGCGGCCGCCGACGTGCAGGCCGTGCTCGTCACGTCGTGGGGGCCGACGCACGAAGCGTTCGTGCTCGACGCGATCGCGCACGGCAAGCCGGTGTTCTGCGAGAAGCCGCTCGCGGTGACCGCGCAAGGCTGCATGCGGATCGTCGAGGCCGAGGTCGCGCACGGCCGCCGGCTCGTGCAGGTCGGCTTCATGCGGCCGTACGACGAAGGTTATCGCGCGCTGAAGCACGTGATCGACAGTGGCGGGATCGGCGCGCCGCTGATGCTGCATTGCGCGCACCGCAACCAGTCGGTCGGCGAGCGCTACACGACCGACATGGCGATCACCGACACGCTGATCCACGAGCTCGACGTGCTGCGCTGGCTGCTCGGTGAGGACTATACGAGCGCGCAGGTCGTCTACCCGAAGAAGACGCGCCACGCGAGCGCGCATCTCGCCGATCCGCAGATCGTGCTGCTCGAAACCGCGAGCGGCGTGCGCATCGACGTCGAGATCTTCGTCAACTGCCAGTACGGCTACGACATCCAGTGCGAGGTCGTGGGCGAGAACGGCATCGCGAAGCTGCCCGATCCGCCGGCGGTCGGGCTCAAGCACGCGGCGCGGCAATCGGTCGAGATCATGACCGACTGGAAGGAGCGCTTCATCGCGTCGTACGACGTCGAGCTGCAGGCATTCATCGACGGCGTGCGGCAAGGTGCGCTGACCGGCCCGTCCGCGTGGGACGGCTACGCGGCGGCGGTCGCGGCCGACGCGTGCGTGCGCGCACAGCAGAGCGGGGCGGTCGAGCCGATCGCGATGGCCGAACGCCCGGCGTTCTATCGCGGCTGAGCCACGGCCGCGCCACCCGCACGCGGCACCGCGCCGCTTTTCTGCCGGACTGACCGACATGACGATGAAGATTGGCTGCGCGCCCTGCTGCTGGGGCGTCGACGACGTAAACAACCCGCACCTGCCGTCGTGGCGACACGTGCTCGCCGAGGCCGCGCAGGCCGGCTACTCGGGCATCGAGCTCGGGCCCTACGGCTATATCCCGCTCGAACTCGACGTGGTGAGCGCGGAGCTCGAACGGCAGCGCCTGAGCATCACCGCCGGCACGATCTTCGACGATCTGGTGTCGCCGAAGAACCTGCCGAACCTGCTGCGCCAGACGCGCGAGATCTGCGCGCTGATCACGCGACTGCCGAAGCTGCCGACGCAGCACGGCCAGCGCTACGCGGCGCCGTACCTGGTCGTGATGGACTGGGGGCACGAGGAGCGCGACTACGCGGCCGGCCATACGGCGCGCGCGCCGCGCCTGGGCGCCGAGCGCTGGGCGCGGATGGTCGACCACATCCGCCGGATCGCGACGATCGCGCGCGACGAATTCGGCGTGCGCGCGGTGATCCATCCGCATGCGGGCGGCTACATCGAGTTCGCGGACGAGATCGACCGGATCGTCGCCGACATCGCGGCCGACACGGCCGGCCTGTGTCTCGACACCGGCCACCTGTACTACTCGGGGATGGATCCCGAGACCTGGCTGCGCCGCCATGCGGCGCGGCTCGACTACGTGCATTTCAAGGATATCGACGCGGCCGTCTACGACGCGGTGATGGGCGAGCACATCGCGTTCTTCGCGGCCTGCGCGCGCGGCGTGATGTGCCCGATCGGCAACGGCGTGCTCGACTACCGCGCGATCCGTCGCGCGCTCGACGATATCGGCTATGCCGGCTACATCACGATCGAACAGGAGCGCGATCCGCGCAACGCCGGCACGAGCCTGCGCGACGTCGCGGCGAGCCGCGCGTTTCTCGCGTCGGCCGGATTCGCATGAACGGTCGACCGCCTGAACCTTTGAACATCTGAACACCTGAACACGGACAGGAACACGACAATCATGATCGACGGACAGATTCTGCTCGGACATTCGATTCCCTGGGGCATGGTCGGCGGCGGGCTTGGCAGCCAGATCGGCTACAGCCATCGGTCGGCCGCGCTGCGCGACGGCAGCTTCCGGCTGGTCGCCGGCGCGTTCGATATCGACGCCGAGCGCGGGCGGCAGTTCGGTGTGAAGCTCGGCGTCGACGCCGGGCGCTGCTATCCCGACTACCGCGCGATGTTCGATGCCGAGGCACGCCGCGCCGATGGCATCCGCGCGGTGTCGATCGCGACGCCGAACAACACGCACTTCGAGATCTGCCGCGCGGCGCTCAACGCGGGGCTCCATGTGGTCTGCGAGAAGCCACTGTGCTTCACGACCGCGGAGGCCGAGGCGCTGCAGCGGCTGTCGATCGAGAAGAACCGCATTGTCGGCGTCGCGTACGGCTATTCGGGCCACCAGATGATCGAGCAGGCGCGCGAGATGATCGCGCGCGGCGATCTCGGCGAGATCCGCATCGTGCAGATGCAGTTCGCGCACGGCTTTCACAGCGAGGGCGTCGAGGCCGCCAGCGCGGCCGCGCGCTGGCGCGTCGATCCGACGTTCGCGGGCCCGAGCTACGTGCTCGGCGACATCGGCACGCATCCGCTGTACATCTCGGAGGTGATGGCGCCCGAGCTGAAGATCCGCCGGCTGATGTGCTCGCGGCAGAGCTTCGTGAAGAGCCGCGCGCCGCTCGAGGACAACGCGTTCACGATCATGGAATACGACACGGGCGCGATCGGCTACGTCTGGTCGAGCGCGGTGAACGCGGGCTCGATGCACGGGCAAAAGGTGCGCGTGATCGGCTCGAAGGCGAGCGTCGAATGGTGGGACGAGCATCCGAACCAGTTGCGCTACGAAATCCAGGGGCAGCCCGCGCAGGTGCTCGATCGCGGGATGGGCTATCTGCATCCGCACGCATTGCGCGAGGATCGCATCGGCGCCGGGCATCCGGAAGGGCTGTTCGAAGCATGGTCGAACCTGTATGCGCGTTTCGCGCTCGCGATGGATGCGGCCGATCGCGGCGACGCGCAAGCATTGCAGAACATCCGCTTTCCGGACGTTCATGCGGGCGTCGAAGGCGTGCGCTGGGTCGAGAACTGCGTGCGCTCCGCCGATGCGGGCGGCGTGTGGGTCGACTATCGTTGAGTCATGGCAGCCGATGCGCGGCATCGGCCGTCGGCCGCCGGCGTCGGTAGCGGCCCTGATCTTTACGGCGCGGCGAGCGCATTGGAAAATGGGCTCCGGTACGGTCCCGGTACGGTTCCAGTATCGCCGTGGAGCGTGTGCAGGTGATGATCGAGCGCGTGGGAGCGAGCAGGCGGCACGGGCCGTGCCGCAAACGTGATTAAATTCGCCCTTCATGCATGTATTCAGGGGAGTCCCGGGCCGCGCCCGCAAGCCGCGCGCGCATCGGGGCCGTCAACTTCGCGCTATCCGATGAGTTCATCCGAGAAACCTCCCGCCACCGTCGAGGAGTTCCTGCAGCATCTGACGCAGGAGTACGACGGCCTCAGCAATCGCCTGAAGGTGATTGCGCGTCACGTGGAAACGCATCGCGACCAGCTTGGCCTGGAGGGCATCCAGTCGCTCGCGGAGGCCTGCGGCGTCCAGCCGTCGGCCGTCGTGCGGTTCGCGAAGCATTTCGGCTTCTCCGGCTTCTCCGAGATGCAGCGTCTGTTCCGCGAGGGCCTGGCCCAGCAGATCGCGCCGGGCCGCGCGTACAACCTGCGGTTGCGCGACGTGATCGAATCGGGCTCGTCGAGCCTGCAGCCCGAGCAGATCGCCGACGAATTCATCAAGGGCAGCATCGCCGGGATGCAGCAGCTGCGGCAGACGCTCGATCCGCAGGCGCTCGCGCAGGCCGTCGACCTGCTCGCCGACACGCAGGCAATCTGGATCGCCGGCTCGCGCCGCGCGTTTCCGATCGCCGTGTATCTCGACTATGCGCTGCAGCACACCGACAAGCGCATCGGCCTGTTCAGCGCGCTCGGCAGCATGCATCTCGGCCAGATCCGTTCGGTGCGCGAAGGCGACGTGATGATCGTGATTTCGTTCATGCCGTATGCGGAAGAAACCGTGCAGGTCGCGCAGCAGGCCGTGCAGCGCGGCGCGCGCCTGATCGCGATCACCGACAGCCGGATGAGCCCGCTCGCGCGGGAGGCCGAGGTGACGCTGATGGTGCAGGACAGCGCGACGTTCGGGTTCCGCGCGCTGACCGCGACGATGGGCCTCGCGCAGAGCCTGTTCGTCGCGCTCGCGTACCGCCTCGAGCTGTCGTACCTGCCGACCGCCGACGGCGCACACGGCACGAAGGCCGGCTGACACCGGCCATGTGCTCGCCCGCCGCCCGCCGGATTGCCCGGCGGGCGGCGCGCGGGCCCTTACTTCGCGGTCGGCATCGCGAACTCGGCGCCCTTGCCGATGCTCGACGACCAGCGCTGCATCACCGACTTCTGGCGCGTGTAGAAGCGCACGCCTTCCTCGCCGTACGCATGCATGTCGCCGAACAGGCTCTTCTTCCAGCCGCCGAAGCCGTGCCATGCCATCGGCACCGGAATCGGCACGTTGATGCCGACCATCCCGACCTGGATGCGCCGCGCGAACTCGCGTGCGATGCCGCCGTCGCTCGTGTAGCAGGCGACGCCGTTGCCAAACTCGTGCGCATTGATCAGGTCGACCGCTTCGCCGAAGTCCTTCACGCGCACGCAGCCGAGCACCGGCCCGAAGATTTCTTCCTTATAGATGCGCATGTCGGGGCTCACGTGATCGAACAGCGTGCCGCCGGTGAAGAAGCCTTGCTCGCGGCCCGGCACGCGCAGCCCGCGCCCGTCGACCACCAGTTGCGCGCCTTCGCTGACGCCTTGCTCGATATAGCCTTCGATGCGCTTGAGCGCTTCGCCGGTGACGATCGGGCCCATCTCGACTTCCGGCGACATCCCGTCGCCGATCACCAGCTTGCGCGCGCGTTCGGCGACCGCCGGCACGATCCGGTCGGCCACGTCGCCGACCAGCACCGCGATGCTGATCGCCATGCAGCGTTCGCCGGCCGAGCCGTACGCGGCGCCGATCAGCGCATCGACCGCCTGCTCGATGTTCGCGTCCGGCATCACGACGAGGTGGTTCTTCGCGCCGCCGAGCGCCTGCACGCGCTTGCCCGACTGCACCGCGCGCTGCTGCACGTAGGCTGCGATCGGCGTCGAGCCGACGAAGCTGACGGCCTGCACGTCCGGATGGTCGAGCAGCGCGTCGACCGCGCCCTTGTCGCCCTGCACGACGTTGAACACGCCGGCGGGGAGGCCGGCCTGCGTGAGCAGGTCGGCGATGAACAGCGCCGCCGACGGGTCGCGCTCGCTCGGCTTCAGCACGAACGTGTTGCCCGTCGCGAGCGCGACCGGGAACATCCAGCACGGCACCATGCACGGGAAGTTGAACGGCGTGATGCCCGCGACGACGCCGAGCGGCTGGCGCATCGTCCAGTTGTCGATGCCGGTGCTGACCTGGTCGGTGAAGTCGCCCTTTAGCAACTGCGGCACGCCGCACGCGAATTCGATGATGTCGATGCCGCGCGCGACTTCGCCCTGCGCGTCGGAGAACACCTTGCCGTGCTCGGCCGTGATGATCGCCGCGAGGGTATCGCGATGCTCGTTCATCAGTTGCAGGAAGCGGTGCAGCACGCGTGCGCGGCGGATCGGCGGCGTCTCGGCCCAGGCCGGGAACGCGGCATGGGCCGACGCGACGGCGCGCTGCACTTCGTCGCCGTCGGCGAGCGCGACGCGGCGCACCGCGCGGCCCAGCGCCGGGTTGAGGACGTCCTGGAAGCGGCCGCTGCGGCCGGCAACGGGCGCGCCGTCGATGTAATGGCCGACGTCGGCGTCGGACGTGTACGCGGGAACCGGGTTCATCGTGTCTCCTGGGGGATTGGGGGGCGGACGGAACCTAGTCTAGGCAAAGCGGCGGGGCGGGAGAAGGCCGCGCAGCTTGATTCACTGTTCAGAATTCTGAATAATCAGTGAATGAATCAGCAAAATGTCCAGACGCTCTGGCCGCATATCCATTCGCTGACGGTGCTCGCCGCGGCCGGCAGTTTCACGGCCGCCGCGCAGCGGCTCGGCATCAGCAAGGCCGCGATGAGCCAGCGCATCGCCGATCTCGAGAAGGCGGCCGGCGTGCCGCTCGTGCGGCGCACCACGCGCAGCGTGCGGCTCACCGACGCGGGCCAGACGCTGGTCGACAGCACGCGCGACGCGTTCGAGTCGATCGGCCAGCATTTCGCGCGCGTGAAGGATCTGGCCGGCGAACCGCGCGGGCTGCTGCGCGTGACGGCGCCCGTCGCGCTCGGGCGCCAGCAGGTGGTGCCGCACCTGCCCGATTTCCTGCGGCAGCATCCGGGCGTGCACATCGAGCTCGACCTGTCCGACCGGCTGCATTCGCTGACGCAGGAGGGCTTCGATCTCGCGATCCGCCATACGACGACCGCGCCGCAGACTCACGTCGCGTGGAAGCTGTGCGACACGCGTTCGCTGCTGGTCGCGAGCCGCGACTACCTCGATGCGCGCGGCGCGCCGCGCCACCCGAGCGAGCTCGTCGATCACAGCTGCCTGTGCTACCTGCGCGACAACGAGCCGGCCGCCTGGAGCTTCGAGCCCGACGGCCGGCGCCGCCAGCGCGTGAGCGTGCCGGTGCGCGGCAGCTTCGCGGCCAATAACAGCGAGGCGATGCGCGAGGCGGCGCTCGGCGGGCTCGGCATCGCGCTGCTGCCGGATTTCAGCGCGCAGCGCGATCTCGACGCAGGCCGGCTCGTCGCGCTGCTCGACGGCTGGCGGCCGTCGGGCGCGTTCGGCGACCATATCTTCGCGATCCGGCCGTACAGTCCGGTCGTGCCGAGCGCGGTGCGCGCGCTGGTGCGGCACCTGCGCGAGCGGCTCGCCGGCGGTTTTTCGGGCGCCTGAGCGGCGCGCGCGGCCGTGCCTGCCTGCCCCATTGGTCGTGCCTGGGCGGCGCGGGCAGGGCCGGCCGCGCTGCGGTAAAATCGCCGCTTCCTCCCGCGCCCGCGTGGCGCGTCACTCGAAGGTCGACAGCCGATGCAGATTCACAAGGAAGTGGACGCGCGCGGGCTTAATTGCCCGTTGCCGATCCTGCGCGCCAAGAAAGCGCTCGCCGATATGGAGAGCGGGCAGATCCTCAAGGTGCTCGCGACCGATCCGGGCTCGCAGCGCGATTTCGCCGCGTTCGCGAAGCAGACGGGCAACGAGATCGTCGAAGTGACGACCCAGGACAAGACCTTCGTATTCCTGATGCGCCGCCGCTGACGGCCACATCACGCGCCTCTCGCGGCACCCGGCCGGGCAGCGCCCGTGGCGGGCCGGCCGCGCCTTCGCTGCCTCTGACAATTCTTAAACCTCGTCGAACGACCGGCTGCGTATACTGACCCGGCCGGTCGTCCGTCTCGGATGGATGCGCCGGCCACGGTACGTCATACGAGGCGGGCACGGGGGCCATGCCTGACGCGACCGTCGTACAAACGGGGAGAGGACATGTCCTTCAGACAAGGGACCATTCGAAGTCCGTCCGCGGCGGAACGCATCGCGCCCGCACGCGCGGCGGGGTCGAGCCGGATCGAGCTCGACCCGCAACAGGATCGCCACGCGCGTGCCGCGCTGGAGGCCTATGCCGATTCGGCGGCGGCCGAGATGCCGTGGCTGGCCGAATCGCTCGACGAACGGCTGCGCGACGCCGCGCACGGCGACGGCGCGGGCCTCACGTATTGCGGCGCGACGGTCGAACGCGTGTTCGATCTCGCGCACGCGTGGGCGGCGAGCCAGCCCGACTATGCGGCGCCGGCGTGGGAGCGCGTGCGCGGCCAGCTGGAGCGGATGCTGCGGCAGCCGACGCTGCGGCAGCCGACACTGCGGCAGCCGGAGTAGCCGTCGCTCGCGCGGCGGCGGCGTGTGCCGGCCGACGATTTTGCCGAGCCGATGGCCGGCCTGGCGGGCGCCAAACCAGGGCGCGTAATCGCGCGATGGGCAGGATTATTCGAATAAAGGACCGTAGTCCGCGCAATTTCTTGGCGAATTTCATACTACTATGATGAAATCGCCGGTTCGTCCGTGCCCCGTTTTTGAGATATTGGCCGGGGCGCCGTGTCACGCAGGGTGCGCGATCGGCAAACGGCGGCTCGCCGGCCGGCGTCGGAAGCCGTGCCCGTGTGCGGCGCGGCGGAGTGAGCGCGGGGAGCTGAACTGGACGGATCGATTTCGATTTGCGGGGTGCTATGAGAATTGCTGTACTGGATGACGATCCGGCCCAGACGGATTTCGTCAGTCAAACGCTGACGGCCGCCGGCCACACGTGCTATGCGTTCAAGGAAGGCAAGGCCCTGAAGAAGCGTCTGCAGCGCGAGACGTTCGATCTGCTCGTGCTCGACTGGAACGTGCCCGACATGTCCGGCGAGGAAGTGCTGAAGTGGGTCCGTGCGAACCAGTCCGAGCACAGCCTGCCGATCATCTTCATGACGAGCCGCGACGACGAGGCGGGGATCACGCAGATCCTCAACGCCGGCGCCGACGATTACGTGGTCAAGCCCGTGTCGGGCCCGATCCTGCGCGCGCGCATCGGCTCGCTGCTGCGCCGCGCGTATCCGGTCAATCCGGAGGCGACCGTTCGCGAGTTCGACCAGTTTCGCTTCGACGTGAACCTGAAGCAGGCGTATGTCGGCGACAAGGCCGTGAGCCTCACGCAGAAGGAATTCGAGCTCGCGCTGCTGCTGTTCCAGCATCTCGACCGGCCGCTGTCGCGCGCCCACATTCTCGATCTCGTGTGGAAGCAGGCGACCGACATTCCGTCGCGCACGATGGACACGCACATCTCGATGCTGCGCACGAAGCTCGGCCTGCGGCCGGAAAACGGCTATCGCCTCGCGCCGATCTACGGCTACGGCTACCGGCTCGAACGCGTCGGCCAGGGAGAACCGGAGTGATCGCGCGACTCACGCAGCGCACGCCGGGCCTGCGCACGGCGGCACTGCGCGCGGCGTGCGCGGTCGCGCTTGCGTGCGCGGCACAGCAGGCCGCCGCGCGGCCGCCGGCTGCCGCGGGCAAGACGATCGTCTACCGAACGCAAGCCGGCGACACGCTGTACGACGTCGCCGCGCGCTACCTGCAGGGCCCGGACGACTGGCAGGTGCTGCAGCAGATCAACGGCGTGCCGGCCCCGAAGCGCCTGCAGCCTGGCATCGCGCTGAAGCTGCCGGTCGCGCGGCTGCGCAAGGAAAAGCTGACCGCGCGTGCCGTCGCGGTGCAGGGTGCGGCCGAGCGCACGTCCGGCGACGCCTACGCGCCGCTCGCCGACGATGCGACGCTCAACGAGGGCGACCGCGTGCGCACCGGCGCGAACGGTTTCGTGACGATCGAGCTCACCGACGGCACGCACATGAGCCTGCCGCCCGACAGCCAGCTCGACCTGAAGACGCTGCGCCGCACCGTGCTGACCGGCACGCTCGATCGCGAGTTCGAGCTCACGCGCGGCTCGGTCGACAGCGAAGTCACGCATCTGAAGAAACGCGACGACCGCTTCCAGATCCGCTCGCCGTCGGTCGTGGCCGGCGTGCGCGGCACGCGCTTTCGCGTGAACTACGACGCGGCCGGCAACGCGGCGACGCGCATCGAAGTGCTCGACGGCACCGTCGGCGTCGCGGGCAAGCGGCAACCGGTCGACCCGACGCTCGTGCATGCGAACTTCGGCAGCATCGCCACGTCGTCCGGCGCGATCGGCGCGCCCGTCCAGCTGTTGCCCGCACCGGCGCTCACGCATCCGGACAAGGTGCAGGACGAGCCCGACGTCGCGTTCGACATCGCGCCGCTCGCCGACGCGCACGCATACCACCTGCAGCTCGCGCACGACGCGGGCATGCTCGACCTGTTCCGCGAAACCCGCACCGATACGCCGAGCGCGGTGTTTCGCGACGTGCCGAACGGCACGTATTTCGTGCGGGTCGCCGCGATCGACACCAACGGCCTCGAAGGCATGCCGCGCACCTATGCGTTCGAGCGGCGCCAGATGGGGCTCGACGCGAGCGCGTCGCCCGGCGCCGGCGGCTACGAGTTCCGCTGGTCGCCCAACGGCTCGGGCAAGGATGCGCGCTACCGGTTCGTGCTGTCGCGCTCGAAGGACCTGAGCGCGCCGGTCGTCGACCAGGTCGGCCTGCACGCGCGCAAGATCACCGTCGCGCACCTGCCGCCCGGCGACTACTACTGGGCCGTGACGGTCGAGGAGTTCGAAGGCGGCAAGTTCTATCAGAAGACGAGTCCGGTCAGCGCGTTCACGTTGTCGCGCTGATCCGCGGCACATGAAAACCGACTCCGTTTCCCCGCGGCGGCGCCTCGGCCGCCGCTTCCTGATCGAGTGGATCGCGATCGGCTGCCTCGGGATCGCGGTGATCCTCGCGTGCGCGCTCGGCCGGCTGTCGTCGAGCGTCGACGGGCTGATCTACGACCGGCTGCTGATGCTGCGCAGCCTGCCGCTGTCGCCCGACGTCGTCGTCGTCGACATCGACAACCAGAGCGTGTCCGCGCTCGGCCGCTGGCCGTGGCCGCGCAGCGTGCATGCGCGGTTGCTCGACACGCTGGCGCGTGCGCAGCCGGCCGCCGTCGTCTACGACGTGCTGTTTACCGAGCAGTCGCCTGAGGATCGTCCGTTCGCGGACGCGATGGCCCATGTACCGACGTTCCTCGCCGTGCTGCTGAGCCCGGAGCAGGCGGACGGCACGCGCACCGTCGATCCGCCGGTGGCCGAGCTTGCGGCCCGCGCGACAGGGCTCGGTCACATCAATCTCGAAGTCGATCCCGACGGCATCGTGCGCAGCGTCGCGCTGTTCGAAAGCGACGGACGCGTGCGCTGGCCGCAACTGATGGTGCCCGTCTACCGCGCGCTCGAGGCCGGCCGCCTGCATCCGGTCGGCGGCGCGCCCGGCGCGCATGCGCACGACCTGTCGCGCGACGTGACAGGCGAGGGCCGCTACCTGATCCCGTTCAGCCGCAACACGCCCGCGTATCCGACGCTGTCGTTCGACGACGTGCTCGAAGGGCGTGTGAAACCCGACGCGCTGCGCGGCAAGATCGTCGTCGTCGGGGTGACCGCGTCGGGCCTCTACGACCGCTTCGCGACACCGGTGTCGGGCGAGTTCGGCCCGCTCGCCGGCGTGTACATCCATGCGAACGTGCTCGACATGCTGACGACCGGCAGCGCGATCCTGCCCGTGTCGCGCGCGGGGCTGTTCGTCGCGTCGCTGCTGCCGCTCGCGGTGCTGCTGGCCGGTTTCCTGATGCTGTCGCCGTGGCGTGGCCTGCTGCTCACGCTGAGCCTGGCCGCGGCGGCCGTCGTCGCGAGCGTGGCGCTGTTGTTCGAGGCGCGCGTGTGGCTGTCGCCCGCGCCGGCGATCTTCGGGCTGATCGCCGTGTACCCGATCTGGAACTGGCGGCGCCTCGAAATGACGATGTCGTACCTGCGCCGCGAGCTGCAGCGGCTCGCCGACGAGCCGCACCTGCTGCCCGAGGCGCCGCGCACGCGCAGCGTCGGCGGCGACGTGCTCGAACGTCAGATGGCGCTGATGGCGCAGGCCGCGCAGCGCGTGCAGGACATGAAGCGCTTCGTGTGGGACAGCCTCGACAGCATGCCGGAGCCGATCTTCGTCACCGACCTGGCCGGCACCGTGCTGATCGCGAACCATGCGGCGAAGCGCTACGGGTCGCGGCTCGCGCTGCCGTTGCCGGAAGGGCGGCCGCTGCGCGCCGCGCTCGGCGAGCTGACCTTCATGAAGACCGTCGACGGCAACGTCGAACACGACGTCGCGATCCGCGAACACTGGCCGGCCGCGCTCGACCCGACGCTCGAGGCCGAGCACGACGCGATGGCGCGCGGCATCGAGGTGCGCGACCGCGACGGGCTCGACCATCTGCTACGCTACGCGGCATGTACGAACGCGCAGGGCCACGTGACGGGCTGGATCGCCGGCCTCGTCGACGTGACCGAGCTGCATGCGGCCGAGCGGCAGCGCGAGGAGGCGCTGCACCTGCTGTCGCACGACATGCGCTCGCCGCAGTCGTCGATCCTCGCGCTCGTCGAGATCGAGCGCGAACGCGTCGAGACCGACGCGACGCGCCGGCTGCTCGCGCGGATCGAGCGGTATGCGCATCGTGCGCTGTCGCTTGCCGACGAATTCGTGCAACTGGCGCGCGCGGAGTCGCAGGCGTACCAGCTCGAGCCGACGAGCCTCGTCGACGTGCTGATCGACGCGAGCGACGAAGTCTGGCCGCAGGCGCAGGCCAAGCGCATCCGCATCGATACCGACGTCGGCACCGACATGGGCTGGACGCGCGCCGACCGCTCGCTGATCACACGCGCGTTCGTCAACGTGCTGAACAACGCGGTCAAATACAGTCCGTCCGACACGGTGATCACGTGTACGCTGACGATCGAGCACGCGTCGAGGCGGATGTTCTGTACGATTCGCGATCAGGGGTACGGCATCGCGCCGGAAGATCAGCGGCATCTGTTCGAGCGTTTCAAGCGGTTCCATGCCGGCGAGCGGCCCGAAATCTCGGGTTCGGGGCTCGGCATGGCATTCGTGAAGACGGTCGTTACGCGCCACGGCGGCAGCGTGACGGTCGACAGCGAAGTGGGTGTCGGCACCGCGGTGACGGTGTCGCTGCCCGCGATCGACGAGCCGTCCGCCTGACAGGGCCGGGCACGACGGCAGGCATTTGGGGGAAGTCATGAGAAAGGAATGGGCAGCGACCGCATTGGCGGCGTCGCTGTTGACGGGTTGCGCCGGCGTCACGACCGGCGTGAGCGCGCTCGGGCAGCCGAATGCGTTCGCGTCCGGTGCGCACGGCTACGATGTCGTCCGCACGGCCGCTCAGGCCGACGATGCCGAATATCGACGGATCGAGACGCTCGTGCGCGACGAGCTCGCGCAGCGCGGCTTCGACGCGCAAGCCGGCAAGGATGCGCGCTACCGGCTGTCGATCGCGTATGCGACGCAGCCGGCATCGGTCGCGGCGACAGCCGACCAGTGCGGCGCCGCGAGCAGCGCGTGCGTGACCGTCGACGGGCCGGCGCCGTTCGCGCTGCCGTTCGCGGGCACTGTGTACCGCCACGTGCTGACGCTGCGTTTCGTCGACGCGAGCTCCGGCGCGGACGTCTATCGCGTGTCGGCGTCGCTGCGCGATCGCGATGCGGGCACGCAGCAGGCCGCGCCGACGCTCGTGCGGAGCGCGCTCGCGAAGCTGCCGTTCGAGCAGGGTGACGGCTGGCTCGTGAAGACGAAAAAAGACGACGCGGGCACAATGCCGGGCGTCGTCTCGGTGAAGCCGGCCGCCGCGCGCTGACGCGCCGGCCGTGAGGTGAGGGCGGGCCCGCCGGAAAGGCGAGGCCGGCCCGGGCCGCGTTCAGGCGGCCGGATGCGCGTTGCCGCGCGTGCGCAGGTACGCGTCGAACTCGGTGCCGACTTCCGGGTGACGCAGCGCGAATTCGACCGTCGCCTTCAGGTAGCCGAGCTTGCTGCCGCAGTCGTAGCGCGTGCCCTGGTACTTGTAGGCCAGCACCTGTTCGTCGGCGAGCAGCGCCTGGATCGCGTCGGTGAGCTGCAGCTCGCCGCCCGCGCCCGGCTTCAGCGCGCGCAGGTGTTCGAAGATGCGCGGCTTCAGGATGTAGCGGCCGACCACGCCGAGGTTCGACGGCGCGACTTCCGGCGCGGGCTTCTCGACGATCGCCGACATCTTGACGATCGACTCTTCCCACTCCTTGCCGTCGACGATCCCGTACGACTTCGTCTCCGACGGGGGAATCTCTTCCACGCCGATCACCGAGCTGTGATAGTGGTCGAACACGTCGACCATCTGCTTCATCACCGGCGGGTTGCCGTCGAGCAAGTCGTCGGCGAGGATCACCGCGAACGGGTTGTCCGCCACGAGCTTTTCCGCGCACAGCACCGCATGGCCGAGGCCGAGCGCTTCCGGTTGGCGCACGTAGAAGCAGTCGACGTGGCTCGGCTTGATGCTGCGCACGAGCTCGAGCAGCTTTGCCTTGCCGCGCGCCTCGAGTTCCGCCTCGACCTCGTACGACTTGTCGAAGTGGTCCTCGATTGCGCGCTTGCTGCGCCCGGTCACGAAGATCATCTCGGTGATGCCCGCGGCGATCGCTTCCTCGACCGCGTACTGGATCAGCGGCTTGTCGACGACCGGCAGCATTTCCTTCGGGCTCGCCTTCGTTGCAGGGAGGAACCGCGTGCCGAGACCGGCAACCGGGAATACCGCCTTGTTGACTTTCAACATGATCGAACCTTTATTCCTGTAATCGACTTGTCAGACGGTCTATGTTCACGTTCCGATTATAGTGAACGCAAACGACCTTACCGTTTGTTACGCAGGCAACCGATCGAGCTGGGCGCGCAGTTTTTCCAGCGTACTACCGAACTCGGCCACGCGCTTTTGTTCCTGCTCGACCACGGCCGGCGGCGCCTTCGCGACGAATGCCTCGTTGCCGAGCTTCGCATTGCACTTCGCGATCTCGCCCGTCAGGCGCGCGATTTCCTTCGACAGGCGCTCGCGTTCGGCCGCGACGTCGATCTCCACCTTCAGTACCAGCTTGTTCGGGCCCACGATCGCGATCGGCGCGCCGTGCGCTTCCTTGTCGAGCGTCGCTTCGTCCGCGAGGATCTGGACTTCCGACAGGCGGGCGAGGGCCTGCACGTACGGCGCGAACGAGCGCAGGCGCTCGGCGTCGCCGGCCGCGAGCAGCGGCACCTTGGTCGCCGGCGACAGGTTCATCTCGCCGCGCAGGTTGCGGCACGCGTCGACGATCGCCTTCAGGTCGGCCGCCCATTGCTCGGACGCCTCGTCGATCTTCTGCAGGTTCGCGACCGGATACGCCTGCGTCATCAGCGACGCTTCGCCCTCGGCCTTGCCTTGCGGATAACGGCCGGCGAGCGGCGCGACCTTCTGCCAGAGCGCTTCGGTGATGAACGGGATGATCGGGTGCGCGAGGCGCAGCACCGTCTCGAGCACGCGCAGCAGCGTGCGGCGCGTCGCGCGCTGCTGTTCCGGCGTGCCGTTCTGGATCTGCACCTTCGCGAGTTCGAGGTACCAGTCGCAGTACTCGTCCCACACGAACTTGTAGATGCTGGTCGCGATGTTGTCGAAACGGTAATCGGCGAAGCCCTTCGCGATGTCGGCCTCGGTGCGCTGCAACAGCGACACGATCCAGCGGTCGGCCGCCGAGAAGTCGAGGTAGCCGCCGGGGCCACAGTCGCCCGCGCCGCACACTTCCGGCTTGTCGTTGCCGCAGTCGTGGCCTTCGCAGTTCATCAGCACGAAGCGCGTCGCGTTCCACAGCTTGTTGCAGAAGTTGCGATAGCCTTCGCAGCGCGCGAGGTCGAAGTTCACGTTGCGGCCGAGCGTCGCCATCGACGCCATCGTGAAGCGCAGCGCGTCGGTGCCGAATGCGGCGATGCCGTCCGGGAATTCCTTGCGCGTCTTCTTCTCGATGGTGGCGGCCTGCTTCGGGTTCATCAGGCCCGTCGTGCGCTTCGCGACCAGCGTTTCGAGGTCGATGCCGTCGACGATGTCGATCGGGTCGAGCGTGTTGCCCTTGCTCTTCGACATCTTCTGGCCTTCCGCGTCGCGCACGAGGCCGTGCACGTACACGGTGTGGAACGGCACCTTGCCCGTGAAGTGCGTGGTCATCATCACCATCCGGGCGACCCAGAAGAAGATGATGTCGAAGCCCGTGACGAGCACCGACGACGGCAGGAAGTGCTGCAGTTCAGGCGTTTCGTTCGGCCAGCCGAGCGACGAGAACGGCACGAGCGCCGACGAGAACCACGTGTCGAGCACGTCCTCGTCGCGCTTGAGCGCGCCGGCATAGCCCTTCGCGGCGGCCTGCGCGCGCGCTTCTTCCTCGTTGCGCGCGACGAACACCTCGCCGTTCTCGCCGTACCACGCGGGAATCTGGTGACCCCACCACAGCTGGCGCGAGATGCACCAGTCCTGGATGTTCTCGAGCCATTGGTAGTAGGTGGTCGTCCAGTTTTCCGGCACGAACTTGATCTGGCCGTTGCGCACGACGTCGAGCGACGTTTCGGTGATCGACTTGCCCGGGTTGAACGTGCCTTCCGGCGCCGCCTTCGTCATCGCGACGAACCACTGGTCGGTCAGCATCGGCTCGATCACGACGCCCGTGCGGTCGCCGCGCGGCACCATCAGCTTGTGCGGCTTCACGGAGTCGAGGAAGCCCTGCGCGTCGAGGTCGGCGACGATTGCCTTGCGTGCGTCGAAGCGGTCGAGGCCGCGATACTGCTCGGGGCCGTTGTCGTTGATCTTCGCGTCGAGCGTGAGGATCTCGATCGGCGCGAGGTTGTGGCGCAGGCCGACCTGGTAGTCGTTGAAGTCGTGCGCGGGCGTGACTTTCACGACGCCCGTGCCGAACTCGCGGTCGACGTAGTCGTCGGCGATCACCGGGATCTCGCGGCCCGTCAGCGGCAGCGTGACGAGCTTGCCGATCAAGTGCGCGTAGCGCTCGTCTTCCGGGTGGACCATCAGCGCGACGTCGCCGAGCATCGTCTCGGGACGCGTCGTCGCGACGGTCAGCGAGCCCGAACCGTCGACGAGCGGGTAGCGGATGTGCCACAGGTGGCCGTTTTCCTCTTCGCTCGCGACTTCGAGATCCGACACCGCGGTGAGCAGCACCGGATCCCAGTTGACGAGGCGCTTGCCGCGGTAGATCAGGCCCTGTTCGAAGAGCGTGACGAACACGTCGCGCACGGCGGCCGACATCTTGTCGTCCATCGTGAAATATTCACGCGACCAGTCGGTCGACGCGCCGAGGCGGCGCACCTGGCCGGTGATCGTCGAGCCGGACTGCTGCTTCCACTCCCACACGCGCTCGACGAACTTCTCGCGGCCGAGGTCATGGCGCGACACGCCTTGCGCATCGAGCTGGCGCTCGACGACGATCTGGGTCGCGATCCCCGCGTGGTCGGTGCCGGGCACCCACAGCGTGTTCTCGCCGAGCATCCGGTGGTAGCGCGCGAGGCCGTCCATGATCGTCTGGTTGAACGCGTGGCCCATGTGCAGCGTGCCGGTGACGTTCGGCGGCGGCAGCTGGATCGCGAAATCGGGGCGCGCCGGGTCGAAGGCCGGGGCGGCATAGCCGCGTTTTTCCCACTCCGGCCCCCATTGGGACTCGATGGTGTGGGGTTCGAAACTCTTCGCAAGCGTGCTGTCGCTCATAGTGAAAATCTGCCGAAAAATGCGTGTGAACTGGATGCCGAATCCGACAATTATAGATGCATCGATATTGATGGTCAGTCACTGATATCGGCCCATCAATATCGGCGGTGAGTCGAGGGGTATCGATGCATCGACTTCTGCCGCTTGTTGCAGCTCTCAAATAGGCGCATGTGGCGACAGGCGCTGCTGGTTGCTCGATCACGGGGAGCAAGCTCCGCCGCCGACTTATAATGTCGGGTCCGCATTTCTCTCGCACGCCCGCTGCCGCTCCATGCCCGATCTGCTCGCCAATCTGAACCCTGAACAATACGCCGCCGTCACGTTGCCGAACGAACCGGCGCTGATCCTCGCGGGGGCGGGCAGCGGCAAGACCCGCGTGCTGATCACCCGCATCGCGTGGCTGATCCAGCAGGGCTACGCGTCGCCGCCCACCGTGCTGGCCGTCACCTTCACGAACAAGGCCGCGCGCGAGATGATGGCGCGCTTGTCCGCGATGATGCCGATCGACACGCGCGGAATGTGGATCGGCACGTTCCACGGGCTGTGCAACCGGATGCTGCGCACCCACTGGCGCGACGCCGGCCTGCCGCAGACCTTCCAGATCCTCGACACGGCCGATCAATTGTCCGCGATCAAGCGGCTGATGAAGGCGGCGAACGTCGACGACGAGAAGTACCCGCCGAAGAATGTCCAGTACTTCATCAACAACGCGAAGGAGCAGGGGCTGCGTCCCGACAAGGTCGACGCGACCGACAACTTCAACCGCAAGTTCGTCGAGCTGTACCAGGCGTACGACCAGCAGTGCCAGCGCGAGGGCGTCGTCGACTTCCCCGAGCTGCTGCTGCGCTGCTACGAGCTGCTCGCGTACAACGCGCCGCTGCGCGCGCACTACCAGGCACGCTTCAGGCACATCCTCGTCGACGAGTTCCAGGACACCAACAAGCTGCAGTACGCGTGGCTGAAGATGCTCGCGGGCGGCGAGAACGCGATCTTCGCGGTCGGCGACGACGACCAGTCGATCTACGCGTTCCGCGGCGCAAACGTCGGCAACATGCGCGACTTCGAAGACGAATTCCGCGTGCGCAACCTGATCAAGCTCGAGCAGAACTACCGGTCGCACGGCAACATCCTCGACGCGGCGAACCAGCTGATCTCGAACAACGCGCACCGCCTCGGCAAGAACCTGCGCACCGACGCCGGCCACGGCGAGCCGGTGCGCGTGTACGAGGCGAGCACCGATGCGCAGGAAGCCGGCTGGATCGTCGAGGAAATCCGCTCGCTGATCAACACCGGGATGTCGCGCAGCGAAGTCGCGGTCCTGTATCGCAGCAACGCGCAATCGCGCGCGATCGAGCACACGCTGATGACGTCGGGCATTCCGTATCGCGTGTACGGCGGCCTGCGCTTCTTCGAGCGCCAGGAAGTGAAGCATGCGCTCGCATACCTGCGCCTGATCGACAACCCGAACGACGACACCGCGTTCGTACGTGTCGTGAACTTCCCGACGCGCGGGATCGGCGCGCGCTCCATCGAGCAGCTCGCCGATGCCGCGCGCCTGTACGACTGCTCGATGGCCGCCGCGATTCCGTACGTGACCGGCAAGGCCGGCACGAGCCTCGGCGGGTTCGCGACGCTGATCGCGAAGATGCGCGCCGAGACGCAGCAGATGAGCCTGCCCGAGACGGTCGAGTACGTCGTGCGCGCGAGCGGCCTCGCCGATTTCTACCAGGGCGAGCGCGAAGGCCAGGACCGCCTCGAGAACTTGCAGGAACTCGTGAACGCGGCCACCGCGTTCGTCAGCGAGGAAGGCTATGGGCTCGACGCGCCGGCCCGCTCGATCCCGCTGCGCGCGGGTGCGATCGCGGCGCCGGAGCTCGGCGTGGACGCGAACGATCCGTCGGTCGACGTGCTCGATCCGGCGCCGCTCGACGACCCCGCGCAGAACCCCGACACGATGACGCCGCTCGCGGGCTTCCTGTCGCATGCATCGCTCGAAGCCGGCGACAACCAGGCGCAGGCCGGCCAGGACGCCGTGCAGCTGATGACGGTGCACGCGGCGAAGGGCCTCGAATTCTCGGCCGTGTTCATCACCGGCCTCGAGGAAGGGCTGTTCCCGCACGAGAACAGCGTGCTCGAATCGGACGGCCTCGAGGAAGAACGCCGGCTGATGTACGTCGCGATCACGCGCGCGAAGGAGCGGCTCTACCTGTCGTTCGCGCAGAGCCGGATGCTGCACGGCCAGACGCGCTACAACGTGCGCTCGCGCTTCTTCGACGAATTGCCGGAGCACGTGCTGAAGTGGCTGACGCCGAAGGTCGAGGCGGGCGCGCGTTGGGGCGGCCGTTCGGACAATGCCGGTTGGGGGCGCGACTGGTTCTCGCGGCCGGGCGGCGGCAGTCGCGAGCAGGTCGTCGACGCGGCGGTTTCCGCGCCGCTGCCGGCGTTCGCGAACAAGCAGCGCGCGGCCGACACCGGCTTTCGCGTTGGCCAGCAGGTGTTTCATACCAAGTTCGGCGAGGGCACGGTCACCGCGCTCGAAGGCAACGGTGCCGATGCGAAGGCGCAGGTGAAGTTCAAGCGGCACGGCGAGAAGTGGCTCGCGCTGGCGGTCGCGAAACTGCAGGCGGTGGAATGATGAGCATCGACATGGTCGGAACGGTTTCGACGCGCCCGCTCGGCATTCTGGCCGCGCTGCCCGAGGAGCTCGGCGACCTGATCGCCGCGATGCGCGCCGAGGGCGTGATGAAGACGATCACGCTCGGCCGCCGCGACTACCACCTCGGCACGGTGCACGGCGCGGCCTGCGTCGTCACGCTCGCGCGGGTCGGCAAGGTCGCGGCCGCCGCGACGGTGAGTGCGCTGATCCATGTGTTCGGCGTGTCCGGCGTCGTGTTCACCGGTGTCGCCGGCGGTGTGTCGCGCACGGTGCGCGTCGGCGACGTCGTCGTCGCCGATACGCTGCTGCAGCACGACCTCGATGCGTCGCCGCTGTTTCCGCGCTACGAGGTGCCGCTGCTCGGCATCACGCGGTTCGCGACCGACCTGGAACTGACGGCCCGCCTGAAGGCCGCATGCACGCTGTTCGTCGCCGAGGAGGGCGCGCGGTTCGCCGAGCGTTTCGGGCTGGCCGGCGCGTCGCTGCACGGCGGGCTGATCATCAGCGGCGATCGCTTCGTGTCGAGCGAGCGCGAGGTCGTCGCGCTGCGCGACGCGCTGCCCGACGCGCTCGCGGTCGAGATGGAAGGCGCGGCGATCGCGCAGGTGTGCGCCGAACACGACGTGCCGTTCGCCCTCGTGCGCACGATCTCCGATACGGCCGACGACCACGCGACGCAGTCGTTCTCGCACTTCCTGTCGGCGATCGCGAGCAGCTATTCAACCGGCATTCTCAAGCGTTTCCTGACGCTGCATGCGACGACGGCGGCCTGAAGCCGCCGCCGTCGTTTCCCTTCAAGCCAGTGACCAGCCGCGGCACGCATGCCGCGGCCGCCCCGTCACGCCTTCTTGCGGCGCGCGCTTTCCAGGTTCGGCAGGAACACCGTCAGCACGCCGATCAGCGGCAGGAACGAGCACACCTTGTAGACGAACGGGATGCTCGTCGCGTCGGCGAGCTGGCCGAGCACGGCGGCACCCACGCCGCCCAGGCCGAACGCGAAGCCGAAGAACAGGCCCGCGACCATCCCGACCTTGCCGGGCATCAGTTCCGTCGCATAGACGAGGATCGCGGCGAACGCCGACGCCAGCACGATGCCGATGATCACGCTCAGCACGCTCGTCCAGAACAGGTTCGCGTACGGCAGCAGCAGCGTGAACGGCGCGACGCCGAGAATCGACACCCAGATCACGTACTTGCGGCCGATCCGGTCGCCGACTGGCCCGCCGATCAGCGTGCCGGCCGCCACGGCCGCGAGGAACACGAACAGATGGATCTGCGCGGCCTGCACCGACAGGTGGAACTTGTCGATCAGATAGAACGTGAAATAGCTGTTGATGCTCGCGAGGTAGAAGTACTTCGAGAACAGCAGCAGCACCAGCACGCCGATCGCGGCGAGCACGCGGCGCGGCGACAGCGTCGGATGGCCGGCCGCCGCAGCCTTCTTCTTCATCGACGGATGCTTCTTGTACCAGTGGCCGATCTGCGTGAGCACGACCATCGCGACGAGCGCGGCCGCCGAGAACCACGCGATGCTGTGCTGGCCGTGCGGGATGATCACCAGCGCGGCGAGCAGCGGCCCGAGCGCCGAGCCGGCGTTGCCGCCGACCTGGAACAGCGACTGCGCGAGCCCGTGCTGGCCACCCGACGCCATCCGCGCGACCCGCGACGATTCCGGATGGAACACCGACGAGCCGCAGCCGACCAGGGCCGCCGCCACCAGCAGCGTCGGGAAGTTCTGCGCGGCCGACATCAGCAGCAGCCCCGCGAGCGTGAAGCCCATCCCGACCGGCAGCGAATAGGGCTTCGGCCGCTTGTCCGTATAGAGCCCGATGAGCGGCTGCAGCAGCGATGCGGTGATCTGGTAGGTCAGCGTGATCAGGCCGATCTGCGCGAACGACAGCGCGAACTGGCTCTTGAGCATCGGATAGATCGCGAGGATCAACGACTGGATCATGTCGTTGAGCATGTGCGAGAAGCTGATCGCGCCGAGCACCGGATAGACGGTGCGCGCGGCGGGTGGAGCAGACGGCTGGGCTGCGGCGGCGTTGCCGGCACCCGTATCGAGGCTGGTTTCCATGTGAGCTGAGCGAGTTGAGGTGACGGGACGCGCTCTGATGGGGATCGGCGCGTTCGAATCGTTGTTGCGTCAAAGAAGTGTAATGTGGCGTATCGAGAATGTCCGGCCAACTTTTATCGCGATTCGGACATCGCCGCCAGCCGCGGGGCCGGCTGATCGGCCATTCCACCCTTTTTTGGCCGGGTATAACGCAGGCAGCGCGTCTGCCGTGAGCGCGGGCACGCCGGGCTCGGCTCGGTGTTTGTCCGGACTCAAGGAATGGCGAGAGCGGCCGTAGAACGACGCAACGGCAACAGAGGCGCGCCGCGCACCGCACCGGCCACGAGCCGGGCGGGCATCACGGTAGCCGCCGGACCCGACCTGTCCGGCGGTGGGATCAACACGGGGATATATCGATGAAAGCAGCATCATTGCATCCGCGGCCGGGTGCGGCCACCAGCGCATCCGGTGCAGCCGCCAGGCCCGCCGCCGCACGACGCCCGCGCGCAGTCCGGCGCGAACGCCGGCCCTGGACGGTCAAGGCGACGTTGCGCGCGGCGTTCGCGATCCTGCTGGCCGGCACGCTCGCGATCGGCGTGTTTTCGCTATGGCAGATCAGCCGGCTGAACGCGTCGATCGCGTCGGTCTACGAGCAGGGGCACGTGGCGAGCCGCGCGGCGGAGGAAGTGCGCGCCGAGGTGCTGCGTGCGAGCCGCGCGCAGAAGATGCTGTTGACCGCGACCACCGCGAAGGAGCGCGACGACCTGGGCGCCGAGGTTCGCGCCGGGCTCGCGTCGATCGGCCAGGCGCTCGCGACGCTGCAGCATTACGCGGATCCGGCCGATGCGGACGATTCCGCGCGACTGCGCGCGTTCTCGATGGCGGTCGGCACGTGGAGCGGCCATCTGCGCGATTTCGTCGCGCTCGTGCAGGCGCAGCCGCTCGACCTGTCGCAGATGAACTGGCAGGTCGGCACGCAGGACGTGTCGCTGCTGGTCGAGACCGCCAAGCTCGAGAAGCTGGTCGCCATGCTCGTGAAGACGCGCGGCGCGAAGTCGAAGGCGACGCTCGATGCGTCCGCAACGATCTTCTCGTCGTCGTTCGCGATGATCGCGGCGATGACGGCCGCGCTGTTCGTGCTGGCGATCGTGATCGCGGAACGGGTCGTGCGCCGCCTCGCGTCGCAGCTCGGTGGCGAGCCCGCCGATGCGAAGGCGATCGCCGCCGACATCGCGCGCGGCGACCTCACGCGGCCAATCCCGCTGGGCCGCCACGACCGCGACAGCATGGTGCGTGCGTTGTCCGACATGCAGACCGGGCTCGCGGCGACCGTCGGCGAGATCGCCGTGAGCGCCGAGGCGATCGCGGCCGCATCCGGCGAGATCTCGACCGGCAATCTCGACCTGTCGCGGCGCACCGAGCAGCAGGCCGTCGCGCTCGAGCGCACCGCGGCCAGCATGGAGGAGCTCACGTCAACCGTGCGGCAGAACGCGGAAAACGCGCGGCAGGCGAGCGCGCTCGCGGCCAATGCATCGGCGGTCGCGGAAGCCGGCGGCGAAGTCGTCGGGCGCGTGGTCGCGACGATGAGCGAGATCGACGACAGCGCGAAGAACATCCGCGACATCATCGGCACGATCGAGGGAATCGCGTTCCAGACCAACATCCTCGCGTTGAACGCGGCGGTCGAGGCGGCGCGCGCGGGCGAGCAGGGCCGTGGTTTTTCGGTGGTCGCGGGCGAGGTGCGGCTGCTCGCGCAGCGCGCGGCGAGTGCGGCGAAGGAGATCCGTACGCTGATCGGCGCGTCGGTCGAGCGCGTCGCGAACGGCGCGGCGCTCGCGCATGATGCGGGCCGCACGATGGACGACGTGGTGCGGGCGGTCAAGCGCGTGACCGACATCATCGGCGAAATCTCCGCGGCGTCGGACGAGCAGAGCGCGGGGATCGACGAGATCGGCCGCGCGGTGATGCAGATGGATTCCGGCACCCAGCAGAACGCGGCGCTCGTCGAACAGGCGGCCGCCGCGGCGAATGCGCTCGACGAGCAGGCTCAGGCGCTCAAGTCGCTGGTCGGACGCTTTCGCATCGCGGCGTAAGCGCCCGGCCGCCGGCGCTTACGACTTCTTCTTCTGCTGGTCCGGGTCGATGATGACCGTGCAGGTCGTGCCCGCCGACAGCACCACGTCGGCCGGCACTTCGTCGATCCGGATGCGGACCGGCACGCGCTGCGCGAGGCGCACCCAGTTGAAGGTCGGGTTCACGTCCGCGACGAGGTCGCGGCTTTGCGGGTTGTCGCGATCGTAGATGCCGCGCGAGATGCTCTCGACGTGACCTTTCATCACGCCGCCGCTCATCAGCCGCATCTCGGCGGGCGCGCCGATCTTCACGCGCGGCAGCTTCGTTTCCTCGAAGTAGCCGTAGACCCAGAACGAGTGGCTGTCGACGATCGCGAGCTTCGCCTGGCCGGCCACCGCGTAGTTGCCCTTGAACGTCTGCAGGTTCGTCACGTAGCCGTCGACCGGCGCGACCACGCGCGTGCGTTCGAGATTGAGCTTCGCGGCGTCGAGCGCGGCGATCGCCTGCTGGTACTGCGCGTCGGCGCTCGACGCGCTGTGCGCCGCGTTCTCGCGGTTTTCCTTCGACACGACGAGCGCGTCGAGGTCGGCGCGACGGGCCGCGTCGTCGCGGCGCATCTGCAGTTCCGCGCGGCGGGCGGCGACGGCCGCCTGCGCCTGCTCGACCGCGATCTGGTAGTGCGACGGGTCGATCTGCATGATCAGGTCGCCCTTTTTCACGAGCTGGTTGTCATGCACGGGCAGCTCGACGATCGCGCCCGACACGTCCGGCGCGACGTTGACGATCTCGGCGCGCACGCGCCCGTCGCGGGTCCAGGGATCGTCCATGTAGTGCACCCACAGCGAGCGCCCGATCAGGATCGCGACGAGAAGGATGACGGCGGTCGCGACGAAGCCGAAGAGTTTTCTGAGCATCATGATGGTTCGGAATCAACGGTAAACGGCAAGACTCAGTCCGCCGCAAATGCACACGAGAAGGCACGCGCGGAACAACGACGGGTGCCAGACGTGACGGTAGAGGCCCGTATAGGCGAGCACGCGGTCGACGGCCCAGGTCGCCAGCGCACCCAGGACGAACATCAGGACCACCGTGGGCATGTAGGCATCGAGAATGGCGATTTCACGCGGCATCATGACGAGGCTCCTTGTTGGGGACGCACGGGGCGGTTGCGATTGAGCGGCTCGAGCGGCGATTCTGGATCGAGCAGCGCCGTGCGTACGAAATGCAGATGGCTCAGGATGCGCTGCAGCCGGTGGCGCTCGTCGCGTGACGGCGCAACGGCATCGAGCGTGTGCCGGGTCGCGTCGATCGCGGCGTTGACCGCCCCGAGCGTCGCGTCGAAGCGCGCAGCGCTCGGCTTGCTGAACAGCGCGGACAGCGCGGTGCGCATCGTCTCGATCGCGCGTCGCCACGGCGTCGTCGGCGCATGGCGCGGGTCGGACGGCAGCGTCGCCAGCTCGGCGCGCAGGTCGAGCACCGCGTTGCCCGTTTCCAGCACCGCGAACATCCAGCGCAGCGCGTCGCGCTGCACGTCGGGCTGGTCGGCCGACAGCGTGTGCGCCTGATACATCAGGTCGCGCGCGCCGCTCTCGAAGCGCGTGCGCAAGCCGGCCAGCCGGGCGTGGCACGCGGCGACCACCTGATGGCGCAGGTCGGCGAACAGCCGCTTCTTCAGCCACGGCGCGGTCGGCGGAAACAGCACCGCGAACGCGATCGCCGAGACCACCATCGACAGCACCAGCGCGAGCGCATCGTTCATGAAGCTCGTCGGGTCGTAATGCGTGATGTTGTCCGGGCCGGCGAGGAAACAGAAAAAGATCAGGTAGCCCATCCCGTAGCCCGCGAGCTTCGGCTTCATCGTCATGTAGATGCCGATCGCGAGCAGCGGCGCGAGCGCCACGCACAGCAGCGGGAAGCCGTCGATGTGCGGGTAGATGCCGAACATCAGCAGGAAACCCGTGCAGACGGCCAGGGCCGTCCCGATGCCCATCTGCGCGGACATCGCGGTCGGGCGCGGCGTCGACGACGCGAGCGCGCAGGTGGCCGCCGCCGTCAGCGTCATCGTCACGCCGCTCGGCCACGCGGTCGCGATCCAGAACCAGCCGAGCACGAGGATCACGGTCGCGGTGCGGATCGCGGCGATCACCATCGCCGTCACGTTGGTGCGCGGCTCGTAGCGCTCGATCCAGCGTTCGCGCTCATGCGTCGCCGTCGACAGCGACGCGTAGGTCGCCGCGTATTCGTGCAGGTCGGTGATGAAGCGGTACAGCAGCTCGGCGGCCGTGTCGAAGTCGAGCAGCGGAAAATCCGGCTGCGTTTCGAGCGCCGCGCGCGTGGCGCGGATCCGCCGCGGCAGCGCGTCGCGCCATGCGAGCAGCTGTTCGGCCGCGCGCGCCGCGTCGGTCGACGTGCGCACGGGTTCGCCGTTGCGGGTCAGGAGCGGCGCGATCTCGCGGAAGTACGGCTCGATCGCATCGATCGCGGCCTGTGCGCCGGCCGCGCGCAGCCTGTTCATCAGCTGGTGCAGCGCGTGGAAGCGGCTCGACACGCTCATGAACTCGCTGTTCAGCCGCGCGAGGCGGCCGCTGCGCATCCGCGTGTCCGGATCCTCGAACACGGCCATGCTGCGCGCGGCCTCGAAACCGACCACGTCGGCGACGAAGCGCGTATGAATCGTTTCGATGTGCGCGCGGTCGAGCTTGCCCGACAGCGCCGCCGCGACGTAGTCGACGAAGCCGCCGAAGCGCGTGCGTACCGTCGTGCGCATCTGCTGGCCCGTGTACTGCGGAAACACGAGCGCGCTGACGACCCCGGCCGACACGATCCCGATGATGACCTCGGACACGCGCGTCATGGCGCTCATGAACGCGCCGTCCGGATGCTGCGACGCGGGCAGGCCGATCAGCGCGGTCGTATAGCCGGCGAGCAGGAAGCCGTAGCTGCGGAAGTTGCGGTTGCGCGCGGCGCCGGCCGTGCACAGCGCGATCCACAGCGCGACCGCGAGCAGGAACAGCTGCGGCTGCTGCGGGAACAGCCCGACGAACGTGAGCGTCGCGATCAGCCCGAAGATCGTGCCGGCGACCCGGTAGAAGCTCTTCGCGAGCACGGCGCCGCTTTGCGGCTGCATCACGATGAACACCGTGGTCATCGCCGTCTTCGGCGCCGGCAGGTCGAGCCGCATCGACACGCCGGTCGCGATGAACGCGGCGAGCAGTGCCTTGAACAGATAGAGCCACGCGGCGCCGTCGTTGCGGGCCCAGTCGCCGAACGCGGCGTACCAGGCCGCGAGCGGGCCGCCGGCGGGCGTGGAAGCGGAGGAGGAGGCTGACATGACGGTCGCTCCGCGTTACCGTGCGGCCGGCGTGGCGCTCGCGCCGGCCGTCGCGACCTGCGCGGGCCGGGCGGGCCGGGCGATGGCCGCGACGGGCTTCGCACCCGATGCGGCCGCCGGCGCGGCGGCACCTGCCGCGGATTCGTCGCGCGACGGATGGTCGCCCGACGGATGGCCGTCCCACGGATGGCCGTCCCATCCGTCCTCGCCCGTTTCGACGCCGCCGCCGAGCGCGGCCATCAGCTGCGCGTGCGCGGCGAGGCGTTCCGCGTCGATGCGGGCCGCCGTCTCCTGCGCGCGCAGCAGCTGCTGTTGCGCGATCAGCACGTTCACGTAATCGGTCAGCCCGCGGCGGAAGCCTTCGCGCGACAGCTGGTAGCTGCGATCGTTGGCGGCCACCGAGCGCGCGGCGTCCTTCTTCTGCGTATCGAGCGAGCGGATCCGCACGACCTGGTCGGCGATGTCCTTCAGCGCGCCGACGACCGTCTGGTTGTAACGCTCGACCGCCTGGTCGTAGCCGGCATCGGCCGCACCGAGTTGCGCGCGCAGGCGGCCGCCTTCGAAGATCGGCAACGACAGCGCGGGGCCGGCCGTCCAGCCGCCGTTCATCGCGCGCAGGAAGTCGGTGAACGGCGCGGTCACGCCGAAGCCGCCGACCGTCGCGAGCAGGTCGATGTTCGGATAGAACGCGGCCTTCGCGACATCGATGCCGCGGGCCTGCGCGTCGACCGTCCAGCGGGCCGCGACGACGTCCGGGCGGCGACCGAGCAGGTCGGCCGGCATCGCGGACGGCAGGCCGGCCGGCGCGTCGAGCGCGAGGCTCGGCCGCTTGATCGCGTCGCCGGCGCCCGGGCCCTTGCCCGCGAGCGCGGCGAGCTGGTGGCGCGCGAGCTGGATGGCTTCTTCGTAGGTGTCGATCTGGCGCTCATAGTCGGGCAGCGTCGATTCGGCCTGGCTGACTTCGAGCTGCGTGCCAATCCCGGCCTGCAGACGCTTGCGCGCGAGATCGGCCAGCGCGCGCTGGCGTTCGAACGTCTCGTGCGCGAGGTCGAGCAGCGCGTAGTTCATCGACATGCCGACATACGCGCGCACGACGTTGACCTCCAGCTCGAGCTTCGCCGCCCGCGCGTCGGCCGCGGTCGCATGCGCGGTGTCGAGCGCGCGCTCGGTCGCGTTCTTGTCCTTGCCCCACAGGTCGAGGTGATACGACAGGCCGAGCGTGCCGGTGTTGTTCCACGTGTCGGTGTCGGCGAGCGGCCCCGGGCCGTAGTAGACGTTGTCGGGCCAGTGCTGGCGCATCAGCGACAGGTTGCCGTTGATCTGCGGCAGTTCCGCCGACCGGGCCACGCGCGCCATCGCCTGCGCTTCGCGCACGCGGGCCTCGGCTGCCGCGAGGGACGGGTTGCCGGCCTGGGCGGCGGCGATCCACGCGTCGAGCTGCGGATCGCGGTACGCGCGCCACCAGTCGGACGCGGGCCAGCCCGCGTCGCGGTCGGCCGCGCGGATGGCCGCGCCGGCGTCGAGCGCATTCGCTTCGATGCGGGTGGACTTGGGCTTGTTGTCGCCCATGCTCGCGCAGCCGGTCATTATTAATGAGACTGCAAGAACCGCCAGTGCCAGCGTCCCTTTTGTTGCCGGAGACCGCACGATTTTCTCCCTTTCGGATATAGATGAGTCGGATGCGATTATATTTTTCAGTGATTCCTGAATAAACGGACAACGGTGCAAGTCATTTTTACGAATCCTGAGATAATATTTGTTGGCCCCTGTGCAACAATCCACCCGGATTCAAAGGGGTAATGGGATGGATACGTTACAAAACATGCGGGTATTCGTCCGCGTGGTCGATGCGGGAAGCTTTACCGCCGCCGCTCAGCAGATGAATTCGACGACCGCCTATGCATCGCGCGCCGTGTCGGATCTCGAGGCGCACCTGCGCACGCGCCTTCTCAACCGGACGACGCGCCGGATCGCGCTGACCGAAGCGGGCGAGCGCTACCTGCAGCGCTGCGAGCAGATCCTCGCGTATGTCGATCAGGCCGAAGCCGAAGCGGGCGACGCGCACGCGCGCCCGTCGGGCAAGCTGAAGGTCCATTGCTTCACGAGCCTCGGGCAGCACTATCTGGTGCCGGCCATCGCGCGCTACCGGCAGCGCTATCCGGACGTGCACGTCGAGCTGACGCTCGCGCAGCGGATGCCCGACCTGCTCGACGAGGGGTACGACGTCGCGATCGTCGTCGGCCGCGACCTGCCCGATTCGGGGCTCGTGTCGCAGCGGCTCGGCGAGAGCTACAGCGTGGTGTGCGCGTCGCCCGGCTATGTCGACGCGCACGGCGCGCCGCATACGCCGGCGGATCTCGAGCAGCACATTTGTCTCGGGATGGTCGCGCCGGGCTTTCACTTCGACGAGTGGGCGCTGTCGGGGCCGCACGGCGACGAGGTGATTCCGATCACGGCGCCGCCGTTCCGCGTGAACGTCGCGGAGGCGCTCGCGGTGGCCGTGCGGGAAGGGATGGGGATCGGCGGGTTGCCGCTCTATTCGGCGATCGGTGGGCTGCGCAGCGGCAACATCGTGCGCGTGTTGCCCGAATACCGGTCGCACGTGATGAACATCTACGCGCTGTATCCGTCGCGCCAGTACCTCGACGCGAAAATCCGCACCTGGGTCGATTTCCTGCGCGACGAGTTGCCGGCCACCCTCGAAGCCGACGAAGCCGTGCTCGCGCAGTTCAGGGCTGCGACATGACGGCGCGCTCCACGCCGATCTGACGAGATTTGTCGTTCGTGCAACATTTTTTTACCATCGGCCGGCAGACAGTTTGATACTGTTGGATCATAGAGACATGGATCTGCCCACACCCGGAGTCGCAATGGATACGCAATTGATGATCGGCCTTGGCGTTCTGCTTGGCGCGGCGGCCGCCGCCGCGGCCACGCGGGATCTGCTGCGCGCGATGAAGGCACGCATGAAGCCGGTGCCGGTGCGGGTACGCGCGTCGTCGAACGGATCGCGCCGCGCCGACCGCTGATCGGGCGGCATGCCGGATCGGAAAGGGCCGCATCGCGCGGCCTGAGGGCCCAGCGGTCAGCCGAGCTCGACCACTTTGTCCCACGCAAACGCGGGATTTTCCAGTTCCCCGGTGCGCCGGAAGATATAGCCGCGCGGGTTGCACACCACGCGCGTGCCGCTGTCGGTCACGTAATCGAATGAAGTATGCGTGTGGCCGTGGATCCACAGGTCCACGGGCGGCCGCACGAGTTCCGCCATGTCCGTGACGAATCCCGCCGACGCCAGGTCTTCCGCGTAACGCTCCGCCAGCGAGCGCAGATGCGGCGCATGATGGGTGACGACGATCGTCCGCCCGGCGAACGGCGTCGCGAGCCGCGCTTCCAGCCATGCGCGGCCGTGCCGGTGCAGCGCGATCGCGTCGGCGGGCGCGAAGTCCCGCTCCGGCGTGCCGCCCGCATGCAGCGCGGCTTCATGCGGCCACGTCACCTGGATCAATCCCTTGAAATCGAGCATCACGCGTCTGCCGGCCTCGATCGCGCGCGCGACGCTCGCATCGTCCGCGCCGAACAGCGTGAAATCGCTCCACAGCGTCGTGCCCAGCACGCGAAAGCGCCGCGCCGGATCGACGTACACGCCGTTGTTCAGATAATGCACGTTGTCGAGCGTATGCGCGGCGTCGCGCATCGCGGTTTCGAGCGCGCCGAATTCCCCGTCGTAGTACTCGTGGTTGCCCGGTACGTAGACCACCGGCACGTCGGGATCGAACGTCTCGGCGGCCCAGCGCAGGCCTTCCGCATGATTGTGGATGTCGCCGGCGAGCACGACGAGATCCGCGTCGGCATGGACGATCGTGTCGGGCGCGTTGCATTCGAGATGCAGGTCGGACAGCACGCGGATTCTCATGGCCATCGCTCCGGGGTAGGTGGCTTCAGCGCAGGACCTTGCCGGGATTCATCAGCCCGCGCGGGTCGAGCGCCGTCTTCAGCGTGCGCATGAGCGCCGTTTCGACCGGCGACTTGTAGCGCTGCGCATCGTCGATCTTCAACTGGCCGATCCCGTGTTCCGCGCTGATCGTGCCGTGGTGGCGATGCACGTTGTCGTAGACGATCCGGTTGATCGGCTTCTGGAATTCCGCGAGGAACGCCTTCGGGTCGCCGCCTTCGGGCGTCTGCACGTTGTAGTGCAGGTTGCCGTCGCCGAGGTGGCCGAACGTGACCATCCGCGCGCCCGGCGCGGCCTGCTGGATCGCCGCGTCGGTTTCGTCGATGAAGCGCGCGATCGACGAGATCGGCACCGCGATGTCGTGCTTGATGTTGAGCCCCTCGTCGGCCTGGGCGAGCGGAATGTGTTCGCGCAGGCCCCAGAACGCGCGCGATTGCGCGAGATTTTCCGCGACCACCGCGTCGACCACGAGCCCGGCCTCGAACGCCTCTTCCATCAGCTTCTCGAACAGCGCGCGCGCATGCGCTTCGCTCTCGTTGTCCGACAGCTCGAGCAGCACCGTCTGCGCATGGGGGCGGTCGAACGGGTAGCGCAGCTGCGGATAGTGCTTGCCGACGAGTTTCATGCAGAAGTCCGACATCAGCTCGAAGCCGGTCAGCAGCGGGCCGGCCGCGCGCTGCGCGAGCGCGAGGAAGTCGAGCGCCGCGTGCGGCGACTCGAGCGCGGCCAGCGCGGTGACCTGCGCGGCGGGCAGCGGATGCAGCTTCATCACGGCGGCCGTGATGATCCCGAGCGTGCCCTCCGCGCCGATGAACAGGTCGCGCAGGTCGTAGCCGGTGTTGTCCTTGCGCAGCCCGCGCAGGCCGTCCCAGATCTCGCCCTGCGGCGTCACGACCTCGAGCCCGAGGCACAGTTCGCGCGCGTTGCCGTAGCGCAGCACCGCGGTGCCGCCCGCGTTGGTCGACAGGTTGCCGCCGATCGTGCAGCTGCCTTCGGCGGCGAGGCTCAGCGCGAACAGGCGGCCGCCTTCGCGGGCGCGCGCCTGCACGTCGGCGAGGATCACGCCGGCTTCGACGGTGATCGTGTTGTTGTGCGGATCGAGCGCGCGCACGCGGTTCAGGCGCGCGAGGCTCAGCACGGCCTGGGCGCCGCTCGCGTCGGGCGTCGCGCCGCCGGCGAGGCCCGTGTTGCCGCCCTGCGGCACGAGCGCGACGCCGTGCACGTTCGCGAGCCGGACGAGCGCGGCGACTTGCGCCGTATCGGCCGGTTTCAGCACCGCGCACGCGCTGCCCTTGTAGCGGCGGCGCCAGTCGGTCAGGAACGGTTCGATGTCGTGCGGATCGGTCAGCACGCCGGCGGCGCCGATCGCGTCGCGGCAGGCGGAAACGAAGGCTTCGGAAGAAATCATCACGGTCGGTCGCGTAAGGGTCAGGACGCAGCGCGCTGCTTTTTGGCCGCGCGCTTGAACGGCGCGACGTAGGCAAGCGCAGCCACGAAGAAGCCGACGGCGAGCGCGGTCTCGCACCAGCCGAGCGTTGCGGACAGCCCGCGGTCGGACATGCCGCGCACGATGCCTTCGGCAAGATAGACGAGGATCAGCATGCTCGCCCACTGCATCGTATAGATGTTACGCCGCCAGACGCCGGGCAGCGCGAGCGCGAGCGGCACCGCCTTGAGCATCAGCGCCGAGCCGCCCGGGCGCAGCGGCGCGAGCCACAGCTCCCAGGCGAGCGACAGCGCGATCAGCGCGGCGAGGCACGCGGCGGCGGCCAGCGCGTAGTGCGGCCGGGCGGCGGCGGGGCGGGCGGGCGCGTTCATGCGGCGTCGGTCGCCTGGGCGGCGGCGAGCGCGGCCGCCGCGCGGGCGAGCCGCACGCCGAGCGCGGCCGCGAGCGCCTTTTCGTCGGCGGAGAGCCCTGCGGCCGCGCTGCGATCGTGCTGCGACACGTGCGACGCGCCGTAAGGCGTGCCGCCGGTGCGCGTCGTGCTGAGCGCGGCTTCCGTGTATGGGATTCCGACGATCATCATCCCGTGATGCAGCAGCGGCAGCATCATCGACAGCAGCGTCGATTCCTGGCCGCCGTGCAGGCTGCCGGTCGACGTGAACACGCTCGCCGGCTTGCCGGTCAGCGCGCCCGACAGCCATTGCGGGGTCGTGCCGTCGAGGAAATACTTGAGGGAGGCGGCCATGTTGCCGAAGCGGGTGGGCGAGCCGAGCGCGAGGCCCGCGCATTCCTCGAGATCGCGCAGCTCCGCGTACGGCGGGCCGTCGGCGGGGATGTCGGGGGCGGTGGCTTCGCAGACCGTCGAGACGGACGGCACCGTGCGGATGCGCGCCTGCATGCCGGGCACGCTGTCGACGCCGTTCGCAATCGCGAGCGCGAGGTCGCGCGTGGCGCCGTGACGGCTGTAATAGAGGACGAGAATGTCTTTCATGGGCGACGGGGCCGCGTGCGGCCGCGCGGATGCCCGGTGCAGTCGGCCCCTGCTGGATCGAGCGGCTATTATAGGGGCTGAAGTCGTCGCGCAGCGCGGCGGCGGCGCGCCGTCGGGCGCGCGGCATCAAGAAGGAGAAACCGTTTGCCGAAGTTGAGCGTCGATCTCGACACCATCAAGCGCCTCGCGCAGTTCGCGGCCCGGCGCAGCGCCGAGGATCGCATCCCGCAAGTGGCGGGCAGCCTCACGTTCACGACGATGCTGGCACTCGTGCCGCTCGTGACGGTCGCGTTCGCGCTGTTCACCGCGTTCCCGATGTTCTCGTCGTTCCAGATCTCGCTGCAGGGGTTCCTCGCGGACCACCTGATGCCTGCGCAGTTCAACGTCCAGATCTTCAAGTACCTGAACCAGTTCGCCGCGAAAGCCAAGGGGCTGACGACGGCCGGCCTGATCGTGCTCGTCGTCACGTCGGTGATGACGATGATGACGATCGAATCCGCGTTCAACCTGATCTGGCGCGTGCGCAAGCCGCGGCCGTTCGCGCAGCGCGTGCTCGCGTACTGGGCGCTGATCACGCTCGGCCCGCTGCTGTTCGGCGTGAGCCTGTCGATTTCGTCGTACCTGTTTACGCAGTCGCTCGCGTTCACAGGCGCCGCGCCGTCGACGTCGATCGTCGAGTGGCTGCTCGCGCTCGTGTCGCTGCCGCTGACCGTGCTCGCGTTCACGCTGCTGTACGTGTACCTGCCGAACTGCACGGTCGCATGGCGCGACGCTGTGATCGGCGGGCTGTTCGCGGCCGTCGCGTTCGAGCTCGCGAAGCGCGGCTTCGGCTATTACGTGCGGCGCATTCCGACCTATACGGCGGTATACGGCGCGTTCGCGGCGCTGCCGGTGTTCCTGCTGTGGGTGTATCTGAGCTGGTTCATCGCGCTGCTCGGCGCGATGGTCGCGTCCGCGTTGCCGGCGATCCGCGTCGGCCAGTTCCATCGCATCCACTATCCGGGCAGCGACCTGCTCGACGCGCTCGAACTGCTCGCGCGGCTGGCCGAGGCGCACGAGGTCGGCAAGGCGGGCTATACGGCGACGCGGCTCGCGACCATGTTGCGCTGCGACATGGAAACCGCGCAGCGGCTGCTGTTGACGATGGAGGAGCGGGAATGGATCGCGCGGCTGGATGGCGGTGAAGTCGGGCCGCGCTACATCCTGCTGGCGAACCCGGCGCACCTGACGCTCGCGCAGTTGTTCGACGTGCTGGTGATCGACCGCACCGAGCTGACCTACCAGCTGCAGCGGCGCCGCAGCCACGTCGATGGCGCGGCGTTGCTCGACGTGCTGACGAACGACCGGTTCGACGTATCGCTCGCGTCGCTGATCGCTGCGCACCGGCTCACAGGTGCACAGCCGGAGGAAAGCGTGCCCGGGCCGGTGCCCGACGGGGCGCCTGACCCGCACGCGCGGCCGCCGAAAACGGCGTGACGCGGTGCCGGCCGGGCGTTACAGCGCAATCTTGCCGGTGCAGATGTCCTTGAACATCACCCAATCGCCCATCAGGCTGTAGATCGGGTGCCGGAACGTGGCGGGGCGGTTCTTCTCGAAGAAGAAGTGTCCGACCCACGCGAATCCGTAGCCGCACACGACCGCGGCCGGCAGCCACAGCCAGTAGCCCGTCGCGATCGCCATCGCGACGCAGCCGATCACGCCGAGCGAGCCGATGAAATGCAGTCGCCGCGACGTCAGGTTCTGGTGTTCGTTCAGGTAGTACGGGTAGAAATCAGCGAAGCTGGCGAATTGCTCCGTATGCGTATGCGCCATGGCCGTCTCCTCGGGCCGCCGTCCATGCACCCATTGTGCGGCGGGCGGCCCGCGTCCGCAAGCGTCGGCAGCCGCGCCGCGCGGGCCCGCGCTTTCCTTTTGACAGGCTTTCCGATAGGATCGAAAGCGATTTGCATTCAAGCATGAGGGGACTACGATGCGCGTCAGCGATATTCTGAAAGTGAAGGGCAACACGCTGTTTACGGTGACGCCCGATAAGCCGCTGCGCGAAGCGGTCGATACGATGGCCGAACACGATATCGGTTCGCTCGTCGTGATGGAGTACGGCGATCTCGTCGGCATGCTGACGTTCCGCGAGATCATCCTGCGCCTGCATGTCAACGGCGGTGCGATCGGCGACGTGCAGGTGCGCAAGGTGATGGACGAGCCGCTCACCTGCACGCCGGAAACCGACGTCAACGAAGTGCGCCGGATGATGCTCGAGCGCCATGCGCGCTACATGCCGGTGCTCGACAAGAAGGTGCTGATGGGCGTCATCTCGTTCTACGACGTCGCGAAGACGGTCGTCGAGGCGCAGAGCTTCGAGAACCGGATGCTGAAGGCGTACATCCGCGACTGGCCGGAATCGGAAGCCGAAGCGCACAAATCGTGATGCACGCCGCGCCCGGTGCCATGTCGCGCGGGCGCTGCCATTCGACGGCCGGCGGCGCAGGTTCAGCCTGCGCCGCCGTTTTTTCAACAACAACAACACGAGGCCCGCGCAGCTTCGCCCAGACGATGCGCGCGTATTCCGCATGAGCGATCACACGCAAGTCTCTTCCGCGTCGCGCGACGAACGGCGCGCCCACGCGTCGCAGTTCGACCTGTTGCGCCAGCGCCGTTTCGCACCGTTCTTCACGACCCAGTTCCTGGGCGCGCTGAACGACAACGTGTTCAAGATCGGTTTCACGTCGCTCGTCACCTATCACACCGCGCGCTTCTCCGGTGTCGATGCGAAGACGGCCGCGTTCCTGATTTCCGCGATCTTCATTTTGCCGTTCGTGCTGTTCTCGGCCACGTCCGGCCAGATCGCCGACAAATACGACAAGGCGACGCTCACGCGTTTCGTGAAGACCTTCGAGATCGCGCTGATGCTGGTCGGCGCGGCCGGGTTCGTCACGCACAGTGCGACGCTGCTGTATCTGTGCACGTTCATGATGGGGATGCACTCGACGCTGTTCGGCCCCGTCAAGTATTCGTACCTGCCGCAGCATCTCGGCGAGCATGAGCTGGTCGGCGGCAACGGCCTCGTCGAGATGGGCACGTTCATCGCGATCCTGATCGGCACGATCATCGGCGGCGCGGCCGCGGGCATCGAAGGCAGCGGCGAGCGCGTGCTCGCCGTCAGCGTGGTCGTCATCGCGCTGGCGGGGCGGCTCGTCGCGCAACGCGTGCCGCCGACGCCGGCGCCGCAGCCCGATCTCGTGATCAACTGGAACCCGTTCAGCGAGACGTGGCGCAACCTCGGCCTCGCGAAGCAGAACCGCACCGTGTTCCTGAGCCTGCTCGGCATCTCGTGGCTGTGGTTCGTCGGCGCGACGTTCCTCACGTCGTTCTTCAATTTCGCGAAGGACGTGCTGTCCGCGAGCCCCGACGTCGTCACGGTCCTGCTCGCGACGTTCTCGGTCGGCATCGGCCTCGGCTCGCTGCTGTGCGAGCGGCTGTCGCAGCGGCGCGTCGAGATCGGCCTCGTGCCGCTCGGCTCGATCGGCATCAGCGTGTTCGCGATCGAGCTGTATTTCGCGAGCCGCTCGCTGCCGTCGCCCGGCCATCTGCTGTCGGTGGGGGAATTCCTGGCCGGTGGGCGCCACTGGCGCATCCTGGCCGACCTGTTCCTGCTCGCGATGTTCGGCGGTTTCTACAGCGTGCCGCTGTATGCGCTGATCCAGAGCCGCAGCGCGCCCACCCACCGGGCGCGGATCATCGCCGCGAACAACATCCTGAACGCGCTGTTCATGATCCTGTCGGCCCTGATGGCGATGGGGCTGACCCACGCCGGCGTCGATATCCCGGGCCTGTTCCTCGTCACCGCGCTGCTGAACGTCGTCGTCGCGACGTACATCTACCTGCTCGTTCCCGAGTTCCTGCTGCGCTTCGTCGCGTGGGTGCTGGTGCACACGTTCTACCGGATTCGCCTCGTGCATGCGGAGCGCATCCCGGCGGAGGGCGCGGCCGTGCTCGTGTGCAACCACGTGAGCTACGTCGATGCGCTCGTGCTGGCCGCCGCGAGCCCGCGGCCGATCCGGTTCGTGATGGATCACCGGATCTTCAAGGCACGTTTTGCGAGCTGGGTGTTCCGGCATGCGAAGGCGATTCCGATCGCGCCGCGCCACGAGGATCCCGACATGCTCGCGCGTGCGTACGACGCATGCGAGGCCGCGCTGAAGGACGGCGAACTCGTGTGCATCTTCCCCGAAGGCAAGCTGACCAAGACGGGCGACATCAACACGTTCCACCGCGGCATCACCGAAATCCTGGGCCGCACGCCGGCGCCCGTGATCCCGATGGCCCTGCGCGGGCTGTGGGGTAGCTATTTCTCGCGCCATTCCGATGCGCGGATGCCGCGGCCGATCAAGCGCGGCGTGATGAGCCGCCTGACGCTCGCGGTCGGCGAGCCGATGCCGGCCTCGGTCGCCACACCCGAGGCGCTGCAGGCCGCGGTGACCGAACTGCGCGGCGCGCGCAAGTAAAGCGCGGCGGGCCCGGCGGCAGCGTGCCGGGCCGGATGGATGGCCGACCCGTGTGGTCTGAACGGTTCACACGGCCCGCCGGCCCGGTGCGGCTGGCATAATAGCGGTTTACCTCTTTTTCTCGACCGGCAAACGATCGGCCTGCCCGCGGCCCCGGCAGCACATCGGTTTGTCCATTTCTCTTTGGGCGGTTCCATCATGTCCGGCAATACCCTCGGCACGCTTTTCACTGTCACGACCTTCGGCGAATCGCACGGTCCCGCGATCGGCTGCGTGATCGACGGCTGCCCGCCGGGAATGGGGCTGACCGAAGGCGACATCCAGTTCGAGCTCGACCGCCGCAAGCCCGGCACGTCGCGGCACGTGACGCAGCGCCAGGAGGCCGACGAGGTCGAGATCCTGTCGGGCGTGTTCGAAGGCGTGACGACCGGCACGCCGATCGCGCTGCTGATCCGCAACACCGACCAGCGCAGCAAGGACTACGGCAACATCGTCGAGACGTTCCGTCCCGGCCATGCCGACTACACCTACTGGCAGAAGTACGGCATCCGCGATTACCGCGGCGGCGGCCGTTCGTCCGCACGCCTGACCGCGCCGATCGTCGGCGCGGGCGCGGTCGCGAAGAAGTGGCTGCGCGAGCGTTTCGGCGTCGAGGTGCGCGGCTACATGAGCTGCCTCGGCGACATCGACGTGCCGTTCGTCGACTGGTCGCATGTGCGCGAGAATCCGTTCTTCTCGCCGAACGCGGCGATCGTGCCGGAACTGGAAGCCTACATGGACGCGCTGCGCAAGGACGGCGACTCGATCGGCGCGCGCATCGACGTCGTGGCGTCGGGCGTGCCGGTCGGCTGGGGCGAGCCGGTATTCGACCGTCTCGACGCGGATATCGCGAAGGCGATGATGAGCATCAACGCGGTGAAGGGCGTCGAGATCGGCGCGGGCTTCGACAGCGTCGCGCAGCGCGGCTCGGTGCACGGCGACGAACTGACGCCGGCCGGCTTCGTCGGCAACCATGCGGGCGGCGTGCTCGGCGGGATTTCGACCGGGCAGGACATCACCGTGTCGATCGCGATCAAGCCGACGTCGAGCATCCGCACGCCGCGCCGTTCGATCACGAAGGCCGGCGACGAGGCGACGGTCGAAACCTTCGGCCGCCACGACCCGTGCGTCGGCATCCGAGCGACGCCGATCGCCGAGTCGATGCTCGCGCTGGTGCTGATCGATCATGCGCTGCGCCATCGCGCGCAGTGCGGTGACGTCGAGACGTCGACGCCGAAGATTGCCGGCAGCGCGACCTGATGCGCGCGGGCCGGCATCCGCCGGCTCGACCGATACGATGCGAAACGGGGCGCCTTGAGCGCCCCGTTTTCATTGGGCTGCCGGTGCCGGTGCCGGCGGTGGCGGCGCGGCCGATTCACGCACCCGCAGTTCCGGCTGTACCGCGTAACCGGGGCCGGTTTCGCCGTTCCCGAGCGCGTCGAGCAACGCGTGCGCGGCCTTGCGCCCGATCGCAGCGGTGTCGACCCACATCGTCGTCAGTGACGGCCGGATTTCACGCGCCAGCGCGACGTCGTCGAAGCCGGTGATCGACAATTGCGACGGCACGTCCAGCCCCAGTGCCTGCGCCTCGAGCAGCGCGCCGAGCGCGAGAGCGTCGTTGCCGCAGATCACGGCCGTCGGGCGCGTCGCACCGCTGTCGGCAATCGCGCGCAGGCTCGCCCGGCCGAACGCGATCGTTGCCGCGCCTTCGTGCTGGTGGACCGGGCGCACCGCGAGGCCACGCGCGGCAAGCGTGTCGTGAATGCCGCGCAGGCGGGCCTGCACGCGGTCGTTGTCCGCAGAAGGCTGCATGATGATCGCGAAATCGCGATGGCCGAGGTCGAGCAGGTGCGTGGTCAGCCGCGCGAATGCCGCGCGGTTGTCGAAGCCGATGCAGCAGTGCGGGCTGTCGTCGCGATACGCGTAGGTCACGACATACGGCACGCGATGCTGGTGCAGCAGTTCGAACACTTCCGGCGGATATGCTTCACCGACCAGCGACACGGCTTCCACGCCGCGCGACAGCATCGCGCGCACCTGCGCCAGCGCTTGCGCGGGGTCGTAATTGGAGCAGCCGAGAAAGAGGGTGATGCCGTGCTCGGCCATGACCGCCTGCATTCCCGCGACCTGCGACGCGAACACCTGGTCGTCGAGCGTCGGGATGATCGCGCCCGTGATGTGGGTGCGCGTGGACGCGAGTGCACGGCCGGCGGCGTTCGGAATCCAGTTCAGCGCGCGTGCGGCGTCGCGCACGCGCTGCTGTACGTCGGCCGATACCTTGCCGGGATCGTTGTACACCCGCGAAACGGTCGCGGTCGACACGCCGGCGAGTTTCGCGACATCGCCGAGCACCGACCTGCCGCTGCCGCGGCGTGCGCGCGCCGCGCCGCCGCCGGAAGGAGGCGTGCTCATCGAGCCCCCTTGGCCGCGGCTGCGGCGTGGACGCCGCCCGTTCTCAAAAACGCCATCGTTTACCCTCGATTCATCGTCGTCCCGCTTGCATTTCCAATCCGGCCTGTGAGAATGTAAGCGCTATCTTGATGCGAATCCGTATTATGTCAGACATAGATTCCTGCTGCATTGCGAAGTTTTCGTCGACGTCGGCCTTTCTGGCCATTTTGTTTGTCTCAAATGTAAGCGGTTACATTCGATGATGAATCATGTAAAGCCACCGCGGATCGCCGTCGTCGGCAGCGTCAACGTCGATCTCGTCACGCGCGCGCCGCGTCTGCCCGTACCGGGCGAAACACTGCTCGGCACCTCGTTCCAGACCGTCCACGGCGGCAAGGGGGCGAACCAGGCGGTGGCCGCCGCGCGCCTCGGTGCGTCGGTCGCGATGATCGGCTGCGTCGGCAACGACGCGTTCGGCGCACGCCTGCACGACGCGCTCGCGGCGGAGCGGATCGACGTCACGCACCTGCGCCGGATCGACGGCGAGGCAACCGGCGTGGCCACGATCACGGTCGACGCACACGGGGCGAACAGCATCGTCGTCGTGCCCGGAGCGAACGCCTGCGTCGATGCCGCGTTGATCGACGCGTCGCGCGACGTGATCGCCGGCGCGGCGCTGATGGTGTGCCAGCTCGAGGTGCCGATCGAGACCGTCGCGCGCGCCATCGGCAGCGCCATCGCCCATCGGACGCCCGTGCTGCTCAATCCGGCGCCCGCCCGGCCGCTGTTCGACGCATTGCTGGCCCGCATCGACTACCTCGTCGTCAACGAAACGGAAGCGGAGTCGCTGACCGGCATCGCCGTCGGCGACGACGCATCGGCGGTGCGCGCCGCCGATGCGCTGTGCGCGAAGGGTGTCGGCAACGTGCTGGTCACGCTGGGCGCGCGCGGCGTCTGCTGGCGAGGGATTGCGGGGCAGGGCCGCCATCGGGCGAGGGCGGTGGTCGCCGTCGATACGACGGCGGCCGGCGACACCTTCGTCGGCGGCTTCGCGGCGGCCCGGGCGAGCGGTGCGTCGATGGATGACGCCATTGCGTTCGGCCAGCACGCGGCCGCGATCAGCGTGACGCGCCACGGCGCGCAGACCTCGATTCCGACACGCGAAGAAGTGGAGCGTGCGGCCGTATAGATTCCGCGACGACGGAACGGGCAGCAGCCCCGCCAACCATGCAGGACAATGGAGACAGACGCAATGAACGAGAATCACGCAGTTCCGACGGCGCCGCCACGCATCCGGCGCGGACAACGTATCGCGCTCGCGCTGCTGATGGTGAGCGGGATCGTCAACTATCTCGACCGCGGCACGCTGGCCGTCGCGAGTTCGGCCATCCGGAACGATCTTGGGCTGTCGCTCTCCGAGATGGGCTTGCTGCTGTCGGCGTTTTCGTGGAGCTACGCGCTATGCCAGTTCCCGGTCGGCGGACTCGTCGATCGCATCGGGCCGCGCCGCTTGCTGGGCGTCGGACTTATCGTCTGGTCGCTCGCGCAGGCGGCGGGTGGCATCGTCTCCACCTTCGGCTGGTTTATCGTCGCGCGTATCGTGCTCGGCATCGGCGAGGCGCCGCAGTTCCCGTCGGCGGCGCGGGTGGTGAGCAACTGGTTTCCGCTGCGTGCGCGCGGGACGCCGACCGGCATCTTCAACGCGGCATCGCCGCTCGGCACCGCGCTCGCGCCGTTGCTGCTGGCGGTGCTCGTCGCGTCGTTCAACTGGCGCTGGGCGTTCGTCGCGACGGGGGCGCTCGGCCTCGTCGTCGCCGTCGTCTGGTTCGCCCTGTACCGCGATCCGGCGCGTGCGCAACTGACGGCAGCGGAACGTGCGTATCTCGACGCCGATGCGCAGACGGCCGTCGCGATGCCGAAGCTGACCTTCGCCGACTGGCGCAGCCTGTTCTCGCACGGCACGACCTGGGGCATGCTGATCGGATACTTCGGTTCCGTGTATCTGAACTGGGTCTACCTGACCTGGCTGCCGGGCTACCTGACGATGGAGCGTCACATGAGCCTCCTTCGCACCGGGTTCGCGGCGTCGGTGCCGTTCCTGTGCGGATTTGTCGGCTCGCTGGTCGCCGGCTGGCTGTCGGATGTGGTCACGCGCCGCAGCCGCTCGCCGGTCGTGAGCCGGCGCAACGCGGTCGTTGTCGCGATGCTCGGGATGGTCGCATTCACGATTCCGGCCGCGCTCGTGCAGAGCAATACGGTCGCGCTCGCGTGCATTTCGGTCGTGATCTTTCTCGCCAATGCGGCATCGGCGTGTTCGTGGGCGCTCGCGACGGCGGCCGCGCCGCCGAGCCGCATCGCATCGCTCGGCGCGATCCAGAATTTCGGCGGTTTCATCGGCGGGGCGCTCGCGCCTATCCTGACGGGTGTGATCGCGCAGAAGTGGTCGTTCGTGCCCGCGCTGCTGACGGCGGCGGCAATCGCATTCGCCGGTGCGATGGCCTACCTGCTGCTGGTTCGCAAGCCGATTCCCGAACAGGCCGCGAGCACCGCGTCCGGCGCGCTGCCGGCCTGAGCGCCGCGGCGACATCACGTATTCAAGAAAGCAAGGAGAAACAGATGCAACACCATCAGCAGTCGAGCGCGACCATCGAGGGGATCGTACCGGTGATGCTGACGCCGTTCGACGACGCTGGGGCCATCGATTACGCGGGGCTCGAGCGACTCATCGAATGGTATCTGGCGCACGGTGCGGATGCGCTGTTCGCGGTCGCACAATCGAGCGAGATGCAGTTCCTGAGTCTGGCCGAACGGGCCGAACTCGCGCGCTTCGTGGTCGAACGCGTGGCCGGGCGCGTGCCCGTCGTCGCGTCCGGGCACATCAGCGACGATCTCGATGCGCAGGTCGCCGAGTTGCGCGCGGCGGCGGAATCGGGCGCACAGGGCGTCGTGCTCGTGACCAATCGGCTCGACCCGCAGCGCAAAGGCAGCGCCGCGTTGCTCGACCATCTTCACAAGCTGCTGGCGCGCCTGCCGTCGGATCTGCCGCTCGGCTTGTATGAATGTCCGGCGCCATACCGCCGATTGCTGTCCGATGACGAACTGCGTGCGTGCATCGACACCGGCCGCTTCGTGATGCTCAAGGACGTGAGTTGCGACCTGGAGACGGTGAAGCGGCGCGTGGCGCTCGCCGCGGGGTCGCCGCTGAAGATCCTGAATGCGAACGCCGCGATCGCGTGGGATGCGATGAAGGCGGGCTCCGCCGGCTTCAACGGCGTGTTTACCAACTTTCATCCGGATCTGTATCGATGGTTGCGCACGCGGGGCGACTCGGATCCGGCGCTCGCCGACGAGTTGTCGACGTTCCTGGTGGTCTCGGCCGTGTCGGAAGCACTGGGCTATCCGGCGCTGGCGAAGATCTATCACCAGCGGATCGGCACGTTCGCGTCGATTCGCTGCCGCGCGATCGACTACGACGTGCGCGAGCGGTTCTGGGCGCTCGATGCGGTGCTCGACAAGATCGTGTCCGGTACCGAGCACTTCCGTCGGCGGATCGCGGCGCGCTGACGGGGCCGCTCTGGCGTGCCATGCATGAGTCGCACGCCGGAGCGCGGGCAGCGCAGCATCGACGGTCGAATGGGTGAAAAAAAACGCCGCGCGAGGCGGCGTTTTCCGGCAGCTTACATGTTCGGGTAATTCGGCCCGCCACCGCCTTCCGGCGTGACCCACACGATGTTCTGCGTCGGGTCCTTGATGTCGCAGGTCTTGCAGTGCACGCAGTTCTGCGCATTGATCACCAGCCGATCGCCGCCGTCGTCGTTCTTCACGAACTCGTACACCGCCGCCGGGCAGAAGCGGGCCTCCGGCCCCGCGTACGTGCGCAGGTTCACGTTCACCGGCACGTTCGCATCCTTCAGCGTCAGATGCGCCGGCTGATTCTCCTCGTGGTTCGTGTTCGAGATGAACACCGACGAGAGACGATCGAACGTCAGCTTGCCGTCCGGCTTCGGATACTCGATCGGCGTGCATTGCGACGCCGGTTTCAGCATCTCGTGATCCGCATGCTTGTGATGCAGCGTCCACGGCACGTTGCCGCCCATCATCTTCTGCTCGAGCCCGACCATCAGCGTGCCGAGATACAGCCCCTTGGCCATCCACTGCTTGAAGTTGCGCGCGCGGTACAGCTCCGTGTACAGCCACGATTGCTTGAACGCATCCGGATACGCGTTGAGCTCGTCCGACTGACGGCCGGCCTGCACCGCATCGAACGCGGCATCCGCCGCCAGCATGCCGGTCTTGATCGCCGCGTGGCTGCCCTTGATCCGCGACGCGTTCAGGAAGCCCGCGTCGTCGCCGATCAGCGCGCCGCCCGGGAACACCGTCTTCGGCAGCGACAGCAGCCCGCCCGCCGTGATCGCGCGCGCGCCGTACGACACGCGCTTGCCGCCTTCGAGGAACGCGCGGATCGACGGATGCGTCTTGTAGCGCTGGAATTCCTCGAACGGCGACAGGTACGGATTCGTGTAGCCCAGGCCCACCACGAAGCCGACCACCACCTGGTTGTTGTCCATGTGATACAGGAACGAGCCGCCGTACGTATCGGACTTCAACGGCCAGCCGGCCGTGTGGATCACGAGGCCCGGCTTGTGCTTGGCCGGATCGATTTCCCACAGCTCCTTGATGCCGATCCCGTACGCCTGCGGATCGGCGTTCGCGTCGAGCTTGAACTTCGAGATCAATTGACGGCCGAGGTGGCCGCGGCAGCCTTCGGCGAACAGCGTGTACTTTGCGTGCAGCTCCATGCCGAGCTGGAAGTTCTCGGTCGGCTCGCCGTCCTTGCCTACGCCCATGTTGCCGGTGGCGACGCCCTTCACGGAGCCGTCGTCGTTGTAGAGAATCTCGGCAGCCGGGAAGCCCGGGAAGATCTCGACGCCGAGCGCTTCGGCCTGTGCCCCCAGCCAGCGCGTGACGTTGCCCAGCGAGATCACGTAGTTGCCGTGGTTCTGGAAGTTGGCGGGCAGCGCCCAGTTGGGCGTCGTGACCGCGCTGTTCTCGGACAGGAACAAGAAGCGGTCTTCCGTCACCGCGACGTCGAGCGGCGCGCCGCGTTCCTTCCAGTCGGGGAACAGTTCGGTGATCGCGCGCGGGTCCATCACCGCGCCCGACAGGATGTGCGCGCCGATCTCGGAACCCTTCTCGAGCACGCACACGCCGATCTCGGTGCCTTTCTCGGCGGCCAGCTGCTTGAGCCGGATCGCCGCCGACAGCCCGGCGGGGCCGCCGCCGACGATCACGACGTCGTATTCCATCGATTCGCGCGGGCCGTACTGCTCGATGAGGCTTGCGGGGGTCATTGGCGTTCCTCTAACCGTTAGAATGCTTTTATTCGGGAGCGTATTGTCTGCGAAACGAAACGCTTGCCGCAACAGCATGCGAATAGATTAGCACGATCGTTCTATTTTTTGTGCCAGGGTTATGCTGCGTGGGGCAGGGCGCCCGTCGCGGCGAAACGATATCGAAAGGGGATGTGCAATGGGTCGATCGATCAATCTGGAAGGCAAGGTCGCGCTGGTCACGGGCGCATCGAGCGGTCTCGGGCAGCGCTTCGCGCAGGTGCTGTCGCAGGCCGGTGCGAAGGTCGTGCTCGCGAGCCGCCGCGTCGAGCGCCTGAAGGAACTGCGCGCGGAGATCGAGGCGGCGGGCGGTGCCGCACACGTCGTGTCGCTCGACGTCACCGACGTGCAGAGCATCAAGGCGGCCATCGCGCACGCGGAGACGGAAGCCGGTACGATCGACATCCTCGTGAACAATTCGGGCGTCTCGACGATGCAGAAGCTCGTCGACGTCACGCCGGCCGATTTCGAATTCGTGTTCGACACCAACACGCGCGGCGCGTTTTTCGTCGCGCAGGAAGTCGCGAAACGGATGATGATGCGCGCGAACGGCAACGGCAAGCCGCCGTACCGGATCATCAACATCGCGTCGGTGGCCGGCCTGCGCGTGTTCCCGCAGATCGGGCTGTATGCGATGAGCAAGTCGGCGGTCGTGCAGATGACGCGCGCGATGGCGCTCGAATGGGGCCGCCACGGGATCAACGTCAATGCGATCTGTCCGGGCTATATCGATACCGAAATCAATCATTACCTGTGGGAAACCGAGCAGGGCCAGAAGCTGCAGTCGATACTGCCGCGCCGGCGCGTCGGCAAGCCGCAGGATCTCGACGGGCTGTTGTTGCTGCTCGCGGCCGACGAGTCGCAGTTCATCAACGGCTCGATTATCTCCGCCGACGATGGCTTCGGCCTCGCCTGAGTGGATGACACTCAGCAACAAAGAAGACTGCAATGAGCGAATATTCCCCCGTATTTGAAATGTCGATGCCGATCCGCTGGGGCGACATGGATGCGTTCGGCCATGTGAACAACACGGTCTATTTCCGCTACATGGAACAGGCGCGGATCTCGTGGTTCGAGGAACTCGGCATCGCGGGCGGCAACGGCGAGGGGCAGGGGCCCGTGATCGTCACGGCGTCGATGGAGTTCCTGAAGCAACTGCACTATCCGGGCGACGTGATCGCGCGGATGTCGGCCGCGAAGCCGGGCCGCAGCAGCTTCGACACCGGTTTCGAGCTGACGCGCGCGGACGATCCGCAGCACGTCTATGCGCGCGGCAATGCGCGCTGCGTGTGGGTCGACTATGCGCTCGGCAAGTCGGTGCCGCTGCCGCAACTGCTGCGCGATACGATCGAGCGCGCGCTCGCGGCGAAGGTCGGCTGAGCGCGGCGGCATCGACGCCGGTGCACGGGCGCCGGTGTGTCGCCATTTCCTGAAGTTCTCCCGAATCGGCCGCGTCACGCGGCCGATTGCCATTGCGGCGCGCGTGTTACTGGCCGAGCAGGCGCTGCAGCAGCTCCGGCGTATTGTTCGTGCCGTACTTGCGCATCAGCCGCGCGCGGTAGATGTCGACCGTGCGCGAACTGATGTCGAGCATGCGCCCGATCTGCTTGCTGGTCTTGCCGGTCGCGAGCTGCGCGGCGATCTCGCGTTCGCGCGGAGTCAGCTCGACGGCGACGCGGCGTGTCGCGCTCAGGTCCTCGAAGGTCCAGATGCCGGCCGCAAGCGGCGCGGTGCGGTCGAGCGCGCGGCCGGTCACGTGGCACCAGAACAGCTCGCCGTCGGCCCGTTTCATGATTCTGTCATCGGCGTAGATGCCGTTCGCGATCATCACCCGCGAAATGCGTTCGCCGATCCGCTGGAATTCGCCCGGCGACGGATAGAGCACCTCGTACGACTTCCCGAGCAGATCGGCGCGCGCGCAGCGGAAGATCGACGCGAGCGCGTCGTTGCAGTCCTCGATCACGCGGTCGCGCGACATCACGAGGCCGAGCGGCGCGAGGTGAAAGGCAGTCTGGTAATCGAGAGCGGGCATGGCGCAGGCAGGCGGAGGGAAATGCTTATGTATTTTTGCGTATTGTGCCGTATCCACGCCGCATCGTACCCTTTCAGGCATCTCGCGGTGGTTTGCCGCGATATAAAAACAGCGCGCCTCGACGCAGGTATCGCCGTGCATGCATAGAATGGTGCGGCGGGCTTGCGGCCCAGTGGGCGCGTGAACCGGTTTTGCTGGTTTCCATAGAGGAAGGGACATACAGATGAACAAAGTCTATCCAAGCGCGGCCGCCGCGCTGGAAGGGATCGTCCGTGACGGACAGACCTTCGCGGTGGGCGGCTTCGGCCTGTGCGGGATTCCCGAGGCACTGATCGCGGCACTGCGCGATTCGGCCGTCAAGGGCATCACCTGCATCAGCAACAACGCGGGCGTCGACGGCTTCGGTCTCGGCCTGCTGCTGGAAACGCGCCAGATCAAGAAGATGATCTCGTCGTACGTCGGCGAGAACAAGGAGTTCGAGCGCCAGTACCTGGCCGGCGAACTCGAGCTCGAATTCACGCCGCAGGGCACGCTCGCCGAGAAGCTGCGCGCGGGCGGCGCCGGCATTCCCGCCTTCTTCACGAACACCGGCTACGGCACCGTGATCGCCGAAGGCAAGGAAACGCGCCAGTTCGGCGATCGCCACTACGTGCTCGAGCCGTCGCTGACGGCCGACGTCGCGCTCGTGAAGGCGTGGAAGGCCGACAAGTCCGGCAACCTGATCTATCGCCGCACCGCGCGCAACTTCAACCCGATGTGCGCGATGGCCGGCAAGATCACCGTCGTGGAAGTCGAGGAGATCGTCGAGAACGGCACGCTCGATCCGGACCAGGTCCACACGCCGGGCATCTTCGTGCAGCGCATCGTGCTGAACGCGACGCCCGAGAAACGCATCGAACAACGCGTCGTACGCGCGAAAGGAGACTGACATGGCCTGGAATCGTGACCAGATGGCCGCGCGCGCGGCGAAGGAACTGCAGGACGGCTTCTACGTGAACCTCGGCATCGGCCTGCCGACGCTCGTCGCGAACCACGTGCCGGAAGGCGTCGAGGTGTGGCTGCAGTCGGAGAACGGCCTGCTCGGCATCGGCCCGTCGCCGACGGAGGACGAAGTCGACGCGGATCTCATCAACGCCGGCAAGCAGACCGTCACGACGCTGCCGGGCTCGTCGATCTTCTCGTCGGCCGATTCGTTCGCGATGATTCGCGGCGGCCACATCAACCTCGCGATCCTCGGCGCGATGCAGGTCAGCAAGACGGGCGACCTCGCGAACTGGATGATCCCGGGCAAGATGATCAAGGGCATGGGTGGCGCGATGGATCTCGTCGCGGGCGTGAAGCGCGTCGTCGTGCTGATGGAGCACGTCGCGAAAGGCGACCAGCACAAGATCCTCGACGAATGCAACCTGCCGCTGACGGGCGTGGGCGTGGTCGACCTGATCATCACCGATCTCGGTGTGATCGAAGTGACGCCGGCCGGCCTGAAGGTGCTCGAACTCGCCGACGGCGTGAGCGCGGAAGAGATCCAGGCGAAGACGGGCGCACCGCTCGATGTAAGCGCGGTCGCCTGAGCATCGTTCTTTCCGCATGACCCTCGACGCCCCGCGTTCCGTCAGGAACGCGGGGCGTTTTGCCATCACCGCACGCGTCACGCGATCGCGCCGCCGCCGTCGATCAGCACCGTCGAACCGGTCGCGTAAGGCGTCGTGGCCAGGTAGACGATCGCGTTCGCGACGTCCTCGGGCTGGCCCACACGGCGTGCGGGCAGGCGCTGGGCGGCGCCGGCGTACATCGCATCGCGCGCGTCGGGGGCGAGCTTGTCCCACAGCGGCGTCGCGATCAGGCCCGGCGACACGGTGTTCACCCGCACGGGCGCCAGCTCGAGCGCGAGGCCGCGGGCGAGCGCCTCGAGCGCCGCGTTGATCGCACCCTGCAGCACCGACGACGCGCTCGGCCGCACGCTGAGGTAACCCGACACGAATGTCAGCGAACCGCCGGGTGCGATGTCGATCGAGCGGGCGATGCGGTATGCGCCCCAGAACTTGCTGTCCATCGCAGCCTGCGCGTCGGCAAGCGGCAGTGCGCGCAGCGGGCCCGTGGCCGTCTTCGCGGCCGAAATCACGACGTAGTCGAACTGGCCGACGCGCGCGCAGAACGCTTCGACGGCCGCCGTATCGGTGATGTCGAGCGCTTCGGTGCGCACGTGCCCGTCCGGCGCGACATCTGCACCGGCCCTGGCCGGGTCGCGCGATGCGATCGTCACGGCAGCGCCGCGTTGCGCGAAGGCTTTCGCGGCCGCGGCGCCGATACCCGAGCTGCCGCCGACGACAAGTACTTTCTTTCCGTGGAGTGGATCGTTCATGGTGTTGTGCCGATGAGAGGAGGTGAGTGGAACCCGGTCAGATCGTTTCGGCTTCGCGCAGCGTCGACGGGCTGCGCAGCGCGAAGCGGGCGATGTCGTCCTTGCGCATGAAGGCCACCCCCGGATGCGATCGGGCGTAGCGCAGGAAAGCATCCCACGCGCGGACCATCTGCGGCGTGCCGCTGATCCGGTCGTGCGCGCTGATCGACATCAATCTGCGCCGCTGCCCGGCTTCCGCGTACAGCTGGTCGAAATCGAGCTTGATCTGCTCGAGAAACATCGTCGGCGAGTAGTTGCGGCCCTCGATCAGCAGGATGTCGTTGTTGCGCAGCGTGTACGGGACGACCACGAAATCGCGACCGCCGACGGTCTCGATGAACGGCTCGTCCCGGCTGACGTCGTCGATGTGATACACGTAACCGAGTTCCTGCAGCAGCGGCAGCGTGTGCGGGCCGCGCCGCAGCCAGTTGCAGTTGTAGCCGACCGGGCGCTGTCCCGTCACCGCTTCGACCATGTCGCGTGCTTCGGTGAGGAAACGACGCTCGTCGTCGCGGGTCATCGCGAATTGCGAGCGCCATGTCGGGCCGTGTGCGGCCGCTTCGTGGCCGCGCGACACGATCTCGCGCGCCAGTTCGGGATGCCGGCGTGCGGCTTCCCCGATCATGTGCGACGTGACTTTCACGCCGTGCCGATCCCACAGGTCGAGCAGGCGCGGAATCCCTTCACGATAGCCATACGCGAACCACGTGGCCGACGCCAGATCGACCGGCACCGACGATGGAAATTCGACGGGCGGGAACGGGCTGTCCGCGCCCTTCGGCGGTTGTCCGCCGGCCTCGAATTGCATCGAGATCGAGATGACCAGACGCGTATCGTTCGGCCAGAATCCGCCGGCGCGCGTGTCTTCCTGCGGTGCCGGCGCGGCGGCGGCCGGCTCCGAGGCGCCCGCGACCATCGCGACGCCGGCCGCCAGCCCAGCGCCGGCCTGTGCCAGAAACGTGCGGCGCGCCGGAGGCGTCGCCGAATGGGAGTCGTTGTAGGTCATGGTCCTCTCCGTCAGCCGACGAGCCCGAGCTGACGCATCAGCGTCAGGTTGTCCTCGATGTGCCAGTTTTCCGCAATCCGGCCGTGATCGATCCGGTAGATGTCGGTCGCGATGAAGTCGACCGTCTGCCCGCTGCCGGCCGTGCCATTGAACGTGCCGGTGAAGTGCCCGCGAAAATGCAGGTGCACGACGACCCGGTCGCCCGCGACGATCATCTGCTCGATGTCGCAACGCAGGTCCGGGATGGCCGCGCGCATCGTTTGGGATGCCGCGAGCGGCCCCGGGACGCCCTGTGCGCGGCCGGCCGGAAGCGTCCGGTCGATGAAGCCGGTGGCGAGTGCCGTTTGGGCGAGGCTGGCGTCGCCGGTATCCCAGAACGTGCCGTAGCGACGCGCGGCGAGGATCTGCGCGCGTGCCTTCTGGGCCGGCAGGTCGGCCGCGACGGTCAGGCTGTGCGGCTCGACGAGGCCGGCCGCGTGGGAGGTGGCCGGCGACAGCGCGACGACGCAGGCGGCCGCGGCGATGATGCGGGTGATCGGGCGAGCGGCCGAAAGAAGGCGAATCGACATGGTTTCGGGTGTCCTGTGGATGGCGTCGTGCGACGACGCGGAACAGGTATGGTAGGTTTTCGATTTCCATCTAAATACGGTCGGAAATCGAATGGATTATTCGAAAAAAGGAAAGGTTTGCTCGAGACCGGTGCCGCGATGCTGATCGACGATCTCCCGGCGCTCGATACCTTCGCGAGGATCGTGTCGGCCGGCAGCCTGTCGGCGGCGGCGCGCGAACTCGACCTGTCGCTGTCCGTCGTCAGCAAGCGGCTTGCGCATCTCGAATCGCAGCTCGGCGTGCGTCTGCTGCACCGGACGACGCGGCAGCAGACGCTGACCGACGACGGTGCGCAGTTCCACGCGCAGGTGCTGCGTATCCTGGCCGAAGTCGAGCGTGCCGAAACGCTGATGAGTGATCGCCGCGGCACGGTCGGTGGGGTGCTGCGCGTGACGGCGCCGGGCGAGCTCGGCCGGCTGCGGATCGCGCCGCTCGTCGCGGCGTTTCAGCGGCGGCATCCCGAACTGATCGTGCAACTGATGCTGACCGATGCGATCGTCGATCTGCTCGCGCATGACATCGATGTCGCCGTGCGGATCGGCAGCCTCGCCGATTCGACGATGATCGCCCGCGAGCTGGCGCCCAATCATCGTGTGCTTTGCGCGTCGCCGGGCTATGTCGCCGCGCACGGTTTGCCGGCTGAACCGGCCGAGCTGCGTGCGCACCGATGCATCGTGATGGGCGACCAGCCGCGTGCCGAGTGGCGGTTCGACGGCGCACAGGGCACGGTTGCGGTCGAGGTGACGGCCGCGCTGCTGACGAACGACGGCGGCGCGGCGCGTACGTTGGCGCTGGAGGGCGCGGGCATCGCGCTGAAGTCGATCTGGGACGTCGGTGCCGATCTCGATGCCGGTCGGCTGGTCCGCGTGTTGCCGGCATTCGCGGCGCCCGCGGCGCCGCTTCATGCGGTTTATCCCGGTGGTCGTCACGTGCCGTTGCGCGTGCGCGCCTTCGTCGATTTCCTGCGCGAGCAGTTGCGCGGCGCATGGGGCCGCGGCGGCTGAGCACGCTGCGAACGATGGGCGTGCGTGACGACCTGCGTTGACGAAGCGGTTTACAATCGTTTGCATCGGGCGGCGCACGCGTTGCCCGCCGCGCCGCCTCTGTTCGACAGGATCCCAACGATGCCGATCACCTCAGCGAATCCCCCGGTTCCCCGTCAGCGACGCGTGCAGTGCGCAAGCGTCGCCGGCCTTCACCACGTCGCCTATACCGAATGGGGCGACCCGGCCAATCCGCGCGTGCTGGTCTGCGTGCATGGCCTGACCCGTTCGGGGCGCGACTTCGACCGGCTCGCCGCCGCGCTGTCCGATACGTATCGCGTCGTCTGCCCCGACGTCGTCGGGCGCGGTCGCTCCGACTGGCTCGCCGATCCGCGGCATTACGCGATTCCGCAATACGTCGCCGACATGGTTACGCTGATCGCGCGGCTCGACGTCGAGTCGGTCGACTGGTTCGGCACGTCGATGGGCGGGCTGATCGGCATGGCGCTCGCGGGGTTGCCCGGTTCGCCGCTGCGCCGGATGATCGTCAACGACGTCGGCCCGCGCATCGAACCCGATTCGCTGACGCGCATCGGCGAATACCTCGGCGTGCAGCCGCGCTTCGCGACCGAGCAGGAAGGCGTCGACTATCTGACATCGCTGTCGTTGCCGTTCGGGGAGTTGACCGCCGATGAATGGCGCGAGATCAACCGGCCGTTGCTGCGCGAGCTGCCCGACGGCGGCTGGACGATGCGCTACGATCCGCGCATCGCCGAGCCGTTCAAGGCGACGACGCCCGAGCTGGCCGCCCTCGGTGAGGCCGCGCTGTGGCGCGCGATCGAGACGACCGATGCGTCGCTGCTCGTCGTGCGCGGCGCCGAGTCGGACCTGTTGTCGCGCGAGACCGCCGCCGAGATGGTGCGCCGCGGCCGGCATGTGACGCAGGCGGAAATTCCCGGCACGGGGCACGCGCCGGCATTCCTGAACGCCGAGCAGATTGCGCTCGCGCGGCGGTTTTTCGTCGAAGGCGCCTCATAAACGCGTCATAATATGCGGTTCGGCGCCGCGCCGTCGCCGATTCTTCACCACTCAAACGACCGGAACATTCCATGGCAGTCATTCGTCACCACGTCGGAGCCCGTCTCTCCGAAACCGCGATCCACAACGGTACCGTGTATCTGGCTGGCCAGATCGCCGAAGACACCACCCAGGACATCAAGGGCCAGACGCGCGAAGTGCTGGGCCACATCGACCGCCTGCTCGCCGAAGCGAACAGCGACAAGGCGCATCTGCTGTCGGTGCAGATCTACATTTCGGATCTCGCGAACTTCGAAGGCATGAACGCGGAGTGGGACGCGTGGGTCGCGCCGGGCAACACGCCGCCGCGCGCGACCGTCGAGGCGAAGCTCGCGGATCCGGCGCTGCTGGTCGAGATCGTCGTCGTCGCCGCGCAGCGGAGCTGAGCGAAGCATCACGATGACCGCAATACGCCAGGCCGTGCGATGACCGAGTCCGTTACCGCTTCTTCCGTCGCGGCGCCGTCGTTCGACGACGTGCTCGCGTTCGTGCGCGAGCGGGCCGGCGACGCGCGCCTGTCGACGGGCGAACTGCTCGCCGATCACTCGGCGGGCACCGCGTCGATCATGCGCACGTTGAACGTCGACCCGCACGCGATGCAGGCGGCCGCGCTGTTCGTGCTGACGCCGCACCTGAACGATCCCGAGCGGGAACTGACCGAACGGTTCGGCGAAGAGGTCGCGCGGCTCGTGTCCGACGTGCGCAAGCTGCTGCGGCTCGGCACCGTCAGCCTGCGCGCCCAGAATGCGATGCCTGAAGCCGGGCGCGACGCGGCGGAAGAGCGGCGCACGCAGATCGAGGCGCTGCGCAAGATGCTGCTGGCGTTCGCGCAGGACATCCGCGTGGTGCTGATCCGGCTGGCGTCACGGTTGCAGTCGCTGCGGTATTACGCGGCGGCGAAGATCGATCCGCTGCCCGACGTCGCGCGCGAGACACTCGAGATCTACGCGCCGCTCGCGAACCGTCTCGGCATCTGGCAACTGAAGTGGGAGCTCGAGGATCTCGCGTTCCGCTTCGAGGATCCGGTCACCTACAAGCGCATCGCCAAGCTGCTCGACGAGAAGCGCGTCGAGCGCGAGGCGTACGTCGCGCAGGCGATCGAGCGGCTCCAGCACGAACTGGCGGAAGCGCACATCCCGGCCGACGTGAGCGGGCGGCCGAAACATATCTACAGCATCTGGCGCAAGATGCGCGGCAAGGAGCTCGACTTCGCCGAGCTGTACGACGTGCGGGCGTTCCGCGTGATCGTGCCGGACATCAAGGATTGCTACGCGGTGCTCGGCATCGTGCATCACCTGTGGCAGCCGGTGCCGAAGGAATTCGACGACTACATCTCGCGCCCGAAGCCGAACGGCTACAAGTCGCTGCATACGGTCGTGATCGGCGACGACGGCCGCGCGTTCGAGGTGCAGATCCGCACGCAGGAAATGCACCGCTTCGCGGAGTACGGCATCGCCGCGCACTGGCGCTACAAGGAAGCCGGCGCGCGCGGCTATGGCGGCCAGTTCTCGGCGAGCGACAAGTACGACGAGAAGATCGCGTGGCTGCGCCAGCTGCTCGCATGGAAGGACGACGTCGAAGTGTCGGGCGACCAGGCGTGGGCCCAGCTGCGCGAGACGTCGCTCGACGACGACCACATCTACGTGCTGACGCCGCAGGCGCGCGTGATCGCGCTGCCGCAGGGCGCGACGCCGGTCGATTTCGCGTACCACCTGCACAGCGAGCTCGGCCATCGCTGCCGCGGCGCGCGCGTCGACGGCGTGATGGTGCCGCTGAACACGTCGCTCGCGAACGGCCAGACCGTCGAGATCGTCGCGGTGAAGGAGGGCGGCCCGTCGCGCGACTGGCTGAACCTGCAGCTCGGCTACCTGAAGAGTTCGCGTGCGCGACAGAAGGTGCGCGCGTGGTTCAACTCGATCGAGCAGGAAGAGAACATCGCGCATGGCCGCGCGCTCGTCGAAAAGACGCTGCAGCGTGAGGGCAAGACGTCGGTCAATCTCGACAACCTCGCCGCGAAGCTCGGCTTCAAGTCGCCCGACGAACTGTTCTCGGTCGTCGGCAAGGAAGAATTCAGCCTGCGCCACGTCGAGCACGCGCTGTCCGATGCGCCGCCGCCCGAGCATGCGCCCGAGGCGCCCGCCGATTTCGAGAAGCGCAGCAGCGGGGCGAGTGTCGCGCACGGCGCGTCGACCGGCGTGCTGGTGGTCGGCGTCGATGCGCTCTTGACCCAGCTTGCGCGCTGCTGCCGTCCGGCGCCGCCCGACCCGATCAGCGGTTTCGTCACGCGCGGCAAGGGAATGTCGATTCACCGCAGCGACTGCCCCACCTTCCGGCGGATGGCCGAACGGGCGCCGGAGCGCGTGCTGCAGACCACCTGGTCGGCCGACGTGCTGGGCGGACGCGGCGCGTCCGTCTATCCGGTCGACCTGATGATCGAGGCGAGCGACCGGCAAGGCTTGCTACGCGACATCTCGGAAGTGTTCGCGCGCGAGAAAATGAACGTGGTGGGCGTGAAGACGCAGAGCCGCCGCAATGCGGCGTTCATGCAGTTCACGGTCGAGGTGTCGAATTCCGCGCAGGTGCAGCGTGCGTGCACGCTGCTTGGCGAAGTAGCGGGCGTCGTGCGGGCGGGGCGCAAGACGTGACTTCCCTGTAATGGGGCCGGAATACGAGCCTTTTGCTGCGGCCGCATAAAACACTTGCCAAGTCGGCGCTGGCTCCATATAATCTTAGCTTCTCTAGGCTCGTAGCTCAGCTGGTTAGAGCACCACCTTGACATGGTGGGGGTCGTTGGTTCGAGTCCAATCGAGCCTACCAACGAATTGAGAATGCCCGGTTTCCGGGTATTCGATGCAGTAGATAACTCAACGCGAACAGGGCGAATACGGTTATGACACCGCGAACGTTGACCGAAACCTTTTCGGAGCGACGCTAGTCGAGGAACGTTTTCGCCCTTTCAGCCTGAGTGAAGTATCGAATGCGGCCCCTCGAAAGCGGGGCCGCATTTTTTTTGTCGCGAAATTTCGCGCGCGACTTTTATATCGCGTACCTGGTTTGCCGCCCACTGTCGGCATCACGGAGATTGCTATGGTTTCGATACGCTTGCCTGACGGCTCAGTTCGACAATACGAGCATCCGGTGACAGTTGCCGAGGTTGCAGCCTCGATCGGTCCCGGCCTCGCGAAGGCTGCGCTTGGAGGCAAGCTCGACGGCGAGCTCGTCGACACGTCCACGGTCATCGATCGCGACGCAGCGCTCGCGATCATCACGGACAAGGATGCCGACGGTCTCGACATCATCCGTCACTCGACCGCGCACTTGCTCGCGTACGCGGTGAAGGAACTGTATCCGGATGCGCAGGTGACGATCGGTCCCGTGATCGACAACGGCTTCTACTACGACTTCTCGTATAACCGCCCGTTTACGCCCGAAGATCTGGAAAAGATCGAAAAGCGCATGCAGGAAATCGCGAAGAAGGACGAGCCGGTGACGCGCCGCGTCGTGTCGCGCGACGAGGCGGCCGGCTATTTCCGCAGCATCGGCGAGAAGTACAAGGCCGAGATCATCGAATCGATTCCGCAAAGCGACGAAATCAAGCTGTACTCGCACGGCGGCTTCACGGATCTGTGCCGCGGCCCGCACGTGCCGTCGACCGGCAAGCTGAAGGTCTTCAAGCTGATGAAGGTCGCGGGCGCGTACTGGCGCGGCGACTCGAAGAACGAGCAGCTGCAGCGCATCTACGGTACGGCCTGGACGAAGAAGGAAGACCAGGACCAATACCTGCACATGCTCGAGGAAGCGGAAAAGCGCGACCACCGCAAGCTCGGCAAGCAGCTCGACCTGTTCCACATGCAGGAAGAGTCGCCGGGCATGGTGTTCTGGCATCCGAAGGGCTGGGCGCTGTGGCAGCAGGTCGAGCAGTACATGCGCCGCCGCGTGAACGACGCCGGCTACCTCGAGATCAAGACGCCGATGATCATGGACCGCTCGCTGTGGGAAGCGTCGGGCCACTGGCAGAACTACCGCGAGAACATGTTCACGACGGAGTCGGAGAAGCGCGACTACGCGATCAAGCCGATGAACTGTCCGGGGCACGTTCAGGTGTTCAAGCACGGCCTGCGCTCGTACCGCGACCTGCCGCTGCGCTACGCGGAATTCGGTTCGTGCCACCGCAACGAGGCATCGGGCGCGCTGCATGGCCTGATGCGCGTGCGCGGCTTCGTGCAGGACGATGCGCACATCTTCTGTACGGAAGAGCAGTTCATCGCCGAATCGATCGCGTTCAATACGCTGGCGATGAGCGTGTACAAGGATTTCGGGTTCGAGCACATCGACATCAAGCTGTCGCTGCGCCCCGAACAGCGTGCGGGCACGGATGAAACGTGGGATCGTGCCGAGCAGGGCCTGCGCGACGCGCTGACGGCGTGCGGCCTGTCGTGGGAAGAGCTGCCGGGCGAAGGTGCGTTCTATGGTCCGAAGATCGAGTACCACATCAAGGATGCGCTCGGCCGGTCGTGGCAGTGCGGCACGCTGCAGCTCGACATGGTGCTGCCGGAGCGCCTCGGTGCCGAGTACGTCGCGGAGGACAACAGCCGCCGCCGGCCGGTGATGCTGCACCGTGCGATCGTCGGTTCGATGGAGCGATTCCTCGGCATTCTGATCGAGCACCATGCCGGCGCGATGCCGGCCTGGCTCGCGCCGTTCCAGGCAGTTGTGCTCAATATCGCCGAAAGTCAGGTGGAATATGCACACTCTCTGACCCAAACGTTGCAAAAACAAGGGGTTAGGGTGGCGGGCGATTTGCGCAACGAGAAGATTAGCTATAAAATACGCGAGCACACGCTGGAAAAGGTGCCTTATCTCCTCGTCGTGGGGGATAAGGAGCGTGATGCGCAAACGGTAGCCGTGCGTGCCCGTGGCGGCGTCGATCTTGGCGTTATGCCGATCGAAGCCTTCGTTGAGCGTCTGCAGGAAGACCTGCGCTCGTTCAAGTAACCGCCCTGGCAGCGCGGCTCGTTTTTTTAATTTTTAGAGGAAACGTAACATCGCTACTGATAAGTCGTCGCATCGCATCAACGGTGAAATTTCTGCGCCGGAAGTGCGTCTGGTCGGGCTCGAGAACGAACCGCTCGGTATCGTAAAACTCGCTGATGCGTTCCGTAAATCGGAAGAACTGGATGTCGACCTGGTGGAAATCGCGCCGCAAGCGGTTCCCCCGGTCTGCCGCCTGATGGACTACGGCAAGTTCAAGTATCAGGAGTCCAAGAAGCAGCACGAAGCGAAGCTGAAGCAGAAGGTCATCCAGGTGAAGGAAGTCAAATTCCGCCCGGGTACCGATGACGGTGACTACAACGTCAAGCTCCGCAATCTCGTGCGCTTCCTCGAAGAGGGCGACAAGACGAAGATCACGTTGCGTTTCCGCGGCCGCGAAATGGCTCACCAAGAGATCGGCATGCGGATGCTGGAGCGTCTGCGCACGGATCTCGAGGAAGTCGGCCAGGTCGAGCAGATGCCGAAGATGGAAGGGCGCCAGATGATCATGGTGCTCTCGCCGAAGAAAAAGAAGTAACGGGCCCGCGCGCACGGCGCGCAGGTTCGGAAGTGGTTCGGTGCGTTGCCCGGTCAGGGCGGCGCGCCAACAATGACGGCGGCTGCGCAAGCGGTTCGCCGTACACAAGTGGACTGGGTTTCGAAGGGCGGGTCAAGGGCGCATGCCAACCGCACACCCATCGCCATCTAATAAACTGGAGTTGTTCGTCATGCCTAAGATGAAGACCAAGAAGAGTGCTGCAAAGCGCTTCGTGGTGCGTCCGGGCGGTACCGTCAAGCGCGGTCAAGCCTTCAAGCGTCACATCCTGACCAAGAAAACCACGAAGAACAAGCGTCACCTGCGCGGCGCAACGGCAGTTCATGATTCCGATCTGAACTCCGTCCGCGCAATGCTGCCGTTCGCGTAACCCCTCAACTGATACTCTAAGGAGAGAAACATGCCTCGAGTCAAACGTGGGGTAACCGCACGGGCCCGCCACAAGAAGATCATCAAGCTGGCCAAGGGTTATCGCGGCCGTCGCAATAACGTCTACCGCATCGCCAAGCAGGCGGTGATGCGTGCTGGTCAGTACGCGTACCGCGATCGCCGCAACAAGAAGCGTGTGTTCCGCGCACTGTGGATCACGCGTATCAACGCGGCAGTTCGCCAGCACGACATGACCTACAGCGTGTTCATCAACGGCCTGAAGAAGGCGTCGATCGAACTCGACCGCAAGGTCCTGGCCGACATGGCGGTGTTCGACAAGGCTGCTTTTGCTGCGATCGTCCAGCAGGTGAAAGCCGCCGTTGCAGCCTAATTGCGAAATTAGCACTGCGTGGTGAGTTGCAGCGATGTTCCGGTAGTTTCGGCCGCTGCAGCGAAAACGGGGCTCTTCCGAGCCCCTTTTTTGTTTGGTGGGCAGATTTGCTCGCCAAGACCGAATGACGTTGGAAATGATGGGATCTATGGATCTGGACCAGATTGTCGCCGACGCGCAGCAGTCCTTCGAACAGGCTGCCGACATCACCACGCTCGAAAACGAGAAAGCACGATTTCTCGGCAAGTCGGGTGCGCTGACCGAGTTGCTCAAGGGCCTCGGCAAGCTCGATCCCGAAGCACGCAAGACCGAAGGCGCACGCATCAACGTCGCGAAGCAGCAGGTTGAAGCCGCGCTGAACGCCCGTCGCCAGGCGCTCGCCGACGCGCTGCTGAACCAGCGCCTCGCCGCCGAGGCGATCGACGTCACGCTGCCGGGCCGCGGCGCCGGTGCAGGCAGCCTGCACCCGGTGATGCGCACGTGGGAGCGCGTCGAACAGATTTTCCGCTCGATCGGCTTCGACGTGGCCGACGGTCCCGAAATCGAGACCGACTGGTACAACTTCACGTCGCTGAACAGCCCGGAGAACCATCCGGCGCGTTCGATGCAGGACACCTTCTACGTCGAAGGCAAGGATGCCGACGGCCGCCAGCTGCTGCTGCGCACGCACACGAGCCCGATGCAGGTGCGTTACGCGCGCATGAACCGTCCGCCGATCAAGGTGATCGCGCCCGGCCGCACGTACCGCGTGGACAGCGATGCGACGCACTCGCCGATGTTCAATCAGGTCGAGGGGCTGTGGATCGACGAGAACATCAGCTTCGCCGACCTCAAGGGCGTCTATACCGATTTCCTGAAGAAATTCTTCGAGCGCGACGACATCCTCGTGCGCTTCCGTCCGTCGTATTTCCCGTTCACGGAACCGTCGGCCGAGATCGACATGATGTTCGAGCACGGCAAGAACGCCGGCAAATGGCTCGAGATCTCGGGCTCGGGGCAGGTGCATCCGACCGTGATCCGCAACATGGGCCTCGATCCCGAGCGCTACATCGGCTTTGCGTTCGGCAGCGGCCTCGAGCGCCTGACGATGCTGCGCTACGGCGTGCAGGATCTCCGGCTGTTCTTCGAGAACGACCTGCGTTTCCTGCGCCAGTTCGCATAACGCACGCGCCGCGCCGACATGTGCCCGCGCACGCCCCGCCGGACGTTTCCGACGGGGCCCGGGCGTCGATCTAACCTGTTTCGAACGTAGACATCCATGCAATTCCCTGAATCCTGGTTGAGAACCTTTGTCGACCCGCAGCTGACGACCGACGAGCTGTCGCACGCGCTGACGATGGCGGGGCTCGAAGTCGAATCGCTGAGCAAGGCTGCGCCGCCGACGTCGAAGATCGTCGTCGGCCGCGTGCTCGAAGTCGTCAAGCATCCGGATGCGGACAAGCTCAATGTCTGCCAGGTCGACGCCGGCACCGGCGCGACGCTGAATATCGTTTGCGGCGCACCGAACGTGGCGCCTGGCATCAAGGTGCCGGTCGCGCTGGTCGGCGCGGAACTGCCGCCGGCGGAAGAGGGCGGCAAGCCGTTCGCGATCAAGCTGTCGAAGCTGCGCGGCGTCGAGAGCCAGGGGATGCTGTGCTCGGCGCGCGAGCTGAAGCTGTCCGAGGACCACAGCGGCCTGCTGATCCTGCCGGAAGACACGCCGGTCGGCCAGGACATCCGCGACACGCTCAATCTCGACGACACGATCTTCGAAATCAAGCTGACGCCGAACAAGGCCGATTGCCTGTCCGTGTTCGGCATCGCGCGCGAGACGGCTGCGATCACCGGGGCGCCGCTGACGCCGGTCGACATCCGCCCGGTGCGCGTCGAGCTCGACGAGACGCTGCCCGTGCGCATTGCCGCGCCCGATCTGTGCGGCCGCTTCTCGGGCCGCGTGATCCGCGGCGTGAACGCACACGCGAAGACGCCGCAATGGATGGTCGAGCGCCTCGAGCGTTCGGGCCAGCGCAGCGTGTCGGCGCTCGTCGACATCTCGAACTACGTGATGTTCGAGCTTGGCCGTCCGTCGCACGTGTTCGACCTGGACAAGATCCACGGCGGCATCGAGGTGCGCTGGGGCAAGCGCGGCGAATCGCTGAAGCTGCTGAACGGCAATACGGTCGAACTCGACGAAACGGTCGGCGTGATCGCGGACGACCGCCACGTCGAAAGCCTCGCGGGCATCATGGGCGGCGACAGCACGGCCGTCACGCTCGACACGACCAACATCTACCTGGAAGCCGCGTTCTGGTGGCCGGACAGCATCCGTGGCCGCGCGCGCAAGTACAACTTCTCGACCGACGCGGCCCATCGCTTCGAGCGCGGCGTCGACTACGCAACCACCGTCGAGCACGTCGAGCGCATTACGCAACTGATTCTCGAGATCTGCGGCGGCAAGGCCGGCCCGATCGACGATCAGGCGGTCAACCTGCCGCAGCGCGCACCGGTGAAGATGCGCGTATCGCGCGCGAACCGCATCATCGGCGTGAAGATCGACGCCGACGAGATCGCGGACATCTTCACGCGCCTCGGCCTGCCGTTCGAGCGTGACGACGACGCATTCCTGGTCACGCCGCCGTCGCACCGCTTCGACATCGAGATCGAGGAAGACCTGATCGAGGAGGTCGCCCGCATTTACGGCTTCGAGAAGATCCCGGCGCGTCCGCCGGTCGCGACGAGCGAGATGCGCGCGACCAACGAGACGCAGCGTTCGATCCACGACATCCGTCATGCGCTGGCGGCGCGCGACTACGCGGAAACGGTCAACTTCAGCTTCGTCGATGCGGAGTGGGAGCAGGATTTCGCCGGCAACGACAACCCGATTCGCCTGCTGAATCCGATCGCGAGCCAGCTGTCGGTGATGCGTACGACGCTGTTCGGCAGCCTGATCTCGGTGCTGCGCCACAACCTGAACCGTCGCGCGGATCGCGTGCGCGTGTTCGAGGCCGGCCGCGTGTTCCTCGCCGATTCGTCGGTGAAGGCCGGCGAGCTGACCGTCGAAGGCTACACGCAGCCGAAACGTGTCGGCGCGCTCGCGTACGGCCCGGCGGTCGACGAGCAGTGGGGCGTGGCCACGCGCGCAGTCGATTTCTTCGACGTGAAGGGCGATCTCGAGGCGCTGCTCGCGCCGGCCGCCGCGCGCTTCGTGAAGGCCGAACATCCGGCCCTTCATCCGGGCCGCAGCGCGCGCATCGAAGTCGATGGCCGCGCGGTCGGCTGGATCGGCGAGCTGCATCCGCGCCTGATGCAGAAGTACGAGCTGCCGCACGCGCCGGTGATGTTCGAAATCGACACGGACGCGCTCACCGCGCGTGCGCTGCCGGCACCGACCGACGTGTCGAAATTCCCGCCGGTACGGCGCGATATCGCCGTCGTGGTCGATCAGGCGGTCGAGGTTCAGGCACTTTTCGACGAAATGAAGAAGGCGCTGGCCGAAGACGCCTGCCGATTCGTTCAGAAGGTTGTACTCTTCGACGAATTTCGTGCAAAATCAAATACTTCCGGTGGCCTTGCCACGCACGAGAAGAGCCTTGCCTTCCGCGTGACGCTGCAGGATCCGGCTGGCACGCTACAGGACGAGGTCGTCGATCAGGCGATCCAGACGCTGGTCGAGCGAATGGCTCGTGCCGGTGCCCGCCTGCGCGGCTAAGGAGAGGGGCCGCCCGTTGGCGGGCGGCTTTTTCCCCTCGCAAGTTTTGGTTTAACGCGCTGTATGGCAGATATGAACGACATGACCTCGAGTGAATTCGAAGCCCTCCTGACGGCGCAACGCAGCGCCATGAACCGCGACGCTTCGGCGCCGGCGTCCACCGAGACGCCGACGCTGACGAAAGCGGAACTGGCGGAGCTGCTGTTCGACAGCGTCGGGCTGAACAAGCGTGAAGCGAAGGACATGGTCGAGGCTTTTTTCGAAGTGATCCGCGACGCGCTCGAAAACGGTGAAAGCGTCAAGCTGTCGGGATTCGGCAATTTCCAGCTGCGCGACAAGCCGCAGCGTCCGGGCCGCAATCCGAAGACGGGCGAGGCGATTCCGATCGCGGCCCGCCGGGTGGTAACCTTCCACGCGAGCCAGAAGCTCAAGGCGCTGGTCGAAAACGGCGTGGAATGACGCCCGCGCGTTGACGCCTCCGCGCGGCCGCCGCGCACCCTTTACCGACGGTTAACCGACGATGACCACTACGGTTGAGAAAGTCGTCTTGCCTCCGATTCCCGCGAAGCGCTACTTCACGATCGGTGAAGTCAGTGAGCTGTGCGGGGTCAAGCCGCACGTGCTGCGTTACTGGGAACAGGAATTCACGCAGTTGCGGCCGGTGAAGCGGCGAGGCAATCGCCGGTATTACCAGCATCACGAAGTCCTGCTGATCCGGCGGATTCGCGAGCTGCTGTACGAACAGGGGTTCACGATCAACGGGGCGCGCAACCGGCTCGATTCGCCGGGCAGCGAACGCGGCGCCCCGGCACCGGCCGAGCCGGACGTGCGGGGAGCCGATGAGCGTGCGGCGGGCCAGCAGGGTGAGACGGTCGACGTGAACGCGCTGCGGCAGGCGCTCCTCGACGTGATCGACGGATTGAAGCGCGACTGAGCGTCACTGAGCGCGACGCTCGAAACAAACAAAGCCCGGTTGGCGAAGTGCCACCGGGCTTTTTTCATGCGCGCGGGCCCGCGCTGTCAGCGCGATGCGAGCGGATTCGGCTTGCCCATGTCGACGACCAGCGTGCCGTCCGGCAGCATCCGCACCGAGCCCTGCGCGACCTGGCTGCGGTAGCCGTACAGGTCGAAACGCATCGGGCCGGCCTCGGCAGAGTTCCGGATCAGCGCGCGCACATTCAGTTCGAGCACGTTGAACATCTTCATGTCGCCGCCTTCCATCCACATGTAGCTCGGCGCGTCGATCTGCGGGCGCTTCGCCACGGGTGCGTCGGCGGGACGCCGGAACGTGAGGCGCAGCCCGTCGCGTTCGACCGTCGCCTGCGCGAGTTTGCCGTTCAGCACTGGCGGCGGAAATACGGTGTACTGATCGAGCACGAGCGTGTCGCCGCGCAGTTCCGCGCCGCGGCGCTGCAGCGGCGTCAGCGACGCGAGTTCGATGCCGAGCGAGCGCAGCAGCTTCGCCTGTGGAATGCCGAGCACCGACACCTGCGACGGCTTGAACGCAAGGTGCCGGTCGTCGAGCACCGACAGCGAGCCCTTCATGTCGGTCGGCAGCCACACGCCGGGCACGTGATTCCAGAGCTTGATGCCGCCCTGGACGCGCAGGTCCTGGCCGTCCGCGCTCAGTTGCAGGTCGTTCAGCGAGCGCGGCGAATAGTCGAGCAGATAGTTGTTGAAGAGGGCCGACATCGCCTTCCACGATTCGACGACCGTTCCGCCGAGAATGCGAATGTCGTACTGGTTCGGATCGTCGAGGTCGACCGGCTCGCCCGGCCGTTTCGCGATGAGTTGCACGTCGAGATCCTCGACATGGAAGCCGATGTCGCCGGACAGGTTGAAGTCGACGTTGTGCAGGTGGATCGTCGGGTTGCGGTTCGACACGTGCCGTTCGTTGAACGGCGTGGTCGACGTGCGCCGCATCGCGACCTTCCGCACGCCGGGCTGCGCCGCCGCGGCCGCGAGCGCAAACGCTTCCCAGTGCTGTCGCAAGTCGCGCAACGCGTTCTGCTGCGCGGCGAGGAAGCTGTCGTTCAGGCGGGCGGCCGTATTGCCCAGCGCGGCGCCGCTCGCGGGCCCCGCATACGACGGCATCCGGATCGCCATCGCACCGCTTTCGTCGAAATTGAAATAGCCGGCCGATACCTGGTCGCGATAGTGATACAGGTCGAACACGAAATTCTGGCCGCGCTTCGTCGGATCGACGGGGCTGATCAGGATGTCGGCGTTCATCGGCATCGAGCGCATGAATTTCACGTCGCCGCCGCGGATGTACATCGCCTGTTGCGGCGCGTTCGCGGGCAGCGCGAAGCCGGCGTGCGAGCCGTCGTCGAGCGTCAGGTCGAGCCCGGCCGGCGTCACGCGCAGCGCGGTGATCCGGATCTTCAGCCGCGGCGGCGGCATCAGCTTGTCGACCGACATCACGAGGTCGTCGCCGACGAGCCGCGCGATCGGTGTCTCGACCTTCAGCAGGTCGGCCATCTTCACGTTGGCCGCGCGCATCACCGGCTGCGCATTGATGCCCGATACGCGCACGCCGCTCGGGTGGAACACGAGCTGACTGCCGTCGCGGATCGCCAGCGTGCCGGTCAGCGAGAACGGCACCCAGCCGTCGCGCTGCATCTCGCCTTGCAGATGGATCACGCCGTCGCCCGCCGAGACGGCGAGCTTGCGCAGCGGTGCGTTGCGGTAACCGAAGATGTAGGTGTCGAAGAGTGCGGTCAGCTTTGTGTTGTCGAGCGTGACCGTGCCTTCGTGCACGTCGATCTCGAAGCTCGTCGGATCATCGAACACGATCGGCGCGCCGGCCTGCGTCGGCACGAGTGTTGCGGACAACTGATGAATGAAGAAGCCGAGGTTGTTGACGATGCGGAAATCGACATCGCGCAGAAACGTCATCGCACCGTTCTGGCCCGAGTCGCGCAGCGTGAACGGGCGCGGCTGCGTGAGGCTGATCGACGCGAGCGACGGCACGGTGCGGGCGATCTGCCGTTCATGGGCGAGACGTTCGGCCTTCGCGCGCTCGATCTTCGTCGAGGCGACCGACGCGTTGCCGTCGCGCTGCGCGGCTGGTTCCGCGCAGCCGGCGCAGAGCAGCGCGAGCGCCAGCGCGCCGCAGCCGAATGCGCGGAAGGTGCCGTGTGAGACCGAGGCCGCCGCGCGTCGCGGGGCAGCCATCCAGTCGAGAATTGCCAAAGGCGTGCGATGGCCGCGCCGGACCGCATTCCGCATCGTCTGTCTCCAGGTCTTGTCGTGATCGACGTGGGCACGCGGCTCGTGCGCAGCGCGGACGTCGATGCCGTGCAGTGTGGCATAGCGCGCTAGAGCGGCGTCACCAAACAACGGGCGTGCGGGCAAGGCCGGGCGACGCACGACAGGACAATGGATTCCCGGTGGCAGGGCGGCAAGATCAAACGGTCGTTTGGTTCTGCGGCCAGGGCGGCCGGCGCGCCCGGCCGATCGTCAAACCCGGCGCCGACATGGGCTGACGCGGGTTTTCGTGCGGGGTGGGGGCGGCGACGGACGCGGTATCGCTGTCGTCGCCGTCACCGCCGTCACCGCCGATCAGACCAGATGTGCAGCCGGCCGATGCGCCATGCGCGTCGATTTCGCGTCGATCTCGCGCCGGGTAAGCGCACGGTAGCGATCCGCGGCGAAACGGCGATCGTCCTTTTCGACTAGGACGCGACGTGGGTTGCCGGTGCGATTCGCGCAACTTGCCGTGGGTCCGTCGGCCGAGGCGCGGTAAGATCGGCATCAGTGGCTGGATGGATCAGCATGGTGGCCGACACGGGGGAGGCGTCATGGATCTGAAGGAACTCGACGTATTGGGAGCGGATGTAGGCGATCACTGGTACTACGCGTCGAAGGCGCGCGCGATCCGTCGGTTCCTGGGCTCGCCGGATGCGAGCCGGATCCTCGACGTCGGCGCGGGCTCGGGATTCTTTTCCAAGCATTTGCTCGAGCGCACGCAGGCGACCGAAGCGTGGTGTGTCGATACGAGCTACCCCGACGATACCGACGGCGAGGCGGCCGGCAAGCCCGTCCATTTTCGCCGCGCCGTCGATCGATTCGATGCCGATCTCGTGTTGCTGATGGATGTCCTCGAGCACGTCGATGACGATGTCGGGCTGCTTGCGCGATATGTGGAGGGTGCGCCCAAGGGCAGCCGGTTCCTGATCACGGTTCCCGCGTTTCAGTTCCTCTGGAGCGCGCATGACGACTTTCTCGAGCACAAGCGCAGGTACACGCTCGACGGTCTTGAAGACGTCGCACGTCGCGCGGGGCTGGAGGTCGAGCACGGCGCGTACTACTTCGGCCTTACGTTTCCGCTCGCGGCGGCAATGCGGCTGAGCGAACGCGCGCGCCGGCAACCGCGCGAACCGGCGTCGCAATTGCGCCGGCACCATCCGGTCGTCAACGGTTTGCTCAAGCTGATCTGCCGGGCCGAGTTGCCGATGTTCCGGTTCAATCGGATGGCGGGCCTCACGGTCATCTGTGTCGCGCGCAAGCGGTGAGCATGGGGCGGAGCGCATGGCCGGCCCAGGCGCGCGGCAGGACGTGCGTTGCCGCTCGCGTCGAGGCCGCCACGTGCTGTCACGCCAGCTCGAAAGAATTTCGCAGGAACATTCACAAAATGCATGCGACCCGTTCTAAACGGGCGAACTGTCTGTTATAATTTTTTTCTTTCGGGGCGTAGCGCAGCCTGGTAGCGTACCTGCATGGGGTGCAGGTGGTCGGAGGTTCAAATCCTCTCGCCCCGACCAGATAAAGAACCCGCGTCAGTTCAGGCTGACGCGGGTTTTTTCTTGGCCGTCGCTTTTTTGCACATCCCGGCGCGGCCCCGGTAAAATGCAAGGTTGATCCACGGAAAGCGCCGTGATTTAGCGGAAGAGGATTCCCCGAACATGACTGATCTTCGTCTTACCATGCGGTTCGCTGCAGTGCTCGCCACTGGCGCGCTCGTCGCCGGTTGCGGTACGTCGTCGCCCACGAAAGTGGACTACAAGAGCGATTCGAAATCGAAGGAAGCGTCGCTCGCAGTGCCGCCCAACATGCTTGACGAGACGGCCGATCAGCGTTCGCTGCCGCCGCAGGGCGGCGCGACTTCCCTGTCTGCGCTTCAGCAGGTCCAGCACGCGGCACCCGCGCTGGACACCGTCGCGCCCGCCGTGTCCGGCATGCATATCCAGCGCGACGGCACCGAGAGCTGGCTCGTGATCGACGGCAAGAAGCCCGCCGACATCTGGCCGCAGGTTCGCCGCTTCTGGCAGGAGCAGGGCTTCCTGCTCGTCGTCGACCAGCGCGACAAGGGCGTGATGGAAACCGACTGGAACGAGACCCATCCGCAGATCAACGACGGCCTGATCCGTAGCGTGATCACGAAGGCGATGGGCAACTCGTACGTGACGGCCGAGCGCAACAAGTACCGCACGCGCCTCGATTCGGCACCCAACGGCGGCACCTACGTGTTCATCAGCCAGAAGGGCATGCGCGAGGCGATCACCGGTGCGAACAACGATTCGAGCAAGTGGGAAGCGAAGCCGAACGATCCGGCGCTCGAGACGGAATACCTGAAGCGGCTGATGGCAGTGCTCGCCCAGAACGAGCAGCGTGCGAAGAACGGCGAGCCGCCGATCGCGAACATCAACGACAACACGGTGCCGAAGGACAAGAAGGCGGACACCGACGCATCGAAGGCTGCCGCCGCCGCGATTGCCGCGCAGAACGTCGCGCGCACGTCGTCGCAAGCGAACGACGTCGACTCGGCTGCGGTGCCGTCCGAAGTCACGCTCGGCGAGCCGTACGACCGTTCGTGGCTGCACGTCGGCCTCGCGCTCGATCGCGCGAACTTCACGGTCGACGATCGCGATCGCACGAAGGGCCTGTATTTCGTGCGTTATGTCGATCCGAAGGACATCAGCGCGGCCGAGCAGGGTTTCTGGAGCCAGCTGTTCCACGGCAAGAAGGAAAAGCAGGCGAAGCAGTATCGCGTCAACGTGAAGGCGCTGTCGTCCGACCAGACGCGCGTCGCAGTGGTCGACGATTCGGGTGCGATCGATACGTCGACGCCGGCCCGGCAAATCATGGGGCTGCTCGTGAATCAGCTGCGCTGATCGCGGCACGATCCCGGCATTCGAAAAGCCCGCCTTCCGGCGGGCTTTTTTCATTGTCGCGCGCGTGCCGCCGGCGTGTGCCGGACGTTCGATCCCTTCTCGTGACGTTACGTAACATCCGCGCGTTACGGCCGCTGGACAGGTGTTACATCGTCATGACCTCAGAAAATATCCTTATGGATCAATGGCGTACTTTCGTAAGTGCGCCTGGCACACAAACTGCTTTATAAGGTGGAATCGTGAAGACAGGGGGCGTCAGAGAGCGGGCGGCGTCTCGACCGTCCGACCGACGTCTTCAGATGCCGGGGCTGCAAGCGCCGGCGCAAAACTGATAACGATCCGCGCGATGCGCGGATCCCGATGGCCCCGTCGCCTTTCCTCGTAGGGCGACGGTTTCGCCCGCGCTTCTTCTGGAGCGCGGGCAATTTTTTTTGTGGGGCGGCAAAGCGAGTGCGTGCCGATCCAGCCGCGGGTATTCGTATTGGTCGAGCGCTGGGAGGGTGAGGCTGCGTTGGCCGTGCATGTGCGTTTGACACACATTGCGGCTTGCCGCGGAGCGGTCGCGGACGGATTGATCGTTCCGGGATCCGCGCGCTGTGGAGGTTCGTTTGAGGCGGCCGGACGCATTGCCGGCCGCTGCGATCCGTCAGTGCGACGTGCTGGGTACGTCGAGAATCAGGATGATCGTCCAGTCGGCATCGCCGTCGTGATGATACTGGCGTTCGGCGACGATGAACGGTTGCTGCTTGCCTTGCGGGCCGAGGAAAAGCACATCGCCCTCCATCGGCAGGCACTCGATCGGCGGCAGCGCGAGGAACGCGTCGGTCGAGCCGCGCGGCATCAGTTGCTTGATCTTGCGAGTGGCTTCTTCGGTCCACTCGATGTCGAGTTGAATGTTGCTCATGCTGTCCTCCGCACCGGGGTGCGCACGGGTGGAAAATTTCGGTGCGCGACTTTAGCACAACGCGCGGGCGCCGCAACCAAAAAAGCCGAACCCGGTTGCCCGGATTCGGCTTTTCGCTTGTGCGGTGCCGCCGAACTTACTGGCTGGCAGCTTCTGCCGGAGCCGCCTTCTTGGCGGCCTTCTTCGCTGCCTTGTGATGCATCGCCTTCTTGACGTGGTGATGCTCTTCCTGCGCCGCCGGCTGTGCAGCCTCGGCTGCTTGCTGCTGTTGCAGTGCCTGTGCGCGCTGCTCGATCTCGGCGATCTTTGCCGGATCGGTGATGGTCTGGATTTGCGTGCTCTCTTGCGCATACGCTGCGCCAGTCAGCGCCGACATCGCGACCAGAATAGCCAGGGACGTCTTCTTCATTGCTTTACCTCCGCTAAGTGGTGATGAACCCGAATGTTGCCGTTTTGTCTGGCGACTGCAATCGAGTGCGTGTCGAGTGTAACAAAAGTGACGGATCAATGTGCACCGGATCGAGGCGCAGCGCAAGGCCCCGTTGAAGTCGCGCAACACTTCGTGCGTTCCGTCACGCGCCTGCCATCCGGGGCGATACCGTCGCTTTCGCCTCCGGTGCACGTGGCGCCGTCAGAACCAGCCGAGCCATCGATAGACGTGAAATTGCGCGATGCCGACCAGCTCGTGCAACGCCCGGTTCGCGTTTTCCAGGTTGTCCCGGCGCGGCAGCCAGCCCAGTTGCGCGCGCCGGCGGTTCGAATAAACGGGCTGCGGATCGATGCCGAAGTGGCGGAAGTCGAGCAATGCGCGGCGCATCTGGTACGACGACGCGACGAGAATGCGCGTGTCGTCATGTTGTGAGCGTAGTATAGAAGCAGTGAATTTCGCGTTTTCGTAGGTCGTACGGCTGTTCGGCTCGAGCACGAGGTCGCCGGGGGCGACACCTTCCGCCACCAGCCGGCGTCCGTAGACGGCCGCCTCGGTTTCGCCGTGATGTTGCGGATCGCCGCCCGACATCACCACGGTGCAGCGGGTGGCCTGCTGCACGCACGTGCGATAGAGCGCGGCGGTCGTGCGGATGCGCGCTTCGCCGTCGGGCGGCGCCTGCAGGCCGGTTTCGCCGCGCCGCGTGCCGATGCCGAGCGTGATCAGCGTGGTCCGGCCGTGCATGGCGGGGTGCTCGACCGGCGTCACACCGGCCTCGGTCCACGCGATGAGCGGCGCCGCGAGCCAGCCGGTCGCAAGCAGCCAGAACACCGCGGCGCCGACGATCGCGATCTGTCGCCGCCGCTTGCGGCAGAGCATGAAACAGATGAAGAGAAGTACAAACGAATCGAACAGAATCAATTTGATTGGGGTATGGTGTCTTTTTATGGACGGCTGACGATCTGGCCCTAACGCGACGCCGAACGTCGGCCTCCAGAATCGGTGGCGGTATCGGCGGGCGGAGCTCCCGCCCGGCACGCCGCTTCGCATTGTCGCTGCACTTTAAGAAAGAATCGAGATGGCCACGTATTCCAACGAAGCGGTGCTCGACGCATTGAGACGAGTGCAGTACCGCCAGGTACCGTGGGCGCGCCGCCCGGGCGTGTTCGAGTATCTCCGGTCACTAGGACTGATGGACACGGTCAGGCAGAAGACCGTTGCGCCCGCACCGGGTTTTCATGCGCCGGTCGACATCGCGGTGCTGACCGACAATGGTCGAGCCGAATGCGCGCGCCTCGAGCGCGACGAGAAATTACTTTCCTGGACCGATCGCCGTATGGACGACTACGCATTGAGCGAAGCCAGCGCCGTGGCGATTCTCGAAAGCCGCCTGTAGCGGCGCGCGCCTGTCCTCGCGCAGCCCTGCGCGACACGCCGAAAAAAAGCCCGTATCGCGAGGATACGGGCGTACCGGATACTTTTGCTGTTGCCATGCTGTGCTCATGGCAACGAATGTGACTCGTCGCATATCGAGCAGTTCCCGAATCGGGGAATTTTCTTTGACGAAAACCTGCAGGTTGCCGGGCTACGGATGGCGCGGCAGCTCGGTCGGCTGCGAGCCGATGCGCGCGCGTGCGTTGCTGGCGATGTCGCCGCGCAAGTCGCCGCGCGGCACGGTTTGCCGATTGGACGCCGTGGCGGGCGGTTGCTGGCGAAGGGAATTCCGGTGCTCTTGCTGGCGGTGAGGCTGCTTGCCGCGATCATCGGCGCGAGCGGGGGCGGTCAGCGCCAGTGAAATGACAATGCCGCATGCGACGAGCAGTGACATTGGTTTCATGGCGGGGGCTCCCTTCAAGCCGCCGGCGCAGCTTGTTGATATGACGCTAAGGTAAGCGCGGGAGTGCAGGTTTGCTGTAAATAATAGTAAAGAGATGTATCGCAGCACGACAGCGGGGATCGACGACGACGCGAGCGCCGCGCAATGAACGGGGCGCTGAAAGAAACCGGGCGGCCGAAGCCGCCCGATCGAGCATGCGTTACGCCATCTTCACGGGGGCGCGCCAGGATTCCGGATTGGTCCAGAAGGCGCCACGCAGCCGGTCGCGGCTCGGCGGTGCAGGCGGCTTCGCCGCGCTGGCCCCGATGCGACCGCGCAACGAGATCTGGCGGCCGCTCGTGCCGAGTCGCTTGACGATTTCGGCGAGCGTACCGTCTGCCTGCCATTCGTCGAAGCGACGGCGGCAGGTCGGCGGCGACGGATAGCGGCCCGGCAGCTTGGACCAGCCTTCACCCGTCGACAGTACCCACAGCACGGCATTGACCACGGAACGGGCCTCCACGCGGGGACGGCCGCGCCGTTCGCTTCGTGCGGGTTCCGAGCAAAACAGACCTTCGACCAGCGCCCACTCGTTATCTCTCAAATCGTCGAACAGCATCATGTCCTCACCTCAGCGAAGCTAACTCCGGTGCGCTGCCCTGCGCCGCGCACTCTTCAGGCACTCGAACGTCGAGTGCCGGGTGGGGGCGTCCGGTTGGCCGGCAGCGGCGTTTCTGCCTTCCCGTCCGACGAAAACCTGCGCCCTGTGCGTCAGATAAAGCACGATGTGTGCCACGTCGGAGGCGATTCCCTCGAGAGCCGCTTGGCAGCGGGCTAACGGCTAAGTCAGCTAGGGGCGTATAAGACGCCAAAATAACCCGGCAGCAAATCGGGACAATCACCAATCTTGTGCAATTCGCCCGTACCGCGTGCGTTCGCGCGAATATTGCACCGCAGCGAAACATGGGTGGTCGATGCCGGATTCGCACATCGAAGCGTGTTTCGCGCATTAAAATCGCGCATCGGTATCCACGATTGATGAGGTGAAGGGATGAACGTAACGCTGCGCCAGCTTCGCGTGTTCATCGAGGTAGCGCGGCTCAGGAGCTTCAGCCGCGCGGGCGACGAGATCGGGCTCACGCAGTCCGCGGTGAGCCGTTGCGTGCGCGAGCTCGAGACGGAGCTCGGGCTGAAGCTGATCGACCGGACCACGCGCGACGTGCAGTTGACCGATGTCGGCGCAAACCTGATCGCGAGCGTGTCCCGGCTGATCGACGATCTCGACGACACGCTGCGGGAGATTCGCGAGATCGGCGAGCAGCGGCGGGGGCGCGTGATCGTCGCCGCGAGCCCGACGATCGCGTGCCGGCTGATGCCGCGTGTCGTCGCGTCGTGCGAGCGCCAGTTCCCGTTCGTCACGCTTGGCTTGCGCGACGACGTGCAGAGCGACGTACTGCGCAAGGTGAAGTCGAGCGAGGTCGATTTTGGCGTCGTCATCGGCCCGCTTACCGTGGCCGATCTCGTGTGCGAACCGTTGATGACCGATTCGTTCTGTTTGGTCGCGCGCGCCGATCATCCGCTTGCGGCGCGGCCCGAGGTGCCGTGGACGGCACTCGACGGCGAGCGCCTCGTGCTGCTCGACCATGCGTCCGGAAGCCGGCCGCTGATCGACGCTGCGCTGGCCACCCATCGGGTGAATGCGACCGTCATGCAGGAACTCGGGCATTCGGCGACGGTATTCGGGCTCGTCGAGGCCGGCGTCGGCGTGAGCGTGCAGCCGTGGCTGTCGCTGCCGCTGCCGGCAGGATCGACGCTGGTCGCGCGGCCGCTGACGCCGCGTACCGAGCGTACCGTCGAGCTGGTGCGCCGCCGCGACCGGTCGCTGTCGCCCGCCGCGCAGGCGATCTGGGAGCTCGCGCGCCAGATGCCGGCGCGGGCGGAGGACCTCGACTGACGGTGCGGATCCGGCGCGCACGCCGGTACACTACGCGGATCGTGTTCCACGGGGGCAGTTCTCGATGACGCATTCCGCAGATGCCGGCCCGGCGACGGGCGCGCCGGCGGCACGCAGCGCGGTCCAGGCGCTGCGTCCGTCGCTGATCAGGGAAGTGGCGAACGCCGGCTTCGACGTGCCCGACGTGCTGCCGTTCTGGTTCGGCGAATCCGATCGCGTGACGCCGGCATTCATTCGCGACGCGGCCGCGGCGGCGCTACGCGACGGCGCAACCTTCTATACGCAGAACCTCGGCACCGTCCCGCTGCGCCGCGCGATCGCAGCCTACGTGAGCGCGCGGCACGGCGCGACGCCGGTCGACACGGTCGCCGTGACGAGTTCGGGCGTGAGCGCGCTGATGCTCGCCGCGCAACTGCTGGTCGGTCCGGGCGATCGCGTCGTCGCGGTCACGCCGCTCTGGCCGAACCTCGTCGAAATCCCGAAAATCCTCGGTGCGCAGGTCGAATGCGTGCCGCTCGGCCATGGCGAGGCGGGCTGGCGGCTCGATGTCGACCGGCTGCTCGCGGCGCTGACGCCCGGCACGCGGATGCTGTTCGTCAATTCGCCGAACAACCCGACCGGCTGGACGATGTCCCGCGACGACCAGCAGGCCGTGCTCGCGCATTGCCGGCATCACGGCATCTGGGTGGTCGCCGACGAAGTGTACGAACGACTCGCGTTCGGCGCGGCCGGCGCGCCGTCGTTCCTCGATATCGCGTCGCGCGACGAGCGGGTGATCGTCGTGAATTCGCTCTCGAAGGCTTGGGCGATGACGGGCTGGCGGCTCGGTTGGCTGGTCGCGCCGGCGCCGGTCATCGGCGATCTGTCGAAGCTGGTCGAATACAACACGTCGTGCGCGCCCGGTTTCATCCAGGCCGCGGGCGAAGTCGCGCTGCGCGATGGCGAGCCGTTCGTGCAGTCGTTCGTCGCGGCGCTGCGCGGCGCGCGTGACCATCTCGTCGCCGCGCTGCGCACGCTGCCGGGCGTCGACGTGCCGCCTCCGCCGGGCGCGATGTATCTGTTCCTGCGCTTACCGGGCGCCGAAGACAGCCTCGCGTTCTGCAAGTCGCTGGTGCGTGAGACGGGGCTCGGCCTGGCGCCGGGGCGCGCGTTCGGCCCGGAGGGCGAAGGGTTCGTGCGCTGGTGCTATGCATGCGATCCGGCGCGGCTCGATGCCGGCGTCGAGCGCTTGCGCCGCTTCCTCGCGCGCGGCGCGGGCGCGCGCTGAAGCGGGGACGGAGCGCCGCGGGGCCCGCGGAAGGGCGGGCCGTTCGGCTCATCTTTACGCACCGGGCGAATTTGCGTAATATGGCGCTCAGTCACGCGGTTCCGTCGTTGAGCCGTGCTGTTCCGTCCGGTTTGGGCCTGGCTTGAAGTTGGTTCGCCGCCCCCGGTTCGTGCTCCCATCAATATGACCGATCAGAATCGGGCGAGCGCGTCTTCCGTTACTTTCGTCTGTTTGATCCGGTTCGTTTGACCACAGGGTCTGGCCTAGCTGCATGAATACCCAAGAGGCGAAGATCGTCCTCGAGACTGCTTTGATCTGCGCGCAGGAACCGCTGAAGCTCGGCGATTTGCGCAAGCTCTTTGCCGACGGCGTGTCGGCTGACACGGTCCGCACGTTGCTCGAAGATCTGAAACAGGATTGGTCCGGCCGCGGTGTCGAACTGGTGGCGCTGGCAACCGGATGGCGCTTTCAGAGCAAGCCGGCGATGCGTCACTACCTGGATCGACTGCATCCCGAGAAGCCGCCGAAATATTCGCGCGCGGTGCTCGAAACGCTCGCGATCATTGCGTATCGGCAACCCGTCACGCGCGGCGACATCGAAGAGATTCGCGGCGTCACGGTCAATACGCAGGTGGTCAAGCAGCTCGAGGATCGCGGCTGGATCGAGGTGATCGGGCATCGCGACGTGCCGGGGCGTCCGGCGCTGTATGCGACGACCAAGCAGTTCCTCGACGATCTCGGCCTGAAGGCGCTCGACGACCTGCCCGCGCTCGAGGAGCCCGCCGCGAACATCGAGGCAGCGCTGCTCGCGCAGCAGGCGATGGACTTCGACGGCGACGTGCCGGCGGTGGAAGCGGCGCCGGAAGCCGGCGAAGCGGCGGTCGACGAACCGCACGCGCAGCCGGACGAATTGCAGGGCGACGCGGCGACGGACGTCGCGTCGACGCACGAAATACCGAACCGCGATACGCTGGAAGCTGATCGCGTTCAAACCGAACAGGGCGGCGCCGAAGCAGCGCCGGCCGGCGGGCAGTCCGAGCCGCCGCGCGCGGAGTGGAACGAGGAAGATCGCAAGCCGGCCGCCGACGCGGTTGCCGGAGACGGAGCGGAGGCGCTCGGCGACATGCCGGGCGAGGCTGGAAACGCCGGCGCCTCACGAGCCGGTCCCGCGGATGGCGAGATGCTGGACGATACGTCCGACAGCCTTGCCGATGCCGTACGCAGTGCCAGTGCGCCCATCGGCGCCGACGCGCTGCCGGACGACGAAGCAGAACCCGAACAGCGCCGCGCCTGATCGCGGCCGACTTCTTGCCGCGCCCGCGCCGGGCGCGAGACCTGACATTTTGAGGTTGTTTTGACAGATATCCACGATATTGAATCGTCCGCGCCTGCCGCACAGGCCGCGCGTGCCGACGATGCGCCGGAGCAGGACGCTCCGGCCGCGGGTGGTGACGAGCGTCCCCGCCGCGGCCTGCGGCGCGGTCCGCGCAGCCTGATCGCGCGTCGCCGCGCGGCGGCCAAGTCGAAGGGCGCCGAGGGCGAGTCGCAGGACGGCGAAGGCGCCGACGCGCCGCCGGCCGAGGCCGCCGAAGCGCAGCCCGCGCGCGCACCGCGCAAGGAAGGCGCGGCCAGGGGCGGCCGCAAGCCGGCCGCCAAGCGCGAAGGTGCACCCAAGGGTGCGCAGGGCGGACAAGGCGGCCAGTCGCGGCGTGGCAGCCCGGCGAAAGCCGAGGGCGGCGCGGCGAAGGCCGAAGGCGATGCAGCGTCGCAGGACGATCTGTTCGCCTATGTGACGTCGCCGGCCTTCGACGCGGACAACTCCGCGGGCGGCAGCGGCGTGCGTGCACCGATGCTGCGGCGCGGTCGCACCCAGCCGACGAACAAGCGCGTGCTGTCGCCGGACGACGACGCGCCGAAGCTTCACAAGGTGCTCGCGGAAGCCGGCATGGGCTCGCGCCGCGAAATGGAAGAGCTGATCGTCGCCGGCCGCGTGTCGGTAAACGGTGAGCCCGCGCACATCGGCCAGCGCATCATGCCGACCGACCAGGTCCGCATCAATGGCAAGCCGGTCAAGCGCAAGCTGCCGAACAAGCCGCCGCGCGTGCTGCTGTACCACAAGCCGACGGGCGAGATCGTCAGCCATGCGGATCCGGAAGGTCGTCCGTCGGTGTTCGATCGCCTGCCGCCGATGAAGACGGCGAAATGGCTCGCGGTGGGCCGCCTCGACTTCAACACCGAAGGTCTGCTGATGCTGACCACGTCCGGCGATCTCGCGAACCGCTTCATGCATCCGCGCTATAGCGTCGAGCGCGAGTATGCGGTGCGTGTCGTCGGCGAGCTGTCCGAAGGGATGCGGCAGAAGCTGCTGCATGGCGTCGAGCTCGATGACGGCCCGGCGAACTTCCTGCGCATCCGCGACGGCGGCGGCGAAGGCACGAACCACTGGTATCACGTTGCGCTGGCCGAAGGCCGCAACCGCGAAGTGCGCCGTATGTTCGAAGCGGCCGGCCTGATGGTGAGCCGCCTGATCCGTACGCGCCACGGCCCGATCCCGCTGCCGCGCGGCCTGAAGCGCGGTCGTTGGGAAGAGCTCGACGAGGCGCAGGTGCGCAAGCTGATGGCGACCGTCGGCCTGAAGGCGCCGTCCGAGGAAAAGGGCAAGCGCGGTGGCAGTGGGCCGGCCGAGCGCCGCCAGCCGGATCCGATGCAGACGTCGATGGGCTTCATCAGCCGCGAGCCGGTGCTGACCACGCATGGTCAACTCGACCAGCCGCGTCGCGGCGGCGGTCGGCGCGGCGGCCCGGGCCTGCCGGGCCTGAGCGGCTACGGCAGCCTGCCGGTTTCGCCGTCGGGCCATGGCAACCGCGCGGGTGGCGGTCGCGATGTCGACGGCAATCGCGCGTCGTATGGCGCCGGTCCCAAGCGTGAAGGCGGCGCGGGCGCCAAGCGTGGCGGCAGCAAGGGTGGCGGTAACCGCAACCCGAACGGCAATCGCGCCGAAGGCGGCGGCAACGCCGGTGGTGGTGCACGCGGCGGTCAGCGCCCGCAGCGCAATCGCTCGCGCGGTCGCTGAGCGTTTCTGGCGGACGGCGGCGTCAAGCCGCCGGCGTGCCGGCGAAATCGGCGTGAATCCGGTTCGGTCGGCACCGCGCGCTGCGTGACTTGCTTTCGACTGTATATATATCGCGCTGCCGGATTGTGCCTGGTCGGACAGTCCGGTTTCGCATTTTTGGTCGGTAAATGCGGGCTGGGCGCTGCATTTACCGGCTAGCTTGGCGTTTGCGCCAAAAAACGCTATAATCGCAGAGTCGCTGGGCGTACGGATTCAATGTGCGGCTCAGGTGCGACCACCAGTAAGAAGATGGGCGTTCCGCCCATTTTTTTTTGCTGAAACGGTTAGGCATCTCGGGTAGCGCTTCCTGCGCCGGCTAAGGCGCGCGCCCGCGGGTGTAATCGCGAGCGGCGGGCGCGAACACCTGAGAGGACACTGTGCAACTGACGGAACTGATAGAAACCACGGTCACCGGGCTCGGCTACGAGCTGGTGGATCTCGAGCGCACCGGGCGCGGCATGCTTTGCATCTATATCGATCAGCTTGCCGGCATCTCGCTCGAAGATTGCGAAAAGGTCACGCGTCAGCTCCAGCACGTCTTGACGGTCGAAAACATCGATTACGAACGGCTCGAAGTCTCGTCTCCGGGGCTCGACCGCCCGTTGAAGAAACTGGCCGACTTCGAGCGCTTCGCCGGCAGCGAAGTTTCCGTGACCTTGAAAAAGCCGCTGGACGGGCGCAAGACGTACCGCGGCATTCTGCACGCGCCGAATGGCGAAACGATCGGTTTGGAATTTGAGGGGAAGAAGGGCGAGGCGGCCATGCTGGATTTCACGCTGGCAGACATCGACAAAGCCCGCCTGATTCCGCAAGTTGACTTTAGGAGCCGCAAATAATGAGTCGCGAAGTGTTGATGCTGGTGGATGCGCTGGCGCGCGAGAAAAACGTCGACAAGGATGTGGTGCTGGGCGCCCTCGAGGCTGCGCTCGCGTCCGCTTCCAAGAAGCTGTTCGACGAAGGCGCCGAAATCCGCGTCCATATCGATCGCGAAAGCGGCGAGCACGAAACCTTCCGTCGCTGGCTCGTCGTCCCTGACGAGGCAGGCTTGCAGGAGCCGGATCGCGAGATCCTGCTGTTCGAAGCGCGTGAGCAGAACCCCGACGTCGAAGTCGGCGAATTCGTCGAGGAGCCGGTGCCGTCGATCGAGTTCGGCCGTATCGGCGCGCAGGCCGCCAAGCAGGTGATCCTGCAGAAGGTGCGCGATGCCGAGCGCGAGCAGATCCTGAACGACTACCTCGAGCGCGGCGAAAAGATCATGACGGGCACGGTGAAGCGCCTCGACAAGGGCAACTTCATCGTCGAATCGGGCCGCGTCGAAGCGCTGCTGCGCCGCGACCAGCTGATTCCGAAGGAAAACCTGCGCGTGGGCGACCGCGTGCGTGCGTACATCGCGAAGGTCGACCGCACCGCGCGTGGTCCGCAGATCGAACTCTCGCGCACGGCGCCCGAGTTCCTGATGAAGCTGTTCGAAATGGAAGTGCCGGAAATCGAGCAAGGCCTGCTCGAGATCAAGGCAGCCGCTCGCGATCCGGGCGTGCGCGCGAAGATCGGCGTGATCGCCTACGACAAGCGGATCGATCCGATCGGTACCTGCGTCGGCATCCGCGGCTCCCGCGTGCAGGCCGTGCGCAACGAGCTTGGTGGCGAAAACATCGACATCGTGCTATGGTCCGAGGATCCCGCCCAGTTCGTGATCGGCGCGCTCGCGCCGGCAGCCGTCCAGTCGATCGTCGTCGATGAAGAAAAGCACTCGATGGACGTCGTCGTCGACGAGAACGAGCTGGCTGTCGCGATCGGCCGCAGCGGTCAGAACGTTCGCCTTGCCGGCGAACTGACCGGCTGGCAGATCAACATCATGACGCCGGACGAATCCGCCCTGAAGCAGGGTGAAGAGCGCGATCGACTGCGTGCGCTCTTCATGGCGCGTCTCGACGTCGACGAAGAAGTTGCCGATATCCTGATCGACGAAGGCTTCACGAGCCTCGAAGAGATCGCTTACGTGCCGCTCAACGAAATGCTCGAAATCGAGGCATTCGATGAGGACACCGTGCACGAGCTGCGCAACCGCGCACGCGACGCACTGTTGACGATGGCGATCGCCAACGAAGAAAAGGTCGAAAACGCAGCGCTGGATTTGAAGGGCCTCGACGGCATCACGCCGGAGTTGCTCGCAAAGCTGGCCGAACACGGCATGCAGACGCGGGACGATCTCGCCGAGCTGGCTGTGGATGAACTGGTCGACATGACCGGGATGGAAGAGGATGCCGCTAAGGCGTTGATCATGAAAGCACGTGAACACTGGTTCCAGTGAGAAATGACCATGGCGCACTGATTTGATGGCGGCCTTATGGCCTGACCCGATGCTAACCGCAAGGAATCGGTCCTTGCACTAAGAGGAATGAATGGCGAGTAACAACGTAGCCCAATTTGCCGCGGAACTGAAAATGCCTGCTGGTGTGCTGCTCGAACAGCTGCAGGCAGCGGGCGTCCAGAAAGCGAGTGAAGACGATGCGCTGTCCGAGGCGGACAAGGCGCGTCTGCTCGATCATTTGCGCAAGTCGCACGGCGCAACCGACGGCGACAAGCGCAAGATCACGCTGACCCGCAAGCATACGTCGGAGATCAAGCAATCTGACGCGACGGGCAAGGCTCGCACCATTCAGGTCGAGGTCCGCAAGAAGCGTACGTTCGTCAAGCGCGACGACGTGGCCGAAGGTGCGGAACAGGGTCAGGCGCAGGTCGCCGAAGCGGACGACGATGCGGAACTGAAGCGTCGCGAGGAAGAAGCGCGCCGCGAGGCCGAGCTGCTCGAGAAGCAGGCGCAGGAACTGCGCGAGCGCCAGGAGCGCCTCGAGCGCGAGGAAGCCGAGCGCCGCGCCCGCGAGGAAGCGGCCGAGGCCCAGCGCCGTCGTGCCGAGGAAGAAGCGGCAGCGAAGCGTGCTGCGGCTGCAGCCGTAGAGGCACAGCAGGCTGCTGCCCAGCAGGCCGCCGAGGCTCAGCAGGAAACGGCTGGTGCGCAGTCCGCGCAGGATGAAGCACGCGCGGCTGCCGAACGTGCGGCCCAGCGCGAAGCGGCGAAGAAGGCCGAGGACGCTGCCCGCGAGGCGGCGGACAAGACGCGCGCCGAGCAGGAAGAGATTCGCAAGCGTCGCGAGGCGGCCGAGGCCGAAGCGCGCGCGATCCGCGAAATGATGAACACGCCGCGCAAGGCCGTGGTCAAGGCAGTCGAGCCGCCGAAGCCGGTGGAACCGCCGAAGCCGGTCGAAGCGAAGGGCACGCTGCACAAGCCGGCAAAGCCGGCGGGCGCAAGCGCGGCACGTCCGGCCGTGAAGAAGCCGGCCGGCGCAGCGCCGGCGACCACGCAGGCACCGGCAGGGGCGGGCGACCGCAACAAGAAGCCGGGTGGTGGCAAGGGCGGCTGGCAGGACGACGCAGCCAAGCGCCGCGGCATCAAGACGCGCGGCGATTCGAGCGGCGGCGTCGACCGCGGCTGGCGCGGCGGCCCGAAGGGTCGTGGCCGTCACCAGGACAGCGCATCGACGTTCCAGGCACCGACCGAACCGATCGTGCGTGAAGTGCACGTGCCGGAAACCGTCTCGGTTGCCGATCTCGCGCACAAGATGTCGATCAAGGCCTCGGAAGTCATCAAGGTGATGATGAAGATGGGCCAGATGGTCACGATCAACCAGGTGCTGGACCAGGAAACGGCGATGATCGTCGTCGAGGAACTGGGCCACCGCGCGGTTGCCGCGAAGCTGGACGATCCGGAAGCGCTGCTGGTCGAAGGCGAGACCACCACCGATGCGGAGCAGCTGCCGCGTCCGCCGGTCGTCACAGTGATGGGCCACGTCGACCACGGCAAGACCTCGCTGCTCGACCACATCCGCCGCGCGAAGGTTGCAGCGGGCGAAGCGGGCGGCATTACGCAGCATATCGGCGCATACCACGTCGAAACGCCGCGCGGCGTCATCACGTTCCTCGATACGCCGGGTCACGAGGCGTTCACGGCAATGCGTGCACGCGGCGCGAAGGCGACCGACATCGTGGTGCTGGTGGTGGCTGCCGACGACGGCGTGATGCCGCAGACGAAGGAAGCCATCGCTCACGCGAAGGCGGGCGGCGTGCCGATCGTCGTGGCGATCAACAAGATCGACAAGCCGGAAGCGAACCCGGACCGCGTCAAGCAGGAACTGGTCGCGGAAGGCGTCGTGCCGGAAGAATACGGTGGCGATTCGCCGTTCGTGCCGGTGTCGGCGAAGACGGGCGTCGGTATCGACGACCTGCTCGAGAACGTGCTGCTGCAGGCCGAAGTGCTGGAACTGAAGGCACCGATCGAGGCGCCGGCCAAGGGCATCGTGATCGAAGCGAAGCTGGACAAGGGCAAGGGCCCGGTCGCGACGATCCTGGTGCAGTCGGGTACGCTGAACCGCGGCGACGTCGTGCTCGCAGGCTCGGCTTATGGCCGTGTGCGTGCGATGCTCGACGAGAACGGCAAGCCGACGAAGGAAGCCGGCCCGTCGATCCCGGTCGAAATCCAGGGTCTGTCGGAAGTGCCGGGTGCCGGTGAGGAAGTGATCGTGCTGCCGGACGAGCGCAAGGCGCGCGAAATCGCGCTGTTCCGCCAGGGCAAGTTCCGCGACGTCAAGCTGGCGAAGCAGCAGGCCGCGAAGCTGGAGAGCATGCTCGAGCAGATGGGCGAAGGCGAAGTGCAGAACCTGCCGCTCATCATCAAGGCGGACGTGCAGGGCTCGCAGGAAGCGCTCGTGCAGTCGCTGCTCAAGCTGTCGACCGACGAAGTGCGCGTGCAGATCGTGCACAGCGCGGTGGGTGGCATCAGCGAAAACGACGTCAACCTCGCGACGGCATCGAAGGCGGTCATCATCGGCTTCAACACGCGTGCGGATGCACAGGCGCGCAAGCTGGCCGAATCGAACGGTATCGACATCCGCTACTACAACATCATCTACGACGCAGTGGATGAGGTGAAGGCCGCGATGTCGGGCATGCTGGCGCCGGAGAAGCGCGAAGTCATCACCGGTATGGTCGAGGTGCGCCAGGTGTTCAAGGTGCCGAAGATCGGCACGGTCGCCGGCTGTATGGTCACGGACGGTATCGTCAAGCGCTCGTCGTCGGTGCGCGTACTGCGCAACAACGTCGTGATCTTCACGGGCGAACTCGAATCGCTGAAGCGCTTCAAGGACGACGTGAAGGAAGTGAAGCAAGGCTTCGAGTGCGGTATGTCGGTGAAGAACTTCAACGACGTCACCGAAGGCGACCAATTCGAAGTCTTCGAAGTGACCGAAGTCGCGCGTACGCTGTAATCGTCGCGTATCGGCTCGTGGGCGGGGCAGGCTTGTGGGCCTGTCCCGCCCATTTTCATGGCGGCGCGCCAGACGGCGGCCGCGTTATCCTGATAAACGAATCAGGGATGGATCATGTCCAGGAAACGTACTTCCCCCAATCGCAACGTTCAGATCGCCGATCAGATTCAGCGCGATCTGTCCGAACTCATCATGCGCGAGGTCAAAGACCCGCGCATCGGTATCGTGACCATCCAGAGCGTGGAGCTCACGCCGGACTACGCGCACGCAAAGATCTATTTTACGGCGCTCACCGGCGATCCGGACAAGACGCAGGAAGCGCTGAACCACGCGTCGGGTCACCTTCACAACTTGCTGTTCAAGCGCCTGCACATTCATACGGTGCCGACGCTGCATTTCCATTACGACCAGACGATCGAGAAGGCCGTGGAAATGTCGCGCCTGATCAAGGAGGCCAACTCGACGCGCGCGAAGGACGACGACGAAGCCGACGCGCCCGCGAAGGACGATTGAGCGCGCGCGCCCTATGACGAATGCAGCCCCCCAGCGTCCGCGCGTGCCCCGGCGCGCGCTGGACGGCGTCCTCCTGCTCGACAAGCCGGTCGGCCTGTCGAGCAACGACGCCCTGATTCGCGCGAAGCGCCTGCTTCTCGCGAAGAAAGCCGGTCACACCGGCACGCTCGATCCGCTGGCCTCGGGCCTGTTGCCGCTGTGCTTCGGCGAGGCGACGAAGTTCTCGCAGGACTTGCTGGAAGCGGACAAGACCTACGAAGCGACGATGCGTCTGGGCGTGCGCACGACCACCGGCGACGCGGAAGGCGACGTGCTCGACACGCGGGCGGTCGAATGCAACCGGGCGGCGGTGGAAGCCGCACTCGCACGCTTTACCGGCGAGATCGTGCAGGTGCCGCCGATGTATTCGGCGCTCAAGCGCGACGGCAAGCCGCTGTACGAATATGCGCGCGCGGGCCAGACCGTCGAACGGGAAGGCCGCAACGTGACGATTCATGCACTTGACCTGCTGGCCTGCGAGCTGCCGGACGTGACGTTTCGCGTGACCTGCAGCAAGGGCACGTATGTGCGTACGCTGGCCGAAGATATCGGCGAAGCGCTCGGTTGCGGCGCGCATCTGACGATGTTGCGTCGCACGGGTGTCGGTGCGCTGACGCTCGAGCATGCGGTGACGCTCGACGCGCTGTCCGATGCGGACGAAGCGGCGCGCGATGCGTGGCTTCAGCCGGTCGACGCGCTGTTGTCGACGTTTCCGCTGGTGCGTCTCGACGAAGCCGGTGCGAAGCGGTTCCTGCATGGTCAGCGCTTGCCGCTGTCGGCGCTCGATCCGATCGATGCGGCGGAGGGCGAGCGTGTGCGCGTGTACGATGCGGCACGGCTGCTCGGCGTGGCGCGCAAGGCCAACGGCGTGCTCGCACCCGAACGCCTGGTCGTGACGGCTGCGTGATGCGCGGCGCGCAAGCGCCGCCGTCGGAATAAAAAAATAGCCCGGTCGGAATCGACCGGGCTATTTTGTTTGGCGCGCGCGTTCGAGCGCGGTGCTCAATGTTCAGTGCGCAGCCGACGCCGCCGCCCCCGCATCGCCGCCGCCCGCGCGTTCGGGCTTCGTGATCCAGATCAGTCCGATCAGCAGCACGAAGATCGCCGCCGAGATATAGAACAGATCGTTCACGCCCAGTTGCGCGGCCTGCTGCGTGGCCATGTTGTTGATGAGGCCGTGCGCCTGGTTCTGTGTCAGCCCGAGGTTGCCCATCTGCGTGACGGCCTGGTTGAACGTCGGGTTGTACGGGTTCGCCTGCTCGACCAGTTGCGCGTGGTGGAAGTTGTTCCGGTGATCCCACGCGGTCTGGAAGATCGACGTGCCGATGCCGCCGCACATGATCCGCACGAAGTTCGACAGGCCCGATGCGGCGGGAATGCGATGGCCGGGCAGGCCGGACAGCGTGATCGACACGAGCGGGATGAAGAAGCCGGCCATCGCGATGCCTTGCACGAGCGTCGGCAGCGTCAGTGACCACTCGTCGACGCCGGTCGTGTAGCGCGAGCGCATCCAGAAGCACAGCGCGAACGTGAGGAACGCGGCGGTCGCGATGTAGCGCGGATCCGTGCGCGGCAGGAACTTGCCGGTCAGCGGCGACAGCAGGATCGCGAACAGCCCGACGGGCGCCATCACGAGGCCCGCATCGGTGGCCGTGTAGCCGATCTGGGTCTGCAGCCACAGCGGCAGCAGCACGAGGTTGCCGAAGTAGAGCCCGTAGCCGACCGCGAGCGCGATCGTGCCGCCCGTGAAATTGCGCATGCGGAACAGCGACAGGTCGACGACCGGATGTTCGGCGGTCAGCTCCCAGATCACGAAGAACGCGAACGAGATGATCGCGATCAGCGCGAGCGCGATGATCGTCGTCGACGCGAACCAGTCGAGATCCTTGCCCTTGTCGAGCATGATCTGCAGCGAACCGACCCAAAGCACGAGCAGCGCGAGGCCGACGCCGTCGATCGGCGCGCGGCGCACCGTCGATTCGCGCGTGCGATAGATCGACCACGTGGCCAGCGCGGCGGCGATGCCGACCGGGATGTTCACGTAGAAGATCCACGGCCACGAATAGTTGTCGGAGATCCAGCCGCCGAGGATCGGGCCCGCGACCGGTGCGATCAGCGTCGTCATCGACCACAGCGCGAGCGCCATCGGCGCCTTCGCGCGCGGGTAGCTCGACAGCAGCAGCGATTGCGACAGCGGAATCATCGGCCCCGCGACCGCGCCTTGCAGCACGCGCGACGCGAGCAGGAACGGCAGGGTCGGCGCCAGCCCGCACATCCACGACGAGATGACGAACAGGAGGATCGACGCGAGGAACAGGCGAACCTGTCCGAAGCGATCGGTCAGCCAACCCGTCAGCGGCACGGAGATCGCGTTCGCGACCGCGAACGACGTGATGACCCACGTACCCTGGTCGGACGATACGCCGAGGTCGCCCGAGATGGTCGGGATCGCGACGTTCGCGATGGACGTGTCGAGCACGTTCATGAACACCGCGAGCGATACCGCGATCGTCCCGAGCACGAGTTGCCCGCCCTGCAGGGGCGGGTGGGAGACTGGAGCCTGTGCCATGTCGGTAGTTTTTCCGGAGTCGGAGTCGTTACATCATCTTGGCGGCGCCGCTCGCCTTCGCGGCGGCCGGCGCCGGCGCGTTGCCGCCCGCGTTCTCGGCGATGATGCGTGCGATCTCGGCGTCGGCTTCATCGCCGTACTTCGCGAACACGTTGGTCTCGTAGACGGTGTTCTGCGCGTTGGCGAGCTGGTCGCCGCGCTCGTCCTTGATGTTGACGTCGACCTGCATCGACAGGCCGATACGCAGCGGGTGCTTCTCGAGCTCCTTCGGATCGATCTCGATACGCACCGGCAGGCGCTGCACGACCTTGATCCAGTTGCCCGTCGCGTTCTGCGCCGGCAGCAGCGAGAACGCCGAGCCCGTCCCGGCCGAGAAGCCGACGACCTTGCCGTGGTAGACCGCCGACGAGCCGTAGATGTCGGCCGTCAGCTCGACCGGCTGGCCGATGCGCATGTGCTTGAGCTGGACTTCCTTGAAGTTCGCGTCGACCCACACCGCATTCAGCGGCACGACCGACATCAGCGGGTTGCCCGGCGACACGCGCTGGCCGACCTGCACCGAGCGCTTCGCGACATAGCCGGTGACCGGCGCGGGCAGCACGTTACGCGCGTTCGCGAGGTACGCGTCGCGCACCTTCGCCGCGGCAGCCATCACGTTCGGATGCGACGCGATCGTCGTGTTCGCGGTCAGCGCGCGGTTCGATGCGAGCTGCTGTTGCGCCGCGTCGACCGACGCCTGCGCGGCGCGCACCGCGTCGCGTGCATGGGAGATTTCTTCCTGCGACACGGCGCCCGTCTGCGCGACGGCCACCCGGCGGCGCAGGTCGTCCTGCGCCTTCGACAGGTCGGACTGGCGCAGCGCGACTTGCGCACGGTATTGATCGTCGTTGACGAACAGGCCGCGCACCTGGCGCACCGTCTGCGCGAGGTTGGCCTCGGCCTGCTGCAGCGCGACCTGCGAGTCAGCCGGATCGAGCACGACCAGCGGGTCGCCGGCCTTGACCGTCTGCGTATCGTCGGCCTTCACGGCGATCACGGTACCCGTGATCTGCGGCGTGATCTGCACGACGTTGCCGTTCACGTACGCGTCGTCGGTCTCTTCATGGAAGCGCGCGACGAGGAAGTAGTACAGGCCGTACGCGATGGCCGCGATCACGATGACCGCGATCAGCAGCGTCATCATCCGTTTGCGCTTCCCGTTGTTCTGCGGCTGTGCGCTGGCGGCGTTTTGTTGAGGGTCGCTCATGGCGATTTTCTCCGTCCGTTATTTCGAGTGTCTGCGTAGTGGTGGCGCCGGATCAGTTGGCGGCCTGTTTCGTCGGCTTGCCGGCGTCGGGCGCGGCGAGCCGCGTGCCGGTCGCGTCGAACCCGCCGCCGAGCGCCTTGATCAGCGCGAGCTGCATGTCGCGCCGGCGCATCTTCAGGTTGGTCACCGTCTGTTCCGATGCGAGGCGGTTGCTGTCCGCGGTCAGCACCTGGAGCTGGGGCGACAGGCCGGCCTTGTAGCGGATCACGGCGAGGTCGTACGCACGCGTCGACGCGTCGAGTGCACGCTGCGCGTCGTCCATCTGGCGATCGACCGCGCGGATCGACGCGACCTGCGTCGCGACGTCGTTCAGCGCGTTGATCAGCGTCTGGTTGTAGTTCGCGACCGACAGGTCGAAGTCCGCATAACGGCCCTTGAGCTGCGCGCGCAACGCGCCGGCATCGAAGATCGGCAGGTGGATGGCCGGACCGAACTGCGCCTGGCGGCTCGCGAAATTCAGGAATTTGCCCCAGCCGAACGCATCGAAGCCGAAGCCGGCAGCGAGGTTCACGTCCGGGAAGAACTCGGCTTTCGCTTCCTTCACGTCGTGCATCGCGGCTTCGACCTGCCAGCGCGCGGCGACGATGTCGGGGCGGCGCGACACGAGGTCGGCCGGCAGGTTGCCGGGCAGCGCGACGTCGCCGGCCGGGCTCATCACCGGCGCGGCGATCTGCAGCCCGCGGTCCGGACCCTTGCCGAGCAGCGCGGCGAGCTGGTAGCGCACGGTCGTGATCTGGCCGTCGAGGTCGGACAGCGACGCCTGGGTCGTCGCGATATTGCCGCGCGCGGTCTGGCGTTCGACGTTGGTGTCGAGGCCGGCCGACACGCGGCCGTCGGTGATCTTGCCGACCGTCTGGCGGTTGGTGATCTCGCGTTGCGCGATGTCGCGCAGCGCATAGAGTTGCGCGAGCGAGTTGTAGGTGCGGGCGACCGACGCCGCGAGCGTGATGCGCGCCTGCTGCATGTCGGCTTCGGCGGCCTTTTCCTGCGACACGGCCGTGTGCAGGCGCTCGCGATTCTTACCCCACAGGTCGAGATCCCACGACGCGCTCGCGAGCGCATTGTTCTCGCTGTACCACTGGCCGCCGTACGGCGGCGGGAACAGCGCGTTCGCCGAATACAGCTCGCGCGTCCACGAGTAGCTGGCTTCGGCCTTCGGCATCAGGTTCGAGCGCGACGATTCGATGTACGACGATGCTTTCGCGATGCGCGCCTGCGCCTGCGCGATCGACGGGCTGCCCTCGAGCGCTTCGTCGATCAACTTCGGCAGCTGCGGATCGCCGAACTGGTTGGCCCAGTCGAGCGCCGGCCACTGGCCGCCCTGGGCCGGCAGGCTCTGGGTGGTGTCGAATTGCGACGCGGGAGCGATCTGCTTGTCGCTCTTGATGCCGATGTAGTTTGCGCAGCCCGCCAGCGCCAGCGCGGCAACCGCGGCGGCGACGGCGGCGCGGCACGACCCGGCGCGCACGGACAACGGGGAGGGTTTCATCGCGCTGTTCCCTGACTCGGAATGAATGATGGACACTGCAAGGATTTCCTTACATTAATCTGTCAAAAGTAATTGTTATGGCAACTATTGCGGGGCGCTACCGCCGGCGTTCTCGCAATAGTTGCTGAGAATGCGGCGCAGCATGCTCTTGAGGAACCCGACTTCTTCCGGCGTAAATCCGCCCAGCAGCTCGTCGAGCACGCTGCGGAACACCGGCGGCAGCCGCTCGGCAAGCGCGCGGCCTTCGTCGGTCAGCTCGAGCCGCACGACCCGCCGATCCTCGATGCTGCGCACGCGGGACAGCAGCCCGCGCTTCTCGACGCGATCGAGCAGGCGCGTGACCGCGCTCGCGTCGATCCCGTATTCCCGCGCGAGCTCGGCGGCCGTCGAGCATCTGCCGACTGCGATCATGAACAGCATGCTCGCCTGCGTGCCGGTGATGCCGAGCTCTTCCTGCGTGCGCTGCGTGACGAGGTTGGTCATCACCGATTTCACGCGCGACATCAGATAACCGACGCTGTCGTTCATCTGATACGAGGACAGCGGCGAAACAGGCGGTTGGGAAGGAGAATCCGACATAAAACCCTGAGGCTGCAATAGTTGACTAGGCAGCAGTATAGGCACAATTGCTTGCCGCGGCAAATGTTAATCGAACGGGCGAGGGCGCGCTTCGCGCCCCAAAATCCCCTTGTCGGCGTCAGGGTCTTCGGCGTGCCGCCGGCCCGTCGATCCGGGGCGGGGCAGCCGCAGGGGCGGGTGGTTTGTTGCGCTGCAACGAACAGCGCGGCTGCCGCCACGCTCACGTGCTATAATTTGTGGTTTCCAAGCTGCAACGCGCGCGCACGTGTCCCACGGACTGACGAGCGTGCGCGTTTGCGCGTTCAACGATTTCCAGGTTTCTATGACCCGCGCCCTTCGCAATATCGCCATCATCGCCCACGTCGACCACGGCAAGACCACGCTCGTCGACCAACTGCTTCGCCAGTCCGGCACCTTCCGCGAGAACCAGCAGATTGCCGAACGGGTGATGGACTCGAACGACATCGAAAAAGAGCGCGGGATCACGATTCTCGCGAAGAACTGCGCGGTCGAATACGAAGGCACGCACATCAACATCGTCGACACGCCGGGGCACGCGGACTTCGGCGGCGAAGTGGAGCGCGTGCTGTCGATGGTCGACTCGGTGCTGCTGCTCGTCGACGCGGTCGAAGGCCCGATGCCGCAGACCCGCTTCGTCACGAAGAAGGCGCTCGCGCTCGGCCTGAAGCCGATCGTCATCGTCAACAAGATCGATCGTCCGGGTGCGCGGATCGACTGGGTCATCAACCAGACGTTCGACCTGTTCGACAAGCTGGGCGCGACCGAAGAGCAGCTCGACTTCCCGATCGTCTACGCATCGGGCCTGAACGGCTATGCGTCGCTCGACCCGGCCGCGCGCGAGGGCGACATGCGCCCGCTGTTCGAGGCGGTCCTCCAGCACGTGCCGGTCCGTCCGGCCGATCCGGACGCGCCGCTGCAGCTGCAGATCACGTCGCTCGACTATTCGACGTACGTCGGCCGGATCGGCGTCGGCCGCATCACGCGTGGCCGCATCAAGCCGGGTCAGCCGGTCGCGATGCGCTTCGGCCCGGAAGGCGATGTGCTGAACCGCAAGATCAACCAGGTGCTGTCGTTCACGGGCCTCGAGCGCGTGCAGGTCGACTCGGCCGAAGCAGGCGACATCGTGCTGATCAACGGTATTGAAGATGTCGGCATCGGCGCGACGATCTGCGCGGTGGATACGCCGGAAGCGCTGCCGATGATCACCGTCGACGAGCCGACGCTGACGATGAACTTCCTCGTCAACTCGTCGCCGCTGGCCGGCCGCGAAGGCAAGTTCGTCACGAGCCGCCAGATCCGCGATCGCCTGATGAAGGAACTGAACCACAACGTCGCGCTGCGCGTGAAGGACACGGGCGACGAAACGGTGTTCGAAGTGTCGGGCCGCGGCGAACTGCACCTGACGATTCTCGTCGAAAACATGCGCCGTGAAGGCTATGAGCTGGCCGTGTCGCGTCCGCGCGTCGTGATGCAGGAAATCGACGGCGTGCGCCACGAGCCGTACGAGCTGCTGACCGTCGACGTCGAGGACGAGCACCAGGGCGGCGTGATGGAAGAGCTCGGCCGCCGCAAGGGCGAAATGCTCGACATGGCGTCGGACGGCCGCGGCCGCACGCGTCTGGAATACAAGATCTCGGCGCGTGGCCTGATCGGCTTCCAGAGCGAATTCCTGACGCTCACGCGCGGCACGGGCCTGATGAGCCACATCTTCGACTCGTACGCACCGGTCAAGGACGGCTCGGTCTTCGAGCGCCGCAACGGCGTGCTGATTTCGCAGGACGATGGCGCGGCAGTGGCATACGCACTGTGGAAGCTGCAGGATCGCGGCCGCATGTTCGTGAAGCCGGGCGACGCGCTGTATGAGGGCATGATCATCGGCATCCACAGCCGCGACAACGACCTCGTCGTGAACCCGATCAAGGGCAAGCAGCTGACCAACGTGCGTGCGTCGGGTACCGACGAAGCCGTGCGTCTCGTGCCGCCGGTCCAGATGTCGCTCGAATACGCGGTCGAATTCATCGACGACGACGAGCTCGTCGAAGTGACGCCGCAGTCGATCCGCCTGCGCAAGCGCTTCCTGAAGGAGCACGAGCGTCGCCGCGCGAGCCGCGAAGGCGCGGTCGACTAAGCATCGATCGTTCCCGTGCATGACGAAAAAGGCTGCCTTCGGGCGGCCTTTTTTGCATCTTCGCGCGGTGCAACCGGAGCGGTTGCAAAACACTGTTCCCCGGTGTCATGGCAATCGGGCAAAACCCCGTCGTACGGTGCTTCCGGGCGCATCTCGCCGTGAACTTCGGTATCGGTTCTGTGATATGCTGCGCGCACGCAAGTTTTAGGTCCTTCCAAGCAAGACTTGATTCGCAATCCGCTAAACGGTCAGGCCGTGTCGCGGAAGGTTGAGTAACCCGCTATTTCTCGAGAAGCTCGAAGAAAGGTGAGCGTAAAATGTCAGATGTAATGAAGCAGTTTCAGCTGAACTCCTATCTGTTCGGCGGCAATGCTTCGTACGTTGAAGAACTGTACGATGCATACCTCAACAATCCGGCATCGGTGCCGGAGAACTGGCGAGAGTATTTCGACGCGCTGCAGAACGTGCCTGCAACCGACGGCTCGACCGCCAATGACGTCGCTCATTTTCCGATCGTCGAATCGTTCGCCGAGCGTGCGAAGGCCAATGCCTTCATCCCGCGCGAAAGCACCAGCAATCTGGCGACCGCGCGCAAGCAGGTCCACGTCCAGTCCCTCATCAGCGCCTATCGCTTCCTCGGCTCGCAATGGGCCAATCTGGATCCGCTGAAGCGTCGCGAACGTCCCGCCATTCCCGAGCTCGAACCCGCGTTCTACGACTTCTCCGAAGGCGACCTCGACCAGACCTACAGCGCAAGCAACCTGTATTTCGGTTTCGACCAGGCTTCGCTGCGCGACATCGTCAAGGGCTTGCGTGACACGTACTGCGGCACGATCGGCGCCGAGTTCATGTACATCAGCGATCCGGAGCAGAAGCGCTGGTGGCAGGAGCGCCTGGAATCGACCCGCGCGACGCCGGCCTTCTCGGTCGACAAGAAGAAGCACATCCTGAATCGCCTGACGGCGGCGGAAGGCCTCGAGCGCTATCTGCACACCAAGTACGTCGGCCAGAAGCGCTTCTCGCTCGAAGGCGGCGAAAGCTTCATCGCGGCGATGGATGAAGTCGTCCAGCACGCAGGCAAGAGCGGCGTGCAGGAAATCATCATCGGCATGGCGCACCGCGGCCGTCTGAACGTGCTGGTCAACACGCTGGGCAAGATGCCGGCCGACCTGTTCGCCGAATTCGAAGGCAAGCACGTCGACGACCTGCCGGCCGGCGACGTGAAGTATCACAAGGGCTTCTCGTCGGACGTGTCGACCGAAGGCGGTCCGGTCCACCTGTCGCTCGCATTCAACCCGTCGCACCTCGAAATCGTGAACCCGGTGGTCGAAGGTTCCGCGAAGGCGCGGATGGACCGTCGCGGCGACGAAGACGGCCTGCAGGTGCTGCCGGTGCAGATCCACGGCGACGCGGCCTTCGCCGGCCAGGGCGTCGTGATGGAAACGCTGAACCTCGCGCAGACGCGCGGTTACGGCACGCACGGCACGCTGCACATCGTCATCAACAACCAGATCGGCTTCACGACGTCCGACCCGCGCGACGCGCGCTCGACGCTGTACTGTACCGACGTGGTCAAGATGATCGAGGCGCCGGTGCTGCACGTGAACGGCGATGATCCGGAAGCCGTCGTGCTCGCGATCCAGATCGCGATCGACTACCGGATGCAGTTCCACAAGGATGTCGTGATCGACATCGTCTGCTTCCGCAAGCTGGGTCACAACGAGCAGGACACGCCGGCCGTCACGCAGCCGCTGATGTACAAGAAGATCGCGCAGCACCCGGGCACCCGTGCGCTGTACGCTGAGAAGCTCGTGCAGCAGGGCGTGATCACCGCCGAAGACGCCGACAACTACGTGAAGGCGTACCGCAAGGCGATGGACGACGGCCACCACACCGTCGATCCGGTCCTGTCGAACTACAAGAGCAAGTACGCGGTCGACTGGGTTCCGTTCCTGAACCGCAAGTGGACGGACGCAGCCGATACGGCCGTGCCGCTCGCCGAACTGAAGCGCCTCGGCGAACGCATCACGACGGTCCCGGAAAACTTCAAGGTTCACCCGCTCGTCGAGCGCGTGATCAACGACCGCCGCAACATGGCGCGCGGCGACCAGCCGCTCGACTGGGGCATGGGCGAACACCTCGCATTCGCGTCGCTCGTCGCATCGGGCTACTCGGTGCGCCTGACGGGCCAGGACTCGGGCCGCGGCACGTTCACACACCGTCACGCGGTGCTGCACGACCAGAACCGCGAGCGCTGGAACGACGGCACGTACGTGCCGCTGCAGAACATCGCCGAAGGTCAGGCGAAGTTCACGGTGATCGACTCGGTGCTGTCGGAAGAAGCGGTGCTGGGCTTCGAATACGGTTACTCGACCGCCGAGCCGAACACGCTCGTGTTGTGGGAAGCCCAGTTCGGCGACTTCGTCAACGGTGCGCAGGTCGTGATCGACCAGTTCATTTCGTCGGGTGAAGTGAAGTGGGGCCGCGTGTCGGGTCTGACGATGCTGCTGCCGCACGGCTACGAAGGCCAGGGTCCGGAACACTCGTCGACCCGTATCGAGCGTTTCCTGCAACTGTGTGCCGATCACAACATGCAGGTCGTTCAGCCGACGACGCCGGCGCAGATTTTCCACCTGCTGCGTCGCCAGATGATCCGTCTGTTCCGCAAGCCGCTGATCGTCGCCACGCCGAAGTCGCTGCTGCGCCACAAGGAAGCGGTGTCGGATCTGTCGGAACTCGCGAAGGGTTCGTTCCAGCCGGTGCTGGGCGAAACCGACGGCGGCATCGACGCGAAGAAGGTCAAGCGCGTGCTGGCATGCTCGGGCCGCGTGTATTACGACCTCGTCGCACATCGCCGCGAAGCGAAGGCGAACGACGTCGCGATCATCCGTATCGAGCAGCTGTATCCGTTCGCGCACAAGCAGTTCGAAGCCGAAATGAAGAAGTACGAGAACGCGACTGAAGTGGTCTGGGTGCAGGACGAGCCGCAGAACCAGGGCCCCTGGTTCTACGTCGAGCACCACCTGAAGGAAGGCATGAAGGAAGGGCAGAAGCTGGCATACAGCGGCCGTCCGGCTTCGGCCTCGCCGGCGGTTGGCTACTACGCGAAGCACTACGAGCAGCAGAAGGCACTGATCGAAGGTGCGTTCGGCCGCCTGAAGAGCGCATCGATCGCGAAATAACCGACGGAAGCGAAACGGGAAGGCGCGCGGCGCTTTCCCGTCTCTTTTGGCCCGCCGGGCGCGTCGCGCGCCGCTCCGGCCGAAGGAATCGCACGAACCTCGTCATTACCCAGATTAAGCATCCAGGAAAATCACATGGCTATCGTAGAAGTCAAAGTCCCCCAGCTTTCGGAGTCGGTGTCGGAAGCCACCATGCTGCAGTGGAAGAAGAAGCCGGGCGAAGCAGTCGCGCAGGACGAAATCCTGATCGAACTCGAGACCGACAAGGTCGTGCTCGAAGTGCCGGCACCGGCCGCGGGCGTGCTCGCGCAAGTGCTGCAGAACGACGGTGACACGGTCGTTGCCGACCAGATCATCGCGACGATCGACACCGAAGCGAAGGCAGGTGCTGCCGAAGCCGCGGCAGGCGCCGCAGAAGTGAAGCCGGCAGCAGCACCTGCTGCAGCCGCACCGGCAGCCCAGCCGGCTGCCGCTGTCGCATCGAGCTCGGCTGCCGCATCGCCGGCCGCGTCGAAGCTGCTGGCCGAGAAGGGCCTGTCGGCAGGCGACGTCGCAGGTTCGGGCCGCGACGGCCGCGTCACGAAGGGCGACGCGCTCGCAGCAGGCAGCGCACCGAAGGCGGCTCCGGCCGCTGCACCGGCGAAGACCGCCGCTGCGAAGCCGGCGCTGCCGGAAGTGAAGGTGCCGGCGTCGGCAGCGACGTGGCTGAACGACCGTCCGGAACAGCGCGTGCCGATGTCGCGCCTGCGTGCGCGTATCGCCGAGCGTCTGCTCGAGTCGCAGCAGACCAACGCGATCCTGACGACGTTCAACGAAGTGAACATGGCTCCGGTCATGGAACTGCGTAACAAGTACAAGGACAAGTTCGAGAAGGAACATGGCGTGAAGCTCGGCTTCATGTCGTTCTTCGTGAAGGCGGCCGTGCACGCGCTGAAGAAGTTCCCGCTGGTGAACGCGTCGATCGACGGTAACGACATCGTCTATCACGGCTACTTCGACATCGGTATCGCGGTTGGTTCGCCGCGCGGCCTGGTCGTGCCGATCCTGCGCAATGCGGATCAACTGAGCCTCGCCGAGATCGAGAAGAAGATCGCCGAATTCGGTCAGAAGGCGAAGGACGGCAAGCTGTCGATCGAGGAAATGACGGGCGGTACGTTCTCGATCTCGAACGGCGGCGTGTTCGGCTCGATGCTGTCGACCCCGATCATCAACCCGCCGCAGTCGGCCATCCTCGGCGTGCACGCGACGAAGGAGCGCCCGGTTGTCGAAAACGGCCAGATCGTGATCCGTCCGATCAACTACCTGGCGCTGTCGTACGACCACCGGATCATCGACGGCCGCGAAGCCGTGCTGTCGCTCGTCGCGATGAAGGATGCGCTGGAAGATCCGGCACGCCTGCTGCTCGATCTGTAAGCCGAGTCTCACTGCATTGACCCGCTTCGCACGCTCGCGCCATCGCGCGAGCGTGCGGACGTACAAGTAGAAAGGATTGTCATGTCCAAGGAATTTGACGTCGTCGTGATCGGCGCCGGCCCCGGTGGCTACATCGCCGCGATTCGCGCCGCGCAGCTCGGCAAGACCGTTGCCTGTATCGAGAAGTGGAAGAACCCGGCCGGCGCGCTGAAGCTCGGCGGCACCTGCCTGAACGTCGGCTGCATTCCGTCGAAGGCGCTGCTCGCGTCGTCGGAGGAGTTCGAGAACACGTCGCATCACCTGGCCGACCACGGCATCACGGTCGACGGGGTGAAGATCGACGTCGCGAAGATGCTCGGCCGCAAGGACGCGATCGTCGAGAAGATGACGAGCGGGATCGAGTTCCTGTTCAAGAAGAACAAGATCACCTGGCTGAAGGGCCATGGCAAGTTCACCGGCAAGACCGACGCCGGCGTGCAGATCGAAGTGAGCGGCGAAGGTGAAACCGAAGTCGTCACCGCGAAGAACGTGATCATCGCGACGGGCTCGAAGGCGCGTCACCTGCCGAACGTCCCGGTCGACAACAAGATCGTGTCGGACAACGAAGGTGCGCTGACGTTCGAGTCGGTGCCGAAGAAGCTCGCCGTGATCGGCGCGGGCGTGATCGGCCTCGAGCTCGGCTCGGTGTGGCGTCGCCTGGGTGCCGAAGTGACGGTGCTCGAAGCGCTGCCGGCGTTCCTCGGCGCGGCCGACGAAGCGCTCGCGAAGGAAGCGGCCAAGCTGTTCAAGAAGCAGGGCCTCGACATCCATCTCGGCGTGAAGATCGGTGACGTGAAGACGACCGCAGATGGCGTGTCGATCGCTTACACGGACAAGGACGGCAACGCGCAGACGCTCGACGCCGACCGCCTGATCGTGTCGGTCGGCCGCGTGCCGAACACCGACAACCTCGGCCTCGAGGCAATCGGCCTGAAGGCGAACGAGCGCGGCTTCATCGACGTGGACGACCACTGCCGTACGGCCGTGCCGAACGTCTACGCGATCGGCGACGTGGTGCGCGGCCCGATGCTCGCGCACAAGGCGGAAGACGAAGGCGTGCTGGTCGCGGAAGTGATCGACGGCCAGAAGCCGCACATCGACTACAACTGCATTCCGTGGGTGATCTACACGTACCCGGAAATCGCTTGGGTCGGCAAGACGGAGCAGCAGCTGAAGGCCGAAGGCCGCGAGATCAAGTCGGGCAAGTTCCCGTTCTCGATCAACGGTCGCGCGCTCGGCATGAACGCGCCGGACGGTTTCGTGAAGATGATCGCGGACGCGAAGACCGACGAACTGCTCGGCGTGCACGTGATCGCGGCGAACGCGTCGGACCTGATCGCCGAAGCCGTGGTGGCGATGGAGTTCAAGGCGGCGTCGGAAGACATCGCACGCATCTGCCATCCGCACCCGTCGATGTCGGAAGTGATGCGCGAAGCGGCGCTCGCCGTCGACAAGCGCTCGCTGAACAGCTGAGTGCGGTATAGCGGCGGCCGGCCCTTGGCCGGCGCGGCCGTCTCATGACGAAGGCGGGCGGGAGTTTCCCGCTCGCCTTCGTTTTTTCCGGTTTGCCCGATGAACGTCACCGAATACTACACGCGCGAATTGACCACGCGCGGCTATCAGTCCGATCCCGCCCAGCGCGCGGCCGTCGACCGCCTGCAGCACTGCTTCGACGAGTGGGTCGACTACAAGGCGCGCCGCTCGAACGCGTTCAAGAAGCTCATCAATCATCCGGACCTGCCGCGTGGTGTCTACATGTGGGGCGGCGTCGGCCGCGGCAAGAGCTTCCTGATGGACAGCTTCTACGCGGTGGTGCCCGTGCAGCGCAAGACGCGCCTGCACTTCCACGAATTCATGCGTGAAGTGCACCGCGAACTCGAGGAGCTGAAAGGGCAGGCCGATCCGCTCGACGAACTCGCGCGACGCATCGCGAAGCGCTACCGGCTGATCTGCTTCGACGAATTCCATGTATCGGACATCGCGGACGCGATGATCCTGTACCGGCTGCTCGATCGCCTGTTCAACAACGGCGTGCAGTTCGTGATGACGTCCAACTACGATCCCGACGACCTGTATCCCGATGGCCTGCATCGCGACCGCATGCTGCCGGCGATCGCGCTGATCAAGGAAAAGCTCGACGTGCTGAACGTCGACGCGGGCGTCGACTATCGCCAGCGCACGCTCGCGCAGGTGCGGATGTATCACACGCCGCTCGGCGCGGACGCCGATCGCGAACTGCGTCATGCATTCGCGAAGCTCGCCGCGGTGCCCGACGAAAGCCCGATCCTGCATATCGAGAAGCGCGAACTGAAGGCGTTGCGCAAGGCCGATGGGGTCGTCTGGTTCGATTTCGCGACGCTCTGCGGCGGCCCGCGTTCGCAGAACGACTATCTCGAGCTGGCGAGCCGTTTTCACGCGATCGTGCTGTCCGAAGTGCCGCAGATGTCGCCGCGCATGGCATCGGAGGCGCGGCGCTTCACGTGGCTCATCGACGTGCTGTACGACCACAAGGTCAAGCTGCTGATGTCGGCGGCGGTGCCGGCGGAACAGTTGTACGTCGAAGGGCCGATGGCGAACGAGTTCGCGCGCACGGTGTCGCGGATCGTCGAGATGCAGTCGAAGGAATACATTGAAACGCCGCGTCGCATCGTCGATACTTCGCTGACCTGAGCGTAGTTTTCGATAAATGACGGGCTTTAAACGTCAATTCCGGTCAAATTATCGCGATCCCCGGGTATTTTCGGACTTGTCTTATATTCATCGTTGAAGTCGGCCGATATCGTTGTGTCATGGTTCCTAAGGCTGGAGATATCCATGACACCGTATCGCGATCTGACCGACCACGAGTGGCACTGCGTCGTGCCGCTTCTGCCCGAAATGCAGCCGCGCACCGAGTTGCGCGGCCGGCCGTTGGCCAACACGCGCGCCGTCCTGAACGGCGTTCTATGGGTCATCTATAGCGGCGCGACCTGGTCCGCGATGCCGCGTCGTTACCCGTCATACCAGACATGCCATCGCCGCTTCAAGGTCTGGCACGAGACCGGCACGTTGATGCAGGTGATGCGCGAGCTGTATGGCGACGCAGGCGTGAATCTGTGCAACGAACTGTCCACGCGGATGCGCAAGCACACGCAATCGAAGGCGGCTGAGGCGCGGGGTGCCGCGGCGCCGGTGTATCGTGCACCGGGCAGCTATGCGTCGGATACGCTGAAGCACGCAGCGTGATGTCGCCCGGTTTCATTCACGCACGCACCCAAACAAAATCGGCCTGACTACATCCCAGGCCGATTTTTCATTGCGTCGCGCGTTTCGACGCGCGTCGCGTTATTGTGCGCGAACCCAGGTCTGCGACCGGCCGAGCAGCGATACGCCGATGTAGCCGCGCACGACGAGCTTCTGGCCGCCGTCTGCCAGCGACATCTTGCACTTGTAGACCTTGCCGTTTTCCGGGTCGAGAATGTTGCCGCCGTCCCAGTGGTCGCCGTCCTTCTTCATCGCCTTGATGATCGTCATGCCTTTGATGAGCTGATCCTTGCGCTCGTCCGTGCACGCGGTGCAGCGGCGATCGGGCGTGTCGTTGGCGCCGAGGCCCTTGACGACCTTGCCCGACAGCGTACCGTCGCCGTCTTCGGCGATCTGCACGAGTGCCTTCGGCTGATGCGTGTTGTCGTCGATCGTCTGCCACATGCCGACGGGGTTGTCGGCCTGCGCGTAGGTTGGGGCGGCGCAAGCGAGCAGTGCGCTTGCGACGGCCAGTGCGCGCAACGGGCGGGTCAGTTGAATCATCGTCTTCCTCCTTGTTTCATGTCGTGTTCGATTCGCCCGCACGACCGCCTGCATGGGGCGTGGCATGTTGCGAGCTTTCCCAGAATACGTGAAACGACGCGCTGCGTTTGATAGAGGGGGCTCTAATCCAAACAGCCCGCGAGACGCGCGCTGTCTGGTGACCGATCAGTTCAACTGATACGAGAACGCGGCATTCACGCGCGGGCTGCGCGATGCGCTTTCAACGGGTGCATCGCCGACCGGCTTCGCGATATTCAGGTCGAGACTGTAGTAGCGGCTGTCCGAAAACCGTACGCCGATACCGACCGACGACAAGCGGCTCGGCGATGGCGTGCCCGTATGCAGGTACACACGTGCCCTGTCATAAGCGATGTACGGCGTGATCGACTTCATGTACGTCCAGCCCGGCGTGAAGGCGCGATTGACCTCCAGCGACATCCCCCAACCCGAGTCGCCCGACGTTTCGCCGGGCTGGTAGCCGAGCGCATAGCGCGTCGAACCGAACGAGATCTGTTCGGACGTCGGCAGCGAATCGGGGCTGTACTGGCCCGTCAGCGAGACCGACGTGCCGATCTTGAACGGCCATTCGTTGGTTTGCGTGAAGGTCGCGCCGGTGCGCACGAACGTCAGCGAAATCGGGCTGTCCACCGACGTCGTGGTCGAGCCGAGCGTGATGTCCTGCGATTTCGACGCGCCGAGAATGTTGAAGCCCTTCGCGACGTTGACGCTGAGTTTCTGAACCTGCTTGGCCGACACGCTCGTATAGTCGAGCTGCATCTGCAGCACGCGGACCTGCGAGCGCGTGTCGATGCTGTTGCCGGTGATCGTGTTCTGGTAGCGGTCTTCGTTGTGCGATGCATAGCCCGACACGGTGCCGAGCAGGCTACGCTGGTTGTTCAGCAGCAACGGATAGGACGCCGAAAGACCGAGCTTCTCGTTCTTGACCGTGCGCTCGACGGTCGACGGCAGGCCCGGGTTGTCGGTCGGCTTGCCGCGATACGTGCTGGCGTCGAGGCGCGTGACCAGGCCGCTGCTGCCGACCGGCACCGCGCCGCTGAATGCGACGTAGGTCTGCTTGTCGCGTCCGGGCGGCACCAGTGCGGAAATGCTCAATTGCTCGCCAAACGACGTGAGGCCGTTCTCCGTCGCGGTGATGAGCCCCTGCACGCCCGGGTGATTGAAATCGATGCCGGTGCTGATGTTGAATGCCTTGCGGTCGACCGCGAGTTCGAGCGTCGTCGCGCCGTCGGTCGTTTGCGGCGGCGGCACGTTGGCCTTCACCGTGACGCCGGGCAGGAGACCGAAGGTGTTCACGTAGCGTTCGAACGTCGCGCGGCGCAGCGGGCGATCGGCCGTGATGTGCGCGGCGATCGCGCGGATCTTCGATTCCATCGCGCCGGGCTTGCCGGTGACCTTGGTGTCCGACACGTAGCCTTCGACGACCGTGACGCGCACGACGCCGTTCTCGAACGTCTGCGCGGGAATGAACGCGAACGACAGCGCATAGCCGCGATCCTGGTACAGCCTGGTCACGCCGTTGGCGGTTTCGATCAGCTCGCCGATCGTGATGTCCTTGCCGACGAGGGGCGTGAAGCGACGCGAGATTTCGTCGAACGGCACCGACTTCACGCCTTCGACCTGGAACGTTGTCGGTGTCACGTGTCGCGACAGCAGCTCCTGCAACTGCGGCGCCTGCGGCGCGACCTGCACGGTGACGCTCGGCCCTTTCTTCGGCGCGTTGATCTGGGGGAGGGAATCGAGCGGGTTGCCTGCTGCGCGCGTCTGTGCCTGTGCCGTGCCTGCTGCTGCGATGGCGAGCAGCATCATCCATGTATCGAATCTGGATTTCATTGTTCTTCCTCGTAGGCCTTTCTTTTCGTCTTCGTTCTAGTGCGGGCGCGACATCGTAGTGTCGCGCGCCGCGTGCCGCATGGCCGGTTGTGTTTTGTACGGCCGCGCCTCCTGCTCCGGCTGCAAAGGCGCGACCGTCCTCCTTACTTGCCGACGCTACCCAGCGTGCCCAGCAGCCCCGTGACCGGCGCGAGGAGCCCCGTCGAGCCGCCCGACGAGGCCGTCCCCGACACCCCGCCGACGAGCGACGTGACCGGCGCGAGCGGATTCGACGAAGCCCCGGATCCCGCAGCACCACCCACTGCTCCGGTGACAGTATTCAGCAAACCGGTGACCGGCGCGAGAGGGTTTGCCCCGCCTGCGCCACCCGTCGCGCCGCCGACCGCGCCCGTGAGCGAACCGAGCGGCGTCGAGCCGAGGCCGGACAGCAGGCCGCCGAGCGGGTACGTCGCGCTGGAACCCGACGACGAGCCGTTCTGAACGGTCGTGGTCGAGCCGCCGACGAGGCTCGTGATCAGGCCGGGGATCGGCGCCGCGCCGTTCGGGCCGTTCGGGTTCACGAGGCCGCCCGCGTTCGTCACGGTGTTGCCGACCGCGGTGACGAGCTGGCCGACATCGCCGACGAGCGGTTGATTCGACGTGCTACCCACTTGCTTGCCCGCCGAGCTGATCGCGCCGCCGACCTGACCGAGCAGGCCCGACACCGGTTGTCCGAGGCCCGTGGTCGTGCCGACCTGTTGCGTGACCTGACCCGCAGTGATCACCAACGGCGTGATTGCCGAGCTGAGCGGTTGCGTCACTTGCTGCACGGCACCCGACGACAGCGTCGAGCCGATCGTCGTGCCGGCGGCCGTCAGACCGTTGGCGACAGTGTCGAGCACGGTGCCGACAGGTGTCGTCACCGGGGCGAGCGGCGAGAGCTGCCCGGTGCCGAGCGCCTTGACCGTCGAGCTCAGCCCCGACACGGTGTTGCTCGTCGCGCCGACGACGTTCCCGAGGCCGGCGACCGTCGTGCCGACCGGGTCCTTGATCGTGCCGGTCTGTCCCAGCCCGTTGCTCAACGCGTCGGCGGCCGCGCCGACGATCGTGCCGGTGCTCGAGATGGTGCTGCCGACGCCCTTCGTCACGCCGTCGCCGAGGCCCGGCACGCTGATGTTGCCGACCGTGCTGCCGAGGTCGGTCGCGGTCTGGCCGACCGTGCTGACGACGCCGTTGGTGCCGGTCGCCGTACCGCTGGTGCCACTCGTGCCGCTGGTACCGCTCGTGCCGCTGGAGCCGCCGCCGTTGTTGGCGGTCGGCGGCGTGCTGACGCTGTTGCCGCCGCAGGCGGCCAGCAGGCACGCAGCGGCGAATACGGTGACGGGCATGCGCCACTGGCGCAGCGCGACTGTCGTGAAGGAACGTTGCTGGGACATGATGGACTCCTCGCTGTCTTGTCGATGAATGGATGTCTGATTACTTGCCGCGCGTGCCGCCGAGCAGGCCGCCGATCAGCGACGTGACAGGTGCGAGCAGATTCGAACCCGAGCCCGAGTTCGTGACGGCGCCCGTGGTGCCGCTCAGTGACGGTGCGCCGCTCGTGCTGGTGACCGCGGTGACCGGAGCGGCGATTGGATTGCCACCGCCCGTTGCGCTGCCGAGCGCGCCGGTGACCGTGGACAGGAGGCCCGTGACGGGCGCGAGCGGACCGCCGCTCGTGCCGCCGGCTGCGCCACCGAGTGCACCGGTAACGGTGGAGACGAGGCCGGTGACCGGAGCGAGCGGGCCGCCGCTGGTGCCGCCCGCTGCGCCGCCGAGTGCGCCGGTGACGGTGGAGACGAGGCCGGTGACCGGAGCGAGCGGTCCGCCGCTGGTGCCGCCGGCTGCGCCGCCGAGCGTGCCGGTGACGGTGGACACGAGGCCGGTGATCGGAGCGAGCGGGCCGCCGCTCGTGCCGCCCGTTGCGCCGCCGAGCGGGCCGCTGACCGTCGAGAGGAGGCCGGTGAGCGGTGCGAGCGGGTTGGTCGCGCCGCCGGTGCTGCCCGTGAGCAGCCCGCCGACTGCCTTGACGGTATTGCCGGTCGACGAGACGGTGTTGCCGAGGCCGGTCGTGACGGGGTTGCCGCCCGTCGAGGCGATCAGCGCGCCGCCCTGGTTCAGGCCGTTGCCGATCGTGCCGAGCAGCGTGTTGACCGGCGCGTCGAGGCCGGTGGCCGTCCCGATCGTCTGCGTCGTCTGGCCGACCATCGTCGTGATCGGCGTGATGGCCGAGCTGACCGTCTGCGTGATCTGCTGGATCGGGCCGGTCGACAGCGCGTTGGAGAGCGTGGTGCCACCGTTCGAGACCGCGTTGCCGACTTGCGTCACGAGGCCGCCGACGGCGCCCGTGACGGGGGCGAGCGGCGACAGCGGGCCGCTGCTGAGGCTCGTGACCAGGTTGCCCGTCTGCGTGACCGCGCCGCCGAGCTGGTTGACGACGCCGCCCGTGCTCGCGACCGTGACGCCGACCGGGTCTTTCGTCGCACCGAGCTGGCCGAGGCCGCCGCCCACGCCAGTGCCGAGCGCCGTGACCGCGCCGCCGACGTACTGGATGATGCCGCCGGCGGCCTGCGTCGTGGCCGGATCGACGCCGGGCAGCGACTGGTTCGCGACGGTGCTGCCGAGGCCCGACGCGGTTCCACCGAGACTCGTGATGACGTTGCCGCCTTGTGCGAGGACACTCCCTACCGGGTTCGCCGACACACCGGAGGTGCCGCTCGTACCGCTGGACGTTCCACTCGTCGTTCCGCTGGTGCTGCCGCTCGTCGAACCGTTCGTGCTGCCGCTGGTCGAGCCGCTGGTGCTGCCGCCGCTCGTCGAACCGGACGTGCCGCCCGAGGTGCCGCCGCCCGACGTGGAGATCGAGTCGCTGCCGCCGGAACCGGAGCCACCGCTGATGCCCTTGCTGATGGAACCCGAGCCGCCGCACGCGGAGAGGGAAAGCATGGCTGCCACGGTGGCCGCGATCATAGTCGTCCGAAGCATGCCATGAGGGATAACCTGAATGTCCATTTCGTCCTCGCATTGAAGCTGATGTTGTGTTGAGTGCTGCGAGGATTACTCTGCAACTGTCGTGCCATTTCGAGAGCCGTCGGCTCGACGATTGGCTTTAAACGACGCAATTCCTTGTCGGAAAAGGAATTTGGGGAAATTGAAAGATTGTTGAATCTGTTTAAAAGCAGTCAAATGAGAACGGTTTCGGTCGCTTCGTAACGTAACGTCTCAACATTGGCGTTACGCGTGCGGCGTAACGTTGGGCCGGTACAGGGCCCGCGGGCGGTCTGTTGTTTTACTGGTGGATTAGGCACGCACATCTAACCTATCGTAAATCCTATGTGTAAGTCGTACCGAAACGCCGTACAAATGCGTTGTGCTCTCGGAAAGTTTTTTCGACCCACCTTGAAAGAGGTTGGAACTTAAATAGGAACGGATATAGAATCCGGAGCAGATGTAAGGAAATGTACGGATTGGTACACGACGTTCGAGGAGGGGCACTATCGCGAATGTTAACTTCCATCAAATTGTGATACTCACCCCTCGGGGTGACATATAAAGAAAGCGCACCCGCTTGTCGTTACGCAGATAACGAACGGCGCGGGGCACAGGCCAGATATACGGGGATGTACAACGTATAAAAGGCCAAAAAACGTACATACAGGCACGAGGAATTAAAAAATGAAAGCACTTATCAAGCGCTTCCTCAAGGAAGAAGACGGGGTGACCGCGATCGAGTATGGGCTGATTGCGGGTTTGATTGCAGCCTTGATCATTACCAGCGTGACGACCATCGGCACGAAGATCGCGGCTCTGTTCTCCACGATTGCCAGTTCGCTGCCCTAACCATTGCGGTTCGTTGGGGGCGAGCGAGTCGCGGTCGCGGCTCGCTCGCCGTTACATCGGCATGCGCAGTCGTTCGCGATATGGCACATCTCCTCAGCACCAGCATTTTTTTTGCCTGGGCCGCTCTCGTTGCTGCCGGTGATATTCGATTTCGGCTCGTTCGGAATTCGCTTGTCATCTGCGGAGGCACTGCTGCGCTCGTCAGTTCACTGATACACGCAAATCCATTTGGTATTTCAACCGGGCAGGCATTGATCGGCATGCTGGTCGGTTTGGTCAGTTTCTTCCCGCTTTTTGCGATGCGCGTCATGGGCGCGGCGGACGTCAAGGTATTCGCGGTCCTCGGTGCGTGGTGCGGTTTGCCGATATTGCTTTGGCTGTGGGTGATTGCCAGCCTTGCCGCCGGCGTGCACGTCCTGGGATTGATGCTGCTCGCTCGCACGCCGCTCGGCGCGTTATGGGTGCGCGGATTGCCGGCAATGGCGCTCGCCGGACGGCGCTCGACACCGTACGCGGCGTGTCTCGTCGTTCCCGCGGCCATTTGGCTGGGCTATCTGGTCGTTACCTGGAGCGGGCGATGAAACGACAGTATCGACCGGCCGCGTGCTCGAGGGAGCGAGGAGCGACTGCCGTCGAATTCGCGCTGGTATTTCCGCTGTTTTTCCTGATTCTGTACGCGATCGTGACGTTCGGGCTCATTTTCGCGGTTCAGCAGAGCCTCACGCTTGCGGCGACCGAGGGCGCGCGTTCGGCACTGAACTATGTGTATGAGGCCAACGGTTCGGGCTCGCAGGCGCTGACGGACCGGGCGAGCGCGGCAAAGACAACGGCTGCCGGCCTCACTTCATGGCTGGCCCATGTCCAGATCCCCACGCCGGTATCAGGAGCCTGCAGCTACGACCCGGCGATGTATTGCGTGACAGTCACGGTGACCTATCCGTACCAGGCGCATCCGCTGGTTCCGTCGCTGCCGTTGCTGGGTCTCGTCACGCCGGCGCAGCTTACCGGCACGGCCACCGTCCAGATCAATCCGGCAACCATCCTATGAGCCGGGCAGCATACACGGCGGGTCACATGCACACAGCGGTGTCCACGCTCGAACATAACAACATCAATCTACGGCACCGACATTCACCATGGCCAACAACTTGACGAAGATCATCGCCGGGCTGCTGATCGCAATCGCAGTTCTGCTCGGGATCTATGCATGGACGCTTGGCCGCGCGCCGGCTCATCCGCCGGTTGTGGCAACGCCGACGGTCGCGACGCAATCGGTGCCGCTCGTCGTGGCCGCGCGCGTGCTGCCGGCCGGCCAGCCGATTCCCGCCGACGCATTGAAGCTCGCACAGGTGCCGATGATGCCGACTGGCGGGTTCAGCGATCCGACGGCCCTTGTCGGTCGCGTGCCGGCGAACGACATTCTTGCCGCAGCACCGGTGCTCGAAGGCGGGTTGACCTCCGGACTGGCCGACCAGGTGGCGCTTGGTGAGCGTGCCGTCGCCGTGAAGGTCGACGAATCGAACGCGGTCGGCAACCGGCTGCGGCCCGGCAACTTTGTCGACGTGTTCCTGAATCTGCGGCGTGACGGATCCGGCGGCGCCCAGGTGAATTCGGAGATTCCCGCTACGCAGGCGCGCCTGCTGCTGTCGAGGGTCCGTGTGCTGTCGTTCGGCGATGCGACTTCCGATCGGGACGGCGGTGGCGGACCGAGCGGCGCGGTGCGGACCGCGGTGCTCGCCGTGCCGACCGCACAGGTCGATGCGCTCACGCTCGCCGAGGCAAGCGGTCGTCTGACGCTCGCGCTGCGCAATCCGCGCGACACCGACATCGCGACACAGACGGTCGCGGTTCGTACGGGGGGCGGGGGCGCGACGCCGTCGGCGCAGGCCGCGAGCGGCGTATGGCTGGACGACCTGTCGGGTGGGCGTGCGCGTGCTGCGCCCCGCGCGCCGGTTGTCCCGCGCGCGCCGGTGATGGCCCGGGGGAGCGGCAGCAGTATCGAAGTCATTCGTGGCGGGCGTGCCGAAACGGTTGCCTATTGACATCAACATACGATCATCGACAGCAGCTACGGAACAGAGAAGGCCGCGCGACGGCACCGACACAATGACAAACAAACTGATTGCATACGCGATTGCTATCTGGGCCATGACCTTTGGTGTCCTGACGGAGGCTGCCGGTACGAACGCGTCGATTGACCTTGCGGTCGGCTCGCAACGACAGGTCGCTGCCGGCCGCACGCTGCAACGGATCGCGGTTGGCGACCCCGCCGTCGTCGACGTGCTGGTCATGAAGGGAAGCCATGCCGGATCCGTGCTGCTGGTTGCGAAGGCACCGGGTTCGACGAACGTGTTGTTGTGGGAGCGGGGCCGCGACGAGCCGACGGTGTGGAACGTCAATGTCGTCGATGCGGCCGCCCAGGCGGCACTGGATGGTTCGGGGCCGAAGGTCAAGGGATACGGCGGAGCCGCGGTCCTGTCAGGCTCCTCGGCGTCGCTCGACGCGCATGAACGGGCTGTGGCCGTCGGCAAGCGGATGGGCGGCAAGGACGGCACGGTAATCGATGCGTCGACGGTCGGTAACCGGAGCGTCGTGCAGGTCGATGTGCGCGTCGTCGAATTCAGCCGCTCGGTGCTGAAGGAAGCGGGGCTGAACTTCTTCAAGCAGAGCAACGGATTCGCGTTCGGTGCGTTTTCGCCGGGCGGTCTTCAGTCCGTGACGGGCGGCGCGACGTCGGCCTTCGCGGCGACGGGCGGCATTCCGATCGCGTCGGCGTTCAACCTGGTCGTGAATTCCGCCGGTCGCGGCATTTTCGGCAATATTTCGATTCTCGAAGCGAACAACCTGGCCCGCGTGCTTGCGCAGCCGACGCTGGTGGCGCTGTCGGGGCAGAGCGCGAGTTTTCTCGCGGGCGGTGAAATTCCGGTACCGGTGCCGCAGGCACTCGGCTCGACGGCGATCGACTGGAAGCAGTACGGCGTTGGTCTCACGCTGACGCCGACCGTGCTGAGCCAGCACCGGATCGCGCTCAAGGTCGCGCCCGAATCGAGCCAGCTCGACTTTCAGCACGGCGTGACGATCAACAGCGTGTCGGTGCCGGCCATCACGACCCGGCGCGCGGATACGACGGTCGAACTGGGTGATGGCGAGAGCTTCGTGATCGGCGGCCTGATCGACCGCGAAACGATGTCGAACATCAGCAAGGTGCCGGTCCTGGGCGATCTGCCGATCATCGGTGCGTTCTTCAAATCGTTGAATTACCAGCAGAACGACAAGGAGTTGGTGATCATCGTGACACCGCATCTGGTGGCGCCGATCGCGAAGGGCGCACCGCTGCCGGCGACGCCGGGTGAGCTGTCCGAGCAGCGCGACGGGCCTGTCTGGCGCTCGTATCTTGGCGGTATCGCGTCGCCGGATGCCGCGCCGGGATTTTCGAAATGACCGCACGGCGCGGCATCGCGCGATACGGATTCGGGGGTATTCAACATGAACGCGAGAACCCTTTCATTGGCTGAGCCCGCCGTGACTGATTATTTTGTATGCGCATCCCACCAGGACGAGCATCTGCGCTGGCTGCGGGATACGCTCGTCTCGGCCGGCATGGTGGAAGCGGTATCGCTGGAGCCCGGCGCGCTGGCCCAGCGCATCCTCGGGCTCAACCCGGCGATCGTCTTCATCGATTTTTCCCGTGCCCAGGCCGAAGCGAGTGCTGCCGCGGCGGCGGTGCGTCTTGCACATCCGAGCCTGCCGGTGGTCGCGCTCGGTACGTTGGCGCAGCCGGAAAGCGCGCTCGCGGCGCTCCGGGCCGGCGTGCGCGATTTCATCGACGTTTCTGGCAGCGCGGAAGACGCATTGCGTATCACGCGCGGACTGCTCGAGCACGCCGGCGCGGAACCGGCCAATCGCCACGGCAAGCTGGTCGCGCTGCTCGGTGCGCGCGCCGGGATGGGCGTGAGTACGCTCGCATCGAATCTCGCCGTATGGCTGCACAAGCGCGGCGCTGCCGGCATCGTCGCCGGCGACGCGCCTGCCTTCGGTGTTGCCACGCCGCATGCCCGGCAAACGGCACTCGTGGATCTGGGTCTGCCGGCGGGCGATAGCGCACTCTTTCTCAACACGCGTTGCGAATTCCATTTTGTCGAGGCCGTGCGCAACCTGCGCCGCATCGACCGGACCTTCGTCAACACGGCCCTCGCACGACACGCGAGCGGCGTCGCGTTGACGACGCTGCCGCCGAACCTCGCCGATTTGCGTGACGTGTCGTACGCGGCCTGCGTCGGCCTGCTGAACCGGCTGCGCGCCTTCTTCGATCAGCAGATTGTCGATCTGGGCGGCTTTACCAACCTGGAGTTCGTCGCGCAGATCGCGGCGGTTGCCGACGAGGCGTGGCTGGTCTGCGATCAGGGCGTCGCATCGATCGTCTCCGCGGTCGATCTGCTCGAGGGGCTGCGCGATGCGGGGATGGACCTCGGCAAGATGCGTCTCGTTGTCAACCAGTACGACGCGGCACTGAGCCTGACGCCGGCCCAGATCGCAGACCGGCTCGGCATCGCGTTGCTGGCGACGCTGCCTGCGCGGCGCGTGTCGATCGGGCAGGCGGCCAACCAAGGGCGACTCATCGTCGACATGGCCGAGCGCGACCCGTATGTGCGTGCGCTCGAGCCGCTCGCGGAGCGACTGGCGGGCACGGTGGCGCCGGCAAAGAGCGCCGCTTCGGGCCTGTCCGTGCTCAAGCGTTTCATTCAACCTTCGTCCAAGCGTTCGTAAGCGATGGCACACGACATTCAATTTGCCGACGGCGCCGCGCCGTTCTCCCAGTCGCAGCAGTTCCATGACATCAAGAATGCCGCGCACGAACATTTGCTGACGCGCATCGAGGAACTGGGGGCCGAATTCGGTCGTTGGTCGCGCCAGGCAATCAATCAGTTCGTCGACCTGGAAATCGACAGCTTCGTGCGTTTGCGGCGCATCCCGCTCAACGAGAACGAGGTCAGGACGATTGCCGAGGCGCTGACCAAGGAGCTTGCCGGGTTCGGGCCGATCGAGGACTTGCTCGCCGATCCGCATGTCGAGGACATCCTGATCAACGGCTACAACGACATCTACGTGTCGCGCCACGGGATCCTGGCCAAGCTGCCGATCCGCTTTACCGATAACGCGCACCTGCTGCGTATCGTGCGACGCATCCTTGCGCCGATCGGCCGACGCCTGGACGAATCGAATCCGATGGTCGATGCGCGCCTGCCGGACGGCGGGCGTGTCAACGTGGTGATCGAGCCGCTGTCGATCGACGGGCCGGTCGTGTCGATCCGGAAATTCCGCAAGGATCCGCTCAAGCCGGCCGATCTGCTCGGCAACGGCACGTTCAATGCGGAGCTCGGTGCGCTGCTCGAGGCGGCGGTCGAGGCACGCTGCAACATCCTCGTGTCGGGCGGCACGAGCTCGGGCAAGACTTCGCTGCTCAATGCGCTCGCGTTCCACATTCCCGAGCCGGAGCGCGTCGTGACGATCGAGGATACGGCCGAACTGTCGCTGAATCACCCGCATGTCGTGCGCCTCGAAAGCCGGCCCGGTGGCTTCGACGGGACCGGCGTCGTGTCGATTCGCGATTTGCTGCGCAATACGTTGCGGATGCGCCCGGACCGGATCATCGTGGGCGAAGTGCGCGGCGGCGAGGTGCTCGAAATGCTGCAGGCCATGAACACGGGCCACGACGGCTCGATGGGAACCGTGCATGCGAGTTCGCCGCGCGAGTGCCTCTATCGTCTCGAGATGCTGGCCGGCTTCGCCGGGTTCCAGGGCACCGAGTCGAGCCTGCGCCGGCAGATCGCGAACGCGATCGACTTCATCGTGCAGATCGGCCGTCTGTCCAACGGCCGGCGCCGGATCCTGTCGATTACCGAGGTAACCGGCCTGTCGGACAACATCATCGCGACGCAGGAACTGTATCGCTACGAGGCGCGCGTGACGCCCGAAGGCGAAGAAGTCGACACCTGGGAATCGCTCGGCATTCATCCGCACTCGCCGAAGCTCGCCCGCTTCCGTCAGACGCTGCAGGGCGGCTTCGGCGGTAGCGGCGGCGGTGGCGGGTTCGGCGGCGGATTCGGCCGCGGCGGCGGGGGTTTCAATGTATAGCGTGCTGGCAATGGCGCTTCTGCTCGTGGCCGCCGCGCTGATGCTGTGGCGGCACGGCGAGATGAAGCGCGATCGCGCCGACGTGCAGCGCTTCATCGACAGCCGGATCGAACCCGGCGCGCGAGCGGGCGGTGTGCGTCAGCAGCAAGCCCGGCCGGCGTCTGCAGGGGCGGCAGCGCCCGCCGCGGCGCGCGCGTCAGCCGGCGTACCCGCTTCGCAATGGGCACGCTGGCGCGCAGTCGCGACCGAGTATTTCGCCAACGTGGCAAGCCGTGCGGGAATCGAGGACGCGCGCGGCAAGGCGCTGCTTGCGCTGCTGGCGTTGACCGGGGCGGCGTTTGCCGCCGGGGATCGGGGCGGCTGGCTCGGCGGCATCGCCGCGCTCGTCTGCGGCGCCGCGCTGCTCGTGTTCTGGCTGGTGTCGCGCATACATCGGCGGCGCCAGATGATCGTTCGTCAGTTGCCGTCGTTTCTGGACGGCATCGTGCGGCTGGTGACGCTGGGCAATAGCGTGCCGGCCGCGTTCCAGGCCGCGCTGCAGACCACCGAGGCGCCGTTGCGCGGCTGCCTGGACCATGTGTCGAGGATGCTGCGGACGGGCGTCGAGATCGACCGCGCGATGATGCATATCGCGAACGTGTACCACACGAAGGAGTTCGAACTGGTCGGGTCGGTGCTGCGGCTGTCGGTGCGGTACGGCGGTCGCGCGGACATCATGCTCGACCGGATGTCGACGTTCATGCGCGACCTCGAACAGGCCGAGCGGGAACTGGAGGCGATGTCGTCGGAAACGCGTTTGTCTGCATGGGTGCTCGTCATGCTGCCGATCGCGATCGGTAGCTTCGTCATCGCGACCAATCCGCTCTATCTCCAGTCGATGTGGAACGATTACACCGGTCGCCAGTTGCTGGTCCTCGCTTTCATGCTGCAGGCAGCGGGCGGGATCTGGCTTTATCACATGGCCAAACTCAGGTGACGGCATGACAGCCAATCAACTTGGTTCGCTCGCACTGGTGCTTGGGGCGCTGGGCATCCTGTTGCTGGCGCTGCTCGCGATCCGCAGCGCGAATGCGCAATCGCGCAGCGGCCGGACACTGACCGACGCACTCGAGCGGCGGCTTGCAGCGCTGGCGGCCGCGAGCGGGCGGGCGGCCCAGGACGCGGACGAATCGTTGCGGAAGGAGCCGGACGCGCGGCAGGCACCCGGTCAGCCGTCGCGACTCGCGCAAATGCAGGCGCGTCTGTCGGTGTTCGGGATGCGCTGGCTGGATACCGGTATCGGTCGGCTGGTCGTGGCCGAAGAGGATCGGCTGCTGCTCGAGCAATGCGGTTTTGTCGATACGCGCACGCGCGGCTTGTTCCTGAGTGCGCGGATCGCCTGCTCGATCGTCATTCCACTCGCATACATCGGCGTGGTCGGGCCGCATGTGAGTGGCACGCAGTGGTGGCTGGGCGTGGGTATTTCGTTCATCGTCGGATTCATGGTGCCGAAGCTCTACCTGCGGCGCCGTGCCGCGAAACGTCGACAAGCGGTGACCGACGAGTTGCCGCTGCTGGTCGACATGCTGCGTCTGCTTCAAGGAGTCGGTCTGTCGCTCGACCAGAGTATTCAGGTCGTCACGAACGACTTCAAGGGCATGATGCCCGTGCTCTCGTCGGAAATGGAAATCGCCCAACGGCAGTTCGCGGCGGGGCGAACACGCGAGCAGTCGTTGCAGCGGTTGTCGTCGGGCTTTGAAAACGAGGATCTGCGCGCCATCGTGCGATTGCTGATACAGGTCGACAAGCATGGCGGCGCGGTCCAGGAGCCGCTCAAGCAGTTCGGCGAGCGCTTGCGCGAGGCCCGTCGCGCGATGCTGCGCGAGCGCATCGGTCGATTGACGGTGAAGATGACGGGCGTGATGATCGTGACGCTTCTGCCCGCGCTGCTGATCGTGACGGCCGGGCCGGGGATGATTTCGGTGCTGCGTGCGCTGAACCAGGCGCAGCACTGATGCAGGGAAGGGAAAGGACGGAAAATGAAACGCATCGATGAAGTCGCGAAAGTGGCCGGCATGGTGGCGATGGCGGGCCTGCTCTGCGCGTGTTCGGCGTTCAAGGAAAGCGGGTACGGTGTTGGCCCGCAAGCCGAGCGTGCGGCATTGATGGACGCCGCGGCCCAGAAACAGTCAGCACCCGATACGCCCGGCATGTATCTGGGCCTGATCGAGCGGATCCAGTCGCAAGGACTGTATTACGCGTCGCTCGCGCATATCGATGCGTACGAGAAGCAGTACGGTGCGTCACCGCAGACCATCCTTCTGCGCGCCGATGCGTTGCGCATGACCGACCAGCCGGCCGCGAGCACGGCTGTCTATACGCAACTGCTCAACACGCCGCTGGCGGCGCGCGGGTATCGCGGGCTGGGGCTGATCGCCGGTGCGGCGGGCGATTTTCCGCGCGCCGCGCAGGCATTGGCGCAGGCGACGGTGCTGGCACCGACCGATGCCGCGACGCTGTCGGATCTCGCCTACGCAAAATTGCGCGGCGGCGATATCGACGGTGCGCGCATCCCGCTGATGAAGGCGGCTGAACTCGACCAGAACAATCCAAAGATCATCAGCAACCTGGTGCTGTACCTGCTCGCGTCCGGCCGTACGCGCGACGCGCAGCGGCTCATGGCACAGCAGAAGCTGTCGGCCGACGTGCGCAACGACATCCGCGGCGACGCGATGAAAATCACGGCGGCAGCGCGTGCGTGGCGCCGCGCGGCACCGCCGCCGGCCTCGGTCGCGACGGTGACGCCGGCCGGCTCGGGCAGCGTGGTCGACGTGTCGGGCGCCGATGTCTCGCGGCGGCCGTCGCCCGTCGCAAACATTCAGGGATTCGATCCCACCGCGCCGCTGCTGCAACGGTTCGCACAATGACAAAGCATTCGGGGGGAAGTGACATGACTAACGACAAACGTTTCAAGCGCAGCCATGTATGGCTGCATCGCGGCATCACAGTGGTTGCATTGCTGGGGGCGACGACTGCGGCACATTGCGCGGAATCGATGTCGTCGGCGGCCGAAGTCGGCCATGCGACCGACGCGCTACTCGCGCTGCAGCGGGACAACCGTGCGGCCGGACCGGCGTTGCCGATGTTGGGCGATACCGCGTCGCTCAGTTACCAGCGCTATCTCGATTCGTTCAAGCACAAGATTCCGGAGTCGATGGGGTCGCCGGTCAACGCGAACGGCAGCGGCGGGGCCGGCGGACAGCATTCCATGCAATCGTATTGAGCGGGACGGTAATGATCGCGGCTCGCCATTCATCGAATCGAGTGACCGGACGGGGGCGCGCCGCGCCGCGGCGACAGCGCGGCGCGGTCGTCGTCATGGCGTCCGTATGGATACTGCTGGCGATGGTCATTCTCGGTTCGGTCGACATCGGCAACGTCTTCCTGGCCCGCCGCGACATGCAGCGCGTCGCCGATCTCGCGGCGCTGGCGGCGGTCCAGCGGCTGGACGATGCGTGTGCGAACGTGACGAGCGTGGCCACGAGCAACGCATCGACGAACGGCTTTTCCGTCGGCGGCACCACGACCCTGTCGGCCGATTGCGGCTATTGGGCACCGACGGCCACCGGGACGTCGAGCAGTTTCTATTCGTCGAAGACATCGGTTCCCATGCTCACCCAGCTGAATGCGGTCCGGGTCACGATTTCCAAGTCGATGCCGTATTTCTTCTTCGGACCGACGCGTACCGTGATCGCCACGTCGACCGCAAAGGCGACCAACATCGACACGTTCTCGATCGGCGCGACGCTGGCCGCCGTCGGTGGAGTCGGCTGCTCGGGTGTGCCGACCGGCAATCCCGGTCTGGTGAATGCGCTGCTGGGCGCGCTGCTGCAAGGCCAGGGCGGTACGCCGCTGACGCTCAATCTTGCGTCCTATCAGGGCCTTGCCTGCGCGAACGTCAAGCTGGGTGATATCGCCGTCGCACTGCAGTCGCTGTCGGTGGGCAACGGGACGATGGGCGGGCTGGTGAATGCGCAGGCATCGGTCGGCACGCTGCTCAAGGCGACGGTGGCGGCAGTCGGGAAGACCACCACCCTCGGCACCGCTCTGCAGTCGAGTGCTACCGGCGCACTGAACAACATCCTCAACCTGAGCCTGCTCAGCAATACCAGCATCAACGTCGCGCGCCTGACCGGACAGGGTGCCACGTCGCTGCTCACGCTCGGCCTCGCGAATGCGGAGGCGGCGGCCGACGCGACCGTGAACGTGCTCGATCTCGTGATGGCGATGGCGCAGATCTCGCAGAGCGGCAAGCCGGGCGTCGTAATCGGCGCGAATGTGCCGCTTGCGCTGCCGAACGGTACTTCCGTATCGATCGCGCAGTTGCAGGTGCAGGTCATCAGTCCGCCGACCATCGCGGTGGGCGAAGGCGGGAAGGACGCGACCGGCGCGTGGCGCACGGTCGCGACGAATGCGCAGATCGGCGTCTATCTCCTCGTCGACCTCGGTGTGAATCCGCTGCCGGTCGTGGCGTCCGCGAACGTGTATCTGCCGCTTTACGTGCAACTCGGCGCGGGCAGCGCAACGCTGTTGTCGACCAATTGCCGGACCTCGCCGAATTCGGCCACGATCAGCGCGCAACCGAGCGTCGCGAATCTATGTATCGGCCAGCCGCCGCTCAGCGGCAACCTGCTCAACCTGCCGGCGACCTACAGCTGCTCGACGCCCGCCAAGGTGCTAGACGTGCAGGTACTGGCGGGCGCGGTCGAGGTGTCCGCGACCGTCTCCAACGTGTCGGTGGCTCTGGCCGGCAACACGGCGACCAATACGTTTTACGGACGCGGCGGAAGCGATCCGTCCTACTACTGGACCACCAACACGAATGCGCTGGGTTCGGCCGTGAGCAATGCATTGGCGGGTCTGAGCTCGGCCACGATCACACCGAAAGTGGAGCTGCTGTTCGGATTCGTCACCGTCCCGATCACAGCGGATTTTGTTCCGAAACTGCTAGGGGTCCTGACCGGTGTTTTGAGCCCGCTGTTGAGCGCGCTGGACGGTATCATCGATCCACTGCTCGATCTGCTTGGCGTCCAGCTCGGTGCCGCCACGGTACATCAGATGTCGCTGACCTGCGGCGCTGCGCAAACTGTCAGTAATTAGAGAAGCAAGACCACCCGATGAGAAACACGCCCGCAATCGCAGAACTCGATCTGTACGTCTGGGAAGGCAAGGCGGACATTGTCGACCGCGTTGCCCGCTGCATGGCGAGCTTCGACGTCGAAGTGATCCGCGCCGACAATGCGGAAATCTCGCCGGAGCGCGCCGCATTGCGGCCATCGCTCGCGATCATCAGCGTGACGATGATCGAAACCGGCGCGGCGTTCCTGCGCGACTGGCAAGCCAACATCGGCATGCCGGTCGTCTGGGTCGGTGCGGCGCGCGACCACGACGCATCGCAGTATCCGCCCGACTATTCGCACATTCTGCCGCTCGACTTCACCTGCGCCGAACTGCGCGGGATGATCGGCAAGCTCGTCACGCAGCTGCGCGCGCACGCGGCCGAAACGCTGCAGCCGTCCGAACTCGTCGCGCACTCGGAGTCGATGCAGGCGCTGCTGCACGAAGTCGACACGTTCGCCGACTGCGACACCAACGTGCTGCTGCACGGCGAAACCGGCGTCGGCAAGGAGCGCATCGCGCAATTGCTCCACCAGAAGCATTCGCGCTATCGCAACGGCGAATTCGTGCCGGTCAACTGCGGCGCGATCCCCGACGGCCTGTTCGAATCGCTGTTCTTCGGGCATGCGAAAGGTTCGTTCACCGGCGCGGTTGTCGCGCATAAAGGCTATTTCGAACAGGCGGCGGGCGGCACGCTGTTCCTCGACGAAGTCGGTGACCTGCCGTTGTACCAGCAGGTCAAGCTGTTGCGCGTGCTCGAGGACGGCGCCGTGCTGCGGGTCGGCGCGACGTCGCCGATCAAGGTCGATTTTCGTCTGGTCGCGGCCAGCAACAAGAAGCTGCCGCAGCTCGTGAAGGACGGCCTGTTCCGCGCGGATCTTTACTATCGGCTCGCGGTGATCGAGCTGAGCATTCCGTCGCTGGAAGAGCGGGGCGCGGTCGACAAGATCGCGCTGTTCAAGTCGTTCGTCGCGGAAGTGGTGGGCGACGAGCGGCTCGCGCAGCTGTCCGATCTGCCTTACTGGCTCGCGGATGCGGTGGCTGACAGCTATTTCCCCGGTAACGTGCGCGAACTGCGCAACCTCGCGGAGCGCGTCGGCGTGACGGTGCGGCAGACGGGCGGCTGGGACGCGGCGCGGCTGCAGCGGCTGGTCGCCCATGCGCGCAACTCGGCGCAGCCGGTGCCGGTGGAAAGCGCGGCGGAAGTCTTCGTCGACCGAAGCAAGTGGGACATGAACGAGCGCAGCCGGGTGATCGCGGCGCTCGACGCAAACGGCTGGCGGCGCCAGGATACGGCGCTGCAGCTCGGCATCAGCCGCAAGGTGTTGTGGGAAAAGATGCGTAAATATCAGATATTCGACGAAGAGCCCGAGACCCGCGAAAGCGAATAATTAATGAGATAAAATCGCGCTGCATTACAACGATACGGGCGGGGAATAAAAATTCATGAGCCATATGACGGGGTTGGCGCGGGCGTGTGTGTTGCTCGCGATGATGGGAGGCGTGCAGGGCGCGTACGCGCAGGGGCTGGCAGGCAATGGAGCGCCGGCCGTACAGCAGGCATCGGCGCCGGTGGCGGCGATTCCGGTGCTGGATCAGCAGGTGCAAACGTCGGTGCAGCCGCAGGCGGGCGAGACGACCGGGCCGAGCACGGTTGACGAGCTGCAGCGCCAGATCCAGGCGCATTCGCTGACGGAAATGCGCACGAGCTATAACGGCAGCTACGGCGCGAGCCTGCTGTTCAGCGTGAAGGACGGTGCCTATTTCGTCGCGCTGTTCCAGCAGAAGGCGTTCTGGCGCGTGATCAAGAGTTACGACGAAACGCGGGCGGAAGCGATCTATCGCGATTTCTCGCATCAGGCGGAACGGCTGGCCGTCAACGAATTGCGTGCGGCGAAGCTGGAATCGCAGAAGGCCCAGACGGACCGGCAGATCGCGCTCACGCAGGAGCGGGCGCGGCGTCTGCAGGCCGACATCTCCATCGCACGCGAGCAGCAGGCTGCGGTCGTGGATCGCCAGAAGAGCGTCCGCAATGAAACGGCGGCGCTGCAGGCGCAACAGGCGGAGCTTCAGTCGCAGCTGCGTGCATTGCAGCAGCAGGTGCGTTCGCTGCAGCGCGAGGCCAACGCGGGCTTGCCGGCGACCGCACACTGAGCGGTCGCGGTACGGCCGGTGCGGCGACATGCCGCGCCGGCTCACCAGGAAAAAGGGCAAGCCGGTTGGCTTGCCCTTTTGTCTTACTGGCCGTCCGGCACGATTCGCCGGCGGCGCGTGACGATCACCGGCCCGTTGCCGCCGCGGGTATCGGACGGCGACGTGTTGCCCGATGCATCGCCGGCGTCGCGCGGCGCGCTGTAGCCTTCACGCGGCTCGCGCGGCGCGCCGTAACCTTCGCGGGGCGCGCCATAACCCTCGCGCGGTTCGCGGGAGCCATAGCCTTCGCGCGGTTCACGGGAGCCGTAGCCTTCACGCGGCTCGCGCGAGCCGTAGCCGCCGTCGCCGCGCGATTCGCGGGAGCCGCCGTGCGAGCCGTACGGGCTGTGACCGCCGCCTTCGCGGCCGCCCGGCCGACCGCCGGTGCGCGGGCCGCGGGGGCCGCCGCCGCCCGGGCGCGAGCCGCCCGTATCGAGCTGGATCGTGGAAATCGCACGCTTGTAGATGCCTTGCAGACCCACGGGGGTGCGCAGCATCACCAGGTACTGGTCGAACGACTCGATACACCCCGTCAGACGAATGCCGTTGACGAGATAGATTTCAACACGCTTACGTTCCTTGCGCGCCGAATTGATGAAGTCGTTTTGCGGATGGGATTCTGCGGGATTGGCCATTGAGGTGCGGCAGGAGCCTGCGTCAGAGAATATGTTGTGCGTGTGGATGGCGTGGTCGCCCACCAGGTGTTTGGCGGGATTTTACCCTGTTCGTTCCAGCAGCGCGCGCTCGTGATTGTGTCGAACCGTAACCCACTATAGACGTTCCAGCGCGTTTTCGCGATTCGGCCAAATGGCTAATGCCGTTTCGTTACGTCGCGTTACGACTCTCGCAGCGGCGTAGCACCTGGCCCGGCGCAGCCGGCTTATCTTCATCGCGCGTGCCGGGCAGGCCGGCGGATCAGGGAACGGAAACATGAACAAGAGGGGATGGGCGGTATCGATCGGGAGCGTGGCGCTGCTCGCTTCCGCCAGTGCAATGGCGCACGTCGACCTGTCGGTGGGCGTCGGCGTGCCGGTCGCGCCGGTCTATGTCGAGCCGGCGCCGGTCTATGTGGCGCCGCAGCCGGCGGTGGTCGCGTATCCGGGCTACGGATACGGTTACGACGGCGACGAGGACGACGACCGTTTCCGGAAATGGCGCAAGCACTATTACAAGCATTGGCACAAGCATCATCACGACGATGACGACGACTGAGCGCGACCTGCGGCGCGCCGTCGGCGCTCAGAACGCGTAATCCGGGTTTTTCGGGTCGAACGCGGATTCGTCGAGCGTGGCCGGCGCGATCTTCTCGATGATGATCCGCTCGAAGATCCTGCCGTCGTTGTCATACGATTCGACGGTGCGGAAGTAGGGCGCGTGCAGGTCGAGCCCGAGCGTTTCCTTCTTCGCGTAAAACTGCGGCCGGCCGGTCGGCGTCTCGTAAGTGAGCGCGACGACGCGCACCCCGCCGATCGTCTTCGCTTCCACCTGCGTCGGCCGCTGCACGCCGGCTTCCTGGTATTTCTTCCCTTCGGTCAGGTACAGGTTCGTGATGAACTCGGTGCCGAGATCCTTCACCTGGTGATTCGACTGCGCGCGTGCGAGTGCGCCGTCGAGCGCCGTCCACAACGGAATCTTGCCGAGCAGGCCGCCGAGATGGCCGTACATCTCGTCCTTGCGCTGGGTCGTGTCGTAGATCGTCTCCTGGCCCGCATGCGCGCCGCCCGGCAGCCATTTCGCATAGACCCGCAGCGGCTCGCGGGTGGTCTTCACGAGCATGCGATCGGGCGTGTCGGACCATTTCCCGCTGATGCGCTCCTGCCGCACCATCGTGAACTGGTACGACGGATAACCGTTGGGACCGTTGCGGATATAGAGCGGCACGGCGAGCGGATCGAGCGCCTTGAACAGCGTCGTCAGCGTCGCATCGTCGAGTTGGGCGAGCGTGCCGCGCTGGGCGGCCATGCGCAGCCAGCGCGCCTGCTGCGCGGGCGGCTCGTGCGTGACCTTCGCCAGCTCCGCCGGCAGCGCGGCCGCCTGGGTCGCGCTCGCGGCATCGGCCGTTTCCTGCGCATGCAGGCCCGGCTGCGCGAGCAACAGCATGCAGGCGACCGCGGCGGCGGCATGCGTAGCACGCGTCGCGCGGCGCTTGTTTCCTTCGTTCATCGACAGTGTCTCCCGGAGCGATGCGTCGTTCAGCCTTGTTTCGCTGCCTTGATCCTGGCGAGCTCCTCGTCGCGCAGCGCGCGGCGCAGGATCTTGCCGACGTTGGTCTGCGGCAGCGCGTCGCGGAACTCGACGAACTTCGGCATCTTGTAGCCGGTCAGGTTCTTGCGGCAGTGCGCGAGCACGTCGTCGACGGTCAGCGTCGGGTCGCGGCGCACGACGAAGACCTTGATCCGTTCGCCCTGGACTTCGTCCGGGATACCGATGGCCGCGGCTTCGCTGATGCCCGGATGCATCACCAGCACTTCCTCGATCTCGTTCGGATACACGTTGAAGCCCGACACGAGGATCATGTCCTTCTTGCGGTCGATGAGGCGGATGAAGCCGCGCTCGTCCATCACGCCGATGTCGCCGGTGGCGAGCCAGCCGTCGGCGTCGATCACCTTCGCGGTCTCGTCGGGCCGCTGCCAGTAGCCGCGCATCACCTGCGGCCCGTGCACGCACAGCTCGCCGGGCTCGCCGACGGCGGCCCAGGTGCCGTCCTCGCGGCGAAAGCGCACGAGCGTCGACGGCGCGGGCAGGCCGATGGAGCCGCTGAATTCGCCCATGTCGTTCAGGTTCACAGGATTCATCGTGACGATCGGCGAGCATTCGGTGAGCCCGTAGCCTTCGACGACCGGCCGGCCCGTGACCTGCTGGAAGCGCTCCGCGACCGCGCGCTGCATCGCCATCCCGCCCGCCATCGCGAGCTTGAGCTGCGAGAAGTCGCGCTTGCGGAATTCCTCGTTGTCGAGGAACGCGTTGTAGAGCGTGTTGATGCCGGTGATCCCGGTAAACGTTTCGTTGCGGATGATCTTCATCACCATCTTCATGTCGCGCGGGTTCGCGATCAGGATGTTGCGCCCGCCGAGCCCCATGAAGATGAACGCGTTCACCGTCAGCGAATAGATGTGATAGAGCGGCAGCGGCGTCAGCACGGTCTCGACGTCGCCCGACACCTGATCGGCGATCCACGCCTTGGCCTGCAGCAGATTCGCGATCAGGTTGCCGTGCGTGAGCATCGCGCCTTTCGCGACGCCGGTCGTGCCGCCGGTGTATTGCAGGAACGCGAGATCGTCGCGCGTCGTCGGCACCGGCTGCGGTTTGCCGCGTGCGCCGAGCGCGAGGGCGGAGCGCAGCCGGATCGCCTGCGGCAGGCTGTAGTCAGGCACCAGCTTCTTCACGTGCTTCAGCACGAAGTTGATCAGGCGTCCCTTCGCATTGAAACCGTCGGCGAGCAGGTCGCCGAGCGCGGTGACGACGATGTTCTTCACCTGCGTTTCCGGCAGCGCTTCCTGCAGCGTGCGCGCGAAGTTCTCGAACACGACGATCGTCTGCGCGCCGCTGTCCTTCAATTGGTGCGCGAGTTCGCGCGCGGTATAGAGCGGATTGACGTTGACGACGATCGCGCCGGCCTTCAGCGTGCCGAACAGCGCGACCGGGTACTGGAACGTGTTCGGCAGCATGATCGCGACGCGGTCGCCCGGCTTTACGCCCATGCTTTGCAGATACGACGCGAACGCGTCGACTTTCTGCGCGAGCGTGCGGTAAGTCATCGATGCGCCTGCGCTCACGTACGCGACCCGCTCGGCGAAGCGCGTCGTGCATTCGTCGAAGAACTGCACGAGCGACGTGTATTGCGTGACGTCGATCTCGTGCGGCACGCCGGGCGGATACGACGCGTACCAGACGCCGTCGCTGTTCGGCGGGAGCTGGGTCGTTGCGGTTGCTGCGGACGAGGACATGATGTGTCTCCAATGCTGTGCGGTGGACGAGCGTCGGCGCTTTGGCGCGTTGCGCCCGTCTCATGCTTTTCGTCGACGAAAGCCGGCCAGCCTTGGCTCCCGCCGCATGACATTCGTACGGCCCGGGCCCGCGCATCAACGCCGGCCCGGGCCGCCCAAATCGTGAATCGCCGCCTGCGCGGCGTGACGCAATCAGCTCGCCGAATGGGCGGTCGCCGTGTCGGCCGCGGCCGTACCCGGCGACAGCCCGAATGCTTCGCTCGCGCCCGCATCGTCGAGCACGGCCGCGAAGATCGACAACTGCGTGCTGTCGGGCATCGGCGCCTTCAGCGCGGCGACGATCAGCGACGACAGCCGCGCGATCATCTGCACGTCGTTCATCGTGCGGCGTTGCGAGAATTCGTCGATCAGGCTTTCGGTTTCGGCGCCGGCGAGCGCACCGGACAGCGCGCCGATCGCGAAGTGCAGCCGCCAGCCGAGCTCCGTGCGCGGCAGATGCGGCAGCGCGCGCTGGAACGCATCGAAGAAGCGGCCCGCGACGCTCGCATAGTGCGCGGTCAGGAAGTTGCGCACGAACGGCGACGGGTCGGTGTACGCGCGGCCGATCAGTCGAAGGAACGCGGGGCCGCCGCGATCGGGGTCGCGCGACGCCTTCAGCGCCGGAATGAACATCGCGCCGAGCACGTGCTCGCTGGTGATGTGGGCACCGAGCTGCGCATCGAAGCGGTCGAGGATGCCGAGGCGCTCCTGGTTGAGCTGGTCGAGCCGACGCGACAGCATCGCGTGGATCAACGCTTCCTTGCTGCCGAAGTGGTAGTTGACCGCGGCGAGGTTCACGGCCGCGCGCGACGTGATCTGCCGCATCGACATCGCTTCGAAGCCATGCTCGATGAACAGGTCCTCGGCCGCATCGAGGATGCGCGCCTTCGTGCCGCCGGCCTGCCGATTGCCGGGTGCCCGCGTCCCGGACGGCCGTCCCGCGGACAATCGCCCCTCCTGAGTTACTGCCATGTCCCGCCTCCCTATGCCGGTCGCGCGGCCGCGAACAGGTGATTTGATTATGTAATTCAAACAGCCGTTTTTATTAAGATAAAAAAACGCAGGCGGCGCGGGCAAGCAGGGAATCTGGACAAATTCCTCTAGTTCGATGTGCGGTTGCGGGATACATCGCATGCGGCCCCGGCGGGACGGGGCGCACGCGATGATGCAATGCGGCAACGCGCGGGCTCAGCCGACGGTGGTACGCGTATTGACCGATTGCGTCATGTCGATGCCGCGGCGTTCGCGGCTGAAGATGATCAGCACGGCGATCACGACGGCGACGGTTCCGGCGACGAGCGCGAGCGCGAGCGCAAAACTGTAGTTATTGCCTTGCGAAACCGCGAGCGATGCCTGCATCGTCGCGTTACCCGACGCGAGCAGGTTGCCAAGTTGATAGACGACGCCGGGGAAGGTCGCGCGGATCTCGTCGGGCGAGATCTCGTTCAGGTGGACGGGAATCACGCCCCACGCACCCTGCACCGAGATCTGCATCAGGAACGCGCCGGCGGCGAGCGCGACCGGGCCGCTCGAGAACGCCCACAGCGGCAGCACAGGCAGCGCGATCAGCGCCGCGATGAAGATCGCGCGCCGGCGGCCGATCCGCTCCGAGATCGCGCCGAACGACAGGCCGCCGACGATCGCACCGAGGTTCAGCACGATCGTGATCCACGACACGGTGTGCGGATCGAAGTGATGCTGTTCGCGCAGGAAGGTCGGGTAGAGATCCTGCGTGCCGTGCGAGAAGAAGTTGAAAGCGGTCATCAGCACGATCGCGTAGATCGTGAGCTTCCAGTTCTGCTGCAGCGTCGCGCCGAGGCTCGGCCGCTGACGTTTTTCCATCTGCTTCCAGGCCGGCGACTCGGGCACGTGCGCGCGCACGTACAGCACGAGCAGCGCGGGCAGCACGCCGACCATGAACATTCCGCGCCAGCCGATGTATTGGTAGAGCAGGCCGAACACGACGGACGCGAGCAGATAGCCGCTCGGATAACCGGCCTGCAGCAAGCCCGACACGAAGCCGCGCGCATGGGTCGGCACGGTTTCCATCGTCAGCGCGGAGCCGACGCCCCATTCGCCGCCCATCGCGATGCCGAACAGCGCGCGCAGCACCAGCAACGCGGTCAGGCTCGGCGCGAAGCCCGACGCGAGTTCGAACAGCGAATAGCACGCGATGTTGACCATCAGCGTCGGGCGGCGGCCGAAGCGGTCGGCGAGCCGGCCGAAGATCAGCGCACCGATCGGGCGCATCGCGAGCGTCAGCGTGAGCGCGAACGCGACGGCGGGGATCGTCGACGCGAATTCGGCGGCGATGTCCTTCAGCACGAAGACCATCAGGAAAAAATCGAACGCGTCGAGCGTCCACCCGAGGTAGGCGGCGATCGTGACGTTGCGTTGTTCGCGGGTCCAGCTCATGTCCGAGATCTCCTCGTTGGGCTTCTTGCGCTCACGATCTGATGGCGGATGCCGGCCCGGCTGGCGCGCGGCGCGGGGGCATGGGTCGAGTGTAGGCGGCGACGCCGTCCGATGTGGCGCGCGATAACCGTGAATCGGGAATAATCCCTACGAAATGATCTGTTGAGCAAGCGGAAACGATGGCGTGCGAGACAAGCGTCAGGCGTCTGTATTATTCCGGAAGGCTTTTTGTAGCAGTGATGTAATGCGTGATGCGCACGACGCGCATCGCCCTCGAATCAGGAGTCCCGATGACCGAACCTTCCGTGGCCGCATTGCCTGTGCTCGAGACCGAGCGGTTGTGGCTGCGCCCGCGCGTGCTGGCCGATCTCGACGCGAGCATCGAGATGGATCGCGATCCGGAGGTCACGCGCTACATCGCGGGCCCGTGGCACGACCCGGACGAACATCGCCGCTTCGTCACGCACCGGATCACGCGCGACTATCCGCCGGGCCTCGGCTACTGGTCGATCTTTGAGAAGGCCGCGCCCGACACGTTCATCGGCTGGATCCTGCTGATTCCCGACTATGCGAACGGCGCGCGCGACGTCGAGATCGGCTGGCGGCTCGTGCGCGCGGCGTGGGGCCGCGGCATCGCGTGCGAGGCCGCCGCGGCCGTCGTGCGTCATGCGTTCGACACCGTGCGGCTGCCGCGCGTGATCGCCGATATCGCGGAGGCGAACACGGGCTCGCTGAACGTCGCACGCAAGCTCGGGATGCGGCGCGTGGGCGTCGTGGAGGACGGGATTCCGTACGTGCGGCATCGTCTCGAGCGCGACGACCTGCGAGCATGACGCGGTGACGCGATGCGGTGCGATGGCGACGCCGGTTTGTTGGCCAAGGTCAAGCGCAGGCTTATCCTCGTCGCGAGGGATTAGCAGTTCGCACGATCAGGAGTATCGTTGCCGGAAATTCCCAACATGGGGTACGACCATGGCACTCGGCAACGACGTTCATCTCATTCCCGTGCGGCTCGACGCCTTGCGTCCGACGCAAATGACGGTCGGCTATCGCGAAGTGAAAGCGAAGCGCAGGCACTGGAAAGCGCTCGACAAGCGTGCGCGCAAGGCCGCGATCGACTCGCACTGGTTTCCGGCCGTCCTCGGCCCGGGCGGCCTTTACTACATCACCGATCATCACCATCTCGGCCTCGCGCTGATCGAGGAAGGGCAGACGCGCGTGAACGCGATGCTGCTGAAGGATCTGTCGTGGCTCGAGGACACGATCTTCTGGCGGATGATGGAGCACAACCAGTGGGTGCATCCGTTCGGGCCGGACGGCTCGCGTCGCGACTACGCGAATCTGCCGAAGGTGCTGACGGGGCTCGAGGACGATCCGTACCGGAGCCTCGCCGGCGAACTGCGCACGGCGGGCGGCTATGCGAAGGATGCGACGCCGTTCAGCGAATTCCTGTGGGCCGACTACCTGCGCCAGCACGTGACGCTCGACCAGATCCGCAAGAACTTTTCGAAGGCGCTGGACCTCTCGCTGCGCCGCGCACACGACCAGGACGCGCGCTATCTGCCCGGCTGGTCGGGTGTCATCGCCGCCAAACCCTGACACGCGCACGACGCCTACCGCCTCATGACGACCGCCTCGCCCCGTCCGGATGCCGGCCCGCAGCATCCCGAGCATTTCGCCGCGCTCGATGCGGCAACGCCGCGGCCCACGCGGCGCATCGGCCTTGACGCGCTGGCCGGTCTGTCGATCGCCGGGCTGCTGATTCCGGAGGCGGTCGCGTATGCGGGGCTCGCCAACCTGCCGCCGCAGGCCGGTCTGATCGCGCTGCTGTCGGGGCTCGTGGTGTATGCGCTGACCGGCAGCAGCCGCTTTGCGATCGTGTCGTCGACGTCGTCGTCGGCGGCCGTGCTCGCGGCGACCGTGCTGGCCGAATCGGGGATGGCGCTCGCCGCGCAACTCGCGCTGGCGGCCGCACTCGTCGCGATGACCGGCGTGCTGTTCATCCTGGCGGGCGCGGCACGGCTCGGCGGCATGTCGGATTTCATCGCGCGGCCGGTGCTGCGCGGGTTCACGTTCGGACTCGCGCTGACGATCGTCCTCAAGCAACTGCCGAAGATCCTCGCGATTTCCGTGCAGCACAGCGATGCGCCGCATGTTGCGCTCGACCTCGTCGCCGGTGCGCCGCGTGCGAACCTCGCGAGCGTCGCGCTCGGCGGGAGCGCGCTTGCGCTGCTGTTCGTGCTCGGGCGCAGCAAGCGGGTGCCGGCCACGCTCGTCGTGATCGTGCTGTCGATCGCGGCCGGCTATATGGTCGACTGGCAGCGCTACGGGATCGCGATCGTCGGTCATATCGATTTCCAGCACCTCGCATTCGGGCTGCCGCAACTCGACCGCAACGCATGGATGCAGACGGTCGAGCTTGCTTTCGCGCTGATGCTGATCCTGTACGCGGAGTCGTACGGATCGATCCGCAACTTCGCGCTGAAGCACGGCGACAGCGTGTCGCCGAACCGCGACCTCGTCGCGCTCGGCTGCGCGAACCTCGTGTCGGGGCTGCTGCACGGGATGCCGGTCGGCGCCGGCTATTCGGCGACAGCGGCGAACGAGGCGGCCGGCGCGCAATCGCGTTTGTCGAGCCTGTGGGCCGCCGGCGTAGTCGCGCTGATCGTGTGGCTGCTGCTGCCGCAGCTCGCGCGCACGCCGGAGCCCGTGCTCGCGGCGATCGTGATCTTCGCGGTCAGCCATTCGCTGCATCCGTCGGTGTTCCGGCCGTACTGGGTCTGGCATCGCGATCGCCTCGTCGTGGCCGCCGCGCTGCTCGCCGTGCTCGTGCTCGGCGTGCTGCACGGGCTGCTCGCGGCAATCGGCGTGAGCCTGCTGCTGACGCTGCGCAAGTTGTCGGAGCCGAACGTCAGCGTGCTCGGCCGGCTGCGCGACGGGCACGACTTCGTCGACGTCGCGAATCACGCCGATGCGAAGCCGATACCCGGTGTGCTGATCGTGCGGCCCGAAGCTCAGCTGTTCTTCGCGAACGCCGACCGGATGCTCAATCGCGTGCGCGCGCTGCTGAAGGCCGCGCCCGATACGCATACCGTGATGCTGAGTCTCGAGGAAACGCCGGACGTCGACGGCACGACGATCGAGTCGTTGCGCACGTTCGCGGCCGAATGCGCGGCACGCGGGCTGCAGTTCGCGATCGTGCGGCTCAAGGAGCACGCGCTGCATGCGCTCAGTCGCGCGACCGACGACACGCTGCGTGACGCGGCGATGTCGGAGCTGAGCGTCGACGAGAGCCTGCAACTGCTGCAGGCGCGCGGCCATGCCGGGAAGGCCGGCGCGTAAGCCTGCCAGGCACGCGCGCCGGTTGGCGTTTCGGTGCCGCCTAGTGCGATAGCGCGGCGTCGGCCGGTTCGGCGCTCGCGCGGCTGGCGATGACGTCGGCGACTTCGGCAGCCGTCGGCGCATACGCGCCCGCATGCGCGCAGGCGACCGCCGCGCAGGCTGCCGCGTAGCGCAGGTGGTCGGCGGCCGATGCGCCGGGATGCATGAGCTGGCTGGCGAGCCAGCCGCCGATGCTGGCGTCGCCGCAGCCGACGGTGTCGGCGACCTCGGTCGCGAACGCCGGCTGGAACAGCGCGGTGTCGCGGTGCAGGAGCTGCATGCCGGCCGCGCCGCGCGTGACGAGCACGGTCGCGTCGGGCGCCCAGGCGCGCAATTGCGCGAGCGCGGCGGCTTCGTCGAGTTCGGGAAACAGGCCGCGCAAGTCCTCATCGGATACCTTGATCCAGTCGGCGAGACCGGCCAGCGTGCGCAGCGTGTCGCGATACGACGGCGCGGCCATCGGCGCGCGATAGTTCGGATCGAACGAGATCCGCTTGCCGGCTGCGCGGGCAGCCCGCACGACTTCGATCAGGCGCGGCGCGAGCGGCTCGCGCACGACGCCGAGCGAGCCCACGTGCACGATCTCGGCCGCGTCGAGCGCGCCAGCGGGCAGGTCGGCCGGATCGAACGCGAGGTCGGCGCTGTTCTCGCCGATGAAGAAATAGTCGGGCGGCTGTTTCGACACGACCATCGCGAGCAGCGGCGGGCAATCGACCTGTCGGATGAAGCGCAGGTCGAGCCCCGCATCGGCGCTGCGGCGCATCAGTTCGTCGCCGAAGATATCGCGGCTGACCGTGCCGGCGAACGCGGTCGGCACGCCGAGCCGCGCGCCGACGCGCGCGACGTTCCAGCACGAGCCGCCGGCGACGCTGCGCCAGTGCTGCGCGTCGTCGCGGATGAAATCGGTCAGCGCTTCGCCGAATACGATCAGGCGTGGGAACGTCGTCGTCATGTCGAAATCTCGTGCCGCGGCGTGTCGCGCGGCGGTGCGGCGGTTGAGGTGGACGGACGGGCAGGGCGCGCGTCGCACGCGGCAACGCGGCCCGGCGCCGCCCGCGGTCGCGGGTCGCGCAGCGCGATCAGCGCGGGCTGGTCCAGCCCTTGTAGCCCTTCACGTTGTCGCGCGTGACGAGCGTCGGCTCGATCAGGATCATCGGATTGGCCGGCTTCTGGCCGTTCATGATGCCGTAGCCGACGTTGACGGCCTGCTGCGCCATCGCCCACGGATCCTGGCTCGACGATGCCTGCACGAGCGTGTTGGACTTGAGCGCCACCTCGATGTCGGGCGCGCCGTCGACCGACGTGATCACGATGTTCGGGCGGTTCAGCTGTTTCGCCGCGAGATCGCTGCCGATCGCCTGCGGGTCGTTGATCGTGAACACGCCGTCGAGCTTCGGAAAGCGCGTCAGGTAGCCCTGCATCGAGTTCATCCCGCCTTCGCGCGAGCCCTTGCCGTCCTGGTCGCTCGACAGCAGCTTGATGCCCGGATTCTTCGCGAGCACCGCCTTGCAGCCGTTCACGCGATCGATCACGGCCGACACCTGCGGGCCGTTCTCGATGATCACGTTACCCTTGCCGTTGAGCTTCTTCGCGAGATAGTCGCACGCCAGCTCGCCGGCCTTCACGTTGTTGGTCTGCACGGTCGCGTTCGCGCCGGCTGCCGCGACGTCCACCGCGACGACCGTGATGCCGGCCGCCTGCGCCTTCTTCACCGCCGGCTCGATCGCCTTCGGATCGGTCGCGTTGAGCAGGATCATGTCGACGTGTGCGGAGATGAAGTTGTCGATCTGCGTGAACTGCTTGTTCAGGTCGTAGTCGGCCGACACCGCGGTTACTTTCGCGTTCGGGTTCAGCTGTTTCGCGCGCGCTTCGGCGCCTTTCACGATCGTGACGAAGTACGGATTGCCGAGCGATCCGACCGTGACGCCGATCGATTTCAGAGGCTTGTCGGCTGCGTGGGCGGCGGCAGTGCCGAATGCGAGCGTGCAGGCGACGGCGGTCAGGGCGGCTTTGTGCTTGAACATGTCGTTGTGTCTCCGGAAGGTCCGTTGGCGGACGGGCGCAGGAGGACCTGCCTGCGCCCTGATGGTTAATGGTGAGGACTGCGTGTCAGGTGCGGGCCGAGTCGCGCTGGCGATATCGGTCGAGCGCGACCGCGCCGATGATCACGAGCCCCTTGATGATGTACTGCCAGATGTCCGACACGCCGAGCAGCACGAGGCCGTTGGTCAGTACCGCGATGATCAGCGCGCCGATCAGCGTGCCGACGATCGAGCCGACGCCGCCGACGAAGCTCGTGCCGCCGAGGATCACCGCGGCAATCGCGTCGAGTTCGTACGATTGGCCGAGCTGCAGGCCGTTGGCCGCATAGAGCCGCGCGGACGACATCACCGCGCCGAGACCGGCGAGCAGGCCCGACGCCGCATAGACGAACAGCTGGATCGCCCGCACGTTGATGCCCGACAGCCGCGCGGCTTCCGGATTGCCGCCGACCGAATAGATCCGCATGCCGAGCACCGTGCGGCGCAGGATGAACCACGACAGCGCGATCACCGCGCAGGCGATCACGACGAGCCACGGCACGCCGAGGATCGTGCCGTTGCCGATGAACGCGAACGGCAGTTGCGGGTTGAAGATCGTCGTGTCGTTGCCGATCAGCCGGGCGACCCCGCGCACGGCCGTCATCGCGCCGAGCGTGACGATGAACGGCGGCAGGCGCAGGAACGAGATCAGGCCGCCGTTGATCGCGCCGAACACGAGGCCGACGGCGAGCGCGATCGGCACCCCCAGCCAGCCCCAGCCGGGGATGGTCGACGCGAGCAGCGCGGCGACGGCCGACGCAGCGAGTACCGAGCCGACCGACAGGTCGATGCCGCCCGTCAGGATCACGAAGGTCATGCCGGCCGCGAGCACGATGTTGATCGATGCCTGCTGCGTGACGATCGACAGGTTCTGCAGCGTGAAGAAGCCGTCGGTCAGGAATCCGAAGCCGATGCACAGAACCAGCAGCACCGGCAGCATGCCGGCGGTGCGCATCAGCGACTGCATGCGTGCGCGATGATCGGCGCCGCGCATCAGCGGCGTACGGGTGGCCACCGGATGGGCCGTCGCGGAAGCGAGGTTCCGCTGCTTGGTCGGGTTGATCATTTCGGTACCTTGAATGAAGAAGGAAATGAAGGGGCCGTGGTCAGTGCGCGTCGGCGAGTTCGGCCTGCGAGCCGGTCGCGAGCGCGATGATCGCTTCCTGCGTGATGGGCGTGTGCGTGTGGCCGCCGAGTTCGCCGGCGATCTCGCCTTCGCGCATCACGAGCACGCGATCGGCGACACCGATGATTTCCGGCAGTTCGCTCGAGATCACGATTACGCCGACGCCCGCGCGGGCCAGTTCGTTGATGATCCGGTAGATCTCGGATTTCGCGCCGATGTCGACGCCGCGCGTCGGTTCGTCGAGAATCAGCACGCGCGGCTTCGTTTCGAGCAGGCGCGACAGCAGTACTTTCTGCTGGTTGCCGCCCGACAGCGCGCCGACGTTGACGTTGGCGTTCGGCACGCGGATCGACAGCGAGCTGATCGCGTCGCGTGCACGTTGCGCACCGCGTGCGAGATCGAGCGCGCCGAGCCGCGCATCGCGGTTGCACACGGAGATATTGATGTTGTCGCGTACGCTCATGTCGAGGAACAGGCCCTGGCGCTTGCGGTCTTCCGTCAGGTAGACGAGGCCGGCGTCGATCGCATCGCGCGGCGAGTGCGCGCCGAACGCGCGGTCGCCGAGCTTCACGTCGCCGCGCGTGCGCGGTTCCGCGCCGAAGATCAGCCGCGCCAGTTCGGTGCGGCCCGCGCCGACGAGCCCGGCGATGCCGAGCACCTCGCCGGCATGCAGGTCGAGGCTGCAGCCGCGCACGCGCTCGGCGTCGGCGATGTCGCGCACCGACAGCAGCAGATGGCCGGGGTCGTACGGCGCATGTTCCTTCTTGTAGAACCCGGAGATGTCGCGGCCCACCATCATCGCGACGAGCCGCTCGGCCGACAGCGATTCGCGCTCGAGCGTGCCGACGTACGAGCCGTCGCGCAGCACCGACACGCGGTCGGACAGTTCATAGATTTCCGCCATCCGGTGGCTGATGTAGATGATCGCGAGACCTTCCTCGCGCAGCTGGCGGATCAGGCCGAACAGATGCTCGGTCTCGCGCGACGACAGCGGCGTCGTCGGTTCGTCCATCACGAGGATGCGCGCGCGGGTGTGCACGGCGCGCGCGATCTCGACGAGCTGCTGCTCGGCGATCGACAGCGTGCCGACCAGCGTGTCCGGACCGAACGGCGCACCGAGGCGGGCGAGCACGTCCTCGCAGCCGCGCGCCATCGCCGCGCGGTCGATGGTGCCCCAGCGCCGGTTGCCGCGCCGCAGTTCGCGGCCGACGTAGATGTTTTCCGCGACGGTCAGGTTCGGCGCGAGGCACAGCTCCTGGTAGATCACTGCGACGCCCGCATCGCGCGCGGCGAGCGGGCCGTCGACGTCGATGCGCTCGCCGTCGATCAGGATCTCGCCGCCGGCGTCGGCGCGGTACGCACCGGACAGGATCTTCATCAGCGTCGACTTGCCTGCGCCGTTCTCGCCCATCAGCGAATGGATTTCGCCCGGATAGACGGTCAGGCTGACGTTGTCGAGCGCGCGCACGGCCGGGAACGTCTTGCTGATCCGGCGCATCTCGAGCAGCGGCCGGGACGACTCAGAACGCGACATGGTTGACCTCCTGCGATTCGGTGCGGGCGCCCTTGAGGATGCCGGCCCGCGGGGAGAAGTTGAAGAACATCGGCAGCGTCGCGGCGCCGATCGCGCCGGCGTCGGCGCCGAACGTGCCGCGCACGAGCGTCGGCGTGCCGCGCGCTTCGGGCGCGGTGGCGACGAGGGCCGCGCGCAGGCGGGTCGTCACCGCGTCGAGCAGGCCGGCGTCGGTATCGGCGTCGAGCACCACCACCGGCGCATCGACGACGCACAGCACCGCGCGCAATGCCGGTGCGAGCGCGTCGACGCAGTCGTCGATCCACTCGTCGACCGCCGGCAGGCCGCGCGCGATGCAGGCCTCGAGGTCGGCGCGATTCTCGACCGTCTCGCCGTGATGGCGCAGGTGGCGCACGAGCGCATGCAGCGACGCGCGGGCGAGCAGGATGTCCCACGGGCCGCGCGGCGGCGGTGCGGACGCCAGCCGGCTCGGCGGCACGGGAATCACGGCGATGTCGCCGGCATTGCCGGTCACGCCGCGCAGGCAGTCGCCGTCGACCGCGATGCCGCCGCCGATCGCGGGGCCGATGAACAGGTAGACGAAGTCGTCGCACTGTCGGCCGTACCCGTAGAACAGCTCGGCGATCGCGGCGGCGTTACCGTCGTTTTCGCCGAACACGGGCAGCGACAGCATGCGCCCGAGATCGCTCGCGAAATCGACGTCTTCCCATGCGCGGAACGTGTCGGGTGCGAGGCCGAGCTCGCGCATCCACGCGCCGAGGTTGTACGGCTGCGCGACGCCGACGCCCGTGAGGCGTGCGCGGTCATGCGCGGGGAGCAGATCCTGCATCGCATCGATGTCGCGCCGCACGATGTCGAGCACGTCGGCGGGCGGGGGAAGCAGCGTGTCGTGCGAGCGGCGGCCGAGCACGTCGCCCGCGAAATTGACGAGCGCCGTCTCGATGCGCATCCGGTCGAGATGGACGCCGATGCCGAACGCACCGCGCGGATCGAGACGGATCAGCGAGGCCGGCTGGCCGCGCTGGCCCTCGGTGCGGCCGGCGAATTCGATCAGCTTCGCGTCGGCGAGCGACGCGATGATGCTGCCGACCGCCGTGCCCGTCATGCTCGCGAGACGCGCAAGGTCGGCCTTTGACGCGCTGCCCGCCCGGCGCAGCGTCTTCAACAGCAGGCGCTCGTTGTAACGGCGCACGTTGGCCGAGTTGCTTCCCTGGCCGATGTGCGGGCTTCTCATGGCGTCTCCTTCCATGGGCGCGTCGTCTGTCGACGCATTAAATAAATCACGTTGATTTATTTAACCGCGTGAGCGACGGCATGTCAGCCTAGGGAAATCCCGGCCTCGGTCGGAGAGGCAGGCGGGGCGGGGGTTTGGGGGCGTGGCAGGTTTTCATCGTGCGTGGTTGCGGGTTGCGACGAGGCGCAGAATTGGGCTGCTGGCCGACCTCGCGCTCCTGCTCAGCGCACCGTTTCAGCGCGATTGCGGCGAATCGTTTGCTTGGCGTCAATGACGCGTGGGCGTTCGTCGCAAAGGCCGACGAGGTTTGTCCTTGCGCGAAGATGACGAGGGAGGAGATGCGGTACGCCCGGCGCGCGCAATGGGGAGGGGCGGGTGAGTCGCGATGTGAACGCGATATCGCGCTTGCGGAAGCTGAAATGAAAAAAGGCCGGCTAGAAGCCGACCTTTTCAAAAACAGATGGTGCCCAGGAGAGGACTCGAACCTCCACGATGTTGCCACCGCTAGGACCTGAACCTAGTGCGTCTACCAATTCCGCCACCTGGGCACGTTTTGCAGTAGTTGCCTGCTGCAAAGAAGCGAAATTATAGCGCGTCTGAAGGATCTGTCAACGGGTTGCGAGCAAAATTATTTGATGACTTGGCCCGGACGTTGGGCGAGGGCGGCAACGCATCGCCGATGCGTCGTGAAGTCGGAGCTGAGCAGACGCCGCCTCAAGCGCGCGGTTCAATCCGGCGCCGAAAATGAAAAAAGGCCGGCTAGAAGCCGACCTTTTCAAAAAACAGTTGGTGCCCAGGAGAGGACTCGAACCTCCACGATGTTGCCACCGCTAGGACCTGAACCTAGTGCGTCTACCAATTCCGCCACCTGGGCACGTTTCGCTTACTGCGATGCGAAGACCGTTATTGTAGCGTGTTCGAACCGGCTGTCAACACAATTTCATCGGACGCGATGATAAATGTTCGCCCCTCGTCGTACGGTACCTCACGCGTCGACGAGATGCGACTGCGCCCGTTCTGCTGCAAAATGCGGGCGCGCTGCATCTGCACCGTATCGACGCGAACCGGCAAGGGGGCCCGCGGTCCGGCTGCACGGAGCGCAGAGGCAGATTTCGCGGTCCGTCCAGCTTCTGAGAAAGGATCCCCATGGACGAGACAATGGAATCGCGCAGCGCAACGAAATGATTGCGGTCATCGCCAACACGCTGAACGAAGTCCTCTAGGACAAGTACTGAAACTCGCATAGGACAAGTCCTAAAAATGGATCATTTTTATTGGGACAAGGGTTAATTCAGCTTGCCACCTGACACCGATCAAGACTATTCGAGCAACATGGCGGCCTGGCAACCGGCGGCCGAATCCGGTGCGGTTGCATCTTGAGGCCCCGAGCCGACCCGAACCGGAGTAGCGTGGCGGGATCGAGCGCGCGACGAAGAAAGCAGCCGATTTGCCACGCCCAGTCAGGGCATGCGCGGACGCAGCGAACTCGGGCGAATAAAACAATAAACAGGAATGCCATCCCATGTCTGACTGGCCCAATCGTGTCTGGCGAGGTGTGACGTCCGTGCGGCCCACTGCGTGGCTGTTCACCGCCGGCGTTGCGTTGCTGGCGGCGCTCAGCTGTACGCCTGCCGCCGAGATGCTGCTGTCGCCGATCGACCGGTTGTACTGGAATCTGGTCGCGACCCGCGTCGATTACGGCGCGCGCGACGATGTCGTTGTCGTCTCGATCGACAAGAAAACGATCGCCGAACTGGGCGGCGGGGCGAGCTATGCACGCACGTCCCATGCGCAGGTGCTCGATCGTCTCGGCGACGCATCGAGCGTCGTGCTCGACATGACGATGTTCGGCTCGACGCCCGGCGACGATGCGCTCGCGGCCGCGATCACGCGACAAGGGCGCGTCGTGCTGCCTGCCCACGTGTCGCCGGAGGCCACGCGTGCCGACACCGTGCTGCTGCCCGCGCGGCAGTTGCGCGGCGCGGCGGCGGCCGTCGGCCAGCGCAGCGTCGTGCTCGGCAGCGATCATCTGGTGCAAGGCATCGTGCCGTACGTGCGGGCGGACAATTCGGACGACGAATTCCCGCACGTCGCGCTGCAGGCGATTCGCGTTGCGGGCGCATCGCTGCCGGCCGGCGACGTGCGTCTCCAGGTGCAGGATCACGTATCCAAGATGGGGCGCGTTGCAGCTCACTCGCTCGCGCTGTTCCTGCCGGCCCGCTTCGACCTCGACCGCTATTCGTATGTCGACGTGCTGAAGGGGCGCATCCCGGAGTCGGCGTGGCGCGGCCGCATCGTGTTCATCGGCGACACGATGTCGGATCTTTCCGGCGTGTACGACCTGTCGACTTTGGAAGGCGGACGGCTGCGGCGCGTCGAAGTCGACGCGATGGTGACGCAGGCGCTGCTCGACGGCCACATCCTGTGGCGCGAGCCGGTGGCGGTGCAGGTTGTCGTCAGCATCGCGGTCGCGACGGGGATGCTGCTGATCTGCATGCTGGTGCCGGGCTGGCGCATGTACGCATTCGCGATCGGGGGGCTGGCGATGTTCGTCGCCGTCGAACTGGTGCTGCTCGTGCGTTGGTCATGCTGGACGCCGCTCGGGCCGTTGCTTGCCGTATGCGTATTGATTTTCGCGGTGTGCGGCTGGCGGCGCGCCGGCAGCGTGCGGACATTCCTGTTGAACGAATACGGGATGCTGCGCGGGCTTGCCGGCCAGCACGCGTTCATCGGCTTGCCGCACGCGGCAGGCGTCGATGCCGCGATGCCGACGACGGACGAAGTCGAGATTGCGATGCAGAGCATTCGCGCGTGGCAGACGGCCTATGTCGACATGATTGAAACGCTGCCTTATCCCATCTTCGTCGAACAGCACGGCAAGCTGTTGATGTGCAACGCGCGCGGACGGGCGATGCTGCAGACGCTCGACGCGGACGGCGATGCGGCCGCAGGGCGCGTGCTGGCGATCGCGCGCGGCGAAGTGCTGACCGCGAAGGCGACCGGCAAGATCCACTCGGCCGAGCTGGTGCTGAACGGGCGCACGCAGATGATGATGGTGACGCCGTTTGGCGATGGCGACCGGCACAGTTCGACGGCGAGCATGATCTGTCTCGTCGATATCCACAACATCAAGGCGGCGGTCGAAAACGACCGGCTGACGCTGCGGCACATGGCGCACGACCTGCGCAACCCGCTTTCGACGGTGCTGTCGCTGCTCGAGGCGCGCAACGAGGCCGACGGCGCGACCGACGAGGATTTCCTGGCGGACCTGCACAAGCTCGTCGACTACAGCCTGCGCGTCGCGCAGGATTTCACGCAGTTGTCGCGCGCCGAACACCTCGATACGCGTGCGTATGTGCCGGTGTCGGCGAACGATCTGGCGGCGGAAGCGGTCGATCAGATCTGGCACAGCGCGAACGGTAAGCGAATCCGCGTCGAGGGGCCGCATTACGACGGCGACGACGTGTTCGTGCTCGGCAATCGCGACATGCTGTTGCGCGCACTGACCAACCTGCTCGACAACGCGATCAAGTACTCGGCCGAGGAGACGGCCGTCGACGTCTGGATCGACGCCGACGACCGGCAGGTGTCGGTGGCCGTGCAGGATCAGGGGTGCGGCATCCCGGCCGACGCGATGCCGAGGCTGTTCGAACCGTTCTTCCAGGTTGACGGCACGTATCGTGACGCCAGCCGCGGGGTCGGCCTCGGGCTCCCGTTCGTGAAGGCGGTGATCGAGCGCCACGGCGGATCGGTCGACGTGACGTCGACGCCGGGGCAGGGCAGCCGCTTCACCGTGCGTTTGCCGAGGACCGTTGCGGTAACGACGCTCGACGACGCGTGACCGGCGGAGGCCCAGCGCGGCGGAACGGGTGCGCAATTCGTTGAAGTCGGAAAGGGATTGAAGCCAGCGTGATGAAAGGCCGGGCCCGGTATTGCACGGGCCCGGCCTTTTTGCGTTGGAGCGCGGTGCAGGGCAGATATCGGCGTCGGCGCGTTGCACGTGACGACGCGCGGGATGCGGGCCGGTCGCGGCGCGATGACGGCCCGCCAGCCCGACCTTTCAGGCGATCGAGCGCACCATGTGGCGCGTTTTGCATGCATGCATGCATGCATGCAGGCCTGGCGCCGCGCAGACGCAGACCGGGACATCTATCTCCGCGAAGTAAACGAAAACGCCCTCGCACGAGGCGAGGGCGATACCGGCATTGGCCGTTGTGCGTCACGAGACGCGGGTTTCACATCGACCGGGGCGCCGCGATGGCGCCGCCGGCCGGCTCGGGCCTGCTCTTGCGCTTACTCGTTGTGCGCCTCCCATGCCTGGTCCCACGCAGTACCCTTGCCAGGCTCGTAAGCCCAGGCCGCCATCGAGCACCAGTTGGTGTACGGGAATGGCTTGCAGCGGTACAGCTTGCCGTTGTTGGAGACGATATCGCCGGCGTTGTACTTCGTGCCTTCCTTGTACTGCGGATGATCGCCGCCACCGTTGCCACCTTCGCCGCCGCCGTTGCCATTGCCGCCTCCGTTGCCGCCTTCGTCGTCACCGTAAAGCGTCCACGCGTCGCTCCATGCGAAGCCCTTGCCCGGTTCGTACGCCGTCGGCGCGCCGGAGCACCAGCCGCTGTTCGGGAACGGCTTGCACTGGTACAGCTTGCCGAGGTTCGACACGATGTCGCCGGCGTTGTACTGCGTACCGGCCTTGTACGCCGGATACTCGCCGCCACCGTTGCCACCGTTGCCGCCTTCGCCACCACCCGCATCCTTCGCCTTGACGAGGACGGTGTGCTTCGCCGTGCTCGACAGCTTGCCGTCGCTGACCGTGACCGCGAACGTGAACGACTGGTCCTTCGCGAGTTCGGGCGCGGTGAAGCTCAGCGTCGCGCCGGCCGGCTTCGCGTCGATGCCGGCCGGGACGCTCCACTTGAAGCTCAGCTTGTCGCCGTCCGGGTCGGTCGATTTCGCGGCCGACAGCGTCACGGCCTGGCCGGCTTGCGCCGTTGCCGGGCCGCCGAGCTGCGCGACCGGCGGACGGTTTTCTGCGGGCGGCGGTTCAACCGTCGCATCCGCCTGAGCGGTGACGACGACCTGCGCCGTGTCCTTCAGGCCGGCCGGATCGGTGACCGTCACGCGGAACGTGTATTTCGTGTCCTGCTTGACTGACGGAACGTCGGCGCTCGCCTTCGCGCTCGTCGCATTGGCCAGCTTCAGCGGATCGCCGCCGACCTGTTCCCACTGGAAGCTCAGCTTGTCGCCGTCGGGATCGCGCGACTTCGACGCGTCGAGCGTCACCGTCTGCGGCCCGGTGACCGTCATGTCGGCGCCCGCGTTCGCGACCGGCGGATGGTTCTCCGCACCGCCGCCGCCTTCGTCGCCGTGGCCGAGGCCCTGATGCATCGCATTCAGGATGTCGCCGTTGTCCGCGTCGATTTCCCACGAGAACAGGCCGCCCAGTTGATGGGCGCGCACGTAGTCGCCCTTCGCGAGGACCGAACGCTCGTCGTCGAACGTGAGGAGTTCGCCGGTACTCTTGTTGAATACGTACGGCGCTTCGGCCGTCTGGTCATAGTGATACTCGTAGCCGTTGATGCCGGCGTTGTTCGGCCCGATCATCTCCGCCTTGACCTTCTTGTAGTCGAGGATGCCCGGTTCCCACTGGCCCTTGTGCGGCCCCGTCGCCGTGCCGGTGAACGGATTGCCGTCGGCATAGCCGTGCACGCCGTTCCAGCCGCGGGCATACGCCGCCGCGCCGACGACGAGTTTCTTCGGATCGACGCCCTGCGCGAGCAGCGCCTTGATCGAGTTGTGCGTCGTGTACGCGGTGTCCGGCTTCCAGTCCGGCGCGTACAGCGCGGTTTGATGACCCAGATCCGTCAGACTGAACGCACCGTAGAAGTCGTACGTCATGTCGAAAATGTAGTCCATGTACTTCGTGGCTTCCTTGTAGTTCACCACGTCGATCTTGTCCTTGCCCGCGCCGATCGCCGACGTCAGCTCGTACTTCCGGCCGGTTTCCTGCGACAGCTTGTCGAGCATCTGCCGCAGTTCCTTCATCAACGTCACGTAGAGCGGGCCATCCTTCACCGGATCGCCGAGCGACGGGTTCACGCCCTTGCCGCCGGGGAATTCCCAGTCGATGTCGACGCCGTCGAAGAACTTCCAGGTGCGCAGCAACTGTTCGGTCGAGTCGACGAACACCTTGCGCTTCGCCGGATCGTGCATCTGGAAGAACGGGTCGGACAGCGTCCAGCCGCCGATCGACGGCAGGATCTTCAGGTTCGGGTTGCGCTTCTTCGCGGCCATCATCTGGCCGAGCACGCCCTTGAGCTTCGAGTTCGCGGTCTGGCCCGGCAATACCTTGGCCATCTCGCCATACGTGTCATGGATCGCGACGCTGTAGTCCGGTAGTCCCTTGCAGCTCTGCTGCAGCGTGTTGAACGAGCCCGGCAGGTCCTTCGCGAGCGACGCGTTCACGTCCGCGCCGCCGCAGATCGGGACGAATCCATACAGCATGTGCGTGAGGTTCTCGACCGGTACGTTGTCGACGTTGAACTTGCGGTCGTAGATCGACCACGTCGCGAAGTACGTGCCGACCACCGAACCGGACGTGTTCGCATACGGCTTGTGGTTCTTGCTCGCGTTGTTCGGCAGATCGTCCGCGAGCTCGGAAATCGTGTCGAACACGACCACGTCGAGCGGCGCGCTGTCGGTCGATGCGCCGTTGGCGTCGATCACGCGCACCTGCATCTTCTTGACGCCCGGCGTCTTCACGTTCGCGATCACCTCGCCGCTTTGCGTGCCGCCGGGCGTCATCTTGACCTCGGAAGCGGGATCGACGACGCCGTTGACCACCGCGACCGCCTTCACGGCGGTGCCGTTGCTCCAGATGTCGAACGGCAGCGGCACGTCGACCTTCTTGTTCAGCTTGACGAGGTCCTTGTACGGCGCAACGCCTGCCTTCTGCAGATCGATTTCGACGAAGCCATGCGGCTGCGACGTGATTTCGTACTGCTTCAGGCTGGGCTTGCCGGGTGCGGCGAGCGCCGCGTTCGCGAAGCTCAGTGCGCTGGCTGCCGCGAGCGCCGCATAGGCAACGTGCGCACGACGCTGCGAACGGCGCCGGATCACGATGTTGGGAGTGCGTTTATGCGATTTCAATTTGAAAGCCATCCATCTTGTGTTGAAAGAGAGTGCCGGGGAAGCGAGCGCATTCTTTTTTACGGACGGAATAGCGGCAATGAATCTCAACGCAATCTAAATGCGGGCCGCGTGAAGGCAGTGCACGAAGAATCGCGCGCAGGGCGGCAGGGGCGACGGATTCTTGAGAGATCGTTTAGGAAGGTACGACGATGCGCGGGGCGTGGCGATACTGCGCTCAGCGTTTCGTCAGCCACACATGCGTCACGCAAATTCCGGCGGTCGCATCGCGATGCGTCGAACGAAAAAGCCACCCTTAAACTTTCAACCCAACGGAATCAGATGAGAACCCGAACAGCGAACAAGACGCTCTTTACCCTGTCGCCGCTCGTGGCCTGCGCGTCGATGTTCTTCGCCCAGGCCGCATTCGCGCATGGCTACCTGTCGGAGCCGCCGTCGCGCAGTCTGCTGTGCAGCTCGAAAGCGGGCAAGATCGAAAACTTCAATTGCGGTTCGGTCACCTATGAACCGCAAAGCGTCGAAGGCAAGCAAGGCTTCCCGGCAGCCGGCGCGCCGGACGGCCAGATCGCGAGCGGCGGTGTGACGCAGTTCAGCGAACTCGACGAGCAGACCGTCGATCGCTGGAAGATCACCGACATCAAGCCGGGTGCGCAGAAATTCAAGTGGACGTTCACCGCGCCGCACGTGACGAAGGAATTCAAGTATTACCTGACGAAGCAGGGCTGGAACCCGAACGCGAAGCTCACGCGCGAGCAGTTCGACCTGACGCCGTTCTGCACGATCGACGGCGGGATGAAGAAAGCCGACGAAATCGGCCCGCACAACTGCACGATTCCGTCGGACAAGAAGGGCCATCACGTGATGCTGACGACGTGGCACGTCGGCGACACGGCCGGCATGTTCTACAACGTCGCCGACCTGAACATCACCGACGACGGCGGCGCGACCGATCCGGGCAAGCCGAGCTGGTCGAACGTCGGCAGCATCGCGCCGACGATGGACCTGAAGGTCGGTGACAAGGTCATGAACCGCGTGTTCAAGTCGGGCGGCGAAGTGCCGTCGATGAAGACGACGGTGACGATCGGCTCCGCGCAGCAAGGCGAGCGCAACATGTGGCCGATGCTGCTCGCGAAGGAAATCAACCGCACGCAGGCGGCGAACCTGATCGCCGGCGTCGAGCGCGACGGCCGCATCGAGCCGTCGCTCGGCAAGAACGACGTGTTCTCGAAGAGCACCAGCGGCATCGTACGCACCGAGACGACGATCGATCACCAGCCGGAAGGCGGCATCGACGAAGGCTTCAGCATCTCGAACAACGGTGAATTCAAGATCCAGAACGGCAAGGCGACCGCGAAGTTCTTCCTGAAGTTCAACCACGCGAAGGACACGAACGTCACCGTCAAGGTCTACGACGCGTCGAACTCGCTGGTCGGATCGAAGTCGTCGACGATGCGCATGCAGGGCGACGTGAACGTCGACATCGCGAACGCGAAGGCGGGTAACCACACGGCCGTGGCGACGTCGCAGATCGACGGCGGCACGCTGAAGCAGGAAACCACGACGTTCAAGCTGACCGGCGAATCGGGCGGCGGCGAAGGCGCGCAATGCCAGGCCGAATGGAAGCAGGGCACGGCGTATACGGGCGGCGCGAAGGTGCAGCACAACGGCCGCACGTTCGAAGCGCGCTGGTGGACGCAGAACGAGGCGCCGGGCGATCCGGCGTCGACCGGCGCCGACCATACCGGCAAGGTGTGGAAGGAGCTGGGCGCCTGCAGCAAGTAACGACCTGACAAGGAGATGACGCGAGCCGCACGCAGCAATGCGTGCGGCTCTTTCATTTGCGGCTGGCGCGCGAACCGGCGGATTGAAGCACGCGTTGATATTTCGTTGATGAAAGTGGTGGCGTTTTCCTTCCCCCCGGAAAATGACGTCATCGATCGGCGCTTTCCTTCAATCGAATCCGCATCCCCGAAAGCGCCTCATTCACCTGCCGTCTGCAACACGACGGCCCCCGGCCGCGACGCCGCCGGGATCTCTACAGAGGGCAAACGACGTGAAACCGAACTATCGGAAATGGACGAAACGCCGTGGCCAGCAGGGCTTCACGCTGCTGGAGCTGCTGGTCGTGCTGCTGATCATCGCGCTGCTGGCCGGCTATGTCGGTCCGAAGCTGTTCTCGCAGGTCGACAAGGCAAAGGTCAAGTCGACGCAAGCGCAGATGAAGACGCTGGGCGACGCGGTCACGCAATTCCGGCTCGATACGGGCAATTACCCGAGCGCCGACGAAGGACTCGATGCGCTGGTCGTGCAGCCGCAAGGCGCCGACGGCTGGAACGGTCCGTATCTCGCGAAGGCCGTGCCGAAGGACGGCTGGGGCCGCGCGTACCAATGGAATGTGCCGGGCCGTGAAGGCGAGGCGGATATCGTGTCGCTCGGGCGGGACGGTCGGGTCGGCGGGAGCGGCATCGATGCGGACCTCGTCTACGGCATGTAAGGGCCTGCGTCGCTGGATCGCGGTGGTGGCGCTGTTCGCCACCTGTGCATCCGGCGCCGTGGCCAAGGACTGCTGGACCCGGGCGGGCGAGCGGCATGGCATCGATCCGCTGCTGCTGGTCGCGATCGCGAAGGTTGAATCCGCGCTGAATCCGCGCGCAATGAACTGGAACCGGAACGGCACTTACGACATCGGGCTGATGCAGATCAACAGTTCGCATCTGCCGCGTCTCGTGAAGGTCGGCGTGACGCACAAGCGGCTGATCAACGAACCCTGCACGTCGATCGACACCGGCGCGTCGATTCTCGCCGGATTCATCGACCGGCACGGCTACACGTGGAACGCGGTCGGCGCGTATAACGCCGGCTCGTCGGAGAAACGCGTGCCGGCACGCAAGGCTTATGCGACCAAGGTCTGGCGCGAGTACCGCGCGTTGACGAGCGATCGCGACGCGAGCCTCGCGATGCTCGACGAATGGCGGAGGTAGCCATGCAGGCATTTCGGGTACGCGTGCTCGCCGACGGCAAGATCGCCCAGCAGACGATCGAAGCCGCGAGCGAGACGGAGGTACGCGCACGGCTCGCGGAGAGGGGCGGCGTCGTGCTCGAGGTCCGGCGCGACAAACGTATCGGGCGCCGCCGTGCGCCGAAGTTTGCGCTCGCGCTGTTCCTGCAGGAGTTGTCGACGCTGCTCGACGCCGGCCTCGTGCTGTTCGAGGCGCTGGAAGCGTTGCGCGACAAGGCGGATTCGGGCAAGGACGCGAAGTACGTGATCGACCGGCTCCTCGCGGTGATGGTCGAGGGGCAGCCGTTGTCGAAGGCGCTCGCGCGGCAGCCGGCGATTTTTCCGCCGCTGCTGGTAGCGACGGTCGAATCGTCGGAGGGCAGCGGTCAGTTGCCGGTGGTCCTGAAGCGTTACCAGCAGTACGAAGTGCGAATCGAACAGGTCCGCAAGCGCGTCACCGGCGCGCTGATCTATCCGGCCGTCGTGATCGGCGTCGGCATCGCGATCCTGCTGTTCATGGCGTTCTTCGTGATTCCGCGCTTCGCGGTGGTGTTCGAGTCGCTGGCCACGCTGCCGCCGACCGCGCACGCGATGCTCTGGTGGGCGAACCTGCTGCGCGAGAACGGGATGGCGGTCGGGCTCGCGGTCGCGGCGTCGTTCGTCGGCGCGGTGCTGGCGATCCGCTCCGCGGCGTTCAAGCGCACCGCGCAGCGGCTGATGTGGCGCGCGCCGAAAGTGCGCGACGTCTGCGCGCTGTTCGCGCTCACGCGCTTTTACCGAACGGTCGGCCTGCTGATCGCGGGCGGCACGCCGGTGATCGTCGCGCTGGAGCTGTCCGGCAAGGTGCTCCCCGGGCATTTCCGTGCGCGGCTCGCGGCGGCGCTGATCGACATGCGCGCAGGGCGGCCGGTCGCGGCCGTGCTCGCCGCGCATGCACTGACGACGTCGGTCGCCGAGCGGCTGTTGCGCGTGGGCGAACAGAGCGGCGACCTCGGCGGGATGTGCGAGCACATCGCGCAGTTTCACGACGGCGCGCTCGATCGCGCGATCGAGATGCTCAGCAAGGTGTTCGAACCGGTGCTGATGCTCGCGGTGGGCGCGACGATCGGCGCGGTGGTCCTGCTGCTTTACATGCCGATCTTCGAATTGGCGGGCAGCGTCGGATAGCGATCCGCACTGTCAACGCGTTCGCGATCCCGCTGTTCAACAGGAGAAAACTCAATGAAAACGGAACACATCGTTCAACGCTGGCAGTCGGAATCCCAAGCATCGGGCGTTGGCTTCGCGCAATACGTGGATGGCCTGCTGGGCGCCGATCCGACGCGGCTCGCACAAGCGGCCGCCTGCCTTGGCATCGGCGCAGTCGACGCCGATACGCTGCGCGCGGCGCCGACGCGCTTCGACCTGCTGCCGCTGCATGACGCGCTGACCTGGCGCGTGCTGCCGGTCGAGCTCGACGGCGCGCCGTGCGTCGTCGTCGCCGATCCGTTCGCCCGCCACGTGCGCGACGAGCTGCTTGCGCGGTTCGGCGCGCGGCCGGTCCAACTGGCCATGAGTGTGCCGGGCGAAGTCGAGCGGCTGCTCGGCGACATCGAGTCGAGCGAGCGGCTGATGGACGACGTGACGATCGATACGCAGGGCGATTCGCTCGCACAGGCGATCGAGTCGATCTCGCTTGCGAGCATCGCGAAGGACGAGAGCCCGATCATCAGGCTCGTCAACACGACGCTCTACGACGCGCTGCAGAGCCGCGCCAGCGATATTCATCTCGAAGCGGTGCCGGACGGTCTGTCGATCCGTTACCGGATCGACGGCGTGCTGCAGTCGATCCGCCACATTCCCGGGCTCGAGGCGGCCGCGCAGACGCTGTCGCGCCTGAAGGTGCTCGCCGCGCTCGACATCGCGGAGAAGCGCGTGCCGCAGGACGGCCGTTTCAAGGTCGTGATGCAGGGCCGCGAGATCGATTTCCGCGTGTCGATCATTCCCGGCACCTATGGCGAAAACGCGGTGATGCGCGTGCTCGACAAGTCGCAGCGCGGCGACAGCGTGAGCCTCGACGTGCTCGGCTTCGACGCGCAGACGGCGCGGCGCGTGCGTGCGCTCGCGCACCGGCCTTACGGTCTGATGCTCGTGACGGGGCCGACCGGCAGCGGCAAGTCGACGACGCTGTACGCGGTGCTGTCGGAAGTCAACACGGGCGACGACAAGATCATCACGATCGAGGACCCGGTCGAATACGAGCTGAAGGGCGTGCTGCAGATCCCGGTGAACGAACGCAAGGGCCTCACGTTCGCGCGCGGGCTGCGCTCGATCCTGCGGCACGACCCGGACACGGTGATGGTCGGCGAGATCCGCGACGAGGAGACCGCGTCGATCGCAGTGCAATCGGCGCTCACCGGCCACCGCGTGCTGTCGACCGTGCATGCGACCGACGGGTTCAGCGTGATCGACCGCTTCATCTACATGGGCGTCGAGCCGTCGACGTTTCTCGAAGCGCTGAACGGCGTCGTGTCGCAGCGCCTGGTGCGGCGGATCTGCGCGCGCTGCGGCGGCACGGCGGCGGACGGCGCCGACCTGAGCGGCGCGGCGCCCGACGAACTGAAGCGCGTGGTCACGCCCGGCACGGGCTGCGAGACCTGCCGCGGCACCGGCTATCACGGCCGGATCGGACTCGCGGAAGTGCTGACGCTCGATGCGGCGATGAAGGCCGCGCTGCTCGAACGCTCGATCGAGAAGCGTGCGCAGGCCCTCGCCGGCAACGCCGACTACCGGTCGATGCGCGACGCGGGGCTTGCGGCAGTTCGCGCGCGGCTGACGACGTTCCAGGAGGTGCAACGTGCGATCGCCGTGGAATAACGTCATCGCGGTGCTCGACGCCGACACGCTGCGCGTGTGGACGAACGACGGCTGGCGCGCGCGGCGCGCCGGCGAGCCGCACGTCGTCGTCGCACACGACGGCCTGCCCGCCGAAGCGCTGGCACAGGTGCTCGGCGGCCTGCCGAAAGCGCGCGTGCCGATGCGCAATCGCGTGCATGTCGTCGTCGGCCATCCGTGGACGCATGGCGTCGTGCTGCCGTGGCAGGACGGGCTGGTGTCGGACGCCGCGTGGGACGCCTATGCGCGCGCGCTGTTCGCCGCCCGCGCGCAGCGCGGCGCGCTGCGGATCCGTATCGAAGCCGGGCCGCGCGGTCGCGCGCGCCTGGCGGTGGCGGCCTGCGATACGTTGCTCGCGGCGCTCGCGGCAGTCACGCGCGCGGCCGGCTGGCGGCTCGTCAGCGTGCGCGACGCGTTGTCGGCGTCGCTCGACGCGCATGCCGGCCGCCTGAGCGGCGGCGACTGCCGCTACGCGCTGCTGCAGCCGCGCGTCGTGACGTGCGTGTTTCGCCGCGCGGGCGAGTGGGCCGACGTGGTCACGCTGCCGCGCGCGGGCGGCCGGCGGCTCGACGACTGGTTCGCTGCCGCGGCGTTGATGGCCGGGCAGCCGCTGGCCGGCGCGGCCTTCGCGAGTGCGCTCGACGGGGCGCTGCCGGTGGAGGACGGCGTGACGCTGCTCGACGGCGGCCCGGATCACGTGCCCGTGCGCCAGCCCGGAGCGCCGGCATGAAGCGTCTTGACGAACTGGATTTCGCGGCGCCGCGCGTGCGCGCCACGCCGTGGGCGGCCGTCGCGCTGTGTTGCGCATTGCTGACCGGCGCGTTCGCCGCGAGCGAGTGGTCGCGCGTCGATCAGTTGCGCGACGAGGTCGACGGCATCGAAAGCCGGATCGACGAGCGCCAACGCGCGATCGAGCGCGAGCGGCGCCGGCAGAAGACGATGACGCCGGAGCAGCGCCGCATCGAGCGCGTGCTCGCCGAGCAGCGGATGAGCGAGAAAGGCTCGGGGCTGTCGGTGGTCGACTGGATCGAGCAGGCGTGGACGCCGCAGATCGCGCTGAAGTCGCTGACGGTCGACAAGGCCGGCCGTGAGGCGCGCATCGAAGGCGGCGCGGCGGAGCTGTCGCACATCTACATCTTCGTCGACCGACTGAACGATCGTCACCCGGACCGCAAGATCGGCCTGCTGCAGCACCGCACGAAAGCGGAGGACGGCAAGGACATCTTTCATTTCAGCCTGAGCATCGAACACCCATGACGAACCTGAAAGCAATCGACATGACGGCGCTTGCCGCGCGGCTGCGCTGGGGCGCCTATGCGGCGGCCCGCAAGCTCGGCGCAGCGGGGCTGCTGGCGGCCGGGCTGGTCGTGGCGCTGGTCGGCGCGCACGCGCTCTACCTGCAACCGGACAGCGAGCGTCTCGAGGCCGAGCACGACGCGCGCGCGAAGGAACTGGCCGCGTTGCCGCAGGTGGCCCGCAAGGCTGGCGCCGACGGCTTGACGCTGCAGCAGGTCCAGCAATTACGCAGCAGCGAGCAGGCTTACTCGATTTTCCAGATCCTGTCGCAGCACGGCATGGATCGCAAGCACGCGACCTATCGCCGCGAAGTCGAAGTGAAGGGCAAGCTGCGCCGGCTCACGATCAGCATCGCGATGAGCGGCAGCTATGTCGGGCTGCGCGAAGCCATGCGCGAGATCGCGAGCCAGCCGATGGTGCGCATCGAAGGCGTGTCGATCGAACGCGACCGGATCGACAGCGCCAGCGTGAGCGCCGACCTGCGGGTCAGCCTGCTGGGGCCGGACACATGATGCGCGCCCGCCTGATCCCGTTCGCGGCCGCGCTCGCACTGGCCGCCGCTTGCGTCGCGGCCGGCAGCGTCGCGCGGGAAGGCGCCGGCCACGCGCCGATCGTCGACGTCTTTCCGGCGCAGAACTGGGCGTCGCTCGGTGCGGAGCCGGCGAGCGACAGCCCGCCGCCGCCTGTCGCGGAGCCCGAACCCGAACCGCCGGCGCTCGACGAGCCGATCGACGCGCAGCCGGTCGCGGAGCCCCCATTCGCCATTGCCGGCGAATGGCGCGAGAACGACCAGCGCATCGTCGTGCTGGAAGGCGCGGGCAGGACGTTCCTGCTGTGCGCATCGCGCTGCGGCGTGCGAGATGCCGTGCTGCCGGGCGGCGAGATCGCCGAAGGATACCGGCTGAAGAAACTGGGCGAACAGGGCGCGGTGACCGTGACCCGGGACAGCACCGATATCGAGCTGTCGCCGCTCGTCCCGACCCGATGAACCCCGAATTCAATTTAGGCCGAACACCATCATGAAACGTAAAGTCAGTCTGTTGCTCCTGATCTCGGCGCTCGCGCTGACAGGATGCGCGAGTTCCCCGTTCAACGCCGCGCCCGACGCCGCCGCGACGCCCGCCGAACGACTCGGCACGCTGCAGCAGCAGCGTGAGGCCGCGCCGGATGACATCGCGCTCACGACCGCCGTCGAATTCAGCCGGCACGATTACGTGCGCGCGGAGCTGAAGGAAGCCGACCGCCAGGTCGCGCAGGGCAACCATGCGGCCGCGATCGATCACCTGGACAACGTGCTGGACGAGGACCCGGGCAACCTCAAGGCCAGCCAGGCGCTCGAGCAGGTCAAGCGCCGCCAGCAGATGGCGGTCGACCTCGCGCGCGCGCAGCGCATCGGCGGCGAACAGCCGCAGGAGGCGCTCGAGATCGCGCGGCGCATTCTCGCCGAGCAGCCCAACCACGCGGACGCGAAGCGCCTGCGCGACAGGCTGCTGCGTCAGTCGCAGGCCAGCCGCGCGGTGCGGCCGCAGTTGTCCGACGCGCTGCGCAAGCCGGTGTCGCTCAACTTCAAGCAGCAGCCGCTCGCGAACATCTTCGACGTGATCTCGCGCGTGTCCGGCGTGAACTTCGTGTTCGACCGCGACGTCGACACCAGCCAGGCCGCGACGCTGTTCGCGGAACGCACGACCGCCGAGGATGCGATCAACCTGTTGCTGCGCACCAACCAGCTCGAGAAGAAGGTGCTCGACCGGCACACGCTGCTCGTCTATCCGTCGCAGCCCGAAAAGGCCCGCAACTACACGGAGTTCGCGATCCGTACGTTCTTCCTGTCGCATGCGGACGCGAAGTCGGTGATGGCCGCGCTGCGCCAGATGATCAAGCCGAAGGACGTCTACGTGGACGAGCGGGTGAACGCGGTCGTCATGCGCGACACGCCGGAGACGATCCAGGTCGCGGAGCGCGTCGTGATGGGCCTCGACATTCCTCAATCCGAGGTGACGCTCGACGTGCAGGTGCTCGAGGTCAACATGAACGACAGCCTCGATCTCGGCGTCCAGTATCCGGGCAAGATCCAGTTCAACGCGCTCGGCGGCGTGGAGGGCGGCGCGCTGACGCTCGGCGACCTGCTGCGCCTGAATCGCGACCGCGTCGGCGTATCGAGCGAATCGGGCGGGCTCGCGCTCGCGATCGACCTGCTGCAGAAACAAGGCAAGACCAAGACGCTCGCGAATCCGAAGATCCGCGTGCGCAACATGGAGAAGGCCAACATCAAGATCGGCGAGCGCGTGCCGATCGTCACCACGACCAACGCGAACGGCGTCGTGACCGAATCGGTCAGCTACCAGGACGTCGGGCTGATGCTGAAGGTCGAGCCGCGCATCAGCCTGAACGAGGAGGTGAGCGTCAAGGTGAACATGGAGGTCAGCAGCATCCTGACGAAGGAAACCACGAAGACCGGGCTTGTCGCCTATTCGCTCGGCACGCGCAATGCGGAGACGCTGATGACCGCGAAGAACGGCGAAACGCAGATCCTTGCCGGCCTCGTCAAGCGTAACGAAAGCGACAGCGTGGCGGGGCTGCCGGGCGTATCGGGCTTGCCGGTGCTCGGCAGGCTGTTCGGTTCGAACGGCCGCAGCAACGAGCGCTCGGAGATCGTGCTGCTCATCACGCCGCATATCGAGCGCAATCTCGACCTGCCGATGTCGGCGGTGACGACCTTCCTGTCGGGCACCGAGTCGCGCGTGACCACCGAAGCGCTGACGCTCGAGTCCGCGCAGGCCGTGCCGGCGCGCCGGCCGTCGTGGGACGGCCCGGATCTGGACGCGCCGATCGAGCCGGCGACGCCGGTGGGCCAGCGCGAGGCCGCGGAGCCTGAAACGGCCGAGGCGGCCAAGGCGGAGCCGCAAGCGGGCGTGGCGGCCGGGCAGGATGAGGCGGCGGCCCCGATGGTCGAGCGCGACAAGCGCGGCGCGGGGATGATGCGTACGCGTTCGGATGCCGGGCCGCAGCCGGCCCGGGCAGTCAAGACCGCAGAGGCCGCGGCAGCGGGCACCGTCGCGTCGGCGAACCGCCGTGCGGCGCCGCCGCGAGGGGCGGTGACGCGGGCAGTCGCTTCCGCGGCGAAGGCGACCGAGTTGCGTGCGGCCATCGCCGCCGCGCGAATCGAGCTGGATCGCGCGGGCGACGTCGACGCGGCGCCGCGCCTGGCTCGACCGGGCGCGATCGTGCGCGCGGCGGCGCCGCTGACGGCGGCCGAGGCGACGGCGGCACGCGCGCCGGCCACCGCTTCGCAGGCCGTCGCTCCGCAGGCACGCGGTGAACGCGGCATCGTCGCCGCCGTCCGCTCGCTGATCGGCACGCTGCAGGCGTTCGTCGATCACGTCGTGGGCGAACGCGAACCGGCGCTGCCGCTGTATGCCGACGCGCCGATGCTGCTGTCGCGCGCGCGGGGCTTCGCGTGAACGGGCGTCGACGCGCACGCGGCTTCACGCTGATCGAGCTGATGGTGGCGATGTCGCTGCTCGCGTTGCTCGCGACCGTCGCGCTGCCGTTGACCGATCTCGTCAAACGGCGCTCGGACGAGGCCGAGTTGCGCCGCGTGCTGGTGGTGATCCGCTCGGCGCTCGACGCGTACAAGGCGGCGGCGGATGACGGGCGGATCGAGCGCAGCGTCGACGCGAGCGGCTATCCGCCCGACCTGCGCGCGCTCGTCGACGGCGTCGAGGACAAGAAGTCGCCCGACGGCGCGCGGCTGTATTTCCTGCGCAAGCTTCCGGCCGATCCGATGTGCGAATGCGACGGCAAGGTGCCGGAAGACACCTGGGAAACGCGCAGCTACGCGAGCGACCCCGATTCGTTCTCGTCCGGCGAGGACGTGTTCGACATCCGCTCGACCAACCGCAAGGAGGGCCTCAATGGCGTCCCGTACAACCAGTGGTAGACGCGCGCGCCGCGCGGCCGGCTTCACGCTGATCGAGCTGCTCGTGGTGATGGCGATCATCGCGGCGCTCACCGCGTTCGTCGCCCCCGGCTACCTGAAGCAGAGCGATCGCGCGAAGGAAACGGTGCTGCGTCACAACCTGAACACGCTACGCCAGTCGATCGACGATTACCGGGCGGATCACGGCCGCGATCCCGACACGCTCGATGCGCTGGTCGAGAAGCGCTATCTGCGCGAGCTGCCGCTCGACCCGCTCACGGGCAAGCGCGGGTCGTGGCAACCGCAGGCCGGCGAGACGGGCGGCATCGCCGACGTGAAGAGCGGCGCGAAAGGGCGCGCACTCGACGGGAGCACCTATGCGACGTGGTAATCGGCGGCGCGCCGGGCTGCGGCGGCGGCGGCGCGGACAGCGCGGCATTGCGTATCTCGGCGTGCTGCTGCTCGTCGCGGCGGTGGGGCTCGGCATGACGCAGGCGGCGCGGATCTGGACGACGGTGCAGCAGCGCGACCGGGAGGCACAGTTGCTGTTCGTCGGCGACCAGTTTCGTGCGGCGATCGCCAGCTACTACAATGCGGCGGGAGGCAGCCGCTATCCGGCATCGCTCGACGCACTGCTCGAGGATCGCCGCGGGCTGCCGACGCTGCGTCACCTGCGGCGGCTGTACGCCGATCCGCTGACCGGTTCGACGCAGTGGGGGCTCGTGAAGGCGCCTGACGGCGGCATCATGGGCGTATTCAGCGAGGCGCCGGGGCAGCCGCTCAAGCGTCATGGTTTCCCCGCGCGGTACGACGCGTTCGGCGACAGTGACGCGTACGGCGAATGGGCGTTTGTTTACCTGCCACCCCCTCCGGTCGACGGAGCGGCGAACGAGCCCGGGAACGGGGCGGCATACTGAGATCAGGGCGAACATGATCGTTGCAATACTTGAAGACATCGTGACCCAGGCCGGCGTCGTGGCCGGCTGGCTCGACAAGGCCGGCTACGACACGCAGGTGCGGCACGACGGCGACAGCTTCATCGAACTGGTGCGCACGCAGCGCGTCGACGTGCTGCTGCTCGACTGGGACGTACCCGGCAAGTCGGGGATCGAGGTGATGCGCTGGGCGCGCGAATCGTTCGCCGATGCGCTGCCGATCATCATGATGACGCAGCACGACGGCGAGAACGACATCGTGTTCGGTCTCAACAGCGGTGCCGACGACTATCTGATCAAACCGCTGCGCGAGCGCGAGCTGGTCGCGCGCGTGAATGCGCAGGCGCGCAAGTACTACCCGGAGACGCAGCGCGCGAAGGTCGTCGAGGTCGGCAAGTTCGCGCTCGACGTGAGCGCGCATGCCGCGACCGTGGACGGCGCGCCGGTCGAATTGTCGCAGCGCGAGTTCGATCTCGCGCTGATGCTGTTCGAGAGCGTCGGGCGGATCGTGTCGAAGGACATGATGATCAAGCGCATTTGGGGGGCGGTCGACCGGAAGTACGACGCGACGCTCGCGACTTATGTGAGCAAGTTGCGTTCGAGCCTCGGGTTGCGGCCGAAGAACGGGCTCGTGATCACCACGGTCTACAACTACGGGTACCGACTGGAGCGGACCTGATCAGTCGACCGGATGGCGGCGCGCCGGCGCGATCGCCATCCGGATTGCAACCGGCGCTGCGGCGTCGGTGCGCGCGTCGAGTCCGCTCCGACTTCGCCCCCACACGGTCACGTGCGCGTCCCGCGCGTCCGTCATTCCCTGCTGAACTTCGCCGCCCGGCGAACCCGCCCCGCGCATCGCGCGAATTCTCGATCAACTTGATGCGCAGCCCGTACGGCGAAGCGCAGCCGGCGCCGCTGTCGATCCTGCAGCTCGGCGAGACTGAGCTGTGCGCGACGCACGTACTGACGCCGCATGACGACGATGCGGCGCACGTCCGGGCGCCCGGCCGGATATTTGGAAATCCTTGATATTGATTATCAACACGGGAAGCCACTTCGATAATTGCATCCATCTGGCCATGGCAACACGCAATTGGCAATCAATAAAGGATCAATCATGCATGTGGTTTCTCAAACAAGTTCGCCGGGAACATCGGCGAGCGACGGTCGCTACGACCGATTTTCCCGCGCACTGCACTGGATCTTCGCGGTCGTGATTCTGTACACCATGGCGGCCGGATTCTCGCTGCACTTCATCACCCAACCGGAGATCTGGCGTTTCGTGTCGACGCTCAACATGTCGCTCGCGAGCTGCCTGATCGTGCTGTTTCCGCTGCGCTACGTGTGGTCGTTCTTCCGCCGGACGCCGCCTGACGTCGACTCGATTCCCCGGCAACAGCGATCGATTGCGCATCTGGTGCACTCGCTGATTTACGGCCTCGTCGCCTTCGTGCTGTTCAGCGGTTTCGTGATGGTGCCGGATGGCTACTGGCTGTTCGGGGTGTTTTACGTGAAGACGCCGTTCAGCGCGGGGCCGGTCACCGAGCACTGGTTCGTACTCCATCGGATCGGCTGCTATGCGCTGGCTATCATGGTGGCGGCACACGCGGGCGCGGCGCTCAAGCACCAGTTCGTGTCGAAGAACGGCGTGCTGAAGCGCATGCTTTGACGAAGCTGGTCTCGCGGGAGAGGGCGTCGAGCGTGAGCGGCTTGCCCGGGTCCGTGAGCAGCCAGTGGGCTCCCGACTGCGCCAACATCGCGCCCCGCTTGAAGACGCTCTGCTGATAGTGGGGCCGGATCGCCCCACATCCTCGTGCTTCCCGGCGCCGAAAATGAAAAAAGGCCGGCTAGAAGCCGACCTTTTCAAAAACAGATGGTGCCCAGGAGAGGACTCGAACCTCCACGATGTTGCCACCGCTAGGACCTGAACCTAGTGCGTCTACCAATTCCGCCACCTGGGCACGTTTTGCAGTAGTTGCCTGCTGCAAAGAAGCGAAATTATAGCGCCCCAATTATCCGTGTCAACACATTTTTGCGATGCGCCGCGAACCGGCCGCCGTGGCGCCCGCACGCGGCATTCGCGGTTATTTGGCGCCACTGTCGGATGATAGAATGACCCGCCGCCGTCACTATAGAACTGTCTGACGGACACTTCTATGTTGATGCCGTGCACCATCAGTCAACGCAACGAGAACAATCATCGACAAACCCTTGAGCAAATATCCGTACCCCATTCCGAGCCGTGAAGAAATTCTCGGCGTGCTGCGTACGAGCGACGCGCCGCTGGCCGCCAACGACATCGCCGAAGCGCTGTCGATCAAGCGCCAGGAACGCGAGGGGTTCTTCCGGCGTGTCGCCGCAATGGAACGCGACGGCCAGATCCGCCTCGACAAGCGCGGCCACTACCAGCTCACTCATCCGTCGAACTTCGTTGCCGGTCGCGTGCAAGGGCATCGCGACGGCTACGGCTTCGTGATCCGCGACGACGGCCAGGACGACCTGTTCCTGCCGAACGGCGAGATGCAGAAGGTGATGCACAACGACCGCGTGCTCGCGCGGATCGTCGGCTACGATCGCCGCGGCCGGCCGGAAGGCCATGTCGTCGAGGTCACCGAGCGCGCGAACAAGCGCGTGATCGGCCGCCTGCTCAACGAGAACGGCGCGCTGATCGTCGCCCCCGAAGACAAGCGCATCGGCCACGACATCCTGATCACGCAGAACGTGAAGAAGGCGAAGGTCGGGCAGGTCGTCGTCGTCGAACTGACCGACTTCCCGAGCCGCCATTCGCAACCGCTCGGCCGCGTCGTCGAAGTGCTCGGCGACATCGACGATCCGGGCATGGAAATCGAGATCGCCGTGCGCAAGTACGGCGTGCCGCACGAATTCGGCCAGCGGGCGCTCGACGATGCGGCCGCGCTGCCGGACGCGGTACGTCCGGCCGACCTGCGCTTCCGCGTCGATTTGCGCGACGTGCCGCTCGTGACGATCGACGGCGAGGACGCCCGCGACTTCGACGATGCCGTCTACTGCGAGCCGACCAAGGTCGGTCGCGGCGACGGCTACCGCCTGATCGTCGCGATCGCCGACGTGTCGCACTACGTGCAGCCGGGCAGCGGCCTCGACGCCGACGCGCTGGAGCGCAGCACGTCGGTCTACTTCCCGCGCCGCGTGATCCCGATGCTGCCGGAGAAGCTGTCGAACGGGCTGTGCTCGCTGAATCCGCAGGTCGACCGCTGCGTGCTCGTGTGCGACATGGTGATTACCGCGCGCGGCGAGATCAAGGCGTACCAGTTCTATCCGGCGGTCATCCATTCGGCCGCGCGCCTGACGTACACCGAAGTCGCGGCCGTGCTGTCGAACACGAAGGGGCCGGAGGCCGCGCGCCGCGCGGACCTGCTGCCGCACCTGCAGGACCTGTACGGCGTCTACAAGTCGCTGTTCGCCGCACGCCAGAAGCGCGGCGCGATCGATTTCGACACGACCGAGACGTACATCGTCTGCAACTCGCAGGGCAAGATCGAACAGATCGTGCCGCGTCAGCGCAACGATGCGCACAAGCTGATCGAGGAATGCATGCTGGCCGCGAACGTCTGCGCGGCCGACTTCCTGAAGCGCAACAAGCATGCGGGCCTGTACCGCGTGCACGCGGGGCCCACGCCGGAAAAGCTCGAGAACCTGCGCGCGTTCCTGCGCGGCATGGGCCTGTCGCTCGGCGGCGGCGAGAAGCCGCATGCGAGCGACTATGCGGCGCTGATGGCGCAGATTCGCGACCGGCCCGACGCGCAGATGCTGCAGCCGATGCTGCTGCGCTCGATGCAGCAGGCCGTCTACAGCCCGGACAACATCGGCCACTTCGGTCTCGCGTATGAGGCGTACGCGCACTTCACGAGCCCGATCCGCCGCTATCCCGACCTGCTCACGCACCGCGCGATCTACGCGATCCTGTCGGGCAAGAAGTACACGCCGAAGGCGCCGGACGGCTTCGAGCTGAACACCGCGCTGTCGCCGCGCGCCCGCGCGATGCAGCAGGCCGACGACGAAGCGCGCGGCCGGTCGCGCGTGAACACCGCGATCTGGGAAGAGCTCGGCCTGCATTGCTCGGCGAACGAGCGGCGTGCCGACGAAGCGTCGCGCGACGTCGAGGCCTGGCTCAAGTGCTACTTCATGCGCGACAAGCTCGGCGAGGAATACGGCGGGATGGTGAACGGCGTCACGTCGTTCGGCATCTTCGTGCAGCTCGACACGCTGTTCATCGAAGGGCTCGTGCACGTTACGGAACTCGGCTCGGACTACTTCCAGTACGACGAGATCAAGAACGAGCTGCGCGGCGAGCGCACGGGCATCCGTTATCGCCTGTCGGATCGCGTGCGCGTGCAGGTGAGCCGTGTCGATCTCGATGCGCGCAAGATCGACTTCCGCCTGGTGCGCGACACGCCGGTGAAGGCGCCGCGTCCCGCGCCGGCGCCGGTTGCTGTCGGCAACGGCAACGATCGCGGCGGCCCGCGTGTGCGCTCGTTGCCGCCGGCGGAGGATGCCGCGCCGCGTCGCAAGCGCACGGCCAACGCACCGACCGCCGCGGTGAACGACACGCGTGCGGCGAAGAAGAAGGGCGGCGCGCCGGCGAAGACGGCCGCGAAGAAGACACACGCCCGCAAGAAGTATTGAGCGTTCGGGGCGGCGCACGCGCACGCCCTTGCAGTATCGAGAGACGCCGCGTTCTACCGGTCACCGGCCGGCAACGCGGCGCTTTCCTTTTCCATGGATCGCGGCCGCGCACGTCGCGCGGCCGCACGTTTGATCGAAGGTTGTTCCAGTCATGTCACGTCTGAAGGTTCTTTACGGTTTTCATGCGGTGACCGCACGTTTGCGGCACGATGCATCGACGGTGGCGGAGGTGCTGTACGACCAGACGCGCCGCGACCGCCGCATGCAGGACTTCCTGCACACCGCGAAGGAAGCGGGCGTGCGGCTGATCGCGGCCGACGAAACCCGCCTGTGGGGCCTCGCGCATACCGAGCGCCATCAGGGCGTCGTCGCGCGCGTCGAGGACGTCCCGCTCGCGCAGAATCTGTCCGAGCTGCTCGACGGCATCCAGGGCCCGGCGCTTCTGCTGGTGCTCGACGGTGTCACCGATCCGCACAACCTCGGCGCATGCCTGCGGGTCGCCGATTCGGCAGGCGCGCATGCGGTGATCGCGCCGCGTGACCGCGCGGTCGGCCTGAACGCGACCGCGGCGAAGGTCGCGAGCGGCGCGGCCGACACGGTGCCGTACATCACGGTCACGAACCTCGCCCGCGCGCTGCGCGAGCTGAAGGAAGCGGGCGTATGGATCATCGGCACGTCGGACGATGCGTCGGCGACGCTGTACGACACGAAGCTCGACGGCCCCGTCGCGATCGTGATGGGCGCGGAAGGCGAAGGCATGCGCCGGCTCACGCGCGACACCTGCGACGACGTGATGAGCATCCCGATGGCCGGCAGCGTGGAGAGCCTGAACGTGTCGGTTGCAAGCGGCGTGTGCCTGTACGAAGCGGTGCGGCAGCGGCGCGTGAAGGGCTGACACCGGCTGATTCTCCGGCCGACTCACGGGCAGACGCACGCGGTCTCGCGCGATGCGCGGGCCGCCACGACCCGAACGACGCGTGCCGCGATTGTGCGCGGCACGCGGCCCCGGAACTCGCGAACCATGACCCTGATTCGCCTCGGCGCATCGTGCGCCATCCTTGGCCTGCTGGCCGCCTGCACGTCGCCGTCGCTGGTCGAACGCGGCAGCTACTACGCCGACACGGGCCTCCACGCGCGCGGCGCCGATGCGCGGATCCGCTTTCTCGTGATGCATTACACTGAAAGCGACGAAGCGAAATCGCTGCGCACGCTGACCGGCGATTCGGTCAGCGTCCACTACGTTGTGCCGCCGCGACCGCGCATCGAACACGGGATGCCGGTCGTCTATCAGCTCGTTCCTGAATCGAAGCGCGCATGGCATGCGGGCATCAGCGAATGGCAGCGCACGACCGAGCTCAATGCGGCGTCGATCGGCATCGAGAACGTGAATCGCGGCCCGCTCGATCCGCAAAACCTTACCTGGCAGCCGTATTCGCCCGAGCAGGTCGATGCGCTGATTCGCCTGTCGAAGGATATCGTCGCACGCTACGGGATTGCGCCGACGCGCGTGGTCGGACACAGCGATATCGCACCGCAACGCAAGATCGATCCCGGTCCGCTGTTCCCGTGGCATGCGCTCGCGCAAGCCGGCGTCGGCGCATGGCCGGACGAGGCGACCGTGGCCGCGCGGCTCGGCGATCGCGATCCGCATGCGCTCGTCGACGTGCGCGAATTGCAGCTGAAGCTCGCGCGCTACGGCTACGACGTGCCGACCGACGGCGTGCTCGACGCGCGCACGCGCCGCGTATTCGCCGCATTCCAGATGCACTTCCGACCATCCGACTACGCGGGCAATCCGGACGCCGAGACCGACGCGATCGCGCAGGCGCTGCTCGACAAGTATTTCCCCGCTGCGCCTGCCGACAACGTGTCCGCCGACGGCACGCCGTGACCGTCGGCTTGTCCTGGGCCGACATCCGCGCGGAAAAAGCCCGGGGCGTGTTGCGAGTCCGGTAAACTGGCGGTTTTCCGCAATCCCGCTGTATTCCCACCTCATGACTCAAGACGAACTCAAACGCCTGGTCGGCCAGGCGGCCGCCGATTATGTGATCCAGAACGTGCCGGAAGGCGCCGTGATCGGCGTCGGCACCGGCTCGACCGCCAACTGCTTCATCGACGCGCTCGCGGCCGTCAAATCGCGCTATCGCGGCGCCGTGTCGAGCTCGGTCGCGACGACCGAGCGCCTGAAATCGCACGGCATCAAGGTGTTCGACCTGAACGAGATCGAGTCGCTGCAGGTGTACGTCGATGGCGCCGACGAGATCGACGCAAGCGGTGCAATGATCAAGGGCGGCGGCGGTGCATTGACGCGCGAGAAGATCGTTGCGTCGGTGGCCGATACGTTCGTCTGCATTGCGGACGCCAGCAAGCGCGTGCCGGTGCTCGGCGCATTCCCGCTGCCGATCGAGGTCGTGCCGATGGCGCGCACGGCGATCGGCCGGCGCGTGACTGCGCTCGGCGGCGTGCCGGTGCTGCGCGTGACGAAGGACGGCGCGCCGTACATCACCGACAACGGCAACGAGATCATCGACGTGAAGGGGCTGCAGATCGCCGATCCGCGCGGTTTCGAAGCGCAGGTCAACGCGTGGCCGGGCGTCGTGACGGTCGGCCTGTTCGCCGAGCGCGGCGCGAATCTGTGCCTGCTCGGCACGCCGAACGGCGTCGAGACGATCGTTTATCCCGCTTAATCAAAACTGAATGAGAAGCAGTCCGTAATGGCGTCAACAAGCCGTAATGGATTGCATGGTTAAATCTTGTGGAAGTCCCGGCCCGGCAAGCGCAGCGCGCTTTCCGGGCTTTTTTTGAAGCCTTATAAATCACCTCTTCCAAAAGAGGGATAACCCTGTCAGGTGTTTACCAGATAGCGGAATATCCCCGAAATCATCAACTTATAGATCATAAGAACAGTCGTAACCAGGGCCGGCGGAACTGCGGAGCAGGTGTTCGCAAATCGACGCACGGGGAGGTGTCATGGAGCAGGGCAAAGACCGGTCACTGGTCGCCAAAGTGATGGATGGGCTTGTCGCGGGTATCGTCGAGGACAAGTACGGCGGCATTCTGCCGCCGCAGGACGTGCTGTCGAAAGAGTTCGACGTGAGCCGCACGGTGATGCGCGAAGCATTGTCGATGTTGCTTGCGCGCGACATGCTCGACGTGCGTCCGAAAGTCGGTACGCGCGTTCGACCGATGCGCGACTGGCGCATGATCGATGAAGACGTGGTGAGCTGGCGGTTTCGTGCGAAACCGGATCCGCAATTCATGCGCGACGTCATCGAATTCCGGATGCTGATCGAACCGCGCGCGACCGCGCAGGCGGCGGTGCGTGCAACGGCCGTCGACATCGCCGGCATTCGCGAGGCATTCGACGCGTTCAAGGTGCTGCAACCGGGCGACCCCGGCTACGACACGGCGGACGAACTGCTGCACACGCGCATCGTTCAAGCGAGCGGCAATCAGTTCTTCCAGCAGATGGCGGCGATCGTGCGCGGCGCAGTGCGGCTCGTGAATCCGCGCGTCGTGCAGAAGGATGGCGCGCACGACATCGCGGTCAAGGCGCATGCACGCGTCGTCGATGCGATCGAACGCCGCGATCCGCGCGAAGCCGAAGCGGCATCGCTCGCCCTGATCGATTTCAGCGCCGACGAGATTTCGCGCGATTTCTCCGTCGACGTGCCCGCCCGCGCCTGAATCCCACCGCGTCGCTTAGCCGTGAGCCGGTGAGCCGTTTATCATGACGGCCGGCCGGCAGCGTGTCGGCCACCGTTATACGAACGACACGGAAGATCCGGATGAACGACCTCGACAACCGCCCGGTGCGCTTCGGCATCGTCGGCGCAGGCAGCATCGCACGCCGTTTCGCGCAAAGCCTCGCTCACGTGCCGGGTGCCGCGCTCGCCGGCGTGTGGGCACGCCGCGCCGACGCGGCAGCCGCCTTCTGCGACAGCTGCGGCGGCACGCCCGCGGCCAGCCTCGATGCGCTCCTCGCGAGCGACATCGACGCGATCTACATCGCGACCCTCCACGACAGTCATGCGCAGTACGCGCAGGCGGCGCTCGCCGCCGGCAAGGCCGTGCTGTGCGAAAAGCCGGCGACGCTGAACGTGGCGCAACTCGACGCGGTGCTGGACGCGGCGCGCGCTGCCGGCCGGCTCTTCATGGAAGCGATGAAGCCGCCGTTCTTTCCGCTGTACCGGCAGTTACGTGCGCACCTGCGTGACGATCCGATCGGCGAAATCCGGCTCGTGCGCGCGGGCTGCGCGTCGTCGTCGGTGCCGGGCGATCATTCCGTCTATCGTCTCGATCGAGCCGGCGGCGCGCTGCTCGACATCGGGATCTACGAAGCATTTCTCGCGGTCGACTGGCTCGGCGCCGCACTTGATGTGCAGACGCTCGGCCGTGTCGGCGCGACGGGCGTCGACGTCTTCGCGAGCCTGAACAGCCGCCACGCGAATGGCGGCATCGCGCAGCTCTTTTGCGGGCTCGACGTGATGGGACGCGGCGACGCGCTGATCGCCGCGGCGGGCGGACACGTGACGATTCACGAGAAGTGGTGGAACCCCACGCGGGCGACGATTCGCTATGCCGACGGACGTACCGTCGAACTCGATGCTCCGTTCGACGGCGGCGGCCTGAACTACGAGACCGCGCATTTCTGCGACCTGCTGCGTGCGGGTGAACTGGAGAGCCAGATCATGACGCACGACCATTCACGACAGATGATCGCGATGACCGACGCGGCACGCGCGGCGCTCGGCGTGCGTTATTCGGGCGAGTAGACGGGAAGGAAGGGGCCGGGCGCGCATCCGCGGCCCGGCGGGTGATGCAGCGTGCTCAGTGCCGCGCGGGCAGCGACAGGCGCTTTTCGTACCAGCGCTGGACCCATTCGAGGATCTGGCACAGCACCCAGTAGACGGCAGCGGCGGCGAGGTACAGCGGCAACGGCTGATAGGTCGCCGCGATCACTTCCTGCGCGCTGCGCAGCAGCTCGGTCACGGTGATCACGGACACGAGCGATGTGTCCTTGATCAGGCTGATCAGGCTGTTCGACAGGCTCGGCACCGCGATGCGCAGCGCCTGCGGGCCGATCACGTAGCGCAGCGTCTGCCCCCACGACAGCCCGAGGCTGTAGGCGGCCAGCCATTGGCCCCGCGCGATCCCGTTGATCGCGCCGCGCATGCTTTCGGACATGTAAGCGGCGACGTTCGCGGACAGCGCGATGACGCCGGCCGGCGTCGGATCGAGCGAGATGCCGAGGCTCGGCAATCCGTAATAAATCACGAAGATCTGCACGAGCAGCGGCGTGCCGCGCATCAGGCTCACATACGCGCGCGCGAGCCACGCGAGCGCGTTGACCCAGATGCGTTCGAAGCCCTCGAGCGGTTCGCTTTGCCGGATGCCCATCATCGCGAGCATGACGGCGCCGAGCAGGCCGAACACCATCGACAGCACGGCGAACTTCACGGTCAGTACGGCACCCTGGGCGAGCACCGGCAGCGATTGGACGAGCAGGGACGTTGTCGACATGGAATACGAAGCGAGTGCGTGCGCGAAAGCGCAATCATAAACCGGACCGATAAAACAAAGGGCGGCATCGTTTCGGATGCCGCCCATTCCGGCCCGCCGTCAGGCGGGAAACAGAGGGGTGCTTACTTGATCGGCTTCGTCACGTCGATGCCGAACCACTTGTCCGAGATCTTCGTGAACGTGCCGTCGGCCTCGAGTTGCGCCATCGCGTCGTCGATCGCCTTCTGGAACTTCGGGTTGCCCTTCCTGAACGGGATGCCCGACGGATTCGCCGAGCCGACGTTCGCGCCCGGACGCAGCGGCAGTTGCGAGTTCTTCGTCAGGTACGCGAGCATCAGGCGGTCGTTCAGCGCCGCGTCGAGACGGCCCGCCGCGAGGTCGCGCAGGTACTCGGGCGCGCCCGGATACGTCTTCACGTCGATGCCGGGCACCGACTTCGCCATGTCCATGTAGTTCGTGCCGAGCGCGACGCCGAGCTTCTTGCCCTTCAGGTCTTCGAGCGACTTGAACTGGCGCGTATCGTCCTTGCGCTGGATCAGCTGCGCGGACGAGTACGTGTACGCCGGCGAGAAGTCGAGCGTTTCCTTGCGCTTGTCGGTGATGCCGACCTGGTTGGCGATCACGTCGAACTTGCCGGCCTGCAGGCCCGCGATGATGCCGCTCCATTCGGTCGTGACGAACTCGGCCTTCACGCCGAGCTTCGCGGCGACGGCCTTCGCGATGTCGACGTCGAAGCCGACCAGCTCGCCTTGGGGGTTCTTCGAGTTGAACGGCGGGAACGTGCCTTCCAGGCCGACGCGCAGCGTGCCGCGTTGCTTGACCTGGTCGAGGAGGTCGGCCGCATGCGCGGTGGCCGCGGCGAACGACGTGCCGATCAGGCCGGCGACGAGCAGCTTCTTCAGCAGCGAAATTTTCATCGTGTGAGCTTCCTTGCCCCGGCGGGGGCGCTTGAGTCTGACAATGAGGTCGATCATAGCAAAAATACAATCGATCACTAAATATCGTTTGTTTATGACTATATTACGCGGTGCGTTCGCGCGCGATGGCCTTCACGCACTCGGCCACGAGCGCCGGGCCGCGATAGATGAAGCCCGTATACAGCTGGACGAGCGATGCGCCGGCCGCGAGCTTCACGCGTGCGTCCTCGCCCGAGAAAATGCCGCCGACGCCGATGATCGGCACCGCGCTGCCGACTTCCGCATGCAGCTTGCGAATCACTTCGTTCGACGCGTCGAACACCGGGCGGCCCGACAGGCCGCCGGCTTCGTCCGCATGCGGCAGGCCCTGCACGGCCGCGCGCGACAGCGTCGTGTTCGTGGCGATCACTGCCTCGATCTTGTGGCGCAGCAGCGTGTCGCCGATTTCCTTCACCTGTTCGTCGTCGAGATCGGGGGCGATCTTCAGCGCGAGCGGCACGAGCTTGCCGTGCAGGTCGGCGAGGCGCTGCTGCTTGTCCTTCAGCGCGGCGAGCAGCGCGTCGAGTTCGCCCGCGCCCTGCAGTTGGCGCAGGTTCTTCGTGTTCGGCGACGAAATGTTGATCGTCACGTAGCTCGCGAACGGGTACACGCGCTCGAGGCAGTAGAGATAGTCTTCCGCCGCGCGCTCGATCGGCGTGTCGGCGTTCTTGCCGATGTTCAGGCCGAGGATGCCGCGATAGCGGGCCGCCTGGACGTTCTTCACGAACTGGTCGACGCCGTGGTTGTTGAAGCCCATCCGGTTGATCAGCGCGTCGGCCTGCGGCAGGCGGAACATCCGCGGGCGCGGATTGCCCGGCTGCGGGCGCGGCGTGACGGTGCCGACCTCGATGAAGCCGAAGCCGAGCGACGCGAGGCCGTCGATGGCCGCGCCGTCCTTGTCGAGGCCGGCGGCGAGGCCGACCGGGTTGCGGAACGTGAGCCCCATCACGGTGCGCGGCGCATCGGGCACGCGCGCGGATAGCGCGCAGGCGAGGCCCGTGCGGCCGGCCGCGCCGAGCGCGCGCAGCGTGAGGTGGTGAGCGTCTTCCGCATCCATCTTGAACAGGGATGCGCGGGCCAGCGGATAGAGGGAACTGAACACGGGAATTGGGCGGACGGCCGGAATGAATGACAACCCGCTATTTTACCGGGAGTTGCGCGGCGCGGGCGGGCTTCGCTTCGCGCGCCGGCGGGGGCGCGTCTCTTGCGGTGCGGCGGCGCATGCAAGGGCGGAAATGGTGCCGGCTGCAGGCGCGAATCCGCGCCGCGGAAGCGGATGGTCAACCCGACCCGGAATGTCCGCCCGGCAGCGGCGCGCGCGCCAGTGCCGCGTCGACCGGCGGCAGCTCGACACGCTCGGGATCGAGCACTTTCCAGCGGCCGTCGAGCAATCCTTCGAGCGGATGGAAGTTCGCCTTGTAGGCCATCTTCGGGCTCTCGCGGATCCAGTAGCCGAGATACACGTACGGCAGGCCGAGGCTTTTCGCCTGTTCGATCTGCCACAGAATGTTGTACGTGCCGTAGCTCGTGTGCTGGTCGTCGGGTTCGAAGAACGTGTAGACCGACGATAGCCCGTCGCCGAGGATGTCGATCATGCTGACCATGCGCAGCTTGCCCGGCTCGCCGCCCGGCGCGTCAAGGTCGCGGAATTCGACGAGGCGCGAATTGATCCGGCTCTGCAGCAGGAATTGCTCGTACTGGTCGCGGCTGTCGCGGTCCATGCCGCCGCCCGCGTGGCGCGCGGACTGGTAGCGCATGTAGAGCGCGTAGTGCTCCTCGTCGTAGTGCAGCGGCGAGACGGTCGCGACGAGCGCGCGGTGCCGCTTCCACATCCGGCGCTGCGTGCGCGACGGCGTGAACGCGCCGACCGGCACGCGCACCGGTACGCACGCGCGGCAGCCGTCGCAGTACGGGCGATAGGTGAACACGCCCGAGCGCCGGAAGCCGGCCTTCACGAGCTCGGTATAGATGTCGGAGTTGATCAGGTGGCTCGGCGTCGCGACTTGCGAGCGCGCGATGCGGCCGTCCAGATAGCTGCACGGATAGGGCGCCGTTGCATAGAATTGCAGCGCCGAAAGCGGTGAAAGCGGCAGCTCAGTCGGGTGAGTCATGGGCAGCTCTCGATGCAGGGAAGGAGTGCCGCGCTAGCGCTCGATCCCGGAGGGCGCCGCCGGTTCGGCGGGGCCCGTCAGCGCGGCGAGCACGCGCTTGTCGAACTGCCACGGAATCGGCGGTTCGGCCACCGCGCGGCGCACGTGAGCAACAAAGGCCTTGCGTGCGATCTCGCGGCCACCGAGCGACGCTAGATGCGACGTATTCTGCTGGCAGTCTATCATCTCCAGCCCCTGCTCGCGAAGGTGGGCGACCAGCGTCGCCAGCGCGATTTTCGACGCATCGGTCGCATCCGCGTACATCGACTCGCCGAAGAACATCCGTCCGAACGCTACCCCGTAGAGGCCGCCGATGCGGCGCCCGTCGTGCCAGGTCTCGATGCTGTGCGCGTTGCCGGAGCGGTAGAGCGACGTATAGGCATCGATGATCTCGGCCGTGATCCACGTGCCGCGCTGCCCGCGGCGCGGCGCCTGCGCGCACGCGCGCATCACGCCCGCAAAGTCATGGTCGACGCGCACTTCCCACGCGGGTTCGCGCAGCACGCGCCGGAGCGTCTTGCGCAGCGACGGTGACACCTTGAATTCGGCCGGGGCGAGGATCATCCGCGGGTCGGGGCTCCACCACAGCACCGGCTGGCCGTCCGAATACCACGGGAAGATGCCGCGCAGGTAGGCCTCGATCAGGCGCGACGGCAGCAGGTCGGCACTCGCGGCGAGCAGCCCCGGCGCGCCCGTCGCGGGGCCGAGCGCGCGTTCGACGGGCGGAAACGGATCGTCCGGGCCGAGCCAGGGGACCATGGGGCGCGTGCTCAGCCGTTGCGCAGCGAGCGGAAGATATCGCCGGTATGCACGCCGTAGTCGCCGGCGGCGCGATCGGCGAAGAAGAAGCGCAGGGTCTGGCTGACGGTCGGGAACGCGATTTCGTCCCACGGAATGTCGGCTTCGTCGAACAGCTTGACCTCGAGGCTTTCCTCGCCGGCCTCGTAGGCCGGATCGACGAGCCGCGCCAGGTAGAACAGGTGGACCTGATGCACGTGCGGCACGTTGAGCAGCGTGAACAGGTTCTGCACCTCGACACGCGCGCCGGCTTCCTCGAGCGTCTCGCGCGCGGCGGCCTCGGCCGTCGTCTCGCCCATTTCCATGAAGCCCGCCGGCAGCGTCCAGAACCCGTAGCGCGGTTCGATCGCGCGGCGGCACAGCAGCACCTGATCGCCCCAGACCGGCACCGTGCCGACCACGTTGCGCGGATTCTGGTAATGGATCGTGCCGCAGTGATCGCAAATGAAGCGCTCGCGGTTATCGCCCGGAGGAATGCGTGCGATGACGTCGTGACCGCAGACGGAGCAGAATTTCATGTCGAGTGGAAGGGACGAGGTGAATGCGAGTGTATCACCGGGGCGCGGCATTCTCGAACGCGAGCGCTTGCGCGCGGCGTGCCGTGCGAAGCGCAACCGCGATGCGCGGGAACGGGCGCGGAAAAACAAAAAGCCCGGCGCGGAGCCGGGCTTTTTGCATGAATCGGGACGTTGGTTGCGGGGGTAGGATTTGAACCTACGACCTTCGGGTTATGAGCCCGACGAGCTGCCAGACTGCTCCACCCCGCGTCCGTCGAAGAAATGAATTATATGGGCTATCCGGAACGCATGCAAGCCCTTTTTGACAATCGCGCTGCCGGCGCGCGTTGGCAGCTTGTGGGGCCGGTACGGCGGGGGCGTGCGCTAGAATCGAGCGGTTTGCTCGTGTCGTTCATTCCTGCAGCGAAGCCGTGCGCGATCGCATCGGTGCCGTTGCAACGCTCACTACTGTTGTTACTACTGCCTCGACGGATTCATGGACATCGCTCACGATCTGCAATCGATCGGCGCGCAGGAACAGGCGCTCGTGTTTCCCCATTTCGACCCGGCCCGCGCGTGGGCGCTCGGCAGCCGCATGCATGCGCTCGCGACGGCGCGCGGTCACGCGATCGCGATCGACATCGTCACGTTCGGCCAGCCGCTGTTCTACGCGGCGCTCGCCGGCGCGACGCCCGACAACGCCGACTGGGTGCGCCGCAAGCGCAACGTCGTCGCGCATTTTCGCCGCAGTTCGTATGCGATCGGCCTGCGCATGCAGCAGGCCGGCGCGTCGCTCGCGGACAAGCACGGGCTGCCCATCTCCGACTATTCGCCGCACGGCGGTTCGTTTCCGCTGACCGTCGCAGGGGCCGGCGTGATCGGCTCGATCACCGCGTCGGGGCTGCCGCAGCGCGCGGATCACGAGTTCGTCGTCGAAGCGCTGTGCGCCGAGCTCGGGCAGGACTACGCCGCGCTCGCGCTTGCGAGGAGCTGAGCGATGCAGCTTCCGGGTTACGCATGGCTCGCGATCGCGATCGTCGCGGAAGTGGTCGGCACGTCCGCGCTGCGCGCGGCGGACGGCTTCACGCGCTTCTGGCCGTCGGCGCTCGTCGTGGCCGGTTACGGCATCGCGTTCTATTGTCTGTCGCTCACGCTGCGCACGATGCCGGTCGGCATCATCTATGCAGTGTGGTCGGGCGCCGGCATCGTGCTGATCACGCTCGTCGCGATGCTGCTCTATCGTCAGGTGCCGGACGTGCCGGCGGTGATCGGCCTCGGCCTGATCGTCGCGGGCGTCGTGGTGCTGAACCTGTTCTCGAAGATGCAGGCGCACTGAGCGTGCGCCCGCGATACGCCGGATGGCTCACATGACCGATTCCGCTTCCATTTCCGATTCCGCTTCCGCCGAAGCCGTCCAGCCCGACGTGCGCACGTATGTCGCGAACCGCATCGGCTATCTCGAACTGAACCGGCCGAAGGCGCTGAACGCGCTGTCGGTCGGAATGATCCGCGTGATGCAGCAGGCGCTCGATGCGTGGCGCGATGACGCCGACGTGCTGGCCGTCGTCGTGCACAGCCCGCATCCGCGCGCGTTCTGCGCGGGCGGCGACGTGCGCTTCTTCCACGACGCGTGGCAACGCGGCGACCGCGATGCGATCGACGGGTTCTTCATCGACGAATACACGCTCAACCACACGATCTTCACCTATCCGAAACCGTACATCGCACTGATGCACGGCGTCGTGATGGGCGGCGGCATGGGCATTTCGCAGGCCGCGCGGCATACGGGCGGCCTGCGCGTCGTCACCGATTCGACGAAGATGGCGATGCCCGAAACGCGCATCGGCCTGTTCCCGGACGTCGGGATGAGCTGGTTCCTCGCGCGCACGCCGGGCGCGATCGGCCGCTATCTCGCGGTGACCGGCGCGTCGCTCGACGCGGCCGGCGCCCTGTATGCGCAGCTCGCCGACGTCTATCTGCCCGATGCCGCGCTGCCGGCGCTGCTCGATACGCTGCGCAGCGCGCGCATCGACAGCGGCGCACAGGCGGTCGCGTGCGTGGCCGACGCGGCTGCCGCGCACAAGGTCGTGCCGACGCCCGACACGTCGGCGCTGGCCGACGCGCGCGCCGGGATCGATCGGCATTTCGCGCAACCCGATATCGTGGCGATCCTTGCGTCGCTCGACGCCGAGCAGGATTGCGCGGCCGTCGACGGATGGGTCGAGAAGGCGACCCACGCGATGCGCAGCCAGTTGTCGCCGCTGTCGATGGCCGTGTCGCTCGAAGTCGTCGAACGGGCGCGTGGCGCGACGATGGCCGATTGCCTGCGGCGCGATCTCGATCTCACGCGCTCGACGTTCGCGCACGGTGACGTGATCGAAGGCGTGCGGGCGCTGATCGTCGACAAGGACCACCAGCCGGTCTGGCGCTTCAAGTCGGCCGCCGATATCGACCGCGCCGACGTGCTCGCGATGTTCGACAGCCCGTGGACGCCCGACACGCATCCGCTGCGCAAGCTTAAGGACTGACGCGCGCGCTATCGGCGTGAAAAGCAAAAAGGCCGCCTGCAGGTGCAGGCGGCCTTGTCATTGGCGGATGCGGTCGGGCTTGGCGGCGGCGGGCCGGGGCCTCGCCGCGAGACGTGCGTCAGTCGTCGCCGGCATCGTCCGACATGAACGCGCGCATGAACACGAGCGCGCCGAAGCCCCAGACCGCGTTCGCGGCGAAGCCCGACGCGAGCACCGGCATCATGTTGCCCGACGGCCAGATTCCACGCAGCGGATCGATCGCGAACACGCGGGCGGCCGTCAGCACGATGCCGCCGAACACCAGCGCGCCGATCCACGGCGCCTCGCGCTCCGGCGACACGCGCAGCAGCCATGCCATCGGGATCGCACAGCACGCGCTGATCAGCGCGTTCGCGACAAATTCAGGAATGCCGAGTGGTGCGAACGGTTGCGTGGAGAACCCCGCTGCGGCGATCAGGTCGGCCGTGTGCAGCAGCGCGAGCGTCGCTTCGCGAAAGAAGAGGGCGGCCAGGAAGCCGGACAGGAACGGCAGGATGACTTTCTGCATCGGTGAGTGCATTGCAGGCGCGGCTGGCCGGGGCCGTCCGCGCGAAGTTGTTCGGATTGGTGCGCCATTATAGGGCCCGGCCGCCGCGATATTCGCTGGAGCGTCGTGCTAATCACGAAAGCGGAAAACCTAAGCTCAAAAAAATCGTTCCAAAGCCCCGCACCGATCCATAGACTGATTTCCCAGAAACAGCCGTGCAATCGCGTACTCGCCCGCTGCACGGCCTGAGCGGCGAGCCATCCCGATTCGAACGCACATCATGCATGCGTCGCTCATCCGCGACGCGAGCAGGGCCTCGTTTTATCCAGATTCCGGCAAGGACAGTCAAGCAGGAGCAGCAGATGAATGTTTTCTGGTTTATCCCCACGCACGGCGACAGCCGTTACCTCGGTACTGCCGAAGGCGCGCGCGCCGCGGATTACGATTACTTCAAGCAGATCGCCGTCGCGGCCGACACGCTCGGCTATGAAGGCGTGCTGCTGCCGACCGGCCGCTCCTGCGAGGATGCGTGGGTCGTCGCATCGAGCCTGATTCCCGCGACGCAGCGCCTGAAGTTCCTGGTCGCCGTGCGCCCGGGCATCGCATCGCCCGGCCTCGCGGCGCGGATGGCCGCGACGTTCGACCGCCTGTCGGGCGGCCGCCTGCTGATCAACGTCGTGACCGGGGGCGACGCCGCCGAGCTCGAAGGCGACGGACTGTTCGCCGATCACGACACGCGCTACGAAATCACCGACGATTTCCTGCACATCTGGCGCGGGCTGCTCGCCGCATCGCACGACAATGGCGGCTTCGACTACATCGGCAAGCACCTTCAGTCGAAGGGCGGCAAGGCGCTTTATCCGCCCGTGCAGCGCCCGCATCCGCCGTTGTGGTTCGGCGGGTCGTCGCCGGCCGCGCACACGATCGCCGCGGATCACATCGACACCTATCTGACCTGGGGCGAGCCGCCCGAGGCCGTCGCGAAGAAGATTGCCGACATCCGCGCGCGCGCCGAATCGCGCGGCCGCAAGATCCGCTTCGGCATCCGCATGCACGTGATCGTGCGCGAGACCGAGGACGAAGCATGGCGCGATGCCGAGCGCCTCATCAGCCGTCTCGACGACGAGACGATCGCCCGCGCGCAGAAGGCCTTCGCGAACATGGATTCGGAAGGCCAGCGCCGGATGGCCGCGCTGCACGGCGGCAAGCGCGGCGGCCGCGACGCGCTCGAGGTGTATCCGAACCTGTGGGCCGGTGTCGGGCTCGTCCGCGGCGGCGCCGGTACCGCGCTCGTCGGCAATCCCGAGCAGGTCGCCGAACGCATGCGCGAATACGCGGATCTCGGCATCGAAACGTTCATCCTGTCCGGCTATCCGCACCTCGAGGAGTCGTACCGGTTTGCCGAGCTCGTGTTCCCGCTGATCAAGGGCGAGGGCGCAAAGCGGCCGTCCGGCCCGCTGTCGGGGCCGTTCGGCGAGATCGTCGGCAACAACTACCTGCCCAAGGCGAGCCAGAGCTGAGAAGGAGGCCTGCGATGACAACGAAAACATCGACGACGGGCGCCGCCGTGGCCGCCCGCGCGTGGCGCGCGATCGCGCCGTGGCTCGTGCCGCTCGCGCTGCTGGTCGTGTGGGAGGTCGGCGCGCGCGTCGGCTGGCTGTCGACCCGCGTGCTGCCCGAGCCGGTGGCGGTCGTGCGCGCCGCATGGTCGCTCGTGACGTCGGGCGAAATGTGGGCGAATGTGAAGGTCAGTACTTGGCGCGCGCTGTTCGGGTTCGCGATCGGCGGTGGTGTCGGCCTGGCGCTGGGGCTTGCGACCGGCTTGTCGAAAGCGGCGGAGGTCGCGCTCGATTCGACGATCCAGATGATCCGCAACATCCCCGCGCTCGCGATGATTCCGCTCGTGATCCTGTGGTTCGGCATCGACGAGAAGGCGAAACTGTTCCTCGTCGCGCTCGGCGTGTTCTTCCCCGTCTACATCAACACGTATCACGGGATCCGCTCGGTCGACGCCAATCTGATCGAGATGGCGAAGAGCTACGGCGTGCGCGGCTTCGCGCTGTATCGCGACGTGATCCTGCCCGGCGCGTTGCCGTCGATTCTCGTCGGCGTGCGCTTCGCGCTCGGGCTGATGTGGGTGATGCTGATTGTCGCGGAAACGATTTCCGCGCAGTCGGGCATCGGCTACATGACGATGAACGCGCGCGAATTCCTGCAAACCGATGTGGTGGTGGTCGGCATCCTGCTGTATGCGGTGCTCGGCAAGCTGGCCGACGTGCTGGCGAAATGGATCGAGCGCACGACGCTGCGCTGGCACCCCGCTTACCAATCAGGAGCAAAGGCATGAATGCGACCACTTCGGCGGCCGCCTACGGCCCCCTCGCCGGCGCGGACCTCGAGGCCGAACTGGCACAGGCGCGCGTGACGGACGACGACGCACGGGATGCGGCGATCGTCGATCGGGACGGCGGTGCGTCCGTCGTTCCGCTCGCGCGGCGGCGCACCGGCAGCCCTGCGCCCGATGACGCGGTGACGCTGTCGGGCGTCAGCAAGCGCTTCGGCACGCGTACCGTGCTCGACAACGTCGAACTCGGCATCGCGCGCGGCAGCTTCGTCGCCATCGTCGGTCGCAGCGGCTGCGGGAAATCCACGCTGCTGCGCCTCGTCGCCGGGCTCGAGACGCCGAGCAGCGGTGCGCTCGTGACGCGCGGCGAGGGCGGCGGCACGCTCGACACGCGGATCATGTACCAGGATGCACGGTTGCTGCCGTGGAAGACCGTGCTGCAGAACGTGATGCTGGGCCTCGGGCGCGGCGCGCGCGATCGGGCCCGCGCGGTGCTCGACGAAGTCGGGCTGCTCGAGCGCGCGAACGACTGGCCCGCGCAGCTGTCGGGTGGCCAGCGGCAGCGCGTCGCGCTTGCCCGCGCGCTGGTGCACCGGCCGCAACTGCTGCTGCTCGACGAGCCGCTCGGCGCGCTCGACGCGCTGACCCGAATCGAGATGCATGCGCTGATCGAGCGGTTGTGGCGCGAGCATCGGTTCACCGCGCTGCTCGTCACGCACGACGTGCAGGAAGCCGTCGCGCTGGGCGACCGCATCCTGCTGATCGAGCAGGGACGCGTCGCCCTCGATCAGCAGGTGCCGCTCGATCGGCCGCGTGCGCGTGCGTCGGCCGCGTTCGCCGCGCTGGAAGACCGTGTGCTGCAGCGCGTGCTCGCGGGCGGGCCGGGTGGCGCCGATCAGGAGGCGGCGCTTGAAGTCGATCACGTACGACCGGTCGGGCAGATTCGCTGGGCCGTTTAAATCCGGGCGGCGCAGGCCGCCCGTTCTCAGACTTTTTTGTTCGGAGCGATCAACCCGATGAGCATCACTGCAATCAACGTGCGTAACCAGTTCAAGGGCAAGGTGAAGGAGATCATTCGCGGGCCGGTGGTGTCCGAGGTCGACGTCGAGACGCCGTTCGGCATCGTCACGTCGGTGATCACGACGCGTTCGGTCGACGAGCTCGAGCTGAAGGTCGGCGCCGAAGTCGTCGCGCTCGTGAAGTCCACCGAAGTGTCGATCGCGCGCCTCTGAGCGCGGGTTGGCGCGCCGGCGCGGCGCGGGCGGTCTGGGCCGTGCGCGATGCACCGGCTTTCGCGGCGCGCGTTTGCCTCCGTATTCGGCGTCCGGACGAAGTGCTAGGATGGAACGACACCGACGCCGGAGGCCAACGCATGACGCCCATCCTTTCTCCCGAAGCCATCGAGGCGCTGAAGTGGGTCGACCAGTTCGGCGTTACCCGGGCGGTCCCCGCCGCGTTCGACGATGTCGTCTATGCGTTGTTGAACGAAGGGCTGATCTACCAGGCGGCTGCCAACCGCGTCGATCTGACCGCCGACGGCAAAGCCGTTTTGTCTAACGAATACGATTGAGCGCGCGGCGCCGGCCGCCGAGGCGGACTGGCGCCGCGTCGCCACGGAGCGAGCGATGGAACCGACGGGCAGCGATCTCGGCGATTTCAGCGAGCCGTACCGCGGCTACGAGATCGAGGTGAAGACCGAGCAGGTGTGGGACGGCGAGCATGCGCACTACCGCGTGCTGCAAGGCGAGGCCGTGCGGATCGACTGGCGGCTCGTCAAGGTCGACGGGATGCTGCTCACCGAACGGCGCGTGATCGAGCGCGTACTCGACGAGGCGCGGCGGGCCGTCGACGCCGAACTGGGTGAGGGCGGGCCGGTCTAGTCGACCAGCCGGGCTGGGCTCGTCGCGTTGCGGTAAAATGCCGGGTTGTTCCCGCGCCGCTTGCTGCCCCGAATTCCATGTCCGCACCGTCCTCGCTTCCTCCCCGCCGCGTCTCCGTGGCGCCCATGCTCGACTGGACCGACCGTCATTGCCGGTCGTTCCATCGCACGCTGACGCGCGACACGTGGCTGTATACGGAAATGATCACCACGGGCGCGCTGCTGTTCGGCGACGCGCAGCGGCATCTCGCGTTCACGCCGAACGAATCGCCGGTCGCGCTGCAGTTGGGTGGCAGCGAGCGGGACGATCTCGCGCGCGCCGCGAAACTCGGCGAGCAATGGGGCTATGACGAGATCAACCTGAATTGCGGCTGTCCGTCCGAGCGCGTGCAGCGTGGCGCATTCGGCGCGTGCCTGATGAACGAGCCGCAGCTCGTCTCCGACTGCGTGAAGGCGATGCGCGATGCGGTGTCGGTGCCGGTCACGGTCAAGCACCGGATCGGCGTCGACGCGGTCGAGGATTATGCGTTCGTGCGGGACTTCGTCGGCAAGGTGGCGGAAGCGGGCTGCGAGACGTTCGTCGTGCACGCGCGCAATGCGATCCTGAAGGGGCTGTCTCCGAAGGAGAACCGCGAGATCCCGCCGCTCAAGTACGACTACGCGTATCAACTGAAGCGCGATTTTCCGTCGCTGGAGATCGTGATCAACGGCGGGATCAAGACGCTCGACGAAGTCGCGCAGCATCTCGAGCATGTCGACGGCGTGATGCTCGGCCGCGAGGCTTATCACAACCCGTATGTGCTCGCGGGCGTCGATGCGCGCTTCTATGGCTCGACCGCGGCGGTGCCGACGCGCGAAGAGGCCGAGGCGAAACTGATCGAATACTGCGCGGCGGAACTGAAGCGCGGCACGTATCTCGGCGCGATCGTCCGGCACGCACTCGGGCTGTATCGCGGTGTCGGCGGTGCACGCGGCTGGCGTCGCGTGCTGTCGGACAACAAGAAGCTCGCGCGCGGCGATCTGGCCGTGTTCGACGAGGCGCGCACGCATCTGAACGACGCGATCGAAAATTTTGAAAAAAATGCTTTGCAAGACGGAAAAGTGTTCGTATAATCTTGTTCTTCGCTGCTGAACACGAACGAAACGAAACGGCGAAGAAACAAAGCAGTATCAGTGGTGGCTGTAGCTCAGTTGGTAGAGTCCAGGATTGTGATTCCTGTCGTCGTGGGTTCGAGTCCCATCAGCCACCCCAAAGAATTCCTAGCGGTATCAAGTTGTTAGAAACGGCACTGTCCCACAAGACAGTGCCGTTTTTGTTTTTAATTCCCAAATTGGGAATTACATTCCTCTCCGCTTCACGATCTGGGTGCGATAGTAGACCTGCGCCGCGGCCGCCGGATTAGCGTGAAGGTCGGGAAGGGGCCGCGCGCCTGCTTGAAATCTGGCATCGACGACGGTTTATCTCGTAGCAAGCTCCAGCGTTGCCAAAAGCACCGTGACATGCAATGGCCGAATCCGCGGCGCCCCCTCGTCAAGCCGTCTGCGTAGCCTTCCTTCGCGAGCCGGCGAATCCGTTCTTCAGAGCGAGCGCCGGCTTCTCGATGAGGAACCACGAGACTGCGGCGATCGGCGTCACGATGACGATGGTAAGCATCGTCAGGCTGGTCGGATGCAGGCTTGTGCCGAAGTGCCACACGAGCATCTGCTGCACGAGGAACGCGTAGATATAGACGCCATACGAAATATCGAAGCGATTCAGGAAAGCCAGCTTCGGCAACCGCTCGGCCGCGAAGATGACGATGAACGGCAGCAAGAGATTGAACGCATAAGCCTTGATCTTCCAGTCATGATCGGCTGCGAACAGAGTGAAGGGTGCCAGCGCCACGACAACTGCGGCAACCCACAACCCCCAGCTACGAGGCAGCGTGATTGTCGCGATGAATGCACCGCCCCAGAAGTAGATGCCGAGCCGTGCAAGCTGGAAGGTACTCACGCCAGCCAGCATATTTCCCTGCGACAACAGATCACCCATCAGGGCGACATAGAAGCCTGCCAGCATCAGCAGCATCCCCTTCCAGTTCAGGGCGCCGGCCCATGACACACCGAGCAGAATCAGGTAGCACGTCACCTCAAGCGGCAACGTCCAGAGCGAACCGTTGATGACGGGGATCGGGTTCGTCGCGAAGAAGTGCGGAAGCGTCGGGACACTGTTGTACAGCGTCAGGTTAGTCAGATACGCCAGCCATTCCGGTAGCCACATGTGCGTCATGATCGGACCGGCGACGAAGATCGTCAGCAGGATCAGAACGGCGAGCCCGGGGAAGATCCGCAACGCACGGTTGCGCAGATAGGCCAGCGGGTTCGGGTTGCGTTGCAACGACTTGCAGACCAGGTATCCGCTGATCGCGAAGAAGGCGTCGACGCCGAGTTCGCTGAACTGCGGGAAGCCGTGTTGCTCCAACCAGTCGCTACCGAGCCCGAGTACGACGTAGCTATGCGTGATGATGACCGCGTATGCGGCCAGCAAGCGAAGCGCAGTGAACGCGTTCTGGTTATTTGGGGACATGATCTGATCCTGGGCGGCAGGGTAGCAGAACCCGAGCGAGTGATTGAGGCGCTGATGGGGCCGGGAAACCGTGGAACGTGATCCTGTAAGCCCCATAACCCAAGCTCGGCTTAGTCATGAATTCCCCGCAACAAGTCTCCGATTCTTTATCTTCCATCGATCGTAATGCCGATATGTCGTTTCCGGATTCGCATGTGCCGCGAATTCGTGGACGTCGGCGCGTCGATTCCTGATCTTCGTCGTGATCGCGGTCAGCCATTTCCCGTCGCTGCGATACGACGTTCTATTGAATACTTCCTGGCGGGACAAAACGCGGATTGCGCCAAGCCTGCACGCCATCCACGATCAACTCCGGTATCCAGTTCTTGACCTGATAGAAAGCCGGCCTCTCCATTTCGATCAGCCAGCCGGCGGGCGTCAGAATGTCGTAGAGTCGCCCTTCGATGTGCTTCGAGTGAGTGCCGATCAGAACGTAGGCGACCTTCTCATTGAGGAGCGACAGACACGATTCGATCAACGCAGCCTCGCCGCCCTGGATGTCGATATGCAGGAGATCGATGCGATCTCGATCGCCGATTGCCGACTCCAAAGAGATCATCGGCAAGATGTCGTGACTGCCGTTTGCCACTGCCTCGTCTTGCTGCTCTTTGGTCGCGCCGAAAACCGGTTCAAGTCCCCAGCTGTGGCCGGCATGCTCCTGACGCGGGAAGAGGGCGCTTCCCGCGCTCGCGGCTGCTACGCCGCGATGCAGCGTATATTCGCCCTGCGCGAACCCGTTGCGCGCGAGTGCTTCTCGGGCGAATTCAAGGTGGCCTTCGTCGCCCTCGATGCCTATGACATGCACCTTTCGGCCGGTACGTTTGGCGGCCATGCCAGTGTTATTCATCCAGCAACCCCAGCCGCAACCCAGCTCGATCATGGTGAATGTATCGGGGCGCGCCAATTCCACGGCGTGCAATGCGGAGGCCCATTCCGCAATATCGGCATGCCAGTTGGCCGGCAGCGGAAAATGATCCAGTTTGCCGCCCTGATCTGCAAGAAAAGGCAGAATTTTCGGGTCCACCAGCACGCCAAGCCAGTTCGTCTGGAATCCAGGCGTCGGCTTTCTGTCGTGTACTTCATGACGACGCATACATTCCAGCGCGTCAAAATTGGCGTAATAGGCAAAGAAGGGCGTGCCGCGAGTCGCCTCCACTTGATTTTCCAGATCGCGAATCCTCTGTTCGGCGACCAGAAGCGCTTCGGCCAGTGCGTTACGGTTATCGTGGAGCTTGCGAATGGGACCGATCGAGCGGCCAAGACTTTTCATCAAGGTCATTCCTTCCACTCCTGCGTCTCGTGCTACGGCGATTGCTATCGTGGGATGCCGGCACGAACACTTCTCGCCCGGCGGGAGTACGCAACAAGCTTTCAGTGGGATCAAGATGGTGCGCCATAGCATAGCGATTGAAAGCTTTGGGCGCTAGTCGAGCCGCCACGGATATTGGATGGCCGCCCTGCTGAAGTTGCCTCTGGACTGTCGAGCGTGATGTTGGCGGAATAAGCCAGTGACTTGGCGCAAGCCGCCAATGCTTAACATACTTACACTCGTGTAATGTATCGATTCCTCGTGCCCTCGATTTTCCAGGGCCGTTCTGTCCTGGCGCCCGGAAGGCGCCGGGGCTTTTTTTCGCCCGCTGCGGCGCCGTGCAGCGTCTGATGCGTTTCGCGATGCAATCGACCGTTTAAAACATCGCGACTGCTACACTTTCCCGGCCTCGATTACGCAACGGAAGCGACCCCAGCATGCCGGAACCCCAAACCATCACGTTGCGCAGCGCAACGTTACACGACGCAGAGCACGTTGCGCGCTTGCACACGCTAAGCTGGCAGAACGCATATAGCCATATCCTGCCCGCGGCCTATCTGTCCGACGAGGCGCCGACGGAACACGCGGCGCGGTGGCGGCGCTATTTCGACCGCGACGAAGCGGAATGGGGCCTCGTGCTGATCGCGGAATCGGACGGTGCGCCCGTCGGTTTCGTGAGCGCCGAAAGACCGGTCGATCCGGCGCTCGGCGTCCTGCTCGATTGTCTTCACGTCCTTCCCGAACATCACGGAAGCGGTATCGGCAAGCGCATGATCGAAGCCGTTCGCGCATGGACGCGAAATATCGGCGTGGACAAGGTTCATCTGTTGGTGCTCGAGGGCAACGTCCGCGCGATTGGTTTCTACGAGCACAACGGCTGGCGATTGGCGGGCGTCGAAACCAGCGTCATCGGCGGGGCGGAAGTCGCCGACCGGATCTATATGATCGAGGCCTGACGGCCTGTCGGCATCGCATCGAACGGCCGCCTGCTGCACGATCCATTTCGCTATCGACCATGCGCCCGTGCGTCACTCGCCGCAATACCGCACGAGCAAATCCGCCTCCGTCTCATGCACTTCGACAGGCAGGCGCGTCGCGCCCGCATACGCCAGATAGCGGGCGCGATGCTGACCGTTCCGGAACGACGCGACGCCGACTTTCGACAGCCCCGGGATGCCGAGCAGCGTCCGTATTCTCGTCTCGCGGAACGTGATGAAGGGCATATCGGGAATCCGGCGCTCGGCCGGGTCGAGAAATTCGCGGATGCCGGCGGCCTTGCCGGGCGCCCAGTACTGAACTGCCGGCAGCACGTAGTCGGTCGTGTCGCGATCGGCGCAGGCGAGCAACCTCGTCAGGTCGACCGTCACGACGCGATGCCGCGAGTCATCGGACGCGAATACCCGCTTGAGATGCGTATAGGCATAGGCGGTGTGTCCCGGAAGCTGGACGATCCAGACATCGAAGCCGTCATGTTGTGCCCGAGCGAGTGTCATTGTTTCCTTGGATGGCGAAGCGATTTTTGTGGCCGGAGGGTAGCAGCGCGATCGCGGCCGAGAAGCCGGCAGATACCGATCGCGAAACATGATTTCACGAAAATCCGAAAAGACAAATCGCTGATTCAAGCAAAAACGGAATCATGCGGTTTTGGCTATGTAGGCGACATGCCAGAGGCGCGCAGCGCGATATAAGAAATCGCCCGCATAAATCAAAAATCCGCATGCGAATCATGAACACAGGAACGCTGCTGACTGCCGGCGCGATCGTCGCTGCCCGGCACGCCAGTGTGCGTGGCAGGAGGGCTTTCCGGTTGAAAGGGTGAGTTGCCGCACAGACGGTCGCATGGCCCACGATCACAATTTGACCGGTTGACCGTTCTACCCCGGCCCGGTCAACCGTTTCCCCGCTCGCTCGCGCAGGAGCGGGGCTTTTTGCCCGCCCGGCGCATGCAAGCCGCGTCGGCGAAACCGGACAGGCGTTCGGCACGCGGCGTTTCGCGCCCCCGGCATCCGCTCGCCTGATCCGCATGAATCGCTTTCCTCGTGCCTGAGCGGCCGCTCGGGCCCATCGCCGGCTGCGGCCGGCGATGCCTTGGTCCCGGCGGCGCGCGTTCGCGCTGCCGGGATGCTTTTTGTCCCGAAACCGTCAAGGCCCGATCGCGCGCAACGCGCGTGTCGGCCGGATCAGCCGGCTTGCTCGACGCTGGTTTCCCAGCCGTCGTATTCGCCGCCGAGCGCGCGTACTTCGCGATTGATCTCGAGCGTATGGTGTGTGATGTCGGCCAGCACCATCGTGCCTTCGTGCGCAAACCGCACGGCCGATTTGCCGTCCTCGGTCGGTGCGACCGATTCGACCAGATAGCCTTTCGACTCGGCCCAGTCGGCGAACTGGTGCGCGTCGCTCGGCTCCGGGAAGTAGGCCCAGTGCATCACGCGCCGGCTCAAGTCGCTCACGTCGCCTTTCTGCCGCAGCGCGTCGAGCACGCGCATGTCGCGCATCAGTTGCCAGTCGTCGTCGGTCGGGTAGAGCGTGCGCCAGTACGTTTCCTTGTCCGGATCGTCCTGATACGCGTACTGAAGTGCGTAGGTCGTCTGTTCGGCCAGCGAGTCGACGATCCCGCTCGCGGTTTCTTCGTCGAACGGCACGTAGAACAGGAAATCCTGGTTGCCGTCGACCGTGACGCGGCCGACCTGCACGCCGTTTTTAGCGGTCACGGCGGCGTCCAGCAGGTCCTCGATCTTCGTCAGCTCGGCGAACTCGTCGCCGCTCGGCAGGCCTTCGGGCGTCGGATGCGCCAGCGTGACGCGTACGCTGAGCAGCGACGTGCGCGGATCGCTTTCGGCGAGTTCCGCAAAGCTCTGATTGAAGCTGATGAAAGCCTGATGGTCGCCCATTCTGGCAGGGAAGGTTCCCCAGGCGTCGGTCATGTGTTTCTCCCGTACACGATTGTCTGTTGACGGTTGCAAAGCGTCCCAATGTATCATCGAAAATCAGCGCTGGCCGATGCTGCGCCAATGATTGCCCGTCCGGCTGACCCGGCGGGTCCGGTGGCAGTCGCATTCGCCTGCTATCGTGTAATCGTCGGCTTCCGTCGTCAGGCGTGCGCCCGGCCGCAACCGTTTCGAAGGAGATTCCGATGTCGATGTTCGCTGTGAATGGTGTCCGAATCGACGTGCTCAGTGCGCGCGTGACGCACGTGCGCTGGGCGGCCGTCAATCCGACGGATCGGTCGTGGGCGGCGACGCCGAGCGAGGCGTCGGTGGAGGAAGTGGCACGCGCGCTCGCGGCGGGCAACGACGTTCATGCTGTGTTTGACGAAGTGGACGGAACGGCGGTGGGGCCGAAACTGAAGCGCGTGCTGTATCGCGACGCGTCGGCAGGGATCGAGCTCGACATCGATGCGACGAACGAGTCGCGTACGTTGCGTGATCTTCCGCAGATCTGAAAGGCGATCGGCCCGTGTTTCCGCGAGCCGCCCACACATGAATCACGCTACCGCGCACGAAGCCATGTCCACATACGCCATTGCCCCGTTGGGAGCCGCATTCTGTCTGATGCTCGCGGCCTGTCAGACCGAATCCATGCAGCCGTCGCCCGAGACCGCATCGGCCCCGGTTCCGGCGTCGTCGCCGGCGGCGCCGATTCGCGGAATCGGTGTTGCGCCGCACCTCGCCGCGCAGAGTCACTGGGCGGTCGGTCAATGCACGTCGAACGGCACGGTCAACGTGTGCAATTGACGGGAGCGGCCGAAACGGTGAGCGACGCAAGCGAAACGGACGATTCCGGCTGGCATGTCGATCCGGTTGCCGGAACGGTGATCGGCGCGTTGCCGGTGGTCCTGCCGGTCGACGGCCGCAGTTTCAGGCGCAAGGCGATCGTCAGCGCGGTGCTGGCCGGGTTGGCCGTATGCGGGTACGCGGCCGACCGGACGCTCTGGCCGGTGGCGGCACTGGCCGTGGTGCTGGCCCTCGCGAGCGGCGCCTTCTTCTTCGTGTCGCGCCGCAAGATGGCGCTGCATATCGACGAAACCGGCTTCAGGCTGGTCGGTTCCGTGCGTGAAAAGCCGGTGACGCGGTGGCGCGACGTGACCGAGTTCGGGATGATCAGCGTCGCAGGCAACCGGTACATCGGCTACCAGTTCTCGGCGCACTCGCCGCGCACCAGGGTGCCCGGCGGCGTGATGCTGCCGATCAACCGGTTCGCCGACCTTCCGCTCGACGCCGTTGCCGCGTTGCTCGAAGCGTGCCGCCGGCAGTTCGGCATGCCGGATGATCCTGTCGGCCGAACGGACTGATTCCGTGCGTCGTGCGTGATCTGGCCGGCCAGTCGCCAGCGATAAAAAAATCCCGGCATGCGTGTCGATTTCCGTCGAGCCCGTCCGTCGTAGCGTTGGAGGCGTGCGCATCGTGCGTGCGTCCCGATTTCCGATACGACAACCGACTGAAGGAGCGACACCCATGGCCACGTCCGTCAACCCGATCCCGGAAGGAATGCGCACGCTGACGCCGCATCTGATCTGCGCCGGCGCAGCCGCAGCCATCGATTTCTACAAGCGTGCGTTCAACGCGACCGAACGGTTTCGCCTGCCGACCCCGGACGGCCGGCTCGCGCACGCGTGCCTCGCAATCGGCGATTCGACGCTGATGCTCGTGGATGAAATGCCGGAGCATGGCGCACTCGGTCCGAAGGCGCTGAAAGGCACATCGGTCTGCTTGCACCTGTACGTGCCGGACACTGACGCTGCGATCGCGCAGGCCGTCGAGGCTGGCGCAACGGTCAAGATGCCGGCCGCCGACATGTTCTGGGGCGATCGCTATGGGCAAGTTGAGGATCCGTTCGGCCATCGCTGGTCGATCGCGACCCATCAGCGCGATCTGACGCCCGAGCAGATCGCGGAAGCGATGGCGAGCGCGCCGCCGTGTGGGAGCTGAGCGAGGGGGGGCTGAGCGGACTGAGCGCGGCTGGCGGCGGAGGTTGCGGTTACGCCTGCGGTTGCGGTGGCGCGGGTCGTCGCGTATCGGCGCGCGGTGCGTTTGCAGTCACGCACGGCGGCCTTGCCGCGCTGGTTGTCCTCGGACCTGTGACGATCGGCTGAGTCGAGCAGGGCGGCGATCGGATGATGCCGCGCAGGTTCGTAGGCGGCGTGACCGACACTGAACCGGATTGCAGTGCCGCGTGCGTCGGCCGCGTTGTGCTGCGCGAGCGCCGACGTGACGCGCGCGAGATCGGCTCGCCGACGTCGGCCGGCTCGTCGGCGCTCAACAGCACGATGAATGGTCGCTGGCGAGCCGGGCGAGTGCGCCGGCGCAGAGTTCGCGCGGTCGCGAGTGCTGGCGGTTAGGCCGTTGGGCGCAGCGAGCGGCCTGCCTGCGTGGAAGCGGATGCCCGGCGGGCCCGTGACGCGCGGGTTGTCGTGGAAGCGATCGTCGCTGCGCGCGTCCTGGATCACCGTCGTGTCGTTCGTGAGCAGCGCATGCGCACAGAGCGATGCAGACGCTTCACGCATGCACGAGATGAATTTGTGTCCGGTGCCTCAAGCTGCCCGGTGCGATGCCGTAAATAGGACGAGTCAATCGTTCATCTATCGCACCATGGTCCGAATTCTGTACGCGGGTTATCTCGCGCTGGCGCTGTACCTGATTTATCCGATGGTGCAGAACACGCTGACCTTCAGCTCGGACTGCGTACTTCGCGCACTGCCGAGCGGCAATCGCGATCTGCCGAAGTTTTCGTCAAGTGATGCGCATGCGCGGGCGAGCCGGTGTGTCGCGACCGCGCAAGTCGCGGAGCGATCGCCCAACATTCACTGATTTCATCGATGCCGCTGCTAGCGGTGCGGTCACGCTGCGTGTGCTGGCCATTCGGCCAGGTTGATCGGTGCGTCGTGCGCAGCGATCATTGACGACATCACGAAGCGAATGCATGCAACGACGCGCGTCGGCCGCGCCGCATGCGAATGGCGATTGCGTTTGTGCGATGCGTCAGTACGACGAGTGGTACGGCGCGCCTTGGTCGAAGCGGCTTTGCCAATGCGCGAGGTAGCGCGACGCGAGTTGCGGATTGTTCCAGACCACGACGACGTTTTCAGAATTGCGGCTGGCTGCCGACGCGCTGTAGTTGAACGAGCCGGTCTCGACATGTTCGGCATCGATCACGAGGTACTTGTCGTGATGGATGGCATAGGCGTCGATGGTGCGCGTCGGAATGCCCGCGTTGACGAGCAGATTCAGCGCCTGCTTGCTGCTCTTGGCGCGATTGCCCTTGTCGTCCACGACGACCGCGACATTCACGCCGCGCCGCTTCGCGGCGAGCAGCGCGCGCGTGACGGGTGGCGACGTGAACGAGTAGGCGGCCACGCGAATGGAGGTGCGGGCGGCGCCGATCGCCTTCAGCACGAGCGCCTCGGCGCCGCCGTCGGGCGAGAACGCCGATTCGACGGCCTGCGTGGCGGGCGCTTCATGGGTCGGCGTCGGCAGCAGCTGCGCGATGAAGTCGATTGCCTGCTGCAGCAGCGATTCATTGTGCGTCTTGCCGAAGGCGGCGAAGGGCGTGGCAAGCAGGGAAGCGGCGAGGCAGGTGGCGGCGAGGCGTTTGCGCGACAACATCTTGGACAGCGAATGATTTTGAGACAGCGGGCCGTGAGTGTAACGCAGACACGGCGGCGCGGCCACGCCCGAATGCGAATGGAGCGATGGCGTGATCGACTGCAACGGTTGATGGGGCGATGCTCATCATGCCGCGGGGTTTCCGCAGCGGCCGGATGGTCGCGCCGGTTGATGGAGGTCGATTGATCAGCGCGTGCGTGCACAGGTGGAACGACAAGGCCGCGCAAGAAGAAATGCGCGTACTCGCTGGTGCAGGTTTCAATGCGCTGTGTGATTGAAGAGATGGGGGGAGCCCATCGATGGCGGCAACGCGAATGCTCGGCAGGCTGAAACGCATGCAACTCGCGTCCGCATGAGGCCGCGCGGCGATGCGCGTGGCACGCGCGGTGCGTCAGGCGTCACGGCATCACGGCATTACGGCGTCATGGCATCACGGCATCACGGCATCACGGCATCACGGAATCACGGAATCACGGAATCACGGAATCACGGCATCACGGCATCACGACTCGACCGGCCCCGCCGCCTCAGGCGCGACCCACCCCGGCCCGGGTTCCGGCTGCACGTCGTGCGCGTCGAGCGGCTCGCCACATGCCGAGCACACCGCGACTGCATGCATCAGCTGACCACAGTTGCGATGCCGCAACTGCAGGGGCGGCCCCTGGCCGTCGTCCTTCCAGCGGTCGCCCCATGTCATCAACGCGAGCAGGGCGGGATAGAGATCGAGGCCTTTTTCGGTCAACCGGTATTCGAAGCGCGGCGGCCGCTCCTGATACGCGCGCTTGACCAGCACGCCTTCGTCGACGAGGCGCGCGAGCCGCTCGGCCAGCACGTGGCGCGTGAGGCCCAGTTGTGTCTGGAATGCATCGAAGCGGCGGCAGCCGAGAAAGGCGTTGCGCAGGATCAGCATGGTCCAGCGATCGCCGAGCACGGCGAGCGTGCGCGCGACCGAACAGTTCAGCGTACCGATGTCATCCCATTTCATCGTCGAGTCTCGCGCGGCGGTTCATCAAAGAAGCGGGTTCGATTATAGAACTTACGTTCGACTGCAACGGCCATCGGCTGCGTTGACAAGCCCGGAGCAGTTGTCAATAATGAGTTCCAATTTAGAACTTACTCGCGCGGCGACGCGCCATCAACCCGGAGACAACCCGATGAATCCGCTTTCCCTGTCCGGTCTCGATCTGCTGCGTGCGGCCGCGGCCGGAGACGTGCCGCTCGCGTCGATTTCCGAAACGATCCCGATGCGTCCGCTGGGCGTCGAGCTCGGCTACGTGAAGTTTTCGGCGCGGGCGGACTGCCGGCACCTGAATCCGCTCGGCGGCGTGCACGGCGGGTTCGCCGCGACGGTGCTCGACTCGGTCACGGGCTGCGCGGTGCATTCGATGCTCGACGCGGGCGTCGGCTACGGCACGGTCGACCTGCATGTGAAGATGCTGCGTCCCGTCCCGCGCGACGTCGACCTGATCGCCGAAGGGCGCGTGATTCACCTGTCGCGTTCGCTCGGCGTCGCGGAAGGCACGCTGAAGACGCCGGACGACAAGATCGTCGCGCACGCATCGGCGACCTGCTTCATTCAGCGGCCGCAGTGACACAGCGGGCGGCGTCGTCGCGGTGGCCCGGCGGCCGCCCGACGTCATCCTAACGACGCAGACGCAGACGCAGACGCAGACGCAGACGCAGACGCACACGCACACGCACACGCACACGCGGAGGCGGAGGCGGAGGCGGAGGCGGCCGTCATCCGCATGACCAAGTCCCGCGCACACGCCGAAGGCGGCCTGTAAGCATGCGGCTCGGCCATCTGAAGCGTTCGGTTCAATGTGATAGCGTTTCTGCTTTCCACTGACGTGACAGGAACAGCATGGAATACCGCACACTCGGCGATTCGGGCATCGAGGTTAGCCTGATCGGTCTTGGCACGATGACGTGGGGCGAGCAGAATTCGGAGCGCGACGCCCACGAGCAGATCGATTACGCGCTCGGGCAGGGCGTCACGTTGATCGACGCCGCGGAGATGTACCCGGTGCCGCCGAAGCCTGACACCCAGGGCCGCACGGAGCAGTACATCGGCACCTGGCTCGCGCAGCATCGTGCGCAACGCGACCGGATCGTGCTCGCGACGAAGATCGCGGGCCCGGCGCGGCAACCGCACAATCCGCGCCACATTCGCGGCGAAGGCAACCAGTTCGACCGCAAGAACCTGACCGAGGCGCTCGACGGCAGCCTCAAGCGCCTGCAGACCGACTATGTCGACCTGTACCAGCTGCACTGGCCCGATCGCAGCACGACGACGTTCGGCCGCCCCGCGTATCCGTGGGTCGACGATGCGTATACGGTGCCGATCGAGGAAACGCTGGGCGTGCTCGCGGAATTCGTTAAGGCCGGCAAGGTCCGCGCGATCGGCGTGTCGAATGAAACGCCGTGGGGCGTCGCGCAATTCCTGCGCGCGGCCGAGAAGCTCGGGCTGCCGCGCATCGCGAGCATCCAGAACCCGTACAGCCTGCTGAACCGCACGTTCGAGAACGGCCTGTCCGAGTTCACGCATCGCGATGGCGTCGGCCTGCTCGCCTATTCGCCGCTCGCATTCGGCTGGCTGTCCGGCAAGTACGAGAACGGCGCGCGTCCGGCCGGCGCGCGCATCACGCTGTTCGAGCGCTTCCAGCGCTACAGCAAGCCTCACGCGGTCGAAGCGACGTCGCGCTATGTCGCGCTCGCGAAGCGCCACGGGCTGTCGCCCGCGCAGCTCGCGCTCGCGTTCGTCAACAGCCGGCCGTTCGTCCGCAGCAACCTGGTCGGCGCGACGTCGCTCGACCAGTTGAAGGAGAACATCGGCAGCATCGATGTGAAGCTGTCCGACGAGATCCTGGCCGAGATCGACGCGCTGCACGAACTGCAGCCGAACCCGGCGCCGTAAACGGCGAGCGGCCCGCGCGGCAGGTTGCCGCGACGGGCCGCGTCCGACGCGCATCGTTGCGCGGTCGTTTTCCTTTGAGCGCGGTCAGCGCATCCCGAGCCGCATGCGCGCAACCAACAGTGCGACGAGACTCAACACCGCGCAGCCCATCAGATACAGCGCGGGCGACAGCCGGTTGCCGGTCGCGCTGATCAGCCAGGTGATCATGAACGGCGCGAAGCCGCCGAACAGCGTGACGCCCGTGTTGTAGCTGACCGCGAGACCGGTCGCGCGGGTCTGCGCCGGAAACAGTTCGGCCATCAGCGCCGGCAGCGCGCCGCAGTACGTCGCCTTCAGCAGGCCGATCCAGATCAGCGCGGCGAGCATTGTCGAGAACGACGCGTGATGCGTGAGCCACACGAACGTCGGCCAGACGGTCGCGAGCATCAGCACGGCGGCCGCGGCCATCACGCGGATCCGTCCGGTGCGATCGGACAGATGGCCGACGAGCGGCGTGACGAGCGTCAGCACGAAGCCGGTCGCGAGCGTCGCCGCGAAGCCCGTCGAGGCCGGCAGCCCAAGCTGCTTGATCGCATACGTCGGCATGTACAGCACCATGTAGTTGATCGCGGTCGAGATCACGAGCACGCCGATCGACAGCAGCACGCGCATCTTCTGGTCCGCGAACAGCTCGCGCACGGGCGCTTCGGAGCGCGCCTGCGTCTTGAACTCGATCCCTTCGTCGACGTAGCGGCGGATATAGAGGCCGATCGGACCGATCGCGAGCCCGAACAGAAACGGTACGCGCCAGCCCCAGCTTTCCAGTTGCGCGGTGCTCAGCGTCGACGTCAGCAGCGCGCCGAAGCCCGACGCGAGCAGCGTCGCGAGCCCCTGGCTCGCGAACTGCCAGCTTGACATGAAGCCGCGCCGCTGCGGCGCATGTTCGACGAGGAACGCGGTCGAGCTCGCGAATTCGCCGCCGGCCGAAAAGCCCTGCATCAGCCGCGACAGCATGATCCCGAGCGGTGCGAGGACGCCGATCGATGCGTAGGTCGGCATCAACGCGATCAGCAGCGTGCCGACCATCATCATCGCGATCGACAGCAGCAGCGACGCCTTGCGGCCCGCGCGGTCGGCGTAGGCGCCGAGCACGAAGCCGCCGATCGGCCGGATCAGGTAGGACAGCCCGAACGTGCCGAGCGTGAGCAGCAGCGACGTCGCCTCGCTGGTCGCAGGGAAGAACAGCTTGGCGATCGTCACCGCGAAAAAGCCGTAGACGATCAGGTCGAACCATTCGAGCGCATTGCCGATCGACGCGGCGAAGATGATGCGCCGGATCTTCGCAGCGCTGGGGAGCGCGGCGTCCTGTGAGGTCAGGGTGGTCGTATTCATCGTGTGAGCAGGTCCCGGGAAAGGGGCGAAGCGCGTTACAGGGCGGCGCCGGCCGCGGCGAGGGCCGCGCGGCGAACGGGCGGCGCGGCGTCGCCGAGATCCCAGAAGAGGCCGGCCATCATCTGCAGTCCCTCGCGCACGACGCTCGCGAGCAGGTGCTCATCGGAAGCGTGCTGCGAGCAGGCCGGATACGAGTGCGGCACCCACAACGTCGGCAGCCCGAGCGTATCGGCGAACACTTCGTTCGGCAGCGTGCCGCCGAGGTTCGGCAGGATCGCGGGCTTCTTGCCGGTCGTGCGCGCGAGCGACGCGACGGCCCACCGGACCCACGGATCGTCCGGCGGCAGGCGCGTCGCCGGCGCGCCGCGTTCGACGTCGATCTCGACGTCGGCGAAGCCATGCGCATCGAGATGCGCGCGCAGGTGCGCATGCAGCGCTTGCCAGTCGGTGCCGACCACGAAACGCAGTTGGCAGTGCGCATACGCGACGGGCGGAATCGCATTCACCGGATGGTCGGGATTGCCGGCCTTGAACGCGAGAATCTCGAACGCGTTCCAGCCGAACACGCGCTCGGCGGCGGAGAGTCCAGGCTCGCCCCAGTCGGCGTCGAGCGCCGGATCGCCGGGGCCGCCGCCGACGGACAGGTCGGCGAGGGCGGCGCGCACGGCGGCCGGGATCGGCGGGGGACGCAGGCCCGTCACGCGGATCGCGCCGCGCGCGTCGACGAGGCTGGCGAGCGCGTTCGCGAGCACGGTCGCCGGGTTGCGCAGCAGGCCGCCCCAGTTGCCGGAGTGATGGCCGCCGTCGCGGGCGCGCAGGCTCAGCTTGAAGTTGACCGCGCCACGCGAGCCGAGGAACACGGTCGGGCGTTCGGCGGTCACGCGCGGCCCGTCGGACGCGATCAGCACGTCCGCCGCGAGCGCGTCGCGCTCCTGGCGGCACAGCGCGTCGAGGCCCGGCGAACCCGCTTCCTCGCCCATCTCGATCAGCAGTTTCGCGTTGAAGCCGAGCCGGCCGCCGCGCGCGTCGAGCACGCTCGCCAGCGCGGCCAGGTTGATCGTGTGCTGGCCCTTGTTGTCGGCGCTGCCGCGGCCGTACCAGCGATCGCCGTCGACGGTCAGCGTCCACGGTGACAGCGGCGCGCGCCATTGCGCGTCGTAGCCGCGCACGACGTCGCCGTGGCCGTAGATCAGGACGGTCGGCAGCGCGTCGTCCTCGTGGCGCGACGCGAGCAGAAACGGCCCGCCGCCGACGACCGGGTTCTCGACGATCCGCGACGTGAAGCCGAGGCGCGCGGCCTCCGGCGCGATCTCGTCGGTCAGGTACGCGCGCAACGCGGCGCCCGCGCCACTGTCCTGGCTTTCGGTGCGCAGCCCGACGCGGCGGCTCAGGGTGGCGAAGAATGCGCCCGATTCGAACTGGTTCAGCGCGTGCTGGATGGCGGCGGTACGGCTCAAGAGGTGACTCCTTTCTCGGTTTTTCCGGCGGGCGCGGCGCGCACGGCGGGAAGTGCGATCGATTCTAGGAAGCCGTTTTTTTTGTCACAATGATCGAATTTCGAACATTTCGTTGCCGAAAAGGCAAAGCAAAACAGCCCGGCCGACGGGCCCGGAGAGAACGATGGCGGCTTTCCTACATGGTCTTGCGCTGCGGTACTTCGTCGAAGTGGCGCGCACCGGGTCGATCAGCGACGCATCGGCGCGGCTGCACGTGGCCGTCTCGGCGATCAGCCGGCAGATCGCGAAGCTCGAGAGCGAGCTGGGCGCGCCGCTGTTCGAGCGGCGGCCGCGCGGGATGACGCTGTCGGAGGCCGGCGAACGGCTGCTGGGCTTCGCGCAGCGCAGCCTGCTGGAGGCCGAGCACGTGATGAAGGAAATCGGCGGGCTGGAGGCGCTGCACGGCAGCCTGCTGAAGATCGTCTGCTCGGAAGGGTTCGCGATCGATTTCCTGCCGGGCGCGCTCGCGGGCTTCAAGGCGCGCCACCCGGGCGTCGACTTCTCGGTGTGGGTCGTGTCGCCGGCGGAGGCGACGCGGCGCGTGCGCGACGGCGACGCCGACATCGGGCTGACGTTCAGCCTGGCGCCGGAGCAGGGCGTGCGCGTGGAACACACGGAGCGTGCGCCCGTCTTCGCGCTCGTGCGGCGCGACCATCCGCTCGCGGCGCGCGACTCGGTGTCGCTCGCCGACGTCGCGCGGCACCCGCATGTGCTGCCGGAGGCCGGCACGACGGTGCGCCAGCTGATCGACATCGCGTGCGTGCTCGACGGGCTCATGCTCGAGCCGGAACTGACCAGCAACAACACCGCCGTGATGTACCGCTACGCGCAGCGTACCGGCGCGGTGATGTTCACGGGGCTGCTGTCGGTCCGCGACCGCTTCGACTCGGACGGCTTCGTCGTCGTGCCCGTCACGAACCCGCAGCTGCGCGAGCGCAGCATCCAGGTGCAGACCATGGCGGGGCGCGACCTGCCCGCGTCGGTACGCGCGTTCCGCGACCATCTGGTCGACGTGATGAGCGCCGCGTCGCCTCCGCCCGTTGCCGTGGTGCGCGGCCCGAGACGCCCGGGCATGAGATAATCGCGAATCCGCCTTCCGTGCCCGTGCGGCTCACCGAGCCGCATCGCCCCTGTTCGACGCCAAATTGAAGAACCTGATTGTCACCCTCGATCGCGCTGGCGAGTTCGACGAGATCATCGACGTGCGTACGCCGCTCGAGTTCGCCGAGGATCATATTCCCGGCGCGCTGAACGCACCCGTGCTCAGCAACGAGGAACGCGTGATCGTCGGCACGATGTACCGTCAGGTGTCGCCGTACGAAGCGACGCGCGTCGGCGCGGCGATGGTCGCACGCAACATCGCGCGCCATCTCGACACCACGTTCGCCGACCGTCCGCGCAACTGGCGGCCGCTGATCTACTGCTGGCGCGGCGGCAAGCGCTCGGGCTCGATGACGACCTGGTTCAACCTGATCGGCTGGCAGGCGCGGCAGCTCGACGGCGGCTACAAGTCATACCGCCGCTCGGTGTGCGCGACGCTCGACACGCTGCCCACGCGGTTCCGCTACATCGCGCTCGTCGGCCATACGGGCTGCGGCAAGACGCGGCTCCTGAACGCGCTGCGCGACGAAGGGGCGCAGACGCTCGACCTCGAGGCGCTCGCCTGCCACCGCGGCTCGCTGCTCGGCGCATTGCCGGGTGTGCCGCAGCCCGCGCAGAAGTCGTTCGATTCGGGCCTCGTCGGCACGCTGGAGCGTTTCGACCCCGCATGGCCCGTCTTCGTCGAATCGGAAAGCCGCAAGATCGGGCTCGTGCAGTTGCCGCTCGCGTTGATGGACGCGTTTCGCGCGGGGCCGTGGGTGCAGGTCGAGGCCGCGCATGACGAACGCATCGCGTTCCTGCTCGAGGACTACGCCCACCTGTTCGACGACCCGGCCGCGTTCAAGGCGCAGCTGCATCGCCTGATTGGCCTGCACAGCCGGGAGGAGGTCGCGCGCTGGAACGCACTGATGGACGCGAACGCGCGCGCCGAACTGTTCGGCACGCTGATCGACAAGCATTACGATCCTGCGTATGCACGCACCTATCGATCGTCGTACGCCAAATCGAACCGCGTGCTGACGTTCACGTTCCGGCCGAATGCGGCCGACGTGCGCCAGCAGGCGCGTGCGCTGCTCGACGCGCTCGCGCGCGCCGGGCTTCCGGCGTCGCCCGTCGCCGGCAACGCAGCAGGATCCGACACCCACACAAACCAATCGACCACCACACGATGACGACCACACGCACCCAACCCAATCCGGCGCTCGGCTGGATGACCTTCCTGCTGATCGCAGTCGCGGGACTGTTCTACGTGAAATGGTTCCCGTACTACAACAAGGCATTCGTCGCCGCCGAGCATCATTCGATCGGCCAGTCGATCCTGATGGGCACGTCGGCGAGCGCGCCCGAGCCGTCGCTGAAGGCGGCGCTCGACTACGCATGGGCATACGGCAAGGCGATCTGGCAGGCGATGGTGCTCGGCCTGTTGCTCGGTTCGGCCGTGCAGGCGCTGCTGCCCGCGCACTGGGTCGCACGCGTGCTCGGTCGTACCGGCTTCGGCAGTGTCGCCGCGGGCGGCCTGCTGTCGCTGCCCGGCATGATGTGCACGTGCTGCGCGGCGCCGGTCGTCGCCGGCCTGCGCGCGCGGCACGCGTCGCCGGGCGGCGCGGTCGCGTTCTGGCTCGGCAACACGGTGCTGAATCCGGCCGCGCTGGTGTTCATGGGCTTCGTGCTCGGCTGGCACTGGAGCGCGCTGCGGCTCGTGCTCGGCATCGCGATGGTGTTCGGGATCGGCTATCTGCTGAACCGCATCGCGCGTCCCGAGGACCGCAGCATCGACGACGCGCAACTCGCCGCGCTGGTGGCCGGGCAGGCCGCGGCCGGCAATCCGTTCGTCCGCTGGATCAAGCTGCTCGTGCGGATGGCCGTGCGGCTCGTGCCCGAATACATCGTGCTCGTGCTGCTGCTCGGCGCGGCGCGCGCGTGGCTGTTCCCGCATATCGGCCCGGACATCGGCAACCATCTCGGCTGGATCATCGCGTTCGCGGTCGCGGGCACGTTGTTCGTGATCCCGACGGCCGGCGAGGTGCCGATCATCCAGGCGATGCTGTCGCTCGGCATGGGCGTCGGCCCGGCCGCCGCGCTGCTGATGACGCTGCCGCCGATCAGCGTGCCGTCGCTCGCGATGCTCGCGCGTTCGTTCAAGCCGTACATGCTGGCGATCGTCACGGCCCTCGTGGTCGTGTTCGGGATCGCGAGCGGGCTGCTCGCGATCGCGTTCGGGTTCTGACGAACGCGCACGGGACGGCCAGCCGGCGCGAACAAGCGCCGGGCAGCCGGCGACCGGCCCTGCGGGATGGCCGCCGCGCCGCGCGCTGACCGATCCCGCCGCGTGATCGTCGTATTCATCCGGCGCCGCCGCTTCGCACGTGCGGCGCCCTTTACAAGAAGCAAACAGGAAAACGCATGACCCAACCGAAGATTCATCCTCGACTCGAAAAGGCGCTGACGCGCGGCGATCTCGCGATCCGCCAGGCCAATTCCGCGCGGGCGACTGCCGTGCTGAACGCGCTCGGCACGATGATCATCGAGGCCTCCGCCACGATCGGCGTCGAGGCCAGCATCGAGATTCCGCAGGGCGACCGCATTTACGATCCGGTGAACGGCCTGTGGCCGCAGAAGATGCTGGTGTCGTTCGACGGCCCGGTCGCCGAAGCCGACGCGGAAGAGCTGCGTGCGGTCTATCTGATCGCCGACGATCCGGGTACCCAATTCCGCGTCGAATGGCATCGGGCGGACGGCAAGCTCGGTCGCCAGGAAGGCGGCCCGCTGGCGACCGTCGCATTCCTGACCGACGTCGAAATTCCGTGGAGCGATGACGACGAATAACGTCGTCCGAATGGCGTCTCAAAGTCTTCGCATCGGGCCGGCGCCGGATGCGCCGGCCGTCAGCGCATCATCCGCCGCCGGAACAGCCACGCGCAGACGAGGAACCCGCCGATCGCATAGCCGGCGAGCACCGCGAGATGCAGGCCGACGTCCGTCGCCGGCCGGCCGAGCATCGCGGGCCGGATCAGTTCGACCGCGTTCGCGAGCGGCAGCACGTGCGCCGCGCGCTGCGCGATCGGCGGCAACTGCGTGAGCGGGAAGAACACGCCCGACAGCAGCAGCATCGGCGTCAGCACGAGCGTCTGATAGAACATGAAGAAGTCGTAAGACGGCGCGAGCGCCGTGACGATCATCGCGGTGCTCGCGAACGCGAGGCCGGCGAGCGCGATCACGGGCAGCGCCGCGAGCATCGACGGAAAGTGCGCATAGCCGAGCAGGCCCGCGACGAGCATGATCGCGACGCCCGACAACAGCGCCTTGCTCGCACCCCAGACAATCTCGCCGAGCACGATGTCGCCCAGCGAGAGCGGCGTGTGCATGATCGCTTCCCAGGTGCGCTGCACGTGCATCCGCGAGAAGCCCGAATACATCGACTCGAAGCTCGCGGACATCATCACGCTCGAACCGACCGTGCCGGCGGCGAGGAACGCGATATACGACACGCCGTCGACGTGGCCGAGCATCAGGCCGAGCCCGAATCCCAGCCCGAACAGGTAGATCATCGGATCGGCGAGATTGCCGAACATGGATGCGAGCGCGAGCTTGCGCCACACGAGGTAGTTGCGTCGCCACACGGCGATCCAGTTGGTCGCGTTCGCGGGCAGTGCCATCGCGAAGCGTGACTCGCGGGGCGGCGCGGACGGTGCCGCGGCGGAATAGTTGCGTGCGTCCATGATCGATCAGTCCTGCATTTCGCGGCCCGTGAGCCGCAGGAACACGTCTTCCAGATTGGCCGGGCGATGCAGATAGCGCAACCCCGTGCGTCCCTTGAGTCGCGCACTGAGCGGCTCGGGATCGGTCACGTAGCAGAACAGCGTTTCGCCGCTGATCTCGGTGTGCTTCGCGAACGGCGCCAGCTCGTCGCGCAACGCGACCGGCTCGGGCCCGTAGATCTCGATCACGTCGCAGCCGATCTCGGACTCGATCAGCGCATGCGGCGCGCCTTCGGCGATCTTGCGGCCTTCCTCGATCACGCACAGCCGGTCGCACAGGCGTTCGGCTTCTTCCATGAAATGCGTGGTGATCAGGATCGTCTTGCCGCGCGCCAGCAGCGAGCGCAACCGCTCCCACATCAGGTGGCGCGCCTGCGGATCGAGGCCTGTGGTCGGTTCGTCGAGCACCAGCACGTCGGGATCGTTGACGAGCGCGCGGGCGAGTGTCAGACGCCGCTTCATCCCACCCGACAGCTCGCCCACCTTGGCATCGGCCTTGTTTTCCAGTTTCGCGAATTCGAGCAGCGGCTGCACGAGCGCGCGTGCAGCCTGCGCCGACATCCCGAAATAGCGGCTGAACACCAGCAGGTTTTCGCGGACCGTGAAGTCCGGATCGAGGTTGTCGAACTGCGGGACGACACCGACGCGCCGGCGCGCATGCCGGGCGCGCGTCGGAACGGGTTCGCCGCACAGTGAAATGGCGCCGGCATCGGGATACACGAGGCCGAGCAGCATCTTCAGCGTCGTGGTCTTGCCGGCGCCGTTCGGCCCGAGCAGGCCGTAGCATTCGCCGGCCTGCACGTGGAAGGAGAGGTCGTTGACGACGAGCTTGTCGCCATAGCGCTTTTCAACGTTCCGGAAATCGATCGGTGCAACGGACATGGGCAGGTTGTCGTTGTAAGCGGGCGCGGACGCGTTTCGCGGCCGGCCGGCTGGGCATGCGGGCCGGCGAACGGATCGGGCGAATGCGTGTCACATGGGCATGACCGGGGCGAACGCACGTCGAGGGTACGAACGGGCCATTCTAGTGCATCGGCTGCGTCTCTTCAGCGCATGCCGGTGCGGCATGGTGCGTCGGCGCACGGATCGTGCACCGCATCATCGCCGGCGCGGCCCGCGTGGCGAATCAGCGTTTTCCATCCCTTGCGTCCTCAATTGCGGCGCACCATGATGAGTGCATAGTGCACGTAGTCGCGATAGGGAGGTTTCATGGCTAGCTACAACAAGATTCTGCTGTGCTACGACGGCACGCTCGAGGGGCGCAAGGCATTGCGGTGCGGTGCCAACCTCGCGCTGGACCTGAAGGCGGAAACGCATTTGCTGTCGGTCGTCGACATGCGCTCGAGCATCGCGCAAAGCGCCGGGTTGCTGACCGACGTCGCGTGCGGCCGCTTCGAGGAAACCGCGCGCGAGATCCTGCAGGAAGGCGTGAACTGGCTGCGCGAGCGCGGCGTTCAGGCGGAAGGCCATTTCGCGTTCGGCTATCCGATCGACGAAATCGCGAATCTCGCGACGGAGTTGAAGGCCGACCTCGTCGTCGTCGGCCATCGGTGCCGCAGCGGGTTGTCGAGATGGTGGATGGGGTCGGGCAACACGCAATTGCTCGATCGCGTGAACTGCAGCATTCTGGTCGCGTGTTCGTCGGCCGAAGAGCAAAAGGCCGAGATCGCGCGCGAACGCGAAGCGGCCATCTCGAACGGCAAGTAACGCAGCAATCGCGTGAACGGCCGGATGGCCTGCGATTCAGGCGCGGTCGCGCGCAGTGCCGCATCGGCGGCATCGAGCACGACCGTGACGACTGCGATTGCTCAGGCGTGCAGGTCGATCGCGGACAGCTTCCACGAGAACAGGCCGAAGCGGCGGAAGACCGCCGCATAGCGCGTGCCGTCGGCGCTGCGCTGGTAGGTCACGACGAATTCATCGATATTCCGGTAGCCGGCACTCGTTTGCTGCGGATGACCCGCGTCGGTCGGGCTCGCCGGGGCGGGTGCGGGTGCGGGCGTGGGTGCGGGCGCCGGCCCGGATGCAGCCGACGCGGTGGCATTGCTGCCCGGCACGGGTGCGCTAGCCGGATTGGCCGGCGGCGCGGCCGGTGCGTTGCCGGGCGCACTGCCTGACGGCGGGCCCGACCAGTCGGGTGGCCGCTCGCCCGGATTACCGCGCGGCGGGATGCCGCTCATCAGCGCCGCCACCCCTTCCGGTGTCGCATACGCATCGACCAGCGGGCCGATCAACGCCGATCCGATCAGCGCGCCAATCACCGCGAACGGATTGTCCTTCTTCACCGCGTCGATCCGGCGCATCAACTCTTCCGTGACCTGCTGCTTCAGGCTGATGCGCAACGACGGAAAGTCGACATATTCGCTGACCGCCTGCGAATCGCGCGCGTCGATCGCCGATTTCAGGCGACCTAGCGCGACGTACGGCGACGCGTATGCATAGCCGAGCGCCGCCAGGACGGCGACGGCCAGCACGACGATCAGCAGGGGCTTGAGCCGCCACGCGCGGCCCGAAGATCCAGTCACGATGCCTCCGGTGCGAACAGGTTCCGCAATCAGAGACCGCCGTGCGTGGACGATCGTTCCTCGGCGATGCAGCGATCGATCATCCGGCACACGGCATCGATCGTCCCCACCATGATCAGCCGCGACCGACCGTGATAGACGCGCACGGGCGCACGGCGCGCCGGTTCCGCGTGATTCAGGCCGGCATTCAGCGAGACCCGCGCGAATGCGGGAAGCGCCGACGGCAGCAGCGACGCCTGCCGTTCAACTGCGACTTCTTGGCTCACCACGGGCGCCGCGGCGGACAGCGGCGCGCAGGGCGTGCGGCCGCGCAGATGACGCAGGCGACCGAATTGACGGAAAGGCAGCAAACGGGAAAGGCGTTCCATGGTGTTCTCCTCAGCGAGACCGATTGTCAGAGTTCGCCCGAGCGGATCAGCCCGACGGCGATGCCTTCCAGCGCGAATTCCGCGCTGCCGGCCTTGACGAAGATGTTTTCGTAATCCGGGTTCTCCGCGATCAGCTCGAGGCCGCCGGGCCGGCGCATCAGGCGCTTGACCGTGACGTCGTCGCCCAGACGCGCGACGATGATCTGGCCGTCCTTCGCTTCCGTGCGCTTCTGCACGGCGAGGAGGTCGCCGTCGAGAATGCCGGCGTCGCGCATCGACAGGCCGCGCACCTTCAGCAGGTAGTCGGGCTTGCTCGTGAACAGCGCGGGATCGCATGCGTAATGCTGCGAGATGTGCTCCTGCGCGAGGATCGGGCTACCGGCCGCCACCCGGCCGACGAGCGGCAGCGACAGCTGCATCAGCCCGGCGTGCGGCAGCGTGAACTGGTGCGGCGCATCGTCGATGCCGAGCAGGCGAATGCCGCGCGACGCGCCGGCGGCCAGCTCGATCACGCCCTTGCGCGCGAGCGCCCGGAGGTGTTCCTCGGCCGCGTTCGGCGAGCTGAAACCCAGCTCGGCCGCGATCTCGGCGCGCGTGGGCGGGAAACCGGAGCGCTCGATCGCCCGGCGGATCAAGTCGAACACTTGCTGCTGACGTGCGGTGAGTTTGGTCATGGCTTAACTGTATGGATAGACAGTGAGCTGTATTTTTATACAGTACTTCGCGAATTTCAAGTGTTACTTGAGGTTCGACGCGATCGCGCCGATTCCGCCGCGATTTCGCGACGTCCGGACGCCGGTTTGTCTGCCGCAACCGTCCGCCCAGTCTGCGTTAGCACTTTTGAGTATTAAAAAATGAAGAACGATTATTTTTAATCATGTAACCCGTTCGCTAGACTGGCCCGACATCGCAACATCGACAACACTGGAGAACCAAGGATGGCGAAGCGCAATACGGGGCTGGTGGGCGGAGCGGGCCGCCTGATCGCGACACTCGCGCTGGGCGCGGCGGCGGCGCTGGGCGTCGTCACGCATGCGCAGGCCGATACGACCTTCCTGAACGTGTCGTACGACCCGACGCGCGAGCTGTATCAGGACTTCAACCAGGCGTTCGGCAAGGCGTGGAAGGCGAAGACGGGCGAGACGGTCAACTTCAAGCAGTCGCACGGCGGCTCGGGCGCGCAGGCGCGCTCGGTGCTCGACGGCCTGCAGGCCGACGTCGTCACGCTGGCGCTCGCCTACGACATCGACGCGCTCGCCAACAAGGGGCTGGTGAACAAGGACTGGCAAAAGCGCCTGCCGGACAACGCATCGCCGTACACGTCGACGATCGTGTTCCTCGTGCGCAAGGGCAACCCAAAAGGGATCAAGGACTGGGACGACCTGACCAAGCCGGGCATCTCGATCGTCACGCCGAACCCGAAGACCTCAGGCGGTGCGCGCTGGAACTACCTGGCCGCATGGTCGTATGCCGTGCACAAGCCGGGCGGTAACGAGCAGGGCGCGAAGGAATTCGTGACGAAGCTCTACAAGAATGCAGGCGTGCTCGATTCGGGCGCGCGTGGCGCGACGACGAGCTTCGTGCAGCGCGGGATCGGCGACGTGCTGATCGCGTGGGAGAACGAGGCGTTCCTGTCGATCAAGGAATTCGGCACCGACAAGTTCGAGATCGTCGTGCCGTCGGTGAGCATCCTGGCCGAGCCGCCCGTCGCGGTGGTCGACAAGGTGGTCGACAAGAAGGGCACGCGCAAGCTGGCGGAGGCCTACCTGAATTTCCTGTACAGCCCGCAGGGCCAGGAGATCGCCGCGCGCAACTACTACCGTCCGCGCTCGAAGAACGTGCCGGGGGAGCTGACGAAGCAGTTCCCGAAGCTGAAGCTGTACACGGTCGACGACACGTTCGGCGGCTGGACGAATGCGCAGAAGACGCATTTCGCGGACGGCGGCGTGTTCGACTCGATCTACAAGCCGCAGTAACGCGAACAGTAACACCACGCAGCAAACCCATAACGACAGCGGCGCGCCACGATAGCGCGCCGCATCCCCGACGGCCGCCGGCGCGATTCCCCGCGCCGGCGTTTGCGTCGGACCCATGAGCAGCATCGACCCAGCAAGAGCATCCGATGACGACGTACACCTTTCGCAAGCCGAGCGCGCTGCCCGGCTTCGGCGTGACGCTCGGCATCACGGTGGCCTATTTGAGCCTCGTGGTGCTGATCCCGCTCGCCGCCACGTTCCTGAAGACCGCGACTTTGTCGTGGGACCAGTTCGTCACCGCCGTCACGTCGCCGCGCGTACTCGCGTCGTACCGGCTGACGTTTTCCGCCGCCCTCGGCGGCGCATTGATCAACGCCGTGTTCGGCTTTCTCGTCGCGTGGGTGCTGGTGCGCTACCGGTTCCCGCTCAAGCGCCTCGTCGACGCGATCGTCGACCTGCCGTTCGCGTTGCCGACCTCGGTCGCGGGCATTTCGCTTGCAGCCGTCTATGCGACCAACGGCTGGGTCGGCCAGTATCTCGCGCCGTTCGGCATCAAGATCGCGTTCACGCCCATCGGCGTGCTGGTGGCGCTGACCTTCATCGGGCTGCCGTTCGTCGTGCGCACCGTGCAGCCCGTGCTCGAGGATTTCGAGCGCGAGCAGGAGGAGGCCGCCGCGTGCCTCGGCGCATCGCGCTGGCTGACGTTCCGCCGCGTCGTGTTGCCGGCCGTGCTGCCGGCGCTGCTCACCGGCTTCGCGCTGGCGTTCGCGCGCGCGCTCGGCGAATACGGGTCGGTGATCTTCATCGCCGGCAACGTGCCGATGAAATCCGAGATCACGTCGCTCCTGATCATCACGAAGCTCGAGCAGTACGACTATGCGGGCGCGACCGCGCTGGCGGTCGTGATGCTGGTCGTGTCGTTCCTGATGCTGCTCCTGATCAACACGCTGCAGTGGTATCTGCAGCGTCGTACGAGCAAGGGGGCGAGCGGCCCCGCGCCGGCGAGCGCAACCATTGCCGCGACCGTCCAGGGAGGCCAGCAATGAGCCAGGAGTCCAGTGCCGTGCTGAACAATCCGTCCGCCGCGCGCGCGCGCGCCGCGAAACGGCCCGACCCCGTCAGCGAGTCGCGCGTCGTGCGCTGGCTGCTCACGGGCATCGCGCTGGCGTTCCTCGCGTTCTTCCTCGTCGTGCCGCTCGCCGCGGTGTTCTTCGAGGCGCTGCGCAAGGGCGTCGGCTTCTATCTCGAATCGCTCGCCGATCCGGACGCATGGTCGGCGATCAAGCTGACGCTGACGGTCGCCGTGATCGCGGTGCCGCTGAACCTCGTGTTCGGCGTGTGCGCGTCGTGGGCGATCGCGAAGTTCGAATTCCGCGGCAAGGCGTTGCTGACCACGCTGATCGACCTGCCGTTCTCCGTGTCGCCGGTGATCTCGGGCCTCGTCTACGTGCTGCTGTTCGGCGCGCAGGGCTGGCTCGGGCCGTGGCTGCAGAACCACGACGTGCAGATCATCTTCGCGGTGCCGGGCATCGTGCTCGCGACGATCTTCGTCACGTTCCCGTTCGTCGCGCGCGAGCTGATCCCGCTGATGCAGGCGCAGGGCACCGACGAGGAAGAGGCCGCGCGCGTGCTCGGCGCGTCGGGCTGGCAGATCTTCCGGCGCGTGACGCTGCCGAACGTGAAGTGGGGCCTGCTGTACGGCGTGATCCTGTGCAATGCGCGCGCGATGGGCGAGTTCGGTGCGGTGTCGGTCGTGTCCGGCCACATTCGCGGCGTCACCGACACGATGCCGCTGCACGTCGAGATCCTGTACAACGAATACAACTTCGCGGCGGCGTTCGCGGTGGCGTCGGTGCTGGCGCTGCTCGCGCTCGTCACGCTCGCGCTGAAGCTGCTCGCCGAGCGTCATCTCGCCGCCGAACTGGCCGGCGCACGCGATGACGTTCCCGCTCATGCCGGCCCCGTCGCCGCCATTTCGTCGAAATCGTAAAGAGGCAACCAGAATGGGTATCACCGTCCGTCACCTTCAGAAGCGCTTCGGCGATTTCACCGCGCTCGACAACGTGTCGCTCGACTTCCCCGCGGGCGAGCTCGTCGCGCTGCTCGGGCCGTCCGGCTGCGGCAAGACCACGCTGCTGCGCGTGATCGCGGGCCTCGAGCACGCGGACGCCGGCCAGGTCGTGCTGCAGGGGCTCGACGTCGCGTCGGTCGGCGCGCGCGATCGCCAGGTCGGCTTCGTGTTCCAGCATTACGCGCTGTTTCGCCACATGACCGTATTCGAGAACGTCGCGTTCGGGCTGCGCGTGAAGCCGCGCCGCGAGCGGCCGTCGGAAGCCGTGATCCGCGACAAGGTGCACGAGCTGCTGAAGCTCGTGCAGCTCGACTGGCTCGCGCAGCGCTATCCGTCCGAGCTGTCGGGCGGCCAGCGCCAGCGGATCGCGCTCGCCCGCGCGCTCGCGGTCGAGCCGAAGGTGCTGCTGCTCGACGAGCCGTTCGGCGCGCTCGACGCAAAGGTGCGCAAGGAACTGCGTAGCTGGCTGCGGCGCCTGCACGACGACCTGCACATCTCGACGATCTTCGTCACGCACGACCAGGAAGAGGCGCTGGAAGTGGCCGACCGGATCGTCGTGCTGAACCGCGGGCACGTGGAGCAGGTCGGCAGCCCGCAGGACGTCTACGATCATCCGCAAAGCGCGTTCGTCTACGAGTTCCTCGGCGCGGCGAACCGCCTGCCGGGCACGGTCGCCGGCCGTGGCTTCGTCGCCGAGGGCGCGGCGGCGCCGATCGCGGTCGATGCCGATTTCGCGGGCCCCGCGAACGCGTACGTGCGGCCGCACGATCTGCAGCTGTGGCCGGCCGGCGACGGTCATCGCGACGGCATCGCGGTGGACGTGCGCCGCGTGATCCCGCTCGGCGGCTCGGTGCGGGTCGAACTCGAGGCGCGCACGGGCGGCGCACTCGAAGCGGAACTTGATCGCGACGCGTGGCGTGCGCTCGCGCTGCAGGTCGGCGACGGTGCGACGGCCGTGCCGCGCGCGGTCCGGGTATTTCCCGCACACTGACGCCGAGCCCGGTAAAGAGAAGAGGGCGGATACCGCTCCGGAGCGACATTCGAACAACGACAGCCTAAGAGGCATACCCATGAATTTTCAGCAATTGCGTTTCGTGCGCGAAGCCGTGCGGCAGAACATGAACCTGACGGAAGTCGCGAACGTGCTGTACACGTCGCAGTCGGGCGTGTCGAAGCAGATCAAGGATCTCGAGGACGAACTGGGCGTCGACATCTTCATCCGGCGCGGCAAGCGGCTCACGGGGCTCACGGAGCCCGGCAAGGCCGTGCACCAGCTGATCGAGCGGATGCTGCTCGACGCCGAGAACCTGCGCCGCGTCGCGCGCCAGTTCGCGGACCAGGACAGCGGCCACCTCGTCGTCGCGACCACGCACACGCAGGCGCGCTACGCACTGCCGAAGGTGATCCGGCAGTTCACCGACGTGTTCCCGAAGGTGCATCTCGCGCTGCGCCAGGGCAGCCCGCAGCAGATCGCGCAGATGATCCTGAACGGCGAAGCCGATCTCGGCATCTCGACCGAGGCGCTCGACCGCTATCCGGACATCGTGACGTTCCCGTGCTATTCGTGGCACCACACGGTCGTCGTGCCGAAGGGGCATCCGCTCGTCGGCCGCGAGAACCTGACGCTCGACGAAATCGCCGAGTATCCGATCATCACGTACGACCAGGACTTCACGGGCCGCTCGCACATCGACCAGGCGTTCACGCAGGCCGGCGCGGTGCCCGACGTCGTGCTGACCGCGATCGACGCGGACGTGATCAAGACCTACGTCGAGCTCGGGATGGGGATCGGCGTCGTCGCGGCGATGGCCTTCGATCCGCAGCGCGACACGGGCCTCGTCGCGCTCGACACGCAGCACCTGTTCGAGGCGAGCACGACGCGCGTCGGGCTGCGCAAGGGCGCGTTCCTGCGCGCGTATGCGTACCGGCTGATCGAGATGTTCGCGCCGCAGCTGAACGAAGCGGAAATCGCCGCGCAGCTGCGCGAAACGGTCTGACGGCGGGGCGATGTTCCGGGGGGCGCGGCAAGCACCCGCCGGATGTGCTGCGCGATGGCTGACATGGCGACGGTTTCGCGTCGTCATGTCATGGCGAGCTGAGCTGACGCGTCGAACCGGCGATCGACGTCGTCGGTGACGATCCGCCCTGCCACGCGCGGCCACCGTCACGTATGTGCCGATCAAACAGAACAACAAGACGGCACATTCGCATGCCTCGCGTCGACTTCTCCAGCGACGCGCATTTTTTCACAAAGATACGATTTAATGCACCGGAACGCGGATCGACAACCCGCGTCGCCAGCGCGCTGCGCTGCGCGGCCGGCGCCGCGCCCGACTCGAGCCTGCCGCGGCGAGCGCAACGCAACGCCTCGCATCGCATCGCGCCGAATGAAACCGGAACAGCGCACACGTGGAAAACGCAAACCAAAGCCGACGCACAAGCCTGATCCGACGAAGGCCGATCATTGAATCCGAAAACGGTTTCTCTATTTCGTCCACGATCGCAACGAAGCGCCACCATCGAATTCGATGTAACGCGCCGCAATCTGCAAGCGTCGCAGCGTGCTCCGAATAAACCCTTAAATATTGGTCAGACGGGTTGCGCGTCGAACCGAAACGGTACAGCATAGCTTTCACTCCGCCGGCTTCCCGCCGGCGGTGGCGTGTCGACGACAGCGCGCCAGGCAGTCGGCCGTCTGCCTGCTTCCATTCCTTGGTACCGACAAGCAGCATCGATGGCCACTGCCCGGGTAATTGGGCGCAAACGTTTGCTCGCATTAAAACAACAACCAGACAACAATCGGCCCCACGGGCCAGTCGCCAGGAGATGTGTATGAATGTCCTCTTTCGCCGTCGTTTCCTGACTGCCGCGCTTGCCGCCGTCGCGGTCGCCGCCGCACCGGCCGTCCACGCGCAAGCGGGGGCCAAGCCGAAGGTCGCGCTCGTGATGAAGTCGCTCGCCAACGAGTTCTTCCTGACGATGGAAACCGGCGCGAAGGAATACCAGAAGCACAACGCCGGCCAGTTCGACCTGATCACGAACGGCATCAAGGACGAGACCGACACCGCGAACCAGATCCGCATCGTCGAGCAGATGATCGTGTCGAAGGTCGACGCGATCGTGCTCGCGCCGGCCGATTCGAAGGCGCTCGTGCCGGTCGTGAAGAAGGCGGTCGACGCGGGCATCATCGTCGTGAACATCGACAACCGGCTCGACCCCGACGTGCTGAAGTCGAAGAACCTGAACGTGCCGTTCGTCGGCCCCGACAACCGCAAGGGCGCGCGCAAGATCGGCGACTACCTCGCGAAGCGGCTGAAGGCGGGCGACCAGGTCGGCATCCTCGAAGGCGTGTCGACGACGACCAACGCGCAGCAGCGCACGGCCGGCTTCCAGGATGCGATGAAGGCGGGCGGGATGAAGGTCGTGTCGGTGCAGTCGGGCGAATGGGAGATCGACAAGGGCAACGCGGTCGCGTCCGCGATGCTCAACGAATATCCGAACCTGCGCGCGCTGCTGTGCGGCAACGACAACATGGCGATCGGCGCGGTGTCGGCGGTGCGGGCCGCGGGCAAGCAGGGCAAGGTGTTCGTGGTCGGCTACGACAACATCAACGCGATCAAGCCGATGCTGAAGGACGGCCGCGTGCTCGCGACCGCCGACCAGTACGCGGCGAAGCAGGCCGTATTCGGCATCGACACGGCGCTCAAGGCGATTGCCGAGCATCGCAAGCAGGCCGACATGACCGGTGTGGTCGAGACGCCGGTGGATCTCGTGACGAAGTAACGCCGCCCCGTCGCGGCCGCCGCCCTCAAGAATCCGGGCCGGCGGCCGTTATACGGAGTGAGCGCGATCACGGCCACTGCATGCACATGCACTTGTGAGCGTCATACCCGCGCGTCGCGTGCGCGCGGCCGCAATCAGGATCGCGATGGAACCGACCTTCCAACCCTCCCGTTCAGCCGTTCCCGTGCTGTCCGTCTCCGGCGTGGGCAAGACCTACGCCGAACCGGTGCTCGCCGACGTCACGCTGACGCTCGCACCGGGCGAGGCGCTCGCGCTGACGGGCGAGAACGGTGCAGGAAAGAGCACGCTGTCGAAGATCATCGGCGGGCTCGTCGACCCGACGACCGGCACGATGCAGCTCGGCGGGGAGGCCTATGCGCCGGCGAGCCGCACGCAGGCCGAAGCGCTCGGCGTGCGCATGGTGATGCAGGAGTTGAACCTGCTGCCGACGCTGACGGTCGCCGAAAACCTGTTTCTGAACCGTCTGCCGCGACGCTTCGGCATCATCGATCGCGCGCGGCTGCATGACGACGCGCAGGTGGCGATGGCGCGCGTCGGGCTCGACGCGATCGACCCCGACACGCCGGTCGGAGCGCTCGGCATCGGCCACCAGCAGATGGTCGAAATCGCGCGCAACCTGATCGGCGACTGCCGCGTGCTGATCCTCGACGAGCCGACCGCGATGCTGACCGCGCGCGAGGTCGAATTGCTGTTCGAGCAGATCGATCGGTTGAAGGCGCACGGCGTGGCGATCGTCTACATCTCGCACCGGCTCGACGAGCTCGCGCGCGTCGCCGAGCGCGTCGCGGTGCTGCGCGACGGCCGGCTCGTGCACGTCGGCGACATGGCCGCGACGACGTCCGACGGGCTCGTCACGCTGATGGTCGGGCGCGAGATCGGCGAGCACATCGATCTCGGCCCGCGCCGGATCGGCGCGCCGCGACTCGCGGTGTCGGGCATGACGCGCGGCACGGCCGTGCAGGACGTGTCGCTCGAAGTGCGCTCGGGCGAAATCTTCGGCATCTCGGGGCTGATCGGTGCGGGGCGCACCGAATTGCTGCGGCTGATCTACGGCGCGGATACGCCGGACGCCGGGATGATCTCGGTCGGCGATCCGCTGAAGCCGGCGCGCATCGCTTCGCCCGTCGACGCGGTGCGGCACGGCATCGCGCTGATCACCGAGGACCGCAAGGGCGAAGGGCTGCTGCTGTCGCAGTCGGTCACGTCGAACGTGTCGCTCGGCCAGCTCGAGCGGCTCGCGCGCGGCGGCATCGTCGATACGGCGCGCGAAACGGCGCTCGCCGAGCAGCAGATCGACGCGTTGCGGATCCGCACGCACGGCGCAGCACAGCCGGTCGGCGAATTGTCGGGCGGCAACCAGCAGAAGGTCGTGATCGGCCGCTGGCTCGCGCGCGACATGGGCGTGCTGCTGTTCGACGAGCCGACCCGCGGAATCGACGTCGGCGCCAAATTCGAGATCTACACGCTGATGGGCGCGCTCGCGCGCGACGGCCGCGCGCTGGTGGTCGTCTCGAGCGACCTGCGCGAGCTGATGCTGATCTGCGACCGGATCGGCGTGATGTCGGCCGGCCGCATGACCGCCGTGTTCGAACGCGGCAACTGGACCCAGGATGCGCTGCTGGCCGCGGCGTTCGCCGGCTTCGGCCGCGACGCGCTGCCGGAAGGCGCGCGTCACCCGGATGCGCAAGCGGCGCCGCGCGCGGCTTCCGGCACTTCGACCACAGGACGACAGCAATGACCCAGCCTCCCGTATCCCCGAGCGACGCAGGCGCGCAGCAGGACGTGACGGGGCGCCGCGCGCGCACGCTGTCCGGCACGCGGCTCGGCCTGTCGAACTATCTCGGGCTCGCCGGTGCGCTCGCCGCGATGATCGCGCTGTTTTCGGCGCTGAGCTCGCATTTCCTGACCTACGATACGTTCAGTACGATCGCGAACCAGATCCCCGATCTCGTCGTGATGTCCGTCGGGATGACCTTCGTGCTGATCATCGCCGGCATCGACCTGTCGGTCGGCTCGGTACTCGCGCTGGCCGCGTCGATGGTCAGCGTGGCCGCGCTGAAATGGCAGTGGGGGCCGCTGCCGGCCGCGCTGATCGGGATCGCGGTCGCGACCGCGACCGGCTCGCTGACCGGCGCGATCACGGTAGGCTGGCGGATTCCGTCGTTCATCGTGTCGCTCGGCGTGCTCGAGGCCGCGCGCGGCGTCGCCTACCAACTGACGAATTCGCGCACGGCCTACATCGGCGACGCGTTCGATTTCCTGTCGAATCCGATCGCGCTGGGCATTTCGCCGGCGTTCCTGATCGCGGTCGCGGTGATGATCGCGGCACAGTTCGTGCTCACGCGTACCGTGTTCGGGCGCTATCTCGTCGGGATCGGTACGAACGAGGAGGCCGTGCGGCTCGCCGGGGTTAACCCGCGGCCGTATAAAATCCTCGTATTCGCATTGATGGGCGCGCTCGCCGGGCTCGCGTCACTGTTCCAGATCTCGCGGCTCGAGGCCGCCGATCCGAACGCGGGCGCGGGCCTCGAACTGCAGGTGATCGCGGCCGTCGTGATCGGCGGCACGAGCCTGATGGGCGGGCGCGGCTCGGTGATCAGCACGTTCTTCGGCGTGTTGATCATCTCCGTGCTGGCCGCGGGCCTGGCGCAGATCGGCGCGAACGAGCCGACCAAACGGATCATCACCGGGGCGGTGATCGTGGTGGCGGTCGTGCTCGATACGTATCGCAGCCGGCGCGCGCGCGCCCGGTAAGAACTACACAGAAAGCAGACCAGAGAGAAACGGGAAATGGCGACGATCAAGGATGTGGCGGCCATGGCGGGCGTGTCGTTTACGACCGTGTCGCACGTGGTGAACAATTCGCGGCCGGTGTCCGCGGACGTGCGTGCGAAGGTCGAGGGCGCGATCCGTGAGCTGAATTACGTGCCGTCGGCCGTGGCGCGCTCGCTCAAGGCGCGTTCTACGGCGACCATCGGACTCGTCGTGCCGAACAGTACGAATCCGTACTTCGCGGAGCTTGCGCGCGGCATCGAGGATCAGTGCGCGGCCAACGGCTATTGCGTGTTCTTCTGCAACTCGGACGACGATCCCGTGAAGCAGCGCAACTACCTGCGGGTGCTGCAGGAAAAGCGCATCGACGGGCTGATCGTCGCATCGGCCGGCGAGGATGCGGTGCTCGCGCAGACGCTCGCGCATGCGCATGCGCCGCTCGTCGTCGTCGACCGCAACATCGAGGGGCTCGCGGCCGACCTCGTGCAGATCGATCACGAACGCGGCGCGTATCTGGCGACGCGCCACCTGCTCGAACTCGGGCACGCGAAGATCGGCTGCATCACCGGGCCGACCGACACGGCCGTCAGCGCGATGCGCGTGCACGGCTTCATCCGCGCGATGGCCGAGCGCGGGATCGACATCGTGCCGGGCGCGATCGCGGAAAGCGATTTCTCGTGCCTCGGCGGCTATCACGCGGCGTCGCGGCTGTTCGAGTCGGTGCATCCGAGCGCGATTTTCGCGGGCAACGACCTGATGGGCGTCGGTGCGCTGCGCGCGGCGGCCGAGCGCGGATTGCGCGTGCCGGACGACTGCTCGATCATCGGCTTCGACGACATCGAATTCTCCCGCTACACGTATCCGGCGCTGTCGACGGTCGGTCAGTCGGTGCGCGCGCTCGGCGAAATGGCCGCGCAGACGCTGATCGAGCGGATCGGCGGCGGCTCGACGGCTGCGCCGAGCCGTCGTCGCGTTGTGTCGCCGCGCCTCGTGCTGCGCGAATCGACGGCGATCTACCGCGAGCCGGCCGCGCCCGGCGCTCGCGCATGACGGCGCGCACCGCGGGCGCCGGCCGCGTGACGGTGGTCGGCAGCCTCAACATGGATCTCGTCGTGCGGGCGCCGCGGCTGCCGCTGCCGGGCGAAACGCTCGCCGGCCATGCGTACGCGCAGGCGGCGGGCGGCAAGGGCGGCAACCAGGCCGTCGCGGCCGCGCGGCTCGGCGCGCAGGTCACGATGATCGGCTGTGTCGGCGCGGACGCGCACGGCGCCACGCTGCGGGCCGGCCTCGAAGCCGAAGGCATCGATTGCGCGCGGCTCGCGACGAGCGCGGCGGCGTTGACCGGTGTCGCGCTGATCGTCGTCGACGACGCGAGCCAGAACACGATCGTGATCGTCGCGGGCGGCAACGGCGAAGTCACGCCGGAGACGGTGGCGCGGCACGAGGCCGCGCTGGCCGCGACCGACGTGCTGATCTGCCAGCTCGAGACGCCGCCGGACGCCGTGTTCGCGGCGCTGTCGGCCGGCCGGCGGCTCGGCCGCACGGTGGTGCTCAATCCTGCGCCCGCGGTCGCGCCGCTGCCGGACGGCTGGCTGCCGCTGGTCGATTACCTGATTCCGAACGAAGTGGAGGCGGCAGCGCTCACCGGGCTGCCAGTGCGCGACCCGGCCGACGCGGAAGCCGCGGCGCGGATGCTGCAGGCGGGCGGCGCGCGCAACGTGCTGATCACGCTCGGCGCGCGCGGCGTGCTCGCGCTACTGGCCGACGGCGCGGCGCGCCACTATCCGGCGCCCGTCGTGCAGGCGATCGACACGACCGCGGCCGGCGATACCTTCATCGGCGGTTTCGCCGCGCGGCTCGCCGCGGGGGAAGACGTCGATACCGCGATCCGCTTCGCGCAACGCGCGGCGGCGCTGTCGGTCACGCGCGCGGGCGCGCAGCCGTCGATTCCCACCCTCGCCGAACTGGCCTGACAGGCCGCGGCGCGCACCGTGGCCGGCGCCTGCGAAAGCAGGCGGCCGGCTGTCTGGCTATCTCTTCCTGATCGGCCCGAACCCGACATTCGCTTTGCCATCTCCGGGCACGGGCCGGCGTGTTACGCACCCTATTATTCAGCAGAATGCAATAAACAGATCAATTACGGAGAAAATTGACGTCAATACCATCAAGTTGTGCGGCGAACGGTCGTAAATGCATCGGGGCGAAACACTGTTTCGAAAAACGGGCGTGGCCCGTTCATGACGACGCAACACAGGAAGAATGATGGTGATCGGAAACCTGACGATACGTGCGCGCATCGGTCTGACGATGGCGTTTCTCGCGGTGCTGCTGGGGTTGGTCGGCGTGCTGGGCGTGTACGGGATGACGCGCTCGAACGACGCGACACGCGAAATCTTCACGAACCAGATGCCGAGCGCGGTCAACGTGGCGGTGGCGGAAATGTACGCGGCGCGCGAGCGCCTGGCGCTCGATCGCGCCGCGCTGCTGGCCGGCTCGCCTGACTCCGCTGCCGCGGTGGAGCGCAGCCGCGCGATGCGCACGCAGTCCGACGCGTGGTGGCAGAAGTACCTCGCGCTGCCGCGCGGCCCGGAGGAAGACCGCCTCGCACAGGACGTCGCCGCGAAGCGGCTGGCGTTGCAGCGCAGCTGCGACGCGTTCGGCGGCGCGATCGCGACGGGCGACCACGACCGGATCGGCGAGGGCGCCAAGCAGCTCCAGATGCTGTACAACGAGCTTTCGATCTCGGGCGAAGCGCTGCGCAATTTCCAGTTCAGCTACGCGCAGGCGGACTTCGAGCGCGCGGAATCGGTCTACGACACGCTGCGCGTGCTGTCGATCGTCGTGCTGGTGGCCGGCCTGATCGCCGCGGCGCTGTCGTGGCTGACGCTCAGCCGCGCGATTGGCCGTCCGCTCGCCGACGCGCTCGCGCATTTCGACGCGATGGCCGCGGGTGACCTGCGCCGCTCGATCGTCGTGCATCGGCGCGACGAAATGGGCCAGCTGCTCGACGGCCTCGCGCGGATGCAGCGCGGCTTCGTCGATACGGTGCGCACGGTGCGCGGCGGCAGCGAGTCGATCGCGACCGCGGCGCGGCAGATTGCCGCCGGCAACATCGACCTGTCGTCGCGCACGGAAGAACAGGCGTCGGCGCTGCAGGAAACCGCGTCGAGCATGGAGCAGCTGACCGGCACGGTGAAACAGAACGCGGACAATGCGCGGCAGGCAAGCTCGCTGGCCGCGAACGCGTCGGAGATTGCAAACAAGGGCAATACGGTGGTCGGTCAGGTGGTCGGCACGATGGGCGAGATCAACGACAGTTCCGCGAAGATCGCGGACATCATCGCGATCATCGAGGGAATCGCGTTCCAGACCAACATCCTGGCGCTGAACGCGGCCGTCGAAGCCGCGCGTGCGGGCGAGGAAGGGCGCGGCTTCGCGGTCGTCGCGGGCGAGGTGCGCAGCCTCGCGCAGCGCTCGTCGAGCGCGGCCAAGGAGATCAAGGCGCTGATCGACGCGTCGGTGGACCGCATCCGCACGGGCTCGACGCTGGTCGACGAGGCCGGCCGCACGATGAGCGACGTGATCGCGGCCGTGCAGCGCGTGACGGACATCATGGGTGAAATCGCGGCCGCATCGGAGGAGCAGAGCGGCGGCATCGACCAGGTCGCGCGCGCGGTCGCGCAGATGGATGAAGTCACGCAGCAGAACGCCGCGCTCGTCGAGGAAGCGGCGGCCGCCGCGCAGTCGCTCGACGAACAGGCCGCGCGCCTGCGCGACACGGCGGCGGTCTTCCGGATCGACGACGATGCGGCGCAGCCGGCAGCCGCTCCCGCTGCACGTCAGGCGCCGCGCGCGGTGTCCGCGCCGGCTGCCGTGCCGGTGAGCTCGCCCGCACCGGCTGCGGCGCGCGACGATCGCGACGCAGCGCCCAAGCGTGCGGCGCCGGTACGCAAGCCGGCGGGCGCGTCCGCAGCGACTGCACCGGCCGCCGCGACTGCCGGCGGGGACGACTGGGAAACGTTCTGATTCGCGGCGCGCCGCGCCTCTATTCCTTGCGCATCTATCCCTATTTGGCAGCACACGACGCCCGCTACTGCGGGCGTCGTCGTTTCGGCCACCGATCGAATGTGACAGCGCGTATGAACGTTCGCACAACGTCGCGTGTCGCATGCGCGCACCAGCGCTACGGGTATCTCCGGACGATGCGAAAAAAATTTGTAACGGTGCTCGCCGCATGTCGTCGTAAACGTGCGCTCGAACGTCTAGTGATGAAGGGGAGTGAAGGGCGCGCTGACGACGGAGGTGGCCAACGCGTGAGACGTTCCGATGCTGGACGAGACGCCGCGGATGCAGTTTCTGCGGCACGGGAGATCAATTGTAAAGCGTCAAAATGCGTTGTCCAAGCGGTGTTGTGGAGAATGACCCACTTCATACGAAGAGTTCGTGAAAAAAAATAAGAAAGGGTTTAGGATGAATTCGAACGCGCTTGCTTCTGCGCAGTCATACGAAGGCAAGCAGCGTCTTCAGACTCAGGCGAGGGAGGTAGCATGGATATTTACAGCAGCTTCGCGAACCGCTTCGAAAAAACGCGAGAGGAAGAGCTCTCGCTGGAGGAGTACCTCGCGCTCTGCAAGAACGATCCGTCAGCGTATGCCACGGCAGGCGAACGCATGCTGGCTGCAATCGGGGAACCCGAACAAGTCGACACCCGCAACGAACCGCGCCTGTCGCGGATCTTCGCGAACAAGGTGATCAAGGTCTATCCCGCATTCCGTGAGTTCTACGGAATGGAGGAAGTGATCGAGCAGGTGGTCGCGTATTTCCGCCACGCTGCGCAAGGGCTCGAAGAGAAGAAGCAGATTCTCTACCTGCTTGGCCCGGTGGGCGGCGGCAAGTCGTCGATCGCCGAGCGTCTGAAGCAACTGATGGAGCGCGTGCCGTTCTATGCGCTGAAGGGTTCGCCCGTCAACGAATCGCCGCTCGGGCTGTTCGATTACGACGAAGACGGCCCGATCCTCGAGGAGCAATACGGCATTCCTCGCCGCTACCTGAAGAGCATCCTGAGTCCGTGGGCCGTCAAGCGCCTGCACGAATACAACGGCGACATCCGCCAGTTCCGCGTCGTGCGCCGTTACCCGTCGATCCTGCGTCAGGTCGGCATTGCAAAAACGGAGCCGGGCGACGAGAACAACCAGGATATTTCGTCACTCGTCGGCAAGGTCGACATCCGCAAGCTCGAGCAGTACGCGCAGGACGATGCCGATGCGTACAGCTATTCGGGCGGCCTGTGCCTCGCGAACCAGGGGCTGCTCGAGTTCGTCGAAATGTTCAAGGCGCCGATCAAGGTGCTGCACCCGTTGCTCACCGCGACGCAGGAAGGCAACTTCAAGGGCACCGAAGGATTCGGCGCGATTCCGTTCGACGGGGTGATCCTCGCGCACTCGAACGAGTCGGAGTGGAAGGCGTTCCGCAACAACCGCAACAACGAGGCACTGCTCGACCGGATCTTCGTCGTGAAGGTGCCGTACTGCCTGCGTGTGTCGGAAGAGACGAAGATCTACGAGAAGCTGATCCGCAATTCGTCGCTGGCCGAAGCCGTGTGCGCGCCGGGCACGCTGAAGATGATGTCGCAATTCTCGGTGCTGTCGCGCCTGCACGAGCCGGAGAACTCGAGCCTGTTCTCGAAGATGCAGGTCTATGACGGCGAAAACCTGAAAGACACCGATCCGAAGGCGAAGTCGTATCAGGAGTATCGCGACTACGCGGGTGTGGACGAAGGGATGACGGGCGTGTCGACACGCTTCGCGTTCAAGATCCTGTCGCGCGTGTTCAACTTCGATTCGAGCGAGGTCGCGGCGAACCCCGTGCACCTGATGTACGTGCTCGAACAGCAGATCGAACGCGAGCAGTTCCCGCCGGAAACCGAGCAGAAGTACCTGTCCTTCGTGAAGGACGTGCTCGCGTCGCGCTACGCGGACTTCATCGGCAAGGAGATCCAGACGGCCTACCTCGAATCGTATTCGGAGTACGGGCAGAACATCTTCGACCGCTACGTCACCTATGCCGACTTCTGGATCCAGGACCAGGAATTCCGCGATCACGACACGGGCGAGAGCTTCGACCGCGCCGCGCTGAACGCGGAACTGGAGAAGATCGAGAAGCCGGCCGGGATCAGCAATCCGAAGGATTACCGCAACGAGATCGTGAACTTCGTGCTGCGCGCGCGGGCGGCGAACGCCGGGAAGAACCCCGTGTGGACGAGCTACGAGAAGTTGCGCGTCGTGATCGAGAAGAAGATGTTCTCGAATACCGAGGAACTGTTGCCGGTCATTTCGTTCAACGCGAAGGGTTCGGCGGAGGAGCAACGCAAGCATGAGGACTTTGTGAACCGGATGGTCGCGAAGGGCTATACGCCGAAGCAGGTGAGGCTGCTTTGCGACTGGTACCTGCGCGTGCGCAAGTCGTCATGACGCGCGCGGTACCGCGCCCGTGTGGTTCGTCCGCGCGGGCGCCCTCAGAGACGCCGCCCGCATGACGGCAGACGGCATGTGCGGCGAGCGTCCCGGCATATCGACTTTCGAGCGGGAGACCGGGAGTGCTTCATCAAATCATCGACCGCAGGCTGGCCGGCAAGAACAAGAGTATCGCCAACCGCGAACGCTTTCTGCGTCGCGTCAAGAACTACATTCGTCGTGCCGTCTCCGACGCGGTGCGCGACCGTAGCATCAAGGATATCCAGAGCACGCAAAGCATCACGATCCCGCGCAAGGACATCGCGGAGCCGAATTTCCGGCACGCGCCGGGCGGGCGTCGTGAATACGTGCACCCGGGCAACGAGGACTACGTCCGCGGCGACAAGATTCCGCGTCCGCAGGGCGGCTCGGGCGGCGGCGGCAGTCAGGCGAGCAACGAGGGCGAAGGGCAGGACGACTTCGTGTTCGAGCTGTCGCGCGACGAATTCATGCAGTACTTCTTCGACGATCTCGAACTGCCGCGCCTCGTGAAGACGCACCTGCTGACGGTGCCGAGCTGGAAGAACGTGCGCGCGGGCTGGTCGGCGGAAGGCACGCCGAACAACATCGACGTCGTGCGCTCGCTGAGAAGCGCGCTCGGCCGGCGCATCGCGCTCGGCTCGCCGCTCGTCAACGAATTGCGCGAGCTCGAAGCCCAGCTCGAGGTGATGAAGCTCGACCCCGAAGACCGTCGCGCGGAAATCGCGACGCTCGAGGCCGAGATCCATCACCTGAAGGGGCGCATCTGGCGGATCCCGTTCATCGATCCGTTCGATCTGCGCTACATCAATCGCGTGAAGCAGCCGCAGCCGTCGAGCCAGGCCGTGATGTTCTGCCTGATGGACGTGTCGGGTTCGATGGACGAGCAACGCAAGGATCTCGCGAAGCGCTTCTTCATCCTGTTGTACCTGTTCCTGAAGCGCAACTACGAGCGCATCGAGGTCGTGTTCATCCGTCACCACACGCGGGCCGAGGAGGTGGACGAAGACACCTTCTTCCATTCGACCGAAAGCGGCGGCACCGTCGTGTCGAGCGCGCTCGAGCTGATGCGCAAGGTGATGAACGAGCGCTACTCGCCGAGCGAGTGGAACATCTACGGCGCGCAGGCGTCCGACGGCGACAACTGGACCGACGATTCGCCGAAGTGTCGCAAAATCCTGGAAGAGGATATCCTCACGAAGACGCGCTATTTCGCGTATATCCAGGTTGCCCCGGAAGAGCAGAACCTGTGGCTGGAGTACGCGCAGCTGGCGCTGTCGCAACCGCACCTCGCGATGAAGAAAGCCGAATCGGCTGCCGACATTTACCCGGTGTTTCGCGAATTGTTCGAAAAGCAGGTGGAAATGTCATGACGACCCGCCATCTGCACAACGAGTCGCGCGGCTATGCGCCGCGCCCTTCCGGCGACGCCACGGCCGGTCCTGCCGCATCGCAGCAAAGCGGCCGGGTCGAACCGGCGCCGCCGGCCGCCGACTTGCCCGGCTCCGGGCAGAAGGAAGCGCGTATGAACGTTGCCGAACGCAAGCCGCTGCCGTGCCCGTCCGACTGGACGTTCGAACTGCTCGAGGAATACGACACGCACATCTCGCAGGTCGCCGAGCAATACGAGCTCGATATCTATCCGATCCAGCTCGAACTGATCAGCGCCGAGCAGATGATGGACGCGTACGCGTCGGTCGGGATGCCGGTCAACTATCGCCACTGGTCGTTCGGCAAGCACTTCCTCGCGACCGAAAAGAGCTATCGCCGCGGCCAGATGGGCCTCGCGTACGAAATCGTCATCAACTCGAACCCGTGCATCGCGTATCTGATGGAAGAGAACACGATGACGATGCAGGCGCTCGTCATCGCGCACGCGGCGTACGGGCACAACTCCTTCTTCAAGGGCAACTACCTGTTCCGGCTGTGGACCGACGCGCACGCGATCATCGACTATCTCGTGTACGCGAAGAACTACGTCGCCGAATGCGAGGAGCGCTACGGCCTCGATCGCGTCGAGGAACTGCTCGATTCGTGCCATGCGCTGATGAACTACGGCGTCGACCGCTACAAGCGGCCGCAGAAACCGTCGCTGTCGAAGGAGGCCGCGCTGCGGCGCGAGCGTGAGGCGTATCTGCAGTCGCAGGTCAACGAGCTGTGGCGCACGCTGCCGGGCAAGAAGCCCGAGCAGATGGAAGAGCAGGAGGAACGCTATCCGCCGGAACCGCAGGAGAACCTGCTGTATTTCGCGGAGAAGAACGCGCCGCTGCTCGAGCCGTGGGAGCGGGAAGTGATCCGCATCGTGCGCAAGATCGGCCAGTACTTCTATCCGCAGCGGCAGACGCAGGTGATGAACGAGGGTTGGGCGACGTTCTGGCACTACACGCTGCTGAACACGCTGTACAACCAAGGTAAGCTGGAAGACGGCTTCATGATGGAGTTCCTGCATTCGCACAGCAACGTGGTCTACCAGCCGCCCGTGACGAAGCCGTACTACAACGGGATCAACCCGTACGCGCTCGGCTTCTCGATGATGAGCGACATCCGGCGGATCTGCGAAGCGCCGACGGAAGAGGACTACAAGTGGTTTCCGGAGATCGCGGGCACCCCGTGGCTGCCGGCGATGCACTACGCGATGCGCAACTTCAAGGACGAGAGCTTCATCGCGCAATACCTGTCGCCGAACCTGATCCGCGAGATGCGGCTGTTTTCGGTGCTCGACGACGACATGCGCGATTCGCTCGAGGTGTCGGCGATCCACGACGAGGCCGGTTATCAATACGTGCGGCAGGCGTTGTCGCGGCAGTACGACATCCATCATCGCGAGCCAAATATCCAGGTCTGGGCCGTGAACACGCGCGGCGACCGCAGCCTCACGCTGCGCCACTTCATGACCGACAACCGCCATCTGTCGAACGACAGCGAAGAAGTGCTCAAGCACATGGCGCGACTCTGGCAGTTCGACGTGTTCCTGGAAAGCGTCGACGAGGCCGGTACCGTGCGCAAGCGTTACGAGTGCCGCTACGTGCCGCCCGAGGTGCGTATCTGAATCGCTCGCCTCCGCAGAGCTTGCATCGGACGCCAGCCTCACGGCTGGCGTTTTCATATGACGAACGGGGAGCGCGAGAAAATTTTTCTACATCCGGACGAACCCGGAAAGCCTGTTACTTTACATTTCGCTAAAATCCCGTAGCGCCGTGGCACCGGAACCGGTGCCACGGCGACCGCACGCGGCGGCCCCTGGTCGTCTCGCCCAGAAAGCACTAAAAGGAACAGACCAACCCATGGACGTCCAGACCGACCAAGCTGCGCTGTCCGCGCATGACACCCGGCGGCGCGTGTTCGCCATCGTCGGCGCCTCATCGGGCAACCTCGTCGAGTGGTTCGACTTCTACATCTACTCGTTCTGCGCGCTGTACTTCGCGCCGGCGTTCTTCCCGAGCGGCAACTCGACGACGCAGCTGCTGAACACGGCCGGCGTGTTCGCGGCCGGCTTCCTGATGCGTCCGATCGGCGGCTGGCTGTTCGGCCGCATCGCCGATCGTCACGGCCGCCGCGCGGCGATGATGATTTCGGTGCTGATGATGTGCGGCGGCTCGCTCGTGATCGCGGTGCTGCCGACCTATGCGCAGATCGGTGCGCTCGCGCCGGCGCTGCTGCTGGTCGCGCGCCTGTTCCAGGGGCTGTCGGTGGGCGGCGAATACGGCACGAGCGCGACCTACATGAGCGAGGTCGCGCTGAAGGGGCGGCGCGGCTTCTTCGCGTCGTTCCAGTACGTGACGCTGATCGGCGGCCAGCTGTGCGCGCTGCTCGTGCTCGTGATCCTGCAGCAGACGCTGTCGACTGACGAACTGAAGGCGTGGGGCTGGCGCATTCCGTTCGTCTGCGGCGCGGCGGCCGCACTGATCTCGCTGTACCTGCGCAAATCGCTCGACGAGACGTCGACGAGCGCATCGCGCGACAAGAAGGACGCTGGCACGATCCGCGGCGTGTGGCAGCACAAGGGTGCATTCTTCACGGTGGTCGGCTTCACGGCCGGCGGCTCGCTGATCTTCTACACGTTCACGACGTACATGCAGAAGTACCTGGTGAACACGGCCGGCATGCATGCGAAGACGGCCAGCAACGTGATGACCGTCGCGCTGCTCGTGTACATGCTGATACAGCCGGTGTTCGGCGCGCTGTCCGACAAGATCGGCCGCCGCACGTCGATGATCCTGTTCGGCACGTTCGCGGTGATCGGCACGGTGCCGCTGATGCACACGCTGAAGACCGTGACGAGCCCGACGGCCGCGTTCGTGCTGATCACGATCGCGCTGGCGATCGTCAGCTTCTACACGTCGATCAGCGGCCTCATCAAGGCCGAGATGTTCCCGCCCGAAGTGCGCGCGATGGGCGTCGGCCTGTCGTATGCGGTCGCGAACGCGCTCTTCGGCGGCTCGGCCGAATACGTCGCGCTGTGGTTCAAGTCGGTCGGCAGCGAGGAAACCTTCTACTGGTACGTGACGGCGCTGTGCGCGGTGTCGCTGATCGTGTCGTGGCGGATGCGCGACCCCAGCAAGGAAGGGTATCTGCGTCACGAGCCGTGATCGACGGGGCAACCCGGCTGCCGCTTCGAGCGGCTTGAAACAATGGAACGGCGCTCCGCCACGCAGGCGGCGCGCCGTTTTTTCATGGGCGGCACGTTCGCGTCGCCGCGTGCATGCTCATCCCGCGCCGCGCGATATCGATATCGCAATCGCTTCGTTGTCCACCGCCGGCGATGCTTTTATTCTGAACCCGTAGTTCGTGTGACACCTCCTTGACTGGGATTCGCGCCCGCTGTGTGCAGCGGGCGTTTTTTTATTCCCGGCTCGCCGACCGGCCTCGTCACACGCTCGTTGCTTGCGGGACGCGAAATATAATGGCGCTCGCGCGGCTCACGCGCGATAACCCATACCAAGATCCCGATGAGAGAACAACATTCTTCCAGGCCGTGGTTGACCATTCTGCTGGCCGTCGTCAATACCGTGATATTCGTGCTGATGTGGCGACAGGCGTCGTACGGTTCGCTGTCGAACCCGCTGCTGCTCGACTGGGGCGCGAACTTCGCGCCGTACACGCTCACCGGGCAGCCGTGGCGGCTGCTGACCAGCGCGTTCCTGCATGGCAGCTGGGTCCATCTCGCGCTGAACATGTACATGCTGGTCGTGCTCGGCACCGTGCTCGAACGCGCGGGCGGCACGCTCCGGTTCGGCGTCGCGTATCTTCTGTCCGCGCTCGGCGGCTCGCTGCTGAGCGCGCTCTGGCATGGCTATCACGAAGTCGGCAGCACCACCTTTGCGTTCGGCGTCGCGCTGGCGTCCAGCGGGATCCGGCCGGTCGTGAGTGTCGGTGCGTCGGGCGCGCTGATGGGACTGGCGGGCGCGGCCGCGGCATTCGCGCTGCAACGCCGACGCGACAGCGCGGGCGATGCGCCGGTTGCCATCAACCTCGGCGCGCTCGGGCAGGTAATCGCGATCAACCTGGGCTCGGGCTTCCTCATCTCCGGCATCGATCAGGCCGCGCATCTCGGCGGCGTGGTCGTCGGATTCGTCGTCGGCTGGCTGATGTACGGGGCCGGCCGCTCGATGCGCGTCGCCGTGCCGGTCGTGCTCGCGGTGCTCGGCAGCGCTGCGATGTTGTTCGCCGCGCAGCGGGCGGGCAGCGAGGAACTGCAAGGCTGGCGTGACGCGACCCGCCGCGACGTCGAGCGCGACGCCGCGAAGCGCCACGCGCAACAGCAGGCGGCCGCGATTGCCGAGCAGATCCGCGACGACGAGCAGCACCGTCCGACGCCCGTGTCGGCCGAGCAGGCGGCAGGCACCGTCGTACCCGTCGGCAAGTGGCCATACGCGATGGTGCTGGGCGCGTCGGGCAAACGCCTGTACGTGACCGACAACGACCGGAACACGCTCGTCGTCGTCGACGTCGAGCGGCAGGCGGTCGTGCGCACGATCACAGGCGAGCCGTTCGCGACGGGCCTTGACGGCTGCCCGGGCAACATGTGCCGCGGTCGCGGCGCGAGCGGCGTGTACGTGAGCCCCGACGAGCGGTACGCGTATGTTGCGTCGATGCGCGAGGGCGGCCTCGCGCGCATTGATCTGAACAGCGGTGCGATCGTCGATGGCGTGACGCTCGGACGGTTCCCGCGCGGGATCGTCGCGTCTGCATCCAACGACAGGCTGTACGTGCTGAACAGCGTCGACGACACGATTTCCGTCGTCAGTCTCGCGCACTGGCCGCAGGTCATCGCGACGCTGCGGCTCGGCGATCACGATGCATCGGGCGTCGAGTTCGGCCGTGCGCTGTCGATGTGGCTGTCGCCCGACGGCCGGCGGCTGTATGCATACGCGATGCAGAAGGGTGCGATCGTCGCGTTCGATACGGCGACGAATGCGCAGGTAGAAGCCTATCCGGTCGATGCGGATTTCATCCAGGCTCAGCCTGGCGAGAAGGGCGCGGGCATCTGGGTCTACAACAAGTCGTCGGTTCAGTGGCGGGATGCGTCGAGCCTTGCCGTACGCGACAGTTATCCGGTCTGCCAGGAGTCGATGCACAGCTTCGACGGCAGCGGCGACGGTTCGCTGATCGCCGTGACCGGCTATGACGACAAGCCGATGCGCGTGATCAAGACCGCCACGCGCCGCACGGTCGGCGAGTTTCCGGTCGCGGGCGGCGTGTCGCAGGTGATCTTCGCGCCGGATCACAACACGCTGTTCGCGCTCGGCGCAGCGGGCACGCTCTCGTTCCTGCGCATGGACCTTTCGCTCGATTACCTGCAGGACGGCGGTGACGGCGAGTTCCTGTGCGCGGCATCCGCGGCCGCCACCGACGACGATAGCGAATGACCGCGAGCGCGGGTGCGCGTCATCACGAAACCCGCAGAGCAAAGCACCATTTGTTGGTTCGAAATCGCCGCACGCGCTGATACGTTAGCGGCTTCGCGGCGACACACCACGTCGCGATGTTCCTCGAACCGGGCCGCCGCGCGATCCGCGGCGGCCTTCATAACAAATCAGGTCGTGCTCATGAAAATCCACACTCTCGCCACGTGGCTCGTCGGGGCCGCACTCGTCACGGCAGGCACGGTCGCGCACGCGGACCGGCTCGACGACATCAGGAAGGCCGGCGTGCTGCGCGTCGCGACCTTCGACAGCAATCCGCCGTTCGGCTATGTCGACGCCAAGAGCAACCACATCGTCGGCCTCGACGTCGACTATGCAAAGGCGCTGGCCGACAAGCTCGGCGTGAAGCTGCAGCTGCAGCCGACCAACCCCGCGAACCGCATTCCGTTCCTGACCTCCGGCAAGGTCGACCTGGTGCTCGCGAACTTCACGATTACCGACGAGCGCGCGAAGCAGGTCGACTTCAGCATCCCGTACTTCTCCTCGGGCCAGCAGTTTCTCGCGAAGAAGGGCGTGCTGAAATCGGCCGACCAGTTGAACAGCCTGCGCGTCGGCGCGGACAAGGGCACGACGAACGAGATCACGTTGCGCGAGAAGTATCCGAAGGCGACGATCGTCGCGTACGACGACACGCCGTTCGCGTTCGCCGCGCTGCGTGCCGGCAACGTGCAGGCGATCACGCAGGACGGACCGAAACTGATCGGCCTGCTCGCGAACGTGCCCGACAAGCAGAACTACGAGATTCCGGCGTTCACGATCTCGAACGACTACATGGGCGTCGGCGTGCCGAAGGGCGAGACGCGCTTGCTCGGCTTCGTGAACGACACGCTGAAGGGGCTCGAGGCGAGCGGCCGCGCGGGACAGATCTACGACGCGTGGTTCGGGCCGGCGACGAAGACGCCGCTCACGCGCATCTTCCGGATCGGCGACCGGACCTGAGTCGCACGCCGCGCCGCATGCGCCGCAATCCGCCGCCGGCTGTGCCGGGATGCGCGGGTCGCGGCGCTTTGCGCTTGCTTCCATCTTCTTTCGCATCTTTCGATCGCGCTTCGCAAGCGCACACATCAGCATGCTCGGCTTGGCTCCCAAATATCTGTCCTGGCTCTGGCAGGGCTTTCTGCTGACGCTTGGCCTCGCGGCCGCGTCGGCGCTCGCCGCGACCGTCGGCGGGCTGCTGCTCGCCGTCATGCGGCATGCACGCGGCAGGGCATTGCGCACGGTAGCGGCCGGCTACGTCGTCGCGTTTCGCAACACGCCGCTGCTCGTGCAATTGCTGTTCTGGTACTTCGGCGTCGCGTCGTTGCTGCCCGATACGTGGATCACGTGGCTGAACGCGCGCCATGAACTGAGCGCGGGCCCGCTCACGCTCGCGTGGCCGTCGTTCGAGTTCGTCGCCGGTTGGGTCGGGTTGAGCGCCTACACGGCCGCGTTCGTCGCCGAGGAGTGCGAAGCCGGATTGCGCGGCGTGCGCCGTGCGCAACACGATGCGGCCGCGGCGCTCGGCCTCACGCCGATGCAGTCGCTGCGCTACGTGGTGCTGCCGCAGGCCGTACGCATCGCGATGCCGCCGCTGTTCGGCCAATACATGAATCTGGTGAAAAACTCGTCGCTCGCGATGGCGATCGGTGTCGCCGAGCTGTCGTATGCGTCCCGGCAGGTCGAGACGGAGACGTTCAAGACCTTTGCCGCGTTCGGTGTCGCGACCGTGCTGTACGTCGCCGCGGTGGCCGCGATCGAAGCCGGCGCCTACGCGGCCACGCAATGGCGCGACCGGCTCGGGGCGGGGCGTTGACGATGGATGTGTCGCTGCTGCTCGACAATCTGCCGTACCTGCTCGTCGGCGCGTTCCCGGACGGTCCGCTCGGCGGCGCCGCGCTGTCGCTCGTGCTGGCGATCGCGTCGGCCGTCGCGTCGGCGGTGCTGGGGGTGGCGCTCGGCGTCGCGATGGCGCTCGCGCGCGGCCCGCTGCGCGTGCTGCTGCTCGCGTTCATCGGCTTCTTTCGCGCGATTCCGGTGCTGATGCTGATCTTCTGGACGTACTTCCTGCTGCCGATGCTGCTGCACGTGGACGTGCCGGGGCTCGCGACCGTCGTGTGTGCGCTGGCGCTGATCGGGGGCGCGTATCTCGCGCATGCGGTGCATGCGGGCATCGGCGCGGCCGGCGACGGGCAGTGGCAGGCCGGGCTGTCGCTCGGGCTCACGCGCTGGCAGACGGTGCGCTACGTGCTGCTGCCGCAGGCGATCCGGATCATGACGCCGTCGTTCGTCAACCAGTGGGTCGCGCTCGTGAAGGACACGTCGCTCGCGTATATCGTCGGTGTGCCGGAACTGTCGTTCGTCGCGACGCAGGTGAACAACCGGCTGATGGTGTATCCGGCGCCGATCTTCCTGTTCGTCGCGGCGCTTTACCTGGTGCTGTGCACGTCGCTCGACGGCGCGGCACGCTGGCTGCTGTCACGTCGGCCGCGTGCGGCGCGCATCGCGCAGGCCGCGGCCGAACGTACGGAACCCGTGCGGTGACTGCGGGCCGCGTCGCCGCTGAGCGAGCAGCGACGGGCGTGACGGTGCGTTAGCGCGTCGGCGTCAGGACGCGCTGTAGTGCGTGTTGAAGACCGCGCGCAGCGTCGACGAGTCGGTCGCAAAGTCGCCCCACAGCGGGCCGTCGTTTTGCGCGAACGCGAACGGTGACGTTTTGATCGACGCGAGGCGGAAGCGCCATTGCGCCGCTTCCTGGCGGAACGCGGTGCGCTGCATGTCGGACAGCCCCGTCTGCGCGTTCGCGAGCGCGACGAGCGGATCGACCGGATCGTTCGCGACGCGCACCTCGAAGTGCAGATGCGGGCCGGTGGCCGCGCCGGTCATGCCGACCGAGCCGATGCGCTGGCCTTGTTTCACGGTTTCGCCCGTCTTCAGCCCGCGCGCATACGCGGACAAATGGGCGTAGTAGGTCGAATAGCCGTCCGCGTGATCGACGATCACGTAGCGGCCGTAGCCGTCCGGATCGGTGCCGACGAACGACACGACGCCATCGGCCGCCGCGTTGACGGGCGTGCCGGACGGCGCGGCGAGATCGACGCCCGTATGGAACGCCATCGCCTGCGACAGCGGGTGCACGCGTTCGCCGAAGAACGAGCTGATGCGCGTCCACTTGACGGGCATCGTGAACGCGGCCGCCTCGAGCGGCGCGCCGTCGAGCGTGTAGTACGCGCCGTGGTCGGCGCCCGGCGCGCGGAACCAGATCGCACCGAACGTGCGGCCCGCGACGCGCAGCTCGAGCGCGGTGAGGTGCGGCGTGCCGTTGTTCGTGTCGTACGCGATGCGGTAGTAGTCGCCGCGCTGCGCACTGGCGCGCATCGCGACCTTGCCGGTGACGAGATCGCCGAGCTGGATGCGCACCTCGGGCGGCACGTCGAGACGGTTCAGCGTATCGGACAGCGTGAGCTCGATGTCGCCGGCGCGCGTCCCGTGTTGGGTTTCGGGCGCCGCGAACTGGAACAGGCTCGCATAGCCGAGCATGTCGTTGCGGTGCGCGCTGAGCGGCGCGAACAGGCCCGGCTGCGGGCTGCGGTCGCTATGTTCGTCGAGTTCGTTGCGCTCGCCGAGCGTGCGCGCGAGCTCGCTCGTCACGAAATGCTGCGCGGTGGGAAACGGCGTGTCGGACAGCACGCGCTGCGGCAGCGCAGCCGTGCCCGAATCGACGGCGCCCGGCAGCTGCGAGACGGCGGGCAGCGCGGCGGCGAGACCGAAGGCGGCGAGGGCGCCGAGCACGGCGGCCGGCACGAGCGCGCGCACGAGGCGCTGCGCGCGCCCGGGCGCGAAAGCATCAGGAATTGCGGCAGGCTTGACCAAAGGTGTCCACATCCAGGAAAACGGTTCAAAGAGGTGTGGGCAGGAGCCATCGGCGGCAGATCCGTCGGGTGACGACGGCGGCGCGCGATGGGCGTGCAACAAAACAGGCCCCGCCAGGGGCCTGTGTCGTTTCCGTTCGACCCAACTTGCGGGATGCCCGCTTCGAACGGCGGCGTGAACTTTCCGGGTCGAACCCGGATTATCACGAAGACGCTAAAGAAAGATGACAGCGTCAGTCTACCGATGTTCCGCGAAATGTTAAAAATTTTAAAGAGGGTCAGCGTATTCGTTTCGCACTGCGGTAAATCGGGTTAAATCAGCATTTATTGCGCGGCTTCTCGTCAGGTAGGCAATTTTTGCGCACGCACGCGCAGTGCGCTGGAGGTCCTGACTGCGTCGAAACCGGCGTCGAGCATCGCTTCCGCGTCGTTCCACAGATTGCCGCGCAGGCGGTTGGTCCAGATCATCGACGCGAACACGCCTTCGAGCAGCGACACGAGATGGACGGCCGCCAGGTGCACGTCGAGATCGGCGGCGATTTCGCCGGCCGCGATCGCCCGGCGCAGCAGCGCCTTCGTGATGCGCAGCATCTGCAGCTCCAGCAGCATGCGGCGCCGCTGCAGCGCGCCGTTCTCCTCGCTCTGCTCGCACTTCGTATAGAGGATCACCAGCACGCGCTGCATCGAGCCCGGCTCCCCGCATTGCTGCAGGTAGTGCGACGCCGCGCGGCGCAGCGTCGCGAACGCGGGCAGGCTGTCGACCGCGTCGAAGCCTTCCGAGGTCCGCGCGAACGCGCGGTCGCACAGCGCGAGACACACTTCCATCTTGTTGCGGTAGTGGCCATAGACGGCGCCCCGCGACATCCCGGCGGCCTCGGCGAGGTCCGCCATCGCGGTTTGCGCGACGCCTTTTTCGAGCAGGACGAGCTCGGCGGCGTCGAGGATCCGGTGCTTGATGGCGAGCGATTCTTCCCGGGTCTTGCGGGCCATGGCGTGAATTTCCTTACAGTTCGCTGTCGTTTTATTGAGACAGTGTGGCGGTTGCGGGGCAACCGGATGTATTTAATCAGTCGTGACTGATTATAATCGACCACCCTGAGCCGCCGCATTGTATCGGCGGCGAATGATCCGAGGTCACACATGAATAACAAACGCTCCCTCGCGCGCCGCCTCCGGCTGGCGCCCGTCGCGCTCGCGGCCGTGCTGGCCGTGGCGGGATGCGGAAAGGGCGACAAGAACAAGGCGCCAGAGGCCATTCAGAACGCGACGGTCGTGACGGTGCGTCCGACGGCCGTGCCGATGACCGTCGAATTGCCGGGCCGGCTCGACGCGTATCGGCAAGCGCAAGTGCGCGCCCGGGTCGCGGGCATCGTCACCGCGCGGACTTACGAGGAAGGCCAGGAAGTGAAGCAGGGCGCGGTGCTGTTCCGCATCGATCCCGCGCCGCTGAAGGCCGCGCGCGATGCCGCGCAGGGTGCGCTCGCGAAGGCGCAGGCCGCCGCGCTCGCGGCGAGCGACAAGCGTCGCCGTTACGACGACCTGGTGCGCGACCACGCGGTCAGCGAGCGCGATCACACCGAGGCCGTCGCCGACGACACGCGCGCGAAGGCCGACGTCGCTTCCGCGAAGGCCGAGCTCGCCCGCGCGCAGTTGCAGCTCGACTATGCGACCGTCACCGCGCCGATTTCGGGCCGCGCACGACGCGCGCTCGTCACGGAAGGCGCGCTCGTCGGCCAGGACCAGGCGACGCCGCTCACGACCGTCGAGCAGCTCGATCCGATCTACGTGAATTTCTCGCAGCCGGCGGCCGACGTCGACGCGTTGCGTCGCGCGGTGAAGAGCGGGCACGCGACGGGGATCGCGCAGCACGACGTCACGGTGACGCTGCGGCGCGCCGACGGCACCGCGTATCCGCTGAAGGGCAAGCTGCTGTTCAGCGATCTCGCGGTCGATCCGACCACCGATACCGTCGCGATGCGCGCGCTGTTCCCCAACCCCGAACGCGAGCTGCTGCCGGGCGCGTATGTGCGGATCGCGCTCGATGCGGCGGTCGACCAGCGGGCGATCCTCGTGCCGCGCGATGCGTTGCTGCGCACGGCCGAGCGCACGTCGGTGCGCGTGGTCGGCACGAACGGCAAGGTGAAGGACGTCGAGGTCGTCGCCGACCAGATGAGCGGACGCGACTGGCGCATCACGCGAGGGCTGTCGGGCGGCGAGCGCGTGATCGTCGACAACGCCGCGCAGTTCGCGCCCGATACCGACGTCAAGCCCGTCGAGCAGGCATCGCCGACGAAGGCCGCGCAACCGGCGGCCGCCCGTCAAACCTGACCGATTCAATAGACCAACATGGCACGTTTCTTCATCGATCGCCCCGTCTTCGCGTGGGTGATTGCACTCTTCATCATGCTCGGCGGCGCGTTCGCGATTCGCGCGCTGCCCGTCGCGCAATACCCGGACATCGCGCCGCCCGTCGTCAGCATCTATGCGACGTATCCGGGCGCGTCCGCGCAGGTCGTCGAGGAATCGGTGACCGCGCTGATCGAGCGCGAAATGAACGGCGCGCCGGGGCTGCTGTATACGTCCGCGACGAGCAGCGCCGGGGCCGCGTCGCTGTACCTGACGTTCAAGCAGGGCGTCAACGCCGATCTCGCGGCCGTCGAAGTGCAGAACCGGCTGAAGACGGTCGAGGCGCGGCTGCCCGAACCGGTGCGGCGCGACGGCATCCAGGTCGAGAAGGCGGCGGACAACATCCAGCTCGTCGTGTCGCTGACGTCGGACGACGGCCGGATGAGCGCGGTGCAGCTCGGCGAATACGCGTCGGCGAACGTCGTGCAGGCGCTACGCCGCGTCGACGGCGTCGGCAAGGTGCAGTTCTGGGGCGCCGAATACGCGATGCGGATCTGGCCCGATCCGGTGAAGCTGGCCGGTCACGGCCTCACCGCGTCGGACATCGCGTCGGCCGTGCGCGCGCACAACGCGCGCGTGACGGTCGGCGACATCGGCCGCAGCGCGGTGCCGGACAGTGCGCCGATCGCGGCGACCGTGTTCGCCGATGCGCCGCTGAAGACGCCGGCCGATTTCGGCGCGATCGCGCTGCGCACGCAGCCGGACGGCTCCGCGCTCCACCTGCGCGACGTCGCGCGTATCGAGTTCGGCGGCAACGACTACAACTATCCGTCGTACGTGAACGGCAAGGTCGCGACCGGCATGGGCATCAAGCTCGCGCCGGGCTCGAACGCGGTGGCGACCGAGAAGCGCGTGCGCGCGACGATGGACGAGCTGTCCGCGTATTTCCCGCCGGGCGTGAAATACCAGATCCCGTACGAGACGTCGTCGTTCGTGCGCGTGTCGATGAACAAGGTCGTCACGACGCTGATCGAGGCCGGCGTGCTGGTGTTCCTCGTGATGTTCCTGTTCATGCAGAACCTGCGCGCGACGCTGATTCCGACGCTCGTCGTGCCGGTCGCGCTCGCGGGCACGTTCGGCGTGATGTACGCGGCCGGCTTCTCGATCAACGTGCTGACGATGTTCGGGATGGTGCTCGCGATCGGCATCCTCGTCGACGATGCAATCGTCGTCGTCGAGAACGTCGAGCGGCTGATGGTCGAGGAGGGCCTCGGGCCCTACGACGCGACCGTCAAGGCGATGCGGCAGATCAGCGGCGCGATCGTCGGGATCACCGTGGTGCTGACGTCGGTGTTCGTGCCGATGGCGTTCTTCGGCGGCGCGGTGGGCAACATCTACCGGCAGTTCGCGCTGTCGCTCGCGGTGTCGATCGGCTTCTCGGCGTTTCTCGCGCTGTCGCTCACGCCCGCGCTGTGCGCGACGCTGCTCAAGCCGGTGTCCGGCGACCATCACGAGAAGCGCGGCTTCTTCGGCTGGTTCAACGGCTTCGTCGCGCGCTCGACGCAGCGTTATGCGACGCGCGTCGGCGCGATGCTGAAGAAGCCGCTGCGCTGGCTGGTCGTGTACGGCGCGCTGACCGCGGCCGCGGCATTGATGCTCACGCAACTGCCGAGCGCGTTCCTGCCCGACGAGGACCAGGGCAACTTCATGGTGATGGTGATCCGGCCGCAGGGCACGCCGCTCGCGGAAACGATGCAGAGCGTGCGCGAGGTCGAGTCGTATATTCGCCGCGACGAGCCGGCCGCGTACACGTTCGCGCTCGGCGGCTTCAACCTGTACGGCGAAGGGCCGAACGGCGGGATGATCTTCGTCACGCTGAAGAACTGGAAGGAACGCAAGGCCGAGCGCGATCACGTGCAGGCGATCGTCGCGCGCATCAACGAGCGCTTCGCGGGCACGGCGAACACCACGGTGTTCGCGATGAACTCGCCGGCGCTGCCCGATCTCGGCTCGACGAGCGGCTTCGACTTCCGGCTGCAGAACCGCGGCGGGCTCGACTACGCCGCGTTCAGCGCCGCGCGCGAGCAATTGCTCGCGGCGGGCGGCAAGGACCCGGCGCTCACCGACGTGATGTTCGCCGGCACGCAGGACGCGCCGCAGCTGAAGCTCGACATCGATCGCGCGAAGGCGTCGGCGCTCGGCGTGTCGATGGACGAGATCAACACGACGCTCGCGGTGATGTTCGGCTCCGACTATATCGGCGACTTCATGCACGGCACGCAGGTGCGTCGCGTGATCGTGCAGGCCGACGGGCTGCACCGGCTCGATCCGGCCGACGTGCAGAAGCTGCGCGTACGCAACGCGGGCGGCGAGATGGTGCCGCTCGCGGCATTCGCGACGCTGCACTGGACGCTCGGGCCGCCGCAGCTCACGCGCTACAACGGTTATCCGTCGTTCACGATCAACGGTTCGGCCGCGCCCGGCCACAGCAGCGGCGAAGCGATGGCCGCGATCGAACGGATCGCCGCGAAGCTGCCGGCCGGCATCGGCCACGCGTGGTCGGGGCAGTCGTTCGAGGAGCGGCTGTCGGGCGCGCAGGCGCCGATGCTGTTCGCGCTGTCGGTGCTCGTCGTGTTCCTCGCGCTCGCGGCGCTGTACGAGAGCTGGTCGATCCCGTTCGCGGTGATGCTGGTCGTCCCGCTCGGCGTGATCGGCGCGGTGCTCGGCGTCACGCTGCGCGCGATGCCGAACGACATCTATTTCAAGGTGGGGCTGATCGCGACGATCGGGTTGTCCGCGAAGAACGCGATCCTGATCGTCGAGGTCGCGAAGGACCTGGTCGCGCAGCGCATGTCGCTCGTCGACGCCGCGCTCGAGGCCGCACGCCTGCGGCTGCGACCGATCGTGATGACGTCGCTCGCGTTCGGCGTCGGCGTGCTGCCGCTCGCGTTCGCGTCGGGCGCCGCATCCGGCGCGCAGATGGCGATCGGCACCGGCGTGCTCGGCGGCATGATTACGGCGACGGTGCTCGCGGTGTTCCTCGTCCCGCTGTTTTTCGTGATCGTCGGCCGCCTGTTCGACGTCGGCCCGCGCCGGCGCGGCGGCTCGCAGCCGGCGGTGATGGAGGGTTCGCAGTGATGTTTGCATTGAATGCATGGGCCGCACCGAGGCTTCCGCTCGCGCTGGCCGCCGTGCTCGCGTTCGCGGGCTGCTCGCTCGCGCCGCATTACGAGCGGCCGGCGGCGCCGGTGCCGGCCAGCTATGCGACGGTCGATGGCGACACGCAGCAGGGCGTCGGCCCGGCTTCGACGGCCGACGCCGCGCTGCTCGACGACTGGCGTGCGTATTTCACCGATCCGGCGCTGCAGGCATGGATCGATGCGGCGCTCGCGAACAATCGCGACCTGCGGATCGCGGCCGGCCGGCTCGACGAAGCGCGTGCGCTGTACGGCGTGCAGCGCGCGGACCTGATGCCGTCGGTCGACGCGAACCTCGGCTACGAACGCACGCGCCAGTACGACCCGGTCGTGCGCGAGAGCGCGGTGAGCGGGCTGTATCGCGCGGGCGTCGGCGTCAGCGCGTACGAGCTCGACCTGTTCGGCCGCGTGCGTAGCCTGTCGGATGCGGCGCTCGCCGAGTATTTCGCGACGGCCGACGCGCAGCGCACGGTGCGCATCGGCGTGATTGCCGAAGTCGCGGGGGCGTACGTGTCGGAGCGATCGTTGCACGAGCAACTGGCGCTGGCCCAGCGCACGCTCGACGCGCGCGAGCGCATCGCCGCGCTCACGCAGCGCCGCTACGCGGCCGGCACGAGCGACGCGATCGAACTGCGTTCGGCCGAGATGCTGGTCGCGTCCGCGCGGGCATCGCAGGCCGCGCTGCAGCGCGAGCATGCGCAATCGGTGCGCGCGCTGCAGTTGCTCGCCGGCGATTTCGCGCGCAACGTGCCCGCCGACGGCACCGCGCTCGACACGCTCGCGATCGCACCGGTGGCGCCCGGCGCGCCGAGCGCGCTGCTCGAGCGGCGGCCGGACATCCGGCAGGCCGAGTCGCGGCTCAAGGCCGCGAACGCGCAGATCGGCGCCGCGCGCGCGGCATTCTTCCCGCGCATCGCGCTGACCACCGACTACGGCTCGGTCAGCGATGCGTTCTCGACCCTGTTCGCGGCCGGCACGAGCGTGTGGACGTTCGCGCCGCGCATCACGCTGCCGATTTTCGCGGGCGGTCGCAATCGCGCGAATCTCGACGTCGCGAGTGCGCGCAAGCACATCGCGGTCGCCGAGTACGAGAAGACCGTGCAGACCGCGTTCCGCGAAGTGGCCGATGCGTTCGCCGCGCGCGACTGGATCGATCGCCAGCTCGCCGCGCAGCAGGACGTCTACGCGGCCGACGGCGCGCGGTTGAAACTCGCCGAGCGCCGCTATGCGGGCGGCGTCGCGACGTATCTCGAACTGCTCGACGCGCAGCGCAGCACGTACGAATCCGGGCATGAGCTGATCCGGCTCAAGGCGCTGCGGCTCGCGAATGCGATCGCGCTATATCGCGCGCTCGGCGGCGGCTGGGCGCCGGCCACCGCTGGCGAAGCTGCCGCGTGATGGCTTGACTGGCATCGGCCAGGTGGCGGCGGCGCATTGCGATGCGTCGCCGCTGCCGCGGTCTGTCGGGTTTCCGGCCACGATCGACGACACGTGCATGCGCGCTTCGTCGACTCCGTTTTTCCTCCACGCAGTCGGGTTGAAGGGCCGCCTTCCACTCGACTCGCATCCCGGCGACCGATCGCGTCGCCGCCGGCCTCCGATCGTGCCGGATTTCCTCTTATTCCGACTCCACCCAGTGCCGCGGATGTCGTTTTGGCGCGCACGGCTTTACACGCCGCTTTAATCCAGGGTTGACGATTCGATTAATTTGCGCATTGCGAACAATAAGAGGCGACAAAGTGTCGCGGTAAAACGTTTGTGAAAATTCCGCAATCGTTTGCGCGAAAGTTTCGCGGCGTTGAATATCGCTCGTTAATTTCCTGTCAGTTGAAAGTCATCGAATGCTTTCGTTGCGATAGGACAACGATGGCGGAATCGGACAGAGTTTTGGCATTTCACGTCGGGTATCTCGAAAGGCTATGTCCAGCAAGGAGAAGCGGGGGGTTCTCAAGTCCGAAAAGGAAATGTCTTTAATTTTCAGTTGGTTCCGGAAAATAAAAAAGGACTGCGGACGAAAATATCGGAATTGACGGCCGGCAGGAAGGATTGGGTTTTGAAACCCATAAAACGAAGATTGTCATTGAGATTTGACAATGATTTACAAAATCCCTTCACGCTTATCTCGATAATGCCGCCTCGTGTCGGACGGGAGCCAACCACACGCTGCCTTTTGTATCCGCCACGTCGTCTGTTCCCTTTGCAATTCTCACGGAAAACGTCATGAAAAAATCCCTCCTGAGCGCGGTCGCACTCGCAGCCCTGTCCACCTCGGCCTTCGCAGCGGGCACCGGCACGATCAACTTCACGGGCGAGATCGTCGCGGGCGCATGCGGCATCGATTCGAACTCCGTCAACCAGACCGTGCAGCTCGGCAAGGTGCCGACCAACAAGTTCAAGCAAGCCGGCGACAAGTCGGACGCGGTGTCGTTCGACATCAAGCTGACCGACTGCGACACCAGCATCGCGCAGAACGCGTACTTCACGTTCACGGGCACGTCGAGCGCGGGCCAGCCGAAGCTGCTCGCAACGATCGGTTCGGCAACCAACGTGGGCATCCGCCTGCAGTCCGCATCGGGTGAATACCTCGACAACGGCGCCGAACAGAAGGCGCCGACGCTGCTGCAAAACGGCACCAACATCGCACGCTTCGCGGCGATGTACGAAGCCACGGCCGCCGGCGTGACGCCGGGTACGGCCGACGGCGTCGCGAACTTCACGGTCCGCTACCAGTAAGCGCCGTATCGGAGAAGGGGTGTGCACACCCTTTCTCCGTCTTCCTTGCCTTCACGTCTCTACTTCCCCGGATTTCCGGTAGCGCCGCGTGCGAATCAGACATTCCTTCCTTTGCGTCTGCGTGCTGGTCGTCGTCAGCCCGAGCCATGCGACGGAATTCAATTCGTCGTTTCTCGACATCGACGGCACCAGCAATGTCGACCTGTCGCAGTTCTCGCAGCCCGACTTCACGCTGCCGGGCGAGTACATGCTCGACGTGCAGGTCAACGACCTGTTCTACGGGCTCCAGGCGATCCAGTTCATCGCGCTCGACGCATCCGGCGCGGGCAAGCCGTGCCTGCCGCCGGAACTCGTCGCGCGGTTCGGGCTGAAACCGTCGCTCGCGAAGGACCTGCCGCGCTTGCAGGGCGGACGTTGCGTCGATCTCGGCGCGATCGAGGGCGCGACCGTGCGTTACCTGAAGAGCGACGGACGGCTGAAGATCACGATTCCGCAGGCCGCGCTCGAATTCACCGATTCGACCTACCTGCCGCCGTCGAGCTGGTCCGACGGGATTGCGGGCGCGATGCTCGACTATCGCGTGATCGCGAACACGAACCGCAATTTCGGTTCGGGCGGCGGACAGACGAATTCGATCCAGGCCTACGGAACGATCGGCGCGAACTGGGATGCATGGCGCTTTCGCGGCGACTACCAGGCGCAGTCGAACGTGGGCAACACGGCGTATGCGGACCGCACGTTCCGCTTCAGCCGGCTTTACGCGTTTCGCGCGCTGCCGTCGATCCAGTCGACGGTGACGTTCGGCGACGACTACCTGAGCTCGGACATTTTCGACACGTTCGCGCTGACGGGCGCGTCGATCCGCAGCGACGATCGCATGCTGCCGCCTTCGCTGCGCGGCTATGCGCCGCTGATCTCGGGCGTCGCGCGCACCAACGCGACCGTGACCGTGTCGCAGGCGGGCCGCGTGCTGTACGTGACGCGCGTGTCGCCGGGCGCGTTCGCGCTGCAGAACATCAACACGAGCGTGCAGGGCACGCTCGACGTCACGGTCGACGAAGAGGACGGCAGCGTGCAGCGCTTCCAGGTGACGACGGCCGCGGTGCCGTTCCTCGCCCGTACCGGACAGCTGCGCTACAAGGCCGCCGTCGGCAAGCCGCGGCAGTTCGGCGGCGCCGGCATCACGCCGTTCTTCGGGTTCGGCGAGGCCGCGTACGGGTTGCCGTTCGATATCACGTTGTATGGCGGCTTCATCGCCGCGTCGGGCTATACGTCGATCGCACTGGGCGTCGGCCGCGATTTCGGCACGTTCGGCGCGGTATCGGCCGATGTCACGCATGCGCGTGCGCACCTGTGGTGGAACGGCGCGACGCGCAACGGCAACTCGTATCGCATCAATTATTCGAAGCACTTCGACGGGCTCGACGCGGACGTGCGCTTCTTCGGTTATCGCTTCTCCGAACGCGAGTACACCAACTTCGCGCAGTTCTCGGGCGACCCGACCGCGTACGGCCTCGCGAACAGCAAGCAACGCTACTCGGCGACGATGTCCAAGCGCTTCGGCGACACGTCGACCTATTTCTCGTACGACCAGACGACCTACTGGGCCCGCGCGTCGGAGCGGCGGGTCGGCCTCACGCTCACGCGCGCGTTCTCGATCGGCGTATTGCGCAACCTGAACGTCAGCGTGTCGGCGTTCCGCACGCAAAGCGCGGGCGCGAGCGGCAACCAGTTCTCGGTGACCGCGACGCTGCCGATCGGCGGCCGCCACACGGTCACATCGAACCTGACGACGGGCAGCGGCAGCACGAGCGCGAACGCGGGCTACATCTACGACGATCCGGCCGGCCGCACGTACCAGATCAACGCGGGCGCGACCGACGGCCGCGCGTCGGCGAACGCGAGCTTCCGCCAGCGCACGTCGACCTACCAGCTGAGCGCGCAGGCGTCGACGCTCGCCAACGCGTATGCGGCCGCGTCGCTCGAAGTCGATGGCTCGCTCGTCGCGACGCAGTACGGCGTGTCCGCGCATGCGAACGGCAACGCGGGCGATACGCGCCTGCTGGTATCGACCGACGGTGTGCCCGACGTGCCGCTGTCCGGCACGCTCACGCATACCGACTCGCGCGGCTATGCGGTGCTCGACGGGATTTCGCCGTACAACGTGTACGACGCGACCGTCAACGTCGAGAAGCTGCCGCTCGAGGTGCAGGTGTCGAACCCGATCCAGCGCATGGTGCTGACCGACGGCGCGATCGGCTTCGTGAAGTTCTCCGCCGCGCGCGGCAGCAACCTGTACCTGACGCTGACCGATGCGGCCGGCAAGCCGCTGCCGTTCGGCGCATCCGTGCAGGACGCGGCGAACGGCAAGGAGCTCGGCATCGTCGGCGAAGCCGGCGCCGCGTTCCTGACCCAGGTGCAGCCGAAATCCGCGCTGGTGGTGCGGGCAGGCGAACGCACGCTGTGCGCGGTGAACACACTGCCGAGCCAGCTTCAACTCGAAGGCACGCCGATTCCGGTGACGTGCCAGCCGCCCGGCGAGCCGCATGCAGCGGCCGCTCGGGTCGACCGATGATTTCACGGATCCCCGCATGAACCCTGTTTTCTCTCTTTCCTTCCCGCGCCGCGCGGCGTGCATCCTGACCGCGGCCAGCGCGCTGCTCGCCGGTGTCGCGCACGCGGCGATCGTGCCGGACCGCACGCGCGTGATCTTCAACGAAGGCGAACCGGCCGCGATCGTCACGATCACCAACAAGAGCACGACGTATCCGTATCTCGTGCAGTCGTGGCTCGAGGACATGCGCGGCAACAAGATCACGTCGCCGCTGATGGTCGTGCCGCCGCTGCAGCGCGTCGAGGCGAACGAGCGCAACGTGCTGCGCATCGCGAAGCTGCCCGGTGCCGCGCTGCCGGCCGATCGCGAATCGGTGTTCTATCTGAACATCCGCGAAGTGCCGCCGAAGACCGATACGCCGAACACGCTGCAGATCGCGCTGCATACGCAGATGAAGCTGTTCTACCGGCCGAAGGGCGTGCAGCCGGCGCGCGACGAGGACTGGACGCTGCCGATGACGCTGCGCGTCGACGCGGCCGCGCACCGGCTCGTGTTCGACAATCCGACGCCGTACCACGTGACGGTGGTCGACGTGACGGCGGGCGCGCAGAAGACACCGGTGCCGATCGAGCCCGTGATGGTGGACCCGATGAGCACGGCCGACGTGCCGTTCAAGGGCGCGACGCCGTCGACGCTGTTCATCACGCATATCGACGATTACGGCGGCCAGGTGGCGGTCGAATATGCGTGCGACGCGGGTGCTTGCAAGAGCGTGAAGCGATGAGCGGCGCAGCGCGTGAACGGCACATGCCGGCGGCATGGTTGCGCTGGATCGTGCTCGCATTGTTCGTTGTGGCGGCGCAGCCCGCGTGGGCGTTGCGGTGCCTGACCAACAGCGGCGCGACCTCGCTGACCGAGCCGATCGGCGGCGTGGCGTCGTATCCGACCGACGCGCCGGACGGCTACGTGATCTGGGTTTCTCCGGTGCGCACGACGACGGGGTATTGCTACAAGGATCTCGGTGACGCGGGCAGCCTGAGAGTCGTCGACAACATCTATTTCTACGCGAACCCGAATCGCACGGACCCGGCCGCGTGGGGGCTCGAGATCGGCATCCGCTACCGCGGCATCGACTATTTCGACAAGACGAGCAATCGCGGCGGCGGCGTGTTTACCGGCTATTCGGTGCCGCCGTGCAGCCGGTACGATTTCGACCGCGGGCGGTGCCAGCAGACCCGCATCAGCATCGACTATCAGGTCGTCGTGCGCAAGAAGGGCAACTGGGTCCAGCCGCCGAGCGACATCTACACGGTATTCCAGTTCGACGGCGAGTTCGGGCTGAATGCTTACAGCCCGAGCTTCCAGTACCGGCTGAGCGGCCTGCGCAACCTCAAGCCGACGCCATGTTTCGTCGACGTGCTCGTCACGCCCGAACCGGGCGTCGTCAACTTCGGGCAGGTGCAGGCGGCCGGTAACGGCTTCATGCCGGCGGTGCCGCGCAAGCGGTTCTCGTTGTCCTTGACCAAGAAATGCAACGTCGCGGTGCGGGTCGACGGGTATTTCGAAACGAGCTTTCCGGTTCAGAACGGTTTGCTGGTGCCGGCGAAGGACAGCAATTTCGGTATCGGCATCGAGGACAGCCAGGGCAAGGCCATTCCGTTCAATCAGCAGTTCACGCTGGCGCAGTTCGCGTCCAACGTGATGAATCAAGGCGTGTTGATGGACGCGGTGCTGAAATCGTTCGGCCCGCCGAAGATCGGGCGATTCGATGCGACCGCAACGATCCGGTTGTTCATCTACTGACGTGCGGATGCGCGTCCGCGATGGCCGGCACGCGCTTTGAATCGGCAAGTCGGTCGTACGACCCCAAAATTTCGCGGCTACTAACTCCGCGACGACAAATGACGGCCGTATGCTCGTCGTTAGAATGATGAAAGCTTGCGCCGGCACCACGCGGGCGCCGCGCGTCGGGTGAGCGCACCGTGAACCGGACGCAACGACGCTCGCAGCAAGGATTCGGGCCGTTTTTAGCATTGGGCGTCTTTCCTTTCATGCCGAAAGCTATCTGAATGCCGCAGCCTCCATGGCTCCGGCTCATCCTCCAAAACACAGATTCCCACGATTGATCAGACAAATCCCGACAAGCGGAAGGGGCATTCGGTAATCGCATTGAGAATGATTTGCGTTTACGCTAAATTGCCTTATCTCGGAATTCGACGGAGCAGATCGATGGCAATGGCGGAAGTGCTCGAACGCCCGGCAGCGGCAATGGCGAACCCGTTCCTCGGCAGTTATCCGGACCTGCCGCCGCGCCCCGCGCCGCGAGCGCGCCGTGCCAAGGAACCGCGTGCGCAGGGCGCGCTGCTCGACGTGCTGATTGCCCATCGCGCGATGCTCGTCAACGTAGCGCGCGGCTTCGTCGGCTGCGCGAGCCGCGCCGAGGACGTCGTCCACGACGTATTCGTGAAGCTCGTCGAATTCCCGAACCAGGACGCGGTGCGCCAGCCGGTCGCGTACGTGACGCGGATGGTGCGCAACGCATCGATCGACGCGTGCCGCCGGCAAAGCCTCGAGAACGTCTATCACACGGAAGAGGACAACGGCTTCGACGTGCCGTCGCCGGAACCGACGCCCGAGGCCGCGCTGATGACGCGCGACACGCTGCGCCGCGTGTGGGCCGCGCTCGACGATCTGCCGGCGCGCAGCCGCGCGGCGTTCGAGATGGTGCGGCTGCGCGAGGAGACGCTGCAGACGGCTGCGCGCGCACTGAACGTGTCGCAGACGCTGGTGCATTTCATGGTGCGCGACGCGGAGCGCCACTGCGCGGAGTGTCTCGACGCGTGCCATCGCGGCGTCGCGTGTCCGGTGTTTCTCGGCGGTCGCGCGCGGCGGCGGTAAAAAATCGCGCCGGCCAATCGTCTTCAAGACAGGAGCGGCCGATTCGACAGTTCGCCGCTTCGCTTCCTTCAACCGTCTCCCGCTTTTTTCCGATCATGACGCAAGCCACGACGCCTTCCGCCGACACCGACGACCTGGTCTACACGGTCGTCATCAACGACGAAGAACAGTATTCGATCTGGCCGACGTTCCGGCCCGTGCCGGCCGGCTGGCGCGAGGTCGGCGTGCGCGGCCCGAAGGCCGACTGCCTCGCGCACATCGAGACGGTCTGGACCGACATGCGCCCCGCGAGCCTGCGCCGCGCGATGGACGGCGAGCGCGCGACGCGCGCGTCGTGACCCGTTGCGCCGCGCTTGGCGGCGCGCCACCTGAAGAGGACGTTGCATGACCCTGCTTTCGTTGCCGACGCTCGACGACCTGCGTATCGAGCCGGGGCTGCCCACCGTCGTGTCGCCGCGCGGCGCCGACGGCATGTCGATCGACGAAGTCGCGCCGCTCGCGCGTGCCATCGCGGCCGACACGCTCGAACGGGCGGGCGGTGTGCTGTTCACGGGCTTTCACGTGCCGTCGATCGATGCGTTCCAGCAGTTCGCGGCATCGTTCGGCGATCCGCTGATCGGCTATGAATACGCGTCGACGCCGCGCAGCCAGGTCGAAGGCGCCGTCTACACGTCGACCGAATACCCGCCGCACCGCGCGATTCCGCTGCACAACGAGCAGTCGTACACGCGCGAGTGGCCGCTGCGGATCTGGTTCCATTGCGCGCTCGCGGCGCCGAAGGGCGGGGCGACGCCGATCGCGGACAGCCGCGCGGTCTATCGCGCGCTCGATCCGGCGCTCGTCGCGCGCTTCGAGCAGCGCGAGCTGCTGTACGTGCGCAATTTCGGCCAGGGGCTCGACCTGCCGTGGCAGCAGTCGTTCGGCACCGACGAGCCGGCCGAGGTCGAGCGGATGTGCGCGGCGCGCGGGATCGAATGCACATGGCGCACCGACGACGACGGCGAACTGCTGCTGCGCACGCGCGAACGCTGCCAGGCCGTCGCGCGCCATCCGCGCACCGGCGACCGCGTGTGGTTCAACCAGGCGAACCTGTTTCACCTGTCCGCGCTCGACGACGACATGCAGGAAGCGCTCGTCGATGCGGTCGGGCTCGAGAACGTGCCGCGCAACGTGTACTACGGCGATGGCGCACCGCTCGAGGCCGACGCGCTCGCGGAGATCCGCGGGGTGCTCGAGCGCCAGCGCATCGTGTTCCCGTGGCGCACGGGCGACGTGCTGATGCTCGACAACATGCTGACCGCGCATGCGCGCGACCCGTTCGAAGGGCCGCGCAAGGTGGTCGTGGCGATGGCGCAGAGCTACACGGTCCCGCGCGCGACCGAACGGAGGACCGATGACGCGTAGTACCGCCGCGCTTGCCGCGCGCGGATTGACGGTGGGTTATCGCGACCATGTCGTGATCGACGGGCTGGACCTGTCGATCGCGGCCGGCCGCGTAACGGCGCTGTGCGGCCCGAACGGCTGCGGCAAGAGCACGCTGCTGCGTACGCTCGCGGGCCTGCAGCCCGCGCGTGCGGGCCACGTCGACGTGAACGGCAGGCCGCTCGCGTCGTTTCGCCGTCGCGCGCTCGCGCGCGAGCTCACGATGCTCGCGCAGTTCAACCAGATTCCTTCGGGGCTGACCGTGCGCGAGCTCGTCGCGTACGGCCGCTACGCGTATGGCGGCTTCCTGCGCGGGCTGTCGCGTGCCGACCATGCGGCGATCGACGAGGCGCTCGACACGAGCGGCCTCGCGGGCGATGCCGAGCGTGACGTCGGCGCGCTGTCGGGCGGCGAGCGCCAGCGTGCGTGGATCGCGATGGCGCTCGCGCAGCAGGCGCCGATCGTGCTGCTCGACGAGCCGACGACCTATCTCGACATCCATCACCAGCTCGACATCCTCGACGCGCTGCGCGCACTGAACCGCGCGCGCGGGCTGACGATCGTGTGGGTCCTGCACGACCTGAACCAGGCGGCCGCGTACAGCGACGAGATCGTGCTGATGCGGGCCGGCCGCCTCGTCGCGCAGGGTTCGCCCGACGCGATGCTGGAGCCGGCGCAGCTGCGCGCCGCGTTCGGCGTCGACATGCTGAAGCTCGCGCATCCGCAGACGGGCGCGCCGATGTGCGTGCCGGCCTATGGGCCGCCGCCATCCGGCACCCCACACGCGTTCGAGCACGCGGTCGACCGGGATATCGCCGTATGACGACGGTCGCGGGACGCCAGCGGCTCGCGGCGAGCGGGCAGGGCACGGTATCCGGCCGCCGCGCCGGTGCGATCGCGCTCGGCTTCGTCGTGCTGATCGCCGTGCTGGCGGTGCTGCGCGTTGCGCCGGACCTGCGCGTGTGGTGGAGCGCCGTGCCGGGCAGCGACGCCGCCGCGCTCGCGGGCGTGTTCCTGTTCGACCTCAACCTGCCGCGCGTCGCGGCCGCGCTCGTCGCGGGCGGCTGTCTCGGCATCGCGGGCGCGCTGTTCCAGTCGCTCACGCGCAACCCGCTCGCGTCGCCCGACCTGCTCGGCGTGACGGGCGGCGCGCAGCTCGGCCTGCTCGCGGCGATGCTGGTGCCGGCGCTCGCCGGGGTCGCATCGGTGCCGCTGCTGTTCGTCTGCGGGCTAATCGCCGCCGCATGCGCGATCGTCGCGGCCGGCGGCTGGCGCGCGACGCCGTTGCGGCTCGTGCTCGCGGGCAGCGTCTGCATGCTGCTGTTCGCGGCGCTGTCGACGCTCGTGCTCGCGTTCTTCGAGCAGAACATCGCAGGCGCCGCGCTGTGGACCAACGGCAGTCTCTATCAACCGGGCGCGACCGGGCTCGCGCTCGCCGCGCGCTGGCTCGTCGTGCCGCTGCTTGCGCTGCCGTTCGTGATCCGGCCGCTGAATCCGCTCGCGCTCGGCGACGAGGCGGCGGCCGCGGCCGGCGTGCGTGTCGATGCGACGCGGCTCGCCGCGACGATCGTCGCGGTCGCGTTCACGAGCGTCGCGGTCAGCATCGCGGGCCCGCTGTCGTATGTCGGGCTCGTCGCGCCGAACCTGCTGCGCCAGGTGCGCGGGGCCCGCGCGGCGCGGCTCGGCGTGCTGGTGCCGTTGTCGGCGCTCGCGGGCGGTGCGCTCGTGCTGGTCACCGACAGCGCGGTGCTCGCGTCGGGCCTCGACGCGACGCTGTCGACGGGTGTCGCGATCGCGCTCGTCGGCACGCCGCTGATGCTCGCGATGATCCGGCGCGGCGCCGCGTGGTCGGGCGTGCTGCATGCGCAAGCCGAACGCGCGGCCGGCAGCGGCTCGACGCGCGTGGTCGGCTGGCTCGAAGGGCTCGGCTGGCCGCTGCGCACCGTGCTGTTCGTCGCGGCCGGCGTGCTCGCGGTGTTCGTCGGCGTGTCGGCCGGCCCCGAATGGCTGTCGCCCGCGCGCTGGTTGGCCGCGCTGTCGGGCCACGATGCGCTCGCGCGGATGCTGATCGACCTGCGCATGCCGCGGCTGCTGTGCGCGCTCCTCGCGGGCGCGCTGCTGGCCGTGAGCGGCGTCGCGATGCAGAGCGTCGTGCGCAATCCGCTCGCCGGCCCCGAAGTGCTCGGCGTCACGCAGGGCGCGGGGCTCGTCACGCTGTTCGCGTTGTCGACGTGGCCGCTGATGGGCCACGTGACGCTCGCAGTAGCCGCGTTGACCGGCGGTGCGCTGTCGCTCGCGATCACGCTCGCGCTGAATCATCGGCATCGTTACGCACCGCTCGCGGTCGCGCTGACCGGTATCGCGATCGGCGCGCTGTGGACCACCCTCGCGCAATGGCTGATCACGCAGGAAAGCGTGCAGCCCGCGCGCTTCGTCGTCTGGCTCGTCGGCGGCACGTACGGCCGCAGCTGGGGCGAGGTGTCGATGCTGCTGCCGTGGTGCGTGCTCGCGGTCCCCGTATTCGCGTGGCTCGCGCGGCCGCTCGACATGCTCGCGCTCGGCGACGACCAGGCCGCCGCGCTCGGGCTGCCGGTCGCCGCGTTGCGACCGCTTGCGCTGACGATCGCGACGCTCGCGGCTTGCGCGGCCGTCGCGGCCGTCGGGCCGGTCGGCTTCATCGGGCTGATGGCGCCGCACGTCGCGTCGATGCTCGGCGCACGCCGGCATCGCACGCGGCTGTGGCTCGCGGCCGCGTGCGGCGCGCTGATCCTCGGCCTCGCCGATCTGGCGGCCCGCACGGTCGTCGCGCCGCGCGAAGTGCCGGCCGGCGTGCTGACCGCGCTGATCGGCGCGCCTTATCTGCTCGGGCTGCTGATCGTCGAGGGGCGCCGCGCCCGGCGCACGGGGCGATGACACCGGCGCTCGACGGCGCATGCGCCACGCGCTTTTCCGCGTTCGCGCCGGAACCATTCGCCGAGCATCTCGACGTCGTATGGCTCGGGATGCCCGACGACACGCACGCGCCGGGCCGGATCGTCGTGCCCGTGAGCGCGCTACCCGAGCATCGCGACGCGGTGCTCGACGCGATGGTTCGCCATTACGGCGGCGATCCGGCGCAGCATGCGCGCGCGCTGATGTCGCAATGGAGCAAGTACTACTTCGGCCGCGCGGCGCCCGCCGGCGTGGTGGCCGCGCTGACGCTCGGCCGGCCGCTCGACATGGCGCCGGAACGCACGTTCGTCGCGCTCGACGACGGGATGCCGGCCGCGCTGTATTTCGCGCCGGACGCGCTCGGCGCGCCGTGCAGCGAGCCCGCGCCGCGCTATGCGGGGCTCGTCGCGCATCTCGGCGCGGTGATCGACCTGCTCGCGGCAATGGGCCGCGTCACGCCGCGCGTGCTGTGGAGCAACGCGGGCAACCTGCTCGACTATCTGCTCGACACGTACCGGTCGCTGCCGTGCGCGGCCGATCCCGTTCGTGATGCGGACTGGCTGTTCGGCGCGTCCTGCGTGCGCGGCGAGCCGAATCCGCTGCGCCTGCCGGTGCGCGATGCCGTGCCGCGCTCGCCGCTGCTGCCGACACCGTTTCGCGCACGCCGCGTGTGCTGCCTGCGCTATGAAATTCCTGGAGAAACGCAACTGTGTGGAAGCTGCCCCCTGCTATTGACGATGGACGACGCGGCGCTGGCCGGGCAGGACGCGATCCGGTGACGCGTGCCGGCCGCCGCCATGCGCTCGCCGCGTTGGCCGCGCTCGGCGCCGCGTGCTGCGGCGCGCTGGTTGCACCGGCCGTCGTATTCGCTAACGACGCACATGGCGGGCCGGGCAGCACGGCGTCGCCACAGGGCCGCTCGCTCGCCGGCAACCCCGTCGTATCGCAGGCGAGCGCGACGATGCCCGTGCGGCCGCAACGCGTGGTAGCGCTCGACTTCATGTTCGCAGAAAGCGTGATCGCGCTCGACCTCGTGCCGGTCGGCATGGCCGATACGGCGTTCTATCCGGGCTGGCTCGGCTACGGGAGCGACCGGCTCGCGCACGTGACCGACATCGGTTCACGCCAGGAGCCGGGGCTCGAGGCGATCGCCGCGGTGAAGCCCGATCTCATCATCGGCGTCGGCTTCCGGCATGCGCCGATCTTCGCCGCGCTCGACCGGATCGCGCCGACGATCCTGTTCCAGTTCAGCCCGAACGTGTCGGAAGACGGCGTGCCCGTCACGCAGCTCGACTGGATGCGGGAGATCTTCCGGACGATCGGCGCCGTCACCGGGCGCGACGCACGTGCGAAAGCGGTGGAAGCGCAACTCGACGCGGGAATCGCCCGCAATGCGGCGCGGCTCAAGGCGGCGGGGCGCAGCGGTGAACGCATCGCATTGCTGCAGGATCTCGGTCTGCCCGACCGCTACTGGGCCTATACGGGCAACAGCACGTCGGCGGGGCTGGCACGCGCGCTCGGGCTCGAGCCGTGGCCGCGGAAGCCGACGCGGGAAGGCACGCTCTACGTGACGTCCGCCGATCTGCTCCGGCAACGCGATCTCGCCGTGCTGTTCGTCACCGCAACGGGGATGGACGTGCCGCTGTCGTCGAAACTCGATTCGCCGGTGTGGCGGTTCGTGCCCGCGCTGCGCGACCACCGGATCGCGCTCATCGAGCGCAATATCTGGGGCTTCGGCGGGCCGATGTCGGCGCTCAAGCTGGCCGACGTGATGACCGATACGATGCTGAAGCTGCCGGCCGTCGGGCGTTGAACGGCGGCAGCGCGTCGTGAGCGGGCGGGGCGGTATGGTCGGGAACTGCGTTGCCGTTCGCATGCCGTCCTAACGAGCTGCAACATCTCCGTGGCGTCACGCGTATGCAGGCACGCCGCACCACATTTCCTTCCGGCTCTTCACGATCCTTCGAACCTGACACCGCCTGCGCGCCGCAATCGCTGCGCGCAGGCGGCCGGTGTTCACGACCTGCTTACGCGCTCAGCGCATCGACACCCGCTTGTGCGCGTGAACGCGCGGGCGTCGTGTCGCTGACGATCTGACCGTTGTCGAGCTTCAGCAGCCGATCGGCGAGATCGAAATAGCGGTCGTCGTGCGTGATCACGATCACGGCCTTGCCGCGCGCGCGCAGCTCGGGCAACAGCTGCTCGTAGAACACGGCCTTGAACGACGGATCCTGGTCGGCCGCCCATTCGTCGAACAGGTAGAACGGACGGTCTTCCAGATACGCGACGACGAGCGCGAGCCGCTTGCGCTGCCCGGTCGACAGCGCACGGTTCGAGAACGCGCCGTCGACAACCTTCACCTTGTGATCGAGCGCGAGCTTCGCGACCAGCGCGTTCGCGCGCGCATCGGCCTGCGTGCGCGCCGGATCGTCCGGATCGACGATGCCGAGCAGCGCATCGAACAGGTGGAAGTCGTTGAACACCGCGCTGAAGCGCTGCCGGTACGCGGCGCGCTCGCGCCAGCCGATCGTGCGGCCGTCGACCTCGATCGTGCCTTCCTCCGGCTCGTAGAGCCCGGTCAGCACCTTCGCGAGCGTCGTCTTGCCGCTGCCGTTGCCGCCGACGATGAACACGAGCTCGCCCGGCCGGATCGTCAGGTCGATCGGCCCGATCCGGAACATCCGCTCGTCGCGCTCGTGGAAGTACGCATGCGTGACGCCGCGCAGCGTGACGGCGCCGGCCGGCGGCACGTCGGGCGCGTCGCTCGCGGGCGGCACCGTGCGCAGCGCGCCGAACTCGGCCATCACGCCTTCGATGCGCCCGAGCGACACGCGCGCCGCGTTGACGGTCGGCAGGTTGTTCAGCAGCCCGTCGAGCGGCACCAGCATGAACAGGAACACGACGACGTAGCCGGCCGCCGTCCCGGGATCGGCATGCACGCCCAGCTGCGGCCAGAACGCGGCCGCGCCGAGGAACACGTAGAACAGGAAGATGATCCAGCCCACGCCGACCGCATACGCGCTGAACGCGCGGCGACGGTGGTCGCGCACCTCGCCGATCGCGGCGCCGAGCTGGCCGTCGACGAACTGGCGTGCGCGCGCGTCGTGCAGCTTCAGCTCCTTCGCGCCGGAGAACAGCGAGCCGAGATAGCCGAACAGACGGTCCTGCGCCTGGCCGGCCGCCTCGAGCGATGCGATCGCGCGGCGATCGCCGGTGTGATAGCCGAGCGAGCCCGCGATGATGGCGGTCAGCGCGAGCACGCACACGGGCCACGACAGCCACGCGAGATAGCCGAGGCAGCCGAACACGATCGAGCCGTGCATCACCAGGTTCGGCAGCGCGAAGAACAGCATCGACACGTTGGTCGCGTCGTCGGTCAGCACCGACTGCACGGGCGCCGCGCCGATCCGCTCGATGTCGCGCAGCTCGGCCGCACCGACGCGCCGCGCGAGATGCACGCGCAGCCGCGCCATCGTGTCCTGCGACAGCCGGGCGAACAGCGTGCCCGACACGATCCGCGTGACGAGCGCGATCACCGCGCACAGCGCGAAGCGCCACGCGAGCGACGCATCGGCCGCGCCGGGCTGCGCGAGCGCGCGGTTCAGCGTCGCGACGAGCAGCACGCTCGCGACGCCGTTGAGCACGCAGGCGATGAGCGCCAGCGCGAGCGACGCGCGGCTTTCGCGCAGCAGCGCGAGGATCAGGCGGGCCGCGGGGCGGCCGGGGGAGGCGTCGAGGGACGGCGGGGAAGAAGGCTCGTGGGCGGCTGTCATCGGCAACGTCGGTAAATGAAGGGCAAGCAAACCGTGCGGAAACGGCAAGACTGACGTGAAAGCAGCGCGCGGGCCGGGCCCGGTTGCGGCTTTCCTTCCTGATAGACGAACGGGCCGCGCAAATATTTAGTCGCATCGCAAAAAAGTGCATTCGTTCGGACTTTGCACGCAAAACGGTAAAAAACCGGCCGCGCCGTTCGTCACACCAGTGAAGCCGCCCCTTGCGGCCCCGAGACTTGGCCGAAGCGGCCGGACCGAAGGACTTCACGCACATGACGAGTTTCCCGACTGCGTTGCACCATCGAATTCGCGAACTGGCGCGCCGTGCGCCGGACGCACCCGCGCTCGCCGCGCCTTTCCAGAATGATCTGCGCCTGTCGCGCGGCGCGCTCGACGCGCGTGCGTCGCACCTGGCCCGTCAACTGCGCGCGGCCGGGGTCGGCGCGGAAGTGCGGGTCGGCGTGTGCGTCGAACGCTCGTGCGAGCTGTTCGTCGCGCTGCTGGCCGTACTGAAGGCGGGCGGCGTGTTCGTGCCGCTCGATCCGCGTCATCCGGCCGCGCGCCTCGACTGGATCGTGCGTGATGCGCAGCTGCGTCACGGGATCGTGGATGCGGCGGCCCGCGCGGCGCTCGGCGCGCCGTTCGAACACGCGTTCGACGCGATGTCGGCCACCGATGACGACGCGGATGCCGCTGCGTTCCCCGACGACGAAGACGCGCCGGTGCATCCGCGCGCAGCCGCCTACATGATCTATACGTCGGGCTCGACCGGCACGCCGAAGGCGGTGGTCGTCGAGCACGGGCCGCTCGCCGCGCATTGCGACGCGCTCGCGGCCGCGCTGCCGATCGAAGGCGGCGACCGCCTGCTGCATTTCGCGTCGGTCAATTTCGACGCCGCGCACGAATGCTGGCTCGCGCCGCTCGCGGTCGGCGCGAGCGTGACGATTGCGCCGCCGCAGCCGTTCGCGCCGGACGCCGCCCATGCGCTAATGGTGCGCGAATCGGTCAGCGTCGCCGCGTTTCCGCCGGCCTACCTGCGCGAATTCGCGGCGCTCGCCGCGCGCGACGGCGTGCCGCCGGCGCTGCGCGTGCTCGCATTCGGCGGCGAAGCGCTGCCGCAGCAGGCATTCGAATTCGTGCGCCGCACCTTCCCGTCGGTGCGCCTGATCAACGGTTACGGGCCGACCGAGGCCGTGATCTCGCCGATGCTGTGGCCGGTCGAGCCGGGCGACACGCCGGAGCTGGCTGCCGACGATGCGTATGCGTCGCTGCCGATCGGCCGCGTGATCGGTCCGCGTGTCGCGCGTATCGATGGCGACGCAGCCGGTGAGTCGGGTGAGGGCGGCGAGTTGCTTCTTGGCGGCGCGTGCATCGCGCGCGGCTATCACGGCCGCCCGGCGCTGACGGCCGAACGCTTCATTCCCGATGCGCACGGCGAGCCCGGTGCGCGCGTGTACCGCACCGGCGACCTCGCGCGGCTGCGCGCCGACGGGGCATTCGATTATCTCGGCCGTCTCGACGATCAGGTTCAGGTGCGCGGCGTGCGCGTGGAGCCCGCGGAAATCGCCGCGTGCCTGCGCACGCATCCGGCGGTGGCCGACGCGGCCGTGATCGCCGAAACCGGCAACGGGCCGACGCGGCTGATCGCGTGCGTCGCGCTGCGCGCGGCCGCCGACGATGCGGCGCTGAAGGCGCACGTGGGCGCGCAGTTGCCCGCCGCGTGGCAGCCGCACCGGTTCGTGCGCTGCGATGCGCTGCCATATACGTTGAACGGCAAGATCGACCGTGCCGCGCTGCGCGAGCGCATTGCCGCCGCGCGCGACACCGAACAACCGGCGGGCGACGCCCCGCGCACGCCGACCGAAGCGCAGATCGCCGGCTTCTGGCAGACGCTGCTCGGCCTCGACGCGACGCCGTCGCGCGAGGACCGCTTCTTCGCACTGGGCGCCGATTCGCTCGCCGCGATGCAACTGCAGGCCGCGATTCGCGCCGCGTTGCGCGTGAACCTGCGGCTCGACGCGCTGTTCGCCGATCCGTCGCTGGCCGAGCTCGCCGCGCACGTCGATCGCGCGGAACGCGAGACGGGCGAGCCGCTGGCCGCGATCGCCGCGCGCCACGCGCCGGCCGATAGCGATGTGCCGCATGTCGATCGCGCGGCATCGCTCGCGCAGCAACGCTTCTGGGTACTCGCGCAGACGCGCGACGCAAGCGCTGCCTATCACATCGCCGCGCACTGGACGATCGACGGCGCGCTCGACCGCGCTGCGCTGCAGCGCGCGCTCGACCACGTGATCGGTCGGCACGACGCGTGGCGCACGACGCTCGTCGACAACGACGACGGCATCGTGATGCAGCGCATCCATGCACATCTGCCGGTGACGATCACGACGCTCGACCTGCGCGAGCAACCGCCGGCGGCACGCGACGCGGAAGCCGCCCGCATTGCCGAACGCGACGCGGGCGCGCCGTTCGATCTGTCGCGCGGGCCGCTGCTGCGCGCGACGCTCGTCGTGCTCGCCGACGATCGCCACCGGCTGCTGCTGACCGCACACCACGCGATCACCGACGGCTGGAGCTCGCGCTGCGCCTTCGACGAGCTGTCAGCCGCGTACCGCGCATACGCGCAAGGCCGCGAGCCGTCATTGCCCGCGCTGCCGATCCAGTACGCCGACTACGCGGACTGGCAGCGCGACATGCTCGCCGGCGGCGAAGGCGAACGTCAGCTCGACTACTGGCGCCGCGCATTGCGCGACGTGCCGGGCCCGCTTGCGCTGCCGGTCGACCGCCAGCCGGGCGCGACGCGCACGCTGCAGGGCGCACGCGTGTCGGTCCGCCTGCCCGACGCGGTGGCGGCCGACGTGCGGAGTCTCGCGCGCGACGCGCAGGCCACCGTCTTCACGGTGCTGCTGGCCGCGCTCGACGCATGGCTGTCGCGCCTGACCGGCGAGACGGACGTGGTCGTCGCGGTGCCGGTCGCGCATCGTCAGCGCCCGGAAACGCGCGCGCTGCTCGGCCTGTTCCTGAATACGGTCGCGCTGCGCGTGCGCGTGGCGCCGACGCTGCCGTTCCGCGCGCTGGTCGACGCGGCACGCACGGCGGCGCTCGACGCGGTCGCGCACCAGGACGTGCCGTTCGAGCGCGTCGTCGATGCGGTGAAGCCGCCCGTCAAGCGCGGCGACGAATGGCTGCGCGTGAAATTCGCGCAGCAGTTCGATGCGCGGCACGACAGCGTGCTGCCGGGCGCGACCGCGGTTGCGACGCCAGGCCCCGATCTCGCCGCGCGCTTCGACTTCGCGCTCGACTTCACCGACGACGCGAACGGGATCGAACTCGTCGCCGCCTACGCGACCGACTGCATCGACGCCGATACCGCGCGCGCATGGCTCGACAGCTATGCGGCGCTGCTCGCGTGCGCCGCGCAAGAACCGCAATGCGCGACGGCCGCGCTGCCGTGCGATGCATCGCCGGCGACGCGCCAGCCGCGCGACGGCCGTGCGCTGAGCATCGAACACGCCGACATCGTCGCTGCATTCGCGCGGCAGGCGGCCGCCTATCCGCATCGCGTCGCGCTGGCCGATGCGTCGGCGTCGCTGACGTTCGCCGAACTCGACGACGCGTCGAACCGCATCGCGCATGCACTGAAACTGCACGGCGTGACGGCCGAAGCGCCCGTCATCGTCTGCATCGAGCGTTCGGCCCGCTTCGTCGTCGGCCTGCTCGGCGCGCTGAAGGCCGGCGCGCTGGCCGTGCTGCTCGACCCCGCGCAGCCGGCCGCGCGCCTGGCTGCCGCGGCCGCCGATTGCGGCGCACGCCGCGCGCTCGTCGCGGATCTGGCCGCGTGGCCGGCCGGCATCGACGCCCAGCCGCTCGACGTCGACACGCTCGCGCAGGACGCGACGCTCGCCCATGCGGCCGGCGTGCGCGTCGCACCGCATCCGGAACAGGGCGCCTATCTGATCTATACGTCGGGCTCGACCGGCACGCCGAAGGGCGTCGTCGTGTCGCACGGCGCACTGGCCGATTACGTGCAGGGGATGCTCGACGAACTCGCGTTCGCGCCGGACGCGTCGTTCGCGATGGTGTCGACCGTCGCCGCGGACCTCGGCCACACGACGCTGTTCGGCGCACTGTGCGCGGGCCGCACGCTGCACCTGCTGCCGGCCGCGTGCGCGTTCGATCCGGACCTCTTCGCGCAGGAAATGCGCCGCCGCGACGTCGGCGTGCTGAAGATCGTGCCGAGCCATCTGCAGGCGCTGCTCGACGCGCGCGTGCCGGCCGACGTGCTGCCGCGCCACGCGCTCGTGACCGGCGGCGAAACGCTGACGTGGGCGCTCGTTGCGCGCCTGGCCGCGCTCGCGCCGGCCTGCCGCGTGATCAACCACTACGGGCCGACCGAAGCGACTGTCGGCGCGATTGCATGCGATACCGCATCGATCTCGGCCGATGCGCGCGATCCGGCGAGCGGCGTGCCGCTCGGCATGCCGCTGCCGAATGCGCGCGCGCTGGTGCTGGACGCGTTCGGCGCATGCGTGCCGGCCGGGGCGACGGGCGAGCTGTATCTGGGCGGGCCGGGCGTGGCGCGCGGCTACCTGAACCGGCCGGCGCAGACCGCGGAGCGCTTCGTGCCCGATCCGTTCACGCCTGGTGCGCGCCTGTATCGCACCGGCGACCGCGTGCGTCTGCGCACGGACGGCCGTCTCGCGTTCCTCGGCCGCATCGACGATCAAGTGAAGATTCGCGGCTATCGCGTCGAGCCGGGCGAGGTGAGCGCGGCGGTGCGCGCGGCCGGCCCGATCACGCAGGCCGAGACGCTCGCGATCGAGCACGACGGCCGCCTGCGGCTCGCGACGTTCGTCGTGATGCGCGACGGCGCGGCATTCGACGAGGCCGCCGTGCGCGCGGCGCTCGGTGCGACGCTGCCCGACTACATGGTGCCCGCGCAGTTCGTCGTGCTCGCCGGCCTGCCGGTGACCGCGAACGGCAAGATCGATCGTGCGGCGCTGCGCGAACGGGCGGCCGCGCCGGTGGCGACGGCTTCCGGCGATGCGCCGCGGGGCCCGGTCGAGACGGCGCTCGCCGAAGTCTGGCAAGCGGTGCTGAAGGCGCCGCACGTCGGTCGCGACGACAACTTCTTCGAACTCGGCGGCGACTCGATCCTCGTGCTGCAGGTGATCGCGCGCGCTCGCAAGCGCGGTGTGCGCTTCACGCCGAAGCAGCTGTTCGACGGCCCGACGGTCGCCGAACTCGCGCGTGTCGCGAAGACCGGGGACGCCGGCGCTGCAACGACAACGCCTGCGCCGGCGCAGTCCGCACCGGCTGCCGCGGCGATCCTGACGCCCGCGCAGCAGCGCTTCTTCGCGCTCGACGTGCCGCATCCGGGCCACTGGAACCAGTCGGTCGCGTTCGACGTGCGCGGCCCGTTCGACGCCGATGCCTTCGCGCGTGCGTTCGATGCATTGCTGACCCATCACGACGCATTCCGTCAGCGCTTCGCGCGCGGCGCGGACGGCAAGTGGCACGCGAGCGATGCGGCGAAGCCGTACGACGCGCTGCCGTTCGTCGAAGTCGCCGCCCGCGACGAAGCCGACGCACTGGCGCGCTTCGACGCATTGCAGTGCCGCCTCGACCTCGGCCGCGGGCCGCTCGCCTGCGCGTGCGCGGCGCGGCTGCCTGACGGTTCGACGCAACTGTATCTGGCGATCCACCATGCGATCGTCGACGGCGTGTCGTGGCGCATCCTGCTCGACGACCTGGACGCAGCGTATCGCGCCGCGTGCGAGGGCGCGCCCGCGCGCCTGTCGCAGCCGGGCCTGCGCGCCGATGCATGGGCCGCCCGCCTGGCGCGTGCCGCGACGCAGCCCGCCTCGCCGTTCGTCGCTGAAACCGCATACTGGGCCGGCATGGCCCAGGGCGACGATCTCGTGCCCGATCATCCCGACGCACCGGCGACGAACGCCGATGCGGCCGTGGTCGTGCAGACGATCGACGCGGCATTGACCCGCGCCGCGCTGACCGACGCCCACGCCGCGTATCGCACGCAGACGATCGAACTGCTGGGCGCGGCGCTCGCGCTGGCGCTGGCCGGTGCCCGCGGCGCCGCGTCCTGCCGCGTCGAACTCGAAGGCCATGGCCGCGAGGCGCTGTTCGACGATGCGGACGCGAGCCGCACGATCGGCTGGCTGACGAGCCACTATCCGGTGACGCTGCCGGTCGAAGCCACCGCGCGCGACACGCTGTGCGCGGTCAAGGATGCGTTGCGCGCGGTGCCGCACAAGGGGCTCGGCTTCGGCGTGCTCGCGCACTACGGCGATGCGGCGACGCGTGCGGCGCTGGCCGCCGTGCCGCGTCCGCGCGTCACGTTCAACTATCTCGGCCAGTTCGACGCGCCGCGCGACGCGACGCTCGTGCCGCGCTTCGGCGGCACCGGCATCGAGCGCGATCGCCAGGGCCCGCTCGGCAACACGCTCGCGATCCATGCGTTCCTCGATACCGATCGCGACGGCGCACGCACGCTGAAGGTTCACTGGGTCTACGGCGCGCCGCAGTTCGAGCGCGCGACGATCGACGCATTCGCGGCGCGCTTTGCCGCCGCACTGCGCGAACTCGCCGATGCCTGCGCGTCGCGGGTCGCGCATCGCGGCGGCGGCGCGACGCCGGGCGATTTCCCGCTCGCGCAGGCTGCCGGCCTCACGCAGGCCGCGATCGAACGCGCGCCGCTCGACTGGCGCACGATCGATGACGTGTATCCGCTGTCGCCGATGCAGCAGGGGATCCTGTTCCATGCGCTGTTCGCGCCCGGTCATGCCAGCTACGTGAACCAGCTCGTCGCGACCGCGACGGCGCTCGACGCCGACCGGCTCGCGGCCGCGTTCGGCGCGTCCGTCGCGCGCCACGACATCCTGCGCACCAGCGTGATGCCCGACGAGGCCGCGCCGCTGCAATGCGTGCATCGCCATGCGCAAATGCCGGTCGAGCAGCTCGACTGGCGCACGCGCGGCGACACGCTCGACGCCGATTTCGACGCATGGCTCGCGGCCGACCGCGCCCGCGGCTTCGACTGGCGCGAGCCGCCGCTGATGCGGCTCACGCTGATCCGCGTGACGGATGACGCGTGGCGCGTCGTCTGGACGCGTCACCACGTGCTGCTCGACGGCTGGAGCACCGCGCGGCTGCTCGCGGACGTGCTGCGCGACTATCGCGACCCCGATGCGGTGTCGCCGTTCGCGAGCCGCCCGGCGCTGCGCTATCGCGACTTCATCGCGTGGCTCGGCACCCGCGATCGTGCCGCGGATGAACGCTTCTGGACCGACCGGCTCGCGCGGCTCGACGCACCGACGCTGATCGCCGAACGCGTGGCCGATCGCGCCGACGCCGAGATGGTCACGTGGCGCGCGACGATCGACGCGGATGCGACGGCGCGCATCGCACAGACGGCGCGTGCGCTGAAGCTGACCGTCAACACGCTGGTGCAGGGCGCGTGGGCGCTCGCGCTGCAGCGCATGACGCACCAGCCGGCCGTCGCATTCGGCGCGACCGTCGCGGGCCGTCCCGATGCGCTCGCGGACGTCGACACGGTGCTCGGCCTCTTCATCAACACGCTGCCGGTGATCACGGCGCCGGCGCCGCAGCAGCGCGCGGCCGACTGGCTGCAGGCGCTGCAACGCGAGAACGCGGCCGCCGCCGAGCATGCGTACACGCCGCTCGCCGATATCCAGCGCTGGGCGCGCGGCGCCGGCGGCGCACTGTTCGACACGCTGGTCGTATTCGAGAACTATCCGGTCGACGAGACCGTGCGTGACGCCGATCCGCGCGCGCTCGCGCTGAGCGACGTGCGCAGCATCGAAGCGACCGATTTCGCGCTGACGCTCGTGATCGAGAGCGGTGCCGAACTGACGATCGACTACGGCTACGACACCGCACGCGTCGATGCGCACCAGGTCGAGACCTGGCACCGCGCGTTCGCATGCGCGCTCGACGCGCTGGCCCGCACGCCGGATGCGCTGCTCGGCACGCTGTCGATTGCCGACGACGCGGCGCGCGCCGCACTGGCGCGTGCGCAGGACACCGCGCGGACGTGGCCGCCCGCGCAGCGGCAGCCGCTGCATCTGCAATTCGCGGCCGCCGCACAGGCGACGCCCGATGCGATCGCGCTCGAATACGCGGATGCCGACGGCGCCGTGCAACGCGCGACCTATCGCGAACTCGACCTGAACACGACGCGCGTCGCCGCCGCATTGCGCCGGCGCGGCGTGCGGCCCGATACGCCCGTGGCGTTGTGCGTCGAGCGCTCGTTCGACATGGTGACGGCGCTGATCGGCGTGCTGAAGGCCGGCGCGGCGTACCTGCCGGTCGATCCCGACTATCCGGCCGAGCGCATCGCATACCTGCTGCGCGACGCGCGGCCGGCGGTCGCGATCACGCAGGCCCATCTGCGCGAGCAGGTGGAGGCCGCGCTCGGCGACGACGCGACGACGCAGCTGCTGACGGTGGCCGATCTGCTCGCCGACGAAGCAGGCGAAGCGAACGAAGCCGCAGCCGACACCGACATCGACGACGCCCGGCTCGCGTACCTGATCTATACGTCCGGCTCGACCGGCAAGCCGAAGGGCGCCGGCAACTCGCACGGCGCGCTCGCGAACCGGATCGCGTGGATGCAGCACGCGTACCGGCTGACACGCGACGACGTCGTGCTGCACAAGACGCCGTTCGGCTTCGACGTGTCGGTATGGGAATTCGTGTGGCCGCTCGCGATCGGCGCGAAGCTCGCGATCGCCGCGCCCGGCGACCACCGCGATCCGGCCCGCCTCGCGGCCGCGATCCACGCGCACGGCGTGACGGTGCTGCACTTCGTGCCGTCGATGCTGGCCGCGTTCGCCGCGTATCTCGACGACTTCTCGGCCGCCGCGCAATGCGACAGCGTGCGCCTGATCGTCGCGAGCGGCGAAGCGCTCGCGCCCGAACTCGTCGCGAAGGTCGCACGGCTCATGCCGAACGCGATGCTCGTGAACCTGTACGGGCCGACGGAAGCCGCGATCGACGTGTCGCACTGGACCTGCGGCCCCGACGACGCGAACGCCGTCGCGGTGCCGATCGGCCATCCGATCGCGAACCTGCAGCTGCACGTGCTCGACGCGGCATGGCAGCCGGTGCCGGCCGGCGCGACGGGCGAACTGTATCTGGGGGGCGCGGGCCTCGCGCGCGGCTATCTCGGCCGCCCGGCGCTGACCGCCGAGCGCTTCGTGCCCGATCCGTTCGTGCCGGGCGCGCGCATGTATCGCACCGGCGACCTCGCACGGCGCCGCGCCGATGGCGCACTCGACTACCTCGGCCGCGTCGACACGCAGGTGAAGCTGCGCGGCCAGCGGATCGAGCCCGGTGAAATCGAGGCGCTGCTGCGCATGGCGCCGGGCGTGCACGACGCGGTCGTGATCGTGCGCGACGAGCAGCTGATCGGCTATGTCGCGCGCGGCGACGCGGCGTCGCTCGACCGCGCGGCACTGCTGGATTCGCTGCGCGCGCAGTTGCCGGCGTACATGGTGCCGTCGCAGCTGATCGAGCTCGACGCGCTTCCCGTTACGCCGAACGGCAAGTGCGACCGCCATGCGTTGCCTGCGCCGGTGCGCGAGGCGGCTGCGGCCGTCGAACTCGCGACCGACACCGAGCGCGCGCTCGCGGCGATCTGGCAACGCGTGCTGCATGTGGACGCGATCGGCCGCGACGACGATTTCTTCCTGCTCGGCGGCCACTCGCTGCTCGCGACGCAGGCCCATGCGCAGGCGAACCTGCACTGGGGTCTCGCGCTGCCGCTGCGCACGCTGTTCGACACCCGCACGCTCGCACGCTGCGCGGACGCGATCGACGCGGCCTGCGCGGCACAGGGCGAGACCGACGCGGCGAGCGCGATCGACGCGCTGCTCGGCGAACTGGAAACCCAATAAGGACGACGGATGACGAAGGTTCAACCCGACTGGCTCGCGCTCGCGACGCGTTTCGCGCAACTGCCCGACGCGCAGCGCGCGGTGTTCATCGACAAGCTCGGCGCGGCCGGCATCGATTTTCGCGTGCTGCCGATCCCGCCGCGCACGCCGCGCAGCGATCGCGTGCCGGCGTCGTTCGCGCAGACGCGGCTGTGGCTGCACGCCCGGCTGATCGACGCGCCGGACGCATATCACATCACCGAGCGGCTCGCGCTGACGGGCCCGCTCGACGCGCACGCGCTGCGGCTTGCGTGCGACGCGCTGATCGCGCGCCATGAAGCGCTGCGTACGACCTTCGACGAAGCGGAGGACGGCGTCGCACAGACGATTCATCCGCCGCTGCGCTGCCCGTGGCGCGAGACCGATCTCGAAGCGCTGCCCGATGCGCAGCGCGTCGCGCGCGCCGAAAGCGTCGCCGCGGCCGACGAAGCCGATGCTTTCGATCTCGGCGCGGCGCCGCTCGTGCGCGCACATCTGATCCGCTTCGACGCGACGCATCACTGGCTCGCGCTGACCGTGCACCACATCGTGTCGGACGGCTGGTCGTCGGGCGTGATGCTGGACGAGCTCGCGGCGTTCTATCGCGCGTATGCGTCGGGCAAGCCGGTGCCGCTCGCGCCGCTGCCGATCCAGTACGCGGACTATGCGTTGTGGCAGCGCCGCTGGCTCGATGCCGGCGAGCGCGATCGCCAGCTCGCGTTCTGGCGCGAACGGCTCGATCCGCAGCGCGGCGTGCTCACGCTGCCCGGTGCGGCCGCGCGGCCCGCACGCCGCAGCGCGCGCGGTGCACGCCATGTGTTCTCGCTCGACACCCGTATCGGCGCACGGCTGCGCGCGTTCGCGGCCGCATCGGGCGCGACGCCGTTCGCGGTGCTGCTCGCGGCGCTCGACGCGCTGCTCGCACGTGCAACGGGCGACACGCGGATCTGCGTCGGCGTGCCGGCCGCGAACCGCGAGCGCGCGGAAACGGCCGGCCTGATCGGCTTCTTCGTCAACACGCTCGCGATCGACGTCGACGTGCCGGCACATGATGATTTCTCGTCGCTGGTCGCGCGCACGCAGCGCGCGCTCGTCGATGCGCAGATGCACCAGGACGTGCCGTTCGAGCAGGTCGTCGACGCGCTCGGCGTGCCGCGCAGCGCCAGCCACCATCCGCTGTTCCAGGTGATGGCCGCGTATGGCGAGCGCCGCGCGCTGCCGGCGCTCGGCGCGGCGTCGGCCGCATTGCTGCCGTCCGGCACGCCGTCCGCGAAATTCGACCTGACGCTGGCCGTCGAAGCGACGCCCGATGGCACGTTCGACGCTGCGTTCATCTACGCGCTCGACCTGTTCGATGCTGACTCGATCGAGCGGCTCGCCGCACGCTTCGTCACGCTGCTCGACGACGCGCTCGCTCGCCCCGAGTTGCCGATCGGCGACCTCGACTGGCTGCCGGCCGACGAACTCGCGCAACTCTTCGCGTGGAACGCACCGGCAGGCGCGGCCGAAGCCGAGCCGTTCGTGCCGGTGCACGCGCGCATCGCCGCGCATGCGCAGGCGCGGCCCGACGCACGCGGCGTCGCCGACATCGATCGCGCGCTGACGCGCGGCGAGGTCGACGCGCGCGCGGCCCGCATCGCGCGCAATCTCGTCGCGGCCGGCGTGCGGCCCGAGATGCGCGTCGGCGTCGCGCTGCAGCGTTCGGTCGACCTGCTGGTCGCGCTGATCGCGGTGCTGAAGTCGGGCGCCGCGTTCGTGCCGCTCGATCCGGCTCATCCGCGCGAACGGCTCGCGCAGATCGTCGGCGATGCGGGCATCGCGCACGTGCTGACCGACGGCGCGAGCGTCGCCTCGCTGCCCGAGCTGCCGGCACTGCGCATCTGGCGCGCGGACGAAGTCGACGCGCTCGACGCGGCGGCCGACGTCGCGCTGCCGGACGTGCTGCCCGGCCATGCGGCGTATGCGATCTACACGTCGGGCTCGACCGGCAAACCGAAGGGCGTGATCGTCGATCACGCGGCGTTCGCACGGCATTGCGTGGCGATTGCCGAGCGCTATGGCGCGGGCGAGAACGATGTGTTCCTGCTGTTCCAGTCGGTCAACTTCGACGGCGCGCACGAAGGCTGGTTTTCTCAATACCTGTCGGGTGCCGCCGTGTCGGTGACGGCCGACGTGCTGTGGCCGCCCGCGCAGACCTGCGCGATGATGATCCGCGACGGCGTGACGATGACCTACGTGCCGCCCGGCTGCGCGGCTCAGCTCGCCGAATGGGCGCTCGCGCACGGGGCGCCGCCGACGCTGCGCTCGCTGACCGTCGGCGGCGAAGCGACGTCGCGCGAAGCGTTCGCGATGCTGCGCCGCGCGATGCCGAACGTGCGCGTGGTCAACGGCTACGGCCCGACCGAAACCGTGATCACGCCGACGCTGTGGATGTTCCGTCCCGGCGACGATCTCGCGAAGCTGGGTGACGCCGCCTATCTGCCGATCGGCACGCTGGTCGGCGCGCGCACCGCGCACGTGCTCGACGAGCGGCTGCATCCGCTGCCGGTCGGCGTGATCGGCGAACTGTACCTCGGCGGCGAGGGGATCGGCGTCGCGCGCGGCTACCTCGATCGTCCCGCGCTGACGGCCGAGCGCTTCGTGCCGGATCCGTACGGCGCGCCGGGTGCGCGCCTGTACCGCACGGGCGACCTCGTGCGACGCCGCGCGGACGGCGTGTTCGACTTCATCGGCCGCGTCGATCATCAGGTGAAGCTGCGCGGGCTGCGCATCGAACTCGGCGAGATCGAGGCGCAACTGGCGGCGCACGACGCAGTGCGCGAAGCATGCGCGGTCGTGCACGGGCAGGGCGCGCACGCGCAGCTCGTCGCGTACGTCGAACTGAGCGCCGATGCGCAGGCCGCCGCTCGGCCGGTCGAGGCCGCGACGCTCGACGCGCACTTGCGCCGCACGCTGCCCGACTACATGGTGCCCGCGCAACTGATCGTGCTCGACGCGCTGCCGCGCAACGCGAACAGCAAGGTCGACCGTGCACGGCTGCCGGCCCCGGTGCGCGTCGAACGCGCATACGAAGCGCCGCACGACGGCGACGAAACCGCGCTCGCGGCGATCTGGCGCGACGTGCTGAACGTCGAACGCGTCGGCCGCGGCGATCACTTCTTCGAACTCGGCGGGCATTCGCTGGCGGCGGTGCGCGTCGCGACGCGCGTCGCCGAGCGGCTCGGCCGCGACGTGCCGGTGCGGGCGCTGTTCGAAGCGCCGGTGCTCGCGCAATACGCGCGCCAGGTGGCCGACGCGCCGCGTGCCGCGCACGCCGGTGCCGCGGCGCCGGGCGTCGCGGTGGTCAAACCCGATGCGCATGGCGTGTGGCCGCTGTCGCCCGCGCAGCTCGGCCTGTGGTTCCTGTGGCGCGCGCAGCCGGACAGCGCCGCTTACAACATCCCGGTCGCGCTGCGCGTGCGCGGTCCGCTCGACGTCGATGCGCTGCGCGCGGCGTTTTCGGCGGCGGCCGCCGCGCATCCGGCGCTGCGCGCCCGGCTCGTCGCGCGCGACGGCATGCTGCCGGGCCAGCGCATCGACGCCGCGGCGCCCGTCGCGCTGCCGCTCGTCGATCTGTCGGCGCAGCCCGACGCGCTCGCCCGCGCCACGGCGCTGACCGACGCCGATGCGCTCGCGCCGTTCGATCTCGCGGCTGCTGCGCCATTGTGGCGCGCACGCGTGCTGCGGCTCGGCGCGGACGATCACGTGCTGTCGGTGACGATCCATCACATCGTGTCGGACGGCGAATCGATCGAGCTGTGGCTCGACGCGGTGCGTGCACGCTATGTCGCGCTCGTGCGGGGCGACGCGGCTTCGGCATCGTCGGCAGCGTCGGCACCGGCGGCGTCAACGACGGAAAACACGTCGCTCGTGCTGCCCGCGCCGTGCCATCCCGCCCGCGTCGCGTACTGGCGCGACGCACTGGCCGACCTGCCGTCGTCCGTGCTGCCGCGGCGCGCCAACGCGCCGGCCGTCCCGCAATGGCGGGCGGCGCGCATCGCGTTCGAGTTCGACGCGGCGCTGATCCGCGCCGCGCGCGACGCCGCGTCGGCCGCGCACGCGACGTTGCCGATGCTGCTGCACGCGGCGCTCAACACCGCGCTGTTCCGCGTGACCGGCGCGGCCGACCAGCCGGTCGGCGTGCTCGCGTCGACGCGTGAGCTGACGGGCGATGCGGCGCGCGATGCGCTTGGCCTGTTCATCAATTCCGTGGTCGTGCGCACGCGACTCGATGCGGCGGCCAGCCGCACGGACGTGCTCGCGCAGGTGCGCGATACGGCGCTTGCCGCGTATGCGCATGCCGACGTGCCGTTCGCCGACGTCGTCGCGGCGCTGCGCGCGCCGCGTGCCGCGCACGCCAATCCGCTGTTCCAGGTGATGTTCAACTACCTGCGCCCGACCGGCGCCGCCGCGCGCGACTGGGCCGGCCTGGCGCTCGCCGAATTCGACGACGTGCGCCATCGCGTGGTGTTCACGCTGGAGCTGGACGTCGTCGAGCATCCGGACGGCCGCGTGAGCGCCGCGTTCTCGTATGCGGACGAACTGCTCGACGGCCGCTTCGTCGATGCGCTCGTCGACCTCTATCACGACGAAGTCGCGCGTTTTGCCGGTGCGCCGGAAGCGGCGCTCGGGGTGCCCGATGCGCTGTTCGCCGCGCGCACGGCGGCCGCGCCGGCCGGCGACGCGCCGCGCGTCACGGCATCGAGCGATGTCGCGCCGAACGCAGCCACCGCGCTCGCCGCGCTGTGGTCGGACACGTTCGCGACGGCCGCACCCGCACCCGACGCCGACCTGTTCGAGGCCGGCGCGACGTCGTTCGACGTCGTGCGCTTCGTCGACGCGGCCAGCCTCGCCGGCCATGCGCTGACGGTGGCCGACGTGTTCGCGTCGCCGACGCTCGCGGCGCTCGGCGCGCGTGTCGAGGCTTCGACCGAAACGGAGCAGGAGGTGCGCGATGCTGGCTGAAGTGCGTCCGGACGGCTTCACGATGCCCGACACCTGCCGTCTCGCGTTCGCGGACGGCCTGTTCGCCGCGCGCGACGACGCGGAGATCCGCGTCGCGCAGGGCGACGGCATCGGCGCGCAGCTGCTGCGCGCGCAACTCGCGGACGACGGCACCTTGCGCCTCGTCGCGTACAACCATCGCGCGGCGCCGGCCGACCAGCGCCGTGCGCTGCTGGCCGCGCTCGCCGCCGCGTTTTCCGACGACGCGCGCCGCGCGGCGATCCGGCTCGACCCGGCCGCGTGGCCGGCGGTCGCGCTCGATGCGCTGCGCGCGAGCGGCGTGCTCGCCGACGGCGGCCTGTGCATGCGCGAGGGCTGGGCGCAGCAGGCCGATCTGTGGCGCGTCGGCACGCCGCTGCCGTGCGCGACGCTGCCGATGCTGACCGACGGCCGGCGTCATCCGCGCCGGCCGCCCGCGCCGCGCGGCGACGTGTATGCGCGCGACCTGCCGGCGCTCGGCGTGCGCTTCACGTTGCGCGGCTGGCAACCGGGCGAGGACGCCGCCCGCGTCGCGCGCTGGTTCGACGAGCCGCGCGTGCGCGACGGCTGGCCGGGCACGCAGCCGGGCGCCCACGGCACGGCGCCCGACGCCGATCCGCACGTCACGCCGCTCGTCGGCTGCTTCGACGGCGAACCGTTCGCGTATGTCGAGGCGTTCTGGCTGAAGGAAGACCCGCTCGCGCCGCACGTCGGCGCGCGCGATTACGACCGCGGGCTGCGGATGCTGGTCGGCGAGTCGCGCTGGCGCGGCCCGCATTGCGTGGCCGGCTGGCTGCCGTCCGTCGTGCATTACCTGTTTCTCGACGACCCGCGCACCGAAGCGGTCGGCTGCGCGGTCCCGGCCGGCCGCGCGCGGGTCGTCGACACCCTCGCGCGGCATGGCTTCGCGCGGCAGCGCCGTCTGGCGCTCGCCGACGCACAGCCGCTGTGGATGCGCACGCTGCGCGAGACCTTCTTTTCCGGCCGTCACGTCTGACGGGCCGGTTTCACCGACAAGGGAGCTGAGAGACATGCAGAGAGAAACCGTATTCGACCTGATCGGCGTCGGCTTCGGGCCGTCGAATCTGGCGCTGGCCATCCGTCTGGAGGAGCGGCGTGCGGCGCGCCCGCTCGCCCATTGCTTCATCGAGCGGCAGCCGGAATTCGGCTGGCACCGCGGCATGCTGCTCGACGACTGCCGGATGCAGATCTCGTTTCTGAAGGATCTCGTCACGATGCGCGATCCGAAGAGCCGCTACACGTTCATCAACTACCTGTTCGAACGCGGCCGGCTGAACGAATTCGTCAATCTGAAGAACTTCTATCCGACCCGCGTCGAATTCCACGACTACCTGAGCTGGGTCGCCGATGCGTTCGACGCGCACGTCCATTACAGCGAGACCGTGATGGCGATCGAGCCCGTGCACGGCGACGGCGCGCGGATCGACGCGTTGCGCGTGCTGTCGTGCGACGCGGCCGGCCGCGAGCGCCAGCGCGTGACGCGTGCGCTGTCGGTCGGCGTCGGCGGCACGCCGGCGGTGCCGGATGCGTTCGCCGCGCTCGGCCGCGATCGCGTGATCCATTCGTCGTCGTACCTGACCGACATCGACCGGCTGGTCGCGTCGCCGGATGGCGAACGCCGCCGCGTCGCGGTGATCGGCGCGGGGCAGAGCGCGGCCGAGGTGTTCATCGACCTCGCGCGCCGCTTCCCGCATGTCGACGCGAACCTCGTGATGCGCGCGGGCGCGTTGAAGCCGGCCGACGACAGTCCGTTCGTCAACGAGATCTTCAGCCCCGAGTTCACCGACGTCGTCTACGCGCAACCGCACGATGCACGCCGCGCGCTGCTCGAGCGCTACCGCGACACCAACTACGCGGTGGTCGACCGGCCGCTGATCGAGCAGATCTACGAAATGCTGTACCTGCAGCGCATCGACGGCACGCCGCGTCATGCGCTGCTCGCGAACAGCGCGATCGAGGGCGCGGTGCGCACCGCCGACGGCCGCATCGAGCTGACGCTGCGCGACCGGATGAACGGCGCGACGCGCGTCGAGCGCTTCGACGCGCTCGTGCTCGCGACCGGTTATCGGCGCGACACGCATTCGGCGCTGCTCGAAGGGCTCGCACCGCACCTCGGCGATGCGCTCACGCGCGGCGACGTCACGCGCGACTACCTGCTCGCGACGCCCGAGCACTTCGCGCCGCGCATCTACCTGCAAGGCTGCTGCGAAGACAGCCACGGCCTGTCCGACACGCTGCTGTCGGTGCTGGCACGCCGCGCGGACGAGATCTGCGCGTCGCTCGAAGACGGGATCGCGCCCGCCCACGATGATGGCGCGGCCCGGGCATTGCATGAACAACGACATCAAAACGGGGCGAGCGCGGGCCGGATGGCTTTCGCTCTTTGACAAAGGCGGTCGGAGACCGCATCAAAAAAGTGGAGCAGAGAAAGATGGAGTGGGCAACAGGCACGCGTTTGCGTGCGATCGCGGCCGCGGCGAGCGTGACGTTCGGGATGGCGGCAGGGCACGCATTCGCGCAGACGGCCCCGGCCGTGAACGCGGGTGCGGCGGCGTCGGCCGACAGTGCGCGCAACGGTACGGCGGGTGCGGGGGCCAGTGGGGCGACCGGTTCGTCGACCAGCGCGCCGAACGGCACGCCGAACGGCACGCTGCCGGCGATCAACGTCAACGCGGGCTCGGAAGGCGACGGCACGGTTGGTCTCGTCGCGAAGCGCAGCCGGACCGGCACCAAGACCGATACGTCGATCAATGAAATTCCGCAGACGATCAACGTCGTCACCGCGCAGCAGATCGAGATGACCGGCGCGACCGACGTGAACGCGGCGCTGCGTTACGTGCCGGGCTTCTCGTCGTACGGCTCGGACAACCGCTCCGACTGGTACGCTGCGCTGCGCGGCTTCACGCCGACGGCCTACGTGAACGGCCTGCAGGTGCCGAACACGCTGAACCTGTCGAGCTGGCGCGTCGATCCGTACATGATCGACAGCATCACCGTGCTGCGCGGGCCGACGTCGGTGCTGTACGGCGCGGGCGACCCCGGCGCGATCATCGACGTGCAGACCAAGACGGCCGACGGCGAGCGCGTGCGCGAAGCCGGCGTGCAGTTCGGCAACTATGCGCGCAAGCAGTTCATGATCGACGTCGGCGACAAGCTCGACGCGGACGGCAAGTATGCGTACCGGTTCGTCGGCGTTGCGCGCGACGGCAACGCGCTGACGGGCCCGAACAACGACCAGCGCGTCGCGCTCGCACCGACGTTCCGCTGGCGCCCCGACGCCGATACGTCGCTGACGCTGTCGGCCACGTACCTGCAGGATTGGGGCGACATCTCGTCGAACTTCCTGCCGGCGCAAGGCACGGTGCTGCCGAACCCGAACGGGCAGATTGACAAGGACGTCTACGGCGGCGACCCGAATTTCAACTATTACCGCAAGAAGCAGTGGTCGCTCGGCTATCAGTTCGAGCGCAACCTGAACTCGATGTGGACGTTCCGGCAGAACGTGCGCTGGATGCACCTGTCGCTCGACAACGGTTCGGTGTTCGGCGCGGGCTTCGCGGACGGCAGCCTGACCGACATCAACCGCTGGGCCGGCGTGTTCCAGACGAACTACAGCCGCTTCGACATCGACAACAACCTGCAGGGCCGCTTCGGCACCGGGCCGCTAGAGCACACGCTGCTGCTCGGCTTCCAGTACAACCGGCAGACCGCGACCGACAGCGAATGGCTGGCCGCCGCGCCGACGCTGAACATCTACAACCCGGTCTACACGCCGGTCACGCTGTCCGTGTTCTCGCCGCCGAACACCACGTACCGTACCAACACGTACACGACGATGAACACGTTCGGGCTGTACGTGCAGGACCAGGTCAAGTGGAACCGCTGGACGCTGACGCTCGGCGGCCGCGAGGACTGGGTCAACCAGCGGCTGGACGACCGCGCGGGCAGCACGCAGTCGAAGGCCGACATCACGGCGTTCACCGGCCGCGTGGGCCTCACGTACCAGGGCGACTACGGGCTGTCGCCGTACATCAGCTACGCGACGTCGTTCAACCCGCTGATCGGCGTGAACCTGTACGGCGGCGGCCTGCCGCAGCCCACGCGCGGCAAGCAGATCGAGGCCGGCCTGCGCTGGCAGCCGCCGGGCAAGAACCTGATGCTGAACGCGGCGATCTACCAGATCAACCAGACCAACGTGCTCACGTCGACGCCGCTGAATCTCGATCCGTCCGGTACGACGTCGATCCAGACCGGCGAAGTGCGTTCGCGCGGCATCGAGCTGAGCGCGACCGGCAAGCTCACGCGGAACCTGTCGCTGATCGCGTCCTACGTGTACCAGGACGTGAAGAACGTGAAGGCCAATGACGCATCGCTGAACAACTGGCCGGTCGACATTCCGCGGCCGCGCCAGATGGCGTCGCTGTGGGCCGACTGGACGTGGCACACGGGGCCGCTCACGGGCTTCGGTCTCGGCGGCGGCGTGCGTTACCAGAGCGCGGCGGCCGGTGCGGCGGACAACTCGCTGACGGTATCGAGCTACACGCTGTTCGATGCGGGCGTGCACTACGACACGCGTAACTGGCGCTTCGCCGTGAACGGGACGAACCTGTTCAACCGCCACTACATCAGCGGTTGCCAGTCGACCAGCGTGTGCATTTTCGGTACCGACCGTACGGTGATCGCCACCGCGAAATACAACTGGTGACGCCGCGCGCCGCGGCGCGCCGGCTGGCCTTCGGGCCGGTGCGGGCGGGCCGCGGCGCCGTCGTCCGCTTTTTCCACGACGCCTCCATGCCGAAGAAAAATCTCGTCTACATCCAGTCGCTGCGCAACGGCGCGGCCGATCGCGCCGGCCAGCCGGTTGCTTACCAGGGTGGCACGCGCTACATGAAGGCGCCGCTCGAATTCCTCGTCGAGCGCCTGAACGACTCGCCGCTCGGCGAGCGCTACACGCTCAAGGGCGTGATCGTCGACGACGACGAAGGCTCGCCCGCCGATCGCGCGAAGGTCGCCGACTACGGCTTCGCGCGCACGCCGGGCCGCCCGTGGATCCTGCCCGACGGGCTGACCGTGCAGGGCCGGCCGGTCGACGAACTGTTCTGCACGATCGCGTCGACGTACCGCCGGCTGCCGCGCGACGCGCGCGAGCGCGTGACGGGCAAGCAGGCGTTCGAGCGCCGCCTGCTCGAACGCCTGCTCGAACTCGACGCCGACGTGGTCGTGCTCGACGGGCTGCTCGTGATCCTCGACGAGCTCGTGCGCCCCGGCGCGCGCTTTCATCGCCGCATCGCGAACATCCACCCCGGCATCACGGCCGACGATTCGCCGTACCAGCGGCGCGGCGCGTGGGCGACGCTCGATGCGCTGCACGGCGCGCGCGGCGAACGGGTCGACTGGGCGAGCGGCACGACGTCGCGCGTCGAGCCGGTGACGATGACGGGCGCATCGTTCCACTACGTCGACAACGGCATCGATTCCGGCGAGGTGATCTGCGACGTGCTCGACACGCCGATCGCGCCGGACGACACGATTCTCGAACTGCGCTGGAACAACTTCCAGCGCAGCCTGTTTCCGGCGCTCGAGCGGGGGCTGCACATCCTCGCCGACCGCCACGACGCGGGAGCACTGTGATGGAAGACACGCTCACGAAACCGGCCGGCACGGCGGACGCCGTCGAAGGCGAGGTAGCCGCGGCGCTCGACGGCGCGGCGCCCGCGCATGCGACGGCCGCCGCCGAGCGCACGCTCGACGCGTGGCGGCCCGACGATGCGCCGGCCACGCTGCTCGCGGAATTCGTCGCGCTGTTCAACACGGACACGCGGCACGACGCGGCGACGGTGTCGGTGCCGCTCGGCGGCGCCGAGCCGGCGGCCGTCGCGTCGTACGTCGCGCGCGCGGTGCGCGAGGGCGTGATCGACGGCGCACAGGTCGCGGGCGAGCGGCTGCGGCTGAGCGCATCGCGCGCGACGTTCTGGCAGAACCCGCGGCCGTGGCTGAAGGCGCCTGCATCGGGCGGGATGCCGCTGCGCTACGCGATCACGAACGGCCACCGGCATCCGGTGCGGCCGCCGTCGCCGGCCGGCGAGATCTATGCGCGCTACATGCCGCAGGTCGGGATGACGTTCAGCCTGCGCACCGTCGACATCGACGAACATGCGCAGCTGTTCAGCGACTGGATGAACCTCGATCGCGTCGCGCATTTCTGGGATCAGCGCGGCACGCGCGACGAGCACGCCGCGTATCTCGCGGAGCGGCTCGCCGATCCGCACATGCATCCGATGATCGGCTATTTCGACGACACGCCGTTCGGCTATTTCGAGTTCTACTGGGCGAAGGAGGACCGCCTCGCGCCGTTCTACGACGCGCATGACTACGATCGCGGGCTGCATCTGCTGATCGGCGACTCGCGCTTCCAGAGCGCGGGCAAGCTGCATGCATGGTGGAGCGGGGTGCTGCACTACATGTTCGTCGATGAGCCGCGCACGCAGCGGCTCGTCGGCGAGCCGCGCGTCGATCATGTGCGGCATATCGCGTACATGCATCGGCTCGGGTTCTACACGCTGAAGGAGTTCGATTTCCCGCACAAGCGCGCGGTGCTCACCGTGATGGAGCGCGAAACGTTCTTTGACACTTTCCGGTTGCCGTGACGGGGCGGGGCGCGAAGCGTCGATGCGTCGATGCGTCAATTCGCAAGCGACGACGTTTCGCGCGGCTTGAAGGGCCGCGGGCATCGGCCGTTCGGGATATGGATCGGGCAGGCGGCATGAGGAAGAATGGATTGCATCCTCATCGCAGACAGGTCCAACCGACATGGCAAGCACACCCGCGATAGCATCGGGCGCGATCCCCGCAGCACGTTCCCCGACATTGACATATGCCGGCATATGCCTAAAATGGGCGCATCGTACTCCTGTGGAGTGGCTCATGCGCACTGTTTCCATTTTCAAGAACGCCCGTAACCAGGCAATCCGCATCCCGAAGGACATGGAGTTCGAGGGTGTGACGGAACTCGAGATCCGCCGCGAGGGCGACACGTTGCTGCTGCGTCCGGTGCGGCCGACGTGGCTGTCGTTCGCGACTGAACCACACGCCGATGCCGACTTCCTCCTCGAGCGCCCGACGGTCGTCGAAGCCGGTCGTTTCAAGCTGCCCGGCGCCGATGACGATGCACCGACGGAGTCGGCCCGGTGACGACGCTCTACATGCTCGATACGAACATCTGTTCGTTCATCATGCGCGAGCGGCCATCCGTGGTGTTGTCCCGATTGCAGTCGTGCGTCAATGCGCAGCACCGGATCGTCGTGTCGGCGATCACCTATGCCGAGATGCGATTCGGCGCAGTCGGCAGAAAGGCTTCGCCGAAGCATGCGGAACTCGTGACGGCCTTTGTTTCGCGGCTGGATGGCGTGCTGTCGTGGGATACCGCGGCGGTCGATGCAACGACCGCGATTCGCGTCGACCTTGCCGCACGTGGCACGCCGATCGGCGCGAACGACGCGTCGATCGCCGGTCACGCGATCGCGGCCGGTGCCGTGCTTGTAACGAACAACAGTCGCGAATTCAGCCGTGTCGCGGGGTTGTCGCTCGAAGATTGGGCAGCCTCGGCCTAGGGCGGCGAATGCACGATGGCGGTGCTGTCGCGCGGCAGCGCGTTTGAGTGACCGCGGTGTTGCCCGGGCCGGGCGGGATGCTACTCCGCGGCGAGTGATTCCTTCGGCATGCTGAGGCTTCTCGATTTGGCGAGAACGCAAACTTCCCCGTTCTCGTTGACCAACGAACCTTCGAGCGTAATAACGTCACCTTTGAGCTTGGAGTTGGCTTCGACGGCCACAATGTGCCATTCCATCCGGACGGCTTCGCCTACCGCGACCGCCTTGCGGAACTGGAACTCGAACTCCAGGCCGAGACCTGCTCTGCGCTCTGTCAGAAAAGTCGCGACCATTCCCATCATCATGGCGGAATAGTGTGTGCCGCTCACGATCAGCCCGCCGAACCTGGTTGTTTTTGCAAACGCTTCGTCGTGGTGCAGGGGGCTCATGTCTCCGGCCAGCGTTGCAAACTGCCGTACGGAATCGACGTCGAACGTAACAAGTTGCGAGGTGCTTTCGCCTACCTTATAGCTTGAATTCATCAGAATTTGCTCCGAGAAACCCCGCCATTTCCCCCAAGGGGACTTCCTTCGGGGCGGATGGCGGGAAGGAAAGGAGTGCTGTTGACAGGCAGCTTCTTCCACGGGTTAGGATCACCTGCATGATTCTTGTCTACCGCTACCGGGTGAAGTCGCTCAACGGACTGCTCAACAAGCAAAGCCGTGCGGTGAACTACGTCTGGAACTTCTGCAACGACACGCAGAAGCACGCGCTTAAGTGGAACAAGAGGTGGCCGACGGGTTTCGATCTGAACGTGCTGACGACGGGGAGCAGCAAGGCGCTGGGCATCCACTCCGGCACGATCAACGCCACGTGCGAGCAATACGCGAAGTCGCGCAGTCAGCACCGTCGGCCCTACCTGCGCTATCGCGGCAGGAAATCGCTGGGCTGGGTGCCGCTGAAGGG